>NZ_CAXXYC010000004.1:0-1828532 GCF_963675335.2 Sedimenticola selenatireducens
CCGCCACCAGTGGCGTAGGTCGGATTAGCGCAGCGTAATCCGACGCAGATAGTGCGGGGATGTGGCACAGCGGCCTACCCCGCTGGACAATCCGCAATAGGCCTACGGCTCATACCATTGTTGGGCATCAGGGAGTAATCCACTCCGTCACCGCCACCAGCGCCGGGTTGGGACCGGGTGAGAGTGGCGTAGGTCGGATTAGCGCAGCGTAATCCGACGCAGATGGTGCGGGGATGTGGCACAGCGGCCTACCCCGCTGGACAATCCGCAATAGGCCTACGGCTCATACCATTGTTGGGCATCAGGGAGTAATCCACTCCGTCACCGCCACCAGCGCCGGGTTGGGACCGGGTGAGAGCTTGGCGATATACCCGCCCTTGGCGGCAAAACGCTGGCCCGGGGCGAGGCTGATACGCGGGTAGACCGAGGTGTAGGGGACGCTATCCACGGTATGCTCGATCCGTTCGATAAAGTAATCCCGGAAGAAATAGCCCCGTATGTGGGTAAGGGCGTCACCCGCCACCTTCAGGGCAAAGTAAGCATTGGCCTGGACCTGCCGCGCTTCCGGCACGTATATCCCCTTGACCCGGAGCCAGCCGGTGGAGCGCAACAGCAGCCGGGAGAGTCGACTGGGCAACTCGTTGGTATGGATAAACAGCAGCCGGTCACGCAGTGACGGTGGCACCCCGTCCGTGTTATCGCCATACAGGCTGCTGGAGAGATAGATGCGATCCGGCCCGCCGTTCTGCTCCAGCACCGGCCACAGGGTATCCACATCGGCCTGGCTCAACCAGAGAGTCAGATGGCCATCTTCAGCCTCGTCCAGCACCTGGCGCCAGAACTCGGTGCCGGGTTGTCCCTCCCCCGGATGCCAGACAACCGTCCGCACCCCGCGCTCCTGTCGAATGGCCTCGGCCGCCGCTTTGGCCCGCTGATCGTCGGCGCGGTAGACCTGGACCAGGGGACGGTTGACCTGCCCGTCGTCGAGCCGGTGCCGATTGACCAGTTGACCCTCCAGCGCCATACCCTTGGAAAGATAGATCGGATAAAAATCCTGTTCCGCAATCACCGGCAGATCGGTAGTGGGAAACAGACAAGGCAACTCGGTCTGTTCACAGAAGCGGTGAACCGGCTGCCAGGGACCGTTGGCCACGCCGCTGAGGACCGCGAATACAGGTTGCTGGCGATAATAGCGCTCCAGCTGCGCGGGCCAGGTCTCCGGTGCACCGGTCAGTTCCCAGACATGCATCACCCACTTGCGATAAGGGGAGAACAGCCACTCCTTGTGCCAGGGGGCGTCTTGGGCCCGCTTGCTCTCGTGGCGGGTTTCGCTGTTTTTTTGTTCCACGTACACCTGCATCACGTCCACCAACGCCTTGCGAATTTCCGGGGCGACCGGCCCGGCAATGATGGTGGCGAAGTGAATGTCCCGCTCATCCACCCCGGGGGATATCTCGACCGAGACAGTTTTCAGGTAGTCGATCAACAGCTCGATCTGGTCGTCGTCCAGTGCATAGCGAGGCATCAGCGGATCAAGCAGTTCACCATTGGCGTCGACACCACTGCGGATGGCCCGCTTCAGGGTCTCCATGTTATAGGCGGGGCGTTGCTGAGGTGCCAGGGGCAGGTTGCGGGTGGGCAGCCGCAGGGGATTGAACAGCCTATCCCCGGCAATGGCGGGAATCACCTGGGAGCCTTCGCTGGAACCCAGTCCACTGCGTCGGTGACAGGTACCGCAGATCGCAAAATCGCCGCCGACGGTCACGTCGTTTCGTACCCGGGCGGTGATCATTTCACCGGACGGAAGCACTCCCTCGAGATACATCCGCCGGCCCGCCTCAATCCGGCTCTCCATGGATGGCGCAGCCGGGTGTGCGGTCGCATCGACGGCAGGCGCCGGCGGCGGGTTAGCCGCCGGCGCCATCGCCGAAGCCGCGGCCAACAGCACCACGGCGGTGATGGATGAGATCAACTTACCCGGCCTCATCGGGTCGTGGAGGCCAGCGAATTGAACTCTTTCATAATCTCCGCTGCACTGGCCAAACCCTCGACGCGCACCCACTCGGAGGCGCCGGAAGCGCGCAGCAGTGTGATCGGCTCATGGTTGGTCTTGGCGCCCCGATAGATATCGAACACCTTCTGCACGGCAATGATGTTATCCAGTTCACCAGTCAGAAAGCGCCACTGCGGCCCGGCATGGAAACGCTCCGCGTAGCTGCGCAGCTGCGCAGGGGTATCCTGCTCGGGATCGATCGTGATGGAGATCATGCGCACGTTCTGGACCTCGCTGCCCATGTCCTTTTGCACTTGGGAAAAAGTAGCGCTGAGAACCGGACATATCGAGGTACAGGTGGTGTAAATGAAATTCAACAGGACCGGCATCGGGGTGTCCAGTTCCTGTTTCAGCGTGGTCGCATTACCATTCATGTCCACCAGGGATAAATTCGACAATGCGTAGTCGTGCATGGAGCGCGCATAACCCTGTTGTTGCATCATCTGCTGGTGCTGTGCATGCTCCCCGGTCATTGGCATGGCCTGACCTTGTGTGCTGTGATCCATATTATGCATGCTGTGATCCATGGCCGGTGCGCTGTCACTCATATTGTGCATGCTGTGATCCATGCCATCTGCATGGTTCATCGCGACAGTCATGTTAACCGGCTGCTGGTTGCTGGCAGGCTTGAGATTGCCGCAGCTGAGCGCCACACCCGGCACTGCCGCCAGTGCCAGGTAGAGGGCCGCTGTTATGCCGGTATTCCCTAACCGTCCCATATGCTTAAATCCTTTCATCTTCTTCCCTCCAGAGTATTCATGCCCTTGTAATGATAGTCGGTGATTGCGGTGGCATTTCCGCATCGATGCCGCGGCCCGATGAATCGGGTCGCGGCATCATTCTGTTGACCAAAAGTTCAACCACGGGGCAGTTGTCAACGCTGCTGCACCGCACTATTCTCGCTACCCTCCACGCCCGTTACGCTGACCGCTACAGGGATCGCTCCATACGTGCTGGTAAAGTTCTTGAGCGTCTTCTGCCAGCGGCCTTTCTTGGCGCTCCAGTTGAGCGGTTTGGTGACGCTGCCGCCACTGGCCAACTCGATGGTCATACTCAGACCTGCCTGGTTACCCAGGGTACTGGTCGCCCAGACCACCAGCTTGTTCTGGGCCGAGACAAACCGGGCGCGTGTCACGTCGATGGTCAGGTCGTAGCCGTTACAGTCCTGATCGATGCCGTCATGCTTGGTCTCCGGTGCACCGGGATAGATCGATGCGTTGGCGTCGTTGCAATCGACATCGACGGCATAGCCATCACCATCGTTGTCCACCGGCCCGGGGGGCGGGTCATTGTCGACGATCGTGGTCGTGGCACCGGCGGGTGTACCCAAGGTCGCCCCACCGCCCGGAGCGGACAGGGTAACGCCAAACTCCTCATCGCCCTCGAACTCGCTGTCATCCAGGATCGTGACGCTGAAGCTGGCGCTGACCTGGCCATCCAGCAGAGTCAGGGTGCCGGCAGAAGCGGTGTAGTCCGACCCGGCGGTGGCAGAACCGTCGGCAGTGGCGTAGTCGACCGTCACCACCCCGTCGCTGCCGGCGGAGCGCTGTACCGTGAACTGTATGCTGGCTCCCCCCTCGGAGACGCTGTAGCTACCGGAGGCCAATGCCAGGGTGCCCGGCTGTGGCGCCGGATCATCATCCAGCACAACCGCCTGGGCGCTCTGCAGGGCGCCCAGGGTGGCGCCACCCTGCGGATTACTCAGGCTGATGGAGAAGCTCTCATCGCCCTCGTAGAGCGCGTCATCCAACACCACCACGCTGAAGCTCTGGCTGGTTTCGCCGTCGGCAAAGTCGAGCGTACCTGAGGTGGCCTGGTAGTCCTGGCCCGCAATCGCGGTACCGTCGCTAGTGGCGTAATCCACCGACACCGCCCCGGCACTGCCACCCGAGCGGGTCACCGTCACGTTGAGGGTGGCGACATTCTCATCCACGCTGTAGGCGGAGGCGCTGAATGCCAATGCCCCAGGGTCGCTGCTCCCGGTGCCGAGAGTGTCCTCTAACCAGGTGTAGGCGGCCGCCACGTTCAGCATGCCGTAGCCAAAGGTATCATCCGGCCCAACCGCTCCCAGGTCCGTGCTGGTGTCGATGAGCGAGGTTTCGAGCTGACTCACCGTGGCATCAGGAAATGCGCTTTTCAGTACCGCCATGGCGCCGGCCAGATGAGCGACGGCAAACGAGGTCCCCGATACCACGTTGTAGTAGATGGGAACCCGATCAGCGGTAAGGACACCGTCGCCGGGCGCCACCAGATGCGGGTAGATACCGCCGTCACAGGCTCCCGCGCCGCGACTGCTCTGCACATCGATATTCAGTTGTTGATCAACCCCACCTACCGACACAGCAGCGGGATCGTTAGCCGGGCTCACGCTGGTATCCGCGTTGGGGCCATAGTTACCGGCCGAGAACACCACCGCGATCTCAGCTTCCTTGAGCAGGGCGATATCGGGCTGAAACTCCTGGTTGCACTGATTGATCGTGCTCTGCAATACCCAGGAGTTGTTGACGATGTCGGGGGCATCATCTGTCGCCGCATCACCATCCGGGTCAAGTATCCACTGATAGGCTTCATGGATGGCGCTCAGGATCGATTGGTTGTTGTTGTCAAAAATCTTGGCGGCTATCCATTGTGCTCCCGGCGCCATGCCGATCTGATAGCCAAGCGCCCCACCCCCGACAATCAGCCCCATCACCTGGGTACCGTGCCCATTCAGATCCGCTGGCGTCGCGTGCTGCCCATGCGGATCAAACCAGCTGTTGGCGCCACCACGCCATCTCGGACCCAGGTCCGGATGGGCTGCGTCAACACCGGTATCCAGCGACGCCACCACTACATCCTGGCCGGTGTTGCCGGTGGCCCATATCGGCTCGACGCCGGTCGCCGGCAGATTCCAGAATGTCGGTGCGACAGGCGGCGTCCCATCACCAGGACCCTGCAAGGTGATATCCAGTGTCACGCTCTCGACACCCGGCAGCTCCGCTACCGGCTCCAACAGATCCGCCGGTATGTTGGCCACCACCATGTTGCGCGCCCAAATCAGTTTCAGTGCGGGCTTCTCACCATAGCTACGGAGCAGCTGCCTGACCTCACGCCTGGAATTTCGCGCTGCGGTCTTGAGCGCCGTGACCAGCATCTTGCGCTTCAGTTGGCGACGCGCCTTGCGCTCTTTCTTGGCATTATCCGGATGCATCGCCTTCGCCAACAAACGGGCCTCGCGGCGCAGTGTCTTGATGTCCACCGTATCCTTGAAACGGATAATTACCGGCAAACGGTCGGGCGCGTCGATCGACGACATGATCCCCTGTAGTGTCGGGTCAATGCTGCCGGCAGATGCCGGTAGCGAAAAACAGGCCAGTGACACGGCAGCGGCAATGGTTAATAAATGACGCTTCATTCTGCTTGTCCTATTTTCTGGCTAAGCTGACCACGCACGGTGAGGTGTTCAACCTTGAAGTCACCGATGCCGACGGTTGCCTTCTGACCGGGCTTCAGATGGAAACCCGGGTTGGCGAACATGATGGTGTAGATCTTGCCCGCCTTGATGTTATGACCACGATTGGTAGTGCGCAGTGAACCGACCTTGGCGGCGGAAGGTACCGCAAACTTGGCACCGCTCTGTTCCGATTCGATGTAAGGCTTGAAGCGACTATCGAACAGGGGCGCCGCCTTGTCGGGGTCGATCACGCGAAAGCGGAAATCGAGCCAAAAACCATCTGCCGTGTAGGTGACGCTGAGTACCCGGACACCCCACTGTTCGGCCAGCTCGGGCGGCACAGCCGGATCCGGTCGCCCGGCCTCCACGCGCCGTTGCTCGGCCTCGATCATGGCGGTGTGGATACGCTCCAGCATCTGCCGGGTGTGACTGTCCAGTGGCTTGGCGGGCGATGCGGATTTGGCCGCGCTGGCCGGTCCCGGCACGCTTACACCCGCGGTCTGCGCCTCTGTCGCGAATGCGCCCGGATTACTGGCCCAACCCGTTACCGCGAAAAGAGTGACCAGGACGCTTCGCGCTGCTACCTTGTTGCACCGGTTTAATTTAACCATCGACTCCCCATCCTCTCTTGTCTGTACAGGTCACCCCGGGTCGTTTGCTCGTCCATTGGTCCGGGGTGGTGTAATTCTCAGGTTCAAAACTCCTTCTGGGGTGGGGGCGCAGTGCGCCCCCACCCCGTTCTCACCCTAGGGTACGTGGATGGCGTCCACATCCTGGCTGTCGGTACTGCTGAGCCCGGTATTGGTTCGGAACATCGCCCAGTTCGCGCCGTTATAGGTCACTACCGACTCATCCTGGACCACGCCAATACCTGGGACATTGGTCCCGGCATTGCGGTCGAAGGAGATGTAGTAAGTGCCACCCTGAACCGTCAGGCCATCGATGTCGGCATTGCCAGGCAAGCCTGTGGCGCTGCCGTCCAGTGCCCGGCCACAACTCGCACCGCCACTCCAGGTGTAGACATCGGCGTCGTCGTAGGGCGCGCTCACACCGGTCACGGAGTTACCGTTACCTCCACCGCGGGTCGAGAAGTAGAGCGTTCCACCGGAGACGGAGAGCGCATCGATATCCCGACCATTGCTGGCATCCAGGCCACAGAGCGAACCGTCGAAGTAGGTGCTCCAGGTACCCGTGGTAGTGTTGTATGCCACCACATCCTCATCCGGCACCCCGCCCAGCGTCGGTACGTTGGTGTTGGCAGCGGCGAAGGAGAGGTAGATCGTCGTGCCATTGACACTCATACCATCGATGTTGGCATTATTGGGCAGACCCAGATCGGTAACGGCGTCATACAGCCGGCTGAACACATTGCCACTGTCCACCGTGTAGATATCACCGTCGTCATTGGGCCCGGAGACTCCCGGTACTGCGCCGGCACCAATCGTCGAGAAGTAGAGTGCCGGTACACCAGCGCCGGTCACCTCCACTGTCACGGTAGCCGAACCACTGTTGTTGACACCGTCCGTTGCAGTGTAGGTAAAGGTGTCAGTCCCGATGAAGCCGGTCGGCGGTGTGTAGGTGCAGGTGCCGCCTGTCACGCCGGTGACACAACCCACGGTGCCGCCCTGGGTGCTGCTCGCATCAAAGGTGGCGATTGAGAGCGGATCACCCTCGGGGTCCGTGTCGTTTGCCAGCACGTCGATACCGGTCAACTGGGTGTTGATACCGGTGGTTTCCGACGGATCATCATTGGCTGTCGGCGCCAGGTTGGGGGCCGTCACGGTCACGGTCACAGTGGCCGAGTTGCTGGGATTGACCCCGTCGGTGGCTGTGTAGGTGAAGGTATCGGTACCCGTGTATCCACCGCTCGGCGTGTAGGTACAGCTTGTACCCGCACAGGAGACAGCCTGGCCACCCGTGCTGACTGCGTCAAAGCTGCCTACACTCAACGGCTGTCCTTCTGGGTCAGTGTCGTTGGCAATCACATTGATTGCCACAGCTACATTCTGATCGGTTGCCGCCGCGTCAGCGTTCGCCATGGGTGGCTGGTTGGCCGTGACTGTAACCGTCACGGTGGCAGGCGCACTGGTGCTGGTCCCGTCACTGATGGTGTAGGTGAACATTTCTACCATGCCGTCAGGGATGCCGGTTGCATCGTAGCTACAGGTGCCACCGGGAATTCCGGTCATACAATTCACATGACCCGGCCCGACGAACCCGGCGATGGTGATCGGATCACCCTCGGGATCGGAGTCGTTACTGAGCACACCGATGTTGGCGGTGAACCCGCTTACCACGCTGGCAGCATCATTCACCGCAATGGGTGCACCGTTGCTGCCCGCGTTAAAGCTGAGGAACCGCAACATGCCGCCCACCGTATCGCCGACGGTTTCGTTAGCCGGATCGGAAGGGTTGGTCATGTAACCGTTGCCGTCGTAGACCGCGTAACGTCCGGAGTCCGGGGCCACGATGGTGGCGTCCTTGGTCTTGGCGGGCGGCAGCATGGCCGAGTACTGCTTGCGCGGCGTAGCCGCCACGGGATTGCCGCTGCCGTCCTGGTAGTTGTACTGCTGGCCATCCTCGGCATGGATGGTCATATCCATCCCCTGCATTACAGCCACGTGGGTATCGGTCGCGGTACTGGCCAGGCGTAACAGGGTGGTCTGACCGGCGGTCAGGGGCCCGTTTGTACCGGTGGTGATATCGCCCAGCCCGGTCTGGTAAGGTGCGCCATTGACCAGGTACCAGGTGGGATGGCGGTCGATGGCGGTGGTCAGGGTACCGGCGGCGACCGCCGCGTTGAAGGCGGGGTCGATGTCGCTGTAGAACAGCGTTACCTCGTTGTCATAGGAGACGCCGGGATAGGCCTCACCTGCCGGGGTATCCTTGGTGACCAGACCGGCCAGACCCATATAGACCTGCTTCTGCGGATGGGTGCCGCTGGTGTACATGAAGGTGCCGGTACCGGTGAAGATGGTCGCGCGGTTTGTGTTCCAGATATACTGCCTTCTGCCGCCGTTGGCAGGCGCTTCAAGCCCGAAAGAGCGGACACGCTGGTTGGCATTGGTGCGCGGTCCGACAGTTCCGTCGTTCCAGGTCGGACCATTCGGACCACCGGCGGTGGCGGAAAAAGGTATCTCCTGGCCCGGTATAATGAGCGAGGTCGGCTCCGGTAGACCGTTGGAGAGTAATATCTGGATATTGACCTCGTTAACTGGCACTTCGAGACTCGGACCAGGCATGGTCGGTGTACCCAGGTTGCCAATACAGGTTAGGCGGGCAGCATTGCTCCCCTGGTTGTAGCAGGTACCACTCGGATCCGCTACGTATCCCCACATGGGAACCGAGGAGCCGTCAGGCATCATTTTCGTGTAGGGCTTCGCCGCGATGTAGTAATTCTGCAACGCGAATGCGGAACCTGATGCCAGGGAGAGCGCCATCGCCGCAGCGATGGGCGTCAGTTTCATCTTCATGTTGTTTAACCTTTTCATTGTTATGCCCTCCCTCATTCAATAGTGACGTAGGTGGGCAGCACGACCATCGCGCTCAGACTGCCTCCAGGGAAGATATCGAAGGTGGTCAGCTCCTTCTCGGCATGGGAGTGCCAGACGAAGAAGTAGCCGCCATTGGGGTTCAAACCACCCTCACCGGGAGGCAGATCACCGACATCACCCATGTAGGGGCTGCCGCTCCAGAAGCCACCGAGGGTCAACTCGGCCACGCCGGGCAGGTCAACCGGAATCGGTTTGCCGTGATCGGCGCAGTACTCGCGGGTGACCGCGTCGAAACCGTCACCGGAGTCGGTACAGCTGTGTGCATAACCCGGCCCGGTACCGTAGATATCCCAACCCAGATCCTTGCCGGTCCAGGTCCAGATCGCATCGACAGTCTGTTTTGGCGCGGAGTTAATGGTGTTGTCGGAGCGGCCCAGGTCGGCCACCAGGCCGTCCGAGGTGAGCATGTTGCCATCCCGACCGACAAACCGGTGGTTCTCGCCGTGGTAGTGGAACGGGTGGCTGTCATGCCCCCCATTGGCGTTGCGCACCAGTACCCGGTCACCCGGATGGGACATGGAGAGCGACTGGTAGGGCTGATGCGGGAACAGCGGATTGTAGTCACCCTGCACCAGGTCCGGATAGACCCGCCCGTTGACAAAATAGATGGTGGCGAAACGCTCATTCTGTGTGAAGTGCGCATAGTGACCGCGCTCCATCTGCTGATGGACCTCCGGATCCGCCTCGGTTAACAGGTAGAGGTACTCGTGGTCATACTCCGTCTCGGTACCGGTGCCGTAAGCGCTGTGACTGCCATCGGAGGGGCGCACGATCAGGGTACCGACCAGGCCCATCTCGGTATGCAGCCCGGGGTTGGCGCCATCCAGGCTGTGGTAGACGTAGGTACCGGGTTTGCCGGCGGTGAAGGTGTATTGGACCGTTTGACCAAAATTGGATTGCCGGGTCACCAAGCCGCTTTGACCACCGGTTGCCGACACATTGTGCCCCGGTATGACGATGGAGATTGGATCAGGCACTCCGTAGTTGGTCAGGTTTATGGTTACCGCCTGGCCCTCGGTGACGATCATGGTGGGCCCAGGATACTGGGGCAGGAAGTAGCCACTACCCTCCGAATGGGTGGCGTTCCCACCCGCGCTCAGATCACCGAAGCCCCACATATAGAGGCTGGTCCCCTCCGGCAAGCTGATATTGAAGGGCGACGCGTACAGATTGAATGTCGGCCCGGTGATCCCGCGGATTTCGTGGCCGTGGGCCGCCTGCGCGGCTCCCCAGGGCAGCAGCCCCAGTCCCAGCAGGATGATCCCCGCCAGGCGCCCGTATTGGTTTAATCGATTTCTCATGGCTTGTTTCTCCTGGTCAGGCACCGGCTCAGTTGACGACAATCTCGGTCATCAGACCGCCGTCGAGTTGCGTCTTGTTGCTCATCTGGTAGAACTCCATGGCGGTCAGGAAGTAGGTCCCGGGCGCAACTCCAGTGGTATCGATAATGACGTCGTGGGTCTCCCCGCCCCCGAAGTTCACGGAGGCCACGTCTCTGTAGATATTCTTGCCGGTGATGCCACGCATCTGGCGTGCCCCGGTACCGACGATGCGCATCTTCAGACCGTGTGCAGTAAGGGTGAAGAAGCGGTCGATACTCACATTGGAGAGTCGCAGCAGCAGCTTCTGACCTGCATTCACGCTGATCGCCGAGCCCATGTCCTGGGAGACCTCGCCGTTATTGAGCACCGCTCCCGGCTCACCCAGGAAGCCGTCATCCACGGGCGCACCCATTTCGCCAGGGCCCGGATTGAGTGGATCCACGGCAACGGTCTTGATGGTATCCGGATAACCGCGTCCGTTGATCTGCGGGTAGTTGGTCTCGAGTGTCGAGAAGGGCAGCGGCTGCACCAGGATACTGGCATCGTGGAATTCGCCGTCGAATCCGGAGACCTGGATCGGTGCCTCCACGTCAAAGGCGGTGGTACCATCGCCGTCATTGTAGGTATAGCCCCATGGACCGGGACCTCCCTTGCGACCCGCTACGGTGTTCGGATTTCCACCGTAACCGGTTTCATCCTGCTTGGGATGTACGTAGAGATTGGCCAGCATGCCCATCTCCATGTGTTCGGTCGCCTCCACGTGGCAGTGGTAGATATAGGTACCGGGCTCGACATTGTTGTAGTAGTAGGTCAGGGTCGAACCCATGTTGATGGAGATGGAGACCTCCGGCACCCCGTCGAACACCGTGGCGGCGTTGGGGAAGCCGTGGTAGTGCACGGTGTGCGGATCGAACAGGTCCGGTCGCATCACCGTGCCGACGTTGGTGAGGGAGAGAAACAGCTCATCTCCCTGGTCGAGCTCGATTTTGCTGCCCGGCCAGCGGGCGGCCAGAATACCGTCGGCGATCACATCGGCCGGTGCCACACCGGTCTTGTCGGCGAAACCGAAGGTGTAGGCCGGGTGGCCGTCGGACATCTGGGCGAAGCCGTCACCGGCCACCAGGTGCTTGCACTTAACCGTACCGCCGTTGGGACCAGGCACGACCGATTCGGGGACCGCGTCACCGTTGGTATCACCCGGACACTGCACGTTGACCGCGGCCTGTGCCGTTCCCATTCCTCCCTGCAGCAACAGCGTGATGGCGGCCGCCAGGGCGTTTCTTGTCAATTTACTTTGCATCGTCATATCTCCTGTGGGAGTGCGATAAGACCTTGCCTGGCGCCCCTCCCCCATCGGGTTCCGGGAGGGGCGCGCTGTCGCCGTCTCTACTAGGGCAGCTCGTCAGCACCGATTTCATTGGTGTTGCCATTGGTGCGAGGATCACCGTCAAAGTCCTCACCCAGTAACCCACCGAGTCCGACGTTCTGACCCGCACCATTGGCAGGCGAACCTGTCGTGATGTGGTAGTCATAGAACACCCGGGCATTTGGCGCACTGCCCAGCTCAACCGTGGTCAGTGGACCAAAGGCGACCTGGATGAAGTTGCCACCCTCGTCGAAGGCGCCAGCCGTCTGCAGCACGGTGAACTCGGGCAGATCCAGGCTCTCCTTGCCCTCGTTGTAGACCGGGTTGACGAAGGCCGGATCCAGGGTAAACACGCTACCCCCACCGGTGTACTCGGCCACGTTGTCGGCGTTGTCGGTAAGCAGACTGAAGCGGGAGAACATCACCTCTCCGCTGTCCACCGTGCCGTCGAGGACCGCCAGGTCGTCACTGGCCGCGATCGGATCGAGCGTGCAGCCCGTCGTAGGCGTGGTGCAGTCCGCGGGGAACAGACCCGTCTCAATAATCACCGTGTTCGGATCGTCGTAATTCAGCCAGTAGAACGACCGGTTACCGAAGATGATGTTGTTGTTGAGATTGGCATCGGAGAAGGTGAGATACTCATCCACCCGTCCGCCATTGGCCGGAATAGTCGCCCCGGTCAACAGGGTCGCCATATCGGGCGTATGGAAGCGCGATACGATACCGGCCGGTAGTGCCGTGGACTGGTTGGGGAAGCCCGGCGTGAAGGCCTGAGACGCGGTCGCCGTGGAGTCATTGTGCGCGACCGTGTTGTTCTGCACGTGCACCTCCAGGGAGTCCTGAATGGCGATGGCTCCCGCCAGGCCCGAGACGTTGTTGGTGATCATGTTGTTGAACACGCTGACGTCGTACCACTGGTTGTTGCTACCCAGGTTGTTGGCCACGTCGATGCCGTTGGCGTTGACAATGGCGATACCACCGCCGTCGCCAGCCCCGGCATTGTTGCCGTTGATGAGGTTGGCGTTGACCACCACGTTACCGGTGCCCTCCGACAGCAGGAGACCGTTGGTCGGCTGCAGTGCCGGCTGACCACCGACATAGAGGCCGCCGCCGTTAACGGTGAAGGCCTGGCTGAAGGACTCGTTGAACAGCACCTTGTTGTGCTCGATCCGACCACCATTGGAGCGACCGATATGGGCGATACCGCCACCCTGGGCTGCGGAGAAGTTACCGCAGACCCGGTTCTCCTGAACACGGTAGGCATCGGCACCGGTGTAGAGCGAGATACCGCCGCCACCGGCACTGGTGGATTCACCAATCAGGCCGTTCTTGATCACCTGGTTATGGTGGATGCGGATCTGGTCATTCACGGCATCGGCATAAATGAGACCACCGTTGTCATCCTCGACTGCCAGTTCCGGATGACCCACCCGGATACCGCCACCATAGAATCCGGCATTGGCGGTCAGGTGGTTGTTGCCGATATTCAGGAACTGGGCATAGCCGTTGACCACAATGCCACCGCCCTGGCTTGCACCGGCAATACTGAAGCCGTCGATACGTGCACCACGGTTGCGCGGGTGACCAAAGCGATCCGCACCGCTGGCCAGGCCGGCCACGAAGATGCCCGCCCCCTCCTCGGTCGGGAAGGCCGGCGCACCCAGTGCCTGGAATATACCGGTGGCATTGGCCTGCTGGCCGGGCAACAGGCTGATCTCGCCGTTGGCCGGGTTACCATCCAGCAGTTCATCGATCTTCGCACGCCAGGCCGAGATCTTCTCGGTCGGTACCTGGCGGGCGTTGATCGTTACCGCACCGGCACCCCAGCCCTGCAGCTTGACCGGCTTGTGCATAATGACCAGCTCGTCATACTCACCCGGTGCCACCAGGATCAGGTCTCCGGGCATGGCCATGTCAATGGCCAGCTGGATGGTGTTGAAATCACCCGATCCATTTTTGGCCACGTTGATAACCGCGTAGTTCTGGCCATTCGGGCGTACTCCCATGGGTTCGCCGCCCACCAGTACACCCACGGTCAGGGTGACACCGATTTCCGACTCCACGGGTGTGGGAACACCCTGGCCACGGGTCACGACCACCTGGTACTCACCAACCGGGGTAGCGGGAGGAACAGTCGCGGTAATCGAATTGCCGCTCCACGCCGCATCTCCCGGGGTGATGTCTATGCGGCCGCCATTTGCATCCACCAACTCCAGCTTGCCATCCGGGCCGGGGTTGGCACCGAAGTTACGGTTGCGGGTGATGAAGCGGGTAGCCGGATCGACCCCATCCCACTCCGGATTAATGACCTGCTCATTACCCATGGAACGGACGCGAATCTCATCACCTGCGACAACGAATGGACCGATGTTGCGGGTATTGTTGC
This sequence comes from Sedimenticola selenatireducens, assembly GCF_963675335.2. Taxonomy (NCBI): domain Bacteria; kingdom Pseudomonadati; phylum Pseudomonadota; class Gammaproteobacteria; order Chromatiales; family Sedimenticolaceae; genus Sedimenticola; species Sedimenticola selenatireducens. The sequence goes on from NZ_CAXXYC010000004.1 coordinate 14,115, forward strand.
GCACGTCGCGGATCATCGGCGTCCGTTGCGGTACAGCGCAGTCCACCGGGAAGCTCACCGGGTTGGTAAAGGAGGCGATCGCCACTACCGGTGTATCCAGATAGGTGGTGGAACCCGGCATGTACTGGAAGGTGTAACAGAACTGACTGAAGGCCGGGTTGAAGAACGGATCCACGATCATCTCACCCGGATTGAGCGGATCAGGAATCGGCCCGGCATCATTCATGCAGGCCACCAGCATGTTCGGAGACATGCCCGACGGCTGCGGCAGGTTGGCTGTCCAGGTCGAGGGCAGCAACACATTGTAGCGGCCGAACTCGTCCGAGTAGACACGATTCACCGGCTTGCCGTTCCAGTCGTAGAAACCGACCGGTACCAGCGGCGGAGCGTACTTCTCGCTGAAATTCGGGCTGTTGGGATTGAACTCGTTGGCCAGATCGTTGAGGATCATGCCGGTGACATTGGCTGCTATCGGCGTGTCGGTAACCAGGAAGAAGTCTGCGGCCGCGTTTTGAGCGCCCGAGAGGGGTACTTTCTTCTGGTTACAGACCGGACGTAGCTGGCCAGCAAAGGGCGCAGCGGCGTCTGCCAAGCTGATACCGGGTACGATCTGCGCAGGATCACCACTGCCGTCCTTGGTGGAGATAGCGAACAGATCAGGAACAACCTGTGCCGGACCGACACAGGCCGGCGGCAGGGCCGCGGGCGCCGGCTGGTACTCGTCACCGAAGTCCACGTTCTTGTGATGCTCACGCAGGGTCTTGTAGCCGACCGGCGTGGTTGCCTCGACGATGTAGTCGGACGGCAGCAGACCGAGTTGCAGGGTAGCAGCGACTTCAGGTGCAACCGGCGGGCTACCAAACGTACCAACTGTCACGTAGTCATAAAAGGCCCTGATTTTATTAGCGGCCGCTGCGGCATTCCCACCCAGCGCATCCAGATGGGCCAGGTCATACTCGCTGAAGGCGTAGCCACCATCGAACACGCCGGGGCGTACCTGGTTCCAGTTGCGCATGCCGTCATAACAGCGGTCATCGGTGATGCCGGGCATATTGTTAGCGCCCTGGCAGTCCTCGGGCAGGCTGTCGTCCCAGCTGTCGGTCCAGGTCACGGCAATGGCGTCACCCATGTCGAAGAGACCGTTGCTGTTGCGGTCGATATCCTCCGGCCCGGGGGCGCATGGCGCTACGGCGCAGTGCTCCGGCGCCCAGTTGAGCGGGTAGTTGTCCACATCGCTCAGGGTGACCAGACCGTCACCATCGATGTCATCGATGACGTTGTTATCGGCATCGTAGCTGTCGTTACCGTTCCAGTCGATGTCACCGATACCACCTGGGAAAGGACCGAACGGGAAAATGACGGGCGAGTCGATGTCGCCATCGGCGTACAGGTTGACCTGTACTCGCGGCACACCCGGCTCCCACTCCTCGGCGACCGCGTACTGCGGGTCGTTCTCCGCCCGGGTGACGGTATTGAGAACGACACCCGAGATACCGCCATTCTCACCCACATACTTGGGTGGAACGAGAGGGACGCCACTGAAATCCAGGTTGAGGTACTCGGCCTTGCCGAAATGAATGACACTGGTCTGGCCCAGGAAGCCCTGGAAGGCCTGGGTCAAGACCGGGCCGGCCTCGGTGCGCCAGGGCAGATTACTGTTTTCCGCCTGCGACTGGGGATTCAGCTCGCCAACGCCCGGCGGCTCCTGGAAGCCGGGGAAAATGGCCGGATTATTGTTCACCGGACCACCCGCATCCACCACAATGGTGGCGCCGGTTGCCTTCTTGTTGGTGAAACCGACCTCGGCCACCAGCCAGTTGAAGAACGGGAAGACCTCGTCAAAGGGCGCCACACCATCAAAATCGGTGGGGAAGCTCTGGTAGACGGTGCCATCGCGGAAACGAATATTGACCGGGCCGCTCTCCGCACCCACATTGGTCTCACCCGCGTCCCAGAAACCGTCCTGGTCGGCGTCGTTGAACAGGAAGGTGGTCAGGCGGCTGAACCAGTTGAACACTGGCACGTTACCCAGCGCACAGGACTGACCGCCGTTACAGGTACCACCGGGGTCGACCGTGAAGTTCTGGGTAGCAATCACCACGTCAAGCGGTGTGTCGAACACCTTCAGCTCGTAGCTACCCGGCGGCACGTTGGGGATGGAGAAGGAGCTGTCGCCGTTGCAGGGCATGGCGTAACGATTGATGCCCGGTACCGCGCCGCCTTCATTGATGGCGACCCAACACTGGGGGAAGGGACGGCCACTGAAAAACTCGGTGGAGGGCGGCCGCGACATGTGCATGTCGGTGATCATGCCACTGACCGTCGCCGGGGCGTTGCCGTCCGAGAGGGTGTTGCGTTGCTGGGTAAAACCGACAAATACATGCGGTCCCGGTAGACCAAATTCGGCGAAGAAGGGCGGTTCGTTGGCCTTGACCCAAGCGTCGATAACCGGGGAACCTTCTATGGTGGAGGTCTGGGTCCAGCCGGCGGGCGGGGTCACGATGATGCCATACTTACCCGGTGCCAGGTTCTTGATCAGCAGGGTGCCGTCCGGATTCGGCGCCAGTGTGCCGTCGCCCAGCGCCAGCACGGTGCCGTCAGGATTGTAGGTGGTACCCAGCGGATTGCCAAAGGCGTCCTGCAGCAGCGGGCCACCGGGAATGCCGTATTTACCGGCGGGCTCCTCGACCACGATATTGAACTGGCTGAAGTCCACCGTGGTAGGTATGCAGGCGTCGGAACCCTGCTGCTCTTCCGGCAGGTCCGGCGCGCCGTTCAGCGGGTAGCAGTCATGGAACAGGTACACCGCGATCTGAGCGGTGGGGATTGGGTGCTGCTCCACGATGACGGTCACGTCATCAACGGAGTTGTTGGGGTCCTGGTTGTTGGGCACCACGGTGACCGGGGCTCCGCTCATGGCGTAACCTGTATAGGGTAACACCGACAGGTAGTAGCGACCGGGCGGGACATTAAACACGGTCTCCGCATTTCCGTCAGTATTGCCGTTCAAAGGCTGGCCAGCCGCAACTCCCTGTTTTTGGGCCAGGGGATGGTGGCTGGCGTGGAAGTTTCCTGCGAGCCTCTGATCAAGTGGCGCCGGGACGTTTGGATCCACCGCGTAAGTGTGGTCCTCTTGGAGAATCCAGCGAAAGCCATTGACCGGATTACCGTCTCCGTCCACCACGCTCATGTTGAACTGAGCGGCCTGGGCGGCCGTTGTCGTCGTCATGACGAGTAGCATGAGCGTCAATTTTGACCCTATGCCGAATCTTTTCAGTACATTCATCGTCGCACCCCAATCTTTGGAATCCCAACCGCCTGAACGTGACTGCCGATACATTGCGCAATCGGCGGGTCGCCCTGAATGCCAGGTTGACCAGGCCACGCGGTCCGTTAAACAACATAGCGATGCACAACCGCTTTTTGTCGTTGGAAGAAAGTATTGATGGGATATGACACAAATACTGGTAGGGTATGACTGTATTTATTAGCTGGGGATACCTATAAAAATGGTAGGGTTGCCTGTAGTTGATCCTGGCATTGCTTTACTGATATGTACGTTGTTGGAACATGCGGTTAGTGGAAGAATTAGACCTTGTTCGGGCGGAATGCAGGTTAGCGGGGAGTATTTGGAGCGAAAGCGGAACCCATCCTCTGGGGTGATACGTCCCGACCCGGCTGGAGAAGCCGTAGGTCGGATTAGCGCAGCGTAATCCGACGCAAACGGCGCGAGGATTTGAAACTGTGGCACGCCCTGTCGGGTTGCGCCTTCGGCCAACCCGACCTACAAATCGGTCGTGAGGGGGGGTTAAAAATCGATCCGATAACCGGCGGTAAAATAGTACGTTGAAGTGGTGTCCGACAGGCCCGGGCCATCCAACTCGGAATATTCTCCGCCCACCTCGACTTCGAAATAATATTTACGCTGCAGGAGGTAGTCCATCCTGAGGGAGGGCACGAATATCCATTCAGTGCTGTTGTTGGTGACCCGGTCTTTATAGTCAAGTCGTACACGGGGATTGACCCGCCAGAACCTAGTAATGGGATAACGGGTATTGAGTGAAAGCGTCGTGGTATTTACGTTGGTGGTATCTGAATAGCGCACTCCGGCCACGGTGATATCTCCGGGTTTAAGGAGATTATTGCCAATCAGTTGCAGATTGTAATATTTATCAACACCGGTACCTGGCACCGCGGCAACTCCCCCGGATGCCGGTGTATCGCTCAATTCAGTCAGCGTCACATCGCCACTCAGTTGCAGTTGATCAGTTAACGGCTTTGATGCACCAAGGGTCAGTGACGTGCTCTCCGCAGTACGATCCTCTGCCAGTTGATAGATCTCATCATCTGTGAAGCTGGCCTGTAGCGCAGTCAAGGAAGTGATGGCTTGCCCCTGAAGGGCGTTCTGTGTTGTTAAAAATGGACTCGCCCGATAGTCAAACTGGGCATTCAGGGAAAGCCCCCCGGGTAAATTCAGATTACCTATCAGCAGGAAGGTATTGAGCTTTTCATAATGGATGTCATAGTCCACCAGGCCCAGAAGAGAACGCTCTGCGGTAAAGTATCTGAACTCTCCACCTACCGCCCGACGTCCAATCAAGTCCTCATTGGCCTGATCTATATAAAAGAGTACGAAGTCCCACGCATTGTCATAGGTTCCAAGATCAACACTGGCCCCCCAGAAATTCCGGTCGGTATCTGGTCCATCCGAAGAGCTATCCACCGGGTAACCGGCAACCAGGTTGAATTTCACATCCTCGCTCATACGGTAACCGAACAACCCGCCATCGAATCGCCCGGAAACCCCGCCGGTACTGCGTGTCTGACGGCCCAACCGAGTGGAGAGCCCCGTCGGCTTATGATTCAAATCAACATAGAGAGAGCTGACGTGTGAGTAGCTATCCGGGTCATCGTCGAGGAAATCCTTGAGGTAGCCGCCGGTAAAGCGGATGCTTGTATCCAGTACATCACTGCGGCCCCTGGCGCTGACATCGATATCCGTGGAAAGCCTGTTCTGGGTATCCCTTGGACCCAGCGGTTCGATATCCAGAACATCGCGACGATAAAATTGCGAAAAACTGCCGTAGGTGCGCCATTCGGTACCACCCTCTTCGGGCTGCGCCCGTCGGCCCGGCTTCAGGGCAACCTGGGGCTCCTTCCGCGCCGTAACCAGCGCTGCCAGACGCTGTCGCACCCGTTCAGCACCCTCCCCCTCGGGATAGAGAACAAGGTATTTCTCATACTCGCGTTTGGCATGGGCAAGCTGCTTGTTCCGTTCCCGCGCCAGTCCCAGAAACTCCTGCGCTTGCTCACGGTATTTATGCTCTGGATAGCGCAACACTTTGGTATAGAGTTGGATGGCCCGTGAATAGTCATTACCCGCCATTGCCTGGCGGGCACTCTCCATTATCTCCGCCACCTCTGTTTCGGGAATAGCAGGTAATAACTCCACCGCCGGCTGCTCTTCCACCTCGGGGCGTGGTTTTTTTGCACTTATGGCAGGTGCCGGCTCCGGACGGCCGGTGACACCCGCCAACTCGGCTCCGGTCGCCTGGGAAACCCACGCACCGGGATAACGCTCCATTAACGCCTGTCGCGCGGAGACGGCATCAGCGTAGCGGTCAAAGAAACCCAGGCGCAGCCGGTGCCAGCGTTTGCCATCAAGCTCAATCTCGGTGATATAGAGATTATTCTTGCTGAACGGGGCATCCAGCTGTATTTCTGCCAGGTTGGGTGGATCTATTGTAGATTGCAGGTTGACCACATAGCCGCCCACCGCGGGCTCAGCGGACACCCCGCTATCTGCTTCGGAAGGCTCGCCCGGAGTCCCTGGAGCCGCTTCCCGTCTCGGAGCAACAACACCCGACTGGTCGGGCTCAGACGCATCCCGTGATGTGGCCGGCTGTTCGATGAACAATATAATCTGACGATAATCACGACTGGGTTGAATACGGAAATTCAAGACATTTTTTAGTCGAATCCGAATGGAGACAAACCCGGATGCCGTGTCCAGTTCATATTCAACTTGACGAACTTCCGAACTGCCTGGAACCAGTGACTGTTGTTCCAGAAATCCTGAGGCTAACGCCGGCAAGCCACGGAGGGGACGAAGCTGTATCTGAATATCCTTGCCGCGAGTCTCTGGAGTATGATTGATGTACTGTAGCGGTTCGGCAAAATGTATCCGGAACTCAGCCTCTTTCGGGCTGAGTTCAACCTGCTCTGTATCAGTGATCAACGGCTCCTGTGCCCAGGCCACCCCACAGAACAGAATGGCAATCACCAAAAACGCAGCATCGACAGGTATCACCCGTTTATTGGATACAAAAAAAAGGGCCATCGCGTTTCCTTTCTCGCAAGTATTGTATAGCTTTACAGAAAACTTTCAGGTTTTCCTTTAATTAAAGCAGTTAACTATATAGCAGTTATTGATTTTCTTGTGAAGCTGTTTTTATCCGGGGTCACTAGTCAACCGCGCCCGTGGATGATGAACAACATAAGCGCCACCACACTGATGCTGTTCATCATCTTGTCACATTCTAGAAGTCGCCGGCGTTGACCCTGTGCTCTCCACTCCGGCTCTTCTTGATCTGAGTCATGCTGGAATCTGTATATGTATGACAGCTTCCAGAACAATCCCTCAGCTCCGAGACTGTGTAGTTGGTATCCGGATTTTCGTACTTCTTATGGGGTCCTGACTTGTAATCGTTGGCATGACAACCGGCACAGTCCGGTTGATAGGCCGGTGCACTCCAGGTAACAGTCTGACTGTTGGACCTATGGCATTCAGTACAGGCCAGATTTCCCCGGTGATCACCCGGATAGCTTCCGCTACTGTGACTGAAATTAGATGGCGTCCAACTGTTCGTGGTGTGGCACTCATCGCATTGCAGACTGGTCACAAAATGGTTCGACGGCTTGCCTGTGGCGGTGGTTCCATTATGGCAAGTATTGCATGAACCCGTTACAGCACTGTGATCAAAACTGGCAGGTATCCAGGCATTGGTACTATGGCAGTCATCACACTGGGCATTTGTAGAAACATGGTTAGCCGTCTTGCCGGTCGCCGTGACCCCGTTGTGGCAACTGCTGCAGTTGCCGGTCACGCCGGAGTGATCGAACACCGCCCCGGTCCAGCTATTGGTTGTATGACAATCATCACAAAGATTATTGGTAGGTAAGTGGTTAGCACTCTTACCCATGGCGGTGGTGCCGTTGTGACAGCTCGCGCAGGTACCCTGCACCGAAGCATGATCCACCCGAATGACCGGCGTCCAGCTGTTGGTGTTATGGCAGGACTCGCAGCTGTTATCGGTGGCGATATGGCTGGCCGTCTTGCCGGTCGCCGTCACGCCGTTATGACAGCTGCTGCAGTTGCCGGTCACGCCGGAGTGATCGAACACCGCCCCGGTCCAGCTGTTGGTGCTGTGGCAGTCATCACACTGGTTGCTGCTGGCAATATGGTTGGCCGTCTTGCCCGTGGCGGTGGTGCCGTTGTGACAGCTCGCGCAGGTACCCTGCACCGAAGCATGATCCACCCGAATGACCGGCGTCCAGCTGTTGGTGTTATGGCAGGACTCGCAGCTGTTATCGGTGGCGATATGGCTGGCCGTCTTGCCGGTCGCCGTCACGCCGTTATGACAGCTGCTGCAGTTGCCGGTCACGCCGGAGTGATCGAACACCGCCCCGGTCCAGCTGTTGGTGCTGTGGCAGTCATCACACTGGTTGCTGCTGGCAATATGGTTGGCCGTCTTGCCCATGGCGGTGGTGCCGTTGTGACAGCTCGCGCAGGTACCCTGCACCGAAGCATGATCCACCCGAATGACCGGCGTCCAGCTGTTGGTGTTATGGCAGGACTCGCAGCTGTTATCGGTGGCGATATGGCTGGCCGTCTTGCCGGTCGCCGTCACGCCGTTATGACAGCTGCTGCAGTTGCCGGTCACGCCGGAGTGATCGAACACCGCCCCGGTCCAGCTGTTGGTGCTGTGGCAGTCATCACACTGGTTGCTGCTGGCAATATGGTTGGCCGTCTTGCCCATGGCGGTGGTGCCGTTGTGACAGCTCGCGCAGGTACCCTGCACCGAAGCATGATCCACCCGGATGACCGGCGTCCAGCTGTTGGTGTTATGGCAGGACTCGCAGCTGTTATCGGTGGCGATATGGTTGGCCGTCTTGCCGGTCGCCGTCACGCCGTTATGACAGCTGCTGCAGTTGCCGGTCACGCCGGAGTGATCAAACACCGCCCCGGTCCAGCTGTTGGTGCTGTGGCAGTCATCACACTGGTTGCTGCTGGCAATGTGGTTGTTGCCCTTGCCCATGGCGGTGGTGCCGTTGTGACAGCTCGCGCAGGTACCCTGTACCGAAGCATGATCCACCCGGATGACCGGCGTCCAGCTGTTGGTGTTATGGCAGGACTCGCAGCTGTTATCGGTGGCGATATGGTTGGCCGTCTTGCCGGTCGCCGTCACGCCGTTATGACAGCTGCTGCAGTTGCCGGTCACGCCGGAGTGATCGAACACCGCGCCGGTCCAGCTGTTGGTGCTGTGGCAGTCATCACACTGGTTGCTGCTGGCAATGTGGTTGTTGCCCTTGCCCGTGGCGGTGCTGCCGTTGTGACAGCTCGCGCAGGTACCCTGTACGGCGGCATGATCCACCCGCGTTACCGGCGTCCAGCTGTTGGTGCTGTGACAGGACTCGCAAGTGTTGTCGGTGGCGATATGTACCGAGGGTAAACCGGTCGCCTGGGTGCCGTTGTGACAGCTGGTGCAGTTGCCGGTCACGCCGGAGTGATCGAACACCGCGCCGGTCCAGCTGTTGGTGCTGTGACAATCCTCGCACTGGTTGCTGCTGGCAATGTGGTTGTTGCCCTTGCCCGTGGCGGTGCTGCCGTTGTGACAGCTCGCGCAGGTACCCTGTACGGCGGCATGATCCACCCGCACGACCGGCGTCCAGCTGTTGGTGCTGTGGCAGGACTCGCAAGTGTTGTCGGTGGCGATATGGTTAGACGACAAGCCGGTCGCCTGGGTGCCGTTGTGACAGCTGGTGCAGTTGCCGGTCACGCCGGAGTGATCGAACACCGCTCCGGTCCAGCTGTTGGTGCTGTGGCAATCCTCGCACTGGTTGCTGCTGGCAATGTGGTTGTTGCCCTTGCCCGTGGCAGTGCTGCCGTTGTGACAGCTCGCGCAGGTACCCTGTACGGCGGCATGATCCACCCGCGTTACCGGCGTCCAGCTGTTGGTGCTGTGGCAGGACTCGCAAGTGTTGTCGGTGGCGATATGCACCGAGGGTAATCCGGTTTCCGCCTCCCCATTATGACAGCTGCTGCAGTTGCCGGTGATGCCGGAGTGATCGAACACCGCCCCGCTCCAGCTGTTGGTGCTGTGACAATCCTCACACTGGTTGCTGCTGGTAATATGGTTGACATTCTTGCCGGGAGCTGTGGAGTTGTTGTGACAACTCACACAGGTGCCCTGTACCGCTGCGTGATCCACCCGCACAACCGGCGTCCAACCGCTCGGACTATGACAGGACTCACAGGTGTTCGTGGTGGCGATATGGTTAGCCGACAAGCCGGTCGCCTGGGTGCCGTCGTGACAGCTGCTGCAGTTGTCGGTGATGCCGGAGTGATCGAACACCGCCCCGCTCCAGCTGTTGGTGCTGTGACAATCCTCACACTGGTTGCTGCTGGCAATGTGGTTGCTGCCCTTGCCCGTGGCGGTGCTGCCGTTATGGCAGCTGAGACAGGTGCCCTGCACGGCGGCGTGATCCACCCGCACGACCGGCGTCCAACCGCTCGGACTATGACAGGACTCACAGGTGTTCGTGGTGGCGATATGGTTAGCCGACAAGCCGGTCGCCTGGGTGCCATCGTGACAGCTGCTGCAGTTGTCGGTGATGCCGGTGTGATCGAACACCGCACCGCTCCAGCTGTTGGTGCTGTGGCAATCCTCGCACTGGTTGCTGCTGGCAATGTGGTTGCTGCCCTTGCCCGTGGCGGTATTGCCGTTATGGCAGCTGAGACAGGTGCCCTGCACGGCGGCGTGATCCACCCGCACAACCGGCGTCCAACCGCTCGGACTATGACAGGACTCACAGGTGTTCGTGGTGGCGATATGGTTAGCCGACAAGCCGGTCGCCTGGGTGCCGTCGTGACAGCTGCTGCAGTTGTCGGTGATGCCGGTGTGATCGAACACCGCACCGCTCCAGCTGTTGGTGCTGTGGCAATCCTCGCACTGGTTGCTGCTGGCAATGTGGTTGCTGCCCTTGCCCGTGGCGGTGCTGCCGTTATGGCAGCTGAGACAGGTGCCCTGCACGGCGGCGTGATCCACCCGCACAACCGGCGTCCAACCGCTCGGACTATGACAGGACTCACAGGTGTTCGTGGTGGCGATATGGTTAGCCGACAAGCCGGTCGCCTGGGTGCCGTCGTGACAGCTGCTGCAGTTGTCGGTGATGCCGGTGTGATCGAACACCGCACCGCTCCAGCTGTTGGTGCTGTGGCAATCCTCGCACTGGTTGCTGCTGGCAATGTGGTTGCTGCCCTTGCCCGTGGCGGTATTGCCGTTATGGCAGCTGAGACAGGTGCCCTGCACGGCGGCGTGATCCACCCGCACGACCGGCGTCCAACCGCTCGGACTATGACAGGACTCACAGGTGTTCGTGGTGGCGATATGGTCCGCCGACAAGCCGGTCGCCTGGGTGCCATTGTGACAGCTGCTGCAGTTGTCGGTGATGCCACTGTGATCGAATGCCGCATCGGCCCAACTGTTGGTACTGTTGTGGCAATCCTCGCACTGGTTGCTGCTGGCGATATGGTTGGGGCCCTTGCCCGTGGCGCTGGAGCCGTTGTGACAAGTATTGCAACTGTCAGTGGTAGTTGAGTGATCAAACGTTGTCTGCCAGGTATTGGTCGCGTGACAGGTTTCGCACTTGGTATCGGAAGGTATATGGTTTGAGGGTTTACCGCCGGCGATCTGGCCATTATGACACTGTGAACAACCACTGGTGATGTTGGAATGATCAAACTGTGCAGCATTCCAGTTATTGGTTGTATGGCAATTCTCACAATTATCGCTACTCGCAACGTGCGTAGCCGACTTGCCTACCGATATAGTGTTGTTGTGGCACTGAACACAACTGCCACTGGTTGCGCTGTGGTCCATTTCCACCGATTGATTCCAAGCTTCTGTCGCATGACAGCTCGTACAGTCGTCGGTCGACAAGATATGGTTGGCTGGTTTAACCGTGGCTGCCATCCGGCCTGAACCGTGACAAGAAACACAGCTTGTAGGCGTTCCTTCAAATATCCCACCTGCATGGCAGGATTCGCAACTCAAGTCCTTATGCGCACCCACCAAATCAAAACCTGTCTGCAGGTGGTCGAACGGAGTTTGATCCTGTTGCTGTGCGAAGGCGGTCCACCAGCCCCCCATCAGAACCAAACACAACAGCGTTGTGCAGATGCGCCTCATATTTGCCAAAACAAGAAACTGCATAATCGTATCACCTCGGGTGATGCTGCCGACAAATTCGGTGCCAGCTATCTTGCATTGTTAATAATCTGAATCTCGAAGGACTCAGGAACATGGCAGCGTTCACATCGATTGCCCAACTGGCCCTGATGCACATCATCAATGGAGTGGCAATCAACACACTGCCTGGATTCTTTATGCTCTTCCATACTGGCTTTATGACAAAGACCACAGGCTATCCCGGCGTGGGCGCCTTCTAATGGGTAATCGGTATCCTGGTCATGATCGAACTGCCAATAACCCCAACCATTCGGGTTATGACAGCCGGTACAGTTATCCGTAAACGCGCCTTTGTGCACATCATCCGCCGAATGACAATCCACACACGCCTGTGGCGTCTCTTCATAATTGGCATCCAGATGACAACTACTGCAACTCACCGCCTCGTGCAATCCGATCAGCGGAAAATCGGTAAGGCCATGATCAAAAATCGTCTCAGCTGTCCAACTTTCCTGTCCATGACAGCGCTCGCACTGTTGTCCCTGCTTACCTTTATGCCGGTCATCTCCTTCATGACAAGCGATGCACTCCTTTTTCAGTTCCACTTCCTTGATACCGGATTGATGGCAGGCGATGCAAGTAATCTCTTTGTGTCGACCCAATAGCTTAAATTCTGTTTTAAGATCATGGTCAAAGGTAATGTCATCCCATTTGGTTTCCCGATGGCATTCCTGGCACTCTGGCCCATAGCTTCCACTATGGGCATCCGACTCCTTATGACATGCCACACATGTCTTACCCACGTCATCCGCCGGTCTGTCCAGCGGATGACACGCGGTGCATTTGAGTTCCCGATGTGCTTTGCGCAGTGGGAATTCAGTATCCTTGTCGTGCGAGAAAGCGGATTTATCCCATCCCTCTTCCTGGTGGCACTTTTCACACTCGTTACCCAGCGTCCCATGGTGTTTATCATCAAGGGAATGGCAATCAGCACAGATTATCGAAGCCTGCTTGTAGTCCTGGCCAATATGGCATGCCGTACAACCAGTCTCCTGGTGTTTTCCTTTCAAGGGAAACTCTGTCTTTTCATGGTCAAATTCTACCTTTGTCCAGTTATCGCTTACATGACAGGTCTCACACTCTTTTCCCAGTGATTCCTTGTGGACATCATCTTCTTTGTGGCAATCGATGCAGAGTGATGATGTATCCCTGTAAGCCGTTTCTGGTTGATGACACTCCTTGCAAACCACCTTGCGATGTCCACCCAGCAACTCAAAGTCTGTATCCTGGTGATTAAACCGATCCTCATGCAAACCTCGAACATCCGCATCCCGGCCGATATGATCGGTATGACAGACGCGGCACTCACTCTGACTGGCCAGGTTGTTTTTTGTATGAAATCCCTGCTTCTGTTCCAGGTCGCCTGCGACCTTGTCATGGCAATCAAGGCATAGCGCTTTTTGCCCCGCCTGCTCGAAATTCACATGACACTTTTCGCACTCGGCTTCGATCTCTTCGTGTCCGGTAATCACCGGTCCCGGCATGAATATTTTTTCAAACTCGGCTGCGACAGCTGACCCCGCCATCAGACTCAGAAAAAAAAACAGTACCCCCTTCGATAAGAGTCGATTCATGTATCTCTCGTATCAATACATATGAACAGCAATGACATGAAAAATCACTGAAGCAACCAGCATGATAAAAAATGGCACATGGATGACATGCCAAAGCGAGAACATTCGTTCAAATAACAATAGCGCCCTGGCCGCGGCGATACTCTTGTGAACTTTTCTAAGCTTCCGGGAATACGCCTTCTTGAGCTGTGGATATTGTTCACTACACAATTGTGATTTGAGCTGTTCCTCGAACAGTCGCAACTGTTCCCGCAACTTCCACTCATCTTTTGCGGCGAGTTTCCTCAGCTTCTCGGCTTCCGATAAATCCCAGGAATCCCCCGAATTGGGCGTCGGAATCAGCGCATGTAAACCATCCACATGTTTCAATACCTTCTCAACACTATCGCGTATCTCCTTTCGCTTGCCAGAAAAGCCATAGTGAAGCTGGGTATAGAAATAGCGACCCACCAGACCACTCGCAGCAACCAGCATCATGCAATAGAGGGCGACCTGACTGTTGAATGAACCAAGGCTGAAGTTTGAATGCAGGAGCACCACGCAAGGCACAGTAATGCCCAGCCCCAGGTGCATGCGAAACCAGAACTTCACCCCCCCCAGCCATACCGGGAACTGACGCCGCTTGCGCCAGGGGTATACCAGCATGAGCAGCATAGCGACGCCTGTCGCAATTCCCAGCCAGTAACCTACACCCTGTTCCGCAACGATGTAGCGTTCTCCACTCACCTGCCAGGCATTCCACATGATGTAGCCCAGGAGAGCGGTATAGAGGTATGTGCCGAGCCTGCGGGCAATCAGTGCGACTTGCCCCATGGACAAATGCGGTGCGCCTATTCCAGCGGACTCCGCCCCTGCTTGCATTGTACTGGCTGGATTCGATTGCATCATAAAGTTGCCTACCCAGTTGATTTATTGTGTTTTTTGCTACAGCGATCAAGGCGAGGACTTACCCCCTCTAAATACCAAATCACTGAAAACTATAGCAGACATAAAACACTGTATTAATATAGGTTTACGCGATTTATTCGTCTCAGTATTAAAGCCCTTGGGTGACGAACAAATTCTGTACAATCTAAAACGATAACAATTGTCGTTTATCGCCCACCTCAGAAACATGAAACAGCGCACAGTCTCTCCAAAATAATTGAGTGATTTAACCTATAGCGTGAGTCAACTCACTATTGACGACATCCACTTCCGCTACGCTTCACGCCGTACTGAAACATCAGGACCACATGATCACAGCATTACCATCAATAGGTCTCTTCCGGAATTTAACTAGCGAGGATTGCTACGATGGACAATACTGCTATTACTACACTTTATTTTCTGCCGCTGGCCTTCAGCCTCATTTACTACCTGCTGCGACGCTCAACAAATAACCGCAAAAATACAACGGTTTTACAGGACGCCATTGCAGACAAGCTGACCGAGCCGGCCTCTCTCCATCCCTTAATCAATGCAGATAAATGTGTCGGTTGCGGCTCCTGTGTTCATGCCTGCCCGGAAAATCAGGTACTGGGACTGATCAAGGGAAAGGCACAATTGATCAACCCCACCCATTGCATCGGCCATGGCTGTTGCAAGGAAGCGTGCCCGATGAACGCCATAGAGCTGGTTTTTGGCACTGCCACACGCGGCGTCGACATTCCGCATCTTCAGCCCAACTTTGAAACCAACGTGCCGGGCATTTTTATCGCTGGAGAGCTGGGCGGCATGGGGTTGATCAAGAATGCCATCACCCAGGGTAAGCAGGCCGTTGAATCCATTAAAAGAAAAATCAATGGCCAGCAACAAACAGACTACGACCTGATCATCGTCGGTGCCGGCCCGGCCGGCATTGCCGCCTCCCTCGCGGCGAAGAAAAGCAATCTCCGCTACCTGGTTCTGGAACAGGAATCCCTGGGCGGAACAGTCTCCCATTTTCCACGTGGGAAAATTGTCATGACGGCTCCAACGGAATTGCCAATTGTAGGCAAGGTACATTTTCGCGAGACGTCAAAAGAGGAGTTGATGGAATTCTGGAAAAAGATCGAAACAGATACCGATCTCAATATTAACTACCGCGAGCGGGTTGAATCGGTCACAGCACTTGACCAACAGGCCAGCGGTTATCAGGTCGTTTCCAATGAGAGCCAATACACTACCCATGCCCTCCTGCTGGCCATTGGCCGCCGGGGAACGCCGAGAAAACTGGGCGTTCCGGGGGAAGATCTTCCCAAGGTCGTCTACCGGCTCGACGATCCGGAACAGTACAAGGGAAAACATGTGACGGTGGTTGGTGGTGGGGACAGTGCGCTGGAAGCCGCGCTGGCTATCAGTGAACAACCCGGAACAACCGTCACGCTCTCCTACCGGTCGGACGCCTTCAGTCGCGCCAAGAAAAAGAACAGAACGCGTATCAGCGCCGCAGGGGAAGAGAAAAAAGTAGCTATACTTTTCAATTCCAATGTCAAAAACATTAGCAAATCGGAAATCGAAATAGAACAGGATGGCCAACTACTGAAGTTGAAAAATGATGCCGTCATCATCTCCGCCGGTGGCATCTTGCCAACACCCTTCCTGAAGCAGATTGGCATTAACGTGGAAACAAAATACGGAACCAACTAAACCATGCATCCAGGCAATCTCCTGCGCCTTCTCGTACTCTGCCTGGCCTTCATACAACCGGCTTGGTCTGATGAAGGTATCGATGACGCGCTGAACGCTATACGCCAGAAGGATTATGAGTCCGCCGTACAGATCCTGACTGCCGAGGCGGAAAAGGGGAATGCCGAAGCACAGTTCAGGCTGGCATCGCTATACCGGGGTGGCCTCGGCGTGGAGAAAAATCTACAACAGGCTTTCGAGTGGCTGAGTAAAGCCGCAGAACAGCGTCATGCCAAGGCCGAGTACGACCTTGGAGAGTTTTATTACTACGGATGGGGCGTCACCCGGGACCGGGAGATGGCCAATCACTGGTATGAAAAAGCCGCCGAGGACGACAATCCGCTCGCCCGAAAAAAACTGGAGCGGATCAAGACCAATCCCGCTGCAGACTATTTAGCCGCCGAAGGCGAATCGGGTATCACCGCCCTTTTTGCCGCCAGCCGAAAGGGAGACCAACCGAAGGTGAAGGCGCTACTCGATCAGGCTATTCCTGTCGACAGCACCAACAGTGCCGGTCAAACACCATTGATGATCGCCTTGAGCCGCGGGCATGCAGACACCGCTGCGCTGCTGCTCGAGCATAATGCGAAGATCACTGCCACGGATAGCAACGGTAATTCTCCCCTGCTGTACGCGGTGAAATCAAAAGTACTCAATGCAGTGGAGGTCGCGATCAATGCCGGCGCCCCCGTAAACCAGACCGATTCATCCGGCAATTCGGCCCTGCTGTATGCGATCCGCCAAGGGGATGCGGAAATTGTAGCCCTGTTACTGAACAGTGGCGCCGACGCCAATAAAAGCGCCACCTCAAGCACCAGCCCCCTTGACCAGGCAACACGCCTGAAACACAAGCAGATCGCCAGACTACTCAAGGCACACGGCGCCAGAACCAATAGCCCCGCCATCAAACAGGATAGCCTGGCCGAATCAATCAGCCGTATAAACAGACTGTCGACCGACAAGACAACCTCGGAAAATCTGTATAGCCAATGGCCATCCCTGGTCATTTCTGCCTGGCGCGGTAACCTTGACTTGGTCACAGCCCTCCTGCACAAGGGAGCCAAGATAGACGAGAGGGCGCCAGACGGACAGAGCGCACTCACCCGCGCCGTGATGGCGGGCCACGCTGACATTGTTCAACTTCTATTGACTCGTGGTGCCTCGGTCAATCAGGCCCTGCCCAATGGAACCACCGCACTTGAGTTGGCCGTTGTGGTGGCCACTCCGGAAATTGCCCGCACGCTCCTGGATGCCGGGGCAAATCCGGATGGATCAGAGCAGGGCAACAGCATACCGCTGTTGCTGGCTATCCGATCCGATGCAGGCGAGATGATTGACCTGCTACTGGCACACCAGGTCAATCCCAACCGGGCTGATCAGGGAGGAACAACCGGACTCATACTGGCAGCTGAAGCAGATAACGTGGAATTGGCCAAAAAACTGTTATCAAACGGTGCCGACACGGAGATCGCCGATTCGGACAAACGCACGCCTCTCTGGATAGCCGCGGAACACGGCAGCAGCAGCGTGGTAGTGGAACTGCTAAAAAACCGGGCCAATCCTGACAGTGCCGACAACCAGGGGCACACACCCCTGATACGTGCCGCCCTGAATGGCCATGCATCGATCATTAGTGCCTTGCTTTCCCATGGCGTTAACTCGAACATGACCACCGAGAGTGGGAACACACCCCTTCATCTGGCCGCCAGCCGCGGCCACCGCGAGGCGACTAAACAACTGCTTGCCGCCAAAGTTAATATGAATTTGCATAACAAAAATGGCGACAGCGCGCTCATGCTGGCCATCAGCGGTGCGCACCGGGATGTGGCCCAGCTGCTGCTGGAGGCTGGGGCCGATCAAAACATCCGCAACCTGAACGGACTCAACGCCTCGGATATCGCCGCGCAGGTGGATGATCCGGAATTGATCGGCCTGCTCAGCCAGTACAAGTCGAAGCGCCCCGGTGTGCTGAAATTTTTCTGACTGGTCAATGTCGTTTAGGTAGGCCCGCGCGCGACCTGGCGCCCTCACCAAAGGGGATCGGCCGGGCTGTTTGTAACAGGAATAGCGGGGTGTTATATCGCTGCCGGAACCGCTCCCGGCGGTGAGTCTATCCGGCTGAGCTACCCGATTCCGGATACAGCAGCAGCCAGGTGGAACAGCCAAAGGTCTATGGTTGCAGGCAATCCATCCCCGGGACAGAATTTCAGTAGCCAACGATGGCTACTGCCTCAGGGCAGCTTGCTCAGCATCTTGGTGGCCGATTTCCCGGGGTCCGTCTCGGGCCCCAACTCGATCGCGTTCTGCAACGCCTGCTTCGCCTCCGGGATATTTCCGAGACCGCTCTCTACAAAGCCGAGGGTCAACCATATCCGCTGAAACTCCGGCTGCAGATCGCTGCCGCGTCTCAACATCTCCAGGGCCTCGGAGGAACGCCCAAGATAGTAAAGCGTCAGCCCCAGGTTATTGAGCGTCCCGACGTTATCCGGTGATAACTCGAGAACACGCCTGTAAAGTCTGGCCGCATTGTCATAGTCCTTATCCTGGAAATACTGGTTTGCCTGCCGATCGATTTCTGCAGGATCATCCGACTGGATAGCAGGAGGGGATTTCTGCAGGCTTTTCATCATGTCGGGAGTGGGCATTTTTCGGAGATCGATGGCGCTGGATTCCATCGCACCGCCAGTAGCCGGGACAGCAGCGGTGGCGGGCGATTGATCACTGTAATAGGCCCGGGTGACCACAAATACCAGGGAGGCGGTTACGAGCTGAATCAGGATAATTACAGAAACCAGTTTGACATTAATATTCATAATTTTGCCTTTTTCCCAGCGGGCATCACAAGCATTATTCGGTCACGTTAAATGGCTCGACGGTGCAGCCCCATCGATAGATACATTAACTGGACGCATGATTTATTTTTCTATTCAATCACACACTGGCGTAGTCGAGACTTTACAGTCAAAAGAATAGGACGCGCAAATAGCAGCAGGGTTCCATCGTATCGAAGCGTATGATTCCATTTGAGAAGAATCTTCTATCGGGTTAATTTTCCATACAATAAGGAATCGATGCACGAACTGACGACATGGGGTATCACCTGCATTGGCCATCGGGTCAACCCTGGCCCGTCCCGGTGAGACAGCACCAGCATTTCGAGGCACCATCCGGAACCGGATCCGCAGGGGTTGTCCGTCGTCCAGCCGCACTCAAAAGTAATTCGCGAGAATCTCCTTGGCGACCAGATCCTTGAGTTCGTCGGCGCCAAACTTAATCAATGGTTTTCCATTGACAAAGAACCCGGGGGTCTTTCGGACCTCAAGATCCTGCACATCTGCCATATCCTGCTGAAGCCTGGTAGCAATTTCGGCGCCGTGCATCGCTTTCTGTGCCAGTGTCACATCGACCCCCGCACGCTCCAGTGGCGGCCAGATTTTTCCGGTATCTATGTTACCGTGTGAGGCCCAGACAGGTTGCGCGGCGTAAACAGCCTCCAGGGCTTGCCAGTACTTACCCTGCAGTCGTGCCGCCTCAAGCGCCTTTACCACGTAATCGGATCCCTGGTGAAAAGGTGCATAGCGCAGAACAACGCGCACCTTACCTTGGTTGGATGCCACAAGATCTTCAACCAGGGGATGGAAGGCACGGCAGGTTTCACAGGCAGGATCAAAAAACTCGACTATGGTCACTTTCGCACTTGCCCTCCCTTTGGTCGGTGAGTAGTCGCGCTCGAGGAAGCTGGAATATTGCATGGCGGCCTCATTCAGCTCGGCCGTCTTCTGCACATCATAGCGGTAAGCCGCAAATGCGAAAACAGCCAGAAGCAGGATGACTACTACGGGCACCTGGTATTGTTTCTTCATCGTTCGATCCTGTATCTGGCAATGGATAGAAAAAGAATGATTGCGCTGAAGGCAAGTATGGATAGCATCGGAATGGTAATAAAACCAAACAGTTCAAGATCTATGTCTGCACAGGAGGGCCCTTGGCCACAGGGCTGCAGTGCTTCGGGGATATAGCCGGAGTAGACAAGATAATGGTATATGGCAAATCCCCAGCCAATGACTGCCAGCGGCAAGGCGTAACGAATCACGCTTTCATCATAGGGGTACATGCCCAACAATAGAATCACCACCAGGGGATACATGAAAATCCGTTGGTACCAGCAGAGTACGCAGGGTACAAAATCCATGACCTCGCTGAAAAACAGACTACCCAGCATGGCAACGGTAGCCAGGAGCCAACTCAGGAAAATCCACTTCCAGTTGGTTTGATCATACACTGTAGCTTGGTTCATAGGTTTATGAGTTTTTCAGCCCAGAGTAGTTCACAGGAATTGTGACGGATCGTGATCCAGTTAACGCTGGTTTGATGATCCGGTCATTTGGTTTGCGATTCGCGGGTCTTGTTCACACCGGTCGGCACAACCCTCATACTGGTCGGTGGTGGCACGATCCTCCCGAAGCTCACGCCTTGCCTGGCGGATTATCAGGGTCGAAGAGTGCAGAAACAGTAACGCCATGCCTGCAGCCACCAGCAGGTCCGGCCAGCGCGATTGTGTATAATAGACGACACCGGCGGCAACCATGACGGCGAGATTTCCAATTGCGTCATTGCGGCTGCAGAGCCAGACCGAACGCACATTGGCGTCACCATTTCGGTAGCGCACGAGCAATACCACGCTGGTTGCATTCGCCGCAAAGGCCATTAGGGCAATCGAACCCATGATGGTTTCATTGGGGACACCAAGAATAAAAACCCGATAGAGCGTCGAGCCCAGCACCCAAAATCCCATAAGGGCCAGCGTCAGGCCCTTGAACAGGGCGGCGGAAGCGCGCCAGCGTATCGGGTGGCCAATCGCCAGGAGGGTAATGCCGTAGGTCAGGCTGTCACCCAGAAAATCCAGCGCATCGGCCCGCAGCGCCATGGAGTCTGCGGCCATACTGCCCCCCACCTCGACCAGGAACATCAGCGCATTGATGGCAATGATGACCCACAGTATCCGCTTGTAGGGCACGGATATTCCGTCGAAATCCAGATTGTTACCGCAACTGCAGCCGGCCATTCCTGCTCTCCCGGGTATCCAGTTCGAGTGTCATGAGCTAAGCTTACAACCTACAGTCGTTGTAGCTTCAAGAGGTTTTTCACCGTGGCTGAACGTTATTCTATCGGCCAGATGGCCCGTATCGGTAACTGCAAGGTGCAGACCATTCGTTATTACGAACAGATTGGCCTGCTACCAGAACCGGAACGAAGCGCAGGCAATCAGCGCATCTATAACCGGGCACACATGAATCGCCTGGGTTTTATTCGCCACAGCCGTGAACTGGGATTCTCGCTTGACCGGATTAAAGAGATCCTGGCGCTGACAGACGATCCTTCCCACTCCTGTGAAACTGTAGACCAGATCGCGCGCCGGCACTTGCTGGAAGTAGAATCCAGGATCAAGCGGTTGCAGAGCATGAGAAAGGAGCTGAAGCGGATGATTGACCGGTGCAGCGGAAACAAAGTGGCGGACTGCCGGATTATCGAGGCACTCTCCAATCACCAACTCTGCCTGTCGGAACGACACCCTCCGGAGTGAGGCAAAACCCTGGACTCCCAATACCCAGCCATCATAGTCGATACCCGACGCGCCCAAACCGGAACCCGATCGAATCTACACCAGACCCCGAGAGTCTCAAGTGCAATCGGTAGGCTCTCCCGGCAGGTGGTTCAATTCGGGTGCGGGGAGCCGGGGCTTCCCTGCCCCTGATTCCCGTATCACCCCAGTAACATCTTCAGCCCGATCAGACAGAGAAACAGTGCAAAGGCCCGCTTGAAATGGGGCACATTGAGCTTGTAGGCCAACTTTACACCCTGTTGTGCACTCCACATGGCCATGGGGACCAGAATAGCGAAACTGGTCCAGTTGACGTAACCCGTGGTCAGCGGCGGCAAGTTCGGCATGCCCCAGCCATTGGCCACATGGACCAGAGTCGCGGGCACGCTGATGATCAGGCCGAACACCGGGCTGGTGGAGACTGCCCGTGAATCGGAAAGCGAAAAAGGTCAGCCGTGGAGTAATCCCCAAATTTATAACGCCACTATTTTTCGGGGGGATTACCTCTGCGTTTCATCCATTCTCATAATACTATTGAACACTTTGAATGTAGTATATTTAGCAAAAAGAGTTATCTATTCGGGACCACATTTTACCTAAGTCCTATGAACTGTTTATATGACACATATGAAAACACTAAAAGCTCTAAATATTCTCCCTAAATCCTGGCTATTCCGCATAGTAGCATTTCTTATCGTAGTGATTAGCGTAATATCCGGTGCTATATTTCTGAGCATTGATAGATTTGTGTCGCTGCAATTCAGCGAGATTGCGGCAGAACGATTAAATTATCAGGCAAGTGGGATTCAGCGATTGCTGGAAAGAGAAATAGCGAGGTTTGAGGAATTGGCCAAGCTCATTTCTACTGATTCAGATCTCCGACATAGCGCACTCTATAATCTTTATCTAGAAGGAAGTAAAGAACCACTCGAGGCTGATCTAAAACGTGTCAGTGAAACTTTCGGGATCGAATTAGTAACTGCCTGGGATCTTAACGGCAATCTTGCAGCAAGCAACAAACCACCAGCGCCAGAAGAACTACACGATTACATGAAGGCTGCCAGGGCATTAATCCGCGAAGCCCATACTAATATAATATGGATAAACGACGAAATTTGGTTGGTTACTGATAGCCCCTTAAAGAAAGAGGATGAAGTTATAGGGATAATTCAAATGGCACGAATACTCAGGCCAGCCGACAACCTCACCTTATTATTAGGCCCGGATGCACAGCTTGGTATAGTTTCCGATGCCGATAACACAGAAAAAACCAATATAATACAAATTCCCATACACTCATCACATGGCCAAGAAACATCCTTACAATTAGAAGTCCCCGACCCTGTCGCAATCGCTCTCGCAAAAACAAAACTGGTAGTGGGTGTTACTCTAATTGTTAGCAGCATCTTGCTATCCGGTATTGTTGTACTCTCTCTGAGACAGCAATTGCGACCGATCCAGGCACTCACGCTAGTTGCATCTAAAGCTGCGCCAGAATTAGAGAGGGGAGAAGTCAAGTATGTAAAAGTTGAAGGGCAGGCAGAGGTGGCTCAACTGGTTCGTGCTTTCAACAGCATGTTAGATGACATGATGAAATTACGAGTACTGGAAAAGGAAATCGAACAGAAAGACAGGTTATCTGCAATTGGCAAAGTAGCCACCAGTGTTGCACATGATATAAACAACCCGCTTACCGTCATAAAAAACACAGCCATACTATTGCGTGATGAGCATAAAGATATCCCCACGCTTGTTTCCGATGTCAACATGATTGTACATCATGCGACACGTTGTTCCAGAATTGTGGACAACCTATTGCGTTTTGGGCGTCCGCTTAATTTAAAAGTCGAACAATATGAACTAGGTCAATGCCTTGATAACTATCTAACAAACTACCACCACCGAAAAAGTAATCTTTGTTACCACTTTAATAACAACGGCGACCGGTTAATGATGAGTGGCGACCTTTACCAACTGGAACAAATGCTGGATAACCTGATCAACAACGCCTATCAGGCGAACAGCAATAACAAAATAGAGATTTCTTCCGGCAAGTTTGATGATAAATCAGTATTTATATCAATAACCGATGACGGGGTTGGATTTCCTGAGAATATTAACCAATCCGTGTTCACCCCCTTTGTATCGAGCAAAAGAGGAGGAACCGGCTTAGGATTATCCAACGCACAAGCAATCGCCAAAGCACACGGTGGTGATATTGTTATAACTGATGCGAAGAGAGGACAAATAACAGTCTATCTTCCATACCATTTCAAACCGGTACTATAATAAACTCTGCCTGCTATTTATCCGAGGTAGATATCCAATATTGAACGCTTCCTCCTTGTTTATTGGACGCAATTTCCTTTGGATGAGCTCTCGACCTCTGGGACTAAACAGAAAATCGAAGAATGGCCCCATTGCAACAGGATCCCAATACTTAAATATCAAATTAAAGGGCCCAGTTAACGGATAGTCATCCGCAATGGCGCCATTTGAATGCGCTCTTATACCATTGACCGCCAAGTCTTTTAAGATCCCCTGCTCAACAAAAGGGGCAGCGATTACCCAGCTATTTATCGCTATGGACGAGCGAAAGCGCCCTACCGTCCTTAGCATGTCTTGATCATTGTTTGCTGTAAGTACATTTTTTGTGGGATAGGAATCACCGTTGAGAAGCACTTGTCGTACCGGCTCCATAAAGTCCGGACAATGTCGATCGACAACCAAGGCAATTGGTATATCTTCCCCACCCACTTCACTCCAGCGCTTTATTTTGCCGCTGACTATTGCCCGTAATTCACCTATGTCCAATGAACTCACTGGATTTGATGGATGCGTTAATACAATTTTCAAGTCTTCTGCAACAGGAAGCCACCCGAGCCCCTCACCGGGTGAGCCTTTGACTGGACAACACAAACTACCTAAGTGAGTTTGATTGAAACGTACGGCCTGAATACCTTTAGAGCAATCTCCACCTAGCACCTTCAGTAGTCGCCCACTATCCTCCATATAAGGGGTAGCCAAATCATCCAGAAAACCATCTTTTAGCAATCTGGTCCCCGTAATGCTAAGTTCGCCACGCTTTAAACTGGTATGGAGAAACTGGAAAGAAGCATTGTCAGGACCACCACAATGTACAATCTTTTCGTCTCTCTTTTGTTCGCTATATATATTCAATATTTTTTGCGCTGCAAAGGCCCCACTAACTCCAAGACCGGACGCACCTAACAACGCGCATGAGTATCTGATTATCTCTCTTCGATTCATTTGCCGCGCTTCTCCCATTTCATCAGTTGCCGTGCGGTCAATCCCCCACACCTGTAACCGCCAACTTTCTTAGTAACGTTTTATAGTCTATTTTCAATATTCTTGCTGCAAGCGCTTTGTTACCTTCCGCATATTCAAGTACTTTACGGATATATAATCGCTCAATATTCGCTAGAGTAACAAACTCGCCAGTATATATATTAAAGGGGTTATCTTGTATTTCTTCCAAGTCTGTCGTCGTTGGTTCAAGTTGTTCTTTACTAATTTCGCAGTCATCAGCTGACATGAGAATTACTGCTTCTTCAACGAGATTTTCGAGCTCCCGAACGTTTCCAGGCCATTCTTTTTGTACGAGTAGATTTAATGCTGCTGCGGTAAAACATCTTATCGATCGCTTATGGGCTCTGGCATAGTATTGCAAAAATTCTTCCGCAAGAAGCGGTATATCTTCTGCTCTTTCTCTTAGCGGTGGAAGCTTAATACTGAGAACCTTAAGTCGGTGATAAAGATCCCGTCTAAACAGCCCTTTTTCGACGAGCTCGTCAAGATCCTCATTAGTGGCGCTGATTAACCGGAACTCCACATCATATTCCTGATTAGATCCTACCGGCCTTACTTTTCTTTCTTCTATAACCCGCAGTAACTTGGCCTGCAGCTGCATGGACATGGCATTCACCTCATCCAGGAAAAGGGTTCCACCATTGACGTCCAACAACAAGCCCCGCCGCTCCGTGGTTGCTCCTGTAAATGCGCCTATCTTATGGCCAAACAATTCAGAGTCAGCGAGTTCATCTGGTATTGCTGCCATGTTAATAGCCAATAATTTTCCATTGCCCGCATGAATCGCGCGAGTTACTAACTCCTTGCCGGTTCCACTTTCCCCGCAAATCAAGACATTTGCCTTGACATTACGAACTTTGAAAATCCATTCGCGCAGTTCGCGGATCTTTTGAGAACCACCTTTTATGGCCTTCATATATGAGTCATTAGTCAATATTTGCCGTTTCAATTCGGCATGACTGTATCGCTGTTGAAACTCCTTCTGGGTTTTTGCCAGAATTAACCGAACATTATCTGGATCGAATGGTTTTGGTAAAAAATCGAATGCGCCTAACTTGACTGCGTGCACGGCATTGTCAGTAGTCGAGTGAGCACTTACAACAACGATAGTAATTGCATTATCAAATTCGTGGATTCTGCGAATTATATCGAATCCATCAAAATCCGGCATAACAAGATCAATAAAAACAAGATCCGGAGGATCCATACGAAGTGCTTGTGATAAATCAAATGGCACAGGCTGGACAATTACATTGTATTCGCCACATGTCTTAACAACACGCGCCAAGACCTGTGCGACATCAGGTTCATCATCAATGATCCAAACAACAGGTTTCGATTCTCGTTCTTGTGGTAGCTCGGGGGTGGACATCAGCACATGGCTCATTGGGTTATTAGCGTTTTGATAATTCTAGAGTGTTGAAGAACAGACAAATACTTTGACCACGTCATTCAAAATCTGGAACTTGAGTATCATGGCAGCAGATTCAGGTGTCAATGCCTACTAATCTACCTGCCTTCCACAAGATAAGCCCATCACCCGATACTACGGGGTAAACTACGAATACAACTGGCGGCAGGTACTGTGTCCAGAGAGCGGCATGACGAGTGTCAACTGTATTGTGGTAAAACCAGTGTGAAAAATGCGGCCTCATGCCGAGGGGGTCGGCTAGGAGGATGAGGCCGCTAAACACGGAGGGCTTACTTGGTTGCGTATAAGAAGGTCATCACGTCAACGATATCGTTTTTTGTAAGAATCCTGTTTGGCCCAAAGACCGGCATGTGCGCATCGGGATTGACTACTCGCGGATCCCAGATGCGCTGAAATGTGTAGCTGTACGGGAGAGATCGCTCCGCATAATCGACCAGACTCGGCCCAACGGTTCCACTACCGGTTTCATGTCCAGGCAACTTATGACAGGCAATACAGTTTCCCCAACGAAGGTTAATGGCTATCTTTTCGCCACGGTCAGGATCGCCATTCAACTCTTCGTTAAACTCCACCTTTTCAATCGGGGGCGGCGGAAGCTGGCCGCACTCCAGTTCATAACTGTGGCAGGGATACTGATCCAGCAGTTCAGGGGGATAGGGTTGTCCCGGCACCCACTGGGGTTTTTCGTTTTCTGCAGCGGTAGCGACAAAGCCAATTCCCAGCAGCATAACAATGGCCACCCCCCGCATTAACAGGTTAATGGCTGATAATTGAAAACAACTTTTATTCGACATTGTTCAATCTCCGAAGTACTCGTCTTGCACAACCCCTTAAAGCGATTGCGCAGGATCATAATCTAGGCAATGGGATCAATAGCTTATACTGTTGTCTATTGATCGATATTGCGCTCAAGGTAGTCAGTGTTCATGTTGTACTCAGCTACTGGAATACTCATCGGATATCCATTTGAGGATGCACGAATGAACACCTCAATATCCGTCATGCTGGCACTGCCCTCTTTACCTTGATACATGCGGGACAGCTGTTGGCAACTGCGAATCTGGTGCTGCATGGTAAAGACATAAGAGTAATCGTCTCCCGCCAACTGATAGGGGAAATGATAAATCGGGTACTGGGCTGCATCTCCAAAGAAAGTGGTTGGCCTCTGACCCCGGAGATAATTACCCGCGGTCGGCGGCGTGTGACAACTGGAGCATGCGTAGTGAAACTGGCCGACGCGTTTGAAATAAAGATCCCGTCCCCTTTCATACGCTGCGGCCATCGGCTCCGAGGAAGTGTCCACATTGATGGTAGCGCCATCCGCGAGTGACGCAACATAGAAGGCAATCAGGGAATTGGGCCGGGTATCCGGACCCCAGTCATCACGCTGGAGCCGCTCTTTGGCACAAACCTCGATTTGTGAAGGACCAGTCAGGACACGATTTACGCGCTTATTATATTTTGGGAATGTTGCATAGACACCTTTCAGCTCCGCGCCATCCTCTCCATGACACGATGCGCATGATTTACCGCTCTCGTTTTCCTGATTGAAGTAGGCCAGACCCTCTTCAAGTACCATATCGCCTTCCATGCTTTTTTCCAGCCAGCGAAAATCTTTGAAATTCATTTCATGCGACATCAGACCATCGTCGACCGCTTTTTTCAGCGATTCCGGATCTTTCCAGTACTGGTAGGTATTTGAAAACTCCTTATCACCGGAAACATGGGGTGTCGCCTTTTCACGGCCGGGCATATATTCGTGCTTGGTAGTCATCTCGGCAGCCATACTCGATGTGACTTGCACTAACGAACAGACTAACAAGCATACTAAGATTCGATAACTCCTCATAACTCCTCCTAACATTTAATCGGTTCTATTTTTGACTTGGTGACCTTAAGCAACGATTTACAAAACAAACTCTGTTGAGTCCGTCTCTCCCTTATTGTCATGCCAACTTACCAACAAACGATCACCTTTTTTTGCTTCAGTAAGCGTGAACGAAAGATATGGATTTTTCGAAACACCTTGTCCCCAGTTGGCGTTAATTAAAGACTCTCCGTTTTTTGCGATATTGATTTTGTCGATAAAATGTGCCGGTATTTCCTTACCCGTTTTTGGGTCAAGTCTCTGAATCGTCATTGGGTGTTTAATCAGCAATCGTATGACTGCTAATCCATCTTGGATATTTGTGCGAACTTTTATTGTATTGCTCACGATCTATTCCTCTTGATTCGATTAACTCTTGCTTGTCACCACACACGTCGACCGGATGCTAGCCACCGCAACCACCGACCGTAACTTTTACCTCTTTTTTTGCGGTAAACAGTTTTCCATCGGCATATACGACAGCCCAAACATCCTGAGTTTTTCCCAGTTTTATACGGGTTGCTATGTGGCCCGCCATTTTATTGCTCATCTCAAAACTGGCAGCTAACGGGTACGGATTTTTTTCAGCAATGATCGTGATCGATTGAATGTTCGGTAATTTGGTCCTAACCGTGACCGGCACGACAGTGCCATTTTCGGCAATGTCGGGAGCCACTATCGTGACAGCGTCGCTGGGTATGGTGCTTGTTGTTTCAAAAAGCTCATTGAGCACTTCGTCCATAGAGTGATAACCAAAGGCATTGGAAAATGACTTGCCAAGCGAGATTTTCGGTACTATGAGTCCGCATGCCATCATGGCGCTTATTGCCGTACCACTGGCAGAAGCCTTAAGAAGGCTTCGTCGTACTTTATTAATCATGATTCAACTCCTGATGTTGTAATCAACTAATGTGACTAATGTTTATTTTCCACACCATCTTTCAGGCGTGAACCGCCTTGATGCAGATTACATACCAACTATTAAAAGGCACCTAATCGATTGATAATCTTCATGAAAAAAAATTTTGTATCGATAAGAAATTAAATATGTAGGGCAATTTGCCCGTACCATACCGGCATTTACAGGAGATATTCCCTAGCTTTTAGGAACGCCAACATGCAGCACGCGAGCATTTTTTAAATTCACGGAATAAGAGTTGATCTTCCATCGCTGATTAAGAATCAGAGGATAGGCCAGAAAAACCTTAACCCCATGCCTGCACCTCACTCGAGGCGATGAAGAAGGACAAGCTGAAGATGCGTAAGGAGAAGCCCGTTGTTGGCACCAGCGTAAATACCGATCAGGGGCCGGAGGGGATCATCTGATTTATCGAACATGAGGAGATATTAAGCAGCCAACTAGAGGGGATCAGTTAACTTCTCTTCACCGTGGTTATCGATAGTGACCGTCCAGAAAATCGGGTGCAACCGCGATTGAATAATTTGCCGTTATCAATTGCCGTTCAAGCGGCTGGCGCAAGCCGGACCGGCCGGCCCATCCGATAACAGGAAAGGCCGTATCTGTCGCCGTACTATTCCGACAGTGGCGATCACAGGCGGGGAACCACATCGTCCTAAGGTTCGATCTCCTGCAGCGCGGTACGGATGTAGAGTTCCCTTAGGCGCCGGGTGACGGGACCGGGCCGGCCGTCGCCCACCGGTTGGCCGTCGATACTCACCACCGGCATCACGAAGGTGGTGGCGGAGGTGATAAAGGCCTCGGCCGCATCCGTCGCCTCCTGAACGGTGAAGGCTCGCTCCTCGATTTTCAGGTCGCTGGTCCGGGCCAGCTCCAGCACCGCCTTGCGGGTAATTCCGGCGAGGATCTCGTTGCCCAGTTGGCGGGTCACCAGGGTGCCGTTACGGGTCACAATATAGGCGTTGTTGGAACTCCCTTCGGTCACCTGGCCGTATTCCACCAGCCAGGCGTCATCGGCACCCGCCCGCTTGGCGATCATCTTCGCCATGCTCGGCGCCAGCAGTCCGACGGTCTTGATGTCGCGCCGCTTCCAGCGGATATCTCTGGTGGTGATCACACTGATGCCACGCTCCGCCTGCGGACTCTGCAGCAGATTTTTCACCTGGGTGAACATCACCAGGGAGGGCCTGACCCCCTCGGGGTAAGCGAAATCCCGGTCAGCGGCACCCCGGGTCACCTGCAGGTAGACCAACCCCTCCTGCACGCCGTTGCGCTCGATCAGGCTATTCTGGATGGCCTCGATCCCGGCATCGCTCGCCGGGGCATCCATCTCCAGCTCCGACAGTGAACGGTGCAGACGAGCCAGGTGGCCGGCATTGTCCACCAGCCGGCCCTGCAGTACCGATGTAACCTCGTAGACTCCATCGGCAAACAGGAAACCACGATCAAACACCGATATTTTGGCCTCCTCTTCCGGCAGGTACTCTCCATTGACATAGACGATTCGGCTCATTGCTTCTCCTCAACTCGAAATAAAAATGCGCGATCAACGGACATGCCCAATCACCGGTAAAAAAATAGTAGCCGCGAATGAACGCAAATGAACGCGAATAAAGTCATGAAGCCAGGTTTTCCATTCAACCGCAAAGACCACAAAGTTCGCAAAGAGATAGGATGACTTTCCATCACCTCCAACCCCAGGTCTATAGACGGTACACCTCTTTCCCACTCACCCTTTACCATTCCTGTGTTCCAGCCCGGCAGCAAAGTATCGGATAGAGTACAAATCGCTGTTTTTCTTTGCGTCCTTGGCGGTTGGAACAGTATTCCAACATAGCCGGGTGGATTGAGTAGTAATCAAGTAACCTGATTCGTATCCATTCGCTGCTGTTCTACCCTGTCAGCCCCACAGCGCTGGCTCGGGCGAATGGCTCATACCCCGGTCGAAACGGAGCCCGTTCGGACGGTCCCGCTCCAGCAACAGCGGTCCATCCAGGTCCACCACCGCCACCCCCTGGGCCACCAGCAGAGCCGGCGCCATGGCCAGGGAGGTGGCAAGCATGCAACCGACCATGATCCGCAACCCCACCGCCTCGGCGGCCTGGCGCAGCGCCAGCGCCTCGGTCAGACCCCCGCTCTTGTCCAGTTTGATGTTGACCATGTCGTAGCGGCCCACCAGCGTCGCCAGCGACGCCCGGTCGTGGCAGGATTCGTCGGCACAGACCGGGACGGGACGGGCCATCTGGGCCAGCACCCCGTCTGCGCCCGCCGGCAGGGGTTGTTCTATCATCTCCACGCCAAGGCGCTGCAACTCCGGGACAAAAGCCTGGTAGAGATCCGCTGTCCAGCCCTCATTGGCATCCACGATCAGGCGCGCATCGGGTGCGCCGGAACGGACCGCCGCGACCCGCTCCAGGTCACCCTCGCCGGACAGCTTCAGTTTCAGCAACGGCCGCCGGGCATTCGCCAACGCCGCCTGCTGCATCTTCTCCGGGCTATCCAGCGAAAGCGTGTAGGCCGTCACCTGGGGAGCCATCTCCGCTATACCGGCCAGTATCCAGGCACGCCGGCCGGCCTGCTTCGCCTCCAGGTCCCAGAATGCGCAATCCAGGGCATTGCGCGCGGCGCCGGGAGGCAGGACCTTTTGCAGCTCCACCCGGCCCAGGCCATTTGTCAGGTCACCCTGCAATCCCCCGATCTGCTCCATCACACTATCGCAGCTCTCGCCGTAGCGGGCGTAGGGGACGCACTCGCCCCGCCCCCGGTGCTCACCCGAACGCAACTCCACCGTCACCACCTCGGCCCGTATTTTGCTGCCACGGGAGATCCTGAAGCTGCCGCGTATCGGCCAGGTCTCCCGCTTGACGTCGAGGCTTACCACCGCGCCAACTCGTCCACGATCCGCTCCACCCCCTGGCTCATCGGATCTACCGTGATCAGGCCATAGCGGGCCTCGGTCTCCTCCAGGTAGGCCTTCGCTTGTTCCGGTGACAATTTGGAACTGTTCACCGCGATAGCCACGAAACGGACATCCGGATTGGTCAGGCGGGCAGTTCTCAGGTTCGCCTCCATGCACTCGCCCAGTTCCGGCAGCGGAAAGTCGGGCAGGCCGCGCATGTGGGTACGGGTCGGCTCGTGGCAAAGTACCAGGGCGTCCGGCTGGGCGCCGTGAATCAGGCCGGTGGTGACACCGGCATAGGAGGCGTGGAACAGGGAACCCTGTCCCTCGATAATATCCCAGTGATCGGGATCGTTTTCCGGTGCCAGGGTCTCCACCGCACCGGAGATGAAGTCCGCCACCACCGCATCCACCGGCACACCGGCGCCGGCCACCAGGATTCCGGTCTGACCCGTGGCGCGGAAATCGGCATTCATGCCGCGCTGGCGCATCGCCCTCTCGATCGCCAGGGCGGTGTACATCTTGCCACAGGAGCAGTCGGTGCCCACCGGCAGCAGCCGCTTGCCACTGCGCCGCACCCCGGTCGCTACCGGAAACTGCACCCTGGGATGGCGCACATCGAACAGGGTGCGTCCCAACCGGGCCGCCTTCTCCGCCAGGGCCGGGATTTCGGTCAGCCGGTTGTGCAGGCCGGCCGCGATATCCATACCCAGATCCAGGGCATCCAGCATCACCTCGACCCAGGCATCAGAGATCACACCGCCCCGGTTGGCGACGCCGATCACCAGGGTCCTGGCGCCGGCCCGGGCAGCCGCCTCCAGGGAGAGGTCGGCAAGGCCGAGATCAGCCTGGCAGCCCGCCATCCGGTACTGCCCGATCGCCTGCTCCGGCCGCCAGTCACAAATACCCTGGGCCACCTTGGCCGCCAGTGCATCCGGCGCATCGCCCAGGAACAGCAGATAAGGGGTCTGAATATGCATGATTAAAGTCTCACCCGGTGCTGACAGCCGGAACCGCTCGTTCCAAACCTCTGCCCATCCTGTCCACAGACCCGGCCGAGCCGGGCCCGCCCGATTGCGTATGCCACACTCTGCGTTATAGCCTACTTTTGCCGTTCCGTACTGGCGCGGCACGCAAGCCAAGGATCACTGGCATTATTCTCCAGATGAATTGCAAGTTGTAACGAAATCACCTGCTCTTTATCAGCCGCAGTAAGACACCGCTGATAAGCGCTATCGTGTATGCTACCGGACCGGGGAGCCTCATTGGTTACGCTCGATATCCCCGGAGAAAATACCGGTATCGTCAAGCTACGCTGACGACCTGCCTTTCGACCATCGACACCCGGGTATCCATGAGCCACGCTTTGCCGCCCCATCGTTTTTTGATTCCCAACCTGCTCAGCCAGATGGCCTTCGGGCTGATTGCGATGACCCTCAGCATCCCCTCGATGCAGGAGTGGGGTGCCATCTTCGGTGAAGATCAGCCCACGGTGCAGATGACACTCAGCGCTTACCTGCTGCTGTACGGCACCGCACAGCTGATCTACGGCCCCCTGTCCGACCGCTATGGGCGCAAGCGCCTGCTGATGCTGGGACTGATTCTGGCTGGCGTCGGCTCCGCACTCGCCGCACTGGCGCCCAGCCTGCCGCTGCTGATCGCCGCTCGGGCGCTGCAGGGCGCAGGCTGCGCAGCCGGCATGGTGCTGGGCCGCGCCATGGTGCAGGACTTCTTCGACGGCCCTGAGCGCACCCGCGTAATGGCTTACACCGGCATGGCAATGGGGCTCTGCCCGCCCCTGGGCACCATCATCGGCGGCCAGATCCATGTGAGTGTCGGCTGGCAGGGCAACTTCGTGCTCTCCGCCCTCCTGGCGCTGGTCATGCTGCTGGCGGCCTGGCGCGGCCTGCCGGTGCACAGAAAGCAACCGATCCGGGTCGACAGCCACTGGCTGAGCGAGATGCTCGCCGCCTACAGGCAACTTCTCAGGGCCCCGATTTTCCTTGGCTACATTGGCGTGATCGGCATGAGCACCGCGGTGTTCTACGTCTTCCTGGGTGGCGCTCCGATCGTGCTCGGCAGCTACGGCGTCGGTCCGGACGGGATCGGCTGGTACATCGCGGCTATCCCCCTCGCCTATATCTTCGGCAACTACGCCACCAGCCACCTGATCCACCGGCTCGGTGAACCGCTCACCATGACCATCGGGCAGGGTCTGGCGCTGGCCAGTATCGGGCTGTTGTTGTGGTTGAGCTTCATCGGCATACATACCCCGCTTGCCTTCACCCTGCCCCTGATGCTGCTGGGCATAGGCCACGGGTTTATCATGCCGCCCAGCCTGGCAGGCACGGTCAGTGTGCTTCCCGCGCTGGCCGGCGCCGCTGCCGCGGTGGCGGGCCTGCTGCAGCAGTTGATGGGGGCTATTGGCGGACTGGTGGTGGGACTGGTGCCTCACGAAGGGACAACCAACCTGGGCTGGATGCTGCTCGGCTTTACCCTGCTGGCAATTATCATGCAGCTGCTTCTGCGCCACGCGCAGGTCGCCGGTGCAGTGCACCCCGGGGAGACCAGTTGAGTCTGCGAACACAACCACTGGCTGCCGGACAACTTCTAGGGGTGACGCCGCTATTACCCCTCGATTGAAAAACCCCATGAATTTTGAACGGATATCTGCCGGCCCATTCGTGCGAAACTCCCGGTATGAAACTCAGCAACAGCTATGCCGAACTGCCGGAACATTTCTACGCCCGGATCCGGACCCACCCGGTCCCCAGCCCCCGCCTGCTCGCCTGGAACGGGAGCCTGGCCGCGCACCTCGGGCTGGAGGAGCTGGGCGGGGACAAGGAGCGCCTGGCGGCGATCTTCAGCGGCAGTGAGCCCCTGCCCGGCGGCAGGACCATCGCCATGGCCTATGCCGGGCATCAGTTCGGAAACTTCGTGCCGCGACTGGGCGACGGGCGCGCCGCCTTGCTGGCCGAGGTAATCAGCCCCAGGGATGGCCGTCGCTATGACATCCAGCTCAAGGGTTCCGGGCTAACACCGTTCTCGCGCAACGGCGACGGCAAGTCGCCGCTGGGGCCGGTGATCCGGGAGTACCTGCTGAGCGAGGCGATGCACCGACTGGGGGTTCCGACCACCCGTTCCCTGGCCGCGGTGGCAACCGGCGAGCCGGTGTTTCGTGACTGGTTGGAACCGGGCGGGGTCCTGACCCGGGTGGCCAGCAGCCATATACGGGTCGGCACGTTCGAGTACTTCGCCTCACGGCGTGACGGCGAGGCGCTGCAAACACTGGTCGATTACGCCATCCAGCGCCACTATCCGGATTGCGCGACAGACGAAAATCACGTCAACACCTTCTTCTCCGCAGTGGTCGCCGCCCAGGCGAGGCTGGTCGCGCACTGGATGGCGATCGGGTTCATCCATGGGGTTATGAATACCGACAACTGCGCCATCTCCGGCGAGACCCTGGACTACGGACCCTGCGCCTTCCTCGACACGTTCCATATCGACAAGGTATTCAGCTCCATTGACCATCAGGGTCGCTATGCTTACGGCCGGCAGGCGCACATGGCGCAGTGGAACCTGGCCCGGCTGGCCGAGTGCCTGATGATGATTGAGGGGGAGCGGGAAGACTACGAGGTCCGCCTGAATGAATTCCAGGCCACCTTCGAGGCTCACTACTTCGAGCTGATGGGCCGGAAACTGGGCCTCTCGCAGCCGGACCCAGAGGACCGGGAACTGGTGACCGCCTGGCTGCAGCTGCTGCAGGACAGACGGCTGGACTACACCCGGAGCTTCCGGCAACTGGCGTTGAGGCTGGAGGCCGACGACGCCCTCCTGTTCGACGATTTCGAGACCCGCTGGCTGCAGCAGATCGACCGACAGCCCGGTGGCCGGGAAACGGCAGCCGGTCTGATGACCACCGCCAACCCCCTTTTCATACCGCGCAATCACCAGGTGGAGCGGGCCATCCATGCCGCCTATGAGGACGATCTGAGCCTGTTCGATGAGCTGCACCAGGTGCTGTCGGCGCCGTTCGATGCACATCCGGGGCTGGAGCACTATGCCGAACCACCCGCCGAAAACGAGCAGGTTCTGGCGACCTTTTGCGGGACCTGAACAAGGGCATACTCTCCACGGCGGGGGGCGCTGTTTCCACCAGCACGGCTGAACACCGCAGCCGGTTTGACCTGCAGGAGACCCATCCCGGTTAGTAGGTCAGGTTAGCCGAAGGCGTAACCCGACAGGGGCGATGGGCACGCCACGCTTTGCCCATCCTACTTGGCCGTAAGAGGCCCGCCCCGGGCCGAATGCACTACTCCCTGAAGCGGGGGCTTATTGTAGGAGCGGATTTATCCGCGACATTCGCGGGTGAAGCCGCTCCTACAGGTATGGTTGACCGCCGACGTGAACTTACCTCCCCTGGCCGATCGGGCTGTATCGGGATCAGACCCTGGCCAGGGCCCGGTCGATATCCCCGAGCAGGTCGTCCAGATCCTCCAGCCCCGCCGACAACCGCACCAGCCCCTCGCTGATCAGGTGGGCGGCCCGCTCCTCCGGCGTATAGACCGAGTGGGTCATGCTGGCCGGATGCTGGGCCAGGCTCTCTGCATCACCCAGGCTGACCGCGCGGGTAACCAGTTGCAGCGCGTCCATGAATCGGCAACCGGCCTCCAACCCCCCTTTCAAGTCAAAAGCCACCATGCCGCCCGGCGCGCTCATCTGGCGCTCGGCCAGCTCACGCTGCGGGAACGACACCAGTCCCGGGAAGTGGCAAACCTCCACCTTGGGGTGATCCGCGAGGAACTCAGCGATCCCTTGCGCATTCTGGCAATGCCGGTCCATACGCAGGGCCAGGGTCTTCAGTCCACGCAGGATGAGGAAGGCGTCCTGGGACGAGAGCACCGCTCCGGTCATGTCCTTGAGGCCGTAGAAGCGCACCTCGTCCAGCGACTCCTTGGGACCGACAATGGCGCCGGCGATCAGGTCGCCGTGTCCGCCCAGGTACTTGGTGGCGGAGTGCACCACGTAGTCCGCGCCCAGCTCCAGCGGGCGCTGCAGGTAAGGGGTGCAGTAGGTGTTGTCCACCACCACTTTCGCATCATGGGATCGGGCAATGGCCGCCACGGCGGCAATATCCACCAGCCGCATGTTGGGATTGGCCGGGGACTCGAAGAAGACCAGCCGGGTCTTCCCGCTGATCGCCCGGGACAGATTGTCCGGTTCGGTCAGATCCACGTGGGTGATCTTGACCCCGAAACGGGCCAGTCCGTGATTGAAATAGGCGTAGGTGCAACCGTATAGCGTCTTGTCCGCGATCACCTCGTCACCCGGCTTGAGCAGGGTCCAAAGCAACGAGGCCGTGGCCCCCATACCCGAGCCCGTCACCAGCGCCGCCTCCCCGCCTTCCAGATCGGCGATGCGCTGCTCCAGCAGCGCCGTGGTCGGATTGCCGACCCGGGAGTAGACATACCCGGCCTGTTCACCAGCGAAGCGTGCGCTACCGTCGGCCACGGTTGGAAAGGTATAGGTCGAGCTCATGTAGACCGGCGGATTCAGGGCGCCATCACCCGCGTAGGCATCGTAACCGTGGTGAATCGCCCGGGTGGAGAAGCCCGGCTTGTCATCTGTTGATCTGCTCATAGATCTGCATCACTCCTCAGGTGGCCGCATCGCGGATCGGATCGATGGCGAAGAATCACCGACGGGAATCCCTTATCCATGATCATTCGACTCAACATCTGCTAAAACAGCCTAACATAATTCGTTAATTACTAACTTAATAAGTATATTGCTCGCTGTATACTCATTTCCATGAAATGGTTTTCGGCAAACAGGGATCAAAATGACACTCGACCGAATCGACATCGAAATAATCAGGCTTTTGCAGAACAATGCTCGGCTCTCCAATAAGCAGATCGCCGCCGAGGTGGGGCTGGCGCCCTCCAGCGTGCACGAGCGGATGAAGCGACTGTGGGAAAACGGGGTGTTGACCGGCACCCATGCGGAAGTGGACCTGACGAGCCTGGGGATCGGGCTGGAGGCGCTGTTCATGATCGAGCTGGCGAAACACGAACGGGGCACCGTCGACCGGTTCATGGATGACATGCTGCAAATTCCCGAGGTGCGCTCTGCCCACCTGATCACCGGCCGCTACGACCTGGTGATCCACGTGGCGGTGCACGACACCCGGCATCTTAAAAACCTCGCCCTGGACCAGTTCACCAACCGCCCCGGCGTCACCCGCATCGAGACATCGATCATCTACGATACCCGGGTAAATCATGAACTGCCGGATCTGCGGAACAGTAGTCCGCAATAATTCTTCCTGCCTGCCCGCTGTTACCGTGCCATGACTGGCCTGATTTCTGCTGCAACTTTATCCAGCCTCGCCGGAAGTCTTGGCGAGATACGTGCAATCAATGGGTTAGGTGTTTTGCCGGATGTTAAATGATAACAACAGACATCCTACCTTGGTGCATACCATTGAAACTGCACAAAACCAGTGCACTACGAATCAGCAATGGAGGATAAAACCATGCTTACCTTGAAAGACTGCACGGATTTTTGCGACCTGTCAGATGACGAACTCCTGGGCCTGCTGGCAGGTGCCGACATGAGTCCGATTGAAGTCTGTGCCATGGTGCAGCAGTTTGCCGACACCCCGAGCGAATGCAGAAAGATGCTGGGGTTTTTACAGACCTATCTGGAAAAGGTGGAAGGCAAGGGGGATACCAAACGGGCTCACGAAGTCCACGAAGCGATCCACCACTTTGTCTCTAACCACTCTATGATCTAGCAATCGTTTAGACCGGATGCCCCCCCTAAGGGGGATTACCCCATACCGACCGGCCTCCCGGCGCCTTCGCCATCCTGATTTTCTGGCAGTTAGCTGCCGGGAGGCTATCAGTTACCGAACACACCCTTCAGCTTGTCCAGCAGACCACCCGATTCGCCGGCCCCTTTTTTCGACGATTTGCTGTCAGCGCCGCCCCCGTTCAGGGCGGTGCGGCAAGGATTCTCATCGGCAGTCGCCTTGTTCCAGAGCCCCTCCAGCAGCAGGGAGGCGCCGCCGGTGGCGATCGCGCCGTAGAGTGTCAGGCCGGCCTTGGCGGTACCCTTGGCATCCAGCCCCAGCTCCGGCTTGCTGAGCGGCCCCTTGAGGCGGGCCGCATTGACCAGGTCACCGGCGGTAATCCCCAGGTCCTTGGTGTCACCCCGGGGCATCGGCTTGAACCCCACGTCCAGCTGCTCGTTTTTCAGATCGATGGTACCGGCGCTGACGATACTCATCTGCCGGGTCAGCATGGCGATCCGCTTGTCGTATTCGGCCACGCCGTTGTTGAAGCGGAGATTGACCACGGCACACTCCATTGATGTATAGGGTTCACTCCCGGCTGCCGGGTTGAGCGCGGCAAACAGCTGGTTCAACAGATCGCCGCCCACCAGATCGAGGTAGCGGTTGTTGATTCTGCCTTCGTCCACGCTGATCAACAGCCGGCCGTTCAGACCACCCATCAGGGCGGCGACGGAATCCCCCCGTGCCTTCAGGTCGATATCGATCGAGGCCGACCCCTGCTGCATCGGTGCCTCCTTGGCGGAACCGCGCAACAGCGTCTCCAACAACACATCCTTTCCTTTCAGCCGCAGCTCCAGCGCGGCAGGACTGCGACTGCCGTTCAACACGGCACTTCCAGTGAGCAGACCACCGCCCGCCAACAGTGTCAGCGGCTGGACGGTGAGGACACCGTCCTCAAGCCGCAGGGTGGCATCCAGATCGTTCAGCGTATAGCGATTACCCAATACCTGCTTGCTGCTGAAGCGCACATCGGCTGCGAGACCCAGCAGCCCATCCAACGGCAGTGACGCGGTAGAGAAGAGCTTGCGACTGGCGTCCTGTTTATCCGCCTCCGTCTTCTCGCTGCGCAGGTCGATCCGCTCGGTGGTCAGGGTCGCCTCCAGAAGGGGTGCTTGTGCGAGCCGGTCGAACATCAGTGTACCGGTGAGTACATCCTGGCCGTGGCTGAGCTGGAAACGCTCCAGAGTGATCCGGGACAGAGCATCAGCAACTTTGCCCTCCCCCTGCCACTGCACCTCCCGCCCAGCATGCGCGAGCTGCAGATCGAACCGCAGATCACCCCCGGAGACGATCGCCGCCAGACTCTCCAGTTCACCCTCCACGACCGCAGGCTCGCCGTTATAAACGCCCTCAAAGGCCAGGGCCAGTGGAGCACCCAGGCTGTCGGCCGAGGCTTGCAGCCGGTCGATGGAGACCTCCACGGCATCACCCGCTGCCGGGAGAAAACGGATTCGTGCATCCTCGATCAATAGATCCTTAACCTCCGGAAGGGCGACGCCAGCGGATTGTGCGGCCTCACCGGGATCACTTTTCGTGAACTGCCAGTTGGCCTCCCCCTCGGCGCTGCTCTCAAGGAGGATATCGGCCTGCCGCACGATCAGCCGGGTTACCCGGACATCCCCGGTCAGCAACGGCAGCAACTCCACCTGCATCGACAACTGGCCGATAGAAGCCATCTGCTCCGTCGAACTCCAGGGCGCATTGGCGAGCGACGCCCCATTGACCTCGATACTGGGGCGGAGCGAGATCGACAGCTCCAGCTCCCCGTCGATGGTCATCTTGCGTCCGGTCAGCGCCTCCACCTGTGCCACCAGCTGGGGCTTGTACTGATTGAAGTCGAGCGACATCAGGATGCCGATCAGGGTCAACGGGATCAGAAGCAGCAGGATGATCAGGATGCGGAGGATGATTTTCTTGGTATTCATGGGTGGTTCAGATTACCTGGGATGGTGTTTAGTACGCATAGGGTGGATAAGCTTGCGCATCCACCGCCACCGGATCATATTGGAAGCGCCGATGCCGTACTCGGCACGCAGGGTGATGGAAGAACCGGGAACGACGCAATCCATACTTACTCGCTGTAATCAACGTCAATAAGGCACTCATGGGCACGCTGCACCCGTGGGCTCTGACAGGGAATAAGGTTAGCGCATGACATCCACAAGTACATATTACCGTATCTCAGGCAGCAA
This sequence comes from Sedimenticola selenatireducens, assembly GCF_963675335.2. Taxonomy (NCBI): domain Bacteria; kingdom Pseudomonadati; phylum Pseudomonadota; class Gammaproteobacteria; order Chromatiales; family Sedimenticolaceae; genus Sedimenticola; species Sedimenticola selenatireducens. The sequence goes on from NZ_CAXXYC010000004.1 coordinate 54,969, forward strand.
ACTTTAAGCCGCCCACACCTCCCAACCGATTCCAATCCAATCGTCCCGGCAACGCCTGACGAAGCCTCTGGTCCGGAGCTTAAGCCCATCATGCGACCGAACGGTCACGCACGCTTCGCATACCATCGAAAACCGGACCGACAATGTGATCCGGAAAATCCCCCGGTATCAGGCCCGATACCCGCCCGATAACCTCATCCACCGAATCCATCATCTCGACAAACAGCTGTTGTGCCGTCTTTTCATTGAAGCCTACCCGCCTGGCTGTAATGCTGAAGTGCCGCGGCTGGATATTTGCCCAACGATAGTGGCGGTTACGCCCGCTCAGCGCCATTGCCATCCTGATCTTCTGCCTCTGTAACTGCCTGGAGGCCAACAGGGGGTGAGCCGACATGATGTCGTAGAGCGGCGTCAGACGGAATCGTCCCTCCGCTTCAATAAACACACTGAAATTTTTCGCATGCCCGTCAATGCCCGCCAATAACCAGAATAGCACCTGGCTTTTGAAGAACAGTGCCCGGTCGCGCTTCGCCTCCCGTGATTGCTGGAGAAACCGCATAATCGGCTCAATGCCCGGTCCTCCATCACTTTCATACTTGATGTTGGGTGAAACACCGAGCGCCTGACACATATCTTCCTGGGGAAGGCGCATGATCCACCCATCGCCATAACGACGGTCAAAGCGCTCCACGACCAGCACCTTTGCGCCGTTGAAGCGGGCCACCTCGGCATGGCATACCGGTAACCCAAAAGCCGCCGCGATCTTTAGACAAAGCCATTCATTCTCGCAGCTTTCGCGTAGATCCATCCCGGAATGTTCAATCACACCGATCGGCAGTTTAAAGATGTGGGTCGTGGGCGTGGCGCCTACCGGAAGAAGCCAGGCATCGTCATTCCGCAACAGTGCCGTTTTCTCCTGGGCACCGGCAATGGAGATTCGAAAGTCATCGCCATCCTCTGCATTCATACCCAGGGGTGCGTTTCGGTAGTTGTTCAGCAACCGTACAATCTGGCCATCGGTCAGCGGCGCCCCCTTGATGCAACGCACATCAGGTGGGGACTCACCGCTTGGGATGATTTGCACCGCGCCCACACAATCCATTCCAATCGCCGCCAACAGATCGAACGGGTGTGAAGTCACCGCCTTGAATCGTGCCTGAATCCGTTCACGGATTTGCGGATTGTCCGGCAGCAGGTTGTCAAAATAGTTGAAGACAACCTCACCGATGTAGGGTTGCCGGCGCAAGCGCATCGAGAGTGAAACCGGGCGCGCCCCTTTGGTCTCCAGCCAGCTTAAGCTGTAGGTAAAGGCCAGTGCCCCGGTGGCACTCTTGGTGAGTTCACCAACCTGGATGCCGTTCATCCAGACACCCAGCGACCGGGTCTTGCTCACCACGGCTCACTCCATTGATCCTTATCCCCTTCGACATCAGATTCACCTTTCGGCACGAGATGCACCTCGAGGTCCAATGCGGAAAGGAGTCGAAACAGGGTTTCCAGGCGCACGTTATCGGGCCGGGTTTCAAACTTGGAGACGGTATCCTGGCGAACCACACCCTCCTCCGCCACTTCGGTTTGCGACAGGCCACGCGCCTTACGCTGGTCCCGGTAGTATGCCGCCAGGTCTTTCGGGGAATGAATCAGCATGATGGGCTTCTCCGTGCCGGAAGTCTCGGCACCGTTTTACACGCGATTACAGGTATTGATGAATATATACGCTATTGCGTGTAAAAACAATAATACACGCCTTTGCGTGTATTTTATTAATTGTGTAGCCCCGGCTTCGCAGAGAATACTTTACGAGTGAACCTCGATTGTCCCGTTATTGAGTAGATCTTAGGCGCCCCCCTGTTTGGGAACAACCAATGTTATATTTCCTGTAATCCCAACGACTTCAGGTAGTTGTAAGTTGGGTCGTAGAAATCGCGGGAGCGAGTAGGATCATCGTCATCCCCTTCAGGCACCACCAACACCATTCCCTGCCGTGCACGGGTCAGAAGCACACGATATGCGTTTTCAAGATAGCACTGGCGTTCTGTTTTATTGATTCGATTCCAGCGGGAGCCACGGAATTGATGGTGTGCCCAACGCGCACCGTTAAAGCGCAGGTCTCCATCCCACACAACACATGCCCAATCCAGCTCTAGGCCCTGAACTTGAAATTCGGTGGCAACATCTTCGAGATAATATGACGACCGTGTATCCTCCTTTCCCTCCAGAAACCATTTAACTGGATCAGTCTTCACCCGAACGTCAATGGCGTGAGGTTTTAGGCGCTCTGCTTGTGAGGAGACCACGATTCCAAAACGCTCCGATCCTCGCGCCTGTTGACGCAGCCACCCTTTGGCACGGAACAAGTCGCGCGTGAGCATAATTGGATATAGGTCTATCAAGCCTGAGAGCGTTTCTTTTGCGGATTCAACTTCCAGGTTGAGCGCTTCGCGGACAAAGCGACTCAGGTTTTCTGCACGGAATGAACGTATCGATGTGGCAAGATGCAAATTTCCGTCAACGCAGGTATTAGTACGCGCGATAGTGCGCGCGAAAACATCACCACCTTGATATTCAGCCTCAGTCAGCTTTGTCGATAGGTAGACATCCCAGGATCGGAACCGCCGAAGTATAGCGTCGAACCATTCACTAATACCTCCTTCACCGGTATTGATTTCCTGGCCGCTACCAACCAGGCATACCACAACCGCCCAATCTTCGTGACGATCCAGGCATGAGATAAGAAATTCAGGCTCAGACTGACTGAAGTCTGGCTTGCCCTTCTTCTGCCGCATAAAGGCGCTTGTCTGCTTCAGGTTCCATGCGCGTTGGGCTTCGTCAAACAACACTACATGCTCAGGAGGAGCACCAGTATCTTGCAAGTATTCATCGCGGAAATGATGCACGTTCTGAATGAATGTTTCGACTTCTTTCTTGGCATCAGCCTTACGTATCACATTTCCCTCGCGCAGTTTCTGCTCAACCCGGTCACGCGTGAGTGCCTCACGTAACACCGCCACCAATGGACCATTGCCTGAAAGAAACACACTATAAGTCTCGCTGCCAGGATTGAGGTGCCTAGTGGCAACATCTAAACCCACCAGAGTCTTTCCTGCTCCTGGAACACCTGTGACGAAACAAATTGCTTTACGGCGAAGATCGCGTGACCTCTCAATAATCTGATCAATCGTCTTCGCTGTAACTGTCAAATTACGGGCACCGGCATCGTTACGCGATATCTCCTCGACAGCATGTCCTGCGTAGAGTGCGCGTGCTGCCTCCACTATGGTTGGCGTTGGCATATATCTTCCGCGCTCCCAGGCTATGACATCAATTGGCGGAGCCTCAAAATAACTCAGGCCAGCAGCTAAGACATCGGGAAGTTGGGTGGGTGCTGCGCATACCGGGTAAGCCAATCCATCGCTATGTATTGTGGTATGGATACGTATTGTTTGTTCGGGAGCCTCTGTGGCAACGAGAACAGGGATAATGCAGATTTCATGGCTGGCATCGTGGAAGAGTTTAAAGTCCAGCGCATAATCCCACACCTGATCATGTGCAGAACGGTTAAAGTTTGACTCCCCCACTTTGAATTCCAGGATGAACATGACATGGCCGATGATTAAGACGACGTCGGCGCGTCGTCCAAGTCTCGGCACAGTCAGCTCGAAATAGATACGTGCTCCAGAGGCTAGATAATCCGGCAATGGAATGGATTTCATAACGTGAATTTGATCGTCCCAAGCATTCCGCTGGGTGATCTCTACATTTCCCGCCGAATGTCTTAGAAGTTCTCCTAGTATTGATGAGGCATCCTGTCGAAGGAAATGCTCCAATTTTTCACCGTACATCCAGCGGCGAATAGAGCCAGTAGCAATTTCGATACAATCATCCATGGCTCATCAGACCTTCGCTATTCTCCAACACAACATCCATTTGAAATTCCAACCATTGCCGCATCAATCGGGACCAAGCGGAGGTCGGTTTCGATCCTTAACCGAAATTGGTAATCCCCCACCATGTAAAAAGTCCTGAAAAATGTCCGCCTGTGAAATTTATATTATCTGTTTTATATCATTAAGTTATATGTTTTTACTATTTAACTATGCCTTAATTTATGTCCGCTAAGCATACCCATGGCATGGTACAAATACCAATATGGGTAAGCCCACGAAAAGCTTGCTCCTGGATTGTTGATTCTCGGTTGGCGGCAAAGTGAAGCCCTATGTCGTACGGGAAAGGGGTGTGGTGGATGCGCCTTTCGGCTTATCCACCCTACGAAAATGTCTCCCGTTACACCGGGGCATATGCCCATAATTGAATCTACGGGTTTTGCGGAAAACCAGTCACCGCTATCACGGTGGCGGCGCTGCCTATATGGGGCATCTATGGGTCAATGCACAGTACAGACCATACAGGGATCGAACGACCGCACGATGTGCTGCACCGCTACCGGCTCCTTTTCACCCTCACGCACCGGCGCACCGATCAGCGCCTGCTCCAGTGGGCCGCCAACGCCATTTTGATCTCTCGGTGAGAAGTTCCAGGTAGTGGGGGCGATGATCTGGTAGTTGAGGATACGGCCGTTTTTGATCCGCACCCAGTGACCCAGACTGCCGCGGGCCGCCTCGGTTAGCCCGAAACCTTCCGACTCGCGCTTCAATTCACTGCCTACACAAAAGTGATCCTTCGGCTTCAACTGTCGTACCCACTGCTCCATCTCGATCAGCACCCGGGGGATCTCCAGCAGCCGTGCGATCATGCGGTTGCGCACATTACTGCCACCGGTCGTAACCAGATCATTGATCAGGGGTTGACCATCAATCAGTTGGCGGGCCAGTGCGCCGACCTCGACCACCTGGCCATCCAGACGTGGCGCCTTGCACCAGGTGTAACCGGAATCGGCATCAGCGTCGGGCAGGGTGACGCCGTGATAGGGGTGTTGGGGTTCGGCCTGTCCCTCCATCCAGCTGTGACTGATATCCTCGGTAATACAATCCGAATTAAGCTTGCTTCGCTTGCCCTGATACCAGACACCGGAGCGGAATGTGCGTTCGCCTTCCAGTGAATAGACGCCGTAGCTCATGAAACGGTTGTCGGTCTTGCCCAGCTGATCCAACTGAAGATCACGGGACAGCTGCAGCAGGCGACGGAAATCACTCTCAGCCGGATCACCCGCCGCCAGCCAATCATCCAGTTGCCGTTGATTGTCAATCTCCAGTATCTGCTCCAGCGGCGAGCCGAACAGACGCTGTTCCAGAAAACGCCGGAATCCGCTCAGGATGGATAACAGCCTTACCTTCTCCGTCGCCTCAATGCCGCGGGTGCTGCCACCAGGCTGGATGCCCAGGGTGTGAGGCCACTTGCCGGCCATGATGCCCATCAGGTGCATGAACTCGGCGCGCGCCTGCATCACATCAGCCGCCGCCCTGCCCTTCACCGCCTTAAAGCGCTCCGCCACCGCATCGAACCAGGGTTCACCGCAATAGATCTCACGGGCGAAGTCCGGCATGAAGAAAAGATAGAAGTGAGTGAAATGATCGGCCAGGTTTTCGCAGGCGTGAATCAGGTTGAGCGCCAGTTCACCATTCTTCGGACGCATGATCCCGCAGGCATGGGCCAGGGCATCGGCGGCGGCAATGGATTGGGAGACCGAGCAGATACCGCAGATACGCGGCGTGTAGATCAGCGCATCGCGCGGGTCCTTGCCGTGCAGAATCTGTTCAAAACCGCGATACATGGGGGAGACCACCCAGGCGTTGCTGACGACGCCTTCGGCAGTTTCGATCTGCACTTCCAGATCACCCTCGACCCGGTTAAAAGGCCCAACAATGGTTCGACTCATGCTATCACTTCTTTTTGCTATGGGGAGGGACAACAATATGGTCCGACACGGCATTCTGTCTCAACCGCTTCGGTGTCGCCGCCTTGGAGAGTGAGGCCAGCGCCACAAACCAGGCCTTGGGCATATCCGTCGGCAGACCTATCGGAATACCGGCGATTTTCGGTGTCTCCTGAAAACGGTGGCCCGGCTCCTGGAAGCCGGGTGCGGTGCAGTTGATACAGGCGTAACCACCGCGCAGACAGGAGCCCTCGCCATTCCACAGCCGGGTGTTGCAGTCGGCATGGGCCTGGGTACCGAGACAGCCCATGTGTTCCATCATGCAGCCGAGTTGGGAGTGCTCCTCGGCACTCGCCTTGAATTCATAATACTCATTGCGCGGACAGCCATGATGCACCAGATGATCGGCATAGCCCCTGGGGCGTTGCCACTCATCCAGATCGCTTTCGGAAAAATCTCCCAGGGTCAGTTGCATCAGGGTCTCGGTGATCCAGTTGGGATGGGTCGGACAGCCGGCCACATTGATTACCGGCATATCGTATGCTGAACGGTACGCTTCACCCAGAACGCCGCCCCGCTCGGTTTCGGCAAACTGCAGACCACAGGCGTCGGTGGGATTGTCACCGCCGGCAGTGATGCCGCCAAAGCTCGCCCCGGTACCGATCCCCAGGGTATAGCCGGCAACAGCAGCGAGATCGCGCACCCAGTCGAGCATGGGGCGACCGGTGCCGGCCAGAATATGAAAACGGCCGCTATCCTTCGGACCGCGCAGGATCGCCCCCTCTATGCAGAGCGCATCGAGTTTGATCTCACCGGCGATAACCGCCTGCAGAATCCGCACCATCTCGGAGCCTGACTCTTCGCTCAGCATGGGATGCCACAACAGATTGATGCCGGCACCTTCCAGGGTATGCACTAGATTCGGTGACTCGGCATTCAGCAGTGACAGGCTGCAGCCGCCACAACCGCCGGACTGCAGCCAGAGCACGTTGAAACCGGATTGGCTGTTCATCGGTTGCTCCTTTGTGTGAAGGTGTGCGTTTTCAAAATACCTGCACCGTCAGTTGATTTCGGTCACCCTGTAGGAGACCCGCCCCCGGGCCGATCGGTCGCGGCACCGCCGCCGGCCCGATCTCTTCGCGGCGGGGGCGCCGCTCCTACAGCTCATCCAATTCAACCGGTCGCCTTCAGGGTCAGGGTGAACATGGCCCCTCCTTCCGGATGATTGGAGGCGACCAGCGAGCCACCCTGATCATTGGCCAGGCCATAGCTGATGTAGAGCCCCAGCCCGGTGCCCTTACCCACATCCTTGGTGGTAAAAAAGGGATCGAACACCCGCATCAGATCCGCCTTGGGAATACCTGGCCCGAAATCCCGCACTTCTATCCTGACCCGGTCCCAGTCCTGCCAGCCGCGAATCGCCAGCCGGGGCTCCTCCATCTGCTCCATTACATCAATGGCATTCTGCACCAGATTGACCAGGATCTGGTGCACCAGTCCCTTGATGCCGACGGCCTGGAGATCGCCGGGAATCTCTACGCTGACATCCGGCTTCCTGCGGGCTGCCTTGACCACCCAGTCGACGGCCGTGGTCACCACCGGCGCCAGCAGGAACGGTTGGATATCCTCTTGCTGATTGCCGGAGAAGCGCCGCAGATCCATCACAATATCGCTCACCCGCTCGGCGCCCTCCAGGGTGCCGTCGATCAGCGAACCAATGTCCGACAGGATATGGTCGATCTTCAGCTGTTTCCGCAGCGCCTCCCGCTCTTCTCCTTCGACATCTTTATGGATCACATCCAGATAGCGGGTGATGCGCTCACCGTAACGCTTCAAGGCATGCATGTTGCCGAACACGAAACTGATCGGGTTGTTCAGTTCATGCGCCACGCCCGCCACCAGGCGCCCCAGGGAGGCCATTTTCTCCGAGTGGACCAGCTGTTCCTGAGCCTGCTTCAACTCCTTATGAGTCGCGTGCAACTCTTCATAGGCACGGCGCAACTCGCCCACCGGGCGGCCGATCAGTACCATGCCCACCAGACGGCCGTTGTGGTCATAACGGGAGCTGCAGTTCATCGCCAACGGGGTCGGTGTACCATCGGCGCTGATCAGGTTGACCTCACAGTCATACACCGTCTCGGAACGGATCTTGTCGGCAAAACCGTCCACCAGATATTGCGACGATTCAACGAACAGCGCCTTGAAAGAGTGGTTCAACAGCTCTTTTTCACTGCGTCCGGTAATCCGTTCCAGCGCGGTATTGGCTTGCTGGATACGGCCCTGAATATCGCAGACGATCAGCACATCGGTCATTGCCGCCTGCACGCTTTCGATGAACCGCTGCGCCTCTTCCAGCGCGCTGTTCTTCTCTTCCAGCTCCACCTGGTAGCGCACCAGATCGGCGTAGACCAGATCCATTTTCTGGATTACCTCGATCCATGCCTCTTCGCTGCTGGAGGTCGACATCTGTTCATCCGATCCCAGCCGGGAGATCAGGCTGCCAGCACCCTTGATGCCCGAATCGGTCACCATCCCGCCCCCTTCGCGAATTTCGCGGCTGAAGCCGCTCCTGCCCCACCTGTAGGAGGCCCGCCCCCGGGCCGATTGGCCGGGGCTCTGGCCTCTGCACGATCATCGCGGCGAGGCGCCGCTCCTACAAGGGCGCAATCAGTGCGTAGGGTGGATAAGCGACAGCGCATCCACCGCAATAATGGTGGATGCGCCTGCCGGCTTATCCACCCTACCTCACAGCCGGACTCTGGGAGAAAATCAGCGGCCGGTTTCACGCTCGAGATCCTCATCACAACAGGCATGTGCCCCGGGAGTCTGCTCCAGACCATAACGCTCCAGCTTGCTGCGCAGTCCGACCCGCGACAGCCCCAGGTCACGCGCCGCCTGGCTCTTGTTCCAGCGGTGCCGGATCAGCGATTCACGCAGGATGCGCGCTTCAATCGACTCGATACGCTCCTTCAACGACCCATCCAGGGAAGCCAGCAAATCGAGTTGCGCCTCATCCTCACGAGGCGCGGCACGCAACACCCGTGGTGATAGCAGGTCGGCGCCCAGCGTTGGCTCATTGCTCATCACCAGCATGTGCTGTATCTCATTCTGCAGTTCCCGCACATTGCCCGGCCAGTGATACGCCTGCATGCAGGCGAGGGCTTCGGTAGTAAAACCTTCCACCTGTTTGTTGAGGGAGCGCATGGCCGACTGCAGCAGCGCATGGGCAATCGGCGGAATATCCATCTTGCGCTCTCGCAACGGTGGCAGATGAATGGCGATGGTGGAGAGCCGGTAGTAGAGATCCTGGCGAAAACGTTTCTCCCGCACCTCGGCTTCCAGATCTTTATTGGTGGCGGCAATTATGCGTACATCCACCTTGCGGCGGCGGGCACAACCCAGGGGACGGATCTCCCCCTCCTGCAGCACCCGCAGCAGTTTCACCTGAAAGGCCGGCGACACCTCACCGATCTCATCCAGAAAAATGGTGCCGCCATCGGCCCGCTCGAACAGGCCGGCCCGATCCTCCACCGCGCCGGTAAAGGCGCCGCGCTTGTAACCGAACAGCTCACTCTCCAGCAACTCGTCCGGCAGGGCGGCACAGTTCTCCACCACAAACGGCTTGTCGCCGCGCAGGCTGTTGTAATGCAGGGCGCGGGCGCACAGCTCCTTACCGGTACCCGATTCGCCGGAGAGCAGCACGGTGACATCGTAGGGCGACACCCGGTTAACCTTGGCGCAGACCAGATCCATGGGACTGCCATCGGCACGCACAATGCCGTCATCACAGTGGTGCTGCTGCTTGAGCTGTTTGCGCTTGTCGCTGACCTTCTGCTCCAGCAGGTCGGGATTGCGCTTCAGCTCGATATTCAGCAACTCGTTCTCGCGCTGCAGCTCAAACAGATGGGCGGCATTCTTCAGGGTCAGCAGCAGGCTGTCGGGATGCCAGGGCTTGGTGATGTACTGATAGATGCCCGCCTCATTCACTCCCTGGATGATATCCTCGGCATCGGTATAGCCGGAGAGGATCATGCGCACCACATCCGGCCACTGCTGCCGTACCCTGGTGAGAAACTCCACCCCGGTGGTCTCCGGCATGCGCTGGTCACAAAGCACGATATTGATCCACTCCCGCTCCAGGATCTGTTCCGCATCCCGTGCATTGGTGGCGGTCCTGACCTCAAAATCGTCATCCAGGATACGTACCAGCGCCTCCAGGCCACGCACCTCGTCATCCACGATCAGCAGGGTGGGTTGTCTGTTCATGAGGCCTGGCTCCAGTCATCTCTGGGACGTTTGGAAATGTCGCGGTGTCCGGCAATGGTGATCGGGGTTCTGGACTTGGGCACCTTGTAGACGAAGTTGTAGCGCGCCACGTGATAGCTGGGATCGAAGCCGTAGAAGTTGAGGTTCATGCGTTCCAGCTCCTCACGGCGGTATTCGTCCAGTGGTTTCTCCTGCTCATCAGCCTGGCGGGTCGCCACCTTGTCACGCAGTATCTGGTCGAAATCCGCATCATCGGCCAGCGCCTTTGCCCGCTGTTTCAGCTCGACCAGAAACTGCGGGTTGTCCTGCCCGAAATATCCGTCCAACAGCCCCAGCTCGCCCGCCTCCTCGGTGCCCATCGGCAGGCGCGCCTGGGTGATGCGTCGGGCGCGCTCTTCACCGACCCGCTTCGGCAGCAGGTAGGTCCAGTACTCGGAGCCGAACAGGTTGCCCATGTCCTTGTAATGGGGATTGAGTACCACGCCACTGCGCGCCCAGACACGGTCGGCGGCACGGGCCAGGAACACGCCGCCGGCCCCGGCATTCCCCTGCAGTGCGGAGACGGTCAGATGACTTTCGGTGGTGATGATCTCCCGCGCCAGGTCATTGATGGCATTGATATTGGCCCAGGACTCGTCGGCCGGACTCTCGGCCGCCTCGATGGTGTTGAGATGGATACCGTTGGACCAGAAGTCCGGTCCGCCCATCAGCACGATCACCCGGGTGTCACGTCGTCGAGCGGCCACATAGGCTTCGCGCAGCCGGTTGCACTGGTCCGTGCTCATGGCGCCGTTGTAGAAGGGAAAGTGCAGATAGCCGACCCGGCCCTGCTCCTCGTAGTGGATATCGCTGTAGCCATCGACTATCTTCGGCAGTTCAGCCAGTCGTTTACCCAGCACCCGCATAGCCGGCAGCTTGAACGGGTGGACTCCCTGCTTGTCCCGCAGATGACCGATCCAGACCGCGCCATCCACCGTGGCCCGACAGATCGCCTGTTCGCTGTGACCCAGCAGCATGCCCGGTTCGCCGTACAGCCCATCGGCGGCATGGGCGTCATAGAGCATCAGCTCCTGCCCGTAGATCCAGTCCAGCACGCCGGGAAAGCCGTCGGCGCTGCGGATCTTGCGCAGCACGGTTTCAGTCGTGTCCTGCTGCCAGTCGATGCGCCGGTCGGACTGGCGCATCAGCGGTTGCAATGTGCCTTTCACATCGGCCTGCGCGTAATCCAGCGGCTCCGGCTGGAAGCCGGCCTGCTCCATGCGTTCGACCGCCAGCAGCACCCCCTGCAGCGCCGCGTCCGTCACCTCGTTGCGATAGAGACTCGCCTTGCTGGCGGCGCGCATGGGGAAATTGACAGTGGCCCAGATATCGCCGGCATCCATCTCGGCGTTGGCCTGCAGCACCGTGACACCCCACTCCGGTGCTCCCTTGAGGATCGCCCAGTCCAGGGCCGACGGGCCGCGGTCACCCTTGATGCCGGGATGCACGACCAGGCAGGTGTGATGACGCCAGATCGTCTCCGGTATGGCACGTTTGAGAAACGGCGCCACGATCAGCTCGGGCTGGAACAGCGCCACCGCCTGCTCGCTCACCGCATCATTGATATCAAACTCCACCGAAACCGTGTGGCCGCGTTTTTTCAGCTCTATGTGCAGCCGCTGGCTGAGACTGTTGAAGGCGTGGGTCAGTATCAGGATCTTCATGGTTACTCTCTGTCAGCAGATTCGTGGCAACTGTTCACCGGCCAGCCAGTCGACGATGCGGCTGCCGCCAAAGCTGGTCTCCATCTGGATAAAGTTGTGCTCATCCTCGATCACCTCGCCAATAATGGCGGCCTCCACCCCCTTCGGGTGGTCGCGCATAACCGCCAGCAGCCGCTCGGCATCCTGAGCGGCGCAGATGGCAATCAGCTTGCCCTCATTGGCCACATAGAGCGGATCGAGCCCCAGCAGCTCGCAGGCGGCATGCACCTCCGGCTTCACCGGGATAGCCTCCTCGCGCAACTGCATGCCGACGCCGGATTGCTGGGCCAGCTCGTTCAGGGTGGAGGCAAGGCCGCCGCGGGTCGGATCGCGCAGGCAGTGGATATCCGGCACCGCCTCCACCATCGCGGCCACCAGGTCGTGCAGCGACTGGGAGTCCGATTCAATGGTGGTCTCAAAGGTCAGGTTTTCACGCTGCGACATGATGGCGACCCCATGATCGCCCATGCTGCCGGAGACCAGAATCTTGTCGCCCGGTCGAGCCCGATCACCCGAGATATTGATCCCCTCGGGCACCACGCCGATGCCGGTGGTGGTAATGAAGACGCCGTCGCCCTTGCCCTTCTCCACCACCTTGGTGTCACCGGTCACCACCGGCACACCGGCCCGGTTGGCCGCCTCCGCCATGCTCTCGACAATGCGTTTCAGATCGGCCAGGGGAAAGCCCTCTTCCAGGATAAAACCGGCCGAGAGATAGAGCGGTTTGGCGCCCGACATGGCCACATCGTTGACCGTGCCGTGTACTGACAGAGAGCCGATATCACCGCCGGGAAAGAACAGCGGCGAGATCACATGCCCGTCCACACTCATCACCATGCGTCCCCTGGGCACATCGAAGGCGGCCTGGTCATTGCCCTGTCGGAGCAGCTCGTTATCCAGGCTGCCGATAAAAATCTCGTCAATCAGCTGGGCCATGGCACGGCCGCCGCTGCCGTGGGTCATGTCCACGGTGCCATGCTTCAGATCCAGTCGGCTGGTGTAGCGTTTCTTGTTCATGGTTTTCAATTCATCTACAAAAAAATAATCGGTCCGTAGGGTGGGCAGGTTGTCGGTGCCCACAATCCATCTGTAGGAGGCCCGCCCCGGGCCGATGGCAACTGGCACCCATCCGGCCCGCCTTCTTCGCGGCGGGGGCGCCGCTCCTACAGGTTTGCTCAACCGCAGGGTGGGCATGTCGTCCGTCCCCACAATCCATCTGTAGGAGGCCGCCCCCGGGCCGATGGCAACCGGCACCCATCCGGCCCGCCTTCTTCGCGGCGGGGGCGCCGCTCCTACAGGTTTGCTCAACCGCAGGGTGGGCATGTCGTCCGTCCCCACAATCCATCTGTAGGAGGCCCGCCCCCGGGCCGATGGCAACCGGCACCCATCCGGCCCGCCTTCTTCGCGGCGGGGGCGCCGCTCCTACAGGTTTGCTCAACCGCAGGGTGGGCATGTCGTCCGTCCCCACAATCCATCTGTAGGAGGCCCGCCCCCGGGCCGATGGCAACCGGCACCCATCCAACCCGCCCTCTTCGCGGCGGGGGCGCCGCTCCTACAGGTTTGCTCAACCGTGGTGTCAAGACGCCGCCTGTTCGCGGAAGCGACCATAGGTCCAGTAGGCGGCACAGGCCCCCTCGGAGCTGACCATACAGGAACCCATGGGATTCTCCGGGGTGCAGACGGTGCCAAACAGCTTGCAGTCGGTGGGACGCTTCACACCGCGCAGGATCGCCGGACATTCGCACCCCTTAATGTCCGCTGCCGGGATTTCTTCCACCGCAAAGCGCAGCTCGGCATCAAACTCGGCAAACGGTTTTTTGATGCGCAGGGCACTGTAGGGCACCAGTCCCAGGCCGCGCCATTCAAACGCACGACGCAGCTCGAAAATCTCCGCCACCAGTTTTTTCGCCTTGAGATTACCTTCGGGCGAAACCACCCGGGTGTACTCGTTCTCCACGTCGTGCCGCCCCTCGTTGAGCTGGCGCACCAGCATCAGGATCGACTGCATCACATCCAGCGGCTCGAAGCCGGCGATCACCACCGGGCGCTGAAACTCCTCGGCGAAGAACTCGTAGGGCTGACTGCCGATAATGGAGCTGACATGGGAGGGGCCGAGAAAACCGTCCAGCGAGACTGTGCCCAGCTCCCGCACTTCGGGCGACTCCAGGATGTTCTGGATCGCCGCGGGAGTCAGCACGTGGTTGCAGAAGACGGAGAAATTATCCAGCCCCATCGCCTGGGCCTGCTTGATGGCGACCGCCGTGGGCGGGGTGGTGGTTTCGAAACCGATGGCGAAAAAGACCACCTGCTTCTCGGGCTGCTTGCGGGCAAGCGTAAGCGCATCCTGGGTGGAGTAGACCATACGGATATCCGCCCCACCCGCCTTCGCCTTGAGCAGGCTTTTACGATGCGAAGCCGGCACCCGCAGCATATCGCCATAGGAGCAAAGCGTCACTCCGTGCTGCTCGGCCATGGCGATGGCCATGTCGATACGGGCGATCGGCAGCACGCAGACCGGACAACCCGGGCCATGCACCAGCCGCACATTATCCGGTAGCAGATCCTGCACCCCGTAGCGAAAGATGGCGTGGGTATGGCCACCACAGAACTCCATCAGATGATAGCGACGGTCAGGTCTTGCCTCGGCGCGAATCGCGGCAGAAAGTTTCTGCGCCGTCGCCTTGGCGCGGAACTCATCGACATATTTCATTCCATGACCTCCATCATGCCCGCCTCTTCAAACAGCCGGAGGGTGTTGGCCGCCTCCTCTTCGCTGATTTTGTTGAGGGCATAGCCGACATGGATCAGCAGGTAGTCACCGAGGGCGACATCCTCCACCAGCGCGGTAGAGACCTCCTTCTTCACATTACCCACCGAGACGGTGGCCATGTCCGTGACCGCGTCGATCTCCACCACTTTGCCGGGAATCGCCAAACACATTGCAGTAACACCTCTATCGTATGCGTTCCCACGCAGAGCGTGGGAACGAGGATCAAACCTGTAGGAGGCCCGCCCCCGGGCCGATGAAAACCGGCACCATTCCACCCGGTTCCTTCGCGGCGGGGGCGCCGCTCCTACGACTTACGCCATGCGTGAACGAATCCAGGCATACCAGGCATCCATGCCCTCGCCGCTCTTGGCCGAGAGTTGCAGCACCTCGATATCGGGATTGACCCGCCGGGCAAACTCAATGCATTTATTCACATCAAAATCGAGATAGGGCAGTAGATCGGTCTTGTTCAGGATCATCAGGTCCGCGGCATGGAACATGTCGGGATATTTCAGCGGCTTGTCCTCGCCCTCGGTGACCGACAGGATCGCCACCTTGTGCGCCTCACCCAGATCGAAAGCCGCCGGGCAGACCAGGTTGCCCACATTCTCGATAAACAGCAGGCTGTTATCTGCCGGCTGCAGGCTCTCCATGGCGTGGCCGATCATGTGGGCATCCAGATGACACCCCTTGCCGGTATTGATCTGCAGCGCGGACACGCCGGTTTCCCGGATGCGGTCGGCGTCGTTGGCGGTCTGCTGATCCCCCTCGATCACCGTAATCGGCAGCTCCCCTTTCAGGTCGTCGATACTGCGGGTCAGCAGGCTGGTCTTGCCGGAACCGGGGCTGGAGACCAGGTTCAGCGCCAGGATCTGCCGCTCCTGGAACAGCTGCCGGTTGGCGGCGGCGTACTGGTTGTTCTTGCCCAGGATATCCTGCTCGATCTGCACCATGCGCGACTGGCTCATGCCGGGCGCATGGGCATGGGCCGGGCCCTGCCCGTAATCGTGATGATCTCCGTGGGTGTGCTGGTGATGCCCGTGATCGTGGGCATGACTGTGTTCGTGGTCATGATCATGGTGGTGCCCATGGTCATGGCTATGGGCGTGCCCGTGTTCATGGTCGTGATGGTGGTGGTGATGCCCATGGGCATGGTCGTGATCATGCTCCAGACCCTGCCCCTCGATTCGAGTCTCACCTTCGCCGCAGCCGCATACGGTACACATCAGTCCACCTCCAGTTCTTTGATTCGCAGCTCATCGCCGCCGGTAATCTGTAATTGAAAACTGCCGCAATCGGGGCAGGCGTCAAAGCGTTGCCGGATCGGTACGCTCTTCGAACATTCCAGGCACCAGGCCGTGCCTGGCATCTCAATAATCTCCAGCCGGGCCCCGTCGGCCAGGCTGTGGCGCGTCACCACATCGAAGCCGAAGCGCAGCGCCTCCAGTTCCACACCCGCCAACGGGCCAATCTCCAGCCAGACCGATTTCACCCGGCTGAACTGCTGGGCCGTGGCCTGCTCCTCCATGACCTGGAGAATACCTTCACATATCGACATTTCGTGCATACATCAATGCCTGTTGCTCCTATACATCCCTGTAGCCTGGTTCCGGCCCGGCCTTCCAAGGCCGGTCGTTCGATCGCTGCGAATGTCCACCGGACATTCGGTCCATCTCACCCTTCACATATCGACATTTCGTGCATTCAATAACGCCCGTTGTTCTCTTCATAAAGCCATTTTTTAGACGCGAATGAACGCAAATAAACGCGAATATAAAAATGCTTAAAAATCACACCAAAATTACTTGCCAAACGCCGACAGGCTGTAGGGTGTTCACGCCTGATCAATCCGCAGTTCATAACCCACACAGGGATCGATCGCATTGATCAACAGGGCGGACTGCCGGCGTAGCTGATCGGCAGAATTCACCTGCAAGCCCTTCAACCCTTGCACCAGCACACCCTCTGGATGAAAGTTCCACTCCGTGGGGGCGAGGATCTGGTAGCGGGCGATCCGCCCCGCCTCCAGCGCCACCCAATGGACCAGGCGACCGCGCGCCGCCTCAACCTGCGAAATGCCCTGGCCTGGAGGCAGACCTGACTCGACAGCGTTCCCGGTAGTTTCGCCGGCCGCTTCGCGCAGTCGACCCGGTATCCCGGCCAGTTCCACCAGTCTCGCACAATAGCGGGCCAACAGACCGGTCCCATATTCCGCCACTACGGCCGCCACCAGGGGATGATCAGTCACCCGGGCGAACGGCGATGTTTCATAACATTGGCCATCCAGGCGCGGACAGGCAATAAACCGCCCGGCATCCGGCCGTTCCAGTTGTCGGGCCAGAAATGCCTGCTCCACGGGTGGGAGCACACCGATATTAGCGGAACCCAGTGAGTCCCAACCGTTATCCCGCACAAATTGCAGCATCCGGCCCGCCGGCAGTCGGCTATCAGCGGCCCAGCGCAAAAGCGCGGGACAGCCCTCCAGCCCGAGCCATTCAGCGGGCGGCATGCCAAACACCTGATCCTGCAACAGCTGTGCAAATTCATCAATGACACTGTCCATCTCCCGGACACCATCAGTCACTGGCATGACGCCCGGCATAAAGGGGCGCTCATTGGGATAGCTGGCAACACGAAATCGCTTGATCAGCTGCAGCATCTCACCCACGCCAGCAGCAGCTGGCGGCAATCCGATAAAGCCGGGCCAATCCAGCAGCACCCGCCACAGATGTTCCTTGGCGGTTTCCAACCAGACCAGTTTCTCTCTGGCCGACTGCTGACGTGCATCGACCGGCAGACCCAACGCCTGCCCACAGGCCGTGACGGCGGCGTGCGCCTGGGCTGTGCCACAGATGCTGTAAAGCAGCGGCAGCGTCTGCAACAGCTCCTCTACGGACTTTCCCTCAAAGATCCGCGGGGTCTGCAGGGGGCGGGAAGAGCGGATATCAACGCCTGTCACCGTCCCGTCGGACAGGTGCAGGCCGATGTTCAGCCGTCCCTCTATATTACCAACCGCATTAGCCATGGGTTCAGTCAGGCCCTCAAGACTTCAGATCAACAGGAGCGGAGCAAAATACAGGCCAGACAGGCAACCGGCCATTAACTGCTCATTACTTACCAATAACCACTGTCGCTTCCGCTTCCAGTCCGCCCCGCTTCAAACAGTGGGACAGGCTCTATACAACAGAAAATAATATTGCCATTTCAGACAGTTAAAAAATCAACCCAAAGAATCCGAAGGGTTGCAGACAGACAATACGACGCCCGCCGACAATATCCGACATCAACAAGGTTCGAGGTCAATCCCATGACATGGCAATCCGTAAAATCGCCTTCCACTGGAAACATACTGACCAGTTTATACTGGAAAGCGGATAGTTAATTTGCTCTAGGGCAATTCCGCTCCAAATCCATCCCCATTGGACGAAAGCAGGTTTACCAGAATCCGGTATCGACTAGAAACCGTCTATACAGATAACCGGGAGGCCGCCACATGGCCTGTCGCTTGTGTGGGTTGGGGTGCGCCTGCGAACCCCAACAGATGGCATCGCACAATACCGGCTGTTGGGATTCGCTCCACTCATCCCAACCTACGAAATTAACTCCGCTCCCGGGTACGGGGGGCTAGAGCGAGGCGGCGGCCCGTGCCGCCTGGTCATACAGCCCCGACAGAGACCGCAGCAGCTTGGCCAGTTCACCAATCTCCTGGTTACCGGTCCCCAGGAAACCCAATGCATCCACCAGACAGTCCTCGCGGATCTCCCGGTAACGCAGGCAGAGCGCCTTGCCCCGTTCACTGGTGGAAAAGAAGTTCTCCTTGCCCTGTTTTTCGGTCTGCACCAGCCCCAGCTTGGCCAGTTTGCGCAGAGAGTAGGTGGCGGTGTGGGTATCCTCGATATTCAGATTGAAGCAGATATCCGCCACCTTCTTGGCCCGCGCACGATGATTGACGTTGTGCAGAATGAGGATATCGGTGGGATTGAGATCGGGCATGCCACTGGCGGTCATACAGCGCTCGATCCAGCGATTGAACGCGTTATTGGCGATAATCAGGCCATACTCCAGCTCGCTCAGCTCGATACTCTTTTCCGAGACCAGGTGAGATGAGGAGACGATCGGCTGCTTCTTTTTTTCAGACATCTTGAGCTACCTGACAAGTTTTATTCGGCTGCGAATGAACGCGAATTCATACGCATGGTTATTGGTGGATCTGTCGGGCACCATCTCCGCGACAACCGCATACCGCCAAAAGGATAGTGCCGTAGGAGCGGCTTCAGCCGCGATACCGGTTCGCGGCTGAAGCCGCTCCTACATAGTGCTGGAGTTACCCTCGCTATATACCGCAGGCTGAAGCTGTTCCCAGCACCATCAATCCGGCTGTCCATAACCACCACCCCCCGGGGTTTCAATAATAAACAGATCCCCCGCCGCCATCTCTACCTGACCCTGGTGTCCCAGTTCGGTGACCCGACCATCGACACGCTCGACGTAGTTGTGACCCACCCGTCCCGGCGAACCACCGGCCATGCCGTAGGGCGGCACCCGGCGATGGCCGGCCAGGATATTGGCAGTCATCGGTTGCAGGAAACAGAGCTGACGGATGGTGCCATCGCCCCCCTTGTGCCGTCCTGCTCCACCGGAGCCGGTGCGCAGGGCAAAGGATTCCAGGCGCACCGGGAAGCGCCACTCCAGCACCTCCGGGTCGGTCAACCGCGAATTGGTCATGTGGGTATGCACCGCCGAGGTACCGTCCCGTTGCCGGGTCGCCCCGGCCCCGCCGCAGATGGTCTCGTAATACTGGTACTGCCGGTTGCCCCAGGTGAAGTTGTTCATGGTCCCCTGGGAGGCGGCCGCCACGCCGAGCGCTCCCAGCAGGGTATCCACAATCACCTGGGAGGTTTCGACATTACCGGCCACCACGGCGGCCGGATAGTCCGGATTGATCATGGAGCCTTCCGGGATGATCACGTTCAGCGGTTTGAGGCAGCCCTCGTTAAGCGGAATCATGTCGCCCACCAGACAGCGGAACACATAGAGTACCGCCGCCCGACAGACCGCCGCCGGGGCATTGTAGTTGCCGGGATGCTGGGCACTGGTACCGGTGAAATCGATGGTGGCGCGGCGCGCCTCCCGCTGCAGGGTGATCTTGACGCAGACCCGGTGGCCATCATCCATCTCGTAACAGAATTCACCGTCGCTTAGCACATCCAGCACCCGCCGCACCGACTCCTCGGCATTGTCCTGCACATGCCGCATGTAGGCGTGCACCACCTTTAGGCCAAAGTGCTCCACCATGCGCATCAGCTCCTGCACACCCTTCTCGCAGGCTGCGAGTTGGGCCTGGAAATCCGCCACGTTGGTGTCGATGTTGCGCGCGGGCCAGGGACCGCTGGCCAGCAGCGCCCGAATCTCCTGTTCACAGAAGCGCCCCCGGTCCACCAGCTTGATGTTGTCGATCAGTATCCCCTCCTCGGCCACCGAAGTGGAGTCCGGCGGCATGGAGCCGGGGGTGGTGCCGCCGATGTCGGCGTGATGCCCGCGCGATGCGACGTAGAAGATCACCGTCTTGCCGTCCGGATCAAACACCGGCTTGATCAGGGTGACATCCGGCAGGTGGGTGCCGCCGTTATACGGGTCATTCAGCAGATAGGCATCACCCGGCTGCATGCTGCCGACCCGCTCGCGAATCACCGTCTTAATGCTTTCGCTCATGGAACCGAGATGCACCGGCATGTGCGGGGCGTTGGCGATCAGGTCGCCCTGCTGATCAAACACCGCACAGGAGAAATCGAGCCGCTCCTTGATATTGACCGAGGCGGCGGTGTTCTCCAGCACCATGCCCATCTGCTCGGCAATGGACATGAACAGGTTGTTGAAGATCTCCAGCATTACCGGATCGACCTGGGTACCGATCGCCACCCGTGTCGGCAGGGGCTGGTAGCGCTCCAGCAGGATATTGTTCTCCCGGGTCAGGATCGCCTGCCAGCCCGGCTCCACCACGATGGTGCCGGTCCGTTCGATCACTACTGCCGGGCCTTGAACCGGCCGATCGACGGGCAACGTATCGCGGTCATAAAAGGCCGTGTCAACCGTCGCACCGTTCATCACGGTGGGTTGGACCGACAACGCCTTCAACTCCCCCTGACCCACAGGACTTTCACTGACCAGCGCGGGCTGTTCAGCGGCACCGATCACCTCCACCTGAATCGCCTCCACCACCAGCGGTTTCTCCGGCGAAATGAAGCCGAAGCGCTGTTGATGGGTCTGTTCAAAACTGCTCTGGATCCCTGCCAGGCTGGAGAAGGCGACCAGCAGGGCGGTATCCGAGCCCAGATAGCGCAGGTGCAGCTTGCGTTCACAGCAGATTGCCCCGGCCTGCACCCCCTGTGCCCGCATCTCCGCCACGCCCTCACCCTGCAACCGCTCCAGTCCGGCCACCAGCTCCGGCATCAGCGACTCCTGCAGACGCGCTTCCACCGCCTGGTCACGCATCAGCCGACGATCGGCCAGCCCCATACCGAAGGCGGAGAGCACACCGGCATGGGGATGCAGATAGACCCGTTTCATGCCCAGGGAGTCGGCCACCAGGCAGGCGTGCTGGCCGCCGGCCCCACCGAAACAGCAGAGGGTGTATTCCGACACGTCATAACCACGCTGTACCGAGATGCGCTTGATCGCGTTGGCCATGTTGACCACGGCGATGGCGAGAAAGCCCTCTGCCACCTGCTCCGGTGTGCGTTGCTCACCGGTGGCCCGGTTGATCTCCCCGGCAAGCTGCCGGAAGCGCTCCTGCACCACCGCCCGGTCCAGCGGTTGATCGGCCCGTGGACCGAACACCCTGGGAAAGTAATCCGGTTGCAGCTTGCCCAGCATGACGTTGCAGTCGGTCACGGTCAGCGGCCCGCCATTGCGGTAACAGGCCGGCCCCGGATTGGCCCCCGCCGACTCCGGCCCGACCCGGAAGCGGGCGCCGTCGAACTGCAGCATGGAACCACCGCCGGCGGCCACTGTATGGATCAACATCATCGGCGCGCGCAACCGCACCCCGGCCACCTGGGTCTCGAAGGCACGCTCATACTCACCGGCATAGTGGCTGACATCGGTGGAGGTACCACCCATGTCGAAGCCGATCAGCTTGTCGAAGCCGGCCGCCTCGGCGGTACGCACCATACCCACCACACCACCGGCCGGGCCGGAAAGAATCGCATCCTTGCCCTGAAACCGGTAGGCGTCGGTAAGTCCGCCGTTCGACTGCATGAACAGCAGGCGGCCACCGGCCTCCTGCATGCCGCTCAGCTCACCCGCGACCTGCTCCACGTAACGGCGCAGAATGGGTGACAGGTAGGCGTCCACCACCGTGGTATCACCCCGGCTCACCAGCTTCATCAAGGGGCTCACCTGAGAACTGATGGAGATCTGGCTGAAGCCGATCTGCCGGGCGATTTCGGCCACCCGCTGTTCATGCTCCGGATAGCGATAGCTGTGCATGAACAGCACCGCCAGGCTGCGCAGGCCCCGGTCATGGGCCGCCTGCAGACCGGCACGGGCGGACGCCTCATCCAGGGGGCGAACCACCTCACCCTGTGCCCCGATCCGCTCGTCCACCTCCAGCGCCTCGCTGTAGAGCATCTCCGGCAGCTCGATATCCAGGGTGAACAGATCGGGCCGGGTCTGGTAGCCGATGCGCAGGGCATCCCGGAAGCCGCGGGTCACCAGCAGCAGGGTCGGTTCACCCCGGCGCTCCAGCAGCGCGTTGGTGGCCACCGTGGTGCCCATCTTGACCGCGTCGATCTGCGCGGCCGGCAGCGGCTCATCCCGGGCCACACCGAGCAGGTCCCGGATGCCCTGAATCGCCGCGTCCGGGTACTGGGCCGGGTTTTCCGACAGCAGCTTATGGGTCACCAGCGTACCGTCGGGACGCTGCGCCACCACGTCGGTAAAGGTACCGCCCCGGTCGATCCAGAACTGCCACTTGCTGGAGACCACACCCTCGTATTGTTTCACTACGTCACTCATCGAGAAAACATTCCAAATAAAAATGTCAGCCCCGGATCATCATGCGGGGCAGCCAGCTGTCGATGGGCGAAAACGCTGCCAACAAACATCACCGGGTGGATTACCGGCACCAGCCATGGCTGCAACAGTATTCAAATCACGGCCACCCCAGCCATTATGAATTCGTTATATAAACGATTTATCTATAAATCGTCTGAATAAACATAGTGGGGGCTATACGGGGCGTCAAGGCTTGGTCCGTTTGTTTTTCGCTGCTGTCACCCGCACCACCCTCCTGGTTTAAACTGATTGCGTTATATTCTGTGAAATATTACGATGCAGTTCCCGATTACAATCGACAGACAAACCATGAGCAATCACTACCGACTACGCGGACGCCTCTGGATCGAAGGACCGGAAGGTACGTTTCTCGGCTATGGTCGTGTCGTATTGCTGGAAAAGATACGCGAACACGGCTCCATCAGTGCCGCCGCACGCGCCCTGGAGATGTCCTACCTGCGCGCCTGGAAACTGGTCGATTCGATGAATCGGCAAAGCCGGAAGCCGGTGGTCACCAAAACCACGGGTGGACGTGGCGGAGGCGGTGCTGTACTGACCGAAACCGGCGAACGCGCCATCAATACATTCTGGGCCGCCTACGGTGATTTCAAAGCATATCTGGCCGGAGGTTCGGAAAAACTGGGCATGTGAAAATTTTTCCTGTCGTTATATCCATCACAATATAACGAGTAATCCATACCCGAGAGTAACGGACAAATGAAAAAAACAACATGGAAACACCTGTTGGCCGTCACCTCCCTGGCACTGCTGATCATAAATCCCGCCACGGCCGATGAGGTCAATATTGCAGTCGCCAGCAACTTCGCCGAGCCGATAAAAGAGATTGCCAGCCGCTATGAGACGCAAAGCGGACACCGGATTAATCTGATATTCGGGGCTACCGGAAAACATTATGCCCAGATCAAGAACGGCGCTCCTTTTGCCGCTTTTTTTGCCGCCGATGCCCGCCGACCCGAATTACTGGAAAAAGAGGGGGTCGCCCTGCCCGGCAGCCGCTTCACCTATGCCGTGGGACATATCGTGCTGTGGAGTCCAAAAGCGGGATATGTGGATGCGCTGGGTAAAATTCTGCAACACAAACCGTTTCGCCATCTGGCCATCGCCAATCCAAGACTGGCCCCCTATGGCAAGGCTGCCCAGCAGTTCCTGCAGGCACGGGGACTCTGGGAGGGACTGCAGGACCGCATGGTCCGTGGTGAGAATATCGGTCAGACCTTCCAGTTTGTCAGAAGCGGCAGTGCCGAACTGGGCATCGTCGCCTACTCCCAGGTAAAACGGCCCGGCCATCCCCTCGAAGGATCGCTGTGGGAGATTCCGCCAACGGAATATACCCCCATTGAGCAGCAGGCCGTGTTGCTGGAGGAGAATCCGGTGGCCAGAGAGTTCATGACCTTTATCAAGAGCCCCGAGGCGATCGATATTATTCTCGGTTTCGGATACGCAATACCCTGAAGCATCCTCCAGCGGAACCGCACTGGCTGCCAGCAGCCGCTCCAAATCCGTTCCAATTCAAAACCCCTAAAGAATACGGATTTCGAGCCGAAATAGAGATATTAGGCGCCCACCTCCAGATGGGCGAGTTAGCATAGCGCTGTACTGCTGGTCGGAAACAAACCCTGCATCATCAGGAATAGCAACAAGGCTGTTTGGCTGAGGGGAAGGCATGTCCGAAACACTTGTTGATGACGTAAAACCGGAAAACACCGACGTCCTGCAGACCATTATTGACTTCTTGCCAAGCGGAATCACCCTGTTCGACCCTGATCTGCAGATGATTGCCTGCAATGAGCAACTAAAACAGTTGCTCAATTTCCCCCCCGAATTATTTAAGAACGGAATGCCGACGATGTACGAGTTGGCGATTTTCAACGCACGTCGTGGGGACTATGGCCCCGGTGATCATGAAATACTGGCGCAACAGGTATTGGAACGTGCGCGCAACATGGAGCCGCATGTCTACGAGCGAACCCGGCCAGACGGCACGGTGCTCGAGATTCGCGGCACCCCCCTGCCCGATGGCCGCGGCTTCGTCACCATCTATACGGATATCACGGAAAGGAAGCGTGCCGAACAAGAGGCAAAACGCACCGCTACCTATCTGGACACGGTGTTGAACAGCCTGCCACAGGGGGTCACCGTGATGGATGAGCAGCTTAACCTGGTGCTGTGGAATGAGCGCTTTCTCGATGTGCTTGAGCTCCCACAGGAGCTCATGCGTACCGGTGTGCGCCTGGAAGATGTGATTCGTTATAACGCCAAGCGCGGCGATTACGGTGCGGTTGACCCGGAAAAAAAGGTTCAGGAAGTGGTGGATCTTGCCTTGCGTTTTGAGCCTCATCGTATGGAGCGAACCCGGCCACAGGGGCAAACCATCGATGTGGAAGGGCGCACGATGCAGATAGATGGCAAAGTGGCCGGCTTCATCACGACCTACACCGACATCACCGAGCGCAAGCAGGCTGGATTGTATGAACAATTTCGCAGCCATACATTGGAAATGCTGGCCAGTGGTCAACCACTTCCCGCCATACTCGACACCATCGCACGAGGTATGGAACAACTCAATCCGGCAATGCTTTGTAGTGTCCTGTTGCTGGATAGCGAAGGCAGACATCTCGAAATCGGCGCGGCGCCCAGCCTGCCTGATTTCTATAGCACCGCCCTCAGTGGCACTGAAATTGGCATGGGAGTCTGTTCGAGTGGTACAGCGGCCTTTACCGGAAAGCGTGTCATTGTTAATGACATAGCCACCCATCCCTTTTGGGCAGACTACAAGGAACTCGCGGCCAGCGCCGGATTAAGCGCGTGCTGGTCACAACCCATCCACTCGTCATCGGGTCAAGTGCTGGGCACACTTGCCATTTATCATCGTCAACCACGCAGCCCCTCGGAATATGATCTTTCCATCATGGAGCAATCCGCCCATCTGGCCAGTATAGCCATTGAGCGCAGTGCCGCGGCAGAGAAGATCCATACCAGCGAGGCCCTCTATCGCCTGTTGACGGAGGATACCGCCGATGTGGTCTGGAAGACAGATGGGGACCTCCGCTTCACCTATATCAGCCCAGCCGATGAAAGACTGCGGGGTTACCGGGCCGATGAAGTACTCGGTAGCCATGCGCTGGAAATGTTCACCGAAGAGGGTGCGGCCGTCGTCACCGAGATGATGCGGAAGAGGATGATTGCTGAAAAGAACGGAGAGCAGACCGGCTTTGTAATTTTCGAAGCACAGCATCGCTGCAAGGATGGCAGAGTGATATGGGGAGAAGTGCTGTCTAAACCCGAACGCGACGCGCAGGGTGCGATTACCGGATACCACGGCATTACCCGGGAAATCACCGAGCGTAAACAGATGCAGGACCAGGTGAAACAATTGGCGTTCTACGACACGCTTACAAATCTGCCGAATCGCCGCCTGCTTAACGACCGTTTGGCACAAGCCATGGCTGCCAGCAGTCGCAGTGGTTGCTATGGTGCGTTGATATTCCTTGATCTGGATAAATTCAAGCCACTGAATGATACCCATGGACATGCGGTGGGCGATTTGCTGTTAAGTGAAGCAGGGGATCGACTGACGGGTTGCGTGCGCGAGACGGACACCGTGGCGCGCTTCGGCGGCGATGAGTTTGTGGTGATATTACGCGACTTGACCCCGGATAAAGCCACATCAATTTCACAGGCCAGGATCGTGGCAGAAAAAATCCGCAGTGCATTATCTGAACCCTATCGGTTGCCCATCAGGCACGAAGGACAATCAGATGATGTAATCGAGCATCGCTGCACCGCCAGTATTGGGGTGTCCATGTTTATCAATCACGAAGCCAGCCAGGACGACATCCTCAAATGGGCAGACAAGGCGATGTATCAGGCCAAGGAAGCCGGGCGAAACTCTATCTGGTTTTATGATTTACAGACATGAGTGATTGCAACGATAGCGGAGAAGGTCAACAGAGAGAGGCAGGCTGATCAGTGTGCGCCTCACCAGCGGTCTTACCGCCCTACCCGGAACTGTTCATCAAGGCACATCGGATAATTCAACACGGGGCACATTACCTCCGCTGCCAAACAGCGGTCATGCTCTGACCAATCTCAAATAAATCCCGCAATTCGCTCATTCAGGAGAGGGTATTTCTTTCGCTTCCCCATCGCCTCCAGATTGTTAAAGTGAAATCTTTCCTTACCTTGACATAACAGATTCCACTGCCAATACTAAGTCAGTCGGCTGACTTATTTATGTAATTATTATGCAAGAGAGAGCAAAGAAACGCCGCGAACGCCTTGTCCGCAGGGCGGCACAGCGAATCCATCATCACGGCTACAATCGCACATCTCTGGCGGATGTCGCGAAAAGTGCGCGTATGCCTGCCGGAGGCATCTACTATTACTTTAAAAGTAAGGATGCTTTGATCCATGCAATCATCAATATGCGTTTGCAGGAACTCGATAACCTGCTTGATTCCTGGTCCGAACTTCCCGGACCAAAGACCAGGCTCGAGGCACTTATCAACGTCTGGCGGGATGATTGTGAAGTGGATGCCAGGTATGGCTGTCCTATCGGAAGTCTCTGCTCTGAGCTTGCAAAAGCCGGGGGAGCCGCTGCCAAAGCTGCTGCGCGACCCGTCGAACGAATCCGCCAGTGGTCCGAACAACAGTTCCGGGAATGCGGCCACGCGGACGCTGAAGGATTGGCAGAGCATCTGACCATGGCACTGCAGGGAGCCAGTCTGGTTGCCAACGCATTACGCGATCCAGGTGCACTGGTGCGTGAGACTGATCGACTGAAAAACTGGATCAACGGTCTATAAACTTTACCCAAATACCCCTCAGGAATATGGGGCATTCACTGCTTGGATGCATTTCCCCGAACCACCCGAAGGAGTTTGTACGATGAAAAAAATGCTTACTAGCCTATCCATTGCCGGCGCACTATTGTGCAGCACGGGCCTGGCTACTGCCGAAGCCCTGGCGCCATACGGCACCGCAAAGACAGACATGCACGAATATCCGACCATCAATGCAGTGTTTGACGTCAACTATGAGGACCCGAAAAAGCTGAACGTTCTGTACAATTTTGTAAAGAACACATCCAAGCCGCTCAAGGGCAAGATGGTCGTCGTCACCCACGGCCCGGAACTGCGCACATTCGCGAAAGAAAACTATGAGAAGTACCAGGGCATCATCGACAAAATGGCGGAGTTATCGGATATGGGCGTGGAATTCCGCATGTGTAACAACGCCATGCGGGCAGCCGGCTACAGCGCCGAAGATATGCACGGCTTCATCACTGTGGTTCCCGCGGGATTTCCGGAAATTGCATTCCTGCAGTCCCAGGGTTACGCCTACGTAAACCCGCTTCCGCTACCGGTGAAGGATGTACGATATCTGGATCAGCCACAGCTCAAGCCGTAGCACCAATCTTTCTCACAATACAAAGCCGGCGATGTGCCGGCTTTTTCCGATGCCTTCGACATAGTGAGGCAGACTGAATAACCAGACCCGACAATTCACCGCTCCGACAGCAGCAACTTCACCGCCAGACCGGCAAACACCACGCCACTCAACCGATTGAGAATCAGGGCGCCCTTGCCTTTGCGCAGAAAGGCACCGATTTTTCCGGCGGCCAGACTGATCAATCCAAACACCAGCAGGGCGCTGAGCATGAACAACAGGCCCAGGATGGCGATCTGCAGGGTGACACTGCCCTGTGCCGGGCTGACGAACTGGGGCAGGAAGGCAAGAAAAAACAGCGACACCTTGGGGTTCATGATGTTCATCAATACGCCACGCAGGTAGAGTCGGCGGTAGCTTTCACTGCTGGTGCGCGAGGTGAATGTCTCGGCCGGCGCCCGGAACACCTGCCAGGCAAGCCAGGCAAGATACAGCGCACCGCCGATCTTGAGCAGCGAAAACGCCAGCGCCGACTCCTGGATGAACACCGCCACCCCAAGCGCCACCGCGCCGGTATGTACAAACAGTCCACTGCAGAGACCGAGGGTGGTGATCACTCCCGCCGCGGGTCCCCGGGAAATGGAGATGGTCAGTACAAACAGGTTGTCCGGACCGGGCGCCAGGGCCAGCAGCAAGGAAGAGGTGACAAACAGCAACAGGGTAGCGGTTTCGAACATGGTGACTCCTCGGGTGGACGACGATCATAGCACGCCATCCCGCTGGCCGGATCAAGGTAAGAGTCGCGTCATCCCGATGGCTTCGACCCGCAAGCTCTAAACAAGGGATCGCGCTAACCTGGGCGCCTCAGTACTTCAGCCCGATCATCAGATCCATCACATTGGTCCCGGTGGGACCGGTCTGGATCAGGTCGCCGCTGGCCTCGAGAAAGCGGCCCGAATCAGCTTGTGTCAGACAGACCTCGGGATCGACCCCCAGTACCCGACAACCACGACCCACACTGCCGCCGTCAACAATGGCACCGGCATCCTCTCCTGGGCCGTCGCCCCCATCGGTACCCGCCGCCAGGAAACAGACATCCCTTCGTCCGGCTATCTGGCAGGCCACCACCAGCGCCAGGTGTTGATTACGCCCGCCCTGTCCGGGATGCTCCGGCAGGTGGATGGTCGGTTCACCACCCCAGACATAAAGTCCCGACCAGGCATCCCGCAGTTCGTACGCCAACCGTCGGCCGACCACATTGACATCCCCCCCCAGATGGGCCCGGCTCAGGGTCACCGCGTAACCAAGCTCCCGGGCCTTGTCGGCGGCCGCCTCGCGGGCATCCGCCAGAGATGCCACGATGCTGACCCGGATATTGTCCGCCTTCGTCGGGACAGGAGGCGGCACGGGCGGCACCAGCGCACGCAGCCAGTCCGGTAGCGCCAAGTCATCCAGGCCGCGCGCAGGATGCTCATCCGCCACCAGCAGGCCCGAACCGATCACGCCAGGCTCATCCCCCGGCACATCAGAGATCAGCAGTACCTGGGCCGGTCGTCCCTGCAGCAGCGGAATCAGACCACCGCCCTTGATCCGCGAGAGTGATTTGCGCACCCGGTTCATGGCGTCAATCGACAGACCACTCCCCAGCAACCACTGGTTGACCCGCTGCAGGCTCGCCAGATCGATGCCATCACGCAACAGTTCCACCAGCCCCGAGGTGCCGCCCGAAATCAGGAACAGCAGGCGGCGATCTTTTGGTCGCGTCCGGATAAACTCAACCAGCTCACGACCCGCCCGCAGACTGCGCTCATCCGGCACCGGATGCCCACCTTCCAGACAGCCAAGTCCTCTGGCCCTCAACAGCGACTCATCCATGTGACCCGCCTTGGAGATTACCAGGCCATCCAGAACCCGGTCTCCCAGCACATCCAGTGCCCCCTGCGTCATGGACTGGGCCGCCTTACCGAGTGCTATGAGCGACACCGTCCCCTGATCCCCGCGCAGCGATTCCCGGACACAGGCGCGCCCCTCCACGCGAGTCAGTGCTGCCTGAAAAATCGTCAGCAGATCCCGACGTGCGCCCGCCATATCCGGCATGGTGTTACCTCCTGTTATGCAGTGGCTCTATGTGAGTATAAGTAAAGGATCATTCTAGCCTCGCCAACCAGATATGATAAGCTGGTGATCATCGCTGGGGGGAACACTCTTGGAAAGCATACAGATACGCCGCCATTTCAGTCGCAATATCCTGTTTCGCATGATCATCCTGGGCGCCATCGGCGCCGGACTGCTCTACTGGAAGCTCGATTTCATCAACGACATCTACTTCCGCGACCAGCTCACTCCCACCGGCCTGATCATCAACGGCACCATCGTGGCCCTGTTTATCCTCGGGCTATTCAGAATCATCGGCATACTGATCAGCTACGGTCTGGAAGAGCGGGCGCTGGTCCAGTTCATGTCCAATCTGCGGGACAAGGTGGATCCGCTCTACGAGGTGGCCGAACAGCGCATTATCGCGCGCCGCTACCGGACACTGGAGACGATGCACAAGGCCAACACGCCGATCAACCACAATGCCCTGGCCACCACCCTGGTGGCCTCGGAAAGCACGCGCAACAGCCTGCCGAAATTCATCAACAACACGCTGATCCTGACCGGCGTATTCGGCACCATCGTGTCACTCTCGATCGCCCTGATCGGCGCCTCGGACCTGCTCGCCTCCGCAGTCAACGTCAATGGCATGGGGCTGATCATCCACGGCATGTCCACCGCCCTCTCCACCACCATTACCGCCATTGTCTGCTATATCTTCTTCGGTTATTTCTACATGAAGCTGACCGATGTGCAGACCAACCTGGTGAGCGCCGTGGAACAGATTACCGCCGCTCACCTGATGCCCCGGTTCCAGATCCAGACCGAGAGCGTGCTGTTTGAGTTCAGCGGGCTGATCCGCTCTCTGCAGAGCCTGATCAGCAAGATGGAATCCTCGCAATCCTCCTTCCAGAATCTGGCCCAGGAGATGCAGCACTCCCAAGGCAATATCGAGGCGCTTGAACAATCCATCAGCAATGCATTCAACCAGGTCTATGAGGAGAGAATCCAGCCCATTACCCGGGAGATGGAGGATATCAAAAAGCTGCTCAGAGACGGTTTCCGGTTGCACGAGGACGTATGAACCCGGACAACAGCTTTGTCGACCTGCGGCTGAACCGCCAGGACGGTCAGAACCAGGAGAGCTTCTGGCCATCCTTCACCGACATCATGACCGTCATCGTGATGATCTTCGTCATCGCGATGGTGGTGCTATTGTTGCGCAATATCGAGCTGGTCAACCAGCTGCGCGCCACCATGGAGGCGGAACGTGCCGCCGTGGAGCTTGCCAAGGCCACCGGGGAAGAGAAAGAGAGCCTGGCGCTGAAACTGTTCACCGCGGAAAACGACCTCTCGATGCTGCGCATGCGCCTGATGCAGCTGGAAGAACAGCGCACCGAGCAGGCCGGCACCATCGACACCCAGCACCGCGATATTGTCCAGTTGCAGGCGGAGAAAGAGTCGCTGCAACTGCTCCGCGACCAACTCAACGCGGAGAATTTCACCCTTACCCAGCAGTTGAAAAAACGGGATTCACTCATCCAGCAGCAGCAGCAGAGTCTGGAGGATCTTCAACAGACCCTGCTCTCGGCGCAACAGCAGCTCAACCGCTTTCAGGAGGAGATCGCATCCGCCCACTCAGCGTTGAATACGCTTGAGAGCAACTATGCCACGGTGAAAGAGCAGCTTGCGCAACTGCAACAGCGTTACAGCAACCAGTCGAGTGAATTGCTGGCCGCCCGGGTCGCCGGGCGGGAGAGTGACCGGCAACTGCTGAACCTGCAATCCGACTTCGAACAGCTGAAGGTCAAATACGACAAACTGATCCGCCCCGCCCGCTCGCCCGCCGGACGCTATCTGGTGGAGGTGCGCTACACCAAGCCGGGTAAGCAGATTCTGGTGGAATACCAGACACAGGAAGATCCCGGCTACAAGGCCGTTTCCCACGAGCAGTTGGAAACACTGCTCAGCAAGCTGAAGGAAGAGCAAACCAGCGGACTCTATATCAAGGTAATCTTCCCGGAAAACAGCGGACTCACCTTCACCGAAGCATGGAGCCTGACCTCCCAGCTGCACAGCAAGTATGACTACTACTTCCAGGGCGGCGGGCCCGAGCTGGTCCCGGTGCTCCCATCGATCAACAAGCCCGAGTAACCGGTTCACTGATCAACATGTGACATAGAGCAACACATACGCATGATGATAGCGAGATCATTATGCAGCGCTTTCCTTGGCCCAGGGTTTTGTTGTTATACTCGGGGCCGGAAGCCTACAACAACTATAACCCGGTCCGACTATGTCAATACCCGTCATCATCTGTGACGATTCAAGTTTTGCCAGAAAACAGGTCATGCGCGCCCTGCCCTCGGGGTGGGATGTGGATCTGACATTTTGTGAAAACGGCCGGGAAGCAGTTGCGGCGATTGAAGCCGGGAAGGGAGACATTCTGCTGCTCGACCTGACCATGCCGGTGATGGATGGCTTCGAGGTGTTGAAGTATATCCGGGAAAACGATCTGCCCACCCTGCCCATCGTCATATCCGGTGATATCCAGCCGGAGAGCCATAAACAGGTCATGGCTCTAGGCGCAGTGGCCTTCATAAAAAAGCCGGTCGATGCCGCCGAGCTGACCCGCGTGCTCGATCAGTTCGGCGTATTGGGGATACTGACTGAAAACAGACTGCCGGCCAACGTTCAGGTCACCTTCAATGAATGGGTACAGGAGATCACCAACGTCGCCATGGGCCGGGCTGCGGATCTGCTGGTACGGGTCATTAATGAAAAGGTCGAGCTGACCATTCCCCATGTCAGCCTGATGGAGCATGGCGAGCTGGAGATGACCCTGAACGCCACCGCCCACGGGGACAGCTTCTCCTGTATCACCCAGGGATTCATCGGCGGCGGAATATCCGGCGAGAATCTGCTGCTGTTCCATGACACCGATATTCGCCATGTTGCCAAACTGCTGAATTTTGATCTCGACCATCTGGAAGCCTCCACCGAGATGGAGCTTTACATGGACATCGCCAATGTGCTGGTCGGTGCCTTCCTGAAGGGATTTGCCGAACAGCTTGATGTCTGTTTCAGCCAGGGTCATCCGCGCATCACCATCCACAACCAGGACAGCGCCATGATCCTTGCCAATCGACGGGGACACGAGCAGATACTGACCATAGAGGTCAACTATGTAATCGGGGACAACCAGATTCGGTGCAATCAACTGGTGCTGATTACGCCGGAATCCATAGATGCGCTGAAGATGCGTTCAGGCGAAGAGGTTATCTGATTATGAGCGCGCTCGATGATGATATTTCAGAGATGCATCTGCTGTTGGGAATTATTCACAATGTAGATGTGGGCCTGGTGGTGCTGGACCGCAACTACCGGATCAAGATCTGGAACCACTTTATGTGGAACCACAGTGGTATCAATCCCGTTACCCTGACCGACAAAAACCTGTTCGAGGAGTTTCCGGAACTGCCGGCCCAGTGGCTGCAGAAAAAACTGGACACGGTATTCCTGCTCAACAACCGGGCATTCTCTTCCTGGCAGCAGCGCCCCTACATCATCCGATTCAACAGCTACAACCCGATCACCGGCCGTTCCGAGACCATGTATCAGAACATGACCATCTTCCCGTTAACCGGCATTTCGGGTGAGGTGGAGCATGTCTGCCTCATGCTCTATGACGCCACCGACGCCGCCCTGGATGAGGCGGCACTGCAGTCGGCCAATGAAGAGCTGGACCGGCTGGGTCGGACCGATGGACTGACCGGATTACTCAACCGCCGAGCCTGGGAAAACCACCTGCAGACCGAGTTCAAGCGTTTCCCCCGGAGCAAGCAAGCCTCCACCCTGGTAATGTTCGATATCGACCACTTCAAGAAGGTCAATGACACCTATGGCCATCAGGCCGGCGACGAGGTGATCAGAATCACCTCTGCGCTGCTGCAGGAGACCAAGCGGGAGATGGACATTGCCGGCCGCTACGGTGGTGAAGAGTTCTGTGTCATCCTGCTGGACACCAACAGTCAGGGGGGCATAGTGTTCGCCGAGCGCCTGCGCAAGGCCGTGGAGGCAACACGGGTCACTTACGAAGGTCAGGAGATTCGCTTCTGCATCAGTCTGGGAGTGGCGGAGGTCAACAAAGAACTCAATCACCACACCGCCTGGCTGGAACGGGCGGACAAGGCGCTCTACCAGTCGAAAGAGGATGGTAGAAACCGGACCACGCTTCATACCCCGGGGTAAAAGACGAACTACCTGCGATCGGCAGGAACAGGGGGATCCTGTGGGCCCGTGATCTTTATGATGATCTTCTGGCAGGCCCGCCCCACCCTATAAACATGCGCCACCCTTCTTCAGGAGGTCCGCTCGCCCGGTCTGGAAGCCACCTTGTCGCGCAGATAGACCGGCGCCGCCAGTTCCGCAGCTACCCCATCACCCTTGGTCAAACCGGCCGCCCCGAGCAGGGCCACGTCATGGGCGCTGCAGAGGAGATCGGCATTCACCGCCCCGACCGAGGCACCCAGTCGCTGAGCCAGCAGGGAGTGATAACTGCCCCAGCCGGCCCCGACACCCTGCCAACCCTCTCCATCCGGCAATGTCACCTGGTCAGGTGCGGACACCTCATCGGCCACCCGGATCGAAACAAGGCCCTGCGCATCCACCTCATAGGCGGCCCAGTAGACCTCTTGCATACGCGCATCATAGGCCGGCAGCAGGCGTCGCCCGCCCGATTCCCGGAAGCCGCGCTGTGCCAGGGCGGCCAGGGTGGAAACCGGAACCACCGGAAGATCGGCAGCGAAGGCCGCACCCTGGGCCACGCCGACCGCAATGCGCACTCCGGTGAATGCACCCGGTCCCCGACCAAAGGCAATCGCATCCAGGGCAGTGAGAGCCACACCCGCTTCGGCCAGCAGTTCATTCATCATCGGCAGTATCAGCTGACTGTGCATGCGCGGCTGTACCTGATAGCGCTCGATGATTTTCCCGTCGATCAGCAGAGCGGCAGAACAGGCCTCGGTAGCGGTTTCTATGGCAAGTATCTTCATGGTGGCCGATTGTATCCCAGCTGGTATTGAAAAATGATCACTTTTAACAGCGTTCCAGCCATTTTCTGGCTACAATCGGGGCTATTGTTCCGGCCTGAGTATGGAGTCCGCCATGTACTTTGGAAAAAAATATGAAACCGCACCGCAAGGTAACAGTGTCGCCGATGAGCGTCGGGCGATTCTGCGGCGCCATCTGATCTATTACCTGCGGGTATGGGACACCGCCACCGACAAGCTGCTCGGGCATATCGTGGACATCAACACCGACGGCCTGATGCTGATCAGCGAGAAACAGATCGAAACCGGCAAACCGTTCGAGCTGGAGATACGCTGGCAGGATATGGAAGGGAACCCGGAGAGGATCCGTTTTTCCGCCGTCAGCCGCTGGAGCAACAATGACATCAACAGCGCCTTCTTTGATACCGGCTTCCAGTTGGTCGATCCCTCGGAAGAGATCCTTGAGCCGATCCGCAAGATGATCCATCAGTACGGTTTCGGGGAGTAACGCCGGACCCGCCAGCGCCTCGCACCACGCAGAGTATGCATTCCCACGCGGAACGTGGGAATGAGAACCTTTCTATCAACCGGAGTCTGTGCGACGGCACATCACCCGGCAAAGGCGCGGCGCCCGGGAGGCGCTCCTTGCTTGGTTTTATTCATTCGCGGCTGATTTTTTATTATCCGTATCCGGCCCGCCCTGAAAGAAGCGCACCACATCCTCCAGTTCCCGGGTACGCGCCATGGGCGGCATGCTCTCCAGGAACAGGTGGCCATAGCCTTTTTTCAGCAGCCGTGGATCACAAATCACCAGCACGCCCCGATCGGTCTCGTCACGGATCAGCCGACCCGCGCCCTGCTTCAGGGCAATTGCCGCCTGGGGCACCTGGAACTCCATGAACGGATTGCCGCCCTGCTTGCGCAGGGCATCGATGCGCGCCTGCAGC
This sequence comes from Sedimenticola selenatireducens, assembly GCF_963675335.2. Classification (NCBI taxonomy): domain Bacteria; kingdom Pseudomonadati; phylum Pseudomonadota; class Gammaproteobacteria; order Chromatiales; family Sedimenticolaceae; genus Sedimenticola; species Sedimenticola selenatireducens. The sequence goes on from NZ_CAXXYC010000004.1 coordinate 91,136, forward strand.
ACCGGATCGCCCGGCGAGGCGAACGGCAGCTTGTCGATAATGACACAGGAGAGCGCCTCGCCCCGCACATCCACTCCTTCCCAGAAGCTGGCGGTCCCCAGCAAGACCGCATTGCCCAGTTGGCGGAAGCGGGCCAGCAGTTCACCCTTCGGCATCGTGCCCTGCACCAGCAGCGGATAGTCCAGACGGCTCTCCAGACTCTCGGCCGCCTCACGCAGTGCCCGATGACTGGTGAACAGGATGAAGGCACGACCCTCGCTCGCCCGAATCACCGGTACCGCCACCTCCAGTACCGCCTGGGTGTAGTCCGGTTCACGCGGCTGGGGCATCCCTTTCGGGACATACCAGAGTGCCTGGTGCGGATAGTCGAATGGACTGTCCCAGCAAGCGGTGCGCGCATCCTCCAATCCCAATTGTCGCTGAAAGTGATCAAAACGCCCCCCTACCGCCAGGGTTGCCGAGGTGAAAACCCAGCTACCGGGGTGACTGGCCATCCGCGCTTGGAACAGGGCGGAGATATCCAACGGGGTACGGTTCAACCGGAAGCTCTGGCGATAGGTCTCGAACCAGCGGATATATTCCCCCTGCGCCTCGTCCTCCCGGGTCAGCTCGTTGAGGGATTGGCGGATCGCTTTGCAGCGCGTCAGGCAGCTGTCCAGCCCCTTGCCACGCCCCTCTACCAGTTGCAGCAGCTCGATCATTTTCGCCAGCATCTGATCCAGCTGTTCCAGGACGCGCATGATCGCTTGGTTACCGGCAATCTCCGACCAGGGGCCACGGCGCAGATCCAGACCGAACAGCAATCGCAGATCCCGTGTCACCTTGGCCAGCCGTGCCGACTGTTCCGGCACCGCCTTGATATCCCCCGCCTCGCGCTGGTACTCGGTGTCGATATCACGACAAAGATCCAGCAACTGCCGGCCGCTGATCCCGGAGCCGAAGAAGTTGCCCGCCACCTCCGGCAACTGGTGCGCCTCATCCACGATAAAGCAGTCCGCCCCCGGCAGCAGCTCGCCAAAACCTCCCTCCTTGAGGGCGAAATCGGCGCACAACAGATGATGATTGATCACCACCAGATCCGCCTCCTGGGCGCGCCGCCGCGCCTCCACCAGGTGACAGGCGCTGTAATCACTGCACTCCGCGCCCAGGCAGTTTTCCGTGGTGGAAGTAACCAGGGGCCAGATGCGGGCATCTTCGGGGATGTCGGTGAGTTCGGCGATATCGCCGCTACGGGTGCGCCCCGACCAGCGCTGCACCTGCATCAGCTGATCCACCATGTCGCGACTGTTGAGACGCCCCTCCAGCAGGGTCATCTCCATACGATGGGTGCAGAGATAGTTGGCGCGCCCCTTCAGCAGGGCCACGTCCGCCGGCACCGCCAGGGCCTGTCTGACCCGGGGCAGGTCGCGGTGAAACAGCTGATCCTGCAGATTCTTGGTGCCGGTGGAGATGATCACCTTCTGGCCAGACAGCAGGGCCGGCACCAGGTAGGCGTAGGTCTTGCCGGTGCCGGTGCCGGCCTCGCTGATCAGCACCTCGCCCCGGGTCATGGCGGACATCACTGCCTCGGCCATCGCCTCCTGCTGGGGCCGATAGGCAAACCCCTCCACACAACCGGCCAGCAGGCCGTCGGACCCCAGGATTTCGCTGATTTCAGACATGCTCGAATTAACCGGTCTGGTTATCCCACACCCCGGGGGCCAGGCCCGCATCCCGGGACCAGACCAGTCGGCCTATGATTTTGAATCGGGCCACCGAAAGCGCCCCGCGCTTGGCGCGTCCGCTGCTGGATTTATCCATGAATTCGAGCAGCTCTTCCCGGTCCGCTTCATAGAGTTCATAGGGTTCATAATCGTCGTCCATGAGCACCAGCACCACACAGTCCCAGGGCTGATCGGCCTTGATCTGCCCGATCCGCTGACCGGTCTTGCTCTCATCGAATATGGTCCGGCTCTTGATCTGAATGCGCAGGCCATCGCGCGCCGGGTCGATCGCATCGTAGCCGCCCACGGAGGAATCCACCGGCGCCAGGCGCAGCAGACGCATGGCATCGTGCAGGGCAATCTCGTTGCTTATTCCGGGCAAAGGCTTGCCCATGGTCCGCCGATACTCCGCTGCGAGCTGGCGTGCCTGGCCGATCAACTTGTCAGCGGCATAGAGGCTCATGCCGATAAATCTCCCCGGATATCAATGGCTTTCAGCGGAATTGTATCCTAAACCGTGTTCAACTGCCGCATCCTTGGGAAAAACACCCATAAGCGTCTGTAGCCGCAGCGGAATCAATTAAGCATCCGCGCCTTGCGTTCGGCCACCTTGGCTCCGGTGATATCTCCGCTGGCCCGTTTCGCCTTGGCAATCAACTGCCAGCTATCCCGCTTCAATACCACATCCGCGCCCGCCAGGGTGAGGGATTTGCTGGCCAGGTCGGACGCAAGCCCGTATTGCCCCTGGGTGTAACGCAGATCGGCCAGACGGTACCAGAGATGACCATTTCGCGGCTCAATACGCAGTGCACGCTCAATAGTACCGACCGCCCCGTTCAGGTCATTGTTCCGCTCCTGCTCCTGGGCCGCTTTCAACAGCGAACCGACGGCCTTGCTGTGCAACGGGACCAGGGGCAGCACCGGAGCCGGTTCATAGGCGCTGATCTGTATATCCCGCTCCCTGGCGGGTGCCACTACCACCGCACTTTCACGCTCGGTATTGTCCGGCGGGGGCGGACGCTGTCCAATCTCTGCAGCGGGTCGTTGCGGTGCCGTGTAACAACCAGCCAGCAGCAACCCCGGCAGCAGCAGCGCGCCAAAATTTTTCCAGTTCATTCAAAAAAACTCCGAAACAGCCGCCGGATCGAGGTTCCCGGCTGCCCCGCACAGGAAGCAGTCACGGTGGGCGCCGAACCGGCGATAAAAGGGTATTGCCTTGCATCCGCGCATCCTTCATCGGCCCTGAAGCCGGACGCCGGATCAATCCACACCGTCTCCACCGAATCGGGCCGTAACAGTGAAAGCGGCAACGGATGCATACGCCGCATCATATCACCCCAGACCTGCAATGCGCCCGTTGCCCCGGTCAAGCCTGCCGGTTTATTGTCGTCTCGCCCGACCCAGACCACGGCCACCTTGTCACCGCTGAAGCCGGCAAACCAGCTGTCGCGCAGCTCATCCGTAGTGCCGGTCTTGCCAGCAATACTCAGTGAACTGTCAAGATATTTTGCCATCCCCTGCCCGGTACCATTGCGCACCACCTCCTGCAGATTGCGGTTCAGCAGATAGACCGGACCGGCGTCCACCGACTGACGTACGGTCAACGGATAGCGCTGCAGCGCCTGGCCACTGTTGGACTGGACTCCACGAATGGCCCGCAGGGGCGAGTAAAAACCCCCGGCGGCAAACGTCTGATAGAGCTGGGCCACTTCCAGCGGCGTGAGCGAGACCGAGCCAAGCAACATGGCCGGCACCGGGGTGATTGGCCGACTTATACCGAGTTGTTCCAGCAGATCGGCGACCGATCCCAGCCCGATATCCATGCCCAGCCTGACCGTCGCCAGGTTGTAGGATTTGGCCAGTGCCAAATGCAGCGGCACCTGCCCGTGAGAACTGTGATCATAGTTCTCGGGAACCCAGCGTTCGCCCTCCCGGCCAGCGATACTCAACGGACTGTCATCCAACAGCGTCACCAGGTTGTAACGGTCGGAGCGCTGCAAGGCCGCCAGATACACGACCGGCTTGACCAGGGAACCGATGGGCCTGACCGCATCCAGGGCACGATTGAATCCAGCATATCGGGCACTCCGGCCACCCACCAGGGCCCGCACCTCGCCACTCTCACCATCCACCAGGACCGCCGCACTCTCCAGTTTTCCGCCAGGCAGACGATACTGCTTCTCCAGGGCGCCCAGGCGCTCCGCGACGGCGCTTTCCGCCTGCTGCTGTGCCCAGGGATCGAGCGTGGTGAAGATGCGCAGCCCCTCGGAAGTCAGGTCCTCTTCCCGGTAATCCCGGTGCAGCTGCCGCCTCACCAGATCCATGAAGGCCGGATAACTACCCCGTCCGTGCCCTTTCTGCTGCACCCCGAGCGGCCGCTGTTGCGCTGCCCTGGCCTGCTTGGCGGTGATCACACCCTGCTCCTGCATCACCCTGAGTACCAGGTCACGCCGCTCCTTGGCGCGCTGCGGGTGGCGTCTGGGATCATAGAGGGAGGGACCGCGCACCTGGGCCACCAGCAGCGCCATCTGCGCCAGATCCAGCTCCCGCAGGCTGCGGTTGAAATAGAAATGACTGGCCAGCCCGAAGCCATGGATCGCACGCCCTCCGTCCTGCCCCAGATAGATCTCGTTGGCATAGGCACCAAGGATCTCCTCTTTGCCATAATGGGCCTCCAGCAGTAACGCCATGGCCGCCTCATTCAACTTGCGCCAGAGGCTTCGCTCCCGGGTAAGATAGAAGTTCTTTACCAGCTGCTGGGTCAGGGTGCTGCCCCCCTGCACCACCCCGCCGGCCCGCAGGTTGGCCCAGACGGCCCGGGCGATGGCCCGGGGATCGACGCCGTGATGCTGATAGAAGGTGCGATCCTCCATCACAATCAGCGCCTGCACCAGCGGTTCGGGCAAATCCTCGCGCTGTACCAGCACCCGATCCTCATTGTGCGCCGGATAGATACTGCCGATCTCCGGCGCTTCCAGCCGCACCAGGGCCAGCTCCCCGCCACCTGCTTCGGACAGGCTTTCAATCCGCTCACCCGCAAAGCGGATATCCAGGAAGCGGCCCGGCTCCTGACTGTCCCAGAAATGGAAATCACGGGCCTTGATCAGGAAGCGTCCGGCGTTACGCGACCAACTGGCTGCCTGTTTGGGATAACTGACCCGCTGGTAGCCCATGCGCCGCAGTTCCGCCACCAGCTGATCCGGTGTCACCGGCGCCCCCGGATAGAGCTCCAGCGGTCGCCCATACACCCTCGCCGGCACGGCCCAGCGCTTGCCTTCGAACTTGGTCGTGACGGTGTGATCCAGGTAGAGCAGATAGACCCCCAGCACCAGGGAGAAGAGAAAACCGATGGCCAGCAGCCGGCTTATCCAGCGCCGGGCACGGCCGCTGCTGCGACCTGTCCTTGACTTCGACCGACGTCCCCGGGTGCGGGTGGATGTTTTACGCTTTGCGGAAGACTTTGCGCGTTTTGCGGGAGTTTTGGCCATCGGGTGCTAGTTAAATACTCTGTTATGAGATGATGCCTGCCTGTCGAATCAGCAGGGCATTGGATCTACCGCTTGTCAGCCAGGGGGAACAGCTGCAGCCGGTTGGCGATCTGGCCATGCAGATCATCCACCCAGGCCGGCGCATTTTCAGCCAGCGGCTGACGCGGCCTGAAGCGGTAATCCCTGGGCGTGATCAGTACCGATACATTGGCTTCGCCAATCATTGCCGCCAATACAAACAACTCCTCGGCGGCACTGTCCCCAACCGCAAGACAGCCGGTCGACACCCGTCCGCCATGAATAAAGATATCCCCACCCAGATTGCTTCTGCCGTCCTCTTGCGCCTGTTGGCGGTCAAAGGCGTTCGGATAATCCAGTTTCAGCGACAGGTGGTAGGCACTATTGGGGTTTAAGAGTTCAATCCGGTACTCGCCTTCCGGTACCTGCCGATCGCCTTCCTGCAGCTTCGGGCCGACGCGGCCGCTCATCGCTTTTACCCGATAGTCCTTAATGTGTTGCCAGACACCATCGTTCAGTGCCCACAGTTCCATCAGCCGGGTATCCTTGAAGGCTACCAGCGAGACCCGCTGCGGTGGCCACTCAACTCCGGCAAATGCAAATCTTGGTTGTAACCGCGACTCCACCTTGTCGCCATAGTGTGTTATCACGTCGGCTACCGTGCGGTTCACCCCGAGCGCCAGGACCGGCGATGAGTGAAAACAGAGCAGGCCGACCAGCAGAACACTGATCAACCGCATTAAACGAGTCGCTGGGTTAGCCGGGGATGATTGCTGAAGTGCCTGAACGTCCATAGCCCCGCATATCTACACTATACTGTGGAAAAATGAAACTGCGGGGTGTGGTTCGGCTCACAGATCCTGGCTTGTTGGCCAGATCATCAGCCATTACCGGCACCAATAAACCGCAAACGGCCACGCAGCGTAATCATTGTGGCCGACGAGGGTATCACAACCATTTTACGGACCAGAGGGCGACACGGCATGTGGGTCATCATCCAGGGGATCCCACTCAACACCACCCAAAAAGAGCTGCAACGGTTCCTCAAGCGGCAGCTCGGACACAAGGGTTGGTTTGGCTTGCCGGTCAGGCAACAGACCCGGCTGAAGAGTGCTGCCATTCTTAGAATGACCGATCGAGTGACCGGCACAGTTGAGTGCCACGGACTGGCCCAACTGGAGACCCTGGATCGCGATATGGAGACTCTGCGAACCCTGAACGGCCATCGGCTGCATGGCAGGGCGGTGACGGTCCGCAAGTACTATCACCGCTCCGCCAGACCACAAGGGGCGAGACGGAATATACCCTCGCTGAAATCGGAGCGGCGCCGGCTCGACCTGCATGTCGAGATGGCCTAGGGGCAACCCCTTCCCGCGGTTGCACTGGATTGTACCGGTCGGTTTTACTTCATCCAGACTACAAACTGATCCGGAGTCATGGAGCGCCCCTTGGGCGCCGACAATTGTTTCGCCGATCTGTCGGCGGGCACGCCCCGCCCTGTAAACGGCCCCGCCTCCAGACTCGTTTATGGATTGGTGAATACTTGGGCCATACACCAACAGTGTTGCCCTGGCGCTACTGCTTCAGTTCATCTTCGAATGCCAGCACCACATCCTTGAACCGGGTACGATTCACCTCATTCAGACTCATCAGGGCCCGGTGTGCCTCCAGCAGTAACCGGCTGCTGGTCGGGTTTTCGCCCTCAAGCGAAGGAATTTCCGCTACCGCATCCAGAGTCGTATCCAGTGTCTCCACAATATCGAATTCCTGATCAAAACCCACCGCCTCCAGCAGTTCGTTGATATCGGGCTGGTTTGATATCAACGTTACCTTGGGCAGCCCGGCCTTTTTCATTGCCCTGGACAGCCGGGCAAGCATGCCCAGGTTGGTGCTGTCGATGCTCAGAACCTCGGTCAGGTCCACGACAAATCCCTGAATATCCGGTCGTTGCAGCAGTTGCTGAAGATACCGATCCAGCGCCACGCAGAGCGTGTGCCGCACATCGCCCCGATATCGGAGTACTTCCACCCCATTGTGCGATCCATGCAGTATCTGGCCATTACTCATTTCGCTCACCACGCACAATAGATAAAAACGCGATATCGTCCGGTATCTCGTCCATTTGTTCAATATCGAACCGATCCACCAGTTCCTCTATGGTCGGCGCCCCCCTGGACACCATCTGCTGCAGCCACTCGGTTCTTCTGCGTGCCGAGTCCCGGGGAAACAGTTCAAGAATGCCGTCCGAAATCATCAGAAACTGCTGCACGGGCTGAAAATCGATCTGGTGCTGGGTATAGATTGAATCTTCAAACAGACCCACCGGCTTATCATGACTGGTCAGTGTGGTGACCTGTTCTCCAGTGAACAGCATCGGATAGGGGAACTGACCTCCGGAACAGAAGCGCAGCCGATGCTCCCGAATATCCAGCACGCCATAGAAGATGGTCAGGTATTTTTCAATCGGTGACTGATAGATCGCCCGGTTCAGATGATCGAGCATTTCATGCGGTTGCCGGATCACCTCCTCCTGGGCATGCTGGTACGCATCCAGGTGTTTCTCGAACAATGTCTTCAACATCACCGTAACAAAGGCGGAGGCGGCGCCGTGACCGGAGATATCGGCTATGTAGAAACCCACTTCGTGATTACCGATCGGAAAATAGTCGACAAAATCACCACTCAACAACAGCGAAGGGAGGAGCTTGCGACGGAACAGGTAGTCTCCGTACTGTACCTCAGGAGGCGGTAACAGACTGGACTGGAGGGCGCGGGCCGCCTCTTCATCTTCACGTAACTGGCCCAGGGCAATCGAGAGCTCCTGGTTCAGGGTCTCCAGGTGTTTCTGATAATCCCGGTTCTCCTTGATCAGACGCGCCCGGTTCAGGGCGCGTTCGATGGCCGTATCCAGAATCTGGAAATCCACAATCGGCTTGGTAATGTAATCCCAGGCGCCGCGCTTCAGCGCCTGTATGGCGTCACTCACCTGGTTGGCGCCTGACACTATGATAATGGGCGTGTCGGGGGAAGATTCAGCAATGGTGGAGAGTACATCCAGGCCATCCATGCCTGGCAAGCGCAGATCACAGAGGACCAGGTCCGGCTTGGCCCTGTTGAACGCCTCGATCCCCTCAACCCCGTTGGCCGCCTCGATAAAGTCGTACTCCAGGTCCTCCAGATGAGCCACCAGGCTGCGCCGAACCGCGGTCTCATCCTCAATGGTTAGAATACTTACTGCTTGATCCATTATCGTTCCAGGGATGCTTTTATCGCTTGCCAACCGGATACCCCCAGGCCGCCCGCCTTTGCGACCGTGTGTGCCTGTACCCTAGTTTAGACAGCATATCCATAATACGGGTAGTTTAATTTCGCCACGGCCAATGCCTTGTGGCAGAAAATGTACCAGCTGGATAACCGGCGGAGCAAAATACCTGTGGAACGGGAAAAGGGCTATTGCGAGGCAGCAAGCAGGTGGGGGTACTCCCTGGCGACCCCGGAGTTACATCTGGAAATTATTCCAATGCAACCCCGGAGCAAACGGGGTCAACGTTTGATCCCCTGATCGTCCCAGAACGGCCGTCTTGCCTCCTGCTCGGCGTCCAGTCGGCTGATGCCGATATCCTTCAGCATCTCATCACTCAACGTCTGCAACAGATAGCGCTCCCGGGCGAGCATGCGCCAGCGGTGAAAGCGATCGGTCAGCTGGCGTAGCAGCCAGCTTACGGTCAATCTGCGTGGTTTGCTGATACCCGTGTTCCGGGAGATGGCAGAAGTAAAGGGCTGACCCATTGAAATAGTATTTCTCATAACGCCTCCTGATCCGATTGACCGGATGGTTGTTTCCGGTTGCAGAAAGTCTGGACCCGTGCTAAACATTGTTCAAACGAATAGTTTTGATGCAATACATCAACAGACATGATGGGTTAAAAATGGCACCGATACTGGATAATGAATTGCTGCGCACCTTTGTTGCCATCGCCGATGCGGGTGGATTTACCCGTGCCGCCGAGGTGGTGCATCGCTCCCAGTCCGCCGTCAGCATGCAGATGAAGAAGCTGGATGAACTGGTCGGGCGTCCGCTGTTCGAGAAGGTGGGACGGGGCATGGTATTGACCCCGGACGGCGAGGTACTGCTCAATTACGCCCGGCGTATCCTGCGCCTGCATGAAGAGGCGGTCTCCACGCTACAGCAACCGGACATGGTGGGCAGCGTGCGCATCGGGATTCCGGATGACTATGTGGCCGCCTTTATTCCGCGGATTATGGCCCGGTTTGCCAAATCCTACCCGATGGTGCAGGTCGAGGTGATCTGCAAAGGCAGCGAGCACCTGACCAAGTCAGTGAAGGCGGGTGAGATTGACCTGGCAATCGTCACGGCGGTGCCGGGCAGCATGGACGGTGAAGTGCTGCGACGCGAGTCGACCGTCTGGGCCACTTCCAAACACCACTTCATCCACGAACAGGAGCCGCTGCCGCTGGTGCTGTTCCAGCCCGGCTGTATCTTCCGCCACTGGGCCATGAAGGCGCTGGACAAGAGTGGCCGCCCCTACCGGGTCGCCTACTCCAGCCCCAGCATCACCGGCATCGAGGCGATCGTCGGCTGCGGTCTGGGTGTGACAGTACTGGTAGGCAGTATCGTGAACGAGAACATGCGCATACTGACCGCCGCCGAGGGGTTTCCGGACCTGCCGGAGTCCGCCATTACCTTGTTGCGTTCCAAGGTCTCCGCCTCGCCCGCCATCAACTGCCTGGCGGAGTATATTTTCGAGGGATTCCGCGACAACCAGGCCAGCGCAGCCTGACCGTCCGGTGATAGAATCGGAGCCGTATCAACCGTTGGAGTCATCAGATGTTTACCGGAATCGTCCAGGGGACCGCCGAAGTGGTCGCCATCAATGAAAAGCCACAGTTTCGCACCCACACCCTGCGCATGCCGCCGGAGCGGCTCACCGGCCTGGAACCCGGTGCCTCGGTGGCCCACAACGGCTGCTGCCTGACGGTTACCGCCATTGAAGAGGACCGGGTCTCGTTCGATCTGATGCAGGAGACCCTGCGCATTACCAACCTGGGACTGCTGAAACAGGGCGACCGGGTCAATTTCGAACGGGCAGCCCGCTTTGGTGATGAGATTGGCGGACACGCGATGTCCGGACACATCCTCTGCATGGCCCCCATCACCCGGATCATCCGCAGTGAAAACAACCGCCAGATCTGGTTCCGGCTACCGGAACCGTATCGCCGCTATCTCTTTACCAAGGGCTATATCGGCATTGACGGTATCAGCCTGACCATCGGCGAAGTGGATGGTTGCGACTTCTGTGTCAACCTGATTCCAGAGACCCTGGAGCGAACCAACCTGGGTTTCCGGGAGGAACAGGAACTGGTCAATATCGAGATCGACCCCCAAACCCAGGCGATTGTGGATACCGTGGAGCGTGTGCTGGCGGAGCGCATGGACAACGGCAACTGATCAGCCGGCCGCCATCAGCTCCCTGATCCGCCGCTGCAATACCGGCACCACCTCCGCCTCAAACCAGGGGTTCTGACTCAACCAGCGATTGTTACGCGGGCTTGGATGGGGCAGCGGCAGCAGGTCGGGCCAGTAGTCCCGCCAGCTTTTCACCGTCTCGGTCAGATTGGTCTTGCGATTGCTCCCCAGATGCCAGACCTGGGCATACTGGCCAATGGCCAGCACCAGGCGGATATTGGGCAGCCGGGACAGTAGCTGTTCCCGCCACTGGGGGGCACATTCGGGACGCGGCGGCAGATCACCGCTTTTACCGGTACCGGGATAACAGAAACCCATCGGCAGAATGGCCACACGGCTTACATCATAAAACTGTTCACGCTCCAGCCCCATCCAGATGCGGAGTCGATCCCCGCTGGGATCATTGAATGGGATACCGGTCTCATGCACGCGCCGCCCCGGGGCCTGTCCGGCAACCAGAATCACCGCCCCGGGATCCGCTCTGAACACGGGTTTTGCACCCAGCGGCAAATGTTCAACACAGATAGTGCAGTCACGGACCTGTTGGATGAGTGAAGTAAAACGCTGCCTGGACATGCCACGGGTCTCCGCAAGGAAGCACCCGGGAACGATAGCAACTCAGGAGGGCAATGTGTAGTGGCCACGTAAGGGGGTCGAAGTCAAAAATGACTCCGACCCGGAATGGTTAGAACGGCAGATCAGACTCCAATCACAACCGCCTTGCTGGCACCGGCAATATTGGCCTGGAAAATCGCCTTGTGTACATCGCCCAGACTCAGCATGCCTTGCAGCACCCCCCCTTCAGCCACTGGAATTCTGCGAAACTTGTGCCGGACCATGGTGGTAGCAGCCTGCAGGATATGGTGATTGGGTGACACGGTAATCACATCGGTAGCCATCAGGTCGGCCACCTTGAGATTTACCACATCCTTGTACTTGTCCATCATGCCGGAATAATCTCCCGCTCCCAGTCCGTCCGTCATCATATCTTCCAGGGTAGGGAACATGCGATGGAACACATCCTTCTCGGCAATAAAGCCGACCATCTTCTCATCCTCCATCACTGGCAGACCGCTATAGCGATAGAGACACATCAGGGATACCACCTCCAGCAGACCGGTTTCAGGCGTAACTGTCCGTGGCGACTTGGTCATTATCTCTTTAACCTGCATCGATTTATCCTCCAAGGTTTTGCACAACATCGGTTGAATAGTGCAACCAGATTCGGCATGGCAACGCTGTTATTGTTATTCGTTGCAGACGGTAACGACAGGCAGTGGTGGCTGTTATGAACAACAGGTCGAACCCATAACCACCGATATACCAAACCATCCTGACCGCGACCGAACCGTGGCTGACCTTAGTAATCGCTGATTTTTAACCCCCTTGTCCACCCGGTTTATCCTTATGCGGGCATAAAGAGCGAAAGATAAAAGCACCGTTACCCGTCACTCGCAAAAGGTCCATTTCGCATACCGTGACAACGAGTGTCACGCCCGAGAATTTGCAAGTATTCGAAATCCATTGGGATCTGGCCATGTTTTTTCAGGATCAATTCAGCAGGGCTATTTCATACTGTGCTCACGGTCGCTACTCCGATCGCCATTCAACACTGCCCAACTGGAGATTTAATTATGAAAACATCACATGCAATTTTAGCCATTGCCCTGACCGCCGCAACCTTTGGCGGGACCGCCTTTGCCGTATCAGCAACCGATAGCGCCAGCATGTCAAACGCAGCGGCTGACAACTGGTTGGCAATACCCGCAATCTACGCCAAGGTGACCGCCGCCGGCTTTAATGATATCTACGAAATCGAGCGCGAGCGCAATGGCTACAAAATCAAGGCCGTCGGTGCCAACGGCGAGCGGCTCAAGCTGTTTGTCGACCCGATGACCGGTGAAGTCCTTCAGTCCCGCTCCAAGCAGGACAAGTATCGCGGGGAGCGCACCGGCACCCAGCTATAAAACGACCACATGAGATGCCCCTGCTTCCACAGTTGAAGCGGGTTGCAGGGGCGCCTCCAAGTAATATAGCAGATCCGCCCCTGACGATAAGGCCGTTTATGAAGACCACCTGACCCACTTGGCTGGAGAAGCCGCTGGGCGGCATGGATCGCATCTACCGGTGCCCGCCGGATCCAGGGGATCAGGGGGGTAGGGAGCACTTATTCACCGCACTCAATACGCCCTTAACACCCACAAAAGAACGGGAGTTTACCTGAAAAGCGACTGTGCTTTTTAACCGGCGACAGATAGGATATCGGGCGGACCTCTTCATCGGCGCGATTGATCCAGCTCCCGGGATATACTGACCGACAAATGACCTATGTAACCGGCACCGCCCTTACCCTGGCTCTCCTGGCCAGCCTGTTTCTTGCCGCCCTGCACCTGGGTTTTCGGGCGCCACGTATGCGTGAGCGTGGGACGCCAGCGGATCTTGGATTGGCCTATGAAGCCGTGCGGATCCCGACAGCGTCAGGCAAACAACTGTTTGCCTGGTGGCTGCCGGTTTCAGCGGCCGACACCAGCATTATTATTCTGCATGGCTGGGGCGGCAACGCGGAACTGATGCTACCCATGGCGCAACCCTTCCAGCAAGCCGGGATAAACGTGCTGTTGATCGATGCGCGAAACCACGGCAACAGCGATGCTGACACGTTCTCGTCCCTGCCGCGCTTCGCCGAGGACCTTGACCACGCCATCGACTGGCTAAGACAGAAGCACCCTGTTCAATCGCGAAGATTGGCCCTGTTGGGGCACTCCGTTGGCGCTGGCGCCGCCCTGCTCTCCGCCTCACGAACGCGGGATATCACCGCCGTGATCAGCATATCCGCTTTCGCGCATCCGGAATGGATGATGAAACGCTATCTTCAGCGGTTTCATCTGCCCGATCTCGTTGTGGGTCTGGTCCTGAACTACGTGCAGTGGATTATCGGGCACCGCTTCAGCGATATCGCGCCTCTGAGTACGGTTTGCCGGATCGACTGCCCCATTCTGCTGGTGCATGGCCGGGCGGATACCACCGTACCGGTGGAAGACGCCAGGGCAATCGCCGCAGGTTGCCCGGAATCGAACATCACGCTGCTTGAAATCGATGAGGCAGAACACGACTCCGTCGACAAGATCGAGCAGCACGGCTTCGCGTTGGTGAGTTTTCTTCAACAGCAGGGCTTTGCCGGCCACACTATGCGGTCCTGTGAACATCCTCGACAGTGAACCCGGGAAGATGCTCTTCAGCATTGGTTGTCGGATTACGCAGCGCTAATCCGACCTACCGGGTGAATTGCACATGAGGACTGACTGAATGACTAGCCGTTCCCGGCGGGTCAATGGGTTGCCCTGTCTCCCCAAAGCGCTTGCAGACGTTGATCACGACCACAGTTCCAGCGATAGAATTTATAGCGAACCGGGTTATTTTTGTAATAATCCTGATGGTAACTTTCGTCGCCCGTTATCGGATAAAACGTTGCAGCCGGCAGGATCGGCGTAACCACTTGTTGATCGGGGAACTGCGCCTCCACTTCCCGTTTTGACTGTTCGGCTATTTTCCGTTCCTTGTCGTTTGCGACAAAGATGGCACTTAAATAACTGTGTCCCTTGTCGCAAAACTGTCCGCGATCATCGAACGGGTCAATATTCACCCAATAGTGAGCCAACAATTCCTGGTAACTCACCTTATCCGGATCATAGGTAATTTCCACCGCTTCATAGTGACCGGTGTGATCACCATTGTAAGTGGGGTTTTTCAGTGTTCCTCCGGTAAATCCTGAAATCACATCGGTGACACCTGGAAGTTTTTCAAAATCGGACTCCATGCACCAAAAACATCCGCCCGCCAGGATGGCCTTGTCGGCCAGGACACTCGATGTACCGAACAACAGACCGGGTAATAAAAAATATGCCCACTTAGGTTTCACGATGACTCTCCGTTTCGGTTTAACTGTATGACCAATAGCCCTACCTGATGACACCAGTATCTCAGACAACATTTGAGATAGGGGATGGCATTGGCGAGATAGTCAATTTACTTTCACCCTTATTGACCAGTCTGACAATCGAAATACTTCAGACGTTATCATTTTGTTATAAATGGCCAGGTACTTCGGATGAAATACAGTGCGATGACTGTCGGAATCACCTACCTCTGATTCGCAGGAACAGTGTTTTTAAACTATCGTTATACAAAGAAGCCGAAATAACTGACGATTGAAGTCCAGGATGGCCCTGAGGCAATCCCGCGCAGATGACGCGCATAGCAGTTGATGCTGTTGAGATCGCCGGGAAGTTTGCATTGCACATCACCCTACCATGGTCGGTGCGCCTAAAGTTGCCAACCTTGCCCTCGCAGGGTCCACTGATCCCGATCAGCCAAAGAGGCAGCCATGAAATCACTACTTCTGCTGGCAGCACTCACCACTCCGCCCCTGTCATTTGTCTCCATCGACTGTACACAATACGGACAACCAGGAGAGCCCTATCTGATTATGTCGCACCTGGGAACCGGTGTAACGGTACCGGTCAGAACACTGCACCAGCATCCCGAAGCCATGATGCTGCTCGAAGACATTGAAGCGGTGGTACACGAGCGTTGGATTGATCCCAGGTGTCAGTGGATCAAGTCATGACACTTGGCTGACCGGCACCGGCCGATGTCAAGACAATCCCACCCCTGGTGGTGTCGCGCCGGACATTTGGCTAAGGGAACCCTGATCAAGCCATGAACTCGTAATCTACACACGTAATGTCCGGCTTCTGCGTTATAAATCTGCGCAATGACCGGCTGTTACCTGTGAATCAGGCCTTGAACCTGATCATTCTGGCTCGCAAGCTACTTCGTCCAGGCTTAATCGGAGGTTCCCAAGGGGAAACACGCTTAGTGTTTGAGTTGCGATTGATGCACGATACGAATGTACGGTTTGGGAGCCTTCCACCCCTCGGGGAAGCTCCGTTTGGCGTCTGCATCCGATACCACCGGGACAATGATGACATCTTCACCCATATGCCAGTTCACCGGCGTCGCAACCTGGTACGCCGCGGTTAGCTGGCAAGAGTCCAGGGTGCGCAGGATCTCATCAAAATTGCGCCCGGTGCTCATGGGGTAAGTGAGCATCACCTTGATCTTCTTGTCCGGGCCGACAATGAAGACCGAGCGCACGGTGGCATTATCCACCGCGGTGCGGGAGCGAGCGTCGTCACCGACATTGGGATGAATCATATCATAAAGCTTGGCTACCTTGAGGTCGGTATCACCGATCAAGGGGTAGTTCAAGGCGTGGCCCTGGGTCTCCTCGATATCCTTGGCCCAGCGTTGGTGGTCTTCCACCGGGTCCACGCTCAGACCGAGGATCTTACAGTTACGCTTGTCAAACTCCGACTTCAGGCCCGCCAAATAGCCCAGTTCCGTGGTGCAGACTGGGGTGAAGTCTTTGGGATGGGAGAACAGAATTGCCCAACCGTCACCGATCCATTCATGGAATTTGATCTTTCCCTGGGTAGATTCCGCAACGAAATCAGGGGCTTCGTCGCCGAGTCGTAAAGTCATGATAAACCTCCTTCGCCCGTCGGGGCGGATGCACAAATTGCGCACCAAAATAATAGTTGAGTATTTTACTTGGTCAAATGACTTTTTAGCATATAAGCGCAGTGTTTTAGACCGAATAATTTTGCCCGGGACGCCGCTTCCCGAGTCGAGGCGAATTTAAAACTTTTCTTGGGATCGGGATGGTCTAGACTCTACGTTGTCAGCATTTTAATTCAGACTCAAAATCCCGATACAGGACACTTAATATCCTACACTGAAGCTGTGTAGCGAGTTTATGGAGTCAAAAATAGTTTACGGAGGAGACAACAATGCAACACAAAGCCATTGCACTACTATTCGGCGCTAGTGCCCTTTGCGGTTCATTCATGCTGACTGCGGAGGAACTTCGCCCCATGGGCTTCTTTGTCACCAGTATAGGTTTGGGTGACGGCGCCAACCTGGGCGGACTCGCCGGTGCCGACGCGCACTGTCAAAAACTGGCCACGGCAGCCGGCGCAGGCAACCGGGAGTGGCGTGCCTATCTCAGCACCGAAGAACCGGACAAGCGGGGTATTTCCGCCCGGGATAGAATAGGCAACGGTCCCTGGTATAACGCCCACGGCGTATTGATCGGTGCCAATCTCACCGACCTGCACCTGTACAACAATAAAATTACTCTTGAGACGGCGCTGGATGAAAACGGCAACCGGATCAAGGGGCGTTACGACAAACCCAATCAGCATGACATCCTGACCGGCAGCCAGGATGACGGCACCGCCTATTTCCCGGATGATGCAGATCACACCTGCAACAACTGGACGAGCAATGGCGAAGGCAGCGCCCAGGTGGGGCACCATGACCGTCACGGCGGCGGCAATACCTCCTGGACCTCGGCCCATGGCACGCGTGGCTGCGGTAAGGATGATCTGCCCAAAACCGGCGGTAACGGCTACTTCTACTGCTTCGCCGCTGACTGACCCGGACCGGTGCCGGTTTCGACCGATTCCGGCACCGCGCCTCCGGTTAGCAGGATGAGCAAAGCGCAGCGTGCCCAGCAAGACTGAAAAGAAACCAGACCCAGGCAACGCTCGCGCCTTTCCCCGTAATCACACCAGATAGACACCTCTCCGTGAGGTGTCAATGAGCGGTTTATCAGCGCAATCTCTACATCGACTTGAATCCATGCTTGAGGCGGGCTTGCATGGCGTATCGAGCGAACTTCACACCTTTGAATTCCGTCTGCTCGATTTCCGTAACAACAAACCCATGTTGTTCAAACAAAGGTCGGGAAAACTCTGACGCCTCTGTTGTGACCACGCTGAATGCCCGCGCCCCCGCCTCTTCCAGCAAATGTCCCAATATGCCGCTGCCAACTCCCTTTCGCATCCATTCCGGCGACACGAACAGTGAAGAGATACGCCCATGCGCTTCAAGGCCGCCAAATCCGACACAAGCATTTTCACTATCAACTGCTACCAAAGTAGTGGCGCCTTTAAGCCAATTTTCAAACGCCTGAATATTTTCCGAAAAACTGGACCATGCCTCGATCTGCTCCTTCGTATAGCACTCTGCGCCCAAATGCCTAATTGAACCACGGTAAATCTTGGCAAGTGCTGGTAGGTCACTGTCCTGGTATTTACGGATATGGAACTGCATGAGCGATGTCATCGGATATCTATCATCGGTTGATTGAGCAACAATATATTGCGAGGGGGCGATGCGACTGTATGGCTGTCCCAAGATATCCAGGTAAACACCATACTGCCTTGTCCCTGTCAGTTTTCTATTTTCCCGCTACCACGGTCGTTTTAGTGCGCGATGCGTTGAACCGCACTTATCCGTCATCGGATATATCGATCACAAACTTTCCGACGTGCTGCTTGGTTTCGAATAGTTGCTGCGCCTCCGGGATCTGGGTTAGAGAAAACGTTTTTGCAACGACAGGTGAGATTTCACCGGCCTCAATTCGCTTGATAAGGTTTGGGAAAACCACCTCATCCAGAACAGTACAGCCGAACAAACTCAAATCCTTCAGGTAAAGTGTTCTGACATCCAGCTCCACAAACGGGCCTGCAATAGCACCTGAAACGGCATAGCGTCCAAAAGGCCTAAGTACATTCAACAGATCCGGCCACTGCTTGCCCGCCACCAGATCAATCACCACATCAACAGTGCCATTTCCCAGCTCTTGAACAAGACTGGCATCTCTCGCAAGCGTACGATCAGCCCCAAGATCCATAATCCTGTCTGCCTTGGATGGTGAGGTGACCCCGATAACCTGCGCCCTCCTCGCCTTGGCAAGTTGAACAACAGCAGAACCCACACCGCCTGATGCTCCAGTTACCAATACGACATCTTTTGCACCGACCTCGGCTCTGGTAAGCAGGTTTTCAGCGGTGGAATAGGAGCAGGGAAAGGATGCGAGTTCAATATCACTGAGCTTGCTGTTGATTTTATGGGCATGCCTGGCTGCAACAACCGTGTATTCAGCGAATCCACCGTCGCATTCGGAACCAAAATACCAGGGTTGATCCAGGACCTTGCCGCCTGCCTCCAGAATGCATGGCTCAACCAACACTCTTTCATTCAGAAGACTGGTGTCAACTTGCTCTCCAACGGCAACAACTTTGCCGCAAACATCAGCACCCTGGATTCGGGGTAGTTGTATGGGATTTCCCGCCCAGCCTGCGTCCTCACTGTCTCCGTTTGACTTCGAATACCACCCTATTCGGGTATTGATATCGGTATTGTTAACCCCGGCTGCGCTTATCTTTATCAATACATCGCGAGGCCCAGGAACAGGCACTGGGATATCGTCGCGAAGCACCAGTTTATCCAAGCCGCCATGTCCCGTTAGCTGGAGGCCTCTCATTACATTCGGTATGTCGTCCATATTAAATAACCTTTGACGCAAATCAGTGAGATCCCTTTGCTTAATCGATTGTCAAATCGATCACTTTTCGCAAAATTTCGGGGTGGTCAAACTCCCGCCCACCTACGGCTTTATAGGCAATGCGTCCATCGGGTCCGATAATGTAGGTTGTCGGCAAGCCTTTAACGCCCCATGTATCCATCGATACGGCATCGTAATCAAATAGCATATGAAAACTCGGGGATGGTTCAACCGTGCCCAGAAAGGAGAATACCGTGTCGATATCCTCGCCTATATTGACAGCGAGCACCTCCGCGTTCTTGTCCTTGACCGCCCGGTACAGTTTTTCCAGTGATCCCATTTCACGACGGCAGGGCGGACACCATGTTGCCCAGAAATTCACCACGACGACCTTTCCCCTCAAATCACTTAGATCAATCGTTTCATCATCCAGATTCCGGAATCGCAACGCGGGAGCCTCGCGTACTGTTTCCGCAGGGGTGAGACTGTGCGTCAACGGTGGTAACCCGACAGCCTGGGACAGGTTGGAAAACAGCATGAACAACACAGCCCCTGCTGCATACAGATTGAATCGGTTTTTATTCGGCACATTGCACCTCTTTAAGTCTGGCCCGGTACTCTTTACCCGCTACATCCCACTTCGCCGTGATATCAAACAGGCTACCGGCAGACAATCCCATGGAGAGCATTCCCTGGTTCCAGTCGCCTCCCGGCCGATACTCCTGCTCGGGTGGAAACTGTGCCCAGCGAAAGGCAATAACTGCCGATTTTTTCACTCCCGAGCCGGAAAGGCGCTCGACCCATTGATTCACCGGCACCAACTCATAATGCCGGCCGTTCACCGAAACAGGCCAGTTGCCGCTCACATAGTGGATAACCCCTGGCGCATTGTCATTGCGCAACACCGTCATGTAGACACAGGAAGAGGCATAGGGTTCTATCTGCGCCAACGTAAACCCCCGGTTGACATAAAATGCCCTGACCTGGTCAGGCAGCAGCTGGGTCAGCGAGAAAAACACGCCGTCAACTTGAATTTCCCATGTTTTCGCGCCTGTTACGGAGTCCACGCGACGGGTTTGCGAGACATCGGCATAGCTGGAGAACGATGACAGTACCAGTATTGATACGATTGTTATGGTTTTCATCTCAAACATCAAAGGACTTCACCACCGCAGGCAGTGGGTACATTTTTATCGGACCTTCCGCTCCACGGAGAGTGATTGCCACCTATCCTACCGTGCCCGTTCCCCGAGAGAAACCGGTAGCCTCAAGGCATCTGACTTCACCTACAGGCAGCAGGAATGAACACCGGGTAATTCTTTTATGTCTCTATTCCCCTTTTCCTGAAATCCGGTAACTTTGTCCAATTGTCACCAGCCTTGCAGAGTCCCCCGCTGATTACTGCTAAATTTATTACCACCCGTTGAACAGGTCACCGGTCTATAAATGGTAGTATCGAGTTACTGCACAGGCAGTAACCCCAGAATAGCGAGGGAAAAGAGGCATGCTGGACAAGCGTACATTTTATATCAATGGGCAGTGGGTTGACCCCATCAAGCCGGTCGAGCTGGAGGTGATCAACCCCAGCACAGAGGAGCCCTGCGCCACCATAGCACTGGGCGGACAGGCCGATACCGATGCCGCCGTTGCCGCCGCCCGTAACGCCTTTGGCGACTGGAGCCAGAGCGACCGGGAGCAGCGTCTTGCACTGCTGGAGAAACTGGCGGAGATCTACCAGGCGCGCAGTAACGAGATGGCAGAGGCCATCTCCAGCGAAATGGGCGCACCCATATCCCTGGCAAAAACAGCGCAGTGTGGTGCCGGAATCTGGCACATCAAGAACTTTATCCGTGCCCTGAAAACATTTGAGTTCGAGCGGCGACTCGGCCCCCATGCACCGAATGACCGCATTCTGCTGGAACCGGTTGGCGTTTGTGGCCTGATCACCCCCTGGAACTGGCCTATGAACCAGGTCACCCTCAAGGTGATCCCGGCCCTGGCCACCGGCTGCACCCTGGTGCTCAAGCCTTCCGAGATTTCACCGCTCTCCGCCATGCTGTTCGCCGAGATGATTGATCAGGCCGGCTTCCCGCCCGGCGTCTTTAACCTGGTCAATGGTGACGGCGCCGGGGTGGGCAGCCAGCTTACCGCCCACCCTGACGTGGACATGATCTCCTTTACCGGTTCAACCCGGGCAGGCATCGCGATCTCCAAGAGCGCCGCCAACACGGTCAAGCGCGTCAGCCTCGAGCTGGGTGGCAAGGGCGCCAATCTGGTCTTTGCGGATGCCGACGAAAACGCAATAAAGCGCGGGCTGCGCCATTGTTTCAATAACAGCGGCCAGTCCTGCAACGCACCGACCCGCATGCTGGTACAGCGGCCGCTCTACCAACAGGCGGTCGAAACCGCTGCCCAGCTTGCCGAGGGCACGGCGGTCGATCACTCCGCAAACGAGGGACGGCATATCGGGCCGGTGGTCTCACAGGCCCAGTACGACAAGATCCAACGGTTGATCCAGCAGGGAATCGATGAAGGCGCCCGCCTGGTGGCTGGCGGTCCGGGTCGCCCGGAGGGCATTGATCGGGGTTATTTCGTCCGGCCCACCGTGTTCGCCGATGTCGGCCAGGATATGCAGATCGCCCGGGAAGAGATATTTGGCCCGGTGCTCTCCATCACCCCCTTCGACAGTGAGGAAGAGGCGATCACCATCGCCAACGATACCGTCTACGGCCTGACCAACTATATCCAGACCCAGGATAGCACCCGGGCCATGCGGGTGGCACGGCAACTGCGCTCCGGCATGGTGGAGATCAACGGCCACTCACCGGGCGCCGGCTCACCCTTCGGCGGCTACAAGCAATCCGGCAATGGCCGCGAGGGCGGTGTCTGGGGACTGGAGGAGTTTCTTGAGGTGAAGGCCGTGAGTGGGTGGCCAAGTGAGGGGTAGTCTGGTGGCTATTGGTTTTATGGGCTGCAAACGGCGCGGGCACGGGGTACATGCCACGCCGTTTGGCTGTGTAAAATAACATCCACCCAACCCCTTTGGCTTATCATCCACTCATGACGACAATTATTTCCATTTCCAATCTTTGCAAGACCTATGAGAATGGCTACCAGGCGCTCAAGCGGGTCAACCTCGATATCCGAGAGGGCGAGATACTCGCCTTGCTGGGCCCGAACGGTGCTGGCAAAACCACACTGATCTCGGTGATATGCGGCTTGGTGTCACCCACTTCCGGCACGGTTTCCGTAGCTGGTTTTGACATCATTAAAGACTATCGACAGACCCGCAGGCGGATCGGACTGGTTCCGCAGGAACTCACCCTCGCAGCCTTTGACAAGGTCTGGGATACCTTATGCTTCAGTCGCGGCCTGTTTGGTAAAAAAGCCGATAACGCCTATCTCGAACAGCTGCTGAAAGATTTATCCTTGTGGGATAAGCGCAACGGCGAACTGCGCACGCTCTCGGGTGGCATGAAGCGCCGGGTGTTGATCGCCAAGGCCCTGTCCCATCAACCGAAAATACTGTTTCTGGATGAACCGACCGCCGGGGTTGACGTTGAACTGCGCAAGGATATGTGGCGTATCGTCAACCGGCTGCGCGATTCGGGTGTCACCATCATCCTGACCACGCACTACATTGAAGAGGCTGAACAGATCGCGGACCGGGTGGGCGTCATCAATAACGGGGAGTTGTTGCTGGTCGATGACAAAGCCAACCTGATGCAGGAACTGGGGCGCAAACAGATGATTATCGAACTCAAGGAGCCACTTAAAGAAATCCCCGAATCAATGGCCTCTTATGCGCTGGAACTTTCTGACGATGGGCATGAACTGATTTTCACCTACGACACCCAGGGCAAGAGCACCGGTATCACGGCACTGCTTCAGGCCATGCATTCAGCCGGGATTTCCATGAAAGACCTCAATACAACGCAAAGCTCGTTACAGGATATTTTTGTCAACCTGGTGCAGGCACAACAATGAATCTACAAGCAGTAAAAGTCATCTATAAATACGAGATGTTGCGTACCTGGCATACCCTGTTCCAGAGTATTGCATCACCGGTATTATCGACAGCGTTATATTTTATCGTATTCGGATCGGCCATTGGTTCACGCATACAGTCGGTTGATGGCGTAACTTATGGACTGTTTATTGTGCCTGGTCTGATGATGCTGTCGATTCTGACGCAGAGCGTTTCGAACGCCTCCTTTGGTATCTTTTTCCCCAAATTCACTGGTACCGTTTATGAGGTCATGTCAGCTCCGGTCTCATTTTTCGAGATCCTGCTGGGCTATGTCGGCGCCGCTGCGACAAAGTCGCTGATTATCGGCACCATCATCCTGATTACCGCCAGTTTCTTTGTTGATTTACGCATCGATCATCCCATCTGGATGGCCCTGTTTCTCATCCTGACATGTGTCTCGTTCAGCCTGCTGGGCTTTATTATCGGCCTGTGGGCGAACAACTTCGAAAAATTACAGATAGTCCCCCTGTTAATCATTACGCCGCTGGTGTTCCTGGGTGGAACCTTCTACTCGGTCAGTATGTTACCGCCCCTGTGGCAGACCATCACCCTGTTCAACCCGGTACTTTATCTGGTGAGTGGGTTTCGCTGGAGTTTTTTTGAGGTCTCTGATGTCAACGTAGGCATCAGCCTGGGCGTCATCCTGCTGTTTCTGGGGATCTGTTCCGGCATCGTGTGGTGGATGTTTAAAACAGGCTATCGCCTGAAACAATGAACAGGAATCAATGGGGTCAGAATGCACTGTACCCGTCTGATACCGATCCCGTAACATGACGACATGAACATGTTTTTCCTACTGATACTGCTTACCCAGAATGCCGCAGGTAACGTCAGCGCATCCTTTGTCGAGACTGATGGCCAGGCTCAGTGCGAAGTGAAGCAGAAGGTGGTGGAAGGGATCTTCAACACGGCCCAGGTCAAAATCCTGGAGAGCCACTGCATCGCCGGACGCTACCGGTTCAGCGAGTTCGGGCACGCCACATCATCGGCGACCAAGCGCCACTTCTACTGGATCGACTTCGATGCAACACCGATAGAGATAACGCGTGCACAGGGCTGGCGAAGCTGTATGGAGCGGGAGGCGGAAATCGACAGGGCTGGATACTACTGTGCCAGCTCCATCCAGCAGCAGCTGGATTAAGGATCAATGCAAGATCAATGGGTGACCCCCTTGATCTGCAAACACTTCCAAACGCCAAGCCGTCAGCGTCAGAATGAATAGCGTACGGAAACCAGGAATTCGTTTGCGGTAATGTCAGCAAAGGAACCGCCTTGATCGCTTCCATCAGCTTGAGATCATGTGCTCTGTGGTTACTCATAGGCCGTGCTTTCCATGCATAAAAACCACTTCTTGAAACACCATAGAGTTCACACAGGCGATTCAGTTTGTGTTTGTCACGGTTCTTCTCGATAAAAGCAAATATTACCGCTTTGTCTTCTCGAAGAACCGTTTCGCTTTTTTTAACAGATCAAGCTCCTCTGTACGATTTTCCAGGGCTCGCTCTAACTCCTTGATCCGCTTATTTGCTTTTGCCAACTCTGCTTCTTTTTCAACCAAAGGGTCTGTTCTTTTTTCTTGCCTCTTGGGTGATACCTTCTTTGATTTCATGTGCTTATTTTCCCGGAGTTCGCCGTTTTTGTACTCCATTCGCCAACGGTAAAGCATGACCGGGTGGATTCCAAGCGACTCAGCAATATCCTTGGCTATAACTTTAGGGTGATTAGCCAACTTAACGGCCTGATGCTTGAACTCTAGTGTGTATCTATCGTAATTCCGCTTCTTTGTTTGTCCCATCTCATACCCCTTCAACAGATCAGTCCACGACTGTCCATTAAAGTGGTGCTAGTTCACAGTCATATCATACGCATGCTGCCGCGCAGTTTGTATTCTGTCGTAGGCTATTAACTCAGCCTCATTGTGTCGCGGAGGTCACATACTTTTTCTTGATCTTAACGTCTAGCAGCACCGGAAAAATGCGAGCTTGCGAGCATTTTGTCCGCGTGGCTGCGCTTGTTAGCCACAATAAGCATTCGCTCTTAAATTTTGCACACCATACGCACGTAAGGCCGACCAGTACCGTCACGATAAAAACCAGGAGTAGAACTTTCAGTATCGTATGGATCTAAAAATTTGAGTGGTACCTTCGGCGGACAGAAGGCATCTGCGGCTAGGGCGCACTGTAGAGCGTCGGCGCAATAAACAACGTAATAATCTCTACCATCTTTGGTTTTAGTTGCAACAGGCTCAGAAGATTGACTTTCTATTGTGGCACATGATGAAATCATAAAAGTCGAAGCAACAGCAGTAAGTACAAAAAGCTTTTTCATTATAAAACCTCGTGGCTAACTGTATTATTCAGCGACATAGGTCGCCTATCCCTACGACACCTATCCGCCCATTAAAAAAACCAGAGTATCCATTAGATTCCCTGCAATTACAAGATGTTAGTTCCCACTTTTGATCTGCCGGTGAATTGCAAATACGACACGTGTCGTAAAACTTCCGACGTCTACCCAGTTCAACCACAACGCTTACTACTGTATATATCCAATTCATAGAAATAATACTTCAAGAAACAATCCGTGATTTGTTCTGGCAGTTTTACGACACCAGTCGCTGAATTCGACTGGATAGTTTATTAATTCCTGTCTGCTTTGTCATAATTTGCAATCTTTTGCGGATGCAAAACTGGGGTCAACATTGCAATCAAGCATTCTGTTTTGTTACTTTTTTGAGAGCCCGTAGGTTGGGGTGACGTAGGAACCCCAACGGACTTCCATGCAGGTGCCCCAGATGTTGGGGTTCATGCTTCACCCCAATCTACCCATACTGCGTTTTTGTCATTGTGTCATTGTATTGCCCCACATAGTACTCCAGCGGCTGTTAGGTTGACGGGTATCAGGGTTCCGCTTTTCAGAAGGTGTTTTACGGCTCCACGCGTATCCCGGGCCACCCGAATCTGCTAGGATTCAGTGGCCGGTTGGCGCTTCAGCCGGTCCGTTGGCGGCATCCCGTCCACGCTGTTTTCCGGGGCGCGGTCTGTTGCTTTTCCTGTTGAGCATCATTGATGTGAATAACCCCGATGATCTCCAGCCATATACACCTTGAACGCTGATGGATGACACCCCTGAAACACAGAGCGATGCCACCACGCAGGAGTTGAGGGAGCTGCGCGAGAAGGCGGAGCGCTTCGACCGTTTCACCCGCAGTCTCCCGGCGATGCTGTACGACTACATTATCAACCATGACGGCATCAGCCACTGCCTCTACTGCAGCGCCTATTCGCTGGAGCTACTGGGCATCCCCCCTGAAGATTTTCTGGCGGATATGGACAGGTTCTGGAACCTGATCCATCCGGACGACCTGACTCGCTTCAGGGAGCTTGATCTGAAGACCAACCGGGAGGAAGTGACTTTTTCCATGGATACCCGGGTCGTTTTAGCCTCGGGCAAGGAGAAGTGGATCAGAGTCTCCTCGAAGAAGAACCCCCCGCAAGGTGATCAGCCGGCCATCTGGTCCGGTTATATGATTGATATCAGTGGAACCAAGCAGCTTGAATTAATGTTGCAGGAGCAGGCCACCCACGACGCCCTCACCGGCCTCGGCAACCGGCACTATTTCCAGCGCCACTTCCGGGACGAGCTGTTGCGCAAGGACCGTTACCAGCGGGACAGCGCGGTGCTGCTGCTGGATCTGGATCACTTCAAGAAGGTCAACGACCGCTATGGCCACGACGCCGGCGACTTTGTACTCATGCGGGTCTCACAGCTTGTTAAGGCGCAACTTCGGGAGGTCGATGTCCCGGCACGCTGGGGCGGCGAGGAGTTCTGTATTCTGCTGCCGGAAACCACACTGGACGATGCACTGGCCGCCGCCGAGCGCATTCGCGCCGGTCTGGCGCGGGAACCGCTGGATTACCAGGGCGAGGCGATCGAGGTCACCGCCAGTATTGGCGTGACCACCCTCAATGCCGATGACCGGCGGATCGAGCCCGTGATCAAGCGGGCGGACGCGGCCCTCTACCGGGCCAAGCGTGACGGCCGCAATCGGGTCGCCCACGGCTGACCATCAGATAGCCAGCAGGATCATCTCCCCTTCCATGCGCACCGGGTAGCTCCTGGCACAGCCCACGTCAGGGGCGACGGCCTCGCCGTTTTCCAGCTCGATCACCCAGTTGTGCAGCGGGCAAGTGACCCGGTGACCGTGCAGGATACCCTCGGAGAGCGGACCCTGTTTGTGCGGGCAGCGGTTGGAGAGTGCGAACACGCTGTCATCCGCGGCACGGAAGATGGCGATCTCATCCGTTGCGGTGCGCACCACCCTGGAACCCAGCCGGGGTATTTCATCCAGCTTGCCGATTTCCACCCACTTTTCACTCATGACTGCTGACATATCACTCTCCTATCTGTTTTATCGGGGTGAACTCGTGGGCTTCCGCCCCCTTGGCGCGCGCGGTCCAGGGGTCGTGCTGGGCTACGTCCTGGGATTCCAGGAAGCGCGTATACAACGCCTTTCTGCCATCAACATCTTCCAGGATGCGTTTCTTGATATAGGAGAGTCCAATGCGTTCGATCCAGGGCGCGGTGCGCTCCAGGTAGCGCGCCTCTTCCCGGTAGAGCTGGATAAAGGCGGCGCAGTGCTCCATCACCTCCTCTTCCGTTGTGACACGGCAAAGGACATCGGTGGCGCGCACCTTGACCCCGCCGTTTCCGCCGATATGCAGTTCGTAACCGGAATCAACACAGACCACGCCGAAATCCTTTATGGTCGCCTCGGCACAGTTGCGCGGACAACCGGAGACCGCCATCTTGAATTTGTGCGGCATCCAGGAGGCCCAGGTCATCTCTTCCAGTTGAATACCGAGCCCGGTGGAGTCCTGGGTACCGAAACGGCACCAGGTGGAACCGACACAGGTTTTCACCGTGCGCAGCGCCTTGCCGTAGGCGTGTCCCGAGACCAGGCCGCGTTCGGTGAGGAACGCCCACATGGCCGGCAGGTCCTCCTTCTTCACCCCCAGCATGTTGATGCGCTGGCCGCCGGTGAGATTGACTTCGCCGACATTGAATTTATCCGCCGCGTCGGCGATGGCGCGCAATTCATCGGGCGTGGTCTTGCCGCCGAGGATGCGCGGGATCACCGAGAAGGTACCATCCTTCTGAATATTGCCGTGCACCCGCTCGTTGACGAAACGGGACTGGGCATCATCCTGCGCCTTGCCCGGCCAGGCGGAGATCAGGTAGTAGTTGATGGCCGGGCGACAGACATGGCAACCGTCCGGGGTGCGCCAATCCATCTTGTCGAATACGCCCTGCTTGTCGGTCAGTTCATATTCACGAATAGTGGAACGCACCTGGTCGTGGGTAAAGTCGGTACAGGCGCAGAGCGGTTTGGCCTCCGGCGCCGAGTAGTCACCGCCCAGGGTGTTGGCCAGGATCTGTTCCACCAGACCGACACAGGAACCGCACGAGGCCCCGGCCTTGGTATGGGCCTTCACCTCATCCACGGTGAACAGACCCTCGCTGGTGATCGCCTTGACGATATCGCCCTTGCAGACGCCGTTACAGTCGCACACCTGGGCCTCGTCGCCCATGGCCGAGGCCTTGGACTGGCCGCCGTGGCCGGAGCTGCCGAGATGGGCCGCTTCGCCGAACAGCAGGCTCTCGCGCATGTCGGAGATATCGGTGCCTTCACGCATCAACTGGAAGTACCAGGCACCGTCCACGGTGTTGCCGTAGAGCACCGCGCCGCTGATGCGATTGTCCTTGATAACCAGCTTTTTATACGTGCCACCGGCCTGATCCTGAAACACGATCTCTTCAGTCTGTTCGTCACCGTGAAAATCCCCGGCGGAGAAGAGGTCGATACCGGTCACCTTGAGTTTGGTGGAGGTGACCGAACCTTCATAACGACCATAGCCCAGCTCAGCCAGATGGTTGGCGCACACCTTGGCCTGCTCAAACAGTGGTGCCACCAGGCCATAGCAGGTGTCGCGGTGCTGTACGCACTCGCCCAGGGCATAGATGCGTGGATCGTAGGTCTGCATGGTGTCGTTGACCACCACGCCGCGCTCGCAATAGAGACCGGCCTGCCTGGCCAGCTCGATATTGGGACGGATACCCACGGCCATTACCACCAGGTCGGCATCCACCACCGAACCGTCGGCGAAGCGTACCGCTTCGACACGCTTGTCACCCAGAATCGCCTCGGTTTGCGCACCCATCAGAAAGTGCATGCCGTTCTCTTCGAGAGATCGTTTCAGCATGGCACCGGCCGCCGCATCCAGCTGGCGTTCCATCAGGGTATCCATGAGATGGACAACGGATACGTCCATACCCTGTTTGATCAGGCCGTTGGCCGCTTCCAGTCCCAGCAGGCCACCGCCGATCACCACGGCCCTTTTGTACTGACGTGACGCCGCCAGCATCTGTTCCACATCGTGGATATCACGAAAACTGATCACGCCCTCCAGGGAGGCACCGGGGACGGGTATAATGAACGGCGAGGAACCGGTCGCCAGCAGCAGCCGGTCGTACCCGGCCTCTACCCCGTTGGCAGCGACCACTTTGCGTTGCACCCGGTTGATCTCAACCACCGGCGAACCGCTGTGCAGGGTAATGTCGTGCTGCTGATACCATTCCCGCCTGTTCAGAACGATTTCATCAAACTGTTTCTCGCCCGCCAGCACCGGTGAGAGCAGGATGCGGTTGTAGTTCGGGTGAGGCTCGGAACCGAATACCGTAATGTCATATTTATTCGGCTCCAGCTTCAGCAACTCCTCCAGGGTTCGCACGCCGGCCATGCCGTTGCCTATTAATACCAATCGCTCTTTCATGTTTTGCCTCTCAGACAGATCGGGTCGATCAAATATCCAAATTCATACCGTCCTTTTGCAACCGCTATGCCAACTTGTTGCCAGGGCGGCAAGGTCGCGGTTTGCCGGTAACAACGGGGGAGATGTGTATCTGGAAAATGATTCAACATGGTGCCTGCGGGTGACCGCGTGCACTGAAATATGGCAGGCCGAAAAGGTGAGAACAATACTGACCCGAAATTGGGCAAATCCCTGTTTTATTGCACCCGTAGAGTGCTGAAATCCTTGACCAACCTCAACGATGTTTGTTTTTTGTTTTAATAATCAGTTGGTTATAAAACTGGCACAAGCAATGCTAAAGACAGGCCATTGTTGTCTATCTCTGGAGCATCACTATGTCGGAAAGCAAGTTAAGTCTCTTTTCATTCAGCGGAAAGACCCGAACGCTGCATATCACCTGGTTCGCGTTTTTCCTCTCTTTTATGGTTTGGTTCAATCACGCCCCATTGCTGGCGTCGATCCAGCAGACCCTGGGACTGACCGCACAGGAGGTGAAGGCACTGTTGATCCTGAACGTCGCCCTGACCATCCCGGCACGCATTATTATCGGTATGCTGGTGGACAAGCTGGGACCGCGCATCGTCTACTCCGCGCTGCTGTTTATATCCAGTTTTATCTGCTTTGCTTTTGCCATGGCGGACTCGTTCGAGGCATTGGCCATCAGCCGTTTCCTGCTCGGTTTTGTCGGTGCCGGATTTGTTATCGGTATCCGCATGATCGGCGAGTGGTTCCCGGCCCGACAGGTCGGACTGGCCGAAGGCATCTATGGCGGCTGGGGTAACTTCGGTTCCGCCGCCGCCGCTCTTTCACTGCCGACCATCGCTCTGCTGTATGGCGGCGACGAGGGTTGGCGTTATGCCATCGCCTCCACCGGTGTCATCACCCTGGTCTACTCGATCATCTATTACAGGCTGGCGCGCAACACCCCCAAGGGATCGACCTATTTCAAACCGAAAAAGACCGGCGCCATGGAGGTCACCAGCAAGGGCGACTTCTTCTTCTACCTGCTGATGAATATTCCCATGTACGCCGCGCTGGCGGTGCTGACCTGGAAGCTGGGCCCGACCAACCTGGGCATGCTGGACGAGGCCGTCACCTACAGCATATACGTCGGACTGGTTCTGCTCTATGGGTATCAGACCCTGCAGGTATGGCGTATCAACGGCCACATCTTTATCCGGCCGGTCGCGAAGATACACCGCTACAAGTTCAAACAGGTGGCGATCCTGGACGTGGCCTATCTGGTCACCTTCGGTTCTGAACTGGCCGTGGTGTCGATGCTGCCGCTGTTCTTCAAGGAGACCTTCGACCTCTCCCTGGTACAGGCCGGACTGCTCGCCTCCGGTTATGCCTTCATGAACCTGCTGGCGCGACCCACAGGCGGTCTGTTCAGCGACCGGTTTGGGCGCAAAAAATCACTGACCATTCTGATCGGCGGTCTGGCGGTCGGCTACCTTGTACTCAGCAGCATCACTCCCGAATGGCCCATTGCCCTGGCGGTGCTCGCTACCATGGCTTGCTCATTTTTCGTGCAGGCGGGAGAGGGCGCGGTGTTCGCGATCGTACCGCTGGTGAAGCGGCGCATGACCGGACAGGTAGCCGGCATGGCGGGCGCTTATGGTAATGTAGGCGCAGTGCTGTTCCTGACCGTCTTCTCCTTTGTCACGCCGCAGCTGTTTTTCCTGGTGATTGCCGGTGCGGCCATTGTCACGCTGGGCGCCGTGCAGTTCCTGGATGAGCCGGAGGGTCAGACCGCCGAAGTAATGCCGGACGGTACGGTACAGATGATCGACGTCAGTTGATCGGCACTGATGCCCGCCCGGGCGCATGAACGCCCGGCGGGTGATCCGGACAGACCTTTCACGCACACAGAATACAGATGACCAGCCGTCTCGAAATCGATTACGCCTGCTGCACCGAAACCGGCGCCAAGTCGCAAAACGCCGATGCGGCGGACGCGCGCATCCCGCCCGATGATCTGCTGTTGAGCAAGGGCGTGGCGGCGGTCATCGCCGACGGCATGAGCAGCAGCGAGGGCGGTCATGAAGCGAGCCAGATCTGTGTCACCGGCTTTCTCAATGACTACTTCAGTACCCCCGAGTCCTGGAGTGTAAAGACCTCGGCCAGCAAGATTCTCAGTGCACTCAACACCTGGCTCTGTGGTCAGGGGCAGAGCCGCTACGACTCGCCCAAGGGGATGGTCACCACTCTCAGTGTGGCGGTAATCAAATCCACTACCGCCCATCTGTTCCATGTGGGTGACAGCCGCATCTATCTCTATCGCGAACAGAAACTGAAACAGCAGACCAAGGATCATCGGGTCTGGGTCTCCAGGGACCAGGACCTGTTGTCCCGTGCCATGGGCATCGACAGCCACCTGGAGATCGACTATCGCTCCCTGGCGCTCCAGGTAAACGACCTGCTGCTTTTCACCACCGACGGCGTGCACGATTTTCTCACCGACCGGCAATTGCAGAAACTGCTCAGGGAGCATCAGGGCAATCTGCAGCAGGCGGCCAATGCGATTACCGTGACGGCCCTGGAACAGGGCAGCAACGACAATGTTACCTGCCAGCTGCTCAAGGTGATGGCACTGCCCGACGAGCAGATCGATGACATCTATCAACGGGTGGCGGAGCTGCCATTTCCACCCAACCTGCTGCCCGGCATGAACATTGACGGCTTTCAGATCATGCGTGAAATTCATGCCAGTAAACGCAGCGAGGTCTACCTGGCAATCAATGACGAGACCGGGGAACGAGTAGCCTTGAAAACCCCTTCGGTCAATTTCAGCGATGACCCGGACTTTCTCAACGGATTCCTTAACGAGGAGTGGATCGGGCGACGCATCAACAACCCCCATGTCCTGAAGGTGCATAAACCGGGTCGCCGGCGTTTTCTGTATCACGTCACCGAATACCTGGATGGACAGACACTGCGACAACGTATGGACGACCTGGGCCAGATGGATCTGGAGCAGACACGCGAATATCTCACCCAGATCATCAGCGGTCTGCGCGCTTTCCACCGTATGGAGATGATTCACCAGGACCTGAAACCGGACAACATCCTGATCAACAAAAACGGCATTCTGAAGATTATCGACTTCGGCTCGACCCGAATTGCCGGGGTACAGGAACAGCACAACAACAACTCCCAGATCCCTCTGGGCACCATCAACTACACGGCCCCCGAGTATCTTGACGGCACCCCGGGCAGTCACCGCTCCGATATTTTCTCCCTCGGCGTCATCGCCTACGAGATGCTGACCGGCACATTGCCCTATGGCGACCATGAGCAGGCACTCCCGGCTCGCAAAATGGGTTATCAATCCGCCCGGGAGCATAATCCGGCCGTCCCCGCCTGGATCGATGGCGCACTGAGAAAGGCCACCCATCCACTGCCGGAAAAACGTTACGAGGCACTCTCAGAATTCCTGCAAGACATGACCCATCCCAACCTGGAGCTGATCACCCTCAGGCAGAAGCCGTTATTGGAGCGACATCCACTGGGTTTCTGGAAAACCCTGACGGCACTGCTTTTTCTCACCAACCTGGTGACCCTGCTGTTGCTCTTCGCGACACAATAGACAAGCGTCACGCCGTGGCTAATAATGGCGGGCATATCCTGCGGCACGGGCAACACACAGAACGCCCCGATGCAGGAATTTTATAATACGAGCCGGATAGCGGCCGGAAAGAATCCCAGGGAGGATGCGTTATGCTCAACCGACTACTCGGCATCATCGGACTCGTCTGCTGTGCGCAGTTCAGCCTGCAGGCGGCCGCGGCCACCGAACCGGGTAAACTGACCGGCGGTGTTCCAACCGTACACCCGGCCTGGTTCAAAGAGAGTTTTCTGGATATTGCCGAAGACGCGGAAGAGGCCGCCGCGGCGGGCAAGCATGTGATCCTGTTCATGCATCTGAACGACTGCCCCTACTGCGCCAAGATGGCCGACGAGAACTTCGCCAACGCCCCCTACACCCCGTTCATTCGGGAAAATTTCGATGTCATCCAGATCAATATCAAGGGCGACAGGGAAGTGGCTTTCGATGCCAGTACCAGCGTCTCGGAGAAGGAGCTGGCCAAGCTTCTGAAGGTGCGTTACACCCCCACCATTCTGTTCCTGAACAAGGAGAACCAGACCGTGCTGCGCCTGAACGGCTACCGCTCGGTCCCCGCTTTCAAACATGCCCTCGACTATGTGCAGCAGAAGGCCTACCTGCAGACCAACCTGAGCCGATTTATCGAGCAGCAGCAGACCACACCGCTATACCGCTTCCGCGACCACCCGATGCTGCAACAGGTCACCGACCTGCAATCGGTGGCGGATAAACCACTGGCTATGCTGTTTGAAGACAGCAGTTGCGACGCCTGTGATGCCCTGCATGACGGACACTTGAAAAACCCGGAAATCCTGAAGGTTCTGGAGAATTTTACCTTTGTCAGGCTGGATGCCAATGCGACCGATCCGATCATCGATCCGACGGGTAACAACACCACGCCAAAGGCGTTTGCCGAGCAACTGGGGCTGACCTACCGGCCCGGTATCGTGCTGTTCGACCAGGGCCGGGAGATCAGTCGTATCGACGGCCTGCTGTTCACCTACCATTTTCAGGAGGTGTTGCGCTACGTGGGCGAGCGGCACTATGTGAAATACCCGAAGAATTTCTACGATTATCTCAATGTGCGCACGGCAGAGATTCTGAAAAGCGGCAAGAATATCGATTTGTCGAAATAGCCGTAAAGATGGATGTGCTATCGCTTATCCACCCTACGATCTGACTGTAGGAGGTCCGACCCGAGCCGAATTCGCGGCGTGGGCGCCGCTCCTACCGGGCAAATCGCAAAGAAATTCGCGACTGAAGCCGCTCCTACAGATACGCTTGGCCGCAGGAGAGGTGTTTGACCTGTAGGAGGCCCGCCCCGGGCCGAATTCACAGTTCGTAGGTTGGGGTGAGGTACGAACCCCAACCTACGAACTGGAAACCTCATTCCAACCGCGAAGAACGCAAAGTACGCAAAGTACGCAAAGTACGCAAAGTACGCAAAGTACGCAAAGAGATACCATGACTTACCTGCCTTTTCCGGTGCAATCCGGCGGTGAAGGCTAGAGCCCGTAGGTTGGGGGCCCGCCCGGCCATCCCTGGACAAAAAAAGGGCAGCCGCGAGGCTGCCCAACTGGGGAGTGTTTCTTTGAATTCGTTTCAGGTCAGGGCGACGTATTCAAAATCGCCCGGCTTTTTGTCGATGCCCACCTTGGGAGGGGCGATCCAGTCGGCGTATTTGCCTTTCTCTGTGACCGGCTTCATCAGGCTCAACAGATAATCCTCATCGGCCTGGGACGGCAGCCACTGGGCGGATTTTTCCTGCCACGCCTCGGCACTCAGCAGATTACCCTCGGGATCTACGTGCAGATCGGCAAACTCGCCCACCCGCCGGTTGAACGCCTTGTGCGGAACGGAAATCTCGAAATCCACACCGCTGCCCTCAAACAGCTTGTTCCAGCGTTTGAC
The DNA here is from genome assembly GCF_963675335.2 of Sedimenticola selenatireducens. Classification (NCBI taxonomy): domain Bacteria; kingdom Pseudomonadati; phylum Pseudomonadota; class Gammaproteobacteria; order Chromatiales; family Sedimenticolaceae; genus Sedimenticola; species Sedimenticola selenatireducens. The sequence continues at coordinate 126,669 of NZ_CAXXYC010000004.1, forward strand.
GCCGGCCGTGGCGTCGGTAATGTAATCATCCAGCAACCGGGCGTTGATGGCATTCAGCGCCGTCTCTTCCACCACTTTCAGCTCGCCATCCACATGGCGCAGCACCGGGTAGGTATCATTCAATAACTGGTGATCATCCTCGATCCGGTCCTCACGGAAGCGCCCCTTGATACCGGCATTGAAGGCGTTGGCGGCGTTGGTGGAGACCTCCGCGCCAAACAGGTCCAGGGTCACCGAGAAGTGGAAGTTGACCTTGCGTTGCAGGGTCGGCAGATCCACCACGCCAAGGGCGCGCACCGCATCCACCTCGTTGGGGTCAGTGATACCGGCCTCCTGCATCCGCTCCAGGGTCTTGCGGATCACCCGCGAGACACCGGATTCACCCACGAACATGTGATGTGCCTCTTCCGTCAGCATGAAGCGGCAGGTGCGTGCCAGTGGATCGAAGCCGGACTGGGCCAGCGACTCCAGCTGCATCTTGCCGTCACGATCGGTGAAGAAGGTGAACATGAAGAAAGAGAGCCAGTCCGGGGTCTTCTCATTGAAGGCCCCCAGGATACGCGGTTTGTCCTCATCACCCGAGCGGCGGTCGAGCAGCGCCTCCGCCTCTTCACGGCCGTCCTTGCCGAAGTATTTCTGCAGCAGATAGGCCATGGCCCAGAGGTGGCGACCCTCCTCCACATTGACCTGGAACAGATTGCGCAGGTCATAAAGTGACGGACAGGTCTTTCCCAGGTAGCGCTGCTGTTCCACCGAGGCGGGCTCGGTATCACCCTGAATCACGATCAGCCGTTTCAACATGGAGCGGTACTCACCCGGCACCTCTTGCCAGGCCGGCTCACCCTTGTGCTTGCCGAACGGGATCACCCGTCCCTCTTCCTTGGCCGCCAGCAGGATGCCCCAGCGGTATTCCGGCATCTTTACATAGTCAAAAACCGCCCAGCCCTTGGGATCGGCACCGACCGCGGTCCGCAGATAGACCTCTGCATCCTGAAATCCGTCAGGTCCCATGCTCTTCCACCAGTCGATAAACTCGGGCTGCCACTTCTCCATGGCGCGCTGCAGGCGGCGATCCTCGGACAGATTGACATTGTTCGGGATCTTGTCGGCATAGTTGACTTCGATGGTTGGAGTCATTTCTGTGGTCTGTTCACTCATGTTGTTACACCCTTTTCTGATCATAATGTGGACGTTCACCCGTGCCGAAACACTTCAGTGCACCCTGCTCCCCGACGGCATTGGGACGTTGAAATATCCAGTTCTGCCAGGCGCTGAGTCGGCCAAAAATCTTGGTTTCCATGGTTTCCGGACCGGCGAAACGCAGATTCGCCTCCATGCCGGTCAGGGCATCCGGTGAGTAGCTGGCCCGCTCCTCCAGCAGGAAGCGGATATCGTCTTCCCAGTCGATATCATCCAGGGCGAAGGTAACCAGTCCGGCATCGGCTGCCGCCTCGGCCGAGAGGGATTCACCGATCAGTGACCGCGCCTTCTCCAGCGTATCCGGCTCACCCAGGAAGCGGGTCTCCAGGCGCGTCAGGCCATTACCCATCGGCAGCGGACCGAAATTCAATTCAGACAGACGGATGGTCGGCGCCGGCCGGTCATCGCCTTCGAACTGCCCCTCCAGCATGTAGCTGCGATCCACGGCAAACAGGATATCGGCCAGGAAACCGCTGAAACAGCTGCCGGGTTCAACAAAGGCGAAGGTGCTGCGGGAGGTGTAGTCGATCCGCTTCAGGGTCCGCTTCAGATATAGCAGTATCTCGCGGATGAACCAGTCGTCCCGATGTTGCAGCAGGAAGCGCTCATAGGCGGCTACCTGTTCGGCATCACCCTGACTCTTGAAGATCAGGGTGCCGGTCTCCGGTTCATTGGTGCGCAGATGCAGCAGGGCACTGTCCAGCTCACGGATCAGCGCCAGTGGCCAGAAGTGGCAGCCCTGTACCTTGGCGGCGGCAAGATCATCAGGCACCGACGCCGTCGGCCCCTTCAGGATCAGCGTCGCCACGCGCGTCGCGCGGTCCACGGACAGATCCAGATGCGGGTAATGCAGATGGGTCTCGTCACCGCCGATCTCCAGCGGCTCCAGTTCGATGCCCGATTCATTGTCCGGCCGGTCTGAACCCCCGGCTATCGCCTGGGCCCGCTCATCCACCGCCTCCTGGAATTTGGACGAGACCACGACCTCATCCACCAGCCGCCAGTCGACGGCCCGCTGGCCTTTTACGCCCTCTTCAATGGAGCAGAATACATCCGCCAGATCCCGGCGCATCTTGCGCTTGTCCACCAGGCGGGTCAGTCCGCCGGTCCCCGGCAGCACCGCCAGTAGCGGCACCTCGGGCAACGATACGGAGGCGTTGCCATCATCCACCAGCATGATGTGATCGGCCGCCAGGGCCAACTCGTAACCACCGCCTGCGGCCGTGCCGGTAATGGCGCAGAGATAGCGCTGACCGGAAAATTCGCTGGCATCCTCGATGCTGTTGCGGGTCTCGTTGGTAAACTTGCAGAAGTTGACCTTGTGTACATGGGTGGAGCCACCGAGCATGCGGATATTGGCCCCGGCGCAGAACACCCGCTCCTTGGCTGATTCCAGGATCACACTCTTCACCTCCGGGTGTTCGAAACGCAGGCGCTGTACGGCGTCATACAGCTCAATATCGACGCCCAGATCATAAGAGTTGAGCTTCAGCTCATAGCCCGGCATCAGGCCGCCATCCTCCTTAACGTTCATTCTGAGCCTTGCAACCGGCCCCTCAAAAGCTAACTGCCAATGCTGATATGCCGCTGGATTGGTCTGAAAACTGATCATCGGTATCCTCGTTTTAGGTCGAGAGAACAAGCACTATATTTCCTTGTATTTCGGTAAGGATATGGCATTAAATGACATTTGTCACGTTTTTTCTCATGAAATATATTTCATGTTCTGCAATGCCAGTAAATCCCGCAGACCTCAGGTTTGCTTCAGACAGAGTATGGTTCGGAATTGGCCGGGTGTGTGGCGGTGTGACAGCAAAAAGGGATAATCCGGTGAAACCGGGACACCGCCATAGGGCGGGCCAGGTCCGTCGTCGGCGCCCACGGGGCGCCCTATGGCCTACCTGCGCTACGGTTACTTGGCTTTTTGGGAATAGGAGGCGGCCAAAAGCCCGCGCATACAATCGGCGAGCAGGGCCAGATCCGACTTACGATGATAGGCGGTCCGCCAAACCAGGCAGAGCTCGCGATGCGGACCCTTCTCCGCCAGGGGACGCACGGCGATCTGGTTCTGAGCCAGGAAATCATCATCCACCGCCATCTCCGGCAAGAAGGTGATGCCCTGCCCTCCGGCCACCATCTGCACCAGGGTATAGAGACTGGTGCCCTGAAACGAGGCCCGCTTGGCCATCGCCTTCATATGACAGACAGCCAGGGCGTGATCCCGCAGACAGTGCCCCTTCTCCAGCAACAGCAGTTCATTACCCGGCAGTTTCTGCGAAGCGATGGGGCCACCCCGACTCAAGGGATGGTCGGCGGGGAAGGCGACCAGAAAGTTCTCCTGCCAAAACACCTGGTATTCCAGCCCACCCAGATCAAACGGCAGGGCCAGGATGGCACAGTCCAGTTCGCCGGCGGCCAGCCGTTCCAGGAGATTGTGGGTCTGATCCTCCAGCAGATAGAGTTCGAGTTCCGCAAATCCGCTACGCACTCCCGGCAGCACCTTGGGTAACAGGAAAGGGCTGATAGTGGGAATCACCCCCAGCCGCAGTTCACCGCTCAGCGGTTTGCGGTCGACCTGGGCATCCAGCACCAGGGATTCGGTCATGCTGATAATCTCCCGGGCCTTATCCGCCAGCTCGATCCCCAGCTGGGTCGGAATCACCTTGCGCTTGGTACGCTCCAGCAGTTGCACCCCCAGCAGCGATTCAAGCTCCTGGATCGCGGTACTCAGGGTCGACTGGGTGACGAAGCAGCGCTCGGCCGCCTGCCCGAAATGGCACAGTTCGACCACCGTGACCAGGTAATGAAGCTGGCGCAGTGTTGGCAGGTTCATAAATCGTATTTTCCTATTAAATTCAGTTTTTAATTCAATTGGAACGAATTTACACCATTCGGTAACCTACATCCATCGCATTCAATCACTGGAGAAAATCATGACTGAACAGAATATTTCACAGACGGTGCAAAACCTTGAGGCGGCGTTTGCCGGTGAATCCATGGCCAACCGCAAATACCTCTACTTCGCCCGCATCTGCCGTGAACTCGGCGCCACCGAGGTTGCAGAGGTGTTCGAGAAGACCGCGGAACAGGAGACCGCGCATGCGTTCGGGCACCTGGATCTGCTTTACCCCAAGGATACCCTGAGCGTGGAGAAGATGCTGGAACTGGCGATCGAGGGCGAAACATACGAATATACGGAAATGTATCCGGCCTTTCGCCACACCGCACTGGAAGAACAGAACCACGCTGCGGTCGCGGAGATGGACGAACAGATCGCCGAGTCGGCCGAACATGCCGAGCGTTTCTCCAAAATGCTGGAGACCGCGGCCAAACGCTTCAACGCGCTGGCCAAGATCGAGGAGCGCCATGCGAATCACTACCGGGACGCCCTGAGCCGGGTCGGTAGTTAAGATAACAATAAACTTGGGTGTGAATTTTTTTAAAGAAGGAATAGAACATGAAAAAGTATCAATGCGTTGTATGTGACTTTATCTATGACGAAGCCAAGGGACTGCCCGACGAGGGCATCCCCGCCGGAACCCGCTGGGAAGATATCCCAGACGACTGGGAATGCCCCGACTGCGGCTCTTCCAAGTCCGACTTCGAGATGGTGGAGATCTGATGCCGGGCTGATACCTGTCGGTTGGAACCGCCGCAACGGATTGTGGCGGGACCGCCACTGACAGGCTTTTATATCCGTGAGTACGCATGTAGAGGAGCTGCCGGGATTACGGATGGTTAGGCAGTAACTAACAATATAAAGAGAAGGATGAAGTAAATGTCCATCGTAATCATCGGCACCGGCATGGCCGGCTATAATCTGGCGCGTGAAATCCGCAAATCCGATACCGAGGTGGCGCTGGTACTGGTTACCGCCGACGGCGGCAATGCGTACCCCAAGCCGGCTCTCTCCAACGCCCTGATCCAAGGCAAGCAACCGCAGCAGATCATCTCGGCCGACGCCGCCACCATGGCGGAACGGTTGAACGCGGTGATCCACACCCGCACCCGGGTTCAGTCCATCGACACCGCCAACCGGCAGGTGATCACCGATCAGGGCAATATATCCTATGACCGGCTGGTGCTGGCCACCGGCGCCCGGCCGATACGTCTGCCGTTCAAGGGCGATGCCGCCGATGAGGTGCTGTCGGTGAATGACCTGGAGGAGTACAGCCTGTTCCGCGAAAAGATCGAACAGGCCAGGCGGGTGGCCATTATCGGCCCCGGGCTGATCGGCTGTGAATTTGCCAATGACCTGATTGTCTCCGGCCGGCAGGTCGAGGTGATCGGCCCCGACCCCTATCCCATCAGCACCCTGCTGCCGGAAGCGGCCGGGAAAGCCCTGCAGGACGGGCTGGCTGCCGCCGGCGTGCGCTGGCATCTGGGTACCGTGGTTGAAGAGATCAACCACAACGACGCGGGATATCAACTCAGACTGACCGACGGTAATATCGTCATGGCTGACGTCATACTCTCGGCGATCGGACTGAAGCCGGATCTGGACCTGGCCCAGTCGATCGCTCTGGAAACCAATCGCGGGATTGTTACTGACCGGACACTGCAGACCAGCCAGCCCGGTATCTACGCCCTGGGGGACTGTGTCGAGGTGGCGGGGCTGAACCTGCCGTTTGTCATGCCGCTGATGAATGCCGCACGGGCCTTGGCCAAGACCCTGACCGGAACGCCAACCCCGCTCAGCTACCCCGCCATGCCGGTGGGCATTAAAACACCTGCCCATCCGATCGTGGTTTCGCCCCCGGCGCGCGGTACCGAAGGCGACTGGGAGATCGAACAGGATGAAAGCGGTGTGCGGGCGCTGTTCCGGTCATCCCAGGGTCAACTGCTGGGTTTCACCCTGACCGGGAATTATGTGGACGAGAAAGCCCAGTGGACCAAACAGGTGCCACCGGTCTTGGCCTAACAGGGACGAAAATGGATCGCCGGTGAATGGCACTGACTTAAGCTCAAACGTAGGGTGGGTTAGCGTTTTTTGCGTAACCCACCACCAGGCGTTGCGCAGCAACACAACCCGTTTGTTTAAGGTGTGCCTGACGGCAAGCTTGGTGGGTTACGGCGCAAACAACGCGCCTAACCCACCCTACGTTGTACTGTGGCTGATGGGAGAGTGATTACAAATAATCGCATCGATTCACACCACCCTTATGATCTTCTGGAGCTATCCATGGTCAATAGTAATATAGGATATGATTCCAAAAGGGCGGTTTGCGTCCTGTTCAGTGCAGAAATGCAGCAACAGGCGCTCAACCGGTTCCATCACATTCACGGGGGAACACAGATGAAGAAATCGCTCAATCTACTGATTGCGCTGGCAATGACGGTTGCACTGGTCGGCTGTACCACCAGCGGCTTGACGGGGACCACCTACACTCGCGACGAAGCACGCAGAGTGCAGACGGTCAAGTACGGAACGGTGGAATCCGTCACCCCGGTTGTGATCGAAGGCAGAACCGACGGTATTGTGGGTACCGGCTCCGGGGCCGTTATTGGCGGCATCGCCGGCAGTACCGTGGGTGGCGGCAAGGGTCGCAGCATCGCTACGGTAGTCGGTGCCGTCGCCGGCGGCCTGGCCGGCCAGGCTACGGAGAAAAACCTGACCACCAAGCAGGGCCAGGAGATCACCATTCGCATGGAATCGGGGGAAATCCTGTCGGTTGTCCAGGAAGTCGAGAACGACCGCTATTTTCATGCCGGCGACAGAATCCGCCTGCTGAAACAGGGCGGCGTCACCCGGGTCGCCTATTGATTGGTCTACAATCAACCAGATAATTGCAAAAAGCTGGAACATTTACCAAACCTGTCATCATCGAGGGAATACAATGAAAAAAACAATCTCACTCTGCACGCTTGCGGGCATCCTGTTATCCAGCGGATGCGCCTGGGTAAAAACCACCCCGGAAGGCGAGAAAGTGCGGGTACTGGATGCCGATGAGGTTGCTACTTGCAAGGAACTCGGCAACACCACCGTCTCCCTGGTGGACAAGATTGCCGGCATCGACAGGAGCCGGCAAAAAGTGGAGGATGAGTTGCGCATACTGGCACGCAACAGCGCCGCAAAAATTGGCGGAGACACGGTAGTACCGATCTCCGAGGTGAGTGACGGACAGCAGCGCTTTGCCGTCTACCGATGTATCGGTGTATCCCGCTAGCCAACGCGGATAAACCCGCGCCGGATTTTCAGCCCGGACGCACCCGGTTATTCAGCTGACCAGGATTGGAAACAGCTGTTTGATTCCGTTACTGATTACCTCAACCGCTATGGCCGCGAGGATGAGGCCAAAAATACGATTGAGGATATTCAGCCCGATATCGCCCAGCCGCTTCCCGATAGGCACCGCCAGACTCAGCACCAGCCAGAGCACCACAGCAACCAGCAGAATACTGAGCACAATCATTATCTCATGGTAGGGCGCGGTTGAACGCTGCATGCCGATAACCACCGTACTCATGGCGCCTGGCCCGGCCAACAGGGGTATGGCCAGGGGCACCACGGCAATGGACGTAAGACCTGAGGCAATCTCCTCCTCATGAGGTGTGGTGCGTACCGGGTCGACCCGCGCCTGCAACATCGCCAGCGCCATGATAAACAGCACAATACCACCACCGACACGGAACGATCCCAGACTGGTTCCCATGAATGCCAGCAACCCTTCACCGCTCAACGCCGATACAATCAGTGTGGCGGCCACGGTGAAAACGGCGATCCGCACGACCCGTGCGCGATCCCGAGGGGTATAGCCTTTGGTCATGGTGAGGAAAATCGGGATCGCCATGAAAGGATCCATAATGACCACCAGAGATGTAATAAAGCGCGTGTATTCTGTCCAGTGTTCCATGAGTTACCGATTGTTAGTCCAGTAGTGATCCGACGATGGGGTACGCCCAACAAGCCGGCGTTACCAAGGGTTTTGGTGACTATAACCCACCACCCTGGAGGCGGCACACAATGAGGCATCTCCTCGCCAGGTGGATACCGACAACCATCTGGCGAGGGACAAGCTTTACCTCTACGCATCGGCTCTGCGATGATAGCAGAAGGCTCCCGGAACTGATGAGATCGGAAAACGTTATGCCAGATAGTTTGTGTCTCGCTCAACATATGGCCAATACAATAGAAACGGCAAAACATTTGCCTGTCCGCATGGCGCCCGCTTCAAACGATACCATGGCGGTCGATAGACCATGAGTTTCTTTACCAAACGCTATCACCCTCCCGGCACCCGCCCCGGCACCCTGCGGATTTCGGACAAACCATACCCGACACCCCCACACATCACACTGATCGATTATTCCGACACGGAATTACAGGAGACCCAGGACACCACCCCCGAGGCCTGTCGCGCTGCCCTGGATCGTCCCACAACCACCTGGATACATATGCAGGGGGATGCAGACCCGGACGCCCTGATGGAACTGGGAGCGATCTTTGGACTCCATGAGCTGGCCCTTGAAGACATTGTCAATTCCGGTCAGCGCCCGAAAACCGAACTCTATGACGAGCAACTGTTTATTATCCTGAGTCATCCACTGATGGAGGATGGCTATGCGGAGACGGAACAGGTCAGCCTGTTTCTAGGCGACCATGTCATTTTCAGCTTTCACGGTGGAGCCCACGATCCGTTTGAACCGGTGCGTAAACGGTTGCGCAAGCATACCGGCCGTTTGCGAACAAAGGGCCCCGACTATCTGCTTTATGCGCTGGTGGATCTGGTGATCGATCAATCCTTTCCCGTACTGGAACGCTTCGGTGCCGAACTGGAGGAGTTGGAGGAGCAACTGCTGGCAGCACCCACCAGGGAGACACTGCGGCGACTGCATGAACTGAAACGGGACGCCCTGTTGCTGCGTCGTATGCTCTGGCCACAGCGTGAAGTGTTGAACAATCTTATGCGCAACGAAGAGTACCCTATTCAGGAGGAGATCCGGCTCTATTTTCGTGACTGTTACGACCACACGATACAGATCATGGACCTGCTGGAAACCTACAGGGATATGACCACGGGCCTGCTGGACCTCTATCTCTCCAGTGTCAGCAACCGGTTGAATGAAACCATGCGGGTACTTACCGTAATCGCCACAATCTTTATTCCACTCACCTTCATCGCCGGGGTCTATGGGATGAACTTCGGTAACAAAACCGACAGTCCCTGGGCCATGCCGGAGCTCAACTGGTATTACGGATATCCCCTGATTTGGGGAGTCATGCTTGCGGTTGGGGCCGGTCTGCTCTACCTGTTTAAGCGCAAGGACTGGTTCTGAAACTGAATCAGTTTGAACCGTCTCTCGGCCGATCGGCGCTAAGTTTATATTACTCGCCCACCATGTGGTCTCTACTTATCCTGCCCGATTGTGGGGTAAAGAGTCTATCCCATGGGATATAATTGTTCTGATGAACCCCTTTCGAATCATGCTGCTTGCCAGTAGCCGTCAATGGCGAATTCTGCCGCGCTCCCTGCTTTGGCTGGCGCTGGGCAGCTCGGTGGCAGGGGCGGCAGAACCGTCCATCGATTTTACCGGCGTCAGCGGCGCTCTCCAGGAGAACCTGCGGGCCGGCCTCTCTTTGTCCACGGAGCCATGCAGTGCCCCGGAGTGGCGGATAAAGAGGTTATTCCGGCGTGCCGATGAAGAGCTGGACAGGGCAGCAAGGGCCCTGGGGTATTACCGGATAAAACTGGAAAAGAACCTGCAATTCAAACAACCCTGCTGGCAGGCGACCTTTAACATCCAACCGGGTGAGCCGACTCGCCTGAATCAGGTCACTATACGGATCGAGGGTGAGGCACAAGATGACGCCGCTTTTATCAAGTTGCTCAAGGCAACCCCGGTACGCCCCGGCAGTCAGGTGCACCACGGCGACTATGAAACGCTTAAGGGAGAGATCGAAACCCTGGCTGCGGAACACGGCTATTTCGATGGCCGCTTCATCCGCCGGGAGTTGAAAGTTGAACCCGCCACCGATCAGGCATCCGTCATACTGCACTATCAATCCGGACAGCGTTATCGCATCGGCACACTGGTGCTGGATCAGGAGACCTATGACCCGGAGCTGCTGGCGCGCTATCTCAAAATCAACGCCGGTGATCCCTACGACGCCGCAGCACTCGCAACCATGCATCGGGCATTGGCAGACAGCGGCTATTTTGAACTTGTGTCGGTAAAGCCGGACTATCAGGGTGCGGTCGATGGCAGGATCGATGTACGGGTAGAGCTGGAACCGATCAAACGCACGGCCTACCGGGTGGGGATTGGTGCTGCCACGGACACCGGCCCGCGCCTCAGCCTGGCTTACGACAGAAGACGGATCAATCGCTTCGGGCACAGCCTGCAGTCAAAGCTTACACTCTCCAGCGTTGACAGTTCCCTGGGCGTTGAATACCTGATTCCCATGCAGCGACCCCATATCGACCAACTCAGCATTCGTGGCGGTTATCGCGAACTGGATACCGACACCACGACCAGCGACACCGCCACCATCGGCCTGCGCACCCTGGGCATGCGCGGTGGCTGGAACGAGACCCGTTATCTGGACTGGGTCTCTGAAGAGTCCATAATCGGAGACGAAACCACCTCCGCCACACTGCTGGTTCCCGGCGTCAGCTGGGCACGCACCACGGCAGACCACCGCATGCAGCCGCGCCAGGGATCACGACTCAATCTTGAACTGCGCGGCGCCCACGAGAGCCTGTTCTCGGATGCCAGTTTCGTACAACTGCTGGCGGCCGGAAAATGGATTCAGCCATTGGGCAAGGGGCGCCTGCTGCTGCGCGCCGACACGGGAGTAACTTTCGCATCTACATTTACCGAACTACCGGCTTCCTACCGATTCTTTGCTGGTGGTGATCAGAGCGTGCGCGGCTACGAATACCAGTCCCTGGGTCCGCAAGACACCGACGGTACGGTGGTGGGGGGCCGCTACCTGCTCAGCACCAGCCTCGAGTATGAATACCCGATCCAAGGCGCCTGGTCGGCGGCCCTGTTCGTGGATGCCGGCAACGCCTTTGACGGCTGGAGTGACGGATTGAAGCGGTCCGCCGGCGTCGGGCTACGCTGGCGTTCACCGGTCGGCCCTATCCGGCTGGACCTGGCCATTCCGCAAGACCGGAGCCAGGACAGCTTCCGCATTCACTTCTCCATGGGACCGGATCTTTGAAGCGCCCTCTTCTAACCATAATATTACTGACGCTGTTTGGCGCCCTGGGCAGCGGTGCCTGGCTACTGGGGACGGAACAGGGCAGCCAGCAGCTGCTTCACTGGGTTCTGGGTGAGAAGCTGCGCATCGGTACGTTCCGCGGTTCCCTACTGGCGGGAGTGGACCTGGAGGCGCTGGAGTACCGGGACGAGCAGCAACATCTAACCATTCAGACGCTGCATCTGGACTGGAAACCGGCCGCCCTGATCAACGGTCTGCTGCATATCCGGCAGATGCAGGCAGGGGGCATCCACTATAGCGCCATCGGCCCGTCCGAAACGACCGAGTCCACGGCCCCGCCCAGCCTGCCGCTGGCAGTGCGCCTGGATCAGCTTGAGCTGGATGATATCCGGATACAGCAAGGAGACAACATTCAGTCGATCAGCCGTGTCACACTCAGCGCCGAAACAAAGGATGCAATGCTGGATATCGCCCGCTTCCAGATCAGCTATGACGCCTACCAGGCCGAGGGTGAAGGTCAGCTGGAGCTGGCAGGGCACTACCCGCTACAGATGACCATCCGCTGGCAGGGCGAATTCCCGGAAATCGGAGCGGCCAGTGGTGCCGGGCGGATCGGCGGCGACCTGAACAGACTGAGCATCGAGCATGCCACCGAAACCCCGTTCAGGATCAGCACCCAGGGCCACATGGACCTGTCCGGCGCGAGCCCGGTGGTCGATATCAACGGCGAGTGGCAGCCGCTGGCGTGGCCGCCACAGGCAGCCGTGGTGCGAAGTGCCGGCGGTCGCTACCATCTGCGCGGACCGCTGGAGGGGTTACATCTGAGCAGCGAGGCTCAACTGCTGTTCCCCGACACCGACACGCCCCCGGTCAATGCCCGACTGGACACCCGCCTCTCCACCAGCCGGCTGGATGATCTGTCACTGAGCGTCCGGGAGATCAGTGACCGGTCACAACCGCTGGAGCTGCAGATCCGAGGCGCCATCAGCTTTGATACGGACGAGCCGCAACTGGATCTAAGTGGCGAGTGGTCCCATGCCCGCTGGCCACTGCTGAGCGACCCCACCAGCGAAAGCCCCTCTGGTACATTCCGGCTCAAGGGGCCGGCCCAACAGCCGCGACTGGAGAGTCAAGCCAGCCTGACCTTCCCGCAGGCCGACGTGCCGGATATACAGGCCCATCTGCAGGGCCTGATCAGTGCCGGTGGTCTGTCCGACATAACCCTCGATAGCAAACTGCTGAATGGAAAAATCCGTACCACTGGCAACTTGACCTGGGCACCGGCTATTGACTGGAATCTGGTCATCCAAGGTGAGTCACTGGACCCCTCGACACAGTGGCCGGAGTGGCCGGGCAAGCTGGCCCTGCAGGCGGCCCTGCAGGGCGGGGTAAGCGAACAGGGCCTCTGGCTGGCGGCCGATCTCCAGCAGTTGAGCGGTACCCTGCAGCAGCAGCCCATCAGCGCCACGGGGCTCGGACGCTATGATCCGACCGGGCTCAACCTGGAGGCCCTGCAGCTGCAGAGCGGACCCAACCGGCTCGACCTGCACGGCATGCTGGGTGACCGGCTGGATTTGCAATATGCCTTGAAGGCCCCGGACCTGGCTGCATTCTGGCCGGCGCTGCAGGGCAACATCCAGGCCGATGGCCGACTGGGCGGCGTGCGCGACAATCCCGAACTCAGCGCCAGCCTGCAGGCCAGTGGCCTCAACTATGGCGAACAGCAGATAGAACAGATGACCGGCGATCTCACCTGGGCAAAGAACGCGGCCAGGGGCAAGCTGACGGCCAAGGGACTAAAGAGCGGTGACTGGCAGGGGCGCCAGCTGTCATTGACCATTAGCGGCACACAGGAGGCACACCGGGCGCGGCTGACACTGGATGCCACCGACCTGCAGCTGACGACGGCAGTTCAGGGTGGCTGGAGCGCCCCGCTGTGGCGCGGGCAACTGGAACGGCTGACAATCGAACATGCGCAATTCGGAAACTGGCGCACCGATGGACCGGCAGCCATGCTGGCCGGCGGCGACCAGTTCAGTCTGGAACCGACCTGCCTGATCCAGCAGAACGCCCGCCTGTGTGCCGATGGTGCATGGACCCCGGCCAGCAGCCGGATCGCCGCAAGCCTCACCGCCATCCCCTTGACGCGCCTGCTGCTCTGGCTACCCGAAGAGGTTAAAGTCGAGGGCAGCATCGACGGTAAGCTGCAGCTGTCCGGCCCCCTGCAGGCACTCACGGGCGAGGCGCAGTTGACTCTGCCACAGGGTAGCCTGCTGCTGGAACCGGCAGACGAGCAACCGCTGCGCCTGGCACTGCAGAAGGGGGTAATGAACCTGCAGATAACCCCGCAAGGGAACCGGCTGGACTTCAAGTTAAAGGCCGGCGAAGGTGCCATGGCCGCTCAGGCACGCACCGCCCCCTTCTCCACCGATGGCCCGCTTGCCGTGACCGGAACACTCAAGGCGGAGGTTCCCGATTTGCAACCCCTGGGTCTGTTACTGCCGGGTCTGAGTAATATCCACGGCCGTCTGACGGCGGAAGCGGCCATCGGCGGCCATCTGGAGCAGCCGGAGATCGCAGGCTTTATCCGGCTCAGCGACGGGGCAGCCAACGTACCGCAACTCGGGTTGGCGCTGGAAGGGATCCAGCTCTCGGCGGGAAACCAGGGCAGTGAACGGGTAACGCTGGAGGGTGAACTGACCTCCGGTGGCGGCACGCTCGGATTGCAGGGCGACCTGCGTCTCGACGCCAAACAGGATTGGCCCCTCACGCTCAAACTGCAGGGCAAGGATATTCAGGTTGTGCGGCTGCCAGAAGCCGAGGCCTACGCCTCTCCAGACCTGGATATCAGCCTGCGCAAGCAACAGTTGAGCATCAAGGGCGACCTGAAACTCCCCCGGGCTGATATCGAGCTGCGGGAACTGCCTAAAAGCGCCGTGAGCGTGAGCGAGGATGAGGTAATCATCGGAAAAACCGAATCCCTGCCGAAACCGTCACCGCTGAAGATTGATGCACAAGTGGCCGTTCAAGTGGGTGAACAGGTGCGATTCAACGGCTTCGGACTCAAGACCCGGCTGCAAGGCAATGTAGCGCTCAACAGCCGGGACGGCCGCACCCTGGCCCAGGGTGAGCTGGCGCTGAAGGAGGGGCGCTATCGCGCTTATGGTCAGGACCTGACCATTGAACAGGGACGGCTGCTTTTCAACGGACCGCCACAAAATCCGAACCTGGATATCAAGGCCACCCGGCTATCGAAGGACCGTTCGGTGACAGCGATACTGAACCTCAACGGCAATCTGCGCAGTCCTGAAGTACAGGTCTCCAGCACCCCGTCACTGCCTGAAGAAGAGGCCCTCAACTACCTGATCACCGGACAGGGGATGGCAGAGGAAGGGCCCGGCAGTGCCGCCCTGCTGCGCCAGGCCGTTGCCGCGAAAGGGCTGGAAAAAAGCCAGGAGATTCTCGACCGGCTGGCCGCGGGACTCGGTGTGGATGAGGTGCGTCTGGAAGAAGGCGGCTCCCTGGAAGAGACCGCCCTGTTACTGGGCAAATACCTTTCACCCGATCTCTATGTCAGTTATGCCGTCGGACTGTTTGATAACCGCGGCGCACTGATCACACGCTATCGATTGAGCGAGAAATTGCGCCTGGAAGTACAGTCCGGCAGTAGTCAGAGCATGGACCTGATTTATGACGTCGAGCGTTAACCGGACAGTTTCAGACCGCTGACCAACATGCGTATCGGCTGCGGGCGCCGCTGTACGCGGTTAATGTGGCTTGGTTTTTCCTGAAGCCAATCCCGCTCCTCGCCGGTGCTCTGTTGGTCTCGCCGCCACATATTGAATCCGCTCCACTTCAGCGCGATGAGAATATCGCTCGTTGCGCAATTGGCCACAGCGGTTGGTCATCTTGCTCCAGGGTGTCGAAAATTCGCACGACGTGCGATGTTGTGATTTATCTATACTATGATAATAGTCACGATAAACTATGATATTAGTCAATAAACATAAAACATGTTGGGCTTGGATTTAAAGTGACCCGGGATCGTACCAATCCCTAAAGGGATATAGGGGGACTCATGAAGAAGCGGCGGTCATACAGAAAACCAAACCCCATCACCTGTTCGTTGTTGTGTGGTCTCTCTCTCTTGAGCCCGGTGGTGGTGGCTGACAGTGACGCCAAGGCCTGCATTAAAATGGCGTCATCCGGTTTGCTGGAGATAGCCGATGACCCGACTCAACGATTTTTAGGCAAGGTTGAAGAAGACACGGCGCGCTGCCGCGGTGGTGAAAAAGCCGTAAAATACCGCAATACGCCCTGGGTGGACTGGCAGAATTATTACGCCAGCGGCGATCAGCAGAGCAAACACCAGGGCGACCAGGCGATCACTCGCCTGGGAGAGCATCTGTATCCGGATGGACGCGGCGTCGATGGCGCCCTGATGGATCTGGAATACCAGCGCATCGAACTGATCAAGTTCAATCTGTTCGACCAGGACACTTATCAGCGATTTGTCACCGATCCCACACGCGCCGCCACCACGGTGTGGGATGAAATGCGACTACCTCCGAATCATCCGAACTACACGGCGGTAGGCGGAGACGGCAAGCAGTTGTGCAGTGGCTCGCTGATTACCCACCGTACTTTAAACGGCATTTGCAACGACCTGGCGAATCCGCTGATGGGTGCGACCGGGATGCCGTTTGCACGCAATGCCCATTTTGAAGAGACCTTCCCGCGCCTGGAAAAAACTGAATTGGTGCGCAATCGTCACGCCGGACGTCTGGGCTTGATGAAACCTGACCCGCAACTACTCAGCCGCAAATTATTTACCCGCGAACAGACATCGGGCAACGGTTGCAACCAGGGGTTGGGTGATAGCAACTATTCCACCGATTCCAATTGCGATTACCTTAAAGCGCCCTTCTTCAATGTGCTGGCGGCGTTCTGGATTCAGTTCATGACCCACGACTGGTTCTCGCATACGGTCGAGGGACTCAACGAAAACCAACTGGTTTCCGCGGGCTGTGATTCGGCCGAAGCCCAGGCCCTGGGGTGTCGCCCCGGCGACCGCGTCCAGCCTTCACTGTATGCCGAAACAACCGATCCAGAAAGCTTTGAGTTTGCCGGAAAGCGATACCTGAAACGTGCCTACAGGACGACCGGTAACCATGTCACCGCCTGGTGGGACGCCTCACAGATCTATGGTTATGACGAGGCGTCGCTGCGGCGGGTGCTACGCGACCCGAACGATAAGGCGAAACTGCTGATGCAGGACAACTATCTGCCCCTGCTGGCCGATTGCGCCGTCTACAGCGCTGACTGCCCGGTGCAACCTCAGTGGCTGGGGCAGGAGTCGGTGGCGTTTCCGGACAACTGGAATATCGGGCTCAGTTTCTATCACAATCTGTTTACCCGCGAGCACAACTATTTTGTCGATCATTTCCGCGAGCTACAGAAGCAAACCCCGGACGCCGACTCGGGGCTGCGTAACCCGGACCAGCCTGATCGGATCATTGCTTACAAGGACGTTGAAGATGAGCGTCTGTTTCAGGCAGCACGATTGGTGATAGCTGCCGAGATTGCAAAGATTCACACCATCGAATGGACCACTCAACTGCTCTATAACGAACCCCTGAATAAAGCGATGAATTCAAACTGGTCCGGCCTGTTCAACCAGGAGGAGAGCCGGGTCTCACAAATCTTACGGCGCATCACCGGCAAGGACGAAAACTTCCTCAGCCGAACCGCATCGAAAGTGGCGCAGTGGCTGGGGCAATCCGATAACCCCAAGGCATCCGGTGGCGCCTATTCGGTATTTGCATCCGGGGCCGGCATTTTCGGCCTGGGCAACAGCCGCCCTGAAGGCCGTCTGTGGTGGAAGCACGATGCATGGAATCTGAACAACCTGGAGACGGATGTCAACGGCGGCACCAACCATTTCGGGTCGCCGTTCAACTTTCCCGAAGAGTTTCCGTCGGTTTACCGACTGCATGCACTGGTACCTGACCTGATCGAGTTCCGCAATGCCAGCGAACCCAACAGGATCACCCACAACATTCCTGTCGCCGCGACGGTACGCAAGGCGGCTACCGCACAGATGCATCAGCGTGGTCTGGAAAACTGGGGCCTGAGCATGGGCCGGCAACGACTGGGCCTGCTGCAATTGCGTAATTCGCCACTGTTTTTACAAAACCTGCCGATGCCACACCTGGATTCCGAGAGCAAACAGCTCGATATTATCGCACTGGATATTTTGCGCGATCGTGAGCGTGGCGTGCCGCGCTTCAACGAATTCCGGCGTCAGATCGGGCTGAAAACATTGACCAGTTTTGATGACTTTGTCGATCATCGTCTGGATGAGAACGACCCCTGGCGTCGGCATCAACAGGAGACCGTGCAACGCCTGCGTGAGATTTACGGCACCCATGCCTGCGACGCCAGCAAAATCATCTCCACGGCTCAGCTTAACGGGGATGGCAGCTTTATCAACGACTGCCATGGCCGTCCGGACGGCTCGGTGGTGGACAATATCGAAGACGTGGACAATATCGTTGGCTGGATGGCGGAGTACACCCGTCCGCACGGCTTCGCCATTTCCGAGACCCAGTTCCATATCTTCATTATCAACGCCTCCCGCCGCCTGTTCAGCGACCGTTTTTTTACCTCCAGCTTCCGGCCCGAGTTTTATTCGCGCCTGGGCTACGACTGGGTCATGCATAACGGCCCGGTCCAGGAGTGCCCTTACCCGGTCAGCAAGTTGGCCGACGGTAGTCAGGCCTGCCTCGAGCCGGAAGCGGTAAACGGTCACGAAGTCGCTGTGTCGCCACTGAAGCGGTTGCTGATCCGCAACATCCCCGAGATCAAGAATGAACTGATGCATGTGAAAAACGCCTTTGATCCCTGGGCCCGGGACTGGGGGAGTTATTACGACATCTCATGGAAGCCACGCCCGGGAGCGGAAACAGATCCGGCATTTTCCAACCAGCCATAGGGAGCACGGGTGAAAGGAACGAACACAGCAAACATCTGCCGATTAAAGCGTCCACTGATGTTGGTAGCGACCCTGGTGGGATCTATCCTGACGGGGACGGCAACCGCGGATGAGCCCGTCAACACCGAACAGCTGGTGGCCGAAATGAATCAGCGCATCGCGACCATCATGCGCTCCAGTCCGATCGATGGGGTCATCCCCCGCTTTAATCAGGCAAAAAGCCTGGGCTGTCTCGACGCCACATTTCGCGTCCACGAGTCAATCAATAATGAATTCAGACAGGGGCTGTTTGCCCAACCGGGAAGCTACCGGGCGCGGTTGCGTTTCGCCAACGCCAGCCAGCAGGATGATTCAGAAAAAGATATCCGTGGCCTCTCTATCAAGATATTCGGCGTCAAGGGAGAGACGCTTTGGGGCGAAAGCGGCATCCAGGATTTTTTGCTCAACAGCTATCCGGCTCTGTTTGTCGGCACCCCGGAAGATTTCCTCGACTTTATCCGGGCGCGCCAGGAAGACAAAATGGTGGGTTTTTTTATCAACCCGTTTGACTCGCATCTGAAGTCCCTGTGGATTCTGTTCAAGGCCCGCGCCGTGCACAGCAGTCCGTTCAGCATTCGTTACTGGAGCACCACCCCGTACCGGCTCGGAACAGATGACAGCCTGGCGGTCAAATACTCGGTCACCCCTTGTAGCGGTACGTCGGAGCCACCGGCCGGGCAACCCGGCAAGGATCAGTTGCGTTCCGCGATGAAGGCGCATCTGGACCGGGCACCAGTCTGTCTGGAATTCGGCATACAAAAAAGGACTCACCCGGGCGACATGCCGATCGAGGATGCGTCGGTGATCTGGGCAGAAGATGTTTCTCCCTTCCATACGGTGGCCACCCTCACCATCCAGCCACAGGCATTTGACACCCCCGAGGCGTTGGCGGCATGTGAAAAGATCAGTTTCAACCCCTGGCAGAGCCTGCCCGAACATCAACCCCTGGGGCGGATGAACGAGGTGCGCCGGGAGACCTACTTCAGCGCATCCCAACTAAGAACAAAAGAGGCACCATGAACCAACTGGTAATGCAGTGGCTGGACAAGTCACGGGATGAGCTGGATGACATCTATTGCAACGCGGATGCCGGCACAATCCCATCCGGCGATACCCGCGGCACCGCGATTGTCACCGGCTCGCTGTTCTCCCAAACCCTGGCGGGCATTGCACGGGCTTTTGCCTGGCAGGGCAAGCTCTTTGACCTGTTTCCCCCGGACTACCAGTCAGGCGTCCTGATTAACAAGATCACTCCCTTCAGTCTGACCTTTGTGGTTGCCAAGGTGTACCGCGACGAGAGCTGGATGGACGGCAAAGAGACCATTGTGATCGATTATTCAAAAACCTCATTTTTCGCCAAGGTGATACGTGATGAAATCCGCGAGATTGAACCCGGCGTTTATCTGGGCAAGGTCTGGTGGGGAAAAACCAGGGTGCTGGACTTTGCCTTAACCCGGCACGATACACCATAAATCAGCTTGCCCGGACAGGTCGCACTGCATGACGCCGCAATCCACTTTCATGATTATTGCGAACATTGCCGAGGATCAACTGGATCCGTTGCGGGCACTGCTGGAGGCCATGAACCGCGAGCCGGGCGTGGTAGACCCGCACAATACACTGTTTCCGTTTGGCCGATTCGATCGCCTGCATGTCGCCCGGTTTTTGATCCTGCAGACACTGGTGGCGGAAGATAAGGTATCAACCTTGCCGGCCGCACCACCGCGACTGGTTTTTCTGGGTGACTGTGATGGACCGTCCGACACCTTTATCGCCGAGATGGCTGTACTGGCCGGGCCTCAACTAAGGCACATTTTCGGCCACTGCGACGCCTTCATCGGCGAGCGCGACAGTCTGGTCAACTGGATGCAGGCACACAATACTGAACCGGCCGCCAACTACATTAACTGGCGTGGCCGCACCGTCCTGCAGATTCGTGAGGAGACAGCACTGCACGAGGCGTTGTCCGGGGAGCTTCGGCGGATTGTGCGGGAGATCGGGCGTGATAACCCGCGTGCGATTCGCCAACGGCTGCTCTCCTTTGTGGAGCGGGAAAAGGACGCCGCACGACTGACCCTGACGCCAGCCGCCCCGACACCGGTAGACTGGTGGATGAAGAACCTGCTGCACAAGCTGGGAGTACCGCTGCTGCTGTTGCTCCTGTCACCGCTGTTTCTTCTGGTGTCGCCCTACCTCGTTTGGCGACTGCGCCAGTTGGAGCGTAGCGATCCGGAGTCGGTCGATCGCCCGCCCCGGGAGTATATGCGGCGGCTGGCCGCCCTGGAAGATCACGATGTCACAAATCCCTTCAGCGCGTTCGGCGAGGTCAAGCCGCAGCCGTTTCGACGCCATGCGGTTCGGTTTTTTCTCTGGCTGCTCGATTACGCGGCACGGCACGTCTACAACCGTGGTTATCTGACCCGGGTGCAGACGATCCACTTCGCCCGCTGGGTCATGCTGGATGACAACAGACGCCTGCTGTTCGCCAGCAATTACGACGGCAGCCTGGAGAGTTATATGGATGATTTTATCAACAAGGTCGCCTGGGGCCTGAACCTGGTATTCAGCAATGGCGCGGGTTATCCCTCAACCCGCTGGCTGATCAAGGATGGTGCGGAACAGGAGCAGAAATTCAAGCATTTCCTGAAGCGTCGGGCGTTGCCGACCCAGGTCTGGTACAAGGCGTACCCCGGCCTGACGGCCTTTGACCTGGCCCGCAACAGTCGCATACGGGAAGGCGTGGAGGTTCGTCAGGAGAGCGATGAGGAGATTCGCCAGTGGCTGGCACAGATTCAGACATGACCCGGAAGCGACCATGAGCAGACCCGGCAACCCGGAATACAGCGATATCCAGGCACTGGCCCGTTTCGGGCATGGTGGTCTGCGGGAGGCGCTGTTTTTATTACTCGACATTACCGATGCTGCAAAAGCGGGTGAATGGCTGGAGACGGCTCCCGTCAGCAGCGCCGAGTGGAGTGACCCACCCCCGGAAACGGCACTGCAAGTGGCCGTCACTGCCAGCGGCCTGCGCGCCCTGTGTCTGGACGAAGCAGTGCTTGAAGGCTTCTCCGAGGCGTTTCTCTCCGGCATGGCCGCTGATGACAGCCGGTCACGGCGCCTGGGTGATGTGGCCGACAACGCTCCACAACATTGGACCTGGGGCGGCACACCGGACAGCGTGCCGCACCTGCTGTTGATGCTGTATGCCAAACCCGGCCAACTGGCGGCATGGAAGGAGACCATCCAGGACCCGTTGTTCGGGCAGGCGTTTCGGATAGTTGCGGAATTACCCACGGTCGACAGCGGCAATATCGAACCCTTCGGTTTTACCGATGGCATCAGCCAACCCGCGCTCGACTGGGAACGCCGGCAAACCACCGATCTGCACCGACGGGGCCGGTATTCCAACCTGCTCTCCCTGGGTGAACTGTTACTGGGCTATCAGAACGAATACGGCCAATATACCCAGCGTCCGCTGGTTGATCCCAAGGCTGACAAACGGGCGTCGCTGTTGCCCGTAGCGGAAGAACAGCCACAGTTGCAGGATCTGGGACGCAACGGCAGCTATCTGGTCATGCGGCAACTGCATCAGGATGTGCCCGGGTTCTGGCAATTCCTGGACCAGCAGGCCAATGGAGACCCGCAGCAGCGGGAGCAACTGGCCAGCCGCATGGTGGGTCGTCAGCGCGACGGCACGCCGCTGGTTGACCGCGCCGGGCAACCGATTGAGGGGATTGAAAACAGCGGTCCAGCGGCCGCCTTGAATCAGTTTGATTTTGCCCGGGACCCGCATGGCCAGCAGTGCCCGGTCGGTGCGCATATTCGCCGTTCCAATCCCAGGACGGGTGATTTTCCTCCAGGCGTGACCGGCATGCTGTCACGCCTGGTGCGGATATTTGGCTTTGGCCGCCAACACCCCGGCGATGACCTGATCGCCTCGACCCGCTTTCATCGACTGTTGCGACGCGGCCGCGTCTACGGTGAACAGCTGTCGCCGGCACAGGCATTGGAAACAGGTGCCGCGCAGGCACAACGGGGCCTGCACTTCATCTGCCTGGTCGCCAATATCTCGCGCCAGTTTGAGTTTGTGCAGAACGCCTGGTCGATGGGCAGCAAGTTTGGCGGGGTACAGAACGAGGCCGACCCATTGCTGGGTAACCGACAACCGCTCGCCAATGGCCGGTCGACCAATCACTTCAGCCAACCCGATCCCCAGGGCCCGGCCCACTGCATTCACACGATGCCCCAATTCGTCACCGTGCAGGGCGGCGCTTATTTCTTCATGCCCGGTATTCGGGCCTTGCGCTACCTGGCCAATGCTGCGATGACAAAGGACGAGGCCACATCATGAACAAGGCGCTGCGCAGACGGCTTTATCCTGTATTAGATGTCTTGCATCGGCTATTGGTCGCGGGGCTGAACATAGAACGTCGCCTGGAGCCCTACTTCAGACCGACGCTGAATTGCCTGACCCGCGAGCCGGTCGCCAGACTGTTGCAGTACCTGATCAACCGCAACCGCCCCGATTACGGACTGGGATTGGCGGAGGAAAAGATATTTTCCTGGGAGGAACAGGCGCTTGACGACATTATCGATTTGATGGCCGATCAGATGCGAGGCCACTTCAAACCCGGCGGCTATGAGCGTGGCGGCAACACCAAGACCCACGGCATCGTCCGGGCCACGGTGACTATTCGCGATGATCTGCCGGAGCATCTGCGGCAGGGGATTTTTGCCAGCCAGCGCAGTTATCCCGCCTACGTACGCTTTTCCGGTCCCGGTCCGGACGTACCGGCGGATATCCGCGACGTGGGGTTCTCCAGCATGGCGATCAAAATCATGGATGTGCCGGGCGAGAAGCTGATGGATGAGGAGAAGTTCACCCAGGACATGATGGGAGTCTGCACCCCCACCTTCGTCACCCCGGACGTGCGGGAAAATGCCAAGCTGCAGTACTGGAGCCTGGTGGACATGCCGATCTACTATTTTATCAATCCGTTCGATTCACATATCCTGGATTTCATCATGCAGGCATTGTGGAACGAAACCCAGTTCAACCCCCTGGGCCACCGCTACTACAGTTGCGTGCCCTATCTGCTCGGCGAGGGCCAGGCGATGATGTACTCGTTTGCCCCCAAAGCCGCGGTACCCAAAGATATTCCCGGCCTGCCGTTCGGCTCACCGTCATTTAATTACCTGCGCGACAACATGGTGAAAACGCTGGATGAAAAAGACGTGGAGTTTGATCTGCAGATTCAGCTGCAGACCGATCCGCACCGCATGCCGATTGAGAATGCCGCGGTGCGCTGGCCGGAAAAACTGTCACCCTACATTCCGGCGGCAACCATCCATATTCCCCGACAGAAATTCGATTCGGCGGCACAGTTCGAGTTTGCCAAGCGCCTGAAAATCAACCCCTGGCACTGCATCCCGGAACACCGTCCGCTTGGCAACCAGAGTCGTGCGCGCCGACGCATGTATTATGAGCTTTCAAAATTTCGTCAGGAAATGAATGACGTCTCACATCTGGAGCCGACCGGCGACGAGGTTTTCGCCGATCCCGAGTAATCCTGGACAACCCGGCAGGTTTTATGTGGCGTGATGTTGGGGCTGGTTCCGACTAGCCCCAGCTGCATGAGAAGATTAACCGCCCATTCCAACTTCACTTCGCTGAGAGCAATAATCGGGTTTGATAAACAGCGACAGCCGGAAAAGCCTTCCGGCTAGTTTTTAATCAGGCTCTGCTCCAGCCCGGCAATACAGAGGGTACGCTTGCCCAGGGAAGATCTCAGGATATTGGGATACTTCCGGGCCAGGGAAAGCAGTCTTTTCGTATTGACCACATCGGACAGGCATTCCGTCGCCTCTATCAGTTCCATAATCCTCGTCCGATTATTGTTGATGAAATGTTTTCCATCCCACCGAAATCCCTGTTTTTGACTGCGCCACTGGGTCGGCAGGGGTTGTAAGGCGTCAAACGCCTTCCGCAACTCGTGCTTGTTCCAGCAATCGGCATATTTCTTTCGGTACCCGGAAAAAACAAATGGATGCAGACGCATGTCCAGCAAGGGGCTACGGTTCTCCACACTGGCCATCATGGCATTGCGGTCATTGTGCCATATCCATTCACCCAGGCGCCCTCCCGGCGCGATGTCATTGCACAGGACATCGGTAAAACCAAGACCCAGATCATTCAGGGGATCCGGATTTTTCGCCGACCAGATCTCCGGCGCCGGTATATTGAGCAACGGATGCAGTTGCGCCGACACGCGGGTCTTGAGGGACTGTTTGGCATTCAAATACCGGGCTGGCCAGAAGGCATCCCGAATATGCCTGCGAACATTATTGACCCTGCCGTCACAGGCATAACTCTGCTTGACCCAGGCCCAGTCACGCCGCCTCACTGCATCGCGGACTGCCGCCTGAAACTGCCGGCCCCAATACCCGCCGAACAATTCGTCGCCACCGGTTCCGTCGAGTACTACCGGAATCCCCTGCTGGGCTATGGCCTCGTACATCTGCGGCATCGCCATGGCATTGCCATTGAAGGGAAACGCCTTTTCATGATGCCGGCATACCTGTAAAAACTGTTCGAACGAATTGCTGTCGTAATCCAGCACCACGGTTTCCGCGGCCACGCCCAGCTCCTGAACACATTTTTGGGCATATTTGTAATCATCGGAGCGGCCGGTATCTCCCATGAAAATTTTCACCTGGTCCTGTAATTTCTCGCTGTAGAGCACGGAGAGCAATAGAGAGCTGTCGATCCCACCCGACAAGAGCAGTGCCACAGGGCGATCCGACACCAGCCGCGAAGCGACGCTGTCCCGAAGCACCTCGACCAGGTCTTGCTGCTGGTAATCTCCCGTTGAACCTGCGGGTGGATGGTGCCAGTCAAAATAGGGAGCGCCGGTCATCTCCCACCGGCTGAAATCAAAGGTGCAGTAGTGGCCAGGCAGGATTTGAGAGATTTTCTGGAAGTGCGTCTCAGCCGAGGCGGAGGGATGCATGGACCCAAAGAGAAAATAGTCCAGCAGCGCGCTACGACGAAATTCCAGATTCAGCCCAAGATATGTCTTGATGGCGCCGATGCTGGAGGAGACGCAGAGCACCTCATCATCGAGATAATAGAAAAGCGGCTTTTTGCCATACCGGTCGCGTGACAGGTAAAGAGCATTTCTGCCTGCATCAAACAGGCTGAATGCCCACATACCGTTAAAATCGGTCAGCGCCCCGGCGCCTCCGGAGACTACGGATCTGAGGAAAACTTCGGTATCACCCGTGGTGCGGAAATCAACACCCTGCTTTTTCAGTTGCGCCCCGATCTGCCGGTAGTTATACAGTTCTCCGTTATACAGGAACACTTTGTCCTGACTGAGGAACGGCTGATGCGAGCGATCGCTGAGATCAAGGATTGAAAGCCGCTGATGCCCGAAAGCGGCGTGACAGACCACCTCCCCATCGGCCGTCGGTGTGTTGAAATCCAGATAGTGAACGCCTTGATCATCGGGTCCCCGATGATGAAGCGTATTCAGAGCAGCAGTGAATTTCTCTCTTGAGATAGGAACCGTCTTCTGTATTACCTGAAAAAAACCACACATATCGCCAAATCCATTCCCATTACAAACGCCACCAAGGGCTGCTCGCCGATAACAAACCGGACATACTCCCACAACGTTTCTGGCAAAGCCATATCCGCTACCCCACTTTCGGACCAATTGCGCATACTTTTCCCTGGATCAGGTTGATCCAGCGGAGGCACAACGCACACCGCCTCAGCTCAACGGGGAGTTATTCTGGATCGCCGGCCCAAGCAGTGCCACTATGGACGCATGATTATTTACGGCATTGATTTCACCAGCCGCCCGCAACGCAGCAAACCCATCACCTGCCTGGAATCCGTGCTTGAAGGCACTCATCTCCGCGCGGGTAATCTGACTGAGTGGCGGGACTTCGCGGCATTCGAGGCCGCCCTGAGAAAGCCTGGCCCATGGGTCGCCGGGATCGACTTCCCATTCGGACAGTCCAGGCGATTCATCAAGACCATCGGCTGGCCGGATACCTGGCAGGGCTATGTCGATCATGCCAAACAGCTCGGACGCCAGGGCTTTCGCTCCGCACTGGATGACTACCGCAAAGACCGCCCCGCAGGAGACAAGGAGCATCGCCGCGCAACCGATATCGCCGCCGGATCCATCAGCCCGCAAAAGCTTTATGGAACACCGGTCGGCCTGATGTTCTTTGAGGGCGCGCCACGCATCAAGGAAGCCGGTGTCACGATACCCGGCCTGCAACAAGGTGACCCGCGACGGATCGTCGTCGAAGCGTATCCCGGCATTCTGGCCCGAAGCCTGATCGGTCGCCAAAGCTACAAGCAGGACAGCAAAGCCAAACAGACCCGGGATCAATACAAAGCGAGAATGGAAATACTTAACCTCGTCAACAAAAAAGGCGTTCAACCATCCCATGGCCTGACGGTCGAAGCACCAAACAGCCTGGCCGATGATCCCGGCGCCGATCATCTCGACGCCCTGCTCTGCGCCATCCAGGCCGCATGGGCGTGGACGAGGCGTCACAGCAACTATGGCCTGCCAGCCACCATTGATCCGCTGGAAGGGTGGATCATCCATCCGACCACCAGTCCATGATTCACCCGGTTCTGGAATAGGGGCCATTCGGCCAATTGTAACCGAAGATTTCCCACTGGAGGTCTCATGTGACCCATTTGTGACGTTTTTGTGATGACCTCGCAACTCTGATGAAAAATTATATGCCCACACTCCTCTGTGCAGCATGGAAACAATCCACAGCAGTGCCTTCAAACATCGAGCATACCGGACAGTGACTGAATCACCGTACCGAGGAGGAGAACATCATGAAAAAAAGCCTGACGGCCTTACTGATTTCCGCAAGCTTATTAGCCTCTGCGAATGTTATCGCAAGAGACCGCGACATCAGTGTTGAAATCACCAATATAACCAATGCCACCTACTTTACCGAACTACTGGTGGCCACCCATGATCATAACACCCGCCTTTTTGAACTCAGTACGGCGGCCTCACCCAATCTTCAGGCCATGGCTGAGGGCGGCAATATCAATGGACTGATCGAGGACCTCGAAGCGGCCAACAGTGAATACATTGCCAACCCGGCCGCCGGACTGCTGGCGCCAGGTGCGACTACCGAGGCGGTGTTCAACCGACCGGAAAAAAACCACCAGTTTCTTTCAATTGTCGCCATGCTGCTCCCCACCAATGACGGCTTCGTTGGCCTTAATGGTTTGCCGATCCCGAAAAAAAAGGGAACCTACATCTATTACTTGCGCGGCTATGACGCCGGCACCGAGGCAAACGATGAGATCATCACCGGTGGCGGTGCACCCGGTGTCCCGGGAATCCCCGCCGACCCCGGCGGTAACGCCGGGACGGGGGGCGTAGCCAATGTGGCGCCAGACCACAACCCAACCGTCCATATTCACAGGGGTGTGGTAGGTGACAGCGATCCACTGGGCGGAGACAGCGATCTCGACGCCAGGGTCCACACCTGGCAGGGACCCGTGGCCAAGCTGGTGCTTCGGGTAGGTAATGACGACTAGCCCGGGATAAAACGATGTTCTTGCGACAGTGCCTCGGCAATCTCCGAGGCACTAAATGTTGTTCCGTTAAACGCAAATTCGGATCTTTGGCCGACAGTTATTGAGAGCCTGACAATATAGGCATCTCTCAGGGTTCAGCTGTGGGCGAGAAAATACAGCACCATCATATTTCAAACTCTGCCCACAAGGGTCTGTGGTCCGCGATATGATACTTCACTGCGTTATTGAAATAGTCAGGGCCAATAGTCCAGGCGTCGGTAAAGAAAGGATCATGATCAAAATCAAAGACCCCTGAATGCCCCCCATAGGCCTCCTGCATGCCACCGGCATGGAATGCCACCTGATCATAATCCTTGTCGCCCGCGAGATTGCTGCCCATGGACGTGGAGTGTTGCGGCAGTATCAGACGCTTGGCTTTCAACGCCTTGTAGACATTGCTGGAGTTGCCCCGAATCGGCAGGTTCAAATCGCCCAACACCAGAATATTCTGAGAGTAGGCTCCTGCCGCCTTGTGGCGTTGATCGGCCCAACGGGCGAGCGCATAGGCCTCAAGCGCGCGCCGGTCCTGGTCATAATAGGCGTGGCTGCCAAAGAACAGATGGGCGCAAACCGCGGTAAACTCCAGCGCACCTGCCCGAAATGCCACCGCATAAGGGTTACGGTCAAAACCCTCGAACGCACCAGAGACCCCCTTCAAACGAATATAGCGCCGATCACTCGGTGGCACCGCCACCTCCGCGGCAAGTTCCAGTCGGGTGAGCTTATCGCTGTCATAGAGGAACCCCGCCCGTTCATCATTGCCGCCGATATCGGAAAGAATGACCCGAAAACTGGCGGGCAGATAACTCAGTAGCAGACGCAAGTGGATCAGCGAATCAGCGATTTCCTGGATCGCCACAAGATCAAACCAGGAAATTATCTCGGCCATGAGCGCGAGATCACCATCCGTACGCTTCTGAAGACCAAAGTTCGTTAAATTCCATGTGGCCGTCAATAGCCGGTTACTGGCCTTCTGTGGGACGCCGCGCAGCGCTTTTGTTGACACCAGCGCCTGTCGTTCTGTTTCCACCGCGTAGATAAATGCGGGGTGTTCCTGATTGTGAGGTACCATCGCTACGCCTCGAATGGATTCAATAGTCAGACACCGGGTTTAGAGAAATCCTTGCATTTCCATCATGACAGTCCGGTAATAAATCGGTGTTGTTATGGACTTTGCTTTCCAGGGCATTTTTCTAATAAAACACCCGGGGTCGGCCCTGGGTCTGTGCAATGGCCTGGTTGATATAAAGAATATAGCCGTTATAGCCAATCGGTAACGCTTCCAGTCATATCTTCAACTGAATTGAAAAGCTCGCGTCCTTCACCATTTATGGGGTTACCCGGATCATTGAAGGTGTGTGATTCAAGAAATACCGGAGACATGGGTTACACATTTCCGCATTTGGGGAGACCCTGATGCACTGGAATGAGTGTAATCGGATGGAAGAGCGCCTCAGACTTGAGGCTCGATTACCCCATCCCGAACATTAAGAAAGCGCAACCTGGCGGGGCATCAAAAAGACTTCTAATGGAATTTCTCCCACTCACCAACAAAGAAACCGGACGGTAAATTTCAGATCCAAAACAGGAGATAGCCGTTCAGACACTCCAGTAATCGATAAAAGAAAGGACCCATGAATAAACCAAGCATACGCAGATAAAGGGCGCTATCCCGGTCACCTGTTGCATGAGGGACAATCCTTTTGCAGGAGCAGATTTATCCGCGAATTTCGCGGCTGACGCTGCTCCCACGAGCCGACTCTCTCAGGTTGTCAGTACAGCACCAGTTTTGAACTTGGAAGTCTCACTCTCCACCTCATTCACCGACTGAACCAATTGCTCCGCAAGTGTCAACAGGCTTTGCGATACTTCATGGGTCTTATTCGCTTCACTGCTTGCCTTGAGAATGTTATCGGCAATACGATCGGCAATCTCGTCCTGCTCATGGGCAGCGGCATTCACCTCGGTGAACTCGTTTTTCAGACTGTCGACCTGATCAACTGCAGCTGAGAGATCCTGCTCGGTAGCACGTGAAGTTTCGGTAACCTCGTTGACCATATCCTTAGTGGCCATTACCTCCTGTTCCGCCATTTCGATCTCCTTCACAAAAACACCGAGAGATTGGTTGATTGAACTGGTCAGCACCGCTGTTTCATCAGAAAGGCTACGCACTTCACTGGCGACCACTGCAAACCCACTCCCATATTCACCTGCACGGGCGGCTTCAATAGCGGCGTTGAGGGATATGAGGTTGGTCTGCTTCGCAATTTTGTCAATCATTTCAAGTTGTGTCGCCACTTGACGTGAGTTATCGATAATGGCCTGCATACGTGCCGAAACCTTTTCGACTCGTTGAACCACCTGATCAGTGCACTCTCGGTTGTGCTGTGAACTGGTCCGTGACTGTTGCATGGCACGAACTATGTCATTTAATCCTGAATCAATGTGATTGATCGCCGCCAGCACCCGCTGCGATGAATTCTTCATCGAATCAGTCTGTCCAGCAATATCACTGAGCTCCGCAGCAATATCTCGATTGTTGGCACTAATGGTCAGGCTTTTTTCGCCCAGTGTGGTTGCGGCAAGTTGTACACCGTGCATCCGCATCTTGATCTGTGACACGATAATATGGATCTTGTCAATAAAACGGTTGAAAAGCCGAGAGAGCAGACCCATTTCATCCTGCTTCCTGTCATTCAGTTTAAGCGTCAGGTCTCCCTCCCCCTGGGTCAGGTCATTGATGCTGTGAATCAGGGAGTAGATCGGCCGATAGATGATAAGGCGAAAGACTAACAGTACGATAATGAGTGCAGGCAACAGCACCGCAGTTATGATTATTAGAACACCAATGAGGTTTTCGTTTTTCTGCGCCACCGCGTAGCTGTTGTCCATACTGACCCGAAGGTAACCACCCGTCTCACCTTCACGCCAGTTGGTGTGGCAGACCACACATTCTGAAGTCGCCGTCAGTCGCTGGAAAAAATGCGCTTTGTCATCTTCCATAAAGTGAGCACGCCCGGTTTCATCGAAGTCAATCGCAGGATCGATCGTATAATGACAGTCGACACAGTCATGCCCGCTTGAACGCACCGTCTCTATATGCTGTTTTGTAGATGGTGTTTCATTCGAGTCACGCACGCTCCAGTCTTCTCTCTGGTGACGGCCACGTGTCGCGTCGAAGAGCTCTCGGTTGGGATTGGACAAAACCCCATCCTTGTGGTTAAACGGCTTGCCAACGGTAACTTCACCCGACTTATAGGTCATTAATCCAGAGCGGGCGTAGAGCGCAGCGTTATCAACCTCGTCAATTTTCGAGAAGTTATCAATTACGTGCTGGAAGGATTGTCGCTGCCCTTTGTTTATTGATTCGCTGGAATCAGCAACCAGTGTTGATAACAGTCCGTGCCCGGTTTCGACAATACGTTGCTCAAGGAGCATGTTCTGACGCTGATAGTAAATTGCAATGGACAATAGTGAGACAATACAGACACTTACACCAAGGTAGAGCAGGGCCCGAAAGAGTAGCGAGTTTGTAAGGTGAATACGTGATTCCTGGCGGGTACTCATATTTAATCTCCGCTACGCATCTTAAAACTTGCGTTTAATGACCCGCGGGTCATCATGACGATGCAACATTATCTGCCGTGGAAAATGCTCACTCGCACACCCTACACAGGGATGACCGGCCTTAATGCAGGTACTCGTATTATTGTTGTGGCCGTTTATCATGCAGTCACTACGGGTAACCACGCCCTGGCAACCAAGATTGATGAGACAGCCACTATCTCCAATGTATCTGGCGTAATGCTTCTCCTGAAAATCTGCGTAGTAATTGCAGCGTTCATGAATCGTACGCCCAAAAAAATGAATCGGCCGATGCTGCAAGTCAAGCTCAGGCAGCGTCCCTTTCATCGCATAATGCAACAAGGTGTAGACGAGATGCTCAGGTTTCATTGGGCAGCCCGGCAGGCTCACCAGAGGCTTGGCTATATTCTGCGCTGCAAGCAGTTCAGGTAAAGTCTGTACCCCGGTCTGCATACCATTCATACGCGTGACGCCACCGAACACCGAGCAAGTACCGGCAGCAACACACGCTGTTGCACGTTTCGCCATGGGTACCACCCACTCAACAAAAGGCTTGTGCCCCATCAGGCAGGCATGTGGCATCCCGACTGGAGTTGATCCCTCTACCACTAGCAGGTAGTCAAGATCAGAATCGACAACCTGATCCAATATCCCGGTCACCTGATCACCGGTGGCCAATGAGAGATCGGGATGAAAGATGACATTGGCAAAACGGCTCAGAATATCGAGCACTGGAACATACTCAATATCGAGAAAACTACAGGAGCAACCGGAGCAGGAGCTACCGTGCAACCAGACCAGGTTTAGTCTTTTATCAACATATTTATCGGCTGCCAGGAGATCATCAAAACTTAGAAATGAGGCCGCACCAGTGGCAATAATCGCACCATAAACCTTCTTTAATGCTTCACGCCGTGTGATTTTTTCCATCGTATTCATCCCACTTCTAATGAACAGAACATGCCATGCACGGGTCTGTTGAACGCACAATGCGCGCCAGTTCCAGCGGTTGCTCTGGATCGGCGACCTGGGTACCAATCAACATCTGTTCAACCGCCCCCGGCCGTCCTGCCGCATCGCGCGGCGACATATTCCAGGTGGTCGGGACGATCATTTCATAATTACTGATATAGCCCTTATCATCCGTTTCAATCCAATGCCCGAGTGCACCACGCGTCGCTTCTGTGAGACCATAACCGCGCATGTTTTTCGGCATATCCTGCTCGATAAAAGCACTCTTGTCCGGTTGCACCTCGTGCAATTGTGCCTCTAAGCGCTCGAGGATCTGCAACGAGCAGATCAGCCGTGACAGATGGCGACCCATCACAGAATCATACTCACCTAGTCCAATATTCAATTCCCTATTGATGCCATCAATCTGACGGTTAAAATCATCATGCTGACCGCTTCGATAGGTATTAATCACTCGCGCCGCCGGTCCAACTTCCATTACCTCTCCACCATAGCGGGGGGCACGTGTCCAACTGTACTTACCATCCTTGCGCGCAATTTCCTGTTGGTATTCATCCCAATCAAGCGGTTGCAGTGTTGTCGACTGCAACGGTTTAAGGCCCGAAGAGGGTTCATTCCGATACCAACTGTGGGTGTGGTCTTCTGTAATGCGTGATAGATCCAGCGCCTGATAGTTTCCGCCGAGTGTGGCACCACCGACAAAGGCGTGGTTCTCGCCTGACGAATCGGGGAAATAGGGGAAGGTCAGAAAGTTGCCTGGGCCCTTGCCTTCATTAAAGTAGGTGGGAAATACGCTGGCCACGCCAAGCAGGTCGTTACGATACTGATTCCGAATAAAGTGCCCCACCCCAGCCAGCCAGGTCTTGTACTTATTTATCCGGTCAATGGTCGGAAGGGTAGTCACGCCCCCCGCCTCAATGGCAACCGGGTGAGGTGCCTTGGCACCAAATACTGCCACCATCTTGTGCAGATCGGCCATTATCGGAATGGCATCAAGATAACCTTTAATAGCAGAGATATTGAGCTCCTGGTCCTTCGCGTAGACACCCTCGTAACGCGGCAGAAAAGGGGCAGCCGGGAAGATCTTGCCACTATCCAGTTCACTGCGCACCCAATCCCTTAAGGTATTCAGCCCCGCGTCATTCCCGTGGTACTTGAGAATGGCAGTGATATCGACAAAGTCCAAGGCAGAAAGGACATAGAAATGAAGCAGATGATCCTGAAGCTGATAGGCGCCAACAATCAGGTTTCGCAGCAACTGGCCATTCTCATTGGGTCGCAACCCCATGGCCTGTTCCAATGCCAGAGCGGCCGCCTCGGCATGGGCGTACGGGCAAACCCCACAGACTCGCTGGGTGACCTGTTGTGCGACACGGGCATCATAGCCAATCAGCGCCTTTTCGATACCACGAAACATGTCACCGGAGCAACGGGCGTCGGTCACGATTCGACCATCCATGTGCGTTTCCACCCTTAGGTGGCCTTCTATGCGCGTTACCGGATCAATGACTACACGCCTCATACATTCCTCTCTTATTATTTTTAACAATATTTGATCAGTGTCAGGCTGTAGTGAAACAAGCATTCCTGACATTGCGAGTCTTTAGCGGTAGAACCGCGAGCGGGTGTCCATACGGAGCCGCCATTTTTTTAAACCACCAGGGGGTAAACCAACTCAATTGGATTCAGCTGATCCATTTAACAAATTCCATTACACCATCCCGGCCATTTGTATTATTTGCAATCCAAATTGCCCTTTCAGGACAATACTCGCGATCCGCCTCATGAAGGCGAATCATCGACAACCAGCATCGTTTTGCTCGTAAGTGTTGACTCTTTAATAACACTGATTCACGTTCCAAAAGAACGTATTACTCATTTCTTATTTATTCTTTATCTCATCATCGCAGGAACGATGTCGCTCAATCATTGCGTAGCGCCCTACGTATACCAACCCGTCATTTAATGACGATAACTCACCTGTTTCACTTTGGATGGGAGCAGTTGCCTTAACCATGCTTTCCAGTTCATTAATTGTCATACAGCCTTGCGACAATGTGTGTTATGGCCTGATCCGTTACTAATAGCGAGTTCAAGATGAGCGCCGTCATACAGGCGAAAAGTTAGGTGAAAGCCCACCGAACCGGAGGTTGGAACAATCAGTTTGGATATGACACAGAGTAGTTTTTATTAGTTGTTCACTTTTGAATGTAACCGCTGGTGATTGCGCTAAATGCGTACAAAGCCACGACAACCCAACAACAAGAGACAAAGACACGAACAACCATTGGAAATAATTTGTCGCGTCACTTGCTGGCAGACCGCCGACAAGACTGACAATGAGCAGCAACAAAATAACCAAGAATGACTTATTACGCCCCCGCGTCCTTGTACTCATTATATTTTCCTACCCACTACCACAACATTTATTATTTTTCTGTACCCAGTTTAAAACCAGGTTCACTTCCCATGCATTGATTACATGTTCAATTTTACTTTCATATGTAACGGCCAATCAACACGATTACTTTAGTAAAAATTCTCATAGTAACGAAACCATATATGTGCATGGCGAAAATTAGGTAACAAGCCGGTTTTCCGAGCATTGAACATCCCCACTAAAACAGACAGTGCATCTGAAATTAAGCACAGGTGTTTAGCTACTGTGCGGGTCTATGATCTGAAACACACACAGACAGCATCAAGGTACAATAGGCATGAGTTATGAGAAATATCAGAAATCATCAGAACAAAAGTCGGGCATATCACGACGCACTACTCTGCGGCCGAACGAGGCAATCTGATGCAGGCAACAAACGGTATGTACCGAGAAAACTCCCGCTCCCACACATGGGTGCTAAAACGAAAAAACCGTTGGTGTTTTCACACTAACCGCTTTTTGTCAGCTTTATGCAATATTACTTAGGATTTTTTTGATGAAAACGAACAAAGGGTTGAGCCTGCGCCCAACCCTTTCTTGACCGAAGTGTTACCTATCTCTCCGGTATAAAGTGTGACCTATGTGCTCGGTACACACCTGTTTTAGATGGCGCGCCCGGAAGGATGACTCGCGCTTCACGCTCTTGCTTCGGCCCTGCGGGCCTCGTCGAACCGTCCGTTTGAAGTAGGAGTTTCGAATCTGCTTTACATGCAATATAAAAAAAGCCCACCCGAAGGTGAGCTTTAGTTTATATGGCGCGCCCGGAAGGATTCGAACCTCCGACCACCTGGTTCGTAGCCATCATATGAATGTTATTTTTATTTAATAATCAGTAACTTGCGTCGCTTGCCTATTTCTTGCCGTAGTTGACTTATCAATCACTTACGATTGAGTGTGCCTGCAATTTAGCACAAATCTAGCACAGTCCAATTGTTACAATATCTCGTATATTGCATATATTCCCATATGTAATGTAACACCCAAATATCATGACAACCCGAACAAACTTTCTTCAATAATTGTTTCTTTCCTTTACAAAGCATGTACGGGGCACTGCGACTCTCGACCTTTTATCTACTGACCTTACTGGTATTGGTACCAGTTTAGGAATTCCTCAAGCGAGGCTGAATCTGTGAAGGCCACATACCAGGCTTCTTTGCCTTGGGCGAGCTTTTTGGTGTTGGCATTTAGGTTCGAGTTGCGTGATTTGGTTGGTTCGTAGTATCTGTATTCGAGATTATGGTGCAACTGTGCATCAATGCACTCCACCCAGAGCGCCACTATGTTTTTTCTCGCTCGCTCGAGGGCCAACTCGCGTCCCTTACTGGTTCTGAAGCCGGCGATGTACTTGGTTGATGCCTTGGTCCTATCGAACCGGGAAGATAGAATGATTTCTGCAGTGTCTGTAGTGAACCCGTTCATGGCTTGTTCTAATTGCTCCTTTATTAGCGTCTCAGTATGAGAGTGATAGTTTATGAATCTTCGCCAGTAATGCGGTCTTCGCAATGTCGATCTTTGCCGGATTAGTCTTTACCGACAAGCGGTCGGCTGACTTCCTGCCAAGAAAGTACTTGATACGCTCAGCATTAGCACCAGAAGGGTGTGGGATACCAGACAGGATATGACCTTCATTAAGTATCCCTTTATTAGCAAGATGCTGCAGGCCTTCGCTCACCTTTGGTCCCAGAGGGACGTACACAGCATCCGGCAACATAAGTGCTTCTTCAGAGAACCGTGCCTCGAGAGCAGCCCTCAGCAACGGCGTCTTCAGCATGTTGGGGCTGCCGCTGTAGTTTTTTCCGTCGTAAAAGACCGGATAACGCAGAATGGATGTACTGTGCAGCAGATCTTGCCGGTCGCTGAAAAGGGCGGCACAGCTAGTTATACCAAGGGCAGTGTTCAGTCCGACATGGTCAAGCATCTCGATAAGTGGGCTGCGCATGGTGCCCGAAAAACTGGCTGTAGCTTTGGCGGTGACCACCACCTCCAGGGTGCCAACACCGCGGTCTATCTCCTGCTTTGCCGCATTCAGTGCATTTACCGCCTGCTGCAGGCCGGGCGTAATTCCAACCAAGACAACGCGAGCTTTGGTATTTACGCTGTCGAACGGGGCATAAAAGATACTCAGCCGACCACTTTCCGAGATCTTCAGTTTTTCCGGCAATGGTTCTTTCATGGAGAAGTTGCCGTTATGGTGGTCAAGCACATCCAGGTATTTTTCATAAAGTTTTCCCACAAGCATCATGGCTTCCTCCTCTTAGTGTTGATGACTTACCGTAATTACTGCGCCACAGGGGGATTCCACTAGGTAGATGTTCTGTAGCGAGTCGAATTGTCCAATGAGCGATTGCAGATCCCGGTGTAGGCGTTTGGCTCCCTTGCAAGTCAGGGTGATCTTCATGCAGCCATCGCCAGCGTTCCGACAATCTCCGTACTGAAACAGCGGTGACAGCATGGACTCTGGAATGACGCGTTGCTGCAATCGCCGTTGTGCATGTTTCGTCAGCGGGATTTTAGTCTTCACAATTAATCCTCACTCAAACAGGTGGACTTAAAACCACGCCGGCCTTTTAGCCAGCGTAGCGCTTCATGCGGCTCAATCAGGGTGCGATTGCCAACCTTAATGGTCATTAGTCGATCTTTACTTGTTGGTTGTGTGGCGTTGCGGACGCTTTTCTCGTTCATCCGAGCCAGTACGGCGATCTCGAACAAGGTGAAATTCACCTCATCCGGTTCAAGCACCACAACATGGAATTGTTCTCCTATCGTTTCATCGTCGAGTCGTTTGCGTAAAATGGCTGTTGCCATGGTTTGCTCTAGACAGAGTGGCACGACCTCGCCGTACAATTCAGCAGCGTTACGGGCTGTCAAGGTGAATGCCGTGAGATCCAGAAATTCAGCATCTGCATCGCGGCTCCCAGGAAGAACACCGTCGAAAGCGTACCGGTAAGCCATGCTGGCCGCATCCCGCATATAGGCGGCTTGCGTTTGAGCGCCAAGAGTCGGGGTGTCCTCAACAGTTCGCCTTCCCAAAATCGCATAAATCAGCTGCCAAACACCCTCCATTGCATCCCCTACTTCGAACATCAGTTCAGCTTCGGTAAAGGGTCGTAGCGATACAGACCCGAGGAGTGGCGCGATCTGTTTGATGGGAAATGCCATAATGTCGTCCTCCATATATTCTAGTTGTTATGGAATATACACCATTATGGAGAAATTACAAGACAATATTCCATAATATTTGGAATATTTATATCTAAGGGAGGGAGGGTAATCTGCGGCCCGGATCCCGAAACTGCCTTAAGCTAAGATTTCAGAATTGAGGAATGACTTTATAGACACCTTTCTCGGAACTCTTCGCCCACTGTCCGTTTCCTTCATAAGGACAATCATCTGGTTATGCTCAGCGCCATAGCTAACATGAATCGGTTTATCTGGCCCATAGTAATAAAGCCTGTCAAAAGAAATATTCTCAACAACCCATTGTGCTACCTCAAGCATATTTTCATCTTCGACCAAGAAGTCTACTGCTGCTCCAAGACGATCACAGATAATATTTCTTTTTCGATTGATTTCGTGCGCTGCATGCTGATCAAGCTTAGGATAAATATTGCCTGGTATTTTCCTTGCAAGCTCTGGCGAACAAAAACCATATGTTAATTCGATCATCCCGTAATAATCAATAATTGGGTCTAATACATTTACAGCAATATCATAGAGCGCATTATAGCTATCAGGTTGTTTAGGTAGATTTGGTATTTTTGTTATTTTCTGTGTTTCCCCGCATTCTATTAAATCTCTGTAAGTTAGATATTTACCACAGGGTTCGTCAGGCGACGGTAATACTGTACTCCTAATAAGTTCGTAGCCAGAGACCTCTAAACGATATTCTTGTAGCTTCCATAGTAGTTCTGAGGGTCTCGGCCCATAGCCGGAAAGGCCTAATATCCCTAGATCGTCCAGTGCCTCATCAAAAGCGAACTGCTGTGGATAATCCGCGAACTCCTCATTAATGTATCTTGATTTATGATACAAAAAAGGAGGCTCATACTCTTCGCCATATATGAAGTACTCAATATCTTGTTCACGTAGTTTAATTTTTACCCTTTCAATCATTCGCGGCAATGGAGAACTGTCAAACTCGTCGTAGCGCATTAAACTGACTTTACCAGAATGTATATGTATTTTTACTAGATCTGCATTTCTGTAATCACCATAAATAGTTGCAGCGCAGCCTAGATATACCCTTAAGAGTGGAGGCAGTTGCTCTACGAGACTTGCATGAAGTTGGAGTGACTTTCCCTTTTCAAGCCATCCTAATCCGTGATCCGATGCAAATTGGCAAGCAGCATCCAAAGCATCAATATCCGATATTGAAAAGAGCAGATCCAGAGACTGGCGCTGCGCAGCACTGTGGCTACCGAAAAATGCCTTTATATCTCGCTGTAGCCCTAACTCCAGGTGTTTGTATGAACGCCGATGCTCAAATTGTTTTAAAGCAAAATATACGTCTAAATCTTCTATACGTTTACGCTCAGCACATTCTATTGCGTCTAATCCATTTCTATTAGTAAGAAACCTAAGAGCTCTATTTAAAGTACCGAATCCTTCTAATAATTTTGTAAGCTCTTCTACTTCATCCTTTTGAGGCTTCCTTCCTAGCAATTGCCATATGTCCCATAATTTATTTAGCGGATCCTTGTACTCCTGATAGAGTAATTCTGCTCTATTCTTTTTAGCTCTCTCCCGGTGCTCTTTTTGTTGAGGTAAAGGATTTCGGAGCCGATTGTTTCGACTCCTATATCGATTCATTTGGAATCGTTGTTCTAAATCCTTGTCACGAAATACATACAACACACCTGGAGCTACGGGAATTGGCTCCTCATCAAGTACATGTTCAACAAATCCTTTAACTTCTGCTTGGGTGTAGTACTTCTGAAATGTGCGCCTTGTTGTTATTATCCCATCGCCATATTTTTGGCCTCTGGGGTCATTTTGATTACTTAGCATCACCGAAATGACTAGTAACTTGTCAGTAAGAGACCATGCTCCAAGTAATGCGTCTACTCGCTCTTCATAATCTTCGATGACATTAATTACAAAGCCAAGGTTAACAAGGGGTGCAGAGACCTTTTTGTTGTCTGGCGCATAATAGGGATCCCATCCTGATGCAGATATTCCATTTTCAATAAGCCCGCGTATATCATCCCCTCGCCCACAGCCATAATCGAAAACCGCATACTGCCCGTCTAACAAGCCTTGCCTGGCTAACGACTGAATAGGTGCTGAGAATCCATAGCGAACCATAGCAGTTAAGTGCCGTGATGCATTCCATGCTGTATAGACAGGCTCTAATTCCCCCTCCCCTTTTTCGCAATCATTATTTCCTAAAGGAACAAGTGAATAACCATCTAGCCTATATCCTTTTTCGTGTATAAGAGCCATCCATTGACGCTGATAACCAATACGTTTGGTATCATCAAATAGACCAATTGATTCGGCAGCATTAGTTAATTCAATTGCGCGCTCTCTCCTTGGATCGGAGGGAAGCATTAGAAGTTCTTTTCGATGCAGGATAGGCCTATTTAACGAATCAGAATATGTCCGATAACTAACCGACGAGTCATTAACCTTAACCAACCAACTATCATTCAACTGTGGAAAAGGGTCTGAGTCGTAATCAAGATATCTTAAAAACGCAATAGTTTCTTTCGTGTCATCTATTCTTAGTAGGTTATAATCACTATTCCGTAATACCTGAGCTATTTTTTCGGCTTCTTGAACTAATGATGCCTCTTGATCGTTTAAATACACCAGTCCATCAACATGCAAGTATGTTGACCCATTGACGATTTTAAAAGGGGGTGATTCCATAACTTCTATCTGAATATTTAATAGATAGCTTATGTTCTATACGAATTATTTTCTTGATACTCTTTGGCTAATATTAGGCTGATCTATTATAAAATATTCAGTCCCGTATGCTGATGTCCATCCAAGGAGGTTATTAAGTAGCAGTTTAACATCTTTTCTATATGGAGTTGGATCATCCATAAGCGATGAATGCAACTTACTCGCTAACTCACCGAAATATGATTGATCATCTACCGTATTTAAGAGCCATTTAAATGCTTTGGTACCAATAAATCGTGTGCCCATAATGGCGTGATCAGAAAAGCTGTGTAATCCCATAATCGAAAGGTCATGTTCTACATCTCTGTCTGTTGATTCATGACTGATTCCCCTAAATACCTTTTGCGTGTTAGACGTCCAAAACAAGTCATGTGTGTATAAATTGTGGTCTTTGCCAAAAAGAACTTCTCTTTTAAACAGATCACCATATTCATCACTATTGATATGTAATTTGTCCTGCGAAATGCTATTTTTACATACAACAGCGCTAATCTTCTCAAATAACTCGTCATCTATTTCAGTAGAGAAAGTAATTAACTCATTGTACCAATCAATTAGTGAGACATAATCTGTTACATGCGCCAGTACTTCTCTATTTCCTGGCGGAGTAAATCCTGCCATTCCTTTCTCAGTTAGATTTGCACTTCCGAGTGCACATGAGTTATCGAATATATAGGCCTTTGCGTGCAAATCTAGGTTTACAAAAAAACGCCAACCGTTCTCTTTAGCGACTTCGTATGACTTTAAAGTGGATGATCCATCAAGAAGATCACTAAGTTGCCAACGTACAACAATACACTTATCAAGTTGCTTTACGTCAAATAATTCACTTAGTCTTAATAATCTCTTTTCAGTAACATATGCAGACGCTATCCATACTCTTTCCTTACAGCCTCTTGAAGACTGTGATATCCAATGCCAAATCTGTGGTCCATAAAAAAACATAGCTATTATTTATCTCAATAGTCAATGTAAGAAAAGTGCCATATTACTGCGACTTACACACTACGTACCCAGGTATTATGCATTGAGATACTCATTCAACATTTTTTTAGCGTACTGCCCCCACTCTTTCCTAATCTCAAGTAATTGATCGCGGTTATTTTCGTTTTGCTCCCTATCTTCCATTAACGCCCAGGAAGCAAAAAGTAACTTGACGATATCATATGAAGAATCTGCACTCTCTTTTAGTTCTGCGATTAAATGTTTATATATTAAGTGTGATTCATTAATGGTGACTTTTAGTTTCCCTGCTGGTTGAGTCACATCAAATATCACATCTGCGCCACGCATATCTGACATACCTATTATAAATTTCTCATCATCTTCTAAAGCAGACTTAATAATCGCCTGCATATCTTCATCATCAGGCGATACTCCGTCTCTTTCTAAGTCATCACGAAGTTCTTGCTCTTTTTGTTCGTCAGATAGGGTGCTTTCTTTAAAATCACTTAGGCCTTTTGTACCATCTTTACTAGCAGTAACAGACGCCGCTCTTTCTGCAGCATCATTAGTAGTTACTTCATTTTTAGTATTTTGCCCTTCTCTCTGTTTCTTTACTTCATTCCTAATGGCAGATAATTTGCTATATATAGATTCTGAAAGTTCTAATATGTGATATCGCGAATCGCCTTCTGCCTCTAAGTATTTTTTTACTTCGCTCGGCTTAATATCCTCTTCATTTGCAATATCTTCTTTAGTTATTTGCTTAAATGCTGTGGCTGCCTGCTTATTATTAGTCACACCAAATATTTCATCGAGCGCTGCATCAAACCTTAGCTCTGCACCCCACCACCGTTCTGTAGGTTCATACTGAATATTAAAGCTATTATTTAACTCTAACTCCCTTCCGGAACGAATTACGGATATTCCGAGAT
Source organism: Sedimenticola selenatireducens (assembly GCF_963675335.2). Lineage (NCBI taxonomy): Bacteria > Pseudomonadati > Pseudomonadota > Gammaproteobacteria > Chromatiales > Sedimenticolaceae > Sedimenticola > Sedimenticola selenatireducens. Next base: position 169,491 of record NZ_CAXXYC010000004.1, read on the forward strand.
TTTTTGCACAGTGTTTACCAAAAGGGGTGCTTCCGGGATTTGCATAATTTTTATCATCATAATACTCCGAATAATTTTTTCTGAAGTTATGATCAGCTATCGAAAACTTAACGGTAACTTTATGTTTTTCGCCATTATACTGAATATAATAATCATCTTCGGTATATAGCTTGAAGCCAGGGACGCTAGTAAATGGCTCAGGAGTATTAGTATTAGGCATCAAATAAAGTGGATCATTTGGTTTGACATATTCATCAAAAAGGCACTCTGCATCGTTATATGCGGCCATACGAATACGACAGCTCTCATCAAGAAGAAAGTACCGATACATTCTTCCAACAATGAATTCTGTGTTTGAAAAGAATGCCCTATGACGCTTCCACTTCAGTCGATCTAAACTTGACCATACAATTAGTGTCCCGCTATCACCAATTTGATTTTTTATCCTTGACTTCCAAGCTTCAGGAAGTTCTGACTGCGTGGGGATAGGAAGCGTATCTTTACCGCTTTTTACGATTTCAGATATATCCAAACAGGAATGGAAGCAGCTCCCGTTCTGCCACGACCAAACATCAACTTTACTGCACTGAGAAATTGATGCATTTGGAAGACCCATTCCGAATTTACCGATACCAATTTTTGCTCCCCTTCTTGTCCCCTCGCCAAAAGCTAAAGCTTTATGCAAAATATCAGGAGACATCCCGGTGGCGTTATCATAAACAGCAATCTCAATAATTCTGCTGCTTTGCCTATCGTTAAGAAAATTGGTCTCTTCTAGGCAAATTAATTCAATATCTACTGGAACATCGATATCTTCCCCTGCCTGAATGCTATTATCAATTAACTCTGCTACTGCATGCGCAGCATCCTTATATCCACTATCTTTCATCGATTCCATAACCAATGAAATAGGAAATATTTTTTGCTCTTGTTCCATTATTATTATTCCTCTTCTATCCAAGCATCATCCCAATGACAAAATGCATCAGCCATATTTCTAAACCCAGGCAAGGCATCATTAATTACGAAAATGTCACAAGTAGCATTACCACCTGCCTTTAACCCTCGGGTTGCTCTACCAACCATTTGACTGAATAGTGTTAATGAAGTAGTTGGGCGTGCAATAACAGCTGTATTAGTTTTTGGGGCATCAAATCCCGTTGTTAATACCCCATAATTCACAATTACCTGTATATCACCACTCTTATACTTGGAAACTGTATCCTGTCTTACTTTATTATCTGTTTTTGATGTAACGATTCCCGCATTAATATTTTTGTATTTTAATAATGTATAAAGTGTTTCTGCATTAGAAACAGAACAGCTGAAAAGTATTATTTGGCGCTTTTCCTGACATAGTTCGATAATTAGATTAAGGATCAATATGTTTCTTTTTGCATCTAACCCAAGTCTTATAAGTAAAGACTTTGGAACATCTTCACCATCAGTTAAAGCCTTAATTTCATTCCGAGTTAAACGTATTTCACTCGCATCATATGGAAGGGGGTGATAAATTGTTTTAGCTAAATAGCCTTCTTCTTGAAGATAATCAATGGGATTCACATACCCTTCAACTTCAAGAACAACTTTTTTATAATCAAAAAACTCTGCAAATTTAGCATTATCAGCTGCATCAAATGTAGACCTGCCTGGTGTAGCAGATAAGCCTAATAAGGACGCAGTACCTGTTGTTTGAAAAACATTGATTATATGGCCATAAGTTGGGGCTAATGCTTTATGCGCCTCATCAAATATTAGTAAACTCGTTCTCTTTCCTATTGCATAGAATTCGTTTTGCTCATGACTTATCATGCTATTTATTTTTTGAAGACCTGCAATTACAAATCCACTAGTAATATTAGCCAGTGAAACATTACTATTTCCATATAATCTATATAGGTTGGTTTCACCAACACCTAGATTAGTCCACGCCCTCTCAAACTCATCTGCAGCTTGCCTGCATAATTCTTCTGTATCTGCAAACCAAAAAACAACACGTCCGTCGCGTTTCTCAATATGATTTCGTATATAGTCACAGCTAATACTCATTGCCGTCCGAGTTTTTCCCGACCCGGTTGGCATATGCAAAAGAACTCTACTACGAGGAGAAACCAGAAGATTTTTAATTTGTGCAGCAGCCCGTTCTTGATGCAGAAACAAACCATAGTTAGGAATAATCTGCATAATATCAGGATAACTGACAACATCCGGTTCTTTTAATAGTTCTTCATAGTTTGGAATATTGAAGTACTTAAGTAACTTTAATTTTCTATCATCATTGAAATTGAGCCCAATAAGCTTCGCCCAAACATCACGATCATTATTTGGACAATTTAATACATTACAAAGATCTTGCGCTTCTTCTTCTAATAAATATTCAAATATAACCTTTCTCTTATTAGCATCAAGGAGTAAATGACCTTCTCCATAAATATTCAGGATCGTTGTCTGTAACTTAGATATATTTACAGTATTATCTACTTCATTCAGTATGGTAAGGATTAACTCATCCGCAATACGCGTTATACCTTCATACCGCATATTCCCTAATACAGATAATACGGTAGGCTTATTATTAATACTCATTACTTTGTAATAATCCCTATAAGCTACAAATTAAGCACGCCTGATCCTCGGGATCATCATCATCCAGTTCATTTTTTAGAATATCCTGCCACTTCACTTTCACCTGTTTAGTGTTCTTCTTCTTCAATGACTCGCGTTCTTCTGCTTTTGCAACAATTTCTTCAAGGGTTCCCCCTTGGTGCCAGGTATAGCCATTGCCTGAATCAATTCTTTTAACATTGCCCCAATCAAATTTTCTTTGGCTAACATTTTGCTCCATCGCAAGTGCTTGTTTAAACAAGTCAGGATGTCTACGTTTTAGACCTAGCCATTCATCCTGACGTTGAAAAAAGCAAAAGAAACACCCTGAACGACTGCGCCATTCATAATAAGCGGGAATACCTACAGACTCTTCAAGAATACGAAATACATCAGCACGAACGATTCCATCTTCCGAGAAGGGGAAAACGGCTTGAATAGTAGCCTTCTGGCTGATATAGCCCTCTCGATTCTCATCCGCGCGGATGCCCACATAACTAATAACAGGATCATCACCGACAAATTCTTCAAAGGGTTTTATTTTTAGTACCCGAGTACACCAACGGGCTTTAACTGAAGGAAGCATATTGTCATGCAATGTCAGCCAGTGATTGAAGTCTCGGTTACTGCTTAGGCGATTAATCGGCTTCCCTAGGTGTGCTTCCAATTTATCTAAAGTATCGTAAACCTCTTGAAGCTCTGCACCAGTATCAGTAAAGAAATACTCCATCTTGTCTGCTATTTCTGGATAATTATCCTTAATATAAATAGCAAGTGCTGCACTATCTTTACCACCTGAAATACCCAAGACATGTCGTGTAGACTCAGGCGCATTTAAAGCCATTTCTAACCATTTATTAGACATTACTAGTTTGTCCTTTTGATTCGTTTTGCTTTAGCCGTAGGTTGCCGTTTGCTAGTTTTCCGGCGTTGCGCTAAAACGTCATCAACCAATTCAGCTAATGCCGCCAACTTCAGTTCACCATCAATACCATCCATGGCAATAAGCATATCCGCCTTTACACTTTTGATAGCCTCATGACGGTGTTTATCAATAGCGACGACTTCATCGTAATCTGGCGCTCCTTTCTTTACGGTGCGGAGCAAATACACATCAAAGTCACTGTCAAATAACTTACTAGAATCTTGATAATGTAATCGCAGGCGTTCAAGTTCTGTTATTTTTCGACTGAGTTCAACAAGTCTATATTCTGCTGACGCTCTATCTGTATCTATCCATTTATCTGGAGACTTCTGACCCAGAAAAGCCAAAATATTATCGAACCACATATCCGGATCATCAGCAGTCTTAAGAGCGCGCTGGATGTACGCTTTCAACCCATCACGATCGATCGTGTAATCATCGAGTCCTCTGCAGCGTCCCGCCATGGCCTCTCTAAGAACAGCAAGATCAGTCGCTTTATCCAAACCAACAGTAGCTGCAAGTAGCTCCCTGAACTCGCCTTTCATGTTGGTAAAGCAGTGCTGCAACTCTCTCAATGTTTCCATTAGACGTTTAGATAAAGCGCAGAGCTCACTCTCCTCTACCTTCGCCTTCTCCAAATCAACCCCTAAGGCCTTTGGCAAGTCTTCTAGCATTAAAGTAATGGGTGATTTAGCGTGTTTGAACAAATTGCGAACAGCTTTTGCTCGCTGAGAGAGTCCTGTTTGCGTGTATTGAGTGTAAACAGGTAAGTTTAAGATCATTTTTGCCAATGGCTTAGCTAAAGCCAAAATACTTCGACTCTTCCCGTCATTAAAGAGCGTCGTTGCGTAAACCTCGTGTATTGATTGATTCAACCCACTTATACGAAAGCGCTGAACAGTAAACTCATCAGGACGCTTTAAAAAACGCTCAATCTGCTCTTCAGTAAGGTACGGTGTATATACCTTGCTCTCATAGATGGCTAGCTCCTGCTGATTGGCCACCAGTACGGTTAAAAACAGTATGGGTAGCATCCCCTCTTTAATGCCAAAGGGAGGCGACATTAGCTCTCGGTTGAGCTCGATAAGCGACTTGGCCTCTTGCTCAGTACTATCTAAAAACTTTTCGATGCGATGCCATACGGGATAAATATTGCAGGGATCATCGGCTTTCTTAGCTGACTTTGGCCCCCTAAATACCCATTGGCCGTCCTCCCCAAGGGTATGCAACTTCGTTTCCCGCAAGCAGGAACGATAAATGGCCTTTTCAGGTGGGAATTTCTCAATGCCCAGATCTGAATCACTCTCACAATTAAACATCGCAATGACCAATTTATTCCTTGCGGCATTTGCCTGAGACGAAGGCTTATCACGATTAATAAGTTCGTTTTTGAAAATCGGAGTGTCACAATATACCGAGGATAATACCCGCGAAAGCTCTTCCTGAAGTGAACGCTTTGAAACCACATCTAACTGTTTGTTCTTCCAAAACCACTGATGTGATTGGGGCTCTGATGTAAGCCGGTCTAGCAACTCCTCTTCTTGCGCTACTGCCGCACTGTAACGATCCTTAAACTCGCGCTGTGCCACTGGATCAGAATTGAGTGCTTGGGCAGTGCGTTGAATTTCTTCAAGTGCTAGCACTTCACTAGTCGCTTCTCTTAGCTGATCGCTACTTAGACACAGAACACGAATATCTAATGAAGCCTTTGAATCTAATATGTTCTTATGAAATGACAATTCATCATCTTTACTTTCGGCCAAATAAAATACAATCCTCGCTTGAGTCTGGCTATCTTCTAACTGCGAAAATGACTGAGCATCTGTAAATGTGGGATAAAAGTACCTCAATGCACCACTTTGGATCGTATATTTACGCGCAACTATCGGCATTAGACTGTGCCGATTGTTTAAGCTTTCAGCTAAATTAAAGCGACCGATCTTTTCTAACTCTTCTTGAATCGTCGCCTCAAGATCAAAGTCACTGCCCTGCCATACTCGGTATTCAGCACTAAATTTTCGATATTGAATTATCGATTTTTCAGATAATCCTTTAATTGCCTCGTCCACTGCCGCCTTTTTAGGCAAGCAAAGGCTAACGACACTTTTGGACGATTTGAAGTTGCCTTGTCCCCCAATAATATTTAGCAACCCTATTGCCTTGAGGACATGGGCTTCATCATCCTGGGCATCACCCAATCGTTCGGTAGCAGTAACGACCTCTGCCCAGCGTCTATGGGTAAAATGATCCGATAAAGCGGCGGATTGATTCAAAATAAAGTATTCATAGATCTCCCAAGGGTAGATCCAATCACCGATCTTCTCACATCGCTTAATGCCATCATGGAACCCATGGCCTTCCCGGCTACCAAGATAACTAAATAGAGTACGTTCATTTTGTGCCACTTTTTGACATAAGCGTGGCAGCAATAATGCGCTAATTGGATGCAATGGATAGCAGCGCTCAAATAAATCAGCCGCTGTAGCCTCATCCATCGTACCGGGCAAAGCTTTAGCCTTAGCCAAGGCCTTAGCAATTCTTTTCGCGCCTTTCGAGATAGTTGTTTTCTGACTACTATCTACTTTTTGTTCAATAGCCTCAGCAACAATGCGCAAGACCTGTTCTGCTGATTCTACAAAAGGAATATTCTCAAATCGGCCTTGTACCTTAGCCCATTCATTTCTGAGCGACTCACCTAAACCTCGTGCGTATTGCTCAAAAGCCTGATGTAGCATCACAACAATTGAGAGTTTAGAATCATGTTTTGCAAGTGCATGCTCAGCTAAAGCCTGGAGCAAGAAAATATCGTTCGCTCCATAATGACGAGCCTCGTATTCCAAAAACTTACCGAGTTCATCAATTACGATCAAAAGACCGTTGTGGTCAATACGCGCTAAAGCGGTCTGCAACTCTTCAACTAAACTAAGAATTTCCGTTGTTGTAGGAATTTCTTTGCTTTGACTAATCTCATCTAATCGATCAACAACTGAGGGTGACCTACCCCGCCTATTTGCCCAAATACTACGCGCAGATTTAGCGAGTGAATCCACTAAGCGTTTAGCCAGAGACTCGGGGCTACCTGTAAGTAAAACCGTACAGTAGCCTTGGGTCGCCTTACTAAGCTCTGCAAATTTCCTGGCCGTTCCAGCATCTGCACTGCGTAGCTTCTTCAGCGCAGCTTGGCTAGCGGCACTTGCAGGATCACTGAGAAGATGCGTAAGAAACACCGCAAAGGATGATTTTCCTGAGCCGTATGGACCTACTAAAGACCATGCACGAGGAGCCTCATCAACGCTTAGTGCCTCAACCATACTTCTCATGGTTCTCAATGCACGAGTTGTTGGTATGTACGCCTCAACTACTGACATCGAATCTGAGTCACGCTCCATATTGATTGAGCGTGTATAGTGAGTTTTTACATTAATGATATCGACAAGACTCATGCTGCTACCTCCTGAGTCTCGCTTGAATAGTGGAATCTTATAAACACCGCAGGATCCACCTTTTCAAGTAAATAACACTGATGAATACCTGCTGATTCACGTATTTCAAAAACCCCTGGCATTTCATGCATTAACTTTTCTAACTTAGTAATCAATGCATTTTCCGTAAGCCGGAAAACTGCTCCAGGGGAAGCGATTCCCTCTTTTGAATACATCAAGTCTTCAATTGGGAGTTCATTCAGCTCTAGATTCCGAAATAGATCAGCAAGCGCATAGCCTAAAATCCCTATAGGTAGACCCTCCCTTTCAGATGGCCGTGATGTATAGCTTCGACCTCCAGGTGATTGGGTGATGAGATTTAGTAGCGCAAGCGGAGAATCAAGTGCCTCTTCAATTGGAGTTCGACCGTTTCCTCTAGAACGCGCATACATACGTAACACGATACTGGCATCATTTTTAACAGTCGTAGCGGCTGTCTTGAGCTTACGCTGCGACACAAAATCGTAGAGTGATGTCGCGACTTCTTGAGAAACGAAATCAGGTTTATGGAACTCATTGAAGAACCAGTACCATGCAGTCGCTTGTTGTGGATTGGTGACAATAAGCCAATGGATAAGCCAAATCGTGGCTTCATCTTCAAGATAGGGGTCATATCCTTTTTTTCCAAAAAGGGCCTCGCCTACCGGCGTTGGTTGATACCCCCTCCCCTCATTCAATTCGATAAGCTGGCTGGCAAGTAACCAGTACCGAATTGCATTTACCATGTTTTTACCTACACCCAGGACTACTGTCGCATCTTCGGATGAAAAAATTTCTGGATTGTCTTGCAGTGCCTGAAATCCTTTCGGTAGCCAGCTATAGCGAAGTGCGAAAGTTTCGTGGCGGCCAAAACCCACATTTTCTGGATCAAATCTCATATTCAAGCTTCCCTGCCGTTATTGGTTTTATTAAATAAAGGCAATTCCGGCTGCCTACGGTGGCGTAGATAGTCAGTGACATTACCTAGGAACCACTGTTTCAAGTTCAACCCTTCTTCATCCAATAAAGAATAGAGTTCTTGCTTTAACTCTGGATCCACTTCAATCACGATTCGACCACTCGTACCTACTGGCATTAGACTCACCTTTAACATTTGCTATGTTACATAACATAGCAAATGTTATGTAACATGATAAGTCTATTTAACCTTAATGAATGTGCAGAAAATTAATAATCATCCCCTAACAACCCCAGCACCCATTACTCTCATTCTCACTATACAGACGACCAAGCTCATTTGATGAGTTCCTCATTTAGAGTTAGCGACATCATTCACTCAACCATCCACCACCGGATAGCAGGGTTCACCCCAAAGGCCATCCTTATCTTCCATCATCAAATAAATCACCACGGGTACCAGCTGGCCCATGATGCTGACTCCATCCCTAATTTGGCCTCTATTAACCCGACCATTCCAGGTTGCACCGCCATGAACCAGCTGATTTCTTAGTACATAAAGCCTGTCGAACACAATGGCAAGCACACGCCGTGTGTCCATCCGTCCGAGCGCCCTATTAGCCGACACGCGGCTGTGCTGAAAGCTACTCGTCCAACTCTCTGCACTCACTTTGTTATTCTGATAATCCCAAAAAGGTTGATAGACATATTTATTGTCTATCAGAAGACGAATAGAGGCAGGAAACTCTTCCCAAATAATCTGGTACAAAAGATTTTGGTGATCTATATCGATCAGGCGAGCAAGGAAGGTCAGAAAGAGTTTACGCTCGGTAAACCTTGAGCGGTCATGTACTTCATTCGCATAGGCCGCATTAAAGGCAATCCATAAAAATATAAACCGCGCATCAGGATCATCTTTCTCACTTTCAGCACGCTGTAACCAGCTCAATGCTCGGTGAGTTCTGAGGGATAGTGATGTTGAAAAGGCATCCCTTATATTTCGATGCTGCGCCTTCAGGACCGGGTAAGCCAGCTCCATTTTCTTGTTTGCCACAAAGCCCTACCACAGCTAAGAACTCAAAGCCCACTATACCCAATCAATTAATGACTGAGCAATGCTTTTATTCGCATGCTAAATAACACCCAAAATCATGCATCTAATTCCTAATAATAGGATATTATTGATTTTTATAATTCATTTAACCGTGCCTTGGAAGTGGTTCGTCGTATCTTACATCTTGCTCATGATGAGTGGGGATGGCTGGATCGGTTTTCTAAGCTGCGTATGCTTCGGGAACCTAAACGGCGGATTCGTTTTCTGACACGAGAGCAAGCCAATGGACTGCTCCAAGCGGCACCTGAACATTTGGCACCGGTTATCCGGTATGCCTTATCGACAGGCTGTCGCATGGGGGAGATCTTGAACTTGGAGTGGCGGCGAGTGGATTTTGAACGACAGGTAGCATGGCTAGAACCGGGTACAACAAAGAACGGTGAGGGTCGTGGTATACCGCTCAATCAAGAAGCACTGCTGGCACTACGGTCGGTGAGGGGCCAACACTTTCTTGACCGAAGTGTTACCTATCTCTCCGGTATAAAGTGTGACCTATGTGCTCGGTACACACCCTCTGGTGTACCGATTTCAAGGGCGAATTCCTGTTAGGCAATCGCTGTTATTGCTATCCGCTAACCATGACGGATTACGCCTCACGATATCTACTATCCTGTGAAGGCTTGGAGTCCACCAAGGAAGTCGGCGCTTTTCCTGTCTTTGAGCGGACCTTTAAACAATTTGGCTTACCGCAGGCTATCCGCACCGATAACGGCGTGCCTTTCGCCTCGCCCAATGCGCTTTTTGGTCTGAGCCGACTCTCCGTCTGGTGGTTGCGCCTGGGCATCGCTATCGAGCGGATTCAGCCGGGACAACCGCAGCAGAACGGGCGGCATGAGCGCATGCATTTAACACTGAAGAAGGAGGCCACAAAGCCGCCTGCGTTCAATTTTCTTCAGCAGCAAGAACGATTTGACCAATTTTTAGAGGTCTACAATAACCAGCGCCCTCACCAGGCACTGGGCATGAAGTACCCCGGTGAGCTGTATACACCTTCCACCCGTGAATATCGCGTTCCCGAAGTACCTGAATACCCTTTTCATAATCGCACCGTAAAAATCACGAAGTGCGGACGTATCTGCATCGGCCGCCGAAAAATTAATCTCAGTACGGTGTTCGCCGGTCAATATGTGGGTATTCGCGAGGTCAGTGACAAAATTTGGCTTGTCAGCTTTATGAAATATGACTTAGGATTTTTTGATGAAAACGAAGAAAGGGTTGAGCCAGCGCCCAACCCTTTCTTGACCGAAGTGTTACCTATCTCTCCGGTATAAAGTGTGACCTATGTGCTCGGTACACACCCTGTTTAATATGGCGCGCCCGGAAGGATGACTCGCGCTTCACGCTCTTGCTTCGGCCCTGCGGGCCTCGTCGAACCGTCCGGTTGAAGTCGGAGTTTCGAATCTGCTTTACATGCAATATAAAAAAAGCCCACCCGAAGGTGAGCTTTAGTTTATATGGCGCGCCCGGAAGGATTCGAACCTCCGACCACCTGGTTCGTAGCCAGGTACTCTATCCAGCTGAGCTACGGGCGCTTAACTTTGGAGCGCGAATTCTGAAGATTTTCTGCCCCTTTGTCAACTACATAGCTGACTATAATAATGGCGGAGAGCGAGGGATTAGCTCCCTGCGGTCGCTGTGCTACGCACTGCGTGCTCCGCGATCGAACCTTCCTTATGAATCGAGGGTTCGAATCGTGGACTAACCAACTGCCCACGGTTACTGAACTTCTGTTACCGTCCAGAATAATGGCGGAGAGCGAGGGATTCGAACCCTCGATACGCTATTAACGTATACGCCCTTAGCAGGGGCGCGCCTTCAGCCACTCGGCCAGCTCTCCTAAATCAGTTCACACGTTCAATGGTCCTTACGGACCATCAGGGGCGCGCGTGATTCGGTGCTTCGCACCTCTCCCCTTCGGGGCCGTCCTCCGGACGTTCAGGATCCTGCGGATCCTAGTCAGCCACTCGGCCAGCCCTCCTAAATCAGTTCACACGTTCAATGGTCCTTACGGACCATCAGGGGCGCGCGTAATTCGGTGCTCCGCACCTCTCCCCTTCGGGGCCGTCCTCCGGACGTTCAGGATCCTGCGGATCCTAGTCAGCCACTCGGCCAGCTCTCCTAAATCAGTTCACACGTTCAATGGTCCTTACGGACCATCAGGGGCGCGCGTGATTCGGTGCTTCGCACCTCTCCCCTTCGGGGCCAGCCTGCTAAGCAGACCAAGCCGGGCGTGACCCACCACCCCAAAAGAGGCGGTATTCTAACCCATTTTTTTTCGTATTGCTTCTATGAATTTCACTAAAAAACGGCTTTTGTTTTTGCCGTTTTAAGGCCAAATCCGCACCACACGGCGCAGCCATCGCGTCCAACTAAGGGTATGAATACTGCGGGGCCTGAACGGCCCCGCACAAGCAAACGGTTTACTCGTCTACTATATCTTGGTCAGTCTGCTGTTCACGTTTTATGCGCTCGTAAATCTCTTCACGGTGCACGGTTACATCACGTGGGGCATTGACACCGATACGGACCTGATTACCTTTGACGCCCAGTACCGTTACGGTTACTTCGTCGCCGATCATCAGAGTCTCGCCTACGCGGCGTGTCAAGATCAACATCGTCCAATCTCCCTGTCTAAATTTCCAACTGTGGCGCCTCAAACACAGCCCTTCTGAGGAACTCCATCCTCCGGACAATGAAAGGAAACGCCGCCAACCAAGCACTTACCCCACAGGAGATGTGGTGAAAGAGCGAAGGGATTCTACCAGCTAACACATTGAGAAAAAAGTGAATTAAAGGTTTAATCGCAATGCAAAATGGACCTGCGGCACTGGCAGACGGAACTGACTAGTCCGTATAGATAAACTCTAGCCTATCTTTGCCGGTTCTGCCGCCAGGTCAAAGGCCTCGTGCAACGCACGAACGCCCAGCTCCAGATACTTCTCGTCAACCACTACCGAGATCTTGATTTCGGATGTGGAAATCATGCGGATATTGATTCCCTCTTTCGACAGCGCGGCAAACATGGAGCTGGCAATACCGGCATGTGAGCGCATGCCCACACCCACCAGGGAAATCTTGACAATAGCGTTGTCGCCAATTACCTCCCGTGCACCCAGATCCTTCGCCACATCGTTCAGGATGGACACGGCCTTGTCGTAATCGTTGCGATGCACGGTAAAGGTAAAGTCAGTGGTGCCATCCTGACCGATGTTCTGGATGATCATGTCCACCTCGATATTGGCATCGGAGATGGGACCCAGTATCCGATAAGCCACACCGGGTTGATCCTGCACACCCAGGATGGTCAGTTTGGCCTCATCGCGGTTGAACGCGATCCCTGAAATTTTTGCGTTTTCCATACCCTTGTCCTCAAAGGTGATCAAGGTTCCCTCGCCCTCTTCGAAACTCGAGAGTACGCGCAGGGGTACATTGTATTTACCGGCAAATTCAACCGCCCGGATCTGTAGAACCTTGGATCCGAGGCTGGCCATCTCCAGCATCTCTTCAAACGAAATCTTGCTCATGCGGCGGGCTTTTGGCTCCACCCGTGGGTCGGTGGTGTAGACACCGTCCACATCGGTGAAGATCTGGCACTCATCGGCCTTCAGGGCCGCCGCCAGGGCCACTGCCGTGGTGTCAGAGCCGCCGCGTCCCAGTGTGGTGATTGCACCCTGTTCATCGATACCCTGGAACCCGGCCACCACCACCACGCAACCGGCATCCAGATCGGCCTTGACCTTGATGTCATCGATATCCTGAATACGCGCCTTGCTGTGGGCACTGTCGGTCAGGATATGCACCTGTCCACCGGTATAGGATTTTGCAGGACAATCGATCTTGTGCAGGGCCATGGAGAGCAGTGCGATTGTCACCTGCTCGCCGGTCGATACCAGCACATCCATCTCACGCGCCGAGGGGTGCTCTTCTATCGCCTTGGCCAGCGCGATCAACCGGTTGGTCTCGCCGGACATGGCGGAGACCACCACCACCACCTGATCGCCACGGTTTCTCGCCGCCGCGACCTTTTCGGCAACAGCCTGTATTCTCTCAATGCTGCCGACCGATGTGCCACCGTATTTCTGTACGATAAGGGCCATTGATTCTGCTACTCGCTTTTCAGTTACATAATTCACCCGGCGAGAAGCCGGGCGTCCGAAGGGCGCTAATTAAACAATAAAAGCAGGGTGGTTTCCACGGTTTCGTAAACAGATGCTGCTTACTGTCCCAGCGATTCGCGCACCCATCCCTCAACCGAAGCCAGGGCTCCTGGCAGCGCGGCGGGATCGCTGCCGCCGGCCTGCGCCATGTCGGGCCGGCCACCACCTTTTCCGCCTACCTGTTCGGCAACGAATTTCACAAGATCGCCTGCCTTCAGGGTGGGGATCTGGTCCTTGGTGACACCGGCCACCAGACTGACTTTCTCACCGCTGACCGCCGCCAGCAGGATCACGGCACTGCCCAGCTTGTTTTTCAACTGATCCATGGTGTCGCGCAGGGCCTTGGGATCGACCCCATCCAGCTTGGCTGCAAGCACCTTGACACCGGCCACCTCGACGGCGCTACCGGCCAGATCGCTGCCGGCGGAGCTGGCCAGCTTGCCCTTCAGCTGTTCCAGCTCTTTTTCCAGGCGCCGACTGCGTTCCACCAGTTGGGTGACCTTTTCCGCCACATCGTCACGACCGGATTTAACCAGATCCGCGATCCGCTGCAGCCGCGTTTCATCCTCTTCCACACACTGAATAGCGGCCGCGCCGGTTACCGCTTCGATACGCCGCACGCCAGAGGCTATACCGGTTTCCGAGACAATCTTGAACAAGCCGATATCCCCCACCGCCTTGACGTGGGTGCCGCCACAAAGCTCAGTGGAGAAGTCGCCCATGCGCAACACCCGCACATTGTCGCCGTACTTTTCGCCGAACAGCGCCATCGCTCCGCTCGCCTTGGCATCTTCCAGGGACATGATGCGGGTCTGCACCACATGGTTCTCCCGGATCTGCTCGTTGACCATGCGCTCGATCGCCCTGAGTTGGTCACGACTGACCGGCTCGTAGTGGGAGAAGTCGAAACGCAGGCGCTCGGCATTGACCAGCGAACCCTTCTGCTGGACATGATCGCCCAACACCCGCTGCAGCGCGGCGTGCATCAGGTGGGTGGCGGAGTGATTGAGTGCCGTGGCGGCACGCTTGTAACCATCCACCCGGGCGACCACCTCGGCACCGACCTGGATCGAGTCACCCTGGAAGTTTCCGTGGTGAACGAACACATCGCCACCCTGCTTTTGGGTATCGGTAACGATGAACCGGGTGTCACCACAGACCAGAACACCCTCATCGCCTACCTGACCGCCGGATTCGGCATAGAACGGCGTGCGGTCCAGCACCACCATCCCCGCCTCGCCGTCGCCCAGGGTATCGACGGACTGACCATCCTGGAACAGCGCGATGATGGTCGCCTTGCTTTCCAGTTTCTCGTAGCCGGTAAATTCAGTGGCGCCATCGAGATTGATCTCCACCTGCTGGGCACTGCCGAACTGGCTGGCGGCACGCGCCCGCTCCCGCTGCGCTTCCATTGCCTGTTCAAAACCGGGCATATCCAGGGTCAAATCCCGCTCGCGGGCGATATCCGCGGTCAGATCGGTGGGGAAGCCGTAGGTGTCGTAGAGCTTGAACACGGTCTCGCCGGGGATCTGCTTGCCATCCAGCGATTCGATGGTGTGATCAAGGATTTTCATTCCCTGTTCCAGGGTCTCGGCAAACCGCTCCTCTTCCAGACGCAAAACCCGCGTCACCTGATCGGCCACCTTGGGCAGTTCGGGATAGGCGTCACCCATCTCCTGACTCAGGGGTGCCACCAGTTTATGGAAGAAGGGATCTTTCTTGCCCAGCATGTAGCCATGACGGATGGCGCGCCGGATAATCCGGCGCAAAACATAACCACGCCCCTCATTGGAGGGCAGCACGCCATCCACGATCAAGAATGCACAGGAGCGGATGTGGTCAGCGATGACCCGCAGGGATTTCTCTTCCAGGTTACTGCATCCGGTCACCTCTGCGGCAGCCTTGATCAGATGCTGGAACAGGTCGATCTCATAATTGCTGTGCACCTGCTGCAGCACGGCCGCCAGGCGCTCCAGCCCCATGCCGGTATCCACCGACGGACGGGGTAAGGGGGTCATCTCACCCGACTGATCCCGGTTGAACTGCATGAACACCAGGTTCCAGATCTCGATATAGCGGTCGCCATCCTCTTCCGGCGAACCCGGAGGGCCGCCCCACACGTCGGGACCATGATCGTAGAATATCTCGGAACAGGGGCCACAGGGCCCTGTATCGCCCATGGACCAGAAGTTGTCCTTGGCGCCGCAACGGGAGAAGCGGGTCGGATCGATCTTCATCTCCTTGAGCCAGATATCCTCCGCCTCCTGGTCCTCTTCGTACACCGTCACCCAGAGCTTCTCTTCCGGCAGACCCAGCTCCTCGGTCAGGAACTCCCAGGCGTACTTGATCGCCTCGCACTTGAAATAGTCACCAAAGCTGAAGTTGCCCAGCATCTCAAAAAAGGTGTGGTGACGGGCGGTGTAACCGACATTTTCCAGATCGTTGTGTTTGCCACCGGCGCGCACGCAACGCTGGGAGGTGGTGGCACGCACATAGTCACGCTTTTCCCGCCCCAGAAAGGTGTCCTTGAACTGCACCATACCGGCATTGGTAAACAGCAGAGTGGGATCGTCATGGGGCACCAGCGAACTGCTGGGAACCTCGGTATGTCCCTTCTCGATAAAGAAATTCAGAAAGGCGGTGCGTAATTCGGCGCTGGTCTTCATACAGGCTAGACTTTGTGATTAAACGAAATGGTGGATATTAGGCAGAACCACTGGAGTTGTCACCTGCAATTCTACGGAAATCGACCGGGGAGAACAAATAGACCCGGCCCGGCGCCAGCCTGCCTGATGAAGACGGTTCCCGCCGAAAACCGTCCGGCTTGGACATCGGCACAATCCGCCTTAAGATGTCCGGCCATTTGAGCATACACCGGGGCGACAAGATGCAGATCAGCAACGACAAGGTAGTGACCATCGAATACACCATGACCGACCAGCTCGGCAATCTGCTGGATACCTCGGACAATGGGGATACCGTCTCCTTCATCCAGGGGCGCGGCGCGGTATTTCCGGCTCTGGAAGCGGCCCTGGAAGGAAAATCGATAGGCGAACGCCTGCAGATCACTCTCACCCCGGAACAGGCCTACGGTGCCACCGACGAGCGGCTGATCAAGATAATCCCCCGGGAGCAATTCCGCATGGCGGGTGAAATCACCGTCGGCAGCCGCTTCAAGACCCGCCGCGATGATACCGAGGTGGTAGTCACCGTGGTCAAGGTGGATGAGGAGAGTGTGGTGGTGGATGCCAACCCGCCGCTGGCCGGTGTCACAATCCAGATTGATGTGGTGATTGTCGAGGTACGCGACGCCATCGAGGAAGAGCTGGCCAGTGGCCAGGTTCAGGATATGGACGAGATCTATGCCAAGGAGCAGAAAAAGAGCGTGACGGTGGAGCTCAAGTAGTCATTTGGGCAAAGCCACACGCAGCCCGGGCTGGCCACACTCCACCTCATCCAGCACCTCCGGGTAGTAACACATGTAGCCCGAGTGGCACAGCTCGGGCCGAGCCCGTACATTCGAGGCATAGTCATAAACGGCCTGCGCCGTTGCACCAGAAGTCACCCGGTCACGCACCGATCGCACCAGCTGAATACTCTTCAGCTTGCGTTCCAGCGGCGCCTCCCGCCCGGCGATCTTGATCGCCGTCACCCCATCACTGGCCAGCCGGGAGATGGCGCAGAGACCACAGGGACCGAAGGTGTAGCCCTGTTCAGAGGTCGAAAAACCGCAACTGAATTTGTACCAGGTCCACTCCTTGTAATCGGCCTCGTTCTGCAACAGCGCCTGCTGTGTTACCTTGTCTATACGCTGTCCGTCGGCGCGGTAAAAACTGTACTGATAGGCATCCATGCAGATCGGACCCCCATACTGTTGCGGCAGGTGGATGGTGTGACAGACCCCCTCCTCGTAAATGCAGCCGTCGTTGAGGATGAACGTCTCGAACTCCATGTGCGGCAGGGAGGCGGCAATATCCCGGATCTCATCCAGCTTGAGATAGCGTGGAAAAATGACCCGGTCGACCCCCAGCTCGCCGAAAAAGCGGGCCGACTCACTGTTGCGGCAGGCGGCGATGGAGCTCAGGTGAATCCGGATGCCCAGATCCAGCTCCGCCACCGCCATCAGTAGAGCGGGATCGGCCAGGATCAGGGCATCCCCCCCCTCGCCGGCAAAGCGTCGCGCCAGCTCGATCAGGCACTGCATCTGCGGCTCGGTGTAGTGCTGGGCGTTCAGGGTCAGCATGGACTGTTTCCCGGCCGCATGGGCGGTAGCGATGATCCACTGCATCTCGGCATACTCTCTGATGTTGCCGAACAGCCGACGGCTTACCGTGGAGATGCCGAACTGCCGGGTCCACTCCTGCGGCACCATACCGAAGAACACCTCATCGGCACCCGCCTCCAGAACCGGCTCCAACTCCTCTGCCTTGCTAATCGGCGCAACGATTTTCATTCCAGTCTCCCGCCAGTACCAATCGATTGACCCAACCCTGTTGCAGTGCCTCCGCCAACACCCGTTGCTGCTCTTCCCCATGGCGATAGAAGATGGTATTGCCACGCAGGAAGCTGGGCAGTTCATGAGGACTCTGGCAACCGGTCCGTTGCATGCGGCTGAAATAGACCAGACACTCCTTCTGACAACTGTGTCCAGGCATGAACTTTTGCTGCTTGTCCAGCGACAGCGAGCCCGGCTTGCAGATGCGCCCCTTGAGGGTGTAACCATAAGGAAGGTGCACGGAGAGCCGCAAGCCGTTGGGTTGCAGGTCGGCCGGCTCGGCAAAGGGGCGGATATCAGTTTCCGCCGACTCGATTCCGAAGCGCCGCATCAGTTTCGGATAGAGCGACGACTGCATCCCCGGCGGTATCGCACTGGCCCACTCCGCCGAGGGCAGGCGCGGATCCTTGATCATCTTGCCCATCTGCCGTCCCGCTACCGGACACAGCCGGGGGAATTGCTCCCTCAGCAGTCGCAACACACCCCAATCGTTGACCACCACCTCGCTCTGTTCAGGCAGCCGCTCCAACAACCGGGGCAACAGGTCGATTCCCCGATCAGCCAGCATCGGCGTCAACAGGGTGACACCGAGACCCTGCTCGACGCTCCAATCCACTACCCGTTCAAGCTGGGGACGGTGCGGCAACAGACGTTCACAAAATTCATTACCGAAATGAATCCGGTCAAGCGCACGGTCGGCCAGCTTTTCGGGCAGCACAGTCTCGCGCCAACCCAGAGCCGCCATGCAGTCACGCGCCGTGAGCGGCATGGAAAGACCGGACAGACGTTCCAGTAGCGCAGCATCACAAAGCGTAAAGGCCAGCTCTGGCTCGGACACAGCGGCATTCACCAACGACATGTCAATCTCCTCTCACCTTATTCGGTCGACCCGACATACAACCGCTTCGGTCTTGTGATACGAAAAACCCGGACATAGCATCATCCTGTCCGCCGCTCGGCACCGAAATAGCAGGCATTTTCGCGCAGATAACGTCGGATTGAATCGACATCCGCCGCTCTGCCGGTCGCGAGGTAGGCCGCGATATGCCCGCTCAGATAGCCGGTACCGATACTGGCCCCGGCGACCCGACTGTCCGAACTGCGGACAAATGCACCGAAGTCGGCGTAGCGCGTCTCCAGACAGGACCACTCGGTCTCCTTACAGCGTGCGTCACCTGTCATGCGCAGTACACCGGAATAGGCGGCGGGAAACACCGGATCACCGCGCGCCGGTGTGGCGGCACAGAGCGGTATTCCCGCTGCTGCCGCTGCCGCACAGGCCGCCTGCAAAACCGGCCGGTCAGCCCGCAGGCCGAGACTGAGATTGATCAGATCCACCTGCTGCTCCAGCAACCAATGGATAGCCGCCGCGACCTGTGATGGTGTGGTGGTAAAGCGCTCGGTAAACACCTGGGCCACCGCCAGTCGGGCGGCCGGGGCTGTCGTGGTGATGGCGCGGATTACGGCTGTTCCGTGCTGAACGCAGTCGTACTGCGTCTCACGCTGCACCAGCATTTCGGAATCAACCACGAAGGCCGCGGCACAATC
Organism: Sedimenticola selenatireducens; assembly: GCF_963675335.2. Classification (NCBI taxonomy): domain Bacteria; kingdom Pseudomonadati; phylum Pseudomonadota; class Gammaproteobacteria; order Chromatiales; family Sedimenticolaceae; genus Sedimenticola; species Sedimenticola selenatireducens. The sequence continues at coordinate 188,713 of NZ_CAXXYC010000004.1, forward strand.
AACAGTCTGCGCCTGATCACGGCTGAAGCCGCTGTCCACCACACCCACCGTGACCACTCTATTCATAGGCCATCTCCAGCCGGGGCAGCACCTCAATCACCCCGTCATCCAGTTTTAGTACTATCGATGTCGCATCGGACAACGCGGGGCGATGACTGATCAGTATCCGGGTACGATCGGCAAACAGCTCATCCACCGCTGCGATGATCTCTGTCTCCGTCTCCTGGTCGACGGCCGAGGTTGCCTCATCCAACACCAGTACCAACGGATCCTGCAACAGGGCGCGGGCGATCGCCACCCGCTGCTTCTGCCCGCCGGACAGCTGCACGCCCCTTTCACCAACCTGGCTGGAGATACCCTCCGGCAGGCGCTCGATCAGCTCTCCCAGACGGGCACGCCTGGCTGCGGCCAGTATCGCGTTCTCATCCGCCTGTGGCGCTGCGTAACGCAGATTCTCAAACAGACTGCCGCGAAACAGCACAATATCCTGACTCACCACCGCCACCCGTTGGCGGATCGCTTGCGGATCACAGTCACGCAGATCAACACCATCCAGCAGGATGCGTCCCGACTGCGGATCATAGTGACGCTGCAACAGGTCAATCAGGGTCGACTTGCCGACACCGGAACGCCCGGTCAGAAGCACCTTGCTGCCGGCAGGAATAGCGATATTCAACCCCTGCAACACCTGCTGGGTACGCCCGGGATAAGCGAAGGAGACTGAATCAAACACAATATCCCCACCTGTTTTCCGCAATGGACACGGTGTATCGGGCGGCGTCACACTTGCCGGGCTGAAACGCAACTCCGCCACGCGACCCAGGCTCACAGAAACCCGCTGGATCGACACATAAAGTCCCAACAGGCTCTGCACCGGACCAATGGCCATACCCAGATAGGTGGAGAAGGCAATCAACGCACCCAGTTGCCAATGCCCGTCAATCACCCAGAACCCGCCGACAATAAAGGCGCCCGCCCGGGACAGGGAGGTCAACATACCGGGGACGGCACGGGTAAAGAACTCGGTCATCTGCAGCTTGATCAGATCCCCCAGATAGTGGTCGCCAAGACCACCCAGGCGCCTGGCCTCACGCGCCTCCTGGCCCACCGACTGGATGAACTTCATCGCCGGCAGGGTCTCCACCAGGAAAGAGGAGAGATCGGCCGAGCGCTCCCGCAGGGTCCGGGTTCGCTGCTCCAGCTTGCGCCGCATCCAGCGCATCCACAGCACTTCGACGGGGATCAGCAGCGCCACAATCAGCGACAACTGCCAGGAGAGCATCAACATCAACACCACCGCCCCAATCAGGCCCAGAATGCTGGAGATGGCGGCAAACAGGGAGTCAACGGCAAAGCGCTGGATCTCGGCCACATCCCCGTCCAGGCGGGAGAGGATATCTCCGGTCCGGCGCTCACCGTAAAACGTGGGCGACAGGGTCTGCAGATGCCGGTAGAGATCTTCGCGCAACCGGAACAGGATGCGACCCGACAGGAGGGTATGCAGATAGCGATTCAGGCCCGACAGCGCCATGCCCAGGATCCCGATCAGAATCATCACAAGCGCTACATTGACCAGCAGATCCCGATCACCGGCCAGCAATCCGTCGTCAATCAATACCTTGGTCAACCAGGGCTGCAACAGCGCCTGAGCGGTGGCCAGCAGTGAAAGGAGAAGCAGCACCAACATGCGATAACGCATGGGCCAGACAAAGCCGTACACCCAGCCCAAAGCGGCCCGTGCGGCCGCTTGTGTGTTCGGCTCGCTGGAGCTAATCAGCCGGTCAAACATGATCGACCGAAAATCCACGCGCGCGCACCCCTCGGCTCGGGCTTCCTCGACAACCAGTTCCCGACGTTGTCTGCCACCGCCATCCCTGGAGACGTGCGCTTGGGGTGATGGATCCACTCCGGGATAAAACAGCCCCCCGGCATGGGGGGCCGATCTGGCGGGAACATCACGTGGCTATTCCTGCAATCTCACCAGACGCATATCCGCGGTAGACATATCGCCCGGCAGTTGAATGCTACCGATTTTCTTCAGCGTCTCGGGGTCATGCACCGAGATATCGCTGGAGGTTCCTCCGACATAGAGAGTGCTGCCATCCGATGTCATGTTGATGGTGTAATAGGTGTGATCCATATCCGTTACGGCCAGGGTTTTCTTCTCCTTGATGTTGTGCTTGGAGAGCGTATTGAAGGCCCCATAGATGATATTGGAATCGTGCGGATCGGATACCCAGCTGAATACAATGAACTGAAAGGGGACCGTCTCCATTTGCTCCACCGCACCAGACTTCAGGTCGACCCGGCTCATGCCCCACCACCAGTCCGCAGTCTCAAAGTTCATACTGTCATCCTTAAACTCTGCGGTGACATAGGCCATGATGTATTCACCAACATGCTCACCCTGGGAAGAGACAGCGAAGGCATCCGGCGTGAGCCAGCGCGCACCCCGTTCCCAGTTCTGCAGTTTACTGATGACACGCACCGTTCCGGTCCGCGGATCAATCGCCTTGAGATCGGCGCCTCCCAAAACCACCTCACCGTTATCCATGGTGGCAATCTTGGTGATGCGACGATCTACCGGCCAGCTGCGGCTTGGTTGCACATCGAGCCCCGCCGTCGTATCGAACACGGCAAGCTGCGGTTGCATGACCTCATAACGGTCATCCAGCTCACGCACCGGATTCTGTACGGTATAGAGCTCCTTGCCATCGGGACTGACGGCCAACGAGAAGAACGTCTTCACAATCACGTCACTACTTGACTGCTTGGCGGAAAAGACCATTTTGCAGTCGGTAATATCAAAGCCGTATATGTCTTCCCACTTGTTGGACAACACATAGGCGATACGGCCATCCGGCGACATGGCGATTGAGCCCGCACCGAAATAGCCAGGGACATCGCAGGAGCGGGTGATGCTGTTGGTTTGGGTGTCGATTACCTGCAGCTGATTCGGCCGGGTCACCGTCAACAGATACTCATGGGGCGCCGTGGTGGCGGCCTGTTTCACGTTGCCATGACAACCCGACAGGATTACGCCCACTCCGGCAAGTGCCAGCAATGCCCGTACAGTTCTTTTTTTGGTTTTCATCAAACTCATCTCCATCACTCATCTTCCGGGAAGATGCCATCCAGCTTACGCCAGTCAACATTCGCCTTATCTATCCCCTTGGACCAATCCGGATAGGTGCTCATGGTGTCCGGTACCTGGGCAGGCCACCAGCAGGCGTCCGCGCAGCCATACAGATCCGACTCCATTGGCGCGCAGAGTGAAGCGAGACCGCCGAACGGATCCACCTCCCAGCCCGGATCGGTGGTCGCGGTACAGCCGACAACCGTCTGCATGGCCATCACCTCTTCAACTTCTTCCCGACTGACTGCCTCTTCCACTGCTTTGGCTTTTTTATTAATAGACTTCAGATGTTTCATTTCAGAAACTCCTCCTGGGTAATACGTGATTCTCGAAAAAACCGGGATTTTCGAGCATGAGCCGTGAATAGACCTGCACACCAAAATCAATCCAGTCTCGCATCAGGTCGCAATAATGGTAGGCCGGTACGGCTGGATCACCGGTTTTTGCATAACTTTCGTGATAGCAGCCGCCGGAACAGAAATTGCGGATGCGACAGGTCTCACATCCTGTGGCAGTGCGATCCAGGCGCTGTTCCACAAAACTGGCCAGGCGGGGCTTGTCGATACCCGTCCGAACCGTACCGAACTTCGGCAGCGCGGAACCGGTAAAGCGATGACAGAGATTCAGTCCCCCTTCCGTGTCCACCGCCAGTAGTGCTACGCCCGCCCCACAGGGCAGCTGTTTTTTATTACCTTCATGCAGATCGGTCATCAGCTGGTGCATATTGCCAAAGCCGAGACTGCGATTCTCCAGCGCCTGCCCAAGATAGCGCTGCCCGAGGCGCTTCATACCCTCAAACACCTGCTGCAGCTCATCCGGCCGAAGATTGAATGCCGCAATATCACCGGAGGTCACCGGACCAAAACCGACTTCATGGAATCCCAGGTCGTGGTGGAGATGGTCAAAAATGGCCGCCACATCGATGACTCCGTGAGTGAGTGTTACCCGGCAGCCGACCGGACGCGACATACCGGCCTCCAACAACATTTTCACCTTTTCACTGACAAGGTCATAAGTGCCATGTCCACCGACCGTCAGCCGGTTCCGGTCATGCAGGCTGCGCGGTCCATCCATGGAAACCGTGAGTCCGAACCGGTGTTGCTTGAACCAGTCAATCAAATCGGGCGTTAGCAAGGTAGCATTGGTGGTCAGGGTAAAATCAGGCCTGGCTCCCAGCTCCGTAAAGCGGCTTTCACAATAGGCCACCACTTTGCGAATCAGTGGCATATGGGTCAGCGGTTCGCCGCCAAAGAAGACGATGTTGTACTTCGCCTGCCCCGGTGACTCCCGCAACAGCATCTCGATCGACTCAACGGCTGTTTCATAGGACATCTTCTGCCCATCGGACGGAGTCGCCAGATCCTCCTTGTAACAATAGGTGCAGCTCAGATTACAGCCGGTATTGACATTCAGCACCAGGGTCGTAAGCGGAAAGTTCTGTACGCTGACCGGCGGCAGATTCAACCTCGCCGCCTTACCGTCATCGCAAAGTATTTCCAAGGACTTCAGGTCGTCTATCGTCTCGCTCAGATCGGCCTGGTGAAAATGCGTGCTCAGCCGTTGGTCGATCAATTGCCTGCTGACCGTTCCGTGTTCATCAAACAGATCCAGCAGGGCACCACTCAACTCATCGAGTTCAAACAGGCTGCTGGTCGGTATATGGAACAGCATGTCATGCCGGTCCACCGCCATCCGATGCAGGTTGGGTCTGACCAGTGTCAGGTTATCCATGGCTCACCTCTGTGGATTGCATTCGCTTATGTATCGTAAACACAACCCGACCTAAAGCACCGAGGCCCGGACAAAATGCTGCACCGTCACCAGCAGATGGCCTTCGCCACTCACCTTGTTACCGGCGTCATCAACCGTGCCAACCACGTTCAGGTTGCCCACGTTATTGGTGGACATCTTGCGTTCCGGATTGGGTCCGGCATCACCTGGGACAAACACGCCGTGTGCATCGATAGCGCCGGCATATTTGAGGTCGTTGTCTTCCCTGGCCGTCTCATCAAAAGGTTTCAGAGACCAGGTGGCCGGCATATAACCCAGCCGGACATCGTCCTCGGTGCCGGGCTTGCCATCGGCACCGGCAGCATAACCTACCGCCCGATAGGCCGATTTCGCCTTGGCAATCGGCGTGCCGTTACCGCCGACTCTTGCAACCGACTCGCCGGGCACAACATCAACCCGCGCCACCTTGTCATACACCGCCAGTGCGGCAGGAGCCTGAGCCTTACCGACGACAACGTCACGCAGACCCACCACGGCGTCCTTTTCCGCCTCAACCAGCAAACGAATACGGTTCGCTCCGGCAGCCAGCGTCTTGACTATCCGCAGGCCTTCGCCCAACGCCGGCGTACCTTTCAGCCCAACACCGACAATGGTGATCTCCTGCCTTGCTCCCTGACGAACATGGGAGGGCATTACGCCGGTCACCGCGTGGTCCCCTTTGGCCGCCCGCTGCGCCACCATGGCCGCACCCAGTTCATTCGCCTCCGCCATGAACAGACGCCCCTGCATCCGCGTTCCCTGTTCATTGGCCGCCAGGATCTGGCGCATCTTGATGCCATCCAGCGTCAGCGACGCACGCCATTCGTAGCCTGTATAGGTAATCGCCTGCCCACTACCCGTGAGCGGCGTGCCATCGGCGTACTGCCCGATGACTTGCAGACCATACAAGTCTCCGCCTTTGGCGCGGACCTGCATCAGCGCGTCAAAATCACCCTTTCCGGGTATGTATCCGGTGATTGCCCAGTCATGTTCGAAGGTCGGCTTATCCGCCGCCTGCCACGACTTCCAGGCTGCGGATTCAAATGGATAATCCTGTGCCAGCTTCGGAACGACTTGATTCATGGCAAGATCGAACCAGGGGCGGTCACGCGCCAAGGAATGCAGTTCCAGCGTGGGAATCTGTCCCATGTGGAATTGAACCAGTAGCGACCACTCCTCTTTGGTACGACGCTGCAGGCCAAAACGGGCGCCGGAGTGACAGCGGGCACACATCTCGGCATAGGCGGGATCGTTGTTTTCCAGCAGGTTGCCGTCACGCTCCACTCCGTAGCGCAGGGCTGCGGTCTCTGATGGCGCCAGCCCCTGGGTATCGGAAAGGAATTTGTGTACCTGTTTTCGTTCATCCGCCGACATTTTAGCTTCATGAATGCTGACCATTCGCTGTATGGTCATCTGCCACCCTTCGGGGGTTTTGCGCTGTTCACTGATCCTGGAGTAAGGCAGACTTGGGTTGCCGGTTTCACTATGGCAATCCATGCAGCGCTTCTGGATTATCTGTTCGCCACTCATAGGCTGTGAAGCGGCGTAAAGCACGCTGTTCCCAGCAAGGGCAAGAAACCCTCCGATCAGAAGTGCGCTTTTTTTGCTGATCTGTTTCAAACCACCACTCCTTCATATTTGATTGTTATAAAATCGCCGCAAGATTGCCGGCGCAACTATATTTCATCATCCCAAGAGGCGGGAGGACTGACAATTCCCCCGGGGCTATTGCCAGCCTTTGATTGCCAGCCTAAAGTATCTTCCCTGCGTTAACGAAGTTCTGCCGAAATGTTCTAATTTGTCGCGATGTGTAACGAAATGTAAACGAGATCATTTCAATATTTCCGCCCGACATGGATAACCAGTAATGACTAATATTCTTCCCTACTTAATAACCTGACAAGTCACGCCCAATGGATAGTATTCCCTACACTTTGTATGAAATACTAGGCGCCGTCATAGCCGCTGGAACAGCCATGCAGGACCGGCTTCGGCCTCACCGATACAAGGCACGCCATGCAGACTGATCGCAAACAGACCACCATACTGATCGTTGAGGATGACGCCGCTTCACGCGCGCTACTGGTCAGTTATTTCTCCAGTGAAGGCTACCATGTGCTGGAGACGGAACAGGCCGAAGATTTGGTGCGCCGTGTAAAGGACGAACAGATCGACCTGGTTTTGCTGGATATCAATCTTCCGGGAAAGGATGGCCTGACCGTTACCCGGGAGCTCCGCGCGGAGTCGAAAGTCGGCATTATACTGGTTACCAGCAAAGGCGATGAGATCGACCGGATTGTCGGTCTGGAACTGGGGGCCGATGACTATGTCACCAAACCATTCAATCCCCGGGAACTGTTGGTGCGGGCCAAAAATCTGCTCTGGCGTGTACATGACAGTCAACAGTTGAAAATGCATCATGCCGATCCCGACGTGCTCCGTTTTGAGGGATGGCAACTCGACTGCAGTAGAAGACTGCTATCGGCGCCAGACAGGACATCGGAACGCTTGCCGGAGGGTGAATTCAAGTTGTTGCAAACGCTGGTTTCCCGGCCCGGGGTCGTCCTCTCCAGGGACCAGCTACTGGATGCGATCCGCGATCGGGAATGGACACCCAACGACCGCTCTGTTGATGTGTTGATCGGCCGGTTACGGCGCAAACTGAAAGACAATCCAGCCAAACCCGCCTTTATCCTCACGGCACATGGCGCGGGTTACGTGTTTGCGGGAAAACCGGACTGAGCCCATGTTGCGGCTGGGCGGATATCATGACCTGACTCTACTCCATGAAGGGAGCAAATCGGTCATTATCCGTGCCAAACGGGATGCGGATAATCTGCCCGTGATTATCAAACAGGTGAGCCGTACCACGCCGATCAATGACAGCATCAGCCGCCTGCGGCACGAGTACTATCTGCTGCGTGATCTGAATATTCCAGGAGTCATTCGGCCACTCTCCCACCAACAGAACGAACAGCTACTGTTTACCGTCTTCCACGATCAGGGCGGCGACCGGCTGCGACACTTTATACGTAACGAAGCCGGCAACTGGCAGTCACTGCTTCCGTTGATGCATCGGTTAAGTGAACTGGTTGGCCGGATTCACGAAGCCGGTATCACACATAAGCAGATCACGCCCGACAATATCATTGTCAATCACCGCACCGGGCAGGTGGAGATTATTGATTTTACCCTGGCAACCAAACTCGATAGCGAAGAGGCACAACCAGAGACCACTCAGATCCAGCTCGATGCCCTGCCCTATATGGCGCCCGAACAATCCGGAAGAATCAACCGGCGTATCGATTTCAGAACCGATTTCTACAGTCTTGGCATCATATTCTACGAACTGCTGGCCGGTCACCCACCATTCATCGCGCAGGACAAGCTTGAGCTGATTCATAGTCACATAGCCAGGCATCCACCTCCCCTGCATCAGATCAGACACGACATACCCCAAGCCCTTTCGGCGATCGTACTCAAACTACTGGCCAAGGATGCTGCGCAGCGTTATCAGTCCACCTTTGGCCTGACCGCTGACCTCAGCGAGTGCATGCGACAACAACAGGTAACAGGCGTCATCGACACCTTTGCCATTGCGCGCCAGGATCGTCCAGAGCGATTCCTTATCCCACAGCGTCTTTATGGTCGGGAGCACACCATCGGCAAACTGTTGGGCTGGTATGAGCAGACAATGCAGGGCAAGCCACAGACGGTGTTGATTTCCGGCTACTCGGGTATCGGTAAATCCACCCTGGTGAATGAAATACGCGAACAGGTTATCGAACAGAAGGGCATTTTCATCAGCGGGAAATTTGACCAGTTCCGCCGCAGCCGGCCCTACTCGGGAATCATTTTTGCCCTGCAGTCGCTCATCAAACAACGACTTACAGAGCCGGAACAACAGATCGATCTCTGGCGCTCCCGATTACAGGCTGCTCTGGGCGATAACGCCTTTCTGCTGATTCGCCTGATTCCAGAGCTGGAACTAATTATCGGCAAGGCTGTTGAAGCCCAGCGGCTCACACCACACCAGGCACAGAACCTGGTATCACGCATGTTTATCCGTCTGCTGGAGGTCTTCAGTGCCCATGACCGGGCACTGGTACTGTTCCTGGATGATCTCCAGTGGGCCGACATGGCCTCTTTCAATCTGATCAACAGCCTTACAAGAAGCAGCACACTCTCCAATCTGATGTTGGTTGCCAGTTACCGGGAACAGGAGATAGGACCGACACATCCAATCCGCCTGCTGATCGACAACGCAAAAAACTGCCTGAACCAGATCAAGCTCGAACCACTCAGCCAGGAGCAAATTTCTCATCTGCTTGCCGACACGCTGCACCGCGAGCCCGATGAGACCCGCTCACTCGCCTACCTCTGTCTGCACAAAACCCAGGGTAATCCTTTTTTCCTGAAGCAGTTCCTCGGCTCACTGCATAACCAGAAACTGATCTTTTTCAGACAGGGAAAATGGCATTGGGATGAACAAGGCATCCAGAGCCAGGAGATGGCTGATGATGTCATTACACTACTGGTCACCCGTATCGAGAGTCTGCCACAGGACACCCAACAGGTTTTGAAACTGGCGGCCTGTATCGGCAACCGGTTCAATCTCAAAACCCTCTCCGTTGTCTATGATCACGATTACGAATCGACCACCCAGGCGCTATGGCCCAGCCTCTCCGATGGCCTGTTGATTCCACTGGATGAGCATTACCAGATGGCCGAGGCGAATGCCCAGGGGCTGACCTGGTACCGATTTGTTCATGACAGGGTGCAACAGGCGGCCTACTCATTGGTGTTACCCGGACAGAGAAAAACCCTGCACCTGCAGATTGGCCAACTATTGAGGCGAAGCACCCCCGAGAATGAGCTGGATGAGCATATTTTCGAGATCGCCAATCATCTCAATATGGCCAAAGAGATAATAACGCAGCCGGATCAACGCATCCTGCTGGCGGAACTGAACCTACGGGCAGGCCTCAAAGCCCGGCAATCGGCGGCCTGCGAGGGTTCGGCGGAATACTTCCAGCATGGCCTGGAACTGTTGCCGGAAGATTGCTGGTCAAGCCATTACCGGACCAGCCTGGCTATCCATACCGCGGCGGCCGAGAGCGCGTTTGGCCGCTCCGATTTTGTCCGGATGGAAAGCCTGATTGAACAGATCCTGTCTCATACACACTCGCTGCAGGACCAACTGAAGATCCATGAATTGAGAATTCAGGCGGAAACCGCCTGTAACCGGTTTGATCAGGCCCTCAAGATTGCACTGGAAGTACTCTCCCTGCTCGGCATTCAACTGCCGGAATCACCCGGCAGGCTGCGGATTTACCTGACGTTATCAAAAACCCAATGGCAACTCGGCAAATACTCCGAAACCCAACTTCTCGAAGCACCGGAAATCAGCAACCCCCAAATCAAGGCCGCCCTGCCCATTTTGACCAGCATGTTCGGCATCGTGAAGTTTTCCAGCTCATCATTACGTCCGCTGGTTATGGCAAAACAGGTAGAGCTGACGTTAAAGCACGGACTGATGCCCTGTGCCGCACAATCATTTGCGGGATACGGCGGTATGCTGTGCGGCTATTACGGCGAGATAGATAAAGGTTATGCACTGGGCCAACTGGCGCTGAAACTGGACCAGCAACTTCCTTCCAAGACCTCTCATCATAAAACGCTGTTCTTACACTACACCTATGTCGCGCACTGGAAACAGCCACTTACTGAAACTCTGGAACCACTCCTGCAAGGCCATCACCTGGCGCTGGATTGTGGTGATGTGGAATGGGGTGCGTACGCCCTGGCGACCTACATCCAGTACTATTTCTTCCTTGCCCCCAGACTGGATATCCTGAAACAGACACTGACCGAGTACCTGCACCAAATCCGGCTGACCAGGCAAAAGCAGTCGGAAGAGTACTCGCTCTTTACACTACAGACCATTGATAATCTGCTCGGTAACTGCAAACCCGCCAGCCGCCTTGAGGGTGAATACTATCGCGAATCGGAGATGCTGCAGCAGCATAAGGCCAATAATCACAAGACCGCCATCTGTCTGCATTACTTCTACAAAGCGATACTGCACTATCTGTTTGCCGAATATACTGAGGCCGCCTCGGTATGTCGCAAAGGTCTGGGGTATCTCAGCAATATCAGCGGCACCTACACCGCGCCCTACTTTCTCTATCTCTCTGCACTCACCGAGATTGCCCTGTTGACCGAACAACCGTTGCCCGGCAGATTAACCAGTCGACGCAAAATCAGGGGCATCCTGAAACAGCTTGAGCGACTCGCCGGCTTCTCTCCTCAGAACCACAAACATCACGTTCTATTGATCAAGGCGGAACTCTGTCGCATCACCGGGAAGCGGGCACTGGCAATGGCCTACTATGAAAATGCCATCACCAGCGCCGAAAAAACCGCTTTCATCCTGGACAGGGCCCTCTGTAACGAACTTACCGGCCGGTTCTATATCGAATGGGGAAAACCGACGTTGGCAACAGCCAACTTGCAAGCAGCCTGGAATATCTACATGGCCTGGGGCGCGGCCAGTAAATGTGACCAGATGATCCGGTACTACAACCACAATTTTGCCGAACAGTCAGACCTGATTACGGCAGTCCAGGCGGACTACGCACAGGAGCAACAGACGAGGGAATTCAGCAATCAGAATCTGGATATCACCTCGGTGCTGAAAGCCGCCCATACCATAGCGGATGAGATTGTACTTGAGCGTATACTGGATCGGCTGATTACACTGGCCATGGAGAGCGCCGGTGCCCAACGCAGCGTGCTGATGCTTAACCGGGGAAGCGAAATGATCGTTGCCGCCGACACCGATATGGACGGCCAACAAAGGATCAGAGCCGGCACTCCGGTGTCCGGGGCCGGAACCGATTTACCGCTTGCGCTGGTCCACTATGTCTCACGCACCCAGCGCAGCGTAGTGATCGACTCCACTGCCGAGGACCAACTTTTTCTCCAGGACAACTACCTGAGACACAAACCACCCTGTTCCATACTCTGCCTGCCAATCCTGTACCATGGTGAGCTTACCGCCGTCCTCTATCTTGAGAACAGCGAAGCCAGGGGCGTATTCACACCAGAGCGCGTTGAGACCCTGAAGGTACTGGCCGCCCAAGCTGCCATCTCCATCGAGACGGCCAAGCTTTATCGCAGCCTGGAGCAATCCGAGCGGGAATATCGCTCACTGGTTGAAAACGCCATAGAAGGGATCTTCCGAATTTCTCCACGGGGTGAAATCATCTCCGTCAATCCGGCACTCATTACACTGTTAGGCTACGACCCCCAGAAGACCTCCATTAATGCCATAAGCGATATCAGCGGCCAATGTTTCTGCGACAGCGGCCATCTGCACAGTATCCTGACCCTACTGGAAACAGAGCCGCGCGTCACAGACTTTGAGACTTTGTGGAGGCAAAAAAATGGCAATCGGATTCATGTCTCCATTTCCGCCAGAAAGGTGGTGGATGATCGGCACAACCTGATCTATTACGAGGGTACGGTTGCCGATATCAGCGCCCGCAAGGCACGGGAACAGGCCGAGCAGGATCGCTTCAAGGCGGAAATAGCCAGACAAAAGGCGGAAGCGGAGACAGTGGCGAAATCCCAGTTTCTCGCCACCATGAGTCACGAGATCCGCACACCCATGAATGGCGTACTCGGGATGGCACAGCTGCTGTTAAGAGGCGAACTGACAGACAGACAGCGTAGCCAGGTCGAGGCGATCTACCATTCCGGCCAGTCCCTGCTCGACATCCTCAACAGCGTACTCGATTTCAGTAAGCTGGAGGCTGGCAAAATGGAGTTTTCCAGCACACCACTTTCACTCAGAAATGCGTTGACCGACCTGGCTGGCCTGCTGCGTCCCCTAGCTGATGAAAAAGGATTAACACTGGAAATTGATCTGGCCAAAGACTTGCCGGAACAGGTCATGGGTGACGCCCAGGCACTGCACCAGATCCTGCTCAACCTCTGTTCGAATGCGATCAAATTCACTTCACACGGCACTGTAAGAATAGGCGCGAAACCGATTCAGTTCAGCGGCGACGATCTGTGGGTTCGCTTTGAAGTGGAAGATAGCGGCATCGGCATCCCCCTGCAGGCCAGCGACAGGATATTCCAGCACTTCAGCCAGGCCGACTCCTCGATCACCCGTCATTATGGCGGTACCGGGCTGGGACTGGCAATCTGCAAAAAACTTGTGGAACAGTTGGGCGGTGAAATCGGTTATACATCCAATCCCGGCCAGGGCACACTGTTCTGGTTTCAGCTGAACTATCCGCTGCAGACAGACCGCACACCACAACCGCTACCGACCGGCACCATAATGCTCTCTGCACAGCGCATATTGCTGGTAGAAGATACACCGATCAACCAGGATGTCACCGTCGGCCTGCTGGCGCAGGATCATCACCAGGTTGATGTTGCCGCAGATGGCTATCGTGCCATCGAACTGCTTTTGGAAAACACCTACGACCTGATCCTGATGGATATCCATCTGCCCGGGATGGACGGCATGCAGACCACCCGGCAAATTCGCCGTCTGCCTGATCAAACCAAAGCCTCCATTCCGATTATTGCGCTGACCGCATCGGTCACCGATGAGGAGATCGCCCGCTATTACCAGTCAGGCATGAACGATGTCATCGGCAAACCCCTCCTGTATTCCACTCTCAGGGAGACCATGGAGAGGACGCTTGTAGACGGGCATTCGGCATCCGACAAACCGGCAAATCCTGCGCCACAGGCGAATATCGAGCTGTTGAACCAGACCCTGCTGTCTGAGCACATCAATCATCTGGGACACCACCAGTTCAAACAACTGATGCAAAAATACTATGATCAGGCGGACGAACTGCTGATGAAACTGGAGCAAGCGATTGCCGGCTCCAACCGCAACGAGGCCGGCAAACTGGCACACAAGCTGATCGGGGCCAGCGGTAATTTCGGTCTGACTGGGGTACGCCATGCATTATCACGCCTGGAGGCCGATATCCACTCAGCACCGCTCAGCGCACTGGTCCTGCATACAGACCAGACTCGACAGCTCTATTTGCAAAGCCGGGAACTGCTGGAGCAGCAGCTCGCCAAAATGATCATTGAAGCGTGAAAAATGGCTACATCCTGGTTACCTGCTGCATACGATGTGCTGTTTTTGCAGAAGCGGATTTATCCGCAAAATTCGCGACTGAAACCACTCCTACCGCTACGCTTGGCCACCGGAGAGGGATTTGACCTGTAGGAGGTCCGCCCCGGGCCGAATTCACGGCGAGGCGCCGCTCCTACCAGGCAAATCCGCTCACGCACATCCTCTGCTTCGCGGCATAACCCCTTCCCTGGGCAAATCGTCAGGCTAAAACAACATCAACACATAATTGAGCCAGTAAAAAAGGGCAGTGAGAAATCACTGCCCTGCAAGCGCTTAAACGGGATAAACGCGAAGACTACTTATTGATGTTCAGCAATTGGGGCGAGGTGTATTCCAGTAGCCCCTCGACGCCAAACTCGACCCCGAAACCGGACATTTTGCAACCGCCAAACGGCGCATGCGGCAATACCTCGGCATGCCCGTTGATCCAGGCTGTACCGCACTCCAGGCGAGTCGCCACCTGTGTGGCAGACTCGACATCAGCCCCCCACACCGAACCACCCAGACCAGCGTCACAGTCATTGGCGCGGCGCACCGCGTCATCGACATCGCTATAACGAATCACCGGCAGGACTGGACCAAACTGCTCCTCGTCGACAATCCGCATGCCGTCGCTCGCCTCGGCAACAATGGTGGGGGGATAGAAATAACCCCTGCCAGCCAGGCGCTCGCCACCACACAGAATACGCGCCCCGTTGTTTCTCGCATCCTCAACCAGGTCAGACACAATCTGCAATTGCTTTTTGTTCTGCACCGGACCGAAGGTGACACCCTCGTCCATGCCACTGCCCAACTGCTGCTGCTGGGCAATCTCGGTCAGCTTGCTGCACATCGCCTCATAGATGGAATCATGCACATAGAGCCGTTTCAGTGCGGCACAGGTCTGCCCCATATTGAGGAACGCCCCCTGAAAAATCGGCATGGCCACAGCGTCCACATCGGTTCCCGGCAGCACGATACCGGCATCGTTTCCACCCAGCTCCAGGGTCAACCGCTTCAGATTGTTGGCGGCATGGAACATGATGTCCTTCCCAGTCGCCGTAGACCCGGTAAAGACGATTTTATTGATCCGGGTATGGACACTCATGGCCCGCCCGATGTCACTCATACCGGTCACCACATTGACCACCCCTTTGGGCGCCACTTCATCAATCAGCTCTACCAGACGCAGGGTATTCAGAGGGGTAAATTCCGAGGGTTTGATCACCACGGTATTGCCCGTTCTGAGCGCCGGCATGATATGCCATACAGCAATCATCAACGGCCAGTTCCAGGGGGTAATGGAACCGACGACACCAAGTGGTTTGCGGTGCATTTCTATCCGTTTTCCCGGCGAGTCCTCAATCACCTCCACCGGAATATCCAGCTCTGCGGTTGCCCGGGTCCAGGCGACCGCACCACCCACTTCCGCCTGTGCCAGAAACATCGGCTTGCCCTGTTCAGCCACCACGATTTCGGCCAACTCCGTCGCATGGGCTTCAATCTTGTCAGCTATGTCATGCAGTAACTGCTTGCGTGTGTCATTACTGCTGAATTGCCATTGCCTGAATGCCTCGCCCGCCGCGGCGACGGCCGCATCCAACTGACCCACCGAAGCAGTGGGGCATGCCGCCACCACCGCTTCAGTGGCCGGATTCAGCACATCAAAGCTGCCGTTGTCCCCGGCAACCCACGCACCGCCTATAAGCAGCTTGTACTCTCTATTCATAACCGTTATCCATTGATTGTCGTTACCCCTGCGAAAGACCCGCGACCGCCCGGAGATACCCGGTCAAAACGGTACGATGGTCAGGAGCTGGAAATAGGTGCTGGTATCGGCACCGCCCAATTGGGTTCCACCCTGGGCGGCACTCTTTTTCGGATTATAGAAACCGAGTACCGGGCTGAGAATCAGGTGATCGTTCACCACCCATTCGGCAAACAGATCCAATTCGGTGGCATCCAGGTTGCTATTTGATTCACCATTGAAATCAAAGAACAGCGCACCGACCGTCAATGTCTCCATGGGAGTGGCCTTCAGCGCGATATGATGTACTCCGGTGTCGCTGTTAAAGGGCCCTGCATAGTTGGCAGCCACCTCACCCTGGAACCAGGTGCCATAGCCGCGATTAAAGCCGAAGAACAGCGGATCAAACCCGGTATCAAACTGGCTGTAGCGATAGTTCAGACTGGGTGACCAGGCAATATTGGAGAAGGTCCAGCCGGCTTCCATGTACCAGGCATCCCCATCCAGGCGTGTGTTGTCACCCTGATCCTGGCTGGCGTATTCGGCGGACAGAAACAGATTCTCGATACCCATACTGCCCTGAAACCGGACTCCGGCGGTGCGCTGTCCGTCACGGTGGGTATACCCCAGGAATGTCGCCTCGGTGGCATCCACGTCCAGTCCTTTGAGAAAATAGGCCCCCACGGTTCCATGGTCCGACACATGCTCCACATTGAGACCGGCCAACTCCATGCTCGCCTGGGAGGGATTGTCCGACTCCAGCCAGAACAGATCGCCCCTGAAGCCACTATCACCTCCGAGCTTCAGCATCAGACTCTTCTTGAACGCCTTGCGCGCCGCCAGCCAATAAGCCCCACCCCGATCCATATCGGGTGCACCGGGAATTGCCTCAAAGCCTTTTCCAAAGTTGAGCGCATCACCGTTGACCAGAAAGCCATCGCCTATGGTGATATTCTGGCTGCCGGCTGAGATTTCAAACATCTCGTTGCGCCAACCGACATAGAGATCCTCAAAATCGGTCTCTGTTTCATCACCGGTGGTAAATCCGGCCGCATCCCCATCACCAAAGGTTCCTGACGTCACCAGATTGATGGCACCAAACAGCGACCCGGAACCGGCTTTGGTCGATCCGCTGAAACCGTACTTGACATAACCTTCCTGCCAACTGACGCTGCCAGGCGTACCCAGCAGTTGTGCATAGCTTTCGTCGCTATGAAATACGCCGAATATCGCCTCAATATCCAGATTGATTTCCGACGTATCATTCTTCATCAGATTCAATGCCGATGCCGATCCACAGGCTGCACTCAACGCAGCGGCAACGACTCCCCTGATTATGCAGCGCCGTTTATTTATCCTCATAACAGTAGCCTCGATTGCAGATTATTCTTGGTCACACAAAAACGCGGGATTGTTTCCCGGCCAATGGTTTACGCGGTCGAACAATTGGATGCAGGCTAGCTTTTTCCTGTAAACCGGATTTGTTCAAGTTGTAGTGATTTGTTCCGGGTTGTAACAAGATGTAAATGCGCGGCGTGTGGGCGACCTGCGACAGCGATACTGAAAGGAGTTCAGCCAATGATGTCCGCATCTTTAGCACCGGTAATTTGGCTACCGGCGCATGAACCATTGCTGAGGGGGAGAAAAGGAATATTGAGGGATTAAGGGATCAGAGCTCCCCGGCGGGATCACTCCAGAGGAAACTGCGAATCAGCTCGCAGGGAAAACCACGGTATTCAAGGAACCGGGCACGCTTGGCACGCTCCCGGAAATCCGCTGGCAGGGAGTCACCGAACTTGCGTCGACAACACTGACTTATCAGGGTCAGCCACTCGCTGTCTCCGGGGTCTGTCGAGGGATCGGCGAGGGTGGAGGCCACCCCTCGCTCCAGCAGCTCCTGTCTGATCCTGACCGGTCCAAAACCCTTGAGTTTGCGACTGCTGACATACTGTTCGACAAAACGGGCGTCACTCAGATAGTCCTGCTGTTCCAGCCCATCCAGCACCTGTTCCAGCAACGCCGGCGCGTCGCAGCGGGACTGCAGCTTGCGGCGCAATTCCGCCCGGCTGTGCTCTCTGATCGCGAGCAGGCGGACCGCCGCCTGCTCAAGTTCCGCTCGTTCCGACAATTCAGACCTCGACACCGACCTCCACCTCGTCCGATTTAACCTCGGGCTTGGGGAACGCCTGCTGACGAATCTGATCCTCCAGGTGCTGGGCGATGTCTGCGTTCTCTTTCAGGAAATTGCGCACATTATCCTTGCCCTGGCCGATGCGGTCGCCGTTGTAGCTGTACCAGGCGCCGGACTTCTCCACCAGACCGTATTGCACACCCAGATCGATCAGCTCACCCTCGCGCGAAATACCCTCGCCATAAAGAATTTCGAAGTTGACCTGCTTGAAGGGCGGCGCCACCTTGTTCTTCACCACCTTGACCTTGGTCTCGTTACCGATCACCTCATCGCCCTTCTTGATGGCACCGGTACGGCGGATATCGAGCCGAACGGAAGAGTAGAACTTGAGGGCGTTGCCGCCGGTGGTGGTTTCCGGATTGCCGAACATCACGCCGATCTTCATGCGGATCTGGTTAATGAAGATGACCACGCAGTTGGAACGTTTGATATTGGCCGTGAGTTTACGCAGCGCCTGGGACATCAACCGCGCCTGCAGACCGACGTGGGTGTCGCCCATGTCGCCATCGATCTCCGCCTTGGGCGTCAGCGCCGCCACCGAGTCGACCACCACCACGTCCACCGCGCCGGAGCGCACCAGCATGTCGGTGATCTCCAGCGCCTGCTCGCCCGTGTCGGGCTGAGAGACCAGCAACTCGTCCACATTCACGCCCAACTTCTCGGCATACTGGGGGTCCAGGGCATGCTCGGCATCGACAAAGGCGGCCGTGCCACCCTGCTTCTGGGACTCGGCCACGATATGCAGGGTAAGCGTGGTCTTGCCCGAAGATTCAGGACCATAGATCTCGATCACGCGCCCCTTGGGCACACCGCCGATACCGAGCGCGATATCCAGATTGATCGAGCCGGTTGAGATCGCTTCGATATTCCTGATGGCCGTGCCGTCACCCATGCGCATCACCGCACCCTTACCGAACTGTTTTTCGATCTGACTCAGTGCGGCACCCAAAGCCTTCTTGCGATTTTCGTCCATTGTTTCCCCCGGTTTGACTAAAGGCGACATCCCGCCACCCGACAAGTTCTATTGATGTTCTCTATTATTGCACAGCCACAGGCTCAAGTCATGAGCCTGTTCAACTTTATTTAATTCAACATAAAGCAAATGGGAATCCATCGCCGACAGGGCGATATCAAATGGAAATTCAATCCGATCACCGGCCCCTGGAGCACGATTCCGGGTACAATCAGCACGGTGTACCTTTTAATCCCTATCCACTGAACAGGGCAGACAGCATGTTACCAGGAGAGACCGTCGGCATCGCCAATTATCCTTTACGCAGCCAGCTGGCCAGCGAGGTTCACGCCCGCCCCTACGAACAGCTGACCGCACCGGTGCAGGCGAGCCATCTGGCGATCCTCTCGGACGAGTCCCTGCTGGGAAAAGAGCGGGAGATGATCGGCGAGCTGTGCGAACGCTTTCGCGTGGCCCCGCCCTCCGCGTCGGCCCGCCACCACAGCGCCGACATGGGGATGTTCCGTCTGAAGTGGGAGCGTCACAGTGAATTCTCCAGCTACACATTCTTTCACCATGCCCCCTTTGATCAGCCGTTTCAGGAGACCGCCATCAGCCGGGTACCGGCGGACTGGCTGGAACAGTTGCCCGGACAACTGTTGACGGCTGTACATCTGGCGCTGGCTCCCCGGGACTACCCGAAACAGGAGATCGAGGAGCTGGCCACGCTGTTCGCCAGCAACACAGTGACCGGCTCGTTGGTGACCGGTGGCGCCGCCCGGGTCTGGACCGATTTTCATATCCACGCCGATGGTTTCAGCCGTTTCCTGATCCAGGACGACCATCTGCGCAGCCGCCAGGCCGGACGCCTGATGCAACGTCTCTATGAGCTGGAGCAGTACCGCCTGCTGGCCCTGCTCGCCTTCCCTCTGGCCCAGCAGTACGGCCAGCAGCTCAACCGGCTGGACCAGGCGCTGAACAGCCTGATCGGCGAGATTGTGGACATCGACAACCTGGAGGATGAGCGTCATGCGCTGGAACAACTGACCGGCCTGGCCGCCCAGGTGGAACAGGTCGCCTCCACCACCAGCTACCGGTTCAGTGCCGCCACCGCCTACTACGACATTATCCAGCAACGCCTGGCGGAATTGCGGGAAGAGCGCATTCAGGGGGTGCAGATGCTGCATGAGTTCATGCAACGTCGCCTGGCGCCCGCCATGCACACCTGCCAATCAGTGGATCAGCGTATCCAGGGTCTGGCTACCCGCATAGCCCGCGCCTCCAATCTGCTGCGCACCCGGGTGGACGTGAGCATGGAGGGACAGACCAAGGATCTGCTCCGATCCATGGACCGTCGTGCCCACTTGCAACTGAGGATGCAGGAGACCGTGGAGGGGCTCTCGGTGGTGGTGCTCAGCTATTATCTGCTGGGCCTGGTGGGATATGGCCTGAAGGGACTCAAGTCGACAGGTATCGGCATCAATGTGGAACTGGGCATCGCCCTCGCCATCCCGGTAGTGCTGGTTGCCGTGTTTTTCGGCGTCCGGCGATTGAAACGGCTGGCGGGACACGCGGGCGACTGAGCCGGCATAACGGTTGACTCTCCTGCATGGGCAGGAGTCAACCGTTACAACTGGGCCAGAACGCCCCGCAGCGCCACCGCCACCGCCTGTCGACGCACCGCCTCCCGATCACCGGCAAACCGGTGGCAGGCGGCGACCACATCGCCCTCCCGGCGCTGCCAGGCAAACCAGACGGTGCCCACCGGCTTCTCCGGGGTACCGCCCCCGGGACCGGCAACACCGCTGACTGAAAGCGCCAGATCGGCGCGGCTGTTCACCAGGGCACCGGTCACCATCTCCCGCACCACCGCTTCGCTGACTGCGCCATGGGCCGCCAGTGTCTCTGATTTCACCCCCAGCATTTCCTGCTTGGCCTGGTTGCTGTAGGTAACGAATCCCCGATCGAACCACTCGCTGCTGCCGGCGATATCGGTCAGTACCTTGGCGATCCAGCCGCCGGTACAGGATTCCGCAGCGGCCAGCTTCAGTCGGTGCTTCAGTAATTGTATCGCCAGCTCATGCGCCTGTTGTGCCAGTTCATTACTCATGCGGACAGTATCTGAGTTCCCCCCCGTAGACGCAAGCCGTGCGGTTTTGTCATAACCTATCGCGACAGATCGGGCCTGACCATCCGCACGATTTGGGCTACACTGTGCGGCCCTGAATCAGCAACTCAGAAGGTCCCTATGCAAATCCTTTGTGAACACAAGGCCTCGCCGGCCAAACTGGAGATCCTGGGTGTATTTGAATGGCCTATCTGGGAAAAAGAGGTCTCCGAGTTTCCCTGGCAATACGACCGCACCGAGGTCTGCTACTTCCTGCGTGGCCAGGTGGAGATCACACCGGATGGCGGCGAACCCCAGACCTTCGGACGCGGCGACCTGGTTACCCTCCCGGCCGGTCTCTCCTGCACCTGGAAAATCCTCAAGCGGGTAGAGAAACACTACAGCTTCGAATAACCCCACAGCCGATCAACCGAGCCGCCGCACAGCCTCATGAGCAACACCGCCAGCCCATCCCACACACCCATGATGCAGCAGTACCTGCGCATCAAGGCCGACTATCCGGATATGCTGGTGTTTTATCGCATGGGGGATTTCTATGAGCTGTTTTATGGCGATGCTGAACGTGCCGCGCGGCTGCTCAATATCACCCTGACCAAGCGCGGCCAGTCGGCCGGTCAGCCGATCCCGATGGCCGGCATCCCCTATCACGCCGCCGAGGGCTACTTGGCGAAACTGGTCAAGCAGGGCGAGTCGGTGGCGATCTGCGAACAGGTGGGCGACCCGGCCACCAGCAAGGGGCCGGTGGAGCGCAGGGTGCAGCGCATCGTTACCCCCGGCACCGTCACCGATGACGCCCTGCTGGAGGAGCGGCGCGACAACCTGCTGGCCGCCCTGGTTCAGCAGGCCGACCACTTCGGCCTCGCCACCCTCGACCTGGGCAGCGGCCGCTTCGTAGTACAGCAACTGGCCGGCAGCGAGGCACTGGCGGGCGAGCTGGAACGACTGCACCCGGCGGAACTGCTGCTGATGGAGGACTACACCCTGCCGGATGGCCTCACCGCCCCCGGTGGCACCACCCGCCGGGCCGCCTGGCATTTTGACCGGGACAGCGCGGAACGGCTGCTGACCCGTCAGTTCGGCACCCGCGACCTGGGGGGCTTCGGCTGCACCGACCTGCCGCTGGCGATCGGCGCCGCCGGCTGCCTGCTGCAGTATGTCAAGGATACCCAGCAGAGCGCCCTGCCCCATCTGCGCGGTCTCTCGGTGGAGCGGCGCGAGGAGGCGATCATTATCGACGCCGCCACCCGGCGCAACCTGGAGCTGGACAACAGCCTCAGCGGCCAGGCCCGACATACCCTGGCCGGCATCCTGGATCGCACCACCACGGCAATGGGCAGCCGCCTGCTGCGGCGCTGGATCAACCGCCCGCTGCGCGACATCATTCAGGTTCGGGAACGGCACGACGCCATTGGGCTGCTGTTGCAACAACAGGCATTTCCAGAACTGCAGGAGAGTCTGAAGGGCATTGGCGATATCGAGCGCATACTGGCACGGGTGGCGCTGAAGAGCGCACGGCCAAGGGATCTGGCGACCCTGCGGGACTCCCTCGATCAACTGCCAGATTTGCAATCACAACTGGCGACACTGGACGCGCCACTGCTGCAGCGACTGGCCGGCGAATGCGGCACCCATCCCGACACCCTGGACCTGCTCCGGCGCGCCGTGATCGAGCAACCGCCGATGCTGATTCGTGACGGCGGCGTGCTGGCCGAGGGCTATGACAGCGAACTGGATGAGTTGCGCAATCTGTCCCAGAATGCCGATCAGTTCCTGCTTGATCTGGAAATCCGGGAGAAGGAACGCACGGGGATCGCCAACCTGAAGGTGAGCTACAACCGGGTCCACGGCTACTACATCGAGATCAGCCGAAGTAAATCCGAACAAGTCCCTGATGACTATGTACGCCGCCAGACCCTCAAGGGCAGCGAACGCTTCATCACTCCGGAGTTGAAGAAGTTCGAGGACCAGGTGCTGTCGGCACGGGAGCGTTCCCTGGCCCGGGAGAAGATGCTTTACGAGGCGCTGCTGGAGACCCTCCAGGCGGTTATCGCCCCGCTGCAGCAGTGCGCCGCAGCTCTGGCGGCGCTGGATGTGATCAGCAACTTCGCCGAACGGGCCGAGACCCTGCAACTCAGTCCGCCGCAGCTGGATGACACCCCCGGCATCCACATCGAGGATGGCCGGCACCCGGTGGTGGAGCAGGTGAGCGACGCCCCGTTCGTCGCCAACAGTGTTGATTTCAGCGACCAGCGGCGCATCCTGATCATTACCGGGCCCAACATGGGCGGCAAGTCCACCTACATGCGCCAGACCGCGCTGATCGTCCTGCTCGCCTATGCCGGAAGTTTTGTACCGGCCGGTTCAGCCCGGATCGGCCCGGTGGACCGGATCTTCTCCCGCATCGGCGCCTCGGATGATCTGGCGGGCGGCCGCTCCACCTTCATGGTGGAGATGGAGGAGACCGCCAATATCCTGCACAACGCCAGCGAAAACAGCCTGGTGCTGATGGATGAGATAGGCCGCGGCACCAGCACCTTCGACGGCCTGTCACTGGCCTGGGCCTGTGCCGTGGAGCTGGCCACCCGCATCCGCGCCTTCACCCTGTTTGCCACCCACTATTTTGAGCTGACCACCCTGCCGGAGGAGTACCCGGGCATTGCCAATGTCCACCTGGACGCGGTGGAGCATGGTGAATCCATCGTCTTCCTGCACGCGGTTCGGGAAGGCCCCGCCAACCAGAGTTATGGCCTGCAGGTGGCGGCCCTGGCGGGCGTCCCGCGTTCC
The DNA here is from genome assembly GCF_963675335.2 of Sedimenticola selenatireducens. Lineage (NCBI taxonomy): Bacteria > Pseudomonadati > Pseudomonadota > Gammaproteobacteria > Chromatiales > Sedimenticolaceae > Sedimenticola > Sedimenticola selenatireducens. Next base: position 212,575 of record NZ_CAXXYC010000004.1, read on the forward strand.
ATCATCAAGCGCGCCGGTCGGCGATTGCGGGAGCTGGAACTCTCTGCCCGGCAGCACAGCGACCAGCACGCCAGCCAGCTCTCCCTGTTTGCTGTGGAAGCAGAACCGACACCCCCCTCGCCCGCCCTGGAGGCGCTACGGCAACTCGACCCGGACGAGCTGACCCCGAAACAGGCGCTGGACGCTCTCTATCATCTCAAGTCGCTGTGTGACTGAGCCGCTTCACGCTGGGCCGCCTCCCAGCCCTGGATGACCAGCTTGCGCTCGCTGCCCCAACGATACTGTCCGGGCTCGCCGGTCTCACGGATTACCCGATGACAGGGGATCAGGTAACCGATCCGGTTAACCGCCAGGGCCGAGCCGACCGCCCGCGATGCCCCGGGCGAACCGGCCAGGGTGGCCAGCCGGGAATAGGAGATCAGTTCACCGGAACCGACCCGAAGCAACGCCTCCCAGACCTTGATCTGAAAATTGGTGCCGCGCAGTACCAGGTGCAGGGTGCCCGGTTGCGGCCGCGCCGCAAAGATTTGCCCAGCCAGTCGCGCAGCCTGCGCCTCATCCCGTCGCAGGCCGGCTTCGGGCCATTCCCGGGTCAGTTCATCCTCAAAACGAAGTTCCTGTTCGTCGTGGAACCCCAGGTGACAAACGCCGTGTGGCGTCCAAGCGATCAGGGCCATGCCGAAGGGGCTGGCGCCCCAGCCGTAGCCGATCTCGAGACCCGCCCCTTGAGCCTTGATCTGTCCGGGGGTCATCGCCTCACAACTGATCATCAGATCATGCAGCCGGCTCGGCCCGGAGAGTCCGGCCTCGAATGCGGCATCCAACAGCGAGCGCGATTCACGCAACGCCGCCCTGGCCCGCTCCTTGGTCAGATACTGCAGGAAACGTTTCGGCGAGACCCCGGCCCAGCGACTGAACAGGCGCTGAAAATGGTACTCGCTTAATCCCACCTCGGCGGCGACCTCGCGCAAAGGCGGTTGCCGATCGGCGTGTTCACGCAGAAAGCGGATCGCCCGGGCAATGCGCCGATACTGAAGCTGCGATTCGCTGGCAGAGAAGTCAGACATGTTGATCCGCCTTGGAAAAATAGAGCCGGCGCGGCGAGAACCCGGTCACCAGGGCGGTACCGACGATCACCACCAGTGAACCGGTCAGGGTATACCAGCCGATCACCTCACTTAGGAACAGATGTCCCCAGAGCACGCCGAACATCGGGATCAGAAAGGTCACGGTCAACGCCGAAGGCGCTCCCAGGTCCTGAATCAGGCGGAAATAGAGCAGGTAGGCGATACCGCTACAGACGACACCCAGCGCAATGACGGAGGCGATCACCGCCCCGTCCGGCGTCCCGGACATGGGAAAAAATGGCACTACCGGCAGCATCAGCAGTGTAGCGGCCCACATGCTACCGTGGGCATTGCTGAAGGCATCCACCGATCGGGCGTTGCGGGCATAGGTCGAGGCGATGCCGTAACAGAAGGCCGCACCCAGCGCCGCGGCAATCGCCAGCGGCGCTCCGGGACGCAGGGCCACCTGATCAAAACCCACCAGCAGGGCGACACCGGCAATCCCCAGCAGCAATCCAGCCAGGGTCTTCCCGGCCAGCACGGTGCGTGTCCATAGCGCGACAATTACGGCGCCCCAGATCGGTGCGGTGGCATTCAATATCGACAGCATCGAGGCGGACAGCGTCTGGGCGGCGTAGCTGAACAGCAGAAACGGCAGTGCCGAGTTGAAAAAGCCCAATATCAGGTAATGCCGCCAATGCTCACCAAGCCGTAGACGTTTACGCAGATACCAGCCCACAGCAGCCAGAAACAGCGCCGCCAGACCGACCCGCCACTCCACCAGCCAGGCCGCCCCCAATACCGGCGCACCGATGCGCATGAACAGAAACGAGCCACCCCAGATCGCTGCCAGGCAGAGAAGGCGTACAAGGCTGGCGCTGTCCATATCGTGCTCCTGACTGGAAATAGAGTACCGGTGACCCTGTTACCAGAGTTTGTCCACCGGCAACTGTTGAACCCACTATAGATAGCGCGGTAGCACGATACCACCCGATTCTTGCGCTCTTCCCCTGGCACCGCTCAGGCGTCATAGACGTTCAGCCCATTGACTCCTATGCTTCATTATATGGTTTGCTTCAGGACAGGGTTGGTCGTGAAAAACTTCTCTTGGCTCATACTGCTGTGGGTCATTCCCACGCAGGCATCCGATCTGCAGCGCGAAGCGCGCTGGGCGAACCAGATTGTGGATGCCATTGTGGTTGGTGAGCCGATATGGCTCGAAGCCGGGAACCACCGATTCCTCTCCATCTACACTGAACCGACCGATGAAAAACGTCACGGTGCACTCATCCTGGTACACGGGATCGGCGTGCATCCGGACTGGCCGGAGGTGATCAATCCATTGCGCGAACAGTTGCCGGAACAAGGCTGGGCAACGCTTTCGCTGCAGATGCCGGTATTAAGTGCGGATGCGGGGGTCAATGAATACTACCCAATTTTTCCCGAGGCACTTCCACGTATCGAAGCCGGCATGCGCTACCTGCACCAGCAAGGATACCAGACCCTGGTGATTGCCGGACACAGCCTCGGCAGCGAGATGGCGGCATACTGGGTTTCACAATCCACTGACGGAGCACTCAAGGGGTTTATTGCCGTGGGGCTCTCCGGCGCCGAACGGGCCGGTTATGGCGACACCCTGGGGCACTTGGAAAAAATTGCCCAACCGACCCTGGATATTTTTGGCGAACACGATCTGCGCACCGTCAGCCTGACGCGCACAGCACGTTTGGACGCTGCCCGGCGGGGCGGAAACAGCGCTTACAGCCAAGTGGAGGTGAAAGGGGCCGGACATATGTTCCGGGGTTACGATGCACCGCTGGTGGAGGCGGTCGCGAAGTGGCTGGGCGGGCTGACCAGGGATTAAAGCCGGGCCAGAACCAGGCCAGTCATACCCTCTAGGCTCCACAACCGGACCCGCGCAACCCCTTACTGGGCGAAGGAGATCTCCGCCATGTACTCACCCACTTCCACCACGTCTCCCTCCTGCAGCTGAACGCCGCCCTTGGAGTCGATCTCCTTGTTGTTGATGCGCGGGAAGCTGGAGCCGCCGATATGAAGCAGATAGAAACCCTGGGGGCGTCTCGCGATCACGGCCACATTCTCACCCGGCTTACCGATGGTGAAGAGTGAACGATCAATCTTCTCAAGATTGCCCTTGTTCGGTCCGCGGAAGAAACGCAGCGTGGCGCTCTTGGGCAGGAGCTTTCTTACCGGACTCGCCCGCCTGGCACGGGCGGCGGCGACCACTTCTGGTTGAATCACAACCGTCTTGTCCAGGTCTCCTTCCGCTTCCTCCTCCGGTACATCCACCACCAGATCCAGCATGTAGCTGCCGATGGCCAGCCGGTCACCCGCCTTCAGTGCGTGCTTGGTGATGCTGCGCCCATTCAACTGGGTGCCATTGGTGCTGCCCAAGTCCTCGATATAGAGATCGGTATAAATGCGCCTGATGGTTGCGTGGTGCCGGCTTACCGACGGATCGTTCAACTGCAGATCGGACTCCATGTCCCTCCCGATGGTGATTATCTGCTTATCAATCGCCAGCTCATCCACCAGGGCATCGTCTTTTTTTATAACCAGCTTTTCCATCGTTACTCCCGACCCAGAGTTATCTGGCCGCATTCACCTTAAAGTTGGGGGCATACCAGTGCCAGTGAAACATTATCCAGACCGCCGTTGTCCAGCGCTGTCTCCAACAGACGTTCGGCAGCGTCGTTTATGTCGCCGTCTGCTTCCATCAATATATTCAGCATGTCCTGATGCGGGATCATGTTGCTTAGACCATCTGAACAGAACAGGTAGAGGTCGCCCGGCGCCACATCCGAGACCCCGACATCTACCTCAACTGTCTCATGGATGCCCAGCCCACGAATCAGGACATTGCCCTTTACCCCGGCATCCAGCGCTTCCTGTACAGTGTCAAACATTCCCTCGTCCACAAGCGCCTGGATCATGGAGTGGTCCCGGGTCAGCTGTTCCAGCCTTCCATTACGCAAGCGGTAGAGCCGTGAGTCACCCACATGGCCATAGTGCACCCGATTATCGCAGAACAATGCCACCACCACCGTGGTGGCCATTCCCTCGTAAGCCGGCTCGGCCAGCATGGTAGAGAGAATCGATTCATTCGCCACCTCCACCGCCGATCGGATTGTTTGCGATGACAGTGTCGTTTCATCATTCGTGCAGAGTGGCAATAGATCCGCGGTTATCGCTTCAACCGCCAACTGACTGGCCACTTCCCCGGCATTATATCCGCCCATGCCATCCGCCAGAATCACCAGGCCGTGTGCTTCCAGCACCGCCACGCTATCCTCGTTGATTTCCCGAACCCGCCCCTTGTCGGAACAGGCAACAGCACGGATGGGCAGTACATTCATATTCTAATTACTAATCCTGACCCAGTCGGCCGGAATCACCTTGCGCAGAGTGGCGATGTTCCATGAGCGTGCTATCGGCAACTTTTCCATCAGACTTGAATCTTCAGACACTACGACCAATTAATCTGTAAACGGCTGCACATTTCTGCAAGGTAAGGGAGCTTATGAAGCAAATCCGCCCCCGTGCAGCACCTTATGGGCAAAATAGGGGGAGTAACCAGATTGATTCAGGGTTGTTGCAGCCGCTTCATCTTACCCAGAATTTCATACAGACGCTCGGCCGAGACATAACCCGGCAACATATCCCCGTTCTCCAGCACCATGACCGGTGCACCCGATACCCCCATGCGCCCCCCCAACTGCCAGTGGTTGTGCACCGGATTTGGGCAAGATCCCGATTCGGCCGGCTCACCGGCCATCGCCCGGTCTATCGCCTGCTGTCTGTCCGGGGCGCACCAGACAGCCACCGCCTTGGCAAATGAGTCGCTACCTAATCCGGCCCGGGGATAAAACAGATATCGCATCCGTATACCCCGATTGGTGTATTGATCGATCTCCTGATGCAGTTTGCGGCTGTAGGCGCTGTCGATATCGGTAAACACGGTGACGGTGTATTTGGTCTGCTCCGGCGGCTCGAATATCAGCATATTCTGCTCACCGACCGCATCCACGGCAGCCACCGTGATCTCGTTCAGGCGGGGGTTGGTGAGATTTTTCTGCTGCTCCAGATCGATGATCTCCCCCTCAATCAGAAAACGGCCGTCACCGGTCACGTAGACCAGCCGCGCTCCCACCACCACTTCAAAAATATTGGGTATCGGGGTGCGGCGGATGCTGTCGGGAAGAATATCCGGCAACAGCAGTGCCAGGCTCTGGCGCACCTGTGCAATCTGCCGGTCATCGGATTGGGCGACTGCCGGGCCGATCAGGAGAAACAACAGCAACCACAGGGCCGGGCCCCGACAAAACTCCACGCAGCTGTTCACCATCAGTCCCGGAAATTGATGTACTTGAGGGGCAGATCGAACTCGGTCTGTTTGAACAGGGCGATCACCTGTTGCAAGTCATCCCGGTTCTTGCCGGTTACCCGGACCTGATCACCCTGTATCTGGGCCTGCACCTTGAGTTTGCTGCCCTTGATCATCTTCACCATTTTACGCGCCGTATCGGTCTCGATACCCTGCTTGATCAGCACCTTCTGGATAGCGGCGTTCAGTGTGGTTTCCGGTTCCTTGATATCCATGCAGGTGATATCCACCTTCCGCTTGACCATTTTCTGGCGCAGAATATCCATCATCTGGTTGAGCTGGAACTCCTGCTCGCCCTTCAGGGTGACCTCAGTGTCGTTCAGTTCATAACTGCACTTGGTCCCCTTGAAATCAAAACGGGTGGATATCTCCCGCTTGGCCTGATCGACGGCGTTACGCACCTCCTGAATATCCACTTCGGAGACGATATCAAATGACGGCACGGCTTGACTCCTCTTACACGTTGCTACGGGTCGGTCAAGGCTAACATATTGCCGCAACTCAGGCGCGGGGATGGTGCTGTTGGTGCAGGCTCTTCAGGCGCTCCCGTGCCACATGGGTATAGATCTGGGTGGTGGAGAGGTCGCTGTGTCCCAGCAGCATCTGCACCACGCGCAGATCGGCGCCATGATTCAACAGGTGGGTGGCGAAAGCGTGTCTGAGCGTGTGGGGCGAAAGGTGCTTGCTGATCCCGGCGGTGGCCGCATGTTTCTTGATCCGGTACCAGAATGCCTGACGGGTCATGGCGGCCCCACGCCGGGTCGGAAACACGTCGTCACTGAGCCGTTCGCCCAGCAGATCATAGCGGGCCGAGCGGATGAAACGGGAAAGCCACTCCAGCGCCTCGTCCCCCAGCGGAACCAGTCGCTCCTTGCCCCCCTTGCCCATGACCCGGACCAGTCCCTGATTCAGGCTGAGCTGGGAAAAACGCAGTCCCACCAGCTCCGAGACCCGCAGGCCGGTGGCATACAGCAGCTCCAGCATGGCCCGGTCCCGCAGCCCTTCCGGGTCATCGGTGTCCGGGGCTTCCAGCAGCGCCTCCACCTCCTGCTCGGTCAGTGACTTGGGCAGCGGCCGGCCCAGCTTGGGCGCATCGATCCGGGCCGAAGGGTCCAGTTTGACCCATCCCTCCCGCAGGGCGTGTTGATAGAACTGGCGAAAACAGGAGAGCATGCGTGCCGTGGAGCGCGCCTTTTTGCCCGCCTGCGCACAGACCGCCAGATAGGCCTGCAGATCCCCACGGCCCGCCTCCAACAGGGTCACACTCTGCCGCTTCTCCAGCCACTCGGCCAGCTTGACCAGGTCCGACTGATAGGCGGACAGGGTATTGCGACTGAGCCCCCGCTCCATCCACAACGCATCGGCAAAACGTTCTATGATCGTGCTATCCACCACTTCCGTCATCACTGCTCACCCGGTAAACACCCACCGTTAGTTTATCCCCTCTCCGGCAGCCGCCGTCATGGGCGGTGCATGCATCATACACCGCCTCTATCATCCACTGGCGAACTTGAGCCGTAATTTGACAAAGCCACTCCTACCGCTACGCTTGGCCGCCGAAGAGGGGGTTGACCTGTAGGAGGCCCGCCCCGGGCCGAATTCGCGGCGAGGCGCCGCTCCTACCGGGCGTATCGCCAAACCAAAACAACACCAACACATAATTGGGACAGAGCCTTTATAAACCTGACCTGCGCTGAATCTAGAACTGACTGTCTAGGCATTGCACCACCCTGGACGAATAGGGGATCATAGGCCGGACTTTCCACGGCCACCTGAAGCAGCGCATGAGATTTCACGGACCTGCCCCCGACAACCGCACACCTCCCTGCACCGGCATCCTGATCACTAACCTGGGAACTCCCGATTCACCCTCGGTCGCTGATGTCAGACGCTATCTGCGGGAATTTCTCAGTGATCCCCGGGTAGTGGAGTTTCCCCGGCTCCTCTGGTGGCTGGTACTCAACGGCATCATTCTGCGCATCCGTCCGAAACGCTCAGCGGCCGCCTACCGCAAGGTCTGGACCGACCAGGGATCGCCCCTGCTGGTCATCTCCAGGGAGATTGCCGGCGCACTGCAGCAGACCCTCGAACAGCGGCTCGACGGCCCGGTCAAGGTGGTGCTGGCAATGCGTTATGGCTCACCATCCATCGCTGACGGGCTGGAGTCCCTGCGCCAGGCCAACGCCCAACGGATACTGGTGTTGCCGCTCTATCCGCAGTATTCCGCCACCACTACCGCATCCACATTTGATGAGATCAGCCGGGTACTGCGACAGTGGCGCTGGCTTCCCGAGCTCCGCTTCATCAATCACTACCATAATGACCCCGGTTATATCGACGCCCTGGCGGAGAGCGTAAGTGATTTTTCCCGGAACCATGGGAAGCCTGACCGACTGCTACTGTCGTTTCACGGCATTCCCCAAGCCTATGCCGACCAGGGTGATCCCTACGCCGAACAGTGCCAGATCACCGCAACGCGGCTGGCCGCCGCGCTGGACCTGTCACCGGAACAGTGGGCCATCACCTTCCAGTCGCAGGTCGGGCGACAGGCCTGGCTTCAGCCCTATACCGATGAAACCCTGAAACAGTGGGGCGCCGGCGGGATCAAACGGGTCCATGTGATCTGCCCCGGCTTTCCGGCCGACTGCCTGGAGACCCTGGAGGAGATAGGCGAAGAGAATCGGGAATACTTCCTCTCCGCCGGGGGGAAAGAGTACCACTACATCCCCGCACTGAATGACGGTCAGCGACACATCGAAGCACTGGCCGATCTTGTGCAAAGACACCAGTGGCGGGACAGCTGATCCGGACCGACCAAAAGAGATTGACATAGATAAAATTATCTGATGCATCAGTACAATTTATCTGAAAAACATTAAAGATCACAGTCAGTTAGCCGATATCTGGTTACCCAATAATAATCAGGTAACCGTCTATGAAGCCAAGTATTCTCCGTACGCTCTTCATCACCTATATGGGATTCGGTCTAATAATGGGGTTGCTCTTTCCCCTGTATGCGCAGTTTTTTGTCGAATGGAAACCTGGCATGCAGCTCTGGTTCAATATCGGTTGCATCATTGCCGGTCTGACTATAGGTATCGCCAACTACTGGGTGTGCAAACAGGTGCTGCTGCGCCGCCTGCAGCGCATATCCGAGGTGGCACAGGCCATCAGCAATAACGACATAAGCCATCAGTGCACCCTGGTCAGTCATGATCTGATCGGAGAGATTATCAACAGCTTCAACCAGATGGGCGCCAACCTGCGTGACATGATCGGCCGAATTGGCAGTTCCACTCACGCACTGGACGAGAACACCCAGCAACTCGCCGGAATCGCCGAGCAGGGTCGTGAGAAGGCCGCGCAACAGCAGGTGGAGAGCCGACAGGCGGTCCAGGCCATTGATGAAATCAGCGACAGCATCCACCAGGTATCCGAAATGGCGGTTGAAGTCGCCGGCTCCTCCGGCCAGGTCGACCAGTTTGCCAAAGAAAGCACCCTGATCGCCACTGAAGCCATCGGGTCCATCTCTGCATTGATTGCCGACATGAATAAAGCGGGAGATGTGATCAGCCAAGTGGATGAGAAGAGCGCCAGCATCGGCATGGTCATGGACGTGATCCGCAACATCGCCGAGCAGACCAATCTGCTGGCATTGAATGCGGCCATCGAAGCGGCCCGCGCCGGAGAACAGGGCCGCGGGTTCGCCGTGGTTGCCGACGAGGTACGCACCCTGGCAACACGCACCCAGGAGTCCACCGAGGAGATCGAAAAAATCATCGGCCAGTTGCAGACGGGTTCCCGATCAGCAGTGAATGTGATGGATAACGCACGCAGCCGGGCGATACAGACGGAAGAGCATTTCGAACGCGCGGCGGAACTGCTGGCGGAAATTGCCGGAGCCATCTCCTCGGTAACCCTGATCAGTAACAACCTGTCCACGGCCACCGCCTCACAGAACGCACTCATTGGGACAATCAAGGATCATATGGAGCAGATCAACGAATCCTCCCAGGACACCTCCCAAGGCGCCCTGCTGGTTGCCGAGTCGAGTAATCGGCTGAGCCATCAGGCACATGAACTGAGGGAGATGCTGGAGCAGTTCAGACACTGAGGCGACCCTTCCCGACTGGAGCCACTCCTACCTGATCAAGCCAAAAAAAAAAGCCCGGTCATCGCCGGGCTTTTTTTGCGCTTGAGGCCGGTTACTTCAATTTACCTATACCCAGCATCTTGAGGATGTACTTCTCATAGATCGGCTCGGACGTGCCCTTTTTCATCTTGCGGATGAAATACTTCTCGAAGGCGATCTTGGCCATATGCACCCATTTGCCTTTCTTGAACCAGGCCACATTCCTGGGCGGGATCTGCGGCAAGGCCACAAAGGCGGCGCCGGTATCACCCATGTCCGCCAGACAGATGGCATTCCAGGTAGCGTTGGTCGAAAGCTCGCGCCCGGCCAGTTCATCCGCAATGTTATGCACAATGGCCGTGACCATGGACTCGATCATATAGCCGGTCTTGGGGGCGCCGGTCGGTACCGCCGTCGCTTCAACCGGCGGGATGGCGATACAGACGCCGGCCGAGTAAATATTCGGATAGGTCGGATTTCTCTGGTGGCTATCCACGAAGACGAATCCGCGCGGGTTACACAGCCCTTCCACATTGGCCACCGCATCCACTCCCTTGAACGAGGGAAGCATCATGGAGTACTTGAAGTCCAGCTCATGATTCTTCACCAGATGGCCACTGTCGTCATACTGCTCGATGTGCATCTTGCCCGCCTCAACCTTGGTCACCTTGGCATTGGTGATCCAGTTGATATGGTGAGCGCGCAAGTCGGACTCCAGGAAGCCCTTGGAGTCACCCACGCCGCCCAGGCCGAGGTGGCCGATATAAGGCTCGGAGGTCACATAGGTCATGGGCACCTTGTCGCGCATCTTACGCTTGCGCAGGTCCGCATCCATGATAAAGGAGAATTCGTAGGCGGGCCCAAAACAGCTGGCAAAGGGCATGGCGCCAATAATCACATGACCCGGATCGTCGAGTAATTGCTGGTAGGCGTCGTAAGCATCCAAAGCGTGATCCACGGTACAGATCGACTTGGTGTTGCCAACCACCGGCCCCGCACCTTCCACCTCTTCAAAAAACAGCTTCGGCCCGGTAGCGATGACCAGGTAGTCATAGCTGACCACTTCGCCATCCGCCATCTCAAGGGTATTGTTTTCGGCATTGATCTTGTCACAACGCTTGGCAATAAAGCCGATGCCCTTGCGTTCCAGATGGGGACGGATATCGAACGTAACACTGGCCCGATCACGCCAGCCGACGGCCACCCAGGGATTTGAAGGTGTAAACTGAAACTCCTCCCGCTCGTTGATTACCGTGACCTGATGATCTTTACCCAGGGTCTCTTTCAATTCGTAGGCACAGGGCATACCCCCGGTACCTGCACCCAATACAACGATATGAGCCATACTCTCTTCCTCCCAAGGAACGCGCTATTACCAATTTCCCCATTTACCGCTGGCAGCCCAAGGGACTGAACAATCATCCTGTCAACTCGGGCTTGTGTTTTAGCCCTCGTTACAGATTGCTCAATCCGACCGGATGCACATCGGCATTCAAAACAGACGGATTCTGCTCCTGAACCCCCGTAGATAAAGCCTGTTGTAATAAATAATCATCGGACAATTGCCGTGAATCGGTGGCCTGCTCTTGCGAATCCGTCAACCGGCCGCCGGCGTCTCGCCCTGTTCAACTCTGCTCAGATATTCGAACAGGGTCTGAAAACGGATCTTGTCGGGCTTATCAAACACCGGATCATCGTGATTGGGCGATTGTTCAATGATTGACGCCCAATCCTGTTCCCGCAGCACGCTATCCAGCAGGGGAAAGGCTTCCTGCTCTTCCAACGCAATGTGCTGGCGCTGCAGCGCGATAAATTCCCGTCCCTGCACCTCCAGTTCGTCCCGCGGCATCACTCCACCCTGGTAGATATTTTCCAGAGAATAGCGAAAGGTACGAGTCAGTTGCGCCAGCTCCTGATGCTGTTGCATCAGTCGGTCCAGCAGGTCCGCCTGTTCATCCACCAGGGGTTTGGCCACGCTGAACATCACATTCTCCAGGGGATGATGCCCCTGGTCCGCGTAGGCCTCCATGTACTCCAACAGCTCGATTTTCAGATCAAAATCCGATTCACGCCCCGCCAGAAACTGATCGAGCTGGGACGTCAAAAGATCAAGAATTCTTTCCAAATTCCTATGATCTTTCTGTAGTTTTTCCAATAGATAATGCATGGGATGCCTCCATATAACAAGCCAAGAATCGAGTAATTTGGGTATAAGTATTTTTTACCGCCCCATAAAATCTGTTCCAGCTTCCCGAACGCAAACAGCACGCAGGGGTCACCCGCGAACTGGCCGGTGCTTTATCCGGGCCTGTGAGATAGATCCATCCTAACCCATCTTTGTCCGACAAACCTCACCAAATGGACCGGGGAGAGTTACGGGATCAACCTTCGCCATGATCCTGTGATATCTGTTTATCATTTGACGTGGAATTGCCACCACGCCTTATTCGCCGCCAGATCCAACCGGCCGAGACGATCTCGCCGGTAAGAATATACTTCAGTGCGTGATAGTTCTGCAGACACCAATCCATCCGGTCACGGGCCGAATGGCGACCACAAAACAGTAATCGGTCGCCCGCTTTCAATACCAGATCATCGGCAGGCAGCACCAGGCGCTGCCCCTCCCGCTTGAGTAAAAGACAAATGGCCGGCAGGGAGCGGGTACGCTCGCCCGGGTCGGATAACAGATGGGGAAGGGTCACTTTGCGCCCTTTCATCACCGCGTCATAAACCGCCAGTGCCTCCTCTTTATCCAGTAGCACCTCCCAGATGGCGGGATTTTCACTCCCCACCAGCCGGTGGAGTCTCTCCACCAGCTCCCGCGCCCACTCATCATGCTGATGCAGGGCGAGACTGGTGAACTGATAAAGCAACGGGGTGCCCAGCAAGACCCGGATACGGTTGGCAATAATGGCACTCGGATGCATCACCATATCGGCCTGTACCGCATCGACAATGGCCTGATTCTCCTTGTGATTCTGGCGCAGAATCACAAACAGATCCGACCGCAGTTGCCGGGCGGTCATAATAATGGAGAGGTTGTTGGCGTCGTTGTCGGTCCCGGCGACCAGGCCGACGGCCCGGTCTATACCGGCTTCCAACAGGGTATCCGCCTCGGTGCCCCGACCCAGCACAAACCCCGTTTCCGGCATGCCGGTCATTTCGGGTTTGGACTCGATCACCACCGGCTCGATCCCCTCGCTCTTCAGCCGGCGATAAATTGCCCGGCCGAATCGGCCAAAACCACAGATAATCCAGCGCCCTGTCGTCGGCGGGTAGATCGGCGCTTCCGGCAGTCGCCGCTCACCAGTCAACCAACTGTGCAGCAGATAAAGCCCCGGCGCCTGCAGGGCGGTGGCCAGATGATTGGCGAAGGTGTCAAAGGGGTTGATGATGTAATCGGTACCAAACGAGGCCATGTTCTCTTCAACATCATGAGAATCGGAACGGCAGATCACCTTGATCTCGGGGTGCAGCAGCTTACTGGTAATGGCAACCTTCAGATTCACCTCGTTCACATTGGTGAGCGCCACCACCCCCTTGCAACGGGCATGTTTCAGGCCGGCCTCCAGCAGGCACTTGGGACGGGACGCATCACCCTGCAATGCCGGCACGTATTGCCGCAGATTCTCCAGTTGCAGCATATTGACGCGATCGGGATCGATATCAATCACCACCACCGAACGATCCCTTTCAGTCAGCGCATAAGTCAGGGCACTACCGGTTTCACCATATCCGCACACCAGATAGAAATCCTCCCGCATTCGACGAACGCGGCGGGCAAAGCGGCTTTCGGTCAATGCCTGCTGAAAGGTCTTGTCCTGAACCAGGGAGAGCAGGGTCCCGAGAGCGTAGATCCAGACCACGACGGTGGCGTAGAGGGAAAAAGTGACCCAGAGTCGCTGAGCATCGGTAAAGGGATAGGGAATTTCACCAAAACCGATGGTTGTAGCCATAAAACTGACAAAATAGAAGGCGTGGAAAAAATCCATGAACCAGACATTTCCGGCGTCATCCTGTCCCGGCATCAGGGTCAGGCCCAAGATGGCAACCGCATAGGTCAGCACCAGCGTCAGCAGGGGCTGACGCATGCGGCGGAAGATGAGGAAAAAAATGCTGTGCATGAGTGCCAGCCGGGACTAACGTCGCAGCATCACGGTCTCGATCACCAGCAGGACCACCGAAATCACATTGGCCAACATGGCGCCGCCCGATAGCGAGACGATGCTGGCCATCATCGCCGGGGTCATGCCACCGCCGGAAGCGTGTTCGACAACCGCCCAAATCAGCGCGGCGGCCAGCAGTTGCATCACCGCTACCAGACTGGTGGCCAGTAACACCGCTCCCATTTGGGTCCGGTCACCAAACTTGAGCAGCGTGGCAATCAGATTGACCACCACCACGGCAAACAACTCATACACATGGTGGTGGTCGGGGTTATCGATCTCCCCCACAAAAAAACCAAAATTCAGCGTCAGCGCCAAAACAATAAAAAAACCAAACACCACCTTTTCAGGATTCATCGACTCCCCTCATCTCACCGGTTGAACCTGCCCAATACAGCCCTGTTTCCGTCCGCAGCGGCTCAGCGCCACCTGCCGATCATACGATCTGTGTTCATCGGCACCAAGTCTTGTATTGAAACCAATGGCCCCGCTGTCGCCTGCCACAGGCTCAGTGGCGCCCACGGCGCGCCCCATGCCAGGGGCATTCCTGAAACAGGCCAGGCCGCACCCGCCCAAGTTGTTACTATTGGTAACAACTGGTACTCTTGCCGGATGCAAAAGCACCCGGATCCGATCAGGTTAAGAGAGAGTGCGCTGTTACTGGCGCTTTTTGCCCTCTTTCTCTTCGCTTCGCCACTGACGGCATGGTGGGCGGACGACCGGGCCCACTGGCTGATGCCCTACGCCCTGTGGCTGTTTGTTATTTTGCTGGGCGCCTGGTTACGCCGACGATACCCACACCATGACGTATGACCTGGAGATCCTGTTCGGGGCCAGTCTGTTCTACCTGCTGCTGCTCTTCTTCGTCGCCTATGTCACCGACAGCGGTCTGGTGCCGGATCGCTGGACCGACAATGCGCCGGTCTACGTCCTCTCACTTGGCGTCTACGCCACCTCCTGGACCTACTACGGCAGCGTCGGTTTTGCCGACAGCGAAGGCTACCAGTTCCTGACCGTCTATCTGGGCGTCACCATCGCCTTTATTCTGAGTCCGGTGTTGCTGCAGCCGTTGCTGCGGCTGACCCGTGAATACCAGCTCACTTCGCTGGCCGATCTGCTCGCCTTTCGCTATCGCAGTCAACTCGGTGGCGTGCTGGTTACCCTGTTCATGCTGCTCGGCTCCCTACCCTATATCGCCCTGCAGATCCGCGCCGTCACCACCTCAATCCAGGTGCTGACCCACGATGACATCCCGCAGCTGCTGGCACTCGGCTTCTGCGGCATGCTGACCCTGTTCTCCATCCTGTTCGGCGCCCGGCACATTTCGCCCCGTGAGAAACATCGCGGCCTGGTGGCAGCCATCGCCTTCGAGTCACTGGTAAAAATTGTCGCCATGCTGGTGGTGGGATACTTTGCCATTTTCGGTGTTTTCTCCGGACCCGAATCCCTCAACCAGTATCTGACGGACCACCCGGAGGCACTGCAAAAGCTGTACGAACCGGTGCGGGAAGGCCCCTGGACCACCCTGCTGTTTCTCTCATTCTGCGCCGCCTTCCTGCTGCCGCGACAGTTCCACATGACCTTCACGGAAAATCTGTCGATGCGCTCCCTGGCGACGGCAAGCTGGGCGTTTCCACTGTTTCTGCTGTTGCTGAATCTCGCCATCCCGCCCATCCTGTGGGCGGGGGAGTATCTGCAACTGGATATGGATGCCGACTATTACGTGCTCGGCATCACCCTGAGCAAGGGTCCCACCTGGCTGCCGATCCTGGCCTTTATCGGCGGCGTCTCCGCCGCCAGCGCCATGGTGATCGTATCCACCCTGGCCCTCTCCTCCATGTGCCTGAACCATCTGTTGTTGCCGGCCAGCTACCCCGATCCCAAGGTGGATCTCTATCGCTGGCTGCTGTGGGGACGGCGCCTGCTGATCGGCCTGATCATCTTCGCCGGTTACATCTTTTACGAAGTGCTGGAACACAACCAGGGACTGGTGCAGTTGGGGCTGATCTCCTTTGTCGCCGTCGCCCAGTTTCTGCCCGGTATTATCGGCCTGCTCTACTGGCGCCGCGCGACCCGCGAGGGATTTATCGTCGGGCTGCTCGGTGGCATTACCATCTGGATCATTACCCTGCTGCTGCCACTGCTGGAAAAATCGGGCTTTATCAGCACCGGCATCGATCTGCCGGCCATGCGCGATACCGCCGGACTGGATCAGTGGCAGTTCTCCACCTTCTGGTCGCTGGCCTGCAACGGCCTGCTGTTCGCCATCATCTCCCTGATGACCCGACAGTCTCCCGAAGAGGAGGAGACCGCCTTTGCCTGCCGTAGCGAGGTAGCCATCATGGCCCCGATGAGCGGCACACTGATGGCCGGTTCCCCCACCCAGTTTGCCGAAGGACTGGCGGTCATGCTGGGGCGGGAAGCGGCCGAGATGGAGGTCGACCAGGCGCTGGAAGACCTGCAACTGGATCGCAATGAAACCCGCCCCCGCGAACTGAAACGGCTCAGGCAACGGATCGAGCGCAACCTCTCAGGCCTGTTGGGACCGGCCATGGCCCACATGATCATCAACCAGCAACTGAAGGTCGATGCCGACGCAAAGACCGCGCTGGCCGACTCGATCCGCCACATGGAGGAGCGGATGGAGCAGTCCCGCAGCAAACTGAAGGGCCTGACCGCCGATCTGGACGCGCTGCGCCGCTACCACCGGCAGATCCTGCTCGACCTGCCCCTGGGGGTCTGTGCGGTCGATCCGGACCACACCGTGGTCACCTGGAACCTGGCACTTGAGGTGATGAGCGGCGTACCCAGCAACGAGGCCACCGGGCGCAAGCTCTCCACCCTGACCCAGCCCTGGGGTGAGCTGCTGGCCGGCTTTGCCCTGGCCCAGGATGAGCATATTCACCATATGGAAGTGCCGATCAACAACCGACCCCACTGGTTCAACCTGCACAAGGCGGCCATTCTCGACCCCGATCTGCCACGTTACCGGACCGGACCACGCAGCGGCCTGGTGCTGCTGCTGGAAGACCTGACCGACCTGGAAACCCTGGAGGCCGAACTGGCGCACAGTGACCGGCTCGCTTCGATCGGCAAGCTCGCCGCCGGTGTTGCGCATGAGATCGGCAACCCGGTCTCCGGTATCGCCTCCCTGGCCCAGAACCTGCTGGAAGAGCGGGACGAAGCGACCACCCACGAGAGTATCGAGGCGATACTGCAGCAGACCCGGCGCATCAGCAGTATCGTCCACTCACTCATGAGCTACAGCCGCAGTGGACGCATTGGCCTCAATTTCGAAATCTTCAATCTCAACGAGATCATGGAAGAGGCGATCCAGCTGGTGGGCCTGACCCGTGCCGGCAAGCATGTCGCCTTCAGCAACAGCAGCCCAGACGATCTGGCCATGAAAGGGGATCGCCAGCGACTGGCCCAGGTGATGGTCAATCTGCTGACCAATGCCTGTGACGCCTCAAAGCCGGGCGACCGGGTGGAGATATTCGCCTTTGCCTCCCAAGCCCGGATACAGATCGAGGTGATGGACCAGGGAGAAGGCATACCGGATGAAGTTCGGGATGAGATATTCGAACCCTTCTTCACCACCAAGGAGGCCGGCAAGGGAACCGGACTGGGGCTGCCCATGGTGGCCAAGATCATTGATGAACACGACGGCAGTATTGAAATTGACTCGGCGCCGGGGATCGGCACCCGGGTAATTATTCAACTGCCCCAACACATGGACCATAAACGTCATGAGTCAAATACTGGTTATTGAAGACGAATCGGTCATCCGCAACGCCGTGGACCGACTTCTCACCCGCAGAGGCTACAAGGTAAACACAGCCGAATCGGTCGAGGAAGCGGAACAGAAATACGACCTGAAGAGCTTCAACCTGATACTCACCGATGTACGGCTGCCGGGCGTACCCGGTACCGATGTGATCAATCGCGCACCGGGCGTCCCGGTGCTGATCATGACCAGTTACGCCAGCGTACGCTCGGCAGTGGATTCCATGAAACAGGGGGCGATCGACTACATCGCCAAGCCGTTCGATCACGATGAACTGGTGATGCTGATCGAACGCACCCTGAAACAGGAGAAGCTGGGCAGAAAGACCGAGGTACTGAAATCAGATCTGGACAAATCCTATCCGGTCGACGGTATGGTGGGAAAGTGTCCGGCGATGCAGGAGGTGTGTCGGCGGGTCACCAAGGTAGCCCCCACCGACACCACCGTGCTGATCCTCGGTGAGTCCGGTACCGGCAAGGAACTGGTGGCGCGCGCCCTGCACGAGCAGAGTCTGCGCAAGGACGCGCCAATCGTCACCGTCAACTGCGCCGCCATTCCGGAAACCCTGATCGAATCGGAGCTGTTCGGCCACGAGAAAGGCGCCTTCACCGGGGCCGACGCCTCCAGAACCGGACTGATCGAAGCCGCAGAGGGGGGCACCCTGTTTCTGGATGAGATCGGTGAACTGCCCCTGGCGGCCCAGGCGCGATTGCTGCGGGTGTTGCAGAACGGCGAGATCCGCCGGGTCGGTTCCGAGCAGTCACGACTGGTGGATGTGCGCCTGATCGCCGCTACCCATCGGGACCTGAAACAGCGCGTCCAGGAGGGCGAATTCCGCAGTGACCTCTACTTCCGCCTGCGGGTGGTGGAGCTCAACCTGCCGCCGCTCAGAGAGCGGGGGCACGATGTGGTGGAACTGGCCATATTTCTGCTGGAGAAGACCCGCAAACAGCTCAACCGCTCCCCCATGACCCTGAATCAGTCCGCCATTGAAACCATCACCACCTACGGCTGGCCGGGCAACGTGCGGGAACTGGAAAACGCCCTGGAGCGGGCGGTCATCCTGTGCGAAGAGGATGTCATCACCCCGGACCTGCTGGCCATCGAGAGCGCCCATTCAGCCGCCAGTCAAACGGCCAGCCTGAATCCGGCAAGCGCTGACCTGTCGCTGGAGGAGTATTTCCGCCAGTTCGTGCTGGAGAATCAGGAACAGCTGACCGAAACAGAACTGGCCAAACGGCTCGGCATCAGCCGCAAGGCGCTGTGGGAGAGAAGGCAGCGGTTCGACATCCCTAGAAGCAAGAAGGGCGGCGGCTGAGACTGTCTGTTACCGAACCACACAGAATTGTCACTTATGGTAACGGGCAGGGGTAACACAGGCGTCATGAAATTGGCCAAGTCATTGAGCTCAATAGCTTTAATTACCGGCACATTTCTCGCATAATACCGACTGTTTTGAATCCCGGACAAGCGTTCCACGCCGAAACAGATTCAAAGAACAGAAATAATAACACCACTTGATTTTTACTACTGAGGGGGAATACGACCAATGGACGCAAAGGTTGTCTGGTTGTTTGTATTCGTTGCGCTTTACTGGTCCTACTGCATATTCTGGGGTATCAAGGGCGCGCTGTCGGCCAAGACCGCCAGCGATTATTTCGTCGCCGGACGGCAGATATCGCTCTGGGTGTTCATCCTCGCCGCCACCGCCACGTCGTTTTCCGGGTGGACCTTCATGGGACACCCCGGCCTGATCTACCGGGACGGTTTTCAGTACGCCTACGCTTCCTTCTATGCCATCACCATCCCTTTCACCGGCGTGCTCTTTCTCAAGCGCCAATGGATGCTGGGCAAACGCTTCGGATTCATCACTCCAGGCGAAATGATGGCCTACTACTTCCGTTCCGACATGATCCGCATCCTGGTGGTACTGGTGGCGCTGATCTTCTCGGTGCCCTATCTCGGTATCCAGTTGCGCGCCTCCGGCTTCCTGTTCAACGTGCTCACCGATGACATGCTGAGCACCACGGTCGGCATGTGGCTGCTCTCTATCGTGGTGATCATCTATGTCGCCTCCGGTGGCCTGCGGGCGGTAGCCTATGTCGATTCCGCCCAGGCGATCCTGCTGGGGGGCGGTATTGCGGTGATCGGCATTATCGCCCTGCACGATATCGGCGGATTCACCCGTCTCAATCAGGGCATTGCCGCGCTGACCCAGATCGACCCGGCCACCGGCAAGGCCATGTTCGGCAAGACCACGCCGGACGGCTACAGCGCCTACATCGCCATCCCCGGCGTTATCCAGTTCAGTGCGGGCCTCGGCACCGACAGCGCGCCGATCGGCGGAGCCTGGACCGGCGTGATGATACTGACCTACATGTTCGGCCTGATGGGCATACAGTCGGCACCGGCCTTCTCGATGTGGGCCTTTGGCAACAAGAGTCCGGAACCATTCGCTCCACAGCAGGTATGGGCCTCCTCCCTGGTGATCGGCTTTATCCTCATGTTTTTCACCGCCATTCAGGGTATCGGCGCCCACTTCCTTGGCGCCGATACCGAATTCATGACCCGCTTCCCCGACCTGGTCAACAATGTCATGGGCGCCGGTCTGGGCGGGATCGACCTGATGCAATCCGAGGGCAGGGGCGACATGCTGGTACCGCAACTGGTCTATCTGATGTCCGAGACCGCCCCCTGGATGGTGGGCCTGCTGTCGGTCTGCGCCCTGGCCGCCATGCAGTCCACCGGCGCCGCCTATATGTCCACCGCAGGCGGCATGCTGACCCGCGACCTGCTGAAGCGCTTTATCATCCCCAATGCCAGCCATGCCCAGCAGAAGCTGTACGGCCGCCTCGGCGTTATCCTGATTGTCATCGCCGCGCTGGTGGTCGCCACGACCTCGACCGACGCACTGGTGCTGCTGGGCGGACTGGCCGTGGCCTACGGCTTCCAGATGTGGCCGGCCCTGATCGCCGTCTGCTGGTGGCCCTATCTGACCCGGCAGGGCGTCACCGTCGGTCTGATCGCCGGACTGATCGCGGTCACCCTGACCGAGAGCATCGGCGCTGAATTCATGCCCTGGGGCCGCTGGCCGATGACCCTGCACTCCGCCTTCTGGGGCATCCTGTTCAATTTCAGCCTGACAATCATCATCTCTGCCATGACCCAGAACAGCAGCGAGCGCGAGCACCGAATGGTGTTCCACAACTTTCTGCACGACCACGCTTCGCTCGCTCCCGAGAAGCGCGGTCTCATCCCGGCCGCCTGGATTCTCACCCTGGTCTGGTTTTTCTTCGGCATCGGACCCGGCGCGGTGATCGGCAACTGGATATTCGGCGACCCCACCAATGCCGCTACCTGGACCTTCGGCATGCCCTCGATCTGGGCCTGGCAACTGCTCTGGTGGCTACTCGGGGTCGCCATGATGTGGTTTCTCGCCTATCACATGGAACTCTCCACCGTGCCGCACAAGGAGGTGGTGGCACTGCATGAGGATATCGGCGATATCCAGCTGGACCTGGACAAACCGGGCTGAGACAGGCCTGCTCACCGACGCCATCGCCGCCCGCGGCGTCAGGCGGGAATGAAGATTTATATCATCAGTTTCGTAGGGTGGATAAGCCGGTAGGCGCATCCACCAAGGCAATGGTGAATGTGCTGTCGCCTCTCCACCCTACGAAAGTACTTTATCAAACTAAGGTAGTACCAGATTGGAGCGGAAGCCCCGGCAGGGGCCAAGAGCTGAATCAGACAATGAATCCGATGTTCTATCTCTGGGTCGCACTGCTGGCAGTGCTGCTGTTCTTTCCGGTCAGCAACATCATCTGGGTCACCAGTGTGCGCCGGCTGCAGCGAAAACTGGGCAGGGAACTGGCCACGGAAGAGCTGCGCGGACAAAAAAACCGGGCGCGTTTTATCAGTCTCCCTCTGGTGACACTGTTTTCCTGGTTTTTCAATCTGTCGATTTCCGGTGCGGCCCATGGGTGAGAAGACCTACCGGGTACTGCGCTACACGGCAATTGTTCTCACGGTTGGGTGGATAGGCTGGACACTCTACGACAGCGGCCCGGGTGAATCGACAGCGCTGGGACGGGAGCTGGCGGCGGCCGGCAGATATCTGGAGGATGGCGAACTCGAGCAGGCACTGGGCCTCTTCAGCAGGATCTCCACGGAGCAGCCGGACAATATCGGCGCACTGCGGGGCAAGGCACAGGCACTGATGCGTATCGGCATACGCCAGTCCGTCGATGCCGGACGACTGAACCCGGCCAAGCAAGCATTTGACATCGACAGACTGCAACGGGAATCAAACCAGCAGCTGCGGCTGGCCCTGGCTCTTTATGACCAATCGATTGATCGCGAGACTGCACGGGGAACAACCGAATCGAATCGGCGCGCACTGGGCGTCGCCTTCGCCAATCGCGGCATCCTCAAGGATCAGTTGGGTGACTATGCCGGGGCACTGTCCGATTACCGGGAGGGTTTGCGCCTGGAACCCGAGCTGGCGGAAGGACCGGGATTTCTCACCCGGTTTCTACGCAATCAGTCCGAGCGGCCGCCCAGCATAGCAGATCGCGCCCGCTACCTGGCCGAGCAGCTGGCGAAGCCGCCAGCGGAGCGGTTGATGCGGGTCCCGGAACAGGACCACCAGCAACGCGCGTATCTTCTTGAATAGCGCTGCTGCTCCGGATGGTGGTCAGGCCAGGCCCGCCCTCGGGCCGATTCGCGGCGAGGGCGCCGCTCCTACAATAACATGAGGATATCGACAAACAGGACACGGATAAAAAACAGCAGGGCAATCGCACCGAACAGCAGATGGCCGATATCGTTTCCGCCATCTTCATTGCGATGGGTCAGGGCGTGCCAGGCAATCACGGCGGTAACCAGCAGGAAGATCCAATCGATCAATTGTGCACCTTCATCGACGGAGGTCGAAAATCAACGGGAAGGGAAAAATAGCAGTTTTCGCTCACCGGTAACAGCGCCGGCGAGGGCCGACAGTAAGGATTAAAGACAAAAAACCAACGCATGAAACAGCAGAGAGAAACAGTCACCACCGAGCAGATACTTGCCGCCACCCGCACCTTCAGGGATGTCCCGATGGAGACCCTGCGAGCACTGGTGGCCTGTGCGAGCCGGCGCGTCCTGCCCGGCGGGGTGGCCCTGTTTCGTCCCGGCGAAGCGTACAAGAAGGAGATCTACATCCTGTTGGACGGCAGTGTGGTGATGCACCGCCCCACCGGGCGCCAGGACACGGTGCTGCCGGGCGATCTGATCGGTCTGGCCAACTATCTCGACAAGAACGATTACACCACCAAGACCATAGCCACCAGCCAGTCGGAGATCCTGGCGATTCCGGAAGATCGCTTCAAGACACTCGAAGAGACACAGCCGGAGCTGTTCAATGCACTCAACCGGGTAATCGCCACCAAACTCCGGGAGCGCAGCCCGGACCGCTCCATATCCACCGGCGTGCTGGCCCAGCCGGTCACCCGGGTGATGCACTCACCCGTCGCCTCCTGCACCCCGGAAACCACCCTGCAGGAAGCCTTCGGCATCATGAAGGCGCGCAAAATCGGCAGCCTGGTGGTCACCGACGACCAGGGCCTGCTGCGCGGCGTACTCACCTATGCCGGACTGGCTGAAGCGGTGATGCTCAATGGCGCGGAACCGGAGAACCGGGTAACCCAGGTGGCAGCAGAGACCCCCCGCGTGATCGACCCCGAAACCGCCCTCTGGGAGGCGGAGGAGATCATGAAGCGGCACAGCGCCAAGTATCTGATCGTACTGGAGGATCAGTGCCCCATCGGCATCGTCTCCCAGACCGATATCCTGCGCATCCTTATCTCGCGCCCCAGCACCCTGACCAACCGGTTCCGCGAAGCCGACAGCATCAAGGAGCTGGCGGGTCTGACACCGTTGCTGGTGGACGCCGCCATCGATATCCAGGAGACCAACCACCGTCCCAGCAGCGCGGTCCGACTGCTCAGCGAGTACCACCTGATCGCCCAGCGCAGGGCGGTGGAACTAACCCTGCGCTGGATGGAGACCAGGGATCTGGGCAAGGCGCCGGTCGGTTTCAGTGTGCTGATCATGGGCTCCGGCGGGCGGCTGGAGATGTTGCTCAATCCGGACCAGGATAACGGCATTATCATTGAAGACACCCCAATCAGTGAAAGCAAGGCGGTCAAGGAGTGGTTCGATCATTTCTGTAACCGACTGAATCTGAACCTTGATCGCATCGGCTACCCGCTCTGCCCTGGCGCCATCATGGCGCGCAATTCGCTCTATAACAAAACCCTGTCGAAATGGAAGCAACAGATCAGCCATATCGCGGACCATCCCACCGAGAAGGCGGCACGCTGGTCCAATGTGGTATTTGATTTCGACACCCTGTACGGCGACGACTCCCTGACCACGGAACTGCGCCGCCATGCGTTGACCGAACTGAAGGAGAAACCGCGGCTATTGAAGATGATGTCGGATCACGACGCCGAGGGAAAACCCGCTATCGGCTTCTTTAATCAATTGGTTACCATGAAGGACGATCAGGGTGAATATATCGATATCAAGCGCAACGGCTTGCGGATTATTGCCGACGCCGCGCGCATTTTCTCCCTGCAGAATGGTATCGCAGCACAGAACACCACCGATCGGCTGAATGCATTGATGCGCGTGGGAAAGCTATCCACCGATTTCAAGGACTCTGTGCAGGAGGCGTTTGAGGAGCTGCTGGACCTGCTGCTGACGCACCAGATCGAACAGGGAAAATCGGGCAGGGAATTGAACAAGCTGATCAATCCGGAGCGCCTCTCCCCACAGTCACGCAGCACCCTGCGCATGGCGATGCGGGCGGTTAAACGATTTCAGGAGCAACTGCAGGACGACTACGCAACAGATATATTCTAAAAACATGAGGAGTGGCGGAAACAGCCGACCAGCAGTTTTGGTGACATCAATCCGTTCCGGCCCATGGCCTGAAACACTGTAAAAAATACGGATATTGTGTCGCATCGGACAGGGGATGCCGAATAGATATGGCAAGTGAACAACTCGGTGAGTTATTTGGAAGAATACATGCGGGATTCCGGCGCACCCTGAGCAAGGGCGCACTGCTGTCCGATCCGGGGATGCTGGCATTGCATAGACGCCTGCTGTCAGTCGATCCGAAAAAGCTGGTAACCCGGCCGCTGGAGGAGACCCGGTTTGTCGTGCTGGACACCGAGACCACCGGGCTGCAGGCCTATGCCGGAGACGAGATCTGTTCCATTGCCCTGATCGAGATGCAGGGTTTTGAACTGACCGGCCGGGAGTTCAATACATTGATATTTCCAGGGCGCAAGATTCCGGCCGCCTCGACCCGGATTCATCATCTGACCGATGCGGATGTGAAGGACGCGCCGCTGATCGAAGAGGTGATGCTGGAGATTGCCGATTTTATCGGCGAGAGTGTGCTGGTCGGGCATCATATCGGATTCGATATCCGGTTTCTGAACAGGATTCTGCAGCGGGAGTTGCTTTGCCATTTGAAACATCCATGGTTAGATACCATGCTACTCTATCTGGTTCATACCGGCCGGGTTGGACACTACACACTGGAAGAGGTCGCCGACTACGCGAAAGTAGAGGTACAGGGAAGGCACACTGCGCGGGGTGACGCCATCACCACCGCCGAAGTATTCAGAAGAATCGCAGCAGTATTGACGGAATACAACAATCCGGTGGACAAGTTGATTCACCGGCAATATGAATTGGGACATTTTTAATATTTCCGATAACCGGATGATCCATGGATCATCCCAAGCAGTTCAGCAGAGCAACTACACTAAATGAGAGAAGCGACCGAACCGTCGGTCAATGTAATTTAAAGAAAAGGAGACAAGCCATGTCCGAAGAGAAAGTCTATCCGGTAAGTGCTGAGACAGCTGCGCATGCCCACATTAATGCGGCCAAATACCAGGAGATGTATCAGCGCTCAGTGAAAGACCCGGATGGTTTCTGGGGCGATGCCGCGGAGGAGTTTCTTACCTGGTCGAAAAAGTGGGACAAGGTGAGTGATTGGGATTTCAATGAGGCCAACATCAAGTGGTTTCAAGGCGGCAAGCTGAATGTCTCCTACAACTGCCTGGACCGCCATCTGGAGACCCGTGGCGACCAGACCGCCCTCATCTGGGAGAGTGACAATCCCAATGAGGACAAAAAGATCAGCTACCGCGAACTGCATACTGAAGTGTGCAAATTCGCCAATGTGCTGAAGGATCGTGGGGTCAAGAAAGGCGATCGCGTCTGTATCTACATGCCCATGATCCTGGAGGCAGCCGTGGCGATGCTGGCCTGTACCCGTATCGGTGCGGTGCACTCCATTGTATTCGGCGGCTTCTCACCCGATGCCCTCTCCAGCCGCATCCTGGACTCCGACTGCCAGACCCTGATCACCTCGGATGAGTCGGTGCGTGGCGGCAAGAATGTCCCGCTCAAGGCCAACGCCGACATCGCCCTGGAAGATTGCCCCAATGTTCGGACCTGCGTGGTGGTCAAGCGCACCGGCGGCAAGGTAGCCTGGAAAGAGGGCCGGGACATCTACTATCACGACGCCATGGCCAACGCCTCCGCCACTTGCGAGCCTGAGGAGATGGACGCGGAAGATCCCCTGTTCATCCTCTACACCTCCGGCTCCACCGGACAACCCAAGGGGGTACTTCACACCACCGGCGGTTATCTGCTGTTCGCCGCCATGACCCACAAGTACACCTTCGATTACAAGGAGGGGGAGGTCTACTGGTGTACCGCGGATGTAGGCTGGGTCACCGGTCACACCTATATCGTCTATGGACCACTGGCCAACGGTGCCATCAGCCTGATGTTTGAAGGTATTCCCACCTATCCCGATGCCGGACGCTTCTGGGCAGTATGCGAAAAACACAAGGTCAACACCTTCTACACCGCACCCACCGCCATCCGCGCCCTGATGCGGGTTGGTGAAGAGCCGGTGAAAAAGCATGACCTCTCCTCGTTGCGCCTGCTCGGTTCCGTGGGTGAGCCGATCAACCCGGAAGCCTGGGAGTGGTACTACCGTGTGGTTGGCGGCGAGCGCTGCCCGATCGTCGACACCTGGTGGCAGACCGAGACCGGCGGACATCTGATCACCCCGCTGCCCGGCGCCACCGACCTGAAACCGGGCTCTGCCTCCATGCCGTTCTTCGGGGTGGTGCCGGCAATTGTTGATGCCACCACCGGAGAGGTACTGGAAGGTGAGTGCGAAGGTGCCCTGATCATGACACGTCCCTGGCCCGGCATGATGCGTTCGGTCTATGGCGATCATCAGCGCTTCAAGGATACCTACTTCTCCCAGTACCCCGGCAACTACTTCACCGGGGACGGTGCACGCCGCGACAAGGATGGCTACTACTGGATCACCGGCCGTATCGACGATGTGCTGAACGTCTCCGGCCACCGCCTGGGTACCGCCGAAATCGAGTCAGCCCTGGTCCTGCACGAAAAGGTGGCCGAGGCTGCAGTGGTGGGCTATCCCCATGACATCACCGGTCAGGGCATCTATGCCTACGTCACGCCGATGGCCGGTGTTGAACCGACCGACGAACTGAAGGCCGAACTGGTCAAACTGGTGCGCGACGAGATCGGGCCGATCGCCAAGATCAACCTGATCCAGTGGGCACCCGGCCTGCCCAAAACCCGCTCCGGAAAGATCATGCGTCGCATTCTGCGCAAGGTAGCCTGCAACGAGATCGACACCCTGGGCGACACCTCTACCCTGGCCGATCCCGGTGTGGTGGATGATCTGATCGAGAATCGTGCCAACAAGTAATTCCGGCGCGCATGACCGAGACAGGGCGGCCCCGGCAACGGGGCCGCCTTTTTTTGGGTTTCAGCCAGTCAACAAAGAGCCATAAGGCGCCCCGTGGTCGCCGGGGATCGTTTCACCGACCACCCTGGTCAACCGGGACCGGGCTTGTTCGATCAAACCTTTCTCTCCTCCCCCATTAGCGCACTCCCTCCGCCACGACAGCAGACACGGCACTCATCAAGGCCTATACTTTTTGCTATAAAACAATCGGGAGAGTCAGCCTTGAGCGGTATCACTTTGTTTACAGGAACTCAGCGGCCAAGGCATCCGTGTCAGGGGGGACCGGTTTGACGGATCGGCAGGACGAAGTAAAAATCAATATCTCCACCTACCAATGGTCGGTGCGCATCTTTTCCACCATCAAGCGGCTGTTAAGCGTCAATATCAAGATGCATCACGACCGGGGGCAGGTGGCCGAGGGCGAGATCTTTCTGTTCAATCACTTCGCCCGATTTGAAACCTTCATCCCCCAGTATCTGATCTATCAGGAAACCGGAGCCTATTGCCGCGCAATTGCTTCCAGCGAGTTTTTCGCCGGGGATGACACCCTGGCCAACTATCTGCTCAACGTGGGCGCCGTGCCACACAACCATCCGCGGCTGATACCCTATCTGGCGGAGGAGATCCTGCGCGGGTACAAGGTGATTATTTTCCCCGAAGGCGGCATGGTAAAGGACCGGCGATCCCAGGATAAACGGGGCGGTTACAGCATCTATTCGCGCACCGCCCTGGAACGCAGAAAACACCATACCGGCGCAGCGGTATTGTCACTGGCGGTGGATATTCTTAAACAGTCGATACAGCTCGCCTTTGAACAGGACAATCAGTCACTCATCAGCCACTGGATGAACAAGCTGGAGTTTGCGACACCAGAGGCTCTGCAGTCGGCGGTAGAGCGGCCCTCCACCATTGTGCCGGCAAACATCACATTCTATCCGATGCGGGTCAGCGACAATCTGCTGCACAGCGGATTTGAACTGATCAATCGCGGCATCAGTCGCCGCCTCTCGGAAGAACTGCTGATCGAAGGCAACATACTGCTGAAAAACACCGACATGGATATCCACCTGGGGGATATGCTGTACAGCCGGGATTACTGGAGCTGGTGGGTCCGGCCGATCGTTAAACAGTTAGCCCCGAACATGGAATCGCTGGATGAACTGCTGAGCCGTGAGGCATCCCAGCGGACGTTGAAACATCGCCTGCTCACCAGTCGTCTGCGCCAGAATGCCCTGCGCCTGCGCAACGACTACATGAAAGCGATCTACAGCGAGGTGACCATCAACCTGAGTCATCTGGCGGCACTGATCATCTACCGGCTGCTGGAGCAGGGACAGCAGGCGGTTGATGTGAACCTGTTCCATCGTATGCTCTATCTGGCCGTCAAGTCCGTGCAGAGGCTGCCCCGGATCAATCTGCAGCGCAGTCTCAAAAACCCCGACTGTTATAGCGAGCTGATGATGGGCCAGTGTGCCGGCCTCGATCAGTTCTTCCTTACGGCCGCACAACTGGAGTTGATCGAGCAGGAAGGCGGCCACTACCTGTTTATGCCCAAGTTGTGCCAGGAGCATGAATTCGATCAGATCCGGCTTGAGAACATGATCGAGGTCTATGCCAACGAAGCGCGCCCGGTTGCCGGCATGAACGAGGCGATCGACAGGGTAATCAGCCGCGCGGAAACGACCGGTCCGGTGCAGCTTGCCGAGCTCTATTTTGATGATGAGCGAATGGCCTATCAATGGGACAAAGCCAGCTTTTCCAAGCCGCGGCACCAGGAGGTGAACAGCCGGGAGACGGCCACCCGGAGCGCCGATCCATTCCTGATTCTGCCGGAAAAGCCCAACCGCCTGGGTGTTGTACTGGTACACGGGTTCCTTGCCTCACCGGCCGAGGTCAGGCTGTTTGCCGAAAAGCTGGGACATCTGGGATTCGCCGTCATCGGTCCACGGCTGAAGGGGCACGGTACCTCACCCTGGGATCTGCGCGAACGCAGCTGGGAAGATTGGCTCACTTCGGTACAGCGGGCCTACCGCATCATGCAGAGCTATTGTGACGATATCTGTCTGGTCGGCTTCTCCACCGGCGGTGCCCTTGCACTGCTGCAGGCGGCCGAACAGCCGGACGGACTGGCCGGTGTGGTGGCCATCTCAACACCGGTCAAGTTCCGCAACAAAAATATGATATTCGTGCCACTGGTGCATCATGCCAACAAGCTGGTGAGCTGGCTGCGCGCCTATGAAGGGATCATGCCGTTTCGTCCAAACGACACCGAACACCCGGACATCAACTACAGCACCATGCCAGTACACTCCCTGTTCGAGCTGCGCCTGATGGTCAACCAGCTGGTAAAGCGCCTGCAGGATGTACACTGCCCTGCCCTGATCATCCAGGGTGACGAGGACCCCGTGGTGGTACCAGACAGTGCAAACCGGGTTTATGACAAAATCAGCAGCAAGCTGAAACGGCTAGAGTTCGTGCACTCACAGCGGCACGGCATTCTGAACGAGAATATTGACAATACCCAGGGAGTCGTTATCCAGTATCTGAAAATTCTGGAAGAGAGTCTGGTCAGCGCATCCACAGAACAGGAGGCATTGCCGGCAATTGAGCCGCCGCTGACCATTTGATGTATTATGGGTTTCCCTCGAGAATGGATAATCTTAGTGCGTAGAGTGGGGCACGTCGTCTATGCACACCCTGGTTGCTTGTCGAAGACCGAATCGTTACTCCCCAAAAAATAAAACAATGGATTCAAGAGATGCTTAAAGTTGGTGTTTTTGTCGACGCGGAAAACGTCAAGTTCAACGGCGGCTACCAGCTGCGTTACGACATCCTGCGTCGTTTCGCGGCGCGCGATAACGGTACCCTGCTACGCCTGAACACCTACCTCGCGTTTGACCAGGAGCGCGCCAGGGACGACAACGAATACGCAAAAAAATCCAATATTTATCAGCAGATGGTGCGCGACTACGGCTGGAAAATTATTGTCAAGCACGTTAAGCGCTACACCGACGAAGAGGGCAACATCACCACCAAGGCCAATGCCGACCTGGATCTGGCGGTGGACGCCATGCTGCAGGCGGAGAACCTGGACCTGATCCTGCTGGTGACCGGCGACGGAGACTTTCTCCAGGTGGTCACCGCTCTACAGAATCGCGGCTGCCGGGTGGAACTGCTGGGCTTCAATAACGTCTCCAAGCAGCTACAGCGTCAGGCCGACGCCTTCTATCGCGGCTATCTGATACCGGATCTGCTGCCGTTCTCTCATGAGCCGCGGAATGAATGGGGCAAACCCGGCTCCTGCGTGCGCGGCGTCTGCACCAAATGGTTCCAGGACAAGGGGTACGGCTTCCTGCGCTTTATCCGTGAAATATCTCCCAACCTCTGGATCACCGATCCACGCGCCCCGGAGTCTCCCTACGAGAGTGTCTTCTGTCACATCAATGAGCTGGCCGACGAAGTCACCGCGGAACTGCTGATGAACCGGGAGACCATTGTCGAGTTCTATCTCAAGGAGAGTGATGTGGATGAAGGCCTGATCGCCACCAACGTGCGGCTGGTCTACGCGCCTACCTGATTTTGACTATTCGTGCAGGGTGGTGCGGTAGCGCCGCTGCTCACCAGGCAGACGTTCTATCACCCCGGAACGCAGACGGAAAACCCCGCTGCGCTGGTCCATGAAGTAGTACTTGAGGGTCTCCACCATCACTTGAAACGCCAGCTCTTCCCAGGGGATCTCGGCCTCCCCGAACAGCCGCACCTCCAGGCTCTCGTCGCCGGGTGAAAAATCCAGATCCAGCAATGGCCCGCGAAACAGCATATAGACCTGACTGATACTCGGCAGGCTGAACAAAGTATAGAGCGGCCCGACCGCGACCCGGGCATTGGCCTCTTCCAGGGTCTCACGCAGCGCCCCCTGCTGGGTCGACTCACCGTTTTCCAGAAATCCGGCCGGCAGGGTCCAGTAACCCTTGCGCGGTTCAATCGCGCGCCGGCAGAGCAGCACCTTACCCTCCCACTCGGGAATACAACCGGTCACCACATTGGGGTTCTGGTAATGGATCACCCCGCAACTGCTGCAGACGTGACGCTCCCGGCTGTCGCCTTCAGGTATCCTGATTTCGATGGTGTTGCCGCACTGGCTGCAATAATTCATGCTGTTATCCGTATAACCAAGGGGTCATGACTACATGGTATAAATATACACTGACAAGACAGTGACAAATGCCCCGACAAACAGGTGCCATATCATGAAAAACCAGTGTAATCTTATATTTTAACCTGTTTTCTCTGTTCAACCGGACTGACCGACCCAGCAGATATGAAAATTATCTTCATCAGACACGCCATCGCCGAAGACCGGACCGCGTTTGCCAAAATCAGTAAGAATGATGGACTCCGACCGCTGACGGAAAAAGGCATCAAGCGTATTGAACAGTCACGTCAGGGACTCAAGCGGGTCGAACCCATCGCCGATTATATCTTCAGCAGCACCCTTGTTCGGGCCATTCAGACCGCCGATCTCATCGGTGAACTCTACCCGGAGGCCACCCGCAAGGCGATTACCCAACTGAACCCGGGATCGGATCCCGCCAAGCTGAACAGCTTGCTGGCGGATCTGCCTCCGCAGAGTACGGCGCTGCTGATCGGCCATGAGCCGGACCTGTCCGAACTCATCTCCTGGTATACCAACGGATCCCATTTCAACTTCCTGCAACTCAAGCGTGGCGCGGCCTGTCTGCTGCAGTTCAAGGACACCCCCAAACCTGCTTCGGCTGAAATGATCTGGCTGCTGCCCCCCAGACAACTGCGTAGTCTGGGACAGAAAAAATGATCCGGCCGATCCGCGGGCCTGCCAAACCCAGGCACAGCGAGGCTCCAGCAGACAGGCCCGACAGGCGGTGCAGCGGCAATCAATACCGCGGTTTCAATCGACTAGATCCGGTGGTAGCATGCCGGTCCCGTTTGTCATAAAGCTCCAATCCCATGCTGCGTTATATTGCCAACATCGCCAACTTGTCAGACACCGTTGCGGCGGTGGATCTCGGCTCCAACAGCTTTCACATGATCGTGGCCAAGGTGGACAACGGCAATTTCCAGGTAATCGACCGGCTGCGGGAAATGGTGCGCCTGGGGGCCGGTCTGCAGGAGAACAAGGAGCTGACCCCGGAGACCGAGGCGCGCGCCCTGGACTGCCTGGAGCGTTTTGGCCAGCGCCTCAAATCACTCCCCCACGGCAGTGTCCGGGCGGTCGGCACCAGTGCCCTGCGCCAGGTACGCAACTCCACCCGCTTTCTGGCAGAAGCCGAAGCGGTCCTGGGCCATCCAATCGAGATCATTGCCGGCCGCGAGGAAGCGCGTCTGGTCTACCTGGGCGTGGCCCACGGGCTGGCCGCCGGCAACGAACGCCGGCTGGTCATCGACATCGGCGGCGGCAGTACCGAACTGATTGTGGGTGACGGCTTCCAGCCACGCCGCACGGAAAGTATTCACATGGGCTGCGTCAACATGACCCGCTGGCACTTCAGCGACGGCAATATCAGCGCCGAGGCCATGCGCTCGGCCGAATTGAACGGTGCGCTGGAGATGCTGCCGGTAAAGAACGAATACCGCAGCGCCGGCTGGGAAGTGGCGGTCGGCGCCTCTGGCACCATCCGGGCCATTAACAAGGTAGTCCAGGCCGCCGGATGGGCCGGTGAGCAAGAAGGTATTACCTATCAGGCACTGAAAAAACTGCGCAACGTGCTGATTGAAACGGGCCATGTGGACAATATCCAGCTGGAGGGCCTGAGCAGTGAGCGCAAGGCGGTATTTGCCGGCGGCGTCGCGGTATTGCGCGCCGTGTTCAAGGCGCTGAACATCAGCCAGCTCAAGGTTTCCGACAAGGCGCTGCGAGAGGGCCTGATCTACGAAATGCTGGGCCGCACCCAGTACGAGGATGTGCGGGAAAGCACCGTGCGCGCCCTGTGCCGCCGCTATGACGTGGATATGGAACACGCCAACCGCGTCGAATCCACCGCCCGATCCCTGTTCAACCAGGCGGCGGATGCCTGGCAACTGCGTGAAGGCGAATATATCGATATGCTCTGCTGGGCCACCCGCCTGCATGAGATCGGCCTGACCGTGTCGCACAGTCAGTACCACAAACACGGCGCCTACCTGATCGCCAACTCCGACATGCAAGGCTTCTCACGCCAGGAACAGCGGGTGCTGTCGGCCCTGATCCGCGGCCACCGTCGCAAGTTCCCCTTCGATGTCTTTAATGAACTGCCGCAGGATATCTCCCTCACCACCCTGCGCCTCTGCATCCTGTTACGCCTTTCCGTACTGCTGCACCGGGCACGCTCTGCCGCCACCCTGGTGAAGGTGGCAATCGAGGTCGCCGACAACCACCTGAAGCTGACTTTTCCCCATCACTGGCTCACCACCCACACCCTGCCCCGTGCCGAGCTGGAACAGGAGGCGAGACAGCTAATGGGACGCGGTTTCGAATTGCAGTTCAGCTGATCACTCCCCCGGTGACCGGCCTATTATTCCCCTACGCGCGGCCCCCTGCACAAAGAAAAATTTGAAATCCCGTCAGGGAGCACGCACACTGAGATCAGGCGTGAATCAGTCACCGGTTACACCGGATAGAACAAGATAACAAACAGGATCACGGGCGCGATGGAAATCATGCTGTTGCTGCTGTTGCCCCTCGTTGTCTGGGCAATCATCATCTACAACAAACTGGTCAGGGATAAAAACCGGGTACTGGCGTCCTGGAGCGATATCGACGTGCAGTTGAAACGGCGCCACGACCTGATCCCCAAGCTGGTGGACGCGGTGCAAGCCTACAGTCACTACGAGCAGTCCACCCTTGATCATATCACCCATCTGCGCAGTGCGGCCGCGGCCACCACCACGCCGGGCGAACGGGAACGCCTGGAGAGCGGCCTCAGTGATCAGGTCCGCTCCCTGCTGCTGATTGCCGAGGCCTATCCCGATCTCAAGGCCGGCGATCAATACCTGGATCTGCTACGGCAACTCAGCGACGTGGAAAACCACATCCAGTATGCGCGCCGTTACTACAACGGCGCGGTGCGCAATCTGAACGTGCGTATCGACTCCTTCCCTGACCTGCTGGTAGCCCGCTTTTTCCGCTTCCATCCTGCCGCCTTTTTTGAGTTGGAGAGTACCGTGGAAGTCGACCCACCGGAGGTACGTTAGTGGCCAGGATCATCCTGCGATTGTGCCTGCCGTTGCTGCTGGCCCTGTCCAACCCTGGTATGACTCGGGAACGCATACTCGACTACTTCAGTGACATTCAGGTACAGCGCGACGGCAGCATGGTGGTGGAAGAGGCCATCGAGGTGCGCGCCGAGGGCAACAAGATCCGACGCGGTATCTTTCGTGATTTTCCCACCGACTACAAGGACCGGCTGGGCAACCGTTACCGGGTCGGCTTCGAACTGCTGGAGGTACGGCGTGACGGTCACACCGAACCCTACCACACGGAAGCCCAAAGCAATGGTATCCGCATCTACGTCGGCAACAAGAACGTCATCCTGAAACCGGGTGTCTATCGCTATACCCTGCGCTACCGTACCAACCGGCAACTCGGCTTCTTCGATGACCATGACGAACTCTACTGGAACGTCACCGGCAACGGCTGGGACTTCCCCATCGAGCGGGCCGCCGCCCGGGTCACCCTGCCGCCGGACATACCTGTCGATGCTATTCAGGTGGAGGGTTATACCGGCGCCAAGGGCGACCGGGGCAAACAGTATAGTGCCCGGGTGGACGGAAACGGGGATGCCCTGTTCGAGACCACTACCCCCCTGCCCGTGCACCATGGCCTGACCCTGGTCACCAGCTGGCCCAAAGGCCATGTGATTGAGCCGGACACACAACAGCGCCTGACCTGGTTTCTCTCCGACAACCAAGGCTTTCTGATCGCGGGTGGCGGCATTCTGTTACTGCTGGGCTACTTCACGGCAATCTGGTACCGGGTCGGGCGCGACCCGGATATCGGCGTCATCATCCCGCTCTACACCCCACCCAAAGGCTACTCTCCCGCCGCCATGCGCTACATAAAGCAGATGGGCTATGACCACCAGGCCTTCGGTGCGGCCGTGGTCAACATGGCGGTCAGCGGTTACCTGAGAATCAAGGAAGACAAGGCGGGAAAATTCACCCTGGAGAAGACCGGCAAGACGCCGACCCTGGCCCCCGGTGAAGGTGCCATTGCCAGCGCCCTGTTTGGCGGCGGCAACCACAAGATCAGACTGCACCACACCAATCACCAGAAAATGTCCAAGGCGCTGGAGGCCCACAAGACCTCACTGAAGCGGGACTACGAAAAGACCTACTTCGTCACCAACAGCGGCTTTATCGTACCGGGCCTGCTGATCACCCTGGCCCTGCTCGGCGCCGGATTGTGGAACGTCGGGTCGGAAGAGAAGCTGATCATGGGCGCATTCATGATGGTCTGGCTCTCGATCTGGAGCGTGGCGGTGTTCAAGATGGCGGTGGGCATCTACCAGTCCTGGCGCGATGCGCGCAGTTCCGGTATCGGCAGCTATGCCAAGGCGATTGGCAGTACCCTGTTTGCCCTTCCCTTCTTTGCCGGTGAAGTGTTCGGCATCGGCATGCTCACCTTCGCCATCTCACTCCCCTTCACCCTGATGCTGCTGCTCGCCATCGCCATCAATGTGCTGTTCTATGAATGGCTCAAGGCCCCGACCCGGGCCGGCCAGCAACTGCTGCAGAAGGTGGAAGGGTTCAAGCAGTATCTTGGCGTTGCCGAACAGGACGAACTGAATTTCAAGCATCCGCCGGACAAGACACCGGCGCTGTTCGAGGCGTATTTGCCCTATGCCCTGGCACTGGGAGTCGAGCAGCAGTGGGCGGAGCGCTTCAGTCAGGTGCTGGCCGCCGCCGGACAGGATGGTCACGCTTATCATCCAGCCTGGTACAGCGGCAAAAGCTGGAACAGCCACAACCTGACCGGCTTCAGCGGTGCCGTGGGCAGTGCCATGAGCTCGGCCATCTCATCATCCTCCCACGCGCCAGGCTCATCATCCGGCAGTGGCGGCGGTGGCTCCTCCGGTGGCGGCGGAGGCGGTGGCGGTGGTGGCGGCTGGTAGTCACTCCAGATCCGGAATACAGGGGTCCCGACTTATTTGATCAAAGGAGAGGTTCACAGTGGAACAGATGATCTACGTGGGTTGCAGTGATAAAGATGTCGGGCTGCTGCCGAAAATGGCCAACCGTCACGGCCTGATCGCCGGCGCCACCGGCACCGGCAAGACCGTCACCCTGCAGGGGCTGGCCGAATCCTTCAGCCGCATCGGGGTGCCGGTATTCCTGGCCGATGTGAAGGGCGACCTGTCCGGTCTCAGCCAGCCCGGCAAATCCCATCCCAAGGTCCAGGAGCGGCTCGATCGCATGCCGCTGGATGACTTCACTTTCAAAGGCTTCCCGGTCACCTTCTGGGATATCTACGGCAAACAGGGCCACCCGGTACGCACCACCATCTCGGAGATGGGGCCACTGCTGCTGGCGCGTCTGCTCAATCTCAACGATACCCAGCAGGGGGTGCTGGCGCTGGTGTTCCGGGTCGCCGACGAGAACGGCTGGCTGCTGCTGGACATCAAGGACCTGCGTGCCATCCTGCAGTTCGTGGCCGAGAACGCCGCAGAATTTCGCACCCTCTACGGCAATGTATCCGCCGCCAGCGTCGGCGCCATCCAGCGTCGCCTGATCAGCCTGGAGGACCAGGGCGGCACCCTGCTGTTCGGAGAACCGGCACTCAATCTCCCGGACCTGCTGCAGACCGACGAGAACGGGCTGGGAGTGATCAATATCCTGGCCGCTGACCAGTTGATGAACGCCCCGCAACTCTACAGCACCTTCCTGTTCTGGCTGCTCTCGGAGCTGTTCGAACAGATGCCAGAGGTGGGCGACCCGGAAAAACCCAAACTGGTGCTGTTCTTCGACGAGGCCCACCTGATGTTCGACGACGCCCCGGAGGCGCTGCTCGACAAGATCGAACAGGTGGTCCGGCTGATCCGTTCCAAGGGGGTCGGGGTCTACTTCGTCACCCAGAATCCGCTGGACATCCCGGACAGCGTGCTCGGGCAACTCGGCAACCGTATCCAGCACGCCCTGCGTGCCTACACCGCCAAGGACCAGAAGGCGTTGCGCGCCGCCGCCCAGACCTTCCGCGACAACCCGGCGCTGGATACCGAACAGGTGATCAGTGAACTGGGACTGGGCGAGGCGCTGGTCTCCACCCTGGACGCCAAGGGCCGCCCGCAGATGGTCGAGCGCACCCTGATCCGGCCTCCCGAGAGCCAGATCGGTCCCATCACCAAACCGCTGCGCCAGACCATCATGGCCGGCTCACTGGTCGCCGGCATCTACGACAAGGGCGTGGATCGTCAGTCGGCCCATGAGATCCTCACCGAACGCGCCGCCAAACTGGCCGAGGAGCAGAAAGCCGCCGACGTGGAACAGGCCCGCCAGAAAGAGCTCGCCAAGGAGAAAAAGAGCAGCGGCGGTCGCGGTCGCCAGTCGGTGATGGAGTCCTTCTTCAAAAGCGCCGCCCGCGCCGTGGGCAGCAGCATCGGCCGGCAGATCATTCGCGGGGTACTGGGGTCGATCATGGGGAAGCGATAACGGGCAGTCAGCAACAAGTGATCGATTGGTATGACCGATTGTAGATTGGGATTAGAAACCAATCCCAACACTCTGATACCTATTACTTGCAAAATGTTGGGGTTCGCAATTGAACTCTAACCCATGGATTGCGTGAGACAAAGATGAAGATTGGTTTAGCTCGTAGGTTGGGATGAGGAACGAATCCCGACACCCTGATAACCGCTACTGCGATAACTGTAACTGCAAACCGTTGGGGTTCGCAGGCTCACCCCAACCTACGGACTGAGTCGGGATAAGGACCCCCCCCCAACATCACGACTCAAACCACATGCACGCTACGATTTGATTCGCA
This sequence comes from Sedimenticola selenatireducens, assembly GCF_963675335.2. Taxonomy (NCBI): domain Bacteria; kingdom Pseudomonadati; phylum Pseudomonadota; class Gammaproteobacteria; order Chromatiales; family Sedimenticolaceae; genus Sedimenticola; species Sedimenticola selenatireducens. The sequence goes on from NZ_CAXXYC010000004.1 coordinate 250,993, forward strand.
ATTCAGCTTCAGTTCAGCAGTTCGAGTAATAATTCGCTATTTCAACCTATCCCTGTAAGGAGTTCAAAATGGATACCCGAGGCTTGCTTGATCAACTGCTTGGTGCCGGAAAGTCGTTTCTCAACGATTCCGGAATAACCAGATCGCAAGGAGGTATCACGGACTATGGCAAGGGCGCAGCCACCGGCGGCCTGGTCGGTCTGCTGTTGGGCAGCAAGACCGGCCGCAAGCTGGCAACATACGGCGGCCTGGCCGCGCTGGGAGCCATGGCATGGCGCGCCTACAACCAGAATAACTCCGCAGCATCCGACAGCAGCCCACCGGCGCCCGTGGCAAACACGGCCACCGAGAGCCGCGTCGTGCTGCGCGCCGTGCTGGCCGCGGCGCGGGTTGACGGTCATATTGACGAACGTGAACGCGCCCTGATCGATCAGGAGATCGTACGCCACGGCGGCGAAGGGTCACTACGCACCTGGGTGGAGGCGGAACTGCACACCCCGCTCGATCCACAGGCGATCGCCGCGGAAGTCGCGGGTGACAAACTGCTGGCCAGCGAGGTCTATCTCGCCAGCGCACTGGTGATTGGCGAAAGCGGGTTTCTCGAACGGACCTATCTCGACCATCTGGCCGAACATCTTGGCCTGGATGCCGAGCTGAAACAGCGCCTGGAGCGGGAGGCGTTGGGCAATCCATCGAATTGAACCGCAGAATTAGAGTCCGTTGGGCAACGCGACTGCCAGGGTCGATGAGCCCAGGCTGGATTTCGGGGTCGTTCATCCAAACGTCAAGGACGGCCGACCCCGTTGCATAAAATATCGTTAAAGAATGGACCAGCCGGATACAGCATAACCTCTCTGCCAACTGGACGACCCGACTTATAACCGGAATAATCCCAACCTTGGCGCAACCAACGAGTGACGATGGCCCGATGAGCGATATCGCAATGGCCCTGGCCCCTATCCTGGTCCTGATTCTGATCGGATACAGCCTGAAGCGGAGCCATTTTTTACCCGACGACGCCTGGTCCGGGATGGAGAAGCTGACCTACTTCGTCCTCTTCCCCGCACTGCTTGTCCGCACCCTGGGCAATCAGAGCCTCGCGGGAGCCCCTTGGTCGGCCATGCTGCTGGTGGTAGTGGGGACCCTGCTATTGGCCGCGGCACTGCTCATCGCCTGGCGGCAATTTGGCGCAGCGGTGGATGGCGCAACCTTCACGTCGATCTTCCAGGGCGGTGTCCGCTTCAACACCTATATCGCGCTGGCGGTGGCCCAGGCCTTTTTTGGTGTGGACGGGCTGGCGATGGGTGCGGTGACGGCCGGATTCATGATCGTTCTGATCAACCTGCTTTGCATCTCCGCCTTTGCCGTCTGGGGCACGCGCTCACGCAAGGGGTGGAAACCCATCATTCGTGACGTAATAGGAAACCCTTTGATCCTTGCCTGTGCGTTGGGTTGGCTCCTGAGCCTGAGCGGTATCGGGGTGCCCGGTATAGCAGAAGATATCCTGGAGATCATCGGCCGCGCTGCCCTGCCATTCGGCCTGCTCGCGGTGGGCGCCGCCCTGAAACCGGAAGCAGTACGCGGACATATCGGCCCCATCCTGGTTTCCTCAATTATCCAGTTCGGATTGAAACCCACCGCGACGGCGTTGCTCATTGTTGTCACAGGCCTCTCTGGCGTATCCGCTGGTGCCCTGGCTATCTGTTTCATGGTACCGACCGCCCCATCCGCCTATATTCTGGCTCGGCAATTGGGCGGGGATACCGCTGCCATGGCATCCATAATCACTTTTCAGACACTTCTGGCCTTCCTGGTCATGCCGTTTATTGCGCTGCTACTACTGTGATCAGTCCCGGTCATCCCATTCTCAGAGCTAGACTGTATTGAGTCTACACCTGGTAAGGTGTAGTGCATTTTGAAACAGGCTTGTCGTGGCCATGCACATGACTGAAGTTGTAGATGAATGGAATATATTCTATAAACCGGCATCAAGCTTAAAAATATTTTAAGTACGACATATACAATTAAGACAGACGCCCACATCTCAAGCTGATTTTTAGGACGTTACAAAGCCAACCAATTGTAGGAGCCTGATGAGATGTCAAAAACAGAGACTTCTGAAGCGGACAGCGACCCGAAAACAACACAATCCTCAGCGCTACTCATCACAATCCTACTGGTCATAAGCATTGTCTTATCGGTCCTGCTCATCGCCTTTACCGTGGGCTCCATTCTGTTATCCGCAGGGACAGTCGGCTTGTGGCCTCTGGTTAAGGACTGGGTTGCAAACCCCATCATCAAACTGGGAATAGCTTTGTCGTTCCTGTCATTCGGCGTCGTACTTTTTCATATCAAATCCCGCTACCCAAGGTTTTTTATATTCCTGGAATTTGTGTTTGCCGTCACTTTGGCATGGGTCGCCTTGGGTGAGTCAGATGCAAGCCGACTGACCGTGAGCCTGGCAATCGCCGCCACAGCCTTTGCCACCGCAGACATAGTCAAAGGATTACAATCGCTGGGAGGCTCCAGTACTGAAACCACATCTTTCAATCCGAGTTTTGGTTTTGACCGGAACAATATCCGTGTATACCAGGGAGAAAAACTTATTTGTACCATCCCAAAAGGCATTAACAATGCTGCATATAAAATTGACCTGGAAAAACTTCAACAGCGCATTAAAGTCCTCGAGGATCGTCCCGGTTAAACTGGCAAGCCGCCTGGTTTCCCAGGCTCGCCCCAACCTATAGGCTGAAAGCAACTAAGGGGTTGGTCAGGGAATGAAAAAGGCACACTGAACAGTAATTTTTTCACTATTCCTGTTGACCATCATCCGTTAGATATGCCCCAACGCCGGGTTAAATCCCCCACTGTATTGATAGCGCGCGCATAATTTCCCCATAGTCGGTCATCTTCCTGTTCTGATCTGGTCCGCCTGAATTCCCCACCATTGCCCCGTACTTAGAGTATGGAATGACCAAGCCATAAAAAATGGCATCTGAATTGCTCACTTCAAAATATCAGTAAAATGTCACACGGTATTGATCCGGGTGCCATATCTTGAACCACATCGAAACAGGGAAACCATGGAGAAGACAGATGAAAACATCTTTTCGAAAACAGTTGATCTTTGCGGCAGTTTCACTGGTATTGAGCTCAGGGGTTCTTGCCGCCGGTAATGATACCCCGGAAGCAAGTGCACTCGATCGGCGTGAGCCGGATAAAACCATGGACTATACCCGCCCGGTGGTAAGCGGTGCGCTGTTGAATCGACAGGTTGGCCAACTGAAAGGCATGGATCTGTATAACATGAAGGGCGAGGAGATCGGCGAAGTGAATAAAGTCGTGCTGGACTCAAAGACGAACAAGTTATATGCCGTCATTTCAGTGGGCGGTCTGTTTGGAATTGGTGACACACTGACTCCGATAGCGTTGGATCGAGTGGATTATCGCGACGATAAACTGTACATCGCGACATCGATGAACGAATACGACCCCAAAAATGCCAAGCCCTACAATGATGCGAAATACCTGGATCTGGAAGATGACCAGTTGCTGAGCGATCTGGATATCCGCTCGGACAATTTTGCCCTGCTGGATGAAAACATGGATGGAGCCATCACCAAGGATGAGGCGCTGAAATACAATGAACCCATGGTTAAAGATTGGGAGAATCTTGATACTGATGGCGATCATCGGCTCAGCCGTTCAGAGTTCAGTGCCTTTGAGCAGATGGAGGATAATAAGCCGACTGAGCATCAGGAACAGAAGGACAAGGCTTATTGAGTTGATATTCCCACAACTCTGCAAGCGGTCCGGCACACCCTTGCATAGCCTTTGTTATCGCAAAAACCGATCCCGTGTTGACAGGGGGAGACTTGCGGTCTGGAGCATTTAAGTGAGGTATGCCATGTATAAACTTGGTCTGGTTATTTTGTTAGCAGTGTCGACCCTCTCTCTTGGACCAACAGCGTGCTCAACGAGAGAGGTGGCAGCTGGTGCGATTGTCGGTGGTGCCGCCTACGAATACTCCAACAAACGCGCCATGGATTCACTGCGGGAAGATTATCGTGAAGGTCGTATAAACGAGCAGGAATATGAACGACGCAAACAGGAAATTGAGGATCGTTCCCTGGTTTATTAAATCATTGTGATTACCGGCGGTTGTTGCCCGAGCGTGACACGGAGGGCCGCCTGAGGTAGCACCACCGGTAGCCATGGCAACCGGAACCAGCAGGCTTTCATCAATGGTGGTGGCACAGTCATTACTCTCGCCAGCCGAAAAACGCTTGCAATGCCATTTCCGTACAAAGTGATTTTTATATCTATAATGACGGAATGTGGTAGAAATTCTTCAAGGTTGAAGAGGCGTTCGATGTATATAAGATCAAAAACCTGTGCAATCACCATCACTTTATTGTTCATGCCAACCACTAATGCGGGCACCATCAATATGGGGACACCCGAGTCAGGGGTCGAGTTGGGTCTGGGCTGGGACTCACAACGCGCCGAGATCATTCCCAACCGCTGCATCCGATTTGCCCCGGTCAAGGAAGAGGGTCAAACCATTCGCATGCAATTAAAAGAGGTATCCGACACATCTGAACTGATGGAGCAGCTTAGTGTTTCGGCGGGTATGTCGATCAAGTCTGCGGTTGGCTCCGCCAGCGCGCAGGGAAAATTTGCCTCAAACACCAAGGTGACCAGCTCCTCCAATACTCTGCTGATTCATGCGACCGTGGATAATGGGGTATTGTTTGTCGGACCATCGCAGCCGTTGGATCCGGTCCGGTCAGCCTTCCCATTGCACGGAAACAGCAGCACCAAGGCGCCCTGGTGGGTGAATAGCAGTGAGGTTTCTCCCGTAATTCACCTCACCGAAGAGGCACGGGATATTCTGGGTGACGGCAGTGCCAGGAATATTCGAGAATTTGAACGTCTCTGCGGTGACTCCTTCGTATCGGCGATATACAGCGGTGCGGAATTGATTGCTGTCATGACCGTGAAGTCGAAGAGCCGATCCAAGGCCCAGTCGGCGCAAGGCTGCGTGAAAGCAAAGTTATCTGCATGGGGTGCCAAGGGGGAGACCAGCGCCTGTGCTACTGCGGCAACAGACCAGAAAAATGGCTCAACCGAAGTGGCCGTGGATTTTACCCAGATCGGTGGAGCCGGAGGCAAGATACCCATGAATCAGGAGGGGTTTCTCAACAAGCTCAACGAACTCCCCTCTGAAGCACAAGCCGGTCCCCAGTTTCACAGCATGAACCTGACTGCTTACAGCGATCTGCCACACTGGCCTCACGCCATTGCCATGAATACCGCGGATGATCCGGAAGACGCCCTGCTGGTCAATTTCTACTACACCCTCACATCCGTTCAACACACCCTTCAGGACGCACTCGATAATCCGGACCAATATGTGGGTGAAGATGAAGAGCAGCTGAAAACGCTACAAGATCAGGTGATTCAGTACCGCCGGGACATTTTTGGCACCCTGCAGGATATTCAGCGCCTGGCTGGCATACCAACCGAAGTGCCTGTTTTCTTCGGACTGATTTCCAGAACTGATCCTGACGCCGTGCATCAGAAAGAGCAACTGGAGGCCATGGTGCAGGAGCAAAAAAAACGTCTTATCAGTTTCAATAGCGGCAGCGAAAATCCTAACCTGATCAAGTTAAAACTACCCTTTCCCTGTGTTGCGGTTGAGAATTGCACCCAAGTAAACTGTGACATAACCGGCAAGGATATTGTCGAATACTATGTGGGTCGCCAATCCCGGCGCACCTGCCAGACTGACTCCGCCTCAATGGAGTGCCTGAATAATATGCAGCTGGACAGTTTGGCCGAAAGCCTGGACTCAATATCCGCAAAACAAGACGAGTGCAATAGCGAAACCTGACCGCAATCAGTTCCATCACGAAAAGGGATATTTAAAGCTGAAGTAAAAAAGGTAATCTCAAATGATTTCTTGTGCCCAACATGATTATGTTGAAATTGCTTGTATGTACAAGTTGCCAGTGATCCTGACGCTGAGATCGGGAGAAGAACTGGCTGGTGTAGCTATAGATACAGTGAGCAATCAGGATCGAGCGGAGTGCCTCAAACTCAAAACAGGAAACAATGAGCAACTGGTGGTTCTGGACCAGATACTCCGCATGGTCGCCACTAAGCCCAATTCGCATTTCGAGAAGGTGGATTTTGATAAACGGCTTTAAGCCTTATAAAAAAGCGACTACCACTATCTGTAATGGCGGGTTTTCCACAGACTCGCTAGCCACTAAATGCACTTCTCTATTTGCAAACACTCCCTGATTGGTGTGATTTTTTGCCATGATTGATTTCAAATACGACAAGAACTACTAAACCCACTTCAATTTAACAAGCGTGGGATAAATATTATTGCTGTACGGCAGCTATCGGATAACCCGGATATGTTGGAAAATCCGATATGGAACATAGCACCTGTGTCATTCGGGTCAGAATCCCTGAACAATAGCGGACGGCATGTGACAAAGGACATGGAAGGAATAATAATTACCCAATGGCAGACAAAAAACTAAAGGCAAATATTCTCGACACCCGAGCAGCCTACACGGGTTTTTTTGAGTTGCGCCGTCTTACCATAGTGCATGACCGCTTTGACGGCGGCACCATCGGTCCGTTGGTGCGTGAAGTGCTGCATCGGGGTGACGTGGTCGCCGCCCTGCTCTACGATCCGTCCGCCGACAAGGTTGTGTTGGTGGAGCAGTATCGTGCGGGCGCGCACGTGGCCGGTGTTTCCCCCTGGCTGATCGACATTGTGGCCGGCCGCATCGAGCCCGGACAGACACCACTCGAGGCGATAACACGCGAAATTATCGAAGAGTCCGGATTGACGCCTGACTCGATGGAATTGATCGGCACCTATCTCACGGCTCCGCATTTGTCGAGCGAGCAAGTACATATCTATTGCGCCACAGTAGATGCTTCATCGGCTGCCGGATTTCATGGGTTAGTGCATGAGGGTGAAGATATACGTCCACTGGCACTGGACCGAACAGAGGCGCTCGACTTGCCACAGACACATCCACTTTCCCTGTGGGCCGGCCTGGCACTTGGGTGGCTGAGTAATACTCATATCGATCAGATGAAAGGAAGCCCCTCCTGATAATTTCGTTACAGCGGCATGTCTGCCTCACGCAGTCCCCTGAACAAACCAAGTGGCCGGTTCGTAACATCACAGCCTGTAAAACAGGGCGGCGTTCCCTGCCTTGCGCATGCTACACATCATAACCGCTGCATACGGGGCACGCCCACTTGAGCATCTGCTCAGTCTGGCTTGAGCGCGATGCGCCCGCTGCCCAAAAAGAGCACGGCCAGGGCGGCAAACAGAAACATGCCTTGCAGCTCCAGCTCCCAGCCGCCGTTCTTATTAAGCATAAATATTTGACTCGTATGCACCAGGAGAACTGCGACCAGCATATTGCCGACCATCAGTAGGCCAGCCACGCGGGTGTACCAGCCGATGATGGCCATCACAGGGGCTATGACCTCACCGATAAACACACCATATACCAGGAATCCTGGTAGACCGTAACCGATAATCATGTCGCCAATCCCGCTCAGGGAGCCTGGATTAAGCAGCTTGGAGACGCCATGAAACAGTATCAGCACTGCCACAGACAGGCGCACGATTAACTTGCCGAGGGCATCATTATGCAGGACTTGAAACATCAACTTTCCCTCCCTGGTGGGTTCGCATTAGTGCAGTGCTTTTACCTTGCCAAGTGAAGTGAATAGTAGCTCACTGCGGGACAATTGCTAGCAAATCAAATAATCAGCGATAACGTCAGGCATGGGAACCTGCCAGGTTCACCGTTGAGGCAAGAAGCTGATAAACAGGGTTGATCGTTCTACCCTGTGCAGAAGGTACGACCATAAACAAGCATAGCCATCAACCTTGAGCATGATAACGGGTCGACTGAAATCAGCTGAATGACGCGGTCAGGCTGGTCGGCGTTTGAGTCAATGAAAAAACTTTTCTTCAGGATCATAGATCAGCAACTCCCGCCGGTGGCGTTCCCGGTCAGGGTCGTCCAGCGCCGGAATCGCCTCCAGTTGCGCGATGTAGTCATCAGGCAGTCCATGCTCATAGGCACCTTGCAGCACGTGGGTCTTGTACCAGAGAAAAGGTAATGCGGAGGCATCTATCTGTGTCGCCTGATAGGTGAAGGCCTGTACGAACTCGCCTGAACGGAGCATCAGCCGCACATTGATCACCTCATACCCGGCCCCTACCCCTTCAATCCGGTCGAGCAGTGGCCGCTCCTCCGGCGCCATTTCGTACAGCACCCCCATCACCGCAAGGGCGTCATCACCGGCATGGGCGGCATCGCACTTGCCTGAACCATCCCGTCCCTGCTTGTGCCAGCACAAACGGTGCCTCGGCAGGGTCGCGACCGATACCGGACGGGCCGTACTGAGCCGTTGCTTCAAGCGTCGGGTCGACATGTTGGATCCATAGGCGAAGTAGTACATGTTAACTACCGTTCAGCCATCGCCAGTCGGGCCCCCAGGGCGGCAAAGGCCACGGCGAAGCTGCGCTGGAGGTGGTTGAGAATACGGGGAGAGTTAATGACATAATCCCGAACCGTTCCGGCAAACAGACCATAGAGCAGGAACACACCCAGGGTGATGAGCATAAAGATGCCACTCAACAGGATCAGGTGAAGTACTGGCGAAACCGAACCGACCGGCACGAACTGCGGCAGAAAAGCGATAAAGAACATGGAGAGCTTGGGATTGAGAATATTGATCAGAAAACCCTTGACGGCAATCGCCCGCATACCCCGTTGGCAGCGCTTTTCCTCGATGTTCAGACGACCGGTGTCCCGCCACATGGTCCAGGCGACATAGAGCAGATAGGCCGCGCCCAGATACTTGAGCACCACAAACGCCTGCGCGCTCAAATGGAGAATCGCCGACAATCCCAGAATGCTCACCAGCAGATGCGGGATGCTGCCAAAGGTGCATCCCACTGCGGCCGCCGTGCTGGCGCGTCGGCCAACAAACAGACCGGTAGAGATGGTGTAAATAACCCCGGTGCCTGGCAGCATGACGATAATCAGTGAAGTGATGAGAAATTCCGTTGTGAACATGGTGACTCCATCCGATTCGTGCTGAGTTCTGCATCTACCATCCTGAGTGTAACAGAGCTTATTGGATCGGCTTTTTGTGCCCAACCTTTTTGACTATGGCTTGTCCGTGGAAAACAGGCAAAAAAAAGCCCCGCCATCCGGCGGGGCTTTTCAAGGATGCCAGGCATCCTGATCCCGTTTTACTGGGCGACGACGTTGGTCGCGCTGGGGCCTTTCTGACCCTGCTCGACGTCGAAGGAGACGGTCTGGCCTTCAGCCAGTGACTTGAAGCCACCGCCCTGAATGGCGCTGTGATGAACAAATACGTCCTTGGAACCGTCGGTCGGGGTAATGAATCCGAAGCCTTTTTCGTCGCTGAACCACTTAACTGTGCCTGTAGCCATGTTGCTAAACCTCTGTAAAAATTAATCGTTGATATGCAGACGCTTGCCAAGCGCTTACGGAAGAATCTGCCACGAACTGCGAGAGGATAACTGCCGAAAAACTACAAGTACACTGCAATGTAGCGCACTCTATTGAAAACTCAATAAAAAAACAAGCGACTTTTTCTATTATAGGACAACCGGGACCAATAATCGCCCTTGCGACGGAATTGGGCAGTCGGCGCCCGCAGGCATCATCCTTTAGTAGATCAGCGCTGACCGGGTGTGAGGCAGGGCATCCCCTGGAGCCGACTGACCTCAATCTTTCTCAGAATCGATCGATGCCATCAACTGGGCGTTATAGCGCGCACCCTTGACGGTCCGGTCATTGATCAGCCCATCCAGCCGCTCCACCACTGCCGGCTCCAGGCGGATATCCCCTGCGGCGGCATTCTCCCGCATGTACTCGATATGCTTGGTACCGGGAATCGGAACCAGCGTCCCATCCTCACGTGCCAGCACCCAGGCAATGGCAAGCTGGGCCATGCTGCAGCCCTGCTCCCGGGCAATCTCGCCAAAGGGTTCCAGCAACTGCTGATTGGCGGCGAAGTTTTCCGGCTCAAAACGTGGACGGGCCACATTGGTGCGGATATCCCCCTCTTCCAGATTGGTCACATCCCGGGCGCAACCGGTCAGGAAACCGCGGCCGAGCGGAGAAAAGGGGACAAAACTGACCCCCAACTCCCGGCAGGTGGCCAGCATCCGGCGTTCCGGGGTTCTGACCCAGAGAGAGTATTCCGACTGCACCGCGGTGATGGGGTGCACCGCATGGGCCCGGCGCAGGGTCTCGCTGGAGACTTCGGAGAGTCCAAGGCTGCGCACCTTGCCCTCGGCCACCAGTTCCGCCAACGCCCCGACGCTCTCCTCTACCGGCACCCTGGGGTCCAGTCGATGCAGATAATAGAGATCGATCACATCTGTCTGCAGCAGTTGCAGACTTTTTTCACAGGTCTGTTTGAGTATTTCCGGCCGGCCGTCCACACTGAGGTTACCGTCTTCGCCCCGGGCGATACCGCATTTGCTGGCCAGGACAAACTCGTCGCGCCGATGGCTGAGGGTACGACCGATCAGTGCTTCATTGTGTCCCATGCCGTACATAGCGGCCGTATCCAGGAAGGAATAGCCCGCATCCAGCGCCTCCTGCAGCAGCTGTTCCGAGGTAACATCATCGGCTGCGCCGTAGCCCCAGGACATGCTCATGCAGCCAAGTCCGACGGCTGAGACCGTGAAAGGCCCCAGTTTTCTTGTGTGCATATTGTCGCCTCCCTGTAGGCATCGTGCCGCTAATACCCGGGACTATACCAGATAGCTCCGGTAGCAAGATCAGGTCGCCTGAACGATAAATAAACTAACTGATTGTCAATCTGACCGGGCTGTGTACGGAAAAAGCATGGAAGCGAAAGATGGGTTATGGTAACTGCCTCAGCAGGGCGGCCGGCCTGCATCGGCGCCTTGGCCATGCCCCGGTTACCGGTTGAATCAGATTACCGGCTGGTAACGGGAAAGCAGTTTCAACGCCCCCGGCCGTCCGATACAAAAACCCTGGGCATAATCCACTTCCAGCCTGCGCAGCGCGTTCAATATCGCCTCTGTATGGACAAATTCGGCCACTACCAGTTTGCCCATGTGATGGGCAACCTCGGTGATCGATTTCACCATGGCATAGCTCACCTCATCCTCGTGAATATCCTTGACGAAGATACCGTCAATCTTCACCACATCCACCGGAAACTCCTTGAGATAGGAGTAGGACGCGTAGCCGGTACCGAAATCATCCAGAAAGAATTGACATCCCAGTGCCCTGATCTCCTGCATCAGTGCCCTCACCTGCCCCATCTGGCTGACCATGGCCGTCTCGGTAATCTCGAAAGCCAGTTTTTCGGGAGGGATGGAGGAATGCTGTACCTGTTCCTTCAGGAACGGGATAAAGCTCTCATCCGCCATGGACTGCCCGGAGAGATTGATACTGAATCCGCCCAGCTCGGTGGCGCTGCCTCTGGCCAGTTCGCTGTTGGCCCAGTTGAAAAAGCGCTGTACCACCCAGCGGTCAACCGCCTGCATCCGTTCATAGCGTTCCGCAGCCTCGATAAACTGATCCGGACTGGCCGGTTGATTCTGTTCATCCATCCGCCGCAGCAGCACTTCATGGTGGTCCGACAGGCCATCGCCGACAAACACCGGCTGGATCAACTGCGCGAACAGCTCCAGTTGATCATTTTCCAGCGCCTTCTCTATCAGGGGGACCGACTGCACCAGAAGCTTTTTCTGCGCATACACCTCACCCTCATGCTGATAGCAGCGGCAGCGGTTCCTGCCTTCGTGCTTGGCTTCCTCACAAGCCGACTGGGCGGCCTGGCCCAGCTCATCGGCCGATCCGCTGTCACTATTGATCTCGGCCAGACCGACACTGACCGTGACCGAGATCCGCTCGCCACTCCACTGAAAATGGTAATGCTGGATCGTCTTGCGCAGGTTTTCCGCGAAGCTGAACCCCTCATCCAGACGACACTGTTTCAGAAGGATACTGAACTCGTTATCACCGGTACGGGAAAGCGTGCTGTCCCCACTCAGGAAGTTTTGACAGATACCCGCAAGATTCGCCAGGAACTGATCACCGCCATCGGTACCACAGAGCTCGTTCACCAGGGTGAACTTGTCCACATCGAAACAGATCAGGGTGTGGCGGTTTTTTGTTTGGCGGCTGTTTTTCAACAACCGCTCCAGTGCCCGCTTGAAGGCCCGGCGATTCATCAGGCCGGTGACCGGGTCCAGGTCGCTCTGTTCACGCAACTGATCAAAACTCTGCCTGAGCGCCCGCTCCACCGCCCGCTCCACCATTGGCAGCCCGGCATTCTCCACCAGCGAGAGCTGTCCCGACTGGAGTCGGCGTAGCAACTCCGGCGAGTTGCAATCCAGCGCCTTGACGCCAAAACTGTCAACAAACAGATAGCGTCCGTCGGACGCCTCATGCAACGCCAGGTTGAGCATGCGCACATGCCCCTGCAGCCGCTGCTCGGCAATCCAGTCACCTACCCGAATTTGCTCCAGCTGACGCACCGATTGCGGATCCAACACTACCGTCTGGTCGGCTGCAGCATCGGTTTGGGCGGTAACCGGCAACAACTGGTCAAAATAGTCGTCATCAATCTCAATACGACGTTCGTTGTACAGACTGTAACTTTCGCTGCCCTTTTCAAGGCACTCGCCAAACTGTGTTATCAGCGCATGGGATTGTTCACGGTAGAGCGGATAGGCCTCAAAACCCTTGTTCAGCACCTGACTCACATCACGCCACTTTTCCGTCTTCAGATAGGCGTTTCGTGAACCCGGCTGCAAAGCCTGGTTAAGCAGCATCAGGACACTCTTGTAGCTCTGCAGATGCTTGGCCCTTTTCTCCCCCTCGGTCGCGGTCTGGATCAATAGCCCGACCCATCCCAGGTGCAGCAGCTGGTCCACCAACACCGAGATTGACCCGGTCAACTCCTGTTGCAGAAACTCTCTGATCTGTTGGCTGATTACCGCCGTTTTTTGTTCCTGGGCGCAGGCCGTCAACACCTGTTCAAGATTGGCGCTGAAAGCCGACTTTTGCTCGGTCAACAACTCTGCCACCTGCCGCGATACCGCGTCCAGGTCGGCCTTTCCCCCCGCCACCTCCAGCGACCCCAACACCGATTCCAGACGCTCGTTGACACCCCTGGAGAGTGCAGAATCACCACTTGAGGGCGTGAACAGCGCCAGTTGGTCAAGGTCATTCAGCAACTGGTGTGCGGGATGAGATGCATCATTCAGAACGGCCGGATCATCAATAGCCGCCCGGGCCAGCGGTAGCTGTACCTGACGCAGAATCCGCCGCATGGTGCTGTTATGGCGCGGGTCCTGCTGCGCCATCCGCAGAAGCTGTTCCGTGGCATCTATAATCTGTCGGCTCTCAAGTGACAACTCCACCCCGCCACCCGCGCCGGTATGACCACCCAGTGACTGTTCGACCCGATCCGCAAGGTTGCGCTGATCACCCTGGACCATGTCATCCAGGGCATGAGCGACCGCCGTTTTGCTGGAGACTCTGTGAGCAACCGTCGCCGATTCATCGGGTGCTTTTTTTCTGCCGATATAGGACGACAGCGTCTCGATCAGGGAGCGAGGTTTCGGTCGAGTCTGCCGGCCCGCTGATTCTTGCTCAGCCGCTTCCGGCAGCTCCGGTGACTGTGGATGCAGTTTTTCATTGCGCGTGAAACCGTGCTGTTCAAGCAATTGATAGATCTGGTGATAGAGCGGATCCAGTGTCGCCAGTATCTGTTCTGCAAATACCCGGTAGGCGGTACGCCTGGCAGGCACACTCAACTGCATTTCATCCTGCGCTTTTTTGAATGCCCAGAGCAGGCAATAGGGGGAGAGGGGATTGTTTTCATTATTGACCGGCGACTTGATCATATAAGCGATCGCCTGGGAAAGACTGAACAGGGTTTGCGACAACCGGCCCTCCAGGCGCCGGGCGGTAGCCACCACGGCGGCCCACTCGTCAAACTCGTCCTGATCCACCAACTCCAGACTCTGGTTGTCAGTCATTGGCAGATTCGTGCCGACATCCGCATATTCAAGCTGCTGCCAGTTGCCGGCAACCTCGGCGATGAAACGCTGCCGCAGTCCAGTCGCATCCGTCTCCATGGCCTGTCGCCCATGGCGCAGATCGGGCTGCTCCTGTTGCGATGCCTGGTCCTCCAGTTCCAGAAAAGTCTCCGCCAGAATTTTGATGAAACCGTCATAGCGGTTGATCAGGGCTTGCTGCAGCAGCGACTGGATCTGCCGCAGTATCCTGAATGAAGCAGGATCGGTTGAACGATGTCCTTTGGCCAGAGAGGTTCGCGACAGATAACCGAGTACCCGTTGATCCGGTCGCATGAAGACGGCACCGACACCCTGGTCTGAAGCGAATACGATACGCACCGGTATCCGGTGCTCGTCGGTACCCTGATCCGACCTCAACAGCACCTCGGCGTCCACCGCATGCGATGCATCGAGCCGGCCTTCACGTCTGACGGCACGCAGCGACTCGCTATCGATGGCGAGCGAGAGCCCACCCCGGGAAAAATTGTTAATCAGGCAGTCGGTGACCGCTGAGCCATGGAGTATCAGCTGCGCGGGGTGGCTGGTTTTGAAGCGTGGATGTTTACGTCGATCCTGAGTCAAAAGGCGCTCCATTGCAGGTTTTTTTTATTCCGGATCAGGGAGAAGCCGTGGCTAACTGTCCCGGTGATCTAAAACAAGCGGGATAGAAAAATTTGCTTGTCTAGCAGAATATCACAAAACCATGCCGGGTCACCCTCCTACATCCGGTGACCCGTTTACAGCCTGACATCTATATTTTTGTAACAGACGGGGTGTAGCGAAGCGGTGAAATTCACCCCGAAGCGCGCTGGGTCCACCGATACGGCCACCGGGCCATCAGGCAACCCGCTTACGCACCGCAGCATTGGCCGACGGCTGACCGCGCACCGGCAAGTGCTGCATAGTAAAGCCCTGGGTAAAGGCCGCTCTGGTGATCAGGGTGTATTTCATCCAGGCGCCGGTCAGCAGCGCAATGGTCCCGGCAACCGTTGCCACTGCCGGCACAACCAGCGCAAGACCGAGCAGCAGCCCCGGCAGCAGATGGCCACCCCAGAAAAAACCTGTGTCGATAGCCGCCAGCCGTTTCTGGCTGGCGAGCGGCGCCTTCGCCTCGGCCAGTCCGTCGCGGTAGTGACGCCAGGCAAAGGCACGCAGAGCAAGCAGAATCAGCAGTGCACCGCAGGCCAGGGGCTGCGGTTGATCAAGCAGCGGCAGCAGCAACACCAGCAGGCCGGCCCCTTCGGTGAGGCCGGTCACTACCACCAACAGTCCTGCTCGTGGATGACGCCAGGCGGGTATGCCCTTGTCGGCGCGCAGGATGCGCGACTGACTGTAGAGAAACGCCCCCGCCAGCAAGGTGGTCGGCCAGAGCAACAACGGAGTGAACAACCAGGTGGCCAGACCAGAGAGAAACAACAGCGGAGCAACCCAGGCCTCGCGTGACATCCAGGAGCTGGAGACGTGCTTGAGCACATTGAGCGCGCGCCAGGGGCGGCCAATCTCCAGCCAGACGCAGAACAGGCCGCCGGCCACCAGGGCCAGGCCGATCAGTAACAATGGGATGACATCATAGCCCAGCGGGCTCAATAGCGCGGCCCATAGGATCAAGCCGCTGCCGCTGCCACCCCCGACGAAATTACCGGCGGCGCGCCAGTCCCAGTTGCGTTGTACACGGGAGGAGATCGGATTCGTTGAGGTGATGCCGTTCATCATGCTTTATCCCATATGTAGTAGACGCCGGGTCCGGTGCCCAGTTCTTCGTTCTGAAGGAAGCTTTTGGTCTCCTTGAGCAGCCGCGACAGGTTGCTGTCGGGATCATCCAGATCACCAAACACCATTGCCCCGGAGATACAGGAGTTTACGCAGGCAGGGGTCACTTCATGATCCACACCCGGGATCTGGCCGGTCTCTGCTGCCAGGTCGATGCGGTCGATACAGAAGGTGCACTTGGTCGCCACATTGATACGTTCCGGATCAAACATCGCCTGTTCATTCGCCATCGGTTGGTCGCCATAGGCGAAGCGCGCCTCATGCACGATGGAGCGCGCCTCATAGGGACAGGCCATGATGCAGTTGGCGCAGCCGATACAGAGATCGTACTTGATCTCCACCAGGCCATCCGCACGCTTGCGGGTGGCCGTGGTCGGGCACACCTCCTCGCAGGGTGGCTCATCGCAATGCATACAGGCGACCGGCATGAAGCTGCGCCGCACGTCGGGAAATTCACCGCTCTCCACGTCCAGCACCCGGCGCCATTGCACACCGGGTGGAGTGGCATTTTTCTGCTTGCAGGCGGCGGTACAGGTCTGGCAGCCGACACAGCGGCGCAGGTCCACGGCCATGGCATAACGGGTCATTGGACACCTCCGACAACCTTGCTGATGCTGACGCGGACGATGTCGGCCCCGGAGCCGGTGGCGTCGGTCAGCTCCAGCGACATCGGGGCGATGGTATTGAGACTGGGCATCTCCAGCCCCTTGGCATAGGGGGTCGCCCAGTGGTCAAACTGGCCGACGATCACCAGGGTATCGGGGCGTACCCCGGCTACCAGTTCGGCGCGACCGTAGGTGACGCCGATGTGGGAGCGGATCGCGACCCGGTCACCGTGGTCGATGCCCAGCTTTTCCGCACTGCGGTTGTTCATGATCACCCCGGTATGCCCGCGCACGTTCTGTGACACCTCGCGCATCAGCTGGATGCTGACGTTGGCGCCGGTATGGTACTGCATGCTCTTGGTCGCCAGCAGCCAGAACGGGTAGTCGGCCGGATCGGCGCCTTCGTTGACCAGCGCCCGCTCCCAGCGGCCGGGAATATCGTGCCACTCCGGCAAGGCCGAGTACTCGGAGAGCTGGGCGTCCCACCAGGCGATCTGTTTCTCATGCAGCCGGTTGCCCAGCTCCTTGCCGATGCGCAGCAGGCGCTCCTGGTAGGGCATCTCGAAACGCAGGCCCTGGGCTCTCAGCGTCGGATAGAGATACCAACTCTTTTGCGATGTCTCTTTCAGGTAGAGGCCGTTCTGCCTGAACCACTCCAGGTCCTTCACATCCCGGCTGTCGCTGAGCTGGGCGCTGGCCGCCTTGCAGACCGCGTCCCAGATCTGCTCCGGTGGATTGACCGTCTCCGTATCCAGAGAGAAGTCATAGCCGTCGCCCTTCAGCGGTGCCACCCCGCCGGCACCGCGATTGATTGCGTTGTTGTACTTCTCCAGCAGACCGGTGCGGCGCGCCAGTTCGGTGGATATCCAGGTGAAGTCCCTCGCCTCGCCCTGGGGCTCGACCACTTTTTGGCGCAGCAGCGCTCCCTGGTGTTTCCAGAACTGCTCCACAAATTTGGTACCACCCACCGGGATCAGCTGGGTCGCTTCCAGGTCGGTCGCCTCCGGCAACAGCAGGTCGGCCATCCAGTTGGTCTCGTCCACCGTGTAGGCAAAACAGACGGTGTAGGGGAACTGGGCGATCGAGTCATTCAGACTGCGGGTATCCCAGAACGAAATCGCCGGGTTGGAACGGAACACGAACCAGATATCCGGCAGGGTCGGCTGCGGCAGGTTGAAATTTTCCGGCTGTTCGCGCTGGAACATCCAGGCCAGCTGGGTCGGCCCCAGCGCCTGACTCCAGGCGGAGCTACCGACAATCGGCACCAGGGTACGATGGGCATTGCGCCCGGTTGGCTCGGCCACCCAGTTGGCCTTGTCGGTGGGGTTCAGCTTCTGCGCCATGAAGCCATCCTCACCCGGTTTCACGCTCTGATGCCGATCCTCATGCGGACGATTCAGCCGGATGGTGGTGCCGAGCGTGCCGCCCGGCACCTCCAGCGCACCCACCAGCACCGCCATCAGGGTGCGCGCCCAGCAGCACTCGTAGGCACCCCAGCCATTGTTTACCGACTTGCCCAGGGTCACCGCCACCGGGCGGTAGGGTAAAGTGTCACCATCCACCTCGATGGTCTCGCCGACACAGGCATTGTCCAGATACTCCCCGGCGATACGACGGATGGTTTCGGCCGGGATATCACACACTTCGGCTGCCCACTCCGGGGTATAACCGGCGACATGCGCCACCAGTTTACTGAAGGCGGTGATGCCCTCCACATTCTGTAATTCACTGCGCTGATCATCGGCGTCGATGCTGATTGCCTGTGCAACCTTGAATTTACTCTCCAGCGCCGGCACAACGCCTGGTGTGTCGAACGCCACCGCCTGCTGCCCCTGCTCATCCCACACCAGGGGTTTGCCGGAATCGGCATCGCGCAGATAGAGTCCATCCGGCCCCACCAGGTAAGGTGATGACGTGACATCACGCAGGAACGGCCGGTCCAACCGATCATGTGCATGCTCATGCAGCAGACAGTGGATCAGGGCGAACAGGAAGGCGGCGTCGGTCTTGGGCCGGATCGGCACCCACTCGGATGAGGTGGACCCGGTGATGGACTGGTGCGGCTCCACCTGAATCCGCTTGTAGCCGCGCACCCGGGCATCGGCATGGCGGGCGACGGCGCAGGGACCGCCGGTGGCATCCACATTGCTGCCGATGGAGAGCACGAAGCGGGTATTCGGGGTGTCCGCCGCGACGGTAAAGGCGCGGTGCCAGAACTCCCCGTAGAGATGCTCGGAGTGAACACACTTGACGCCCTGACCGGAACCGAAACTGAAGTCAATCGGTCCGCCCCAGGAGGCGAGAAAGGCCGGAAAGGTCCCCATGTAGTAAGCCGGCGTACCGCCATGACCGAAGGTAGCGGCTACCCGGGGCATTCCGGCCTGATCAACCAGGCCCCGCTCACGAATGTCATTGAGCTTGTCACTCAACAGCGTCAGCGCCTCATCCCAGGAGATCGGCTCAAACCCTGGATCCTCCTTCATCCCTTTTTTGGGATTGGTACGCTTCATCGGCTGCAGGATACGGTTGGGGTTGTAGGTCTTCTGCACCAGGCCGTATGCCTTGACGCAGGGGCGACCACGACCGGGGTGGGTCTGTTCTGCATCGAAGTTGGGCATCACCTGGGTAGCCACCCCGTCCACCACCTCAACCCGCATGGGATCGGGACCGGAGACGCAGTTATAACAGTAGGTCGGCACCGTTGTTTTTTCGGCGCTGTTTTGCTTTATCGGGTTATCCATTAAATGATCCGCTCGGGGTGGGAGTAGACACAGAGACTGGCATTGCGGGCGAAGCCGATCAGGGTGATCCCCTGCTCTTCCGCCAGGCGGATAGCCATACCGGTAGGGCCGGAGACCGCGGCCACCACTGAGATACCGCAGGCGGCGGCCTTCTGGACGATTTCATAACTGGCCCGGCTGGTCATGATCAGCATGCCGTCACGCAGTGTGTGGCCGCCCACCAGACAGTGGCCCACCAGTTTATCGAGGGCGTTATGGCGACCCACATCCTCGCGCAGGGCCATAATACTGCCCTCCGGGTCGCACCAGGCGGCGGCATGCACCGAACCGGTCTTGTTGAACAGGTGCTGCTGGCTGTTGATGTGATCCAGCGCCAGCCGCAATGCCGAGCTACTGATCTGCTGGCCGTTCTGCAGGGGATCGAGGGTACAGGCCATCTGTGCCAGACTCTCCTTGCCACAGATTCCGCAACCGGTGCGCCCGGCCAGGGCGCGGCGTTGTGCTTTCAGCGCCCAGAAACGGGACTGGGCAATCTCCAGTTCAACCTGGATACCCTCGTCCAGCTCCGTCACCTCGATGTCATAGATTTCATGGGGTTGTTCGACAATACATTCGGTAAGGGTGAAGCCACGGGCAAAATCCTCCAGATGCTGCGGGCTGCACATCATCACCACATGGGAAAGGCCATTATAAACCAGTGCCACAGGGACCTCTTCGGCCACCCAATCATCGGAAACCGCCACCGCACCGGCATGCCACCGGTTGACCTGGTACTGCTTCATCGCATCGGCCATTACGGCCATTTTTTGCATCAGCACACCCGCCTCCTTCTGCCTATGTATGGGTTAAACCGAGATTCACCCAACTATAATAATGTTTATATTGATACATAATCTGGCTATCTATTCAATATCTACGTATCGTTTTTTATGAGTATTTCCTGAACGAAGCATTTTAGTTTCAAAAGATTCTATTAATATCAGTAAGTAACATTACTTAATGTTTTTATTGTTTTTTATGATTTTTTTAAATAATTAAAAAAAGCCATTAGTAAACAATGAAACTATTATCTAAAGACCGGTAAAATCTGACAAATGTCATTTTTAAATATCATAATGATACGTATATGTAATATTTAAATAGACTATTTCGCATAGATAAAAGACCGGTAACAAGCCGCCACTCCCCTTCCCCTCTCCCGCCTAACTATCCTGAAAAGCTGTATTCCCGCCCGCGCATTCCCGGCATTTATGGTTTTCAACAAATTGTTTGATATCCATTTGTTTTGTGTTAAATATACGCCCCAACAACTGGATCGATACCACACGGCATTGCTCCAGCGATGAATCAGAGAGGCAGACAAGGGGTGCAACAGGCATGAAAAAACAGTTGATATCGCTCAGGGTGAACGGGCGCGACAGAGAGGATGCGGTGGCCGACAATATGCTATTGGTCGACTACCTGCGCGACCAATTGGGTCTGACCGGCACCAAGCAGGGCTGTGACGGCGGCGAGTGCGGTGCCTGCACGGTACTGGTGGATGGACGGCCCCGCCTCGCCTGCTGCACCCTGGTACAGAGTGTGGATGGTTGCAGCGTGGAGACGGTTGAATCCCTCAGCCATAACGGTCGTCTCAGCGCCCTGCAGCAGGCATTTCACGAAAAGCTCGGCACCCAGTGCGGCTTCTGCACGCCCGGCATGCTGATGGCTTCCGAGGCACTGCTGCGCCAGAATCCGGACCCGGACGTGGACGCCATCAAGGGTGCCCTGGCGGGCAATCTCTGCCGCTGTACCGGCTATGTAAAGATTATCGAATCGGTACAGAGTGCCGCGACCAACCGGGAGATCGCACCATGAACGCACCGCTTCCCAGACTCACCAAGGGTCCAGTGGGGGTCCGAACCCCGCTGGTGGATGGTATCGACAAGGTCACTGGCAAGGCCCGATACACAGCCGATATCCCCCGGGTGGACGCCCTGGCCGGGCGTATTCTGCGCAGCCCGATCGCCCATGGACGCATCCTCTCCATCGACACATCCGCCGCCGAGGCACTTGAGGGTGTGATTGCCGTCTGTACCGGGGATGACTGCAAGGTCCCCTTCGGCGTGCTGCCGATCGCCGAGAACGAATTCCCCCTGGCCCGGGACAAGGTACGCTACCGGGGCGAGCCGGTGGCCGCCGTGGCCGCCATCGACGAGGCCACCGCCGAACGGGCCATGGCCCTGATTAAGGTCGAATATGAACCACTGAAAGCCTACACCGAGGCGCGCAAGGCGATGGCCGAGGGCGCCGAGGTGATTCATGACGACAAACCGAACAACGTGCTGCGCAAGGTGCACCAGGAGTTCGGCGATGTGGACGCCGGTTTTGCCCGGGCCGACCTGATCCAGGAGCGCACCTACCGCTTCGCCGAGGTCAATCATGTGCATATCGAGCTGAACGCCACCCTGGCGGAATATGATCCGGAACGGGAGTGGATGACCCTGAATACCACCACCCAGGTGCCCTACTACGTGCACCTCAAGGTGGCCCACTGCCTGGAAATGGACGAGTCCCGGGTGCGGGTTATCAAGCCGTTTCTCGGCGGCGGTTTCGGTGCCCGCACCGAGGCGCTGCATTTCGAAATCATCGCCGCCCTGCTGGCGCGCAAGGCGCGCGGCACAGTGCGCCTGACCCAGACACGGGAGGAGACTTTCATCGCCCATCGGGGTCGTCCCGATACCGAGATCAAGATCCGCATGGGCATGACCCGGGACGGACGCATCACCGCGGTACACAACGAGGTGATCCAGCGCGGCGGTGCCTATGCCGGTTACGGCATCATCACCATTCTCTATACCGGCGCCCTGATGCACGGCATCTACAACCTGCCGGCTATCCGCCACGACGGCTGGCGCGTCTACACCAACACCCCGCCCTGCGGCGCCATGCGCGGCCACGGCACGGTGGACCCGCGTGCCGCCTTCGAGGCACTGATGAACGAGATGGCCGAACAACTGGCACTCGATCCTTTCCAGGTACGGCGCGTCAACCTGCTGCAGGCCCCCTGCACCACCCTGTACGCCCAAAAGGTACTCAGCTACGGCCTGCCCGAGTGTCTGGATAAGGTGTTGAAGGCCTCCGGGTGGGCCGAGCGGCGCGGCCAACTGCCGAAAGGACGCGGACTGGGTATGGCCTGTTCCCATTTCGTTTCCGGCACGTCTACACCGAAACACTGGACCGGGGAGCCTCACGCCACGGTCAACCTGAAACTCGATTTTGACGGCGGCATCACCATCCTCACCGGGGCCGCAGATATCGGCCAGGGCTCCAACACCATGGTCACCCAGGTGGTGGGCGAGGTACTGGGGGTGGAGATGGGACGGCTGCGGGTGATCTCTGCCGACAGTGCCCTGACCCCCAAGGATAACGGCAGCTACTCCTCCCGGGTCACCCTGATGGTCGGCAACGCCGCCAAGCACGCGGCGGAGCAACTGCGGGATATTCTGATCGAGGCCGCGGCCCGCAAACTGGAGGTGGCGCCCAACCAGATCGAGTGCGGGCACGAGTGTTTCCGGATCAGCGGTGAAGCGGACAAGACACTGGACTTCGCCGAGACGGTGCGGGCCGCCATGGTGGACAGCGGCACCGTCACCGTCAAGGGCACCTTTACCTGTCCACCCGAATTCCAGGGTGACAAGCAGATTCGCGGCAGCGCCATCGGCGCCACCATGGGCTTCTGTTACGCCGCCCAAGTGGTGGAAGCCTCGGTGGACGAGGTCACTGGAAAAGTAACTGCCCACAAGGTATGGGTGGCAGTGGACGTGGGGCGCGCGCTCAACCCGCTGGCGGTGGAAGGCCAGATCCAGGGCGGTGTCTGGATGGGTATGGGCCAGACCGTCTCGGAGGAGACCCGCTTCGACCGGGAACGCATGATCCACGGCAACCTGCTGGATTATCGGGTACCAACCATTGTCGAGAGTCCCGACATCGAGGTGCATATCGTCGAGAGCATCGATCCCAACGGACCCTTCGGTGCCAAGGAGGCCAGCGAGGGGATGTTGGCCGGCTTCCTGCCGGCCCTGATGGACGCGGTACATGACGCCACCGGACTGCGCCCCGACGCCCTGCCCCTTACACCAGAACGTATGAGTGACTGGCTGGAAGCCCAGGAGAACGCATCATGAGCCTGCTTAACGAATTCCGCTTTATCCGTCCCGAGACCACCGCACAAGCGGTCACCGCCCTGGCAGGCAACACCGACACCCGAGTCCTGTGCGGCGGTACCGATCTGCTGCCCAACCTGCGTCGAGGGCTGGTCAGCCCGGGAGCGCTGGTTGACGTTTCGCGCCTCGAGTCCCTGCAACAGATCAGCTGGGAGGATGACCGACTGACGCTGGGTGCCGCCATCACCCTGGAGGAATTGGCCAACGAACCTCGACTTAATCGACACTTCCCGGCCCTGGTCAAGGCGATTCTCTCTGTGGCCGGTCCCAGTCACCGGGCTGCCGCCAGCCTCGGGGGCAACCTGTGCCAGGACACCCGCTGTATCTTCTATAACCAGAGTGATTGGTGGCGGCGCAGCAACGACTACTGCCTCAAGTACCGCGGCGAGCTCTGCCATGTGATGCCGAAGGGGGATCGCTGCTACGCCACCTATCACGGTGATATCGCCCCGGTGCTGATGGCGCTCGGCGCGCAGATCGACATCATCGGTCCCGGCGGCAGCCGTCGACTGCCCCTGGACGGGCTTTACCAGGAGAACGGCAGCCATCACCTTAGCCTGGAGCCCGGAGAGCTGGTCAGCACCATCATCCTGCCACGGCATGTCCAGTGGCACAGCGGCTATGAGAAGGTACGGGTGCGGGATGCCATCGACTTCCCGTTGGCCGGTGTGGCCGCCGCGCTAAGGCGCGAAGGCGACACCCTGGCGCAACTGAGACTGGTGGTGACCGGCACCAACTCCATTCCGATCCGCGTCGATCTGAGCCAGCTGGAGGGCGGGACCTGGAGCGACGAAGCGGCCGAGGAGATGGCCAAGGCAATCCGCAAGGCGGTCAATGTGTTGAAAACCACGGTGACCGGTCCCAAGTACCGGCGCCGGGTAGTGATGGCCATGGCAAAACGGCTGGTATCCCAGCTCTGGCAACAGGCCGCCTGAGGCAACAGTCATGCAACCACTGACCGCAACCACTCCCTGGGGTCCCGAACTTGAACAGCTGACCGAGTGGCTGGAGTGCGGGGAACGCGCAGCCCTGGCCACGGTGGTCGCCACCTGGGGCTCCTCGCCCCGGGCGGTGGGCAGCCACATGGTGATCCGCGCGGACCAGCAGTTTGCCGGCTCGGTCTCCGGTGGCTGCATTGAGGGTGAGGTGATCCGTGCCGGCTTGTCGGTGATCGATTCAGGCGAGCCCCGACTGCTGCGGTTCCAGGTCGCCAGTGACCGGGCCTGGGAGATGGGTCTCTCCTGCGGCGGCCAAGTGGAGGTGCTGGTGGAGGCGGTTGATCAGGATCATCCTGTGATCCGGCAGATGCAGGAGCACCCCCCGACCGGGCCAGTCTGGCGGCTGCTCGCACTCGACACCGGGCGGCAGTGGTTGATCGAGGCAGACCTGCCGATAACTGGCGAGCCCGTTCCGGCCTCAATTATTGAGCCGCTCAACGACGCCATGCAACAAGGTCATTCCCTGCGGTTGGATGATGACTACTTCCTGCAAGCCTACGCAACACCGGCCCGGCTGTTCATCGTCGGCGCGGTCCACACCGCCCAGCACCTGGCCGCCATGGCCGGACGCTGTGGACTGGCACCACTGGTAATTGATCCGCGCCGTGGCTTTGCCCGGGCTGACCGCTTTCCCGATACAGCGCTGGTGCAACAGTGGCCGGACCGGCTGTTCAAGGAACAGCCGCTCGGGGCCAACAGCGCTCTCGTGACCCTGAGCCACGACCCCAAGATCGATGACCCGGCGCTCTGTGCCGCCCTCGACAGCAAGGCGTTCTAC
The DNA here is from genome assembly GCF_963675335.2 of Sedimenticola selenatireducens. Classification (NCBI taxonomy): domain Bacteria; kingdom Pseudomonadati; phylum Pseudomonadota; class Gammaproteobacteria; order Chromatiales; family Sedimenticolaceae; genus Sedimenticola; species Sedimenticola selenatireducens. The sequence goes on from NZ_CAXXYC010000004.1 coordinate 276,251, forward strand.
ATCGGCGCCCTGGGCAGTCGCAAGACCCACAGGGAACGACTGCAACGACTGACTGAAAAGGGTTATGGCGACCGGCTGCAACGCATCCACGGCCCCGTTGGGCTGCACCTGGGCGGCCGCGCCCCTGCCGAGATCGCCGTCGCCATCCTCGCCCAACTGATCCAGGCCCGTTACCGGAGGGAACAAAATGCAGCGGCTTGAACTGTCCACCCAGCAGGCACTGGGCCACTATCTGGCCCACACCTTGCGCACCCCCAGCGGCGTCATCGGCAAGGGGCGAGCACTGCAACAGCGGGATATCGACCGCCTGCAGCGTGCCGGTATCGAGCGGCTGCAGGTAATCCGCCTGGACAACGCTGATCTGCACGAGGACGCCGCCGCCACACAACTGGCAACCCGGCTTTCGGGAAGCGGGCTGGCACTGGACCGGGCCGAGACCGGACGCTGCAACCTGATTGCCACCCACCGGGGTCTGCTGCAGCTGGATGAGGTACAGATTCACGCCCTCAATGAGCTGCACGAGTCAATCACCCTGGCCACCCTGCCACCCTGGTCCATGGTGGAGCGGGGCCAGGTGGCGGCAAGTCTCAAAATTATCCCCTTCGCCATCCCACGGGATCTCATCGGGCAATGGCTGGGACAGCTCGCCCCGCGGGCAACTCCGATCAGGATGCGCCAATTCAAAACCCTGCCGGTGGCCCTGCTACGCAGCTACAGCGGAGATAGCGCGCCGGAGCGGGGTGATCGTTTCGAACAACTTACCGCCCGTCGCCTCGCCTATTACGGCTGTGTGTTGAGCGAGGTGCGCCACTGCACACATGACGCGGACGCCATGGCCCAACAGCTGGCCGAGATGAAATCCCGCTGCCGCCTCATTCTGGTGGCCGGCAGTTCCGTCACTATGGATCGACAGGATGTGGTGCCGACGGCACTTGACCAGGCGGGCGGCGAGACCCTTCACTTTGGCCTGCCGGTGGAGCCGGGCAACATGCTGCTGTATGGCACCCTGGATGATACCCGACTGATCAGCCTGCCCGGCTGCGCCAAATCGGCGGCACTGAATGGACTGGATCTGCTGCTGCCCCGACTGGCCGCCGGCCTCCCGCTGGAGCGCCGCGACCTGACCCGGCTCGGCGTCGGCGGCCTGCTGCGCAACCAGCAGCGGGAGTTCAGCCAGCAGAGCCTGCGACCTGTCGCCAAAACAGCGCCGGTCGGAGCGACCCCCGGCACTGCACCAGTCACCGCGCTGGTGCTGGCGGCCGGCAGTTCGAGACGGATGGGACGCAACAAGCTGCTGCTGCCGCTGGATGGACGCCCGATGATCCAGCACACCCTGGACGCCCTGCAGGGCAGTGGCGTGACCGGGATCACCCTGGTGAGCGGCCACCAATCGCTGCTGCTGCGGGATACCTTGCAGAACCACCCGTTGTCAGGGCAGCTTCACATCATCAACAATCCCGGCCATGCCAGCGGACTGGCCAGTTCGCTGCGCCACGGCCTGACCCACTTGCCGCCCGGCCACGGCGGACTGCTACTGATGCTCGGCGACATGCCCCTGCTCACTCCGGCAGTGATCGATAAACTGCTGACCCGCTTCCACGAACTGGATGGCGAGAAGATCGTCATCCCCTGCTACCGGGGCAAGCGGGGCCATCCGCGGATCTGGCCTGCCGCGCTGGTGCCCATGATGGCACTGGCCAGCGGTGATCGCGGCGCCGATTTTCTGATCCGCCAGAACCCCGCCTGGGTGGAAGAGCTGGAGCTGGACGACCCGGCGGTAATCCGCGACTTCGACACACCGGAGGCACTCTCCCAATGGCAACCGTAACAGCACAACCGGCCCAGGCCGACTTCTACAACAGCCGCATCAAGGCACTGGCGGCAACGGCCAGGCAAACAGGCCTGCCAGACAGGGACGCGCTGCTGGACGGGGCTGAACGGCGCCGCGCCAGCATTGACAACCCGCTTTGCGGCGACCAGATCGAGGTTGAGATCTGGAGCCGGAACGGTCGCATCATCGAGCTCGGTTTCGATATCCGTGGCTGCCTGCTGGCCGAGGCCTCCGCCGCCGTGATGCGGCAACTGGCCATCGGCCAGACCTATGCCGAACTGGATCAGCGCATTGAACAGCTGGAGGCGTTCCTGGACGGCGAACAACCGCTCCCCCCCGCCTGGGCAACTGCGCTCGACTGTTTCACCCCGGTGCAGGCCCACCCGGGCCGTCACGACTGTCTGCTATTACCGTTTCTGGCGATACAGATGGCACGCGCAGCACAGACATGAGTTGCGACAGGTCATATCACCCTCATTCAATACTGTCGCATCCGCCTACACACCTTCCTCCCCCATATAAACAGTCGTACACTCATTCTGCGGGTAAGGCATTCGCCATTAATCCGGGAGCTACGTAACTGGTGAACCTCCCAGCGGAATTCGGTCAGAAGGGTTACCAGATATTGTTCACCGCCGATGAGGCATCCGTCATGACAAAACCGTCCGACACCACAAGCCCAACCGTCACAGCCGATGAAAAGCCGGCCTATCAGAAGCAATCCGCACCCGCAGACATTGACCCGGTCACTTCGGAACCATCCACTGTTCATGACCTCGCGGTAACCCTGGATAAGGCATTCAAGGCCAACCTGGCACGAATGACGGCGGGTATCAGTCCCGCTGGACTGGCCAAGGTCTATTTCGATTGGCTTTCACACCTTGCGCTCTCTCCCGGTAAACAGTTGGAACTTGCCGACAAGAGCCTTCGCAAACTGACAAGGTTTGCCCGTTACGCAACCCAGTCCACGATCAATCACGAGACACCTCCCACCATTGAGCCACTGCCACAGGACCGGCGCTTTTCCAACAGCGCATGGCGGAGCTGGCCTTACAATCTCTACTATCAGTATTTTCTGCTCAACCAGCAGTGGTGGCACAATGCCACCACGGGAATCGATGGCATGTCATCCGGCAGCGAACGCGTGGTCTCGTTCATCACACGCCAAATGCTGGATCACTGGTCTCCCTCCAACATACCCTGGCTGAATCCCGAGATCAGCCAGGCGACCCTGGCCAGTGGTGGCACGAACCTCACCCGGGGCTGGCAGAACCTGGCGGAAGATCTGCAGCGAATCGCCACGGGCAGGCCGCCGGTTGGCGCCGAAGCCTACCGGCCCGGTGAAAATCTCGCCCTCACCCCCGGCAAGGTGGTCTACCGCAACCACTTGATCGAGCTGATTCAATACAGCCCGACAACGGAACAGGTGTATGCCGAGCCGGTGCTGATCATGCCAGCCTGGATCATGAAGTACTACATACTGGACCTGGAGCCGGAGAATTCGCTAACCAGGTACCTGGTCAACCAGGGCCATACAGTGTTCATGATCTCCTGGCGCAACCCGGATACGGAAGACCGCGACCTTGGCATGGAGGCATACCGAAAACTGGGCCCGATGGCTGCGCTGGACGCCATTTCGGCCATTGTGCCGGAACAAAAGATTCATGCAGTCGGCTACTGTCTCGGTGGCACCCTGATGTCCATTGCCGCCGCCGCCATGGCCCGGGATGGTGACCAACGCCTCGCCTCCCTGACCACCCTCGCCACCCAGGTCGACTTCTCCGAGGCGGGTGAACTGATGCTGTTCATCGGCGAGAGCGAGGTGGACTACCTGGAGAGCATGATGTGGAAACAGGGCTACCTGGATGGATACCAGATGGCCGGGGCCTTTCAGATCCTGCGCTCCAACGACCTGATCTGGTCGCACATGATCCATGCCTATCTGCTGGGGGAACGCCAGCCGATGAACAGCCTGATGGCCTGGAATGCGGATCTGACCCGCATGCCCTATCGCATGCACTCGGAATACCTGCGCCAGCTGTTCCTGGACAACGACCTGGCCAGCGGACGCTACCAGGTGGACGGCCATCCTGTGGTCATCAACGACATCCGGGCACCGATGTTTATCGTCAGTACCCTGAAGGATCACGTCGCGCCCTGGCAGTCGGTGTACAAGATCCACCTACTGGCCGATACCGACGAGGTCACCTTCCTGCTCACCAGCGGCGGTCACAACGCCGGTATCGTCAGCGAACCCGGCCATCCCCACAGACGCTACCAGATGCGTACCCACCGGGAGGGTGAGTGTTACATCAATCCCGACGTCTGGCAGCAGACCACCCCCGTTTCCGAGGGCTCCTGGTGGCCCGCCTGGCAGGCGTGGCTGGCCGGTTATTCATCGGACAAGGCGAACCCGCCCAGCATGGGAAACGCAGCGTACCCACCCCTGTGTGATGCACCCGGTGAATATGTGCAGATGAAGTAGATGAACGGTTGAAGTAAGGGGGGCTTCAAAACAGCCCTTCACTTCAACCTGGGCAGATACCCTGGTCCGGTTTTTTTGGGCTCTGCCCCAATTATGTGTTGGTGGTGTTTTTGCTTAGCTTGGCGATTCGGCCGGTAGGAGCGGCGCCTCGCCGCGAATTCGGCCCGGGGGCGGGCCTCCTACAGGCCAAACCCCTCTCCGGCGGCCATGCGTAGCGGCAGGAGTGGCTTCAGCCACCCCAGCAGACCCGGCCACTGAATTGGCTCGCTTCGCCGTATAACAGTAAAGGTGCGCCGGATCATCTGATTACAGGGTACGCAACGATATAATTACCCTGCTGAGAAAAGACAGCCCATCATACCCTTCGGGTTATGCAAAAAAGTAAAAATCAGCTCAATGACACATTTTCCAATCTGTTTCATTCAGGTCCGGAGCCTCCCGCCATGCGCGATACAGCATTAAACAAAATCTTTATCACACTCATCGTCGTAGCCCTGGCCGGCGGGGCTGGCTGGTATCTCTGGACGACCAACTACGCCTCCCGGTTACCGGAGAACGTAGCCTTCGGGAATGGTCGTATCGAGGCGACCGAGTACGACATCGCCACCAAGTATGCGGGCCGGGTCCTGACCGTATCGGTACAGGAGGGCGACATGGTGGAAGCAGGTCAGGTGCTGGCCACCATGGACACCGTGGACCTGCAGGCACAACTGCGTGAGGCAGAGGCGTTGCTGCGCGAGGCACGCGAATCACGCGAATACGCAGCGGCCATCGTGCTGCAGCGGGAGTCGGAACTGACCTTCGCCCAGGCGGAACTGAATCGTTCGTTGAAGCTGATTGATCAGGGACACGTTTCACAGGAGCGGGTGGACCAGCAACGCACAGCGCTGCGCTCTGCCCAGGCCGCACTGAAGGCGGCCAACATCCAGGTGGTACAGGCTGAAGCCGGTATCGAGGCGGCCGAGGCGCGGGTTGAACGGCTGCAAGGCAATATTGCGGACAGCCAACTGGCAACCCCGATCAGCGGGCGGGTACTGTACCGACTCACCGAGCCGGGCGAGGTGCTGGCGGCCGGCGGCAAGGTGCTGTCGGTACTGGATCTGACCGATGTGTACATGACCATCTTCCTGCCCACCGCGGAAGTGGGCAACCTGATCGTCGGCTCGGAGGCGCGTATCATTCTGGACGCCATTCCCCAGTACACCATCCCGGCAACAATCTCTTTCGTGGCACCCCAGGCACAGTTCACCCCGAAGGCGGTGGAGACCCGTTCCGAACGGGAGAAACTGATGTTCCGGGTGAAAGTAAAAATCGATTCCAAACTACTCAAACAGCACGTGGAGAAGGTAAAGACCGGCGTGCCGGGGATCGCCTACGTGCTGTTGAAACCGGATGCGGAATGGCCCGCTGAACTGCAGGTCAGGCTGCCCTGACCATGTCCGTCGATTCTGCCACTGTTGTCAGCATTAGCGGGCTGACTCACCGTTACGGCGGCAACCCCGTGTTGAGCCATATTGACCTGAGTTTTCCCGCTGGTCAGATGGTGGGATTGATCGGCCCGGACGGCGTCGGCAAGTCAACCCTGCTGGCGCTGATCGCCGGTGCCCGAACGCTGCAGGAGGGCCGACTGGAGGTATTGGACGGCGAGATGGGCAATAGGCGCTTCCGGGCTTCCGCCTCGCCGCGCATCGCCTATATGCCCCAGGGCCTCGGTAAAAACCTCTATCCCACCCTGTCGGTATATGAAAATGTCGACTTCTTTGGCCGCCTGTTCGGACAGGATCGCCAGGAACGCCGACAGCGTATTCATGATCTGTTGCAAAGCACCGGCCTGGCACCGTTTGCCGACCGCCCGGCAGCCAAGCTCTCCGGTGGCATGAAGCAGAAACTGGGCCTCTGTTGCGCGCTGATCCATGATCCCGAACTACTGATCCTGGATGAACCGACCACCGGTGTCGACCCGCTCTCCCGGCGCCAGTTCTGGGAGCTGATTGAACGTATCCGCAGCCGCCAGAGCAGCATGAGCGTGCTGGTCGCCACGGCGTATATGGAAGAGGCGGAAAACTTTGACTGGCTGGTGGCCATGGATGACGGCCAGGTACTCGGCAGTGGCACGCCGTCCGAACTGAAACAGGCGACCGGGCAAGAAACCCTTAACGAGGTATTTATCGCCCTGCTGCCCGAACAGAAAAGGCAACAGCATCAGCGGCTGGTGGTTCCACCACGGCAACCGGTTAAAGGCGAACCCGCAATCAGCGCCAGCGGTCTGACCAAGCGCTTTGGCGATTTCACCGCGGTGGATCATGTCAGCCTGGAGATCGAGCGCGGTGAGATTTTCGGCTTTCTCGGCTCCAACGGCTGCGGCAAGACCACCACTATGAAGATGCTGACCGGTCTGTTGCCCCCCACCGAAGGCGAGGGAAAGCTGTTCGGTCGCCAGGTGGATGCGCACGACATGGCGACCCGGAACCGGGTCGGCTATATGTCCCAGGCGTTTTCACTTTACAGCGAACTGACGGTGCAGCAGAACCTGGAGCTGCATGCACGGCTGTTTCATCTGCCCGAAGGCGGAATCAAGTCCCGTATTGATGAACTGACCCAACGCTTCAAGCTGGAGAACTACCGCCACAATCTGCCGGGAGACCTGCCGCTGGGAATCCGCCAGCGCCTGTCACTGGCGGTCGCCGTGGTGCATCGTCCGGAGATGCTGATCCTGGATGAACCCACTTCCGGGGTCGACCCGGTAGCGCGGGACGGCTTCTGGCAATTGCTGGTCCAATTATCACGGGAGGAGGCGGTCACCATCTTCATCTCCACCCATTTCATGGATGAAGCGACCCGCTGCGACCGCATCTCCCTGATGCATGCAGGCCGGGTGCTGGCCAGCGACACACCCGCGGGACTGTGTCGGGCGCGAGGAGTCGATTCGCTGGAGCAGGCATTCATCGGCTACCTGGAAGAGGCAACCGCGTCGTCATCGGTCAACACCAGACAGGCACCGGTTAGTGCCACCAATACTGACAGGCGCCCTCTCCAGCCACCCAGCCGGTTCAGTCTGCAACGCCTGTTCGCCTATGCCCATCGCGAAACGCTGGAGTTACTGCGCGATCCAATCCGCCTCACCTTCGCCCTGCTGGGTTCGGTGATTCTGATGTTCATCCTCGGCTATGGCATCACGCTGGATGTGGAGGACTTGAGGTTTGCCTCGCTGGACCTGGATCAGACCCCGCAAAGCCGGGACTATATTGAGCATATTGCCGGTTCACGCTATTTCATCCGGCAACCGGATATAACCGACACCGCAGCCCTGGAACGGCGCATGGCCAATGGTGAATTGAGTCTCGCTATTGAAATACCGCCCGGATTCGGACGACAACTGAAGCGTAATCGAAATCCGGATATCGCCGTGTGGATCGACGGTGCCATGCCGTTTCGGGCCGAGACCATCTACGGTTATATTCAGGGCAGCCACCTGGCATACCTGACCGACCTGTCACTGCGCACCTATGGCATCACACCCAGCCTGCTGCCGGCGGATATCGAGTCCCGTTATCGCTACAACCAGGATTTCAAAAGTCTGGATGCCATGGTGCCCGCGGTTATTCCCCTGCTGCTGGTGTTCATCCCGGCCATCCTGATGGCCCTGGGCGTGGTACGCGAAAAAGAGCTGGGATCGATCACCAACCTGTATGTCACACCGGTCACCCGGCTTGAGTTTCTGATCGGCAAACAGCTTCCCTATATCCTGGTCAGCATGATCAGTTTCATCGGGCTGGTCGGTTTGGCGGTATTCGTACTGGGGGTTCCACTGAAAGGAAGTCTGGCTGCCCTTAGCCTGGCCGCGCTGTTGTATGTGACAGCCACCACCGGTCTCGGGCTGCTGATGTCCGCGTTTACCCAAACCCAGATCGCGGCATTGGCCGGCACCTCGGTGTTGACCCTGATGATTGCCATAAATTTCTGCGGTCTGATCCATCCGGTCAGCTCCATGGAAGGCGCCGGGGCGATCATCGGCCAGCTGTTCCCGACCACCTATTTTCTGGAAGCAAGTCGTGGTGCCTTCACCAAGGCGCTCGGTTTTTCCAGCCTGTCACAACATCTGCTGCCACTGGCCGCCTTTATTCCGGTACTGACCATCGCCAGCGTGCTCTCTCTGCGTAAACAGGACCGGTAAGATGGGATTCGGCGACAACATTTTTCAATTGGGCATCAAGGAGCTGCGCAGCCTGTGGCATGACAAGGTACTGTTGGTTTTTGTCCTGTTCGCCTTCAGCGGCATGATCTACAGCGTTTCATCCAGCACCTCCATGGAGCTCCACAACGCCCCAATCGCCGTGGTCGATGAAGACCAATCGCCCATCTCCAAACGCATCATCCAGGCCTTCTACGGCCCCTACTTCAAGGCACCGGATCTGATCTCACAACGGGATATGGACCGAAGCATGGACAACGGACAATACACCTTTGTCATCTACATACCACATCGCTTCCAGCGCGACCTGCTGGCCGGCAAGCAACCCGGTATCCAGATCAATATTGATGCCACCCGCATGGGCCAGGCCTTTATCGGTGACAACTACATCCAGTACATCATCAGCGGTGAGATCAACGAAGCGATCAAGGGTTACCGCTCCGAGTACCAGTTGCCCATCACCCTGACCACCCATATCAAATTCAATCCAAACCTGACCAGCGCCTGGTTCGGCAGCGTGATGGAGTTAATGAATGTCATCACCATGATCTCGATCATCCTGACCGGTGCGGCGGTAATCCGGGAACGGGAACACGGCACCCTGGAGCATCTGCTGGTGATGCCGATCACACCGCTGCAGATCGTCAGCGCCAAGATCTGGGCAAACGGCGTGGTGATACTCCTAGCCACCACCCTCTCCCTGCTGCTGGTGATCCAGGGTCTGCTCCAGGTACCGATACATGGCTCAATCGCACTGTTCCTGTTTGGCGTGACGGTCCACCTGTTCGCCACTACCTCGCTGGGTATTTTTCTTGGCACACTGGCGCGGACCATGCCGCAGCTGGGGCTGCTGATGATCCTGATTCTGCTGCCGCTGGAGATGCTGTCGGGAGGAATCACACCGCGTGAAAGTATGCCCGTCCTGGTACAGGATATTATGCAGCTGGCACCCACCACCCACTTTGTGAGTTTTGCCCAGTCCATTCTTTATCGGGGTGCCGGTTGGGATGCGGTCTGGCCGCAGTTCCTCGCCCTGCTGGGTATGGGCGTGGTGTTTTTTCTGGTTGCCCTGGCACGTTTCCGGAAATCGGTCGCCCTCGGCTGATCCCATCCCTGATGTCGCCTTGAACCGAAGCAACAGAAAGCAGGGCTAACGGGTTTCCGGCAGAATCTTGCCCAGCAGCTTGATCAGGGTGGCGTGCTCACGTTCAGAGAGGTTGCCGGACAGACGCGCCTCATGAGCTTCCACCAGCGGCGTCAGTTCACTCAGCAACTCGCGCCCCGCATCGGTCAGGGCCAGCGCATTGGTGCGCCGATCGCCCTCGACTCGCTGGCGCACCACCAGTTTCTGTTTTTCCAGTTTGTCGATCACCGACACCACCGAGGAGCGATCCAGACGCACCGCCTTGGCCAGTTCGGTCTGTTTCAGCCCAGGATTGGCATCGATAATCACCAGCACCGCATATAGACTCGGGGTGATCTGCGCCTCCCCGACTGATTCGGCAAAATCCCTGAATACAGCAAGCTGGGTCAGGCGCAAATGGTATCCCAGAAACCCCGGCAACAGGCTGTTGTTGATTTTCTTTAGGTCGGTTTTCTTTTTGCTTTTGGGCATGATCTTGTGAACAAGCGCTGATTTGAGATCGAACCATTGTAAACCAAATGATTGCTGTGAAAAGAAAAAGCCTCTATTCAACCGGCAAACCCGGCACCCCCGTTCATCAACGGCTTCTCTATCGGATTCAAAGCGCCAGCGCCTCCCGGGCGGGCAGATAGTCATATCCGAGGGCACTGGCCACCGCTTCATAGGTGACACGACCCTTGTGTAGATTGAGCCCCTCCAGCAGACAGGGATCATCCGCCAGGGCCCGGGGGAAGCCCTTGTCGGCCAACGCCAGGGCAAACGGCAGGGTTGCGTTATTCAGGGCAAAAGTGGAAGTGCGCGCCACGGCACCGGGCATGTTGGCCACGCAATAGTGCACGATATTGTCCACGATGTAGGTGGGATCGGCATGGGTGGTGGCATGGGAGGTTTCGAAACAGCCCCCCTGATCAATCGCCACATCCACCAGCACCGAGCCGGGGCGCATGCGACCCAGCATCTCTCGGGTCACCAGTTTGGGTGTCGCCGCCCCCGGCACCAGTACCGCACCGATCACCAGGTCGGCGTCCAGCACGTACTCCTCCAGCGCCTCCTTGGTGGAGTAGATGGTATTAAGCCGGCCGCCGAACTGCAGATCCAGTTCCGCCAACCGCTCCAGGGAGCGATCCAGTACCGTCACACGGGCCTCCAGCCCCATGGCCATACGGATGGCGTTGGTCCCCACCACCCCCCCACCGATCACCAGCACATTGGCAGGTGCTACGCCGGGCACACCGCCCAGCAGCAGACCCGCACCCCCGTGGGACTTCTCCAGGCACATGGCACCCGCCTGGATCGACATGCGCCCAGCCACCTCGGACATGGGCACCAGCAGCGGCAGCCCGCCGTGCCTGTCGGTCACCGTCTCATAAGCGATCGCGGTGACACCGGCATTCAGCAGCAGTTCGGTCTGGTTGGGATCGGGGGCCAGGTGCAGATAGGTAAACAGCAGTTGCCCCTCCCGCAGCAGGCGGCATTCGGTGGGCTGTGGCTCTTTCACCTTCACCACCATCTCGGCCTTTTCAAAAACCGCCCTGGCATCACCCGCGATTTCCGCGCCAACCGCCCGATAGGCGTCATCGTCCATGCCGATGCCGATACCGGCCTCACTCTCTACCACGACCTGATGCCCGTGAAGGATCAGCTCACGCACACTTGCCGGAATCAGACCCACCCGGTACTCGTTATTTTTAATCTCTTTTGGTACTCCAATCAGCATACTCGTGTCTCCCGGCTGTCTGGTTCCGCTAGCATCCATGAATAAAAATCGTCTCTTTATACAGTTAGAATTTAGACCATTCCGTGTGCAATTTTTCCGTTTTTATCCTGCCATCCAGGATACCGCAAGCGCGCGCCGACACCCCATACAACGAAGACCCGGCTCCAGCGCAGACGGGTGCCGGATGATCCCGCGTCAGGGCCAAATAGCATACAATGAACGCTTAACTCGACGGGACATTCCATGAGCAGCATCCTGCAAGTCGACAATCTGGTAAAACATTTCAACGGGGTCCAGGCGGTGGATGGGGTCAGCTTCGCCATTGAGCGCGGCAGTTGCTTCGGCCTGCTGGGTCCCAATGGGGCCGGCAAGACCACCACGGTGGAGATGCTGGAGGGGATCATCACCCCGACCCGGGGGGATGTTCGTTACAAGGGCGAACCGACCGGTGTGGCGTTCCGACAGGAGGCCGGCATCATGTTTCAGGAGACCTCGCTGCAGGAGTTTATCCGGGTCGGTGAAACCCTGGAGCTGTTCAGCCGCTTTTACCCCCGTACCCGCCCGATAGATGAACTGATCGAGCGTTGTGCGTTGGGTGAGTTCCTGGACCGGGATGTGCGCCGCCTCTCCGGCGGCCAGCGCCAGCGACTGCTGCTGGCCATCGCGCTGATCAATGATCCACAGATTGTATTTCTGGATGAGCCCACCACCGGCCTTGATCCCCAGGCACGGCGCAACTTCTGGCAGCTGGTGAATGATATCAAACAGGAGCAGAAGACCCTGGTGCTCACCACTCACTACATGGAGGAGGCCTACGAACTGTGTGATGAGATCGCCATCATGGACCATGGCAAGATCATCGCCCAGGGCTCACCCCGGGCGTTGCTGAAGAAGCATTTCGACCACTCGGTGATCTGCCTGCCGGCCAATGAGGTGCCGGAATCCCTCGACCAGGATGCACAGTTAAAACTGCACAGGATTAACGGACAGGTGGAGATCCTGAGTGAGGATATCAATGCCAGTATCCAGCAATTGATCGCCCAAAAGGTGCCGCTGACCCATCTGCAGATCCGCTCCCGCACCCTGGAAGATCTGTTTCTTGAACTGACCGGCCGCGAGCTGAGGAGCTGAGCGATGGGATTGCGCCGTTTTTTCGCCGTATTCACGGCCCGGAATCTGGAATTTGTGCGCGACCGCAGCGCCCTCTCCTGGAACATCGTGCTGCCGGTGCTGATCGTGTTCGGCTTTGCCTTCGCCTTCTCCACCGGTGGCCAGACGCTGTTCAAGGTGGGCCTGTTCGAGCAGCATAAACAGGCCCCCGGTGTGGAGCGCTTCCTGCAGCTCAAACACATCCAGTTCATCCCGGTCGACAGCATCGAATCCGCTGTCACCAAGGTCGAGCGCCATCAACTGGATATGCTGCTGGACAGCGCCAGCGGCAGCTACTGGATCAACGACCAGTCGGCCAACGGCTATCTGCTGGAACAGCTGCTGAAGGGGGGCGAAACACAGTTTACCCGGCAGACTGTCAGCGGAGAGGCGATCCGCTATGTGGACTGGCTGATCCCCGGGGTACTGGGGATGAACATCATGTTCAGCTCGCTGTTCGGTGTCGGCTACGTGATCGTCCGCTATCGCAAAAACGGGGTACTGAAACGGCTCAAGGCAACCCCCCTTACCGCCTTGGAATTTCTTTCCGCCCAGGTGATGTCCCGGCTCTGGCTGATTGTCACCGTTACCAGTCTGGTCTACGCCGGCACCAACCTGCTGGTGGGCTTTCGCATGTACGGCTCCTATCTCAGCCTGCTGCTGGTGCTGGTGATCGGCACCTTCAGCATGATCTGCCTGAGCCTGATAATCGCCGCCCGCCTCTCCAACGAAGAGACCGCCAACGGCCTGCTGAATATGATCAGCTGGCCGATGATGATGCTCTCCGGGGTCTGGTTCTCCCTCGAGGGATCACCGGAGATTATTCAGCAGTCCGCGCAGATCTTCCCGTTGACCCACATGATCGAGGCCGCCCGCGCCATCATGATCGACGGCGCCGGATTGGTGGATATTTTCCCGCATCTGCTGATCATGCTGGCCATGAGCATAGTGTTCATGGCCATCGGGGCGCGCAGTTTCCGGTGGGAGTAAGCCCAAACTTGGCAAGGCCCCACTCAGTCAAGGCGCAACCGGTGATTTTTTCTTATCGCCGCCGAGAAATCCCTGGAGACACCCGCCCTTTCCGCATACTCCGGCCAGCGGGAAACCACCTCCAGAACAGTGTCGATTATATGCCGGGCCTCCTTCATAAAGGTTGTGGCGGGAAGCAGAAGGTCATCCAGCACAAACTTGTCACGCTTGCCGTTCAGGGTCATCTGATGGCTACCGACCCAGGGAGAATCGGGTCGAAAGCTGTAAGCCAGATCAAACGCCGGGGCCAACTGCCAGTCCGCCCCCTGCCTGCGGATAAAACCAATATTTTTCGGGTGATCATCCTGGTTGCGGGCAACGATATTAAACACCATGCGCCGGTACATCTCGAGGGCGGATTGTCGGTCCAGACGAAGGGCGCGCATCAGGCTAAATAGCTGTTCATAGCTGTAGTGACCCGGTTTTTTGTAGTCCGCGTGATCCATGGCGCAGAGCGACTGGTAGTGCACTTTCTCATTACCGATCCGATCGAACCGCCGGGTAATAAAGTGGGCCCGCCCGCCCTCTTCCAGCAGTTCGCTATGGGACATATTGATGCCCGCATCCCTGGCCATCAGATAGTAGGCATACTCCATGCGGCCATACCCTTGTGGGTCACCGAACGTCTGGTGCGCCTGATTACTGTCCACCACCCCATCAAACTTCAGGATGAACTGCTCAAAGCCTTCAGGACAATCCACCTGGCCGCTACGCAGTTCAGTGCGCTGCCGGTTAATGGCGACCACGGCCTTGGCCCGGGCGCCACCAGCGGAGGTGCCCACCTGAAACATCGACTCCAGTCCATTGGTTCGCTCATGTTGCGCTATCGACAACTGCATGGCGGCGCGCCCACTGATCACACTTTGCGCCATCTCAACCAGCGCATCGACCTGCAGTGGCGTCGCGCGGGTCAAGGTCCTGTCAAACTCCGGGTGATACTCCAAGGCACCCATTCCTCGCCGCCCGGTATAGAGGAGACGTTCCAGCGGGGAGAATGAATCTGCGTCCCGGCCCTGCTTAGCCAGCCAGGCATCGATTACCGCATTACCAAAATCATCGGGCAGGGTGTCGGCAAAGGCAGCCGGCAACCCTTTGTAGGTTGCGTAGGGAAGCTCGGTAAATTGATACTTTTGCCGGCCAAGTGGCAGCCGGATGGGTGAAATCTCTATCCCTTTGCGTATCCAGCCGGGAGCGTATTCAAAGGCGGTGAACCCGCTCTCTTCGTTGTAAGCCAGGGCTCCCACCAGATCACCCCAAAGCATTACCCTGGCGAGCTGGTGCGTCACCATCCCAGATCCTCCTCACCGGATGACTCTTTTTTCACAACCGTCAGCCCGGAGGCCCGCTGGCGCTGGCGCCCCCGCAATTCCAGCAATGCCATGGGGCTAAACGGCGTTTCCGGTATAAACCGATCTATCAGTTCCAGCTGCCCGAGAACCCGCAAGATACCAATCAGGGTTGCGAACTTTCCCTTTCCCTTGATCGTGGCCCGATAGGTCTTGGTGGTGATGCCCAGCTCTTCCGCGATGGATTCCTGAGTGATATCCGCCTCCAGTCGCATCTGCTCAATACGCCTGCCAACTTCAGCGGCGATGGCGTCATCGCTCATGATATAAATATCTTTAATAGGCATAATTTTACCTATAAATAGCCATTAATGACGATAATAAGTAATACTTTATCTATATTACTACATTAATCTGGCATAGAGCGTAAATTTTATTTAATAGGTATTTTTCTATCTATAAATACTGGTATTAATTATTAATAGATATTTTTTTACCTTTATAAATCCGCACAAGGCTTTTCTTACCAACGTCCCGGGCCTTTAGGTGAACCAGTCGACGGGATAATAGAAACACTGACGAAACAGGTGAGACAAACCCACTCTGATACTTCTGTCACACCCGCCTCAGCCTGGTCATGGACGAGACTTCGTTCTGCCATAGTAAGCTGTTATGATGACTACAGTTTGTCGAGCATAAGATCAGGTCCGTTAAAGAGACCCCGGCAAACAACAGCATACCAATTATAAAAAATACAATTTACGCAGGGAGAAGCGCATGTCCGCACAGAGGACGTCAAGGCGCATTATCGTCTATGGTTTTCTGTTGGTTATCACCGTTCTGGTAGCAATAACCGGTACTGGTCTTTATCGCATACAGAGCCTCTCATCAGGCCTCACCGAAATTGTCCAGGATCGCAATACACAAATCACAATGATGCACACCATGCGTCAGGTCGCCCGCGAACGCTCCATCAGCCTGCAATCGGCGATGATCACCAATGACCCATTTACAGTCGATGAATATGCCATGGAGATGAGCACTGCGGCATCTCGGTATGTTGCAGCACGGGAGAAGTTGCTTGCCTATGACATCCCCGCCGTAGAACGGCAACTGCTGGATCGTCAACACGCCCAGACGGTAAAAACCGCCTCTTCGCAAAATCGCGTCATCCAGCACCTGCGTGACCAGGAGTACCAACTGGCAGACGATCTGCTGTTTCATACCACACTGCCCGGCCAGCGCAGAGCCATGGCTTTGATGGATGAGTTTATTCTCCTGAAACAGCAACAAAACCTCGACAACCTGAAGAGCACCAGCCGTGAGATTGAGCAAACCTATAGCCTGATGATCTTTCTCAGCACCTTTGGGGTGCTATTCAGCATCACTATCGCCTCTCTGATTCACCGACGCATCAGCAACGAAATCGCACGTCGCCATGAGTCGGAGAACGAACTGCGTCACAGCGAACTTCGGGAACGTACCATCCGCGAGAATATGATGGATGGCCTCCTCACCCTGAATGACCGGGGAATAATTATCTCATGCAACAAGGCCTGCAACTTGATATTCGGCTACGACCACAACATCCTGGTTGGCAAGAGCGCCCACACACTCATGCCCCAGGTCATTGCCGAAGACAGCAATGGTTATCTTATTCGTGATCTGGATGTATGGAAAAAACGCAAGCTCGGCATGAGCCGCGAGGTGACGGGTAGTCGCAGCAACGGCTCGACTTTTCCTGCGGAGATCGATATCTCCAAAATCGAGCTGGACGGTGAATCGGCCTATATTGTGGTGGTGCGTGATATTACCGAAAAAAAGGAGGTCCAACAGAGACTGCAACAGTTTAACCAGGAGTTGGAAAAATGCGTAGCGGAGCGTACCCGCGAACTGGCCCGCACGAATGACAAACTGCTTCACGAGATTCACGAACGGGTCAAGGCACAGCAGGAGTTAACGCACCTGGCTACACATGACAATCTGACCGGCCTGCCCAACCGCTCCCTGTTCAATGAACATCTGGAAATCGCGATCCACAATGCACAACGACACGACCGTCAGTTAGCACTGCTATTTCTGGATCTGGACGGATTCAAGACAGTCAACGATAACTATGGCCACGAAGTTGGCGACCATTTGCTGCAAGCCATCAGCGCACGCATGAGGGAGTGTATACGAAAGGAGGATATCCTGGCCCGCATGGGCGGCGATGAGTTCACAATCCTGCTGGGCGACCTGGTACTGCCCGCAGATGCCTCACTGATTGCGCAAAAGTTGATAAGCGCCATCAATAAACCGGTCAATATCAACAGCCGCTTGTGTCAGGTTGGAGTCAGCATCGGCATAAGCCTGTTCCCGCAGTCGGCAAAGGATGCACGCACTCTACTGCGCCTTGCCGACGACGCCATGTATACCGCCAAGGCCGAAGGAAAGAACACCTTGAGCATCAGCATCACCAACACAGATCGAATGGAGACAGGGGTATACGGTGAACCAGTAGACCCTGAGTAAAAATCACTAAACCAGATCAGAACAAATCCGCCAAAACCTCTCGAAAACGAGTCCTGCTAGAAAATAAACACGCCTCCGCTGCAGTTCAGGCAACCAACATGCCGCGCAAAGCCCGGTCATTCCGGATTTGGTATTCGCAGCAGCACCGGTGTCGCGAAGGGAATCTGGAGATCAAGCACCCGACCGGGGCATTCCGGCTCCGGCTAGCGGCTTGAGATGCGGGTGCAGATCAACGACCTGCAACGAAACCAGTTTTGTGCCCCCGGATACCCTTTGTCTTCCCACTTCCCTGAAGCCGAACCTGGCATGAAAGGCCCGGGAGGCTGGATTGGGCGGTTCGAGATTGAACTCGCAGGCAACAACCGAAATATCGCTGGCAGCTGCGAACTCGAGCAACGCCCGGTATAGGCTGCTGCCCACCCGTTGACCGGCAAACTCGGCACCCACCACAACGCGGTCGATATAGATAAACTGCGGATAGCGGGACTGGAACCAGAGGTAATTATCGCTTTGGTAGACAGTTCCCTCCCGCAGCGTGAGGAGAAATCCGGCCACCTGTCCGCCGATCGTCGCCACCTGGTGAAAACAGGCCAGGCTGTGCAGGAACCGAAGCCCGTCCAGATCCATGGGACTGGTCTGTTGTACCACGGCATCGTTCAGATGAAGAATGGCGGAAAAATCATTTTCATTGGCGTTGCGCAGTAAAACCATGTTGGGAACCTATAATCAGCAAGGAAGGTTGCATGTGGTGACTTCCCGGTGACTGATCGAGTTATTTCTGCACTTATCAGCCGTGAAAATTTTTCCGCTCGGGTCATTATATGTCATACATCATGGGCAGCAGCCAGGAGAGCGCCAACCAGACAATCAAGGTCAACGGAATGCCGACACGGACAAAATCATTAAACTTGTATCCCCCGGCATTCATCACCAGCAGGTTGGTCTTGTAGGCCATGGGGGTGGCGTAGCTCATGTTGGCGCCAAACAGTACCGCCAGCACGAAGGGTTCGGCGGGCAGACCCAGTTGTTGCGCGATGCTGACGGCAATGGGCGTACCAATCACGGCGGCGGCATTATTGGAGACGATATTGGTCAGTACCGCCATGACCAGCATCAGACCACTGAGCATCACGGTGGGTGAACTGCCGGCACTCACGCTGACAAAGAGCTGTGCCAGGTAGTGTGCGCCACCCGTCTTGGACAGCGCCATTCCCAGGGCAAGGCTGGCTACCACGATCAGGATCACCTGGGTGCTAAGCGCCTGCGCCGCATCTCGCCAACTCAGGCAGCGGGTGATAATCATCAGCAGGACGCCACAGGTGGCGCTGATGGCGATAGGCAGAATACCGAAAGCCGCCACCACCACGATTGCCGCCATGATCAGCAGTGCCAGGGGCGCCCGCTTTGTCGTGGGGAGGTCGCTGGTGGCATCGAGCACCAGCAACTCACCACTGCGCTTCAACTCCGCGATCCGCTCACGGCTGCCCTGCACCAGCAGCACATCACCCACGTTCAGTCGAACACTCCCCACCTCCTCCCGCAGCGTGCGGACAGTGGCGCCCGCCCGGTGCAGCGCCAGCGTCACCAACTGGTAGTAATCGGAAAAACGCAGGCGTGACAAGGTTGTGCCATCCAGCGGCGAGCCCTGGGTGACCACAATCTCCGCCAACTGCTGATCCTCATCATGCAGCGGATGCTCCTCATCCACCCGCTTGTCATCGGTGTAAAGCTTTGCCCCCAGCACAGTCTCCATCTCCTTGAGATTGTCCGGTGTGTCCTTCACACTCAACAGGTCACCCGGTTTGATGACGACATCGGGCAAAGGGGTCAACACAACCCCGCCATTCCGGTGAATCTGTATGATCTTCAACGTCCGACCAACTTCTTCATTCGCCTCGGCCAGGGTTTTGCCGGCTGCGAAACTATCCTCGTCCACATGCAGTTGTGCGGTGAAAATACGCGGCGAGGTATCCTCCATCAGCGCCTCGCGCCTGGGCAGCATACGTGGTGCGAGCAGCCATAAAAACAGGATAGCCAGACCACCGGCAATCGCTGCCGGAATAAAGAAATGAAACATGCTGAAGCGCGGCAGCCCCATATCGGATGCCACGGAAACCACCAGCAGATTGGTGGAGGTGCCGATGGTGGTGCTCATACCGCCGACCAGCGTGGCAAAACCCATGGGCATGAGAATGCTCGATGCCGGCTGGTTGTTGCGCAGGGAAACACTGACCAGGATGGGCAGCAGCAGTACGACTATGGGCACATTGTTCACAAAGGCGCTCAACAATGCACCCACCAGCAGAGTAATCAGCAACGACAGCATGGGACTGATCGACCACAACCGTGCAAGCTGACGCCCCACCGGTTCCAGTGCGCCGGTCCGCACCAGCGCCTGCCCGGCAATCATCAGGGCACAAACAGCTACCAGCGCCTCATGGCCAAATCCGGAGAAAAAATCGATGGCATGGAGCTGTCCGCCATCGGCCATGTAGGGAAAAAGCTCAAACCCGGCAGTCAGCAGCACCAGCACCGCCAGACTGGAGGTCTCCAGCGGAATCCGTTCGCGGGTAAACAGGGCCAGGGCGACCACTACCAGGAGAAGCACGGCGAGGCCGTGCGTATCGGGCAATGCGGGTAGTTCCATGGTTTTCGACTCCGATGATTATTTCCTTACCTGATTACCCACAATGCTCAGCCAGGTTCAAATACCATTCATTCACGGCCAATATCTTCCCGATCGCACTGAATTTATCTCTTTGTCTGGCTATGAGTCTAGGGTCGGACAAACTTCTTTCGCGCACGCGCCACCTTGTCCCTGATAACACAGGCCTCGACATGATCATTAATCAACCCCATGGCCTGCATAAAGGCGTATACGGTGGTCGGGCCGACAAACTTCCAGCCCATCTTTTTCAACGCCTTGGATAAAGCGACCGATTCATCCGACGTCGATGCGGTTTGCGGCTCCGCCAATTTATCGGCCTCGGGTTCATAACGCCAGAAAAAGGTTGCCAGGGATCCCTCCTGCTCTACCAGCTCCCGGGCACGTTTTGCGTTATTGATCACCGCCTCGATCTTGCCGCGATGACGCACAATACCCGCGTCCTGCAGCAGGCGCTCCACATCCCGTTCGGTAAAGCGGGCGACCTTGTTGAAATCAAACTGCTGGAAGGCCTTGCGGAAATTCTCCCGCTTCGCCAGGATGGTGCGCCAGCTAAGCCCCGACTGAAAGCCCTCCAGGCACAACTTTTCAAACAGGCGCCTATCCTCATCCACCGGATAGCCCCATTCGTGATCATGATAATCCAGGAACTCCGGTGCAGCGCCACACCACTGACAACGGGGTTTCTTATCCGCCGCGATAAAAGGTTCGCTCATCTCTGATCCTCCATGTGAAACCGGTTTTACCCAACAGGATACCCAGGCATCAATCCACCTGAATCATGGTCTAAAAAGATTAGCGAAAAAATCGCTTTTGTCATTATTTAACTTCACCCTGTGCCGACTTAAGCCTTCGGCCAAAGAATCATCTGGGTACAGCGGAACAACGCGATCTTCCGGCCAGTCGACTCATCCGATACAACGGCATCCCATACCTGGGTATTTTTTCCCAGATGCTGGGAAGTCGCGTGGCAAACAATGCTTCCCTCCTTGACCGTACCAAGGTGATTACTCTTCAACTCTATAGTAGTGAAGGATTCCGCCCCATCCGGCAAGTGCGCGATGGTGGCATAGCCGCAGGTGGTGTCGGCAAGCGCCACCACACTTGCCGCGTGCAAGAAATTGTTGGGCGCAAAGTGCAGCTTTTGCACCGGCATACGACTGTGGAGGTTGTTGGCCGTCAGTTTCACCATCTGGATACCGAGGTACCCAGGTAAATACTCCGTTCCACGCTGGTTCAGTAGCTCAATCGAAACATCTTTTCGCAGTTTGCTCATGCTGGTATCCGTGTATCAGGTTTGTCGATAATGCACCCTTCATTGTGAAGGAGCGCTGCCATGCAGGGAAATTCAACTATACAGAATATCTACTATTCGTGGGTAACTCGGGAACCTCACGCTTTCAGAGCTGGCGATCCATTTTGATGGACGGCTAGATGATCACATTGCGTTGTGAGGGTCGGATGACACAGAGTGTTGAACACCCTCATCATCCTTGATCGTTAGCGAAGTATAGAGCAGCCGTATAGCTGAACCTACATGTACGAGATTGAGTTTTTCATCTGACCCCAAACTTCAAATACTCCAATGGGTTGGGCATCACAGGAATAGAGCACATTTATGCTGTGGTGTGATTGCCATTTCAACGACCAGTAATGACCATAAGGCTATACGCGATTGAGGTAATGAACGTTAGCCCAAGACGAGAGATACCGATGATCTTGGTCGCACGAGAAAACAAATTGAACTCGGGGTCGGTGCCTTCAGGGTATTTTCGAAAGTAATTTCTATAGACCGTGCGCTTGATCCTGGAGGCAACAAATGTTGCAACGATGATGGCGAACGCTATGCCCGGGATCGACTTAAACAAAAGCGGCCAAAGACTCAGTTGGACTTGCGAAAACAGAAAGATGGCTATTGCAGAATAGGTGAAGACGAATATCGCCACTGCAGACCCTATGGACCATGCTTGTTCCCTCCTTGCCGAATCCGCTGAGAGTCGTTTCATTGTTTCTTGGTACTGCTGTTGGTTGCTTTGGCGCAGTTCACTGAGTTTTGTGTAGGCACCTAGATCTACTTCAGGCAACGGGAGTTGAAGAAGCCCAATTAGCCAAGAAAGCGCGATTGCACCTAATGAGAAAACAACAATGAAGCCGTTTATGAACGGCGATGAGGATGGGTTGCTCGCAACGTCGTAAATGACGGCGATTTGCAGAATAAATGAGGAAGCAAGCAGAGCAATTAGGACAGCGAGAAAGACAATCCCGAAGGCGGCCACTAAGAAAACTGTAAAACCATGGGGCCTGATGTGTGCGGCTTGGCTATCCTTGATCAACGGATCGGCATACCCATCTGAGTAGATGTGGGCCGCAAACTCAAGGACTTGGGGGTTTGGGAATAGTTTCTTTAGCGCTACTTTACGGATCTCGGAAAGGTATCGATGATAGGCGGAGATGCCGCTGGAGATAGGGGAAAGCAGAGCGGCGACGAAAAGCAGAAATTCCTTGTAGTGCCCCAGATTCTTGAAACTGTAGCCAAGAATCTGAAACTCTGTCTTATTCGGATCTTGTGCGGCAAAAAGCGATAACATGAGGATGGCGTAGATCGCCCCAAGTACGAGAATTAGTCGGAAAAGACGTTCAATCTTCGCGCTCAGCTTTGTTACAAAATCTTCGCCGAAGTACTTCTGTGCCTCGGGGTCGTTTAGGAGCACAGCAAAGCGCTCTAAGCGTCCTGAGATCGCCGTCCGCCATACGATCCGATTCAGTGGATTAATGTCTGACGGGTTGCTGTCCATTTTTTATAAGGCTTTGCTCTAGACTATTTTGGTGCATCGATGTTGCGATGTGATCGTGGTGACCAACGCCGCCAGCACGCTCGGTATTGCAGCAAAGGCGAAGCCGCAACGAAAAAGCACGTCGCAGTGCCTGGCCTTGTTAGCTGTTGTTAACTCACTCACACTTCATTATCCCTTCTGCAACCAAATGGTTGAGCGCAGAAGCCTTGGCGAAATAGGAAAGGACATAGTTACGCTCTGCGGCCTTTAGAGTGCGTGCACCAGCAGCTGAAGACCATGATAGCCAATTGGACTGACCAGTCTTCAGATATTGATCCCGAATCTCTTTCAACCCAAATCCCTGCTCTGGAATTTCTAGGACTTTTGCGCGTGCAATACTGTAGTCATTAGTTAGCTCGTAGAGTCTAAGGAGGACGTCACCATAGCAACCCTCACCCCGAAGATAATCCTCAACAATCGCTCCAATCCAAAAAAGCTGAAACTCCAGAAAATCAGAACTCTCTTTCAGGAAATCAAGCAATATCGTTGAAAGTTCTGGCTTGTCAGTCACACCAGAGCATACCGTATGTATATGTTTGATAATATTAGGAAACTTTCTAAGAAGAATCGGAAGATGATCTAGTAGAGAATCACTATGGGCTCTTAAAAACCCAAGAATCAAATCAGCATCTGACTCTTCTAGAGCATCATCTTGAAGCAACGCAAGCAGTGCATTTACTTGTTCGTTGCCCAGGCTATTCTCTACTTCGGCCTCCGTTTCGATCAGCTCAACACCTGATGCCGTTGGTATTTCCTCATATTCGGTGACAATTTCCTTAAGGGACTTACGAATCTCAGATAGTGCCTCCTTGACATCACCGACGGAGTTATCGAATCCAGTTTTCGAAGGATTAACATTGAGGGCAAACTGCCCAAGTAGTTGCTGAATCTTTTCGAAATCTGCGCGGAGCACTCTGGGGTCATCATCAAAAAGTGTTACATCATCCATGAACCGGACTATTTTTTGTGATTTCAACGGCCCATGTAAATCTATGAACTTCAAAAATTCGTTACCAATCATCTTCGCTGGATAAATGCCATGAGGCATGAAGTCGATGCTACGCCCAGCATTAATCTCCCTAAAGAATTGCCCGACTGCATTTTCGTCTACATCTGAAACGCCATGGTGCGAACTAAACCAATGGACAACATCGTGATGGTAGAGGCTATTGAAATATGAGGCGATATCAAACTGAATGTTATGCTTGTAATCATTCGAACATTCAGAAAGGGCTTGTTTGTACTCACCGTACGCGACATGCACTGGAATTCTTTTTCCTTCCTTAAAACGATATCCAAAAGATCTTCGACGGTCGCTGACCTCTGGCCGAAAAAGCCCTCTGTTTCGGTAGACTACATCGTAAAGAAAGAACTCTGCGACAGGATCTAACTTAGTTGTGCGGCGAAGATGTCCATGCGGCTTTGTTGCGTACACTCGCTGTTGCGGCAAAAAGCTATCACCTGGACATTCAGGAACCAAGACGCGTTGGTATATGTACTCCGATAATTCGGTGCCGTGTTTGCAGATGACTATCGAATTCGTTTTCAACGGAAATAATGTACCGGCGAAGTCTGTTTGATAAAAATCTGCTGTAGATGTCATTCGATATCACCAAATCTCGTTGGGCAGCTGATTATGCGTCTCGCGCAATTCTTGAGAAATATTGCTCGCGTATTATTTGTAAAAAGCGACTTATTGCTCTATGCATTATCCCGTCTGCATTGATTGTACGCTCAGGCAGAACAACTGATTTGAAAGGGTATTCAACATCCTGCCAGGGAGATTCCTTGGAATCTCGGTAGACTATCAGACAATCCCTCGGGAATGAAACGGTTTATTGCCCTTTCGATTCGGGTTTCGGGGCAGTGCGGTTATGGCGTATCAACGCGTAGGTTGGGGCGAGCAAGGCGAACCCCAACAGGCAACACGACGATTCAACGCCACGTGTTGGGGTAAGCTTGCGAACCCAACATCCAGGGGGGTTTAACCTTCACCGAGGGAACGGCCGATCCCTTTTGTTGGTATTCGTTCCTCATCCCAACCTACGGAGAGATCTGAATATTGTCCTTGCTGGCACCAGGGACACCCCGCACGGAGCGGGAACAGATTCAGCTGCGCGTCGGCCGCATCTGCTCCGGCCGCAGTTTGGTGGTGAAGTAGTCGTCTCCGTCTTCCACGTCCACCGGCTGTTCGTTGGCGTTGACCAGCGGCTGTTCGTGGTCGTTCCAACCGCGCAGGCCGGTCTTGAGTGAGGCAACGTTGTTGAAGCCGAGCACCTGCAGGGAGTTGGCGGCCAGTACGCTGCGATAGCCGGAGCGGCAGACCACCACGATCTCGCGGTCGCGCGCCTCTACCAGTTCCGGCTCGGTCTCTTCATAGTCCCACTCGCAGGCGGATTCGAGGATGCCGCGCGGTACGTTCATGGAGCCGGGGATGTGCATGGTGGCGAACTCTTCCGGTTCCCGTACATCGACGATCAGCAGATCGGGATTGGCCAGTTGCCGCTCTTCCAGATCCCACGGCATGATCTCTTTTACATCCGTCAAACAGCTACGGATCAGTTCTATAAAACGCATCATAGTGATAAGTCCTGTTACTGCGTTGGTTTATCGTTGATGAAACGGGTTACGGCTCACGGGAACAGAGGGCTTGCTCCACGGCGATCACCGCCGCCTCGACCCGCGAGTGCACATTGAGTTTGCGCAGGATGGATTTGACGTGCAGTTTGACGGTGCCGTCGGAGATGCCCAGATTGCGCGCGATCACCTTGTTGCTCTGGCCATCGGCCAGCAGGCAGAGGATCTCGGCCTCGCGCGGGGTGAGATCGGAGAAGATGTCCCTGGTCGCGGCCGTCTGACTCTCACCCTGCACCGCCTTGGCCAGGATGCCGGTAAGCTCCGGGGCCACGATGGTGGCACCGCCGACTATGGCGCGCAGGGCGTTGATCAGCTCGTCCGGCTCCATGTCTTTGAGCAGATAACCCTGGGCGCCGCCCTGCAGGGAATTGATTACATCGCTCTCTTCGCGGCTGGTGGTGAGCATGGCGATCGGCATGGTGAGTCCTTTCTCACGCAACACGTGCAGCACCTCGATGCCGCTCATGTCGGGCATTCGCATGTCCAGCAGCACCACATCGGGACGTTCACGCGCCGCCAGTTCGATGCCTTCCTGGCAGTTGCCAAAGGCGCCGATCACATTGATTCCCCGGCGCTGCAACAGCTCCTGGAGTCCGATTCGAAACAGCGCATGGTCATCGATTAACAGGATACGCATCAGCTGATCTCTTTCTGCTCGCTCTTGCGGGCGCCCTGGCCCGGATTATAGGTCAACTCCACCCGGGTGCCTTCGCCGGGTTCGCTCTCGATCTTAAGCTCGGCGCCCACCCTTCTGGCCCGCTCCTCCATGATTGATAGCCCGATATGCTCGCCCGGATTGCCGTGCGGCCTGATATTGTCAAAGCCAACGCCGTCGTCTTCCACCAGCAACCGGTATTCTCCATCGGCGCTGCAGGTAAGCAGCACCCGCACAGTATGCGCCTTGGCGTGTTTACGGATATTGGCCAGACTCTCCTGCACGATACGCAGCAGCTGCATCTCCTCGCTGGCCCCCATGTTCACCTGGCGGCAGCCCGACTGGAAGAAGATGGAGACACCGGTGTCCTGACGGAAGCGCTGGGTCATCTTCTCCAGCGCCAGGATCAATCCGCGCTGATCCACCGGGGCCAGGAAGTTATTGAGCAGTTCCCGCAGCTCGGTATGCGCCTCGTCCAGGCCGTTCTTGATGCGCTCCAGCTCGTTGCGCGCCAGCGAGTTGTCCCCCGGCTCCTGTTCCAGGGTCTCGTCCAGCATACGTACCTGGAAGCGCAGACTGGCCAGGGTCTGGGCCAGGGAATCGTGCAGCTCATGAGCCAGGGCGGTGCGCTCCTCGATAATGGAGAGCCGCCGCGCCTCTTCATCCGAGCGGTGCTTGGCAATGGCGATACCCAGATGGCTGCCGATGGTGTAGAGCAGGTCATAGGTCTCTTCACGCCCTTCCATGGACGATTTCTTGATTAGCAGACGGTAGAGTCCCAGCACATCACCATGAAACTTCAACGGGATGGTGATCTGCTCCAGCTCATCACTGCCGTACATGTGGCGACCGTTGCGCCGGGAACAAGCCACCGCATCGTGCTCACAGAGCACATCGCCACTGGAGAGCGCCTTGCCACACTGACACAGCGGCACCGGCAGCTGCTCACTCTCGGTCAGGACCCGGTCATCCGGCCCGATACTGCCCACCAGCCGCATCAGGCCCTGGGAAGTGGTCAACTGAACCGTGGCGGCCACGCCGTGCGCCATCTCCTTGAGCACGCGCAGAAACCGCAGCAGCAGCTCATCCATGTCATCCACCTGATTGATGCTGGCTGCCACGTCGTAGAGCGCCTTCAATCCGGTGGTCTGCTGGGCCAGCCTTCGGGTCTGCCGCGCCACCCGGTTGTCCATATCTTCGTAGAGATCGATCAGCTCGCTGCTGAGACTGTCCAGATCCCGGGCCAGCGGACCCAGCACCCCCACGTCATCAAAGATGAGTGTTGTCCAGGGCTCACCCTGGCAGACATCCCCCACCGCCCGCTCCAGCTGCACCAGCGGGGCCAGCAGCCGGTTACGCAGGCGGTTGACGCCGACGATAAAGGCGCCTATCGCCACCAGGATGGCGGCCAGAAACAGCAGCCGGAAAATCCCGGAATCCGCACCCGGGGTATACCAGAGCAGCAGCAGCAAGCTGAACAGCAGAACGGCGGCGAGGGTAATCAGCGGCCCGAGCATACGGGCGGCCACCAGCACCTGCAGATAGGGATAGCGGCTCACCATGGTCATCAGCAGGCCACCACCCTCAGGCACAGGAGAACGAGGGGTCTTCTCTTCGTTCGTCATGGCCTTGTTCATCGTTCACCTTGTCTGGATATGCATGGGGCGGATACTGCAATGCTGTATTCGAAGTTGCTAATTTAGCATGATTTCCGATTGCAGAGGAAACAGCGCATCCATAGAGAGGACTGTGTCCAGCGCCACAGCCCATGCGCTATTTCACTGCACCCGCGGGGCGCCCAACTTCACCGGCGGGACGGTCGGTAACAAACGCGCTACTCAGCAGCACCGGCGGCTGCCGCAATGGCCGCAATCTGCCGCTCCCGCAGCACCCGACCCAGTTCCGCCCCCTGCAAACCCTCTTTACTGAGCCTGGCGGGCGAGATGGAGGCCATGGCACGCCCGGCATCCGCCAGCCAGTTGGCCGCCTGCGCCGACTGCTCGGGCCAGATAACGCCACACGACGTTATCAGACGATGAAAGCGCTCCGGTTGCTGGCGCGCCCGCCCACGGATCAGCAGATCCAGCGTCGCCTCGGCATCGCGTTGGGCAGCCAACGGATAGAAGCGCGCCACCCCCTGTACCTGGGCCAGCAGATCCAGATACTCCCGTTCCACCGGCAGCGCCTCCTTAAGCCAACGGGTACGGGCAGGTCCCTGACAGAGGGAATGAAACAACGCGGCAAAACGGACCAGCGGACCGGCCTCCGCGGCCACCGCGCGCTTCAGCGCCAGAATCGGCTCGCTGGCCGGCTGCTCCGCGTGCGAGGCGTCTCCACCGATCGCCTCGGCCAGCACCGGCAGCATCAGGGCCAGTGCGCCGCAGCGCTGCAACGTCTCGAAAAACCGCCACGGCTCCGGCTCATTCAGGGCGCGTATCATCTCCTGCCAGATACGCTCCGGCTTGAGCGCCGCCAGCTCTTCCGGAGTTGCCATCTGCTTCATCAGGTTGAAGGTCTCATGGGCCAGGGAGAAGCCCTGCTTCGACAGGCGGGCTATAAAACGTGCGCCGCGCAGCAACCGTACCGGGTCCTCTGTGAAGGCCGGGGTAATATGTCGGAGCCGGCGCTGTTCGATATCCTCCAGCCCTCCCACCAGATCGATCACCTCACCGTCCTCGTCCTGCACCAGGGCGTTGATGGTGAAGTCCCGCCGCCGCAGATCCTGCTCCAGGGTGACATCCGGCCCGTACTCCACGCTGAAACCCTTGTAGCCCGGCTCGGTCTTGGTTTCGCGACGTGCCAGCGCGTACTCCTCTTTTGTATCGGGATGCAGGAACACCGGAAAGAGTCCGTCGGCACGGATAAAGCCCCGCTCCAGCATCTCCGCTTCGGTAGCGCCCACCACCAGCCAGTCCCGGTCCTTGACCAGAAGGCCCAGCAACCTGTCGCGCACCGCCCCACCTACCAGATAGATGTTCATGCGGCACCTCCCTCGGCAACCGCTCCCTGCGTTGCTCTACCTCCTGCATCCATGCAGTCGTGTGCCGCACTCTGTCGGGCGGCCTGCGGCCGTGAAAATTGCCTATCCTGCCAATTTTTCATGCGGCAAACACCTCCCTGTGCCGCACTCTGTCGGGCGGCCTGCGGCCGTGAAAATTGTCTATCCTGCCAATTTTTCATATCGCCTGCTCCACTTGCATCTTTCGCTCCTCCTGTTGCAGCTGCCACATCTCCCGGTAGACCCCCGCCTGCTCCAGCAGTTGCCGGTGACTGCCACGTTCAATAATTCGTCCCTGATCCATCACCAGGATCTGGTCGGCATCTACCACAGTGGAGAGCCGGTGGGCAATGACCAGGGTGGTGTGGTTCTGCGCCACCTCCCGCATGGTTTCCAGAATCGCCTGCTCGGTCTGGGTATCCAGTGACGAGGTCGCCTCGTCAAAGACCAGAATCCGCGGTTGTTTGAGGATCGCCCGGGCGATGGCAATGCGCTGTTTCTCGCCACCGGAAAGCTTCAACCCCCGCTCTCCCACCAGGGTCTGATAACCCTGCGGCAGGGATTCGATAAAATGCCGGATATGGGCCATGCCCGCCGCCGCCTCGATCTCCTCCCGGGTTGCCTCGGGGCGCCCATAGGCCAGGTTGTAGTAGATGGTGTCATTGAACAGCACGGTATCCTGCGGCACCACCCCGATCACCTGGCGCAGGCTCTCCTGGGTCACCGCCCGCACATCCTGGCCATCCACCAGCACCGCCCCGTGCGTCACATCGTAAAAACGGAACAGCAGCCGGGAGAGGGTCGATTTGCCGGCTCCGCTGTGCCCCACCACCGCCACCTTCTCGCCAGGGCGAATGGTAAAATCCACATCCCGCAGGATCTCCCGCTCCGGTATATAGGAGAAACCGACATGCTGGAAACGCACCTCGCCCCGCTTGAGTTGCAGGGGCGGAGCCTCCGGGCGATCCTGTATCTCCGGTTGCTGCTCCATCAGCTTGAAGATGAGATCCATGTCCGCCAGGGAGTATTTGATCTGGCGATAGACCATGCCGAGGAAATTGAGCGGGATGAACAGCTGCAACAGGAAGGCGTTGACCAGCACCAGGTCACCAATGGACATGCTGCCGTCCACCACGCCGCCGGCGGCGAAGAACATGATGGCGGTCACACCGAGACCGATAATCCCCCCCTGGCCGAAATTGAGCATGGACATGGAGTTCTGGCTCTTTACCGCCGCCTCCTCCCACTCGTTGAGGGTGCTGTCAAAGCGCTCCAGTTCAAGCTGCTCATTGCCGAAATACTTGACCGTTTCGTAGTTGATCAGGCTGTCCACCGCCCGTGAATTGGACTGGGACTCCAGCCGGTTCATGGTGTGGCGGTAATCCATGCGCCACTCGGTCACGGCAAATGTGAAGGCGATATAGACCGCCACGGTACCGAAGGTGACCAGGGTAAAGATCAGGTCATAGTTGGTGAGCAGGATCACCGCCACCAGCGAGAACTCCACCACCATCGGGATGATGCTGAACACCATGTAGTTGAGGATGGAGCTGACGCTGCGGGTACCGCGATCCAGATCCCGGCTGATGGCGCCGGTCTGGCGTCCCAGATGAAACCCGAGCGAGAGCCGGTGCAGGTGGGTCAGCACCTCGGTGGCGAGTCGCCGCATGGCGTGGTAACGCACCCGGGCAAACACCACGTCGCGCAGCTCATTAAACAGGGTGCTGCTGATCCGCAGGGCGCCGTAGCCGATCAGCAGGGCTACCGGCAGGATCAGCAGCGTCTGCTGACTGCGCTCCATGCCGTCGACAATCTCCTTGAGCACCACGGGAATACCCACATTGGCCACCTTGGCCGACACCAGGCAGCCCAGGGCCAGCAGGGCCCGCCCCCGGTAGTTCCAGAGGTAGGGAAGCATATTTCTGAGGTTCTTCCAGTCGCGTCGATCACGGTGGGGACGCGCCTGGGCTTGACGATTGTGTGCCATATAGAGAGACTGTTTAATAATTTACTAATACAGCGGAATTCCTGGGCCAACAGCTATGACACAAGATTGCAGTTACAACGAACTTTACGCCCTGCAGGTACTGGATGACAGCATGGAACCGGAATTTCCGGCCAAGTGTATCATCGTCATCGAACCATCCGAGGTGTGTGCCAGCGGCGCCTACGTCATCATCACCGTGGATGGCGAGCGACTGTTCCGCCAATGGATCCGCGACGGCCAGGGTCATGCGCAGCTGGTCGCGCTGAACCCGCAGTACCCTAGCATAGCCTTGTCCGGAACCAACCATAAAATTGAAGGGGTGATTGTCCAGCGCAATATCCGCCGCAAGATCAAGCACTACAAGCCCTACGAAGAGAACAACGGCCTGGTGAGTTGATCGATTCGGGAACCGGAGTTCTTCCACGCTCCAGAGCGGACTCTGTAGGTTGGGATGAGGAACGAATCCCAACATTTTGGTACAGATATGCCTTCCCCGTTGGGGTTCGCAGGCTCACCCCAACCTACCGATGATCAGCTTTTCAACGCGGCTTCCAGCTCACGCCAGAGTGCCTCATAGGCGATACCGGCGGCACTGCGCGGGGCAAAACTCCCCAGTGGGGCGCGATAAAATCCCATGCGTTCCACGTCACTGGCGTAGGGGATATGAGCCTGGAGCAGTTCGGGGAAACGTTCAGGCAGCCGCTTGATCATATCCAGATGCATGCGCTTGCGCCGATCCACCATGGAAAAGAATGGCATCCGCTGCACATCTCCGACCTTGTGTCCCTCCAGGAACTCCACCATCTGTTCATAGGTGCGCAGCGACAGGGTGGTGGGGATAGTGGGCACCATCAGGGCATCGGCCGCGCGGAAGATATTTTCCGAGACCAGGGAGATACTGGGCGGACAGTCCAGATAGATGCGGTCATACTCCTGCGACAGTGGCCGCAACAGCCGCAACAGCTGTTTGACCGGGCCCTTGGCCTCGCCCAGCATCAGATCCATGTTGCGATAGGAGAAATCCGCCGGCAACAGGTCCAGGTTGTCGAAATCGCTTCCCTTGATCAGCTCATCCAGTTCCCGTTTGCCCTTGAGCATCTTGCGTCCGCCCCCCTTGATACGGGGTTTGATGCGGAAGTAGTAACTGGCCGCGCCCTGCGGGTCCAGGTCCCATACCAGGGTGCGCAGTCCGGCCTGGGCTGACAGGTAGGCGAGATTCACTGCCGTGGCGGTCTTGCCCACCCCGCCCTTGATGTTGTAGACGCCGATAATTCTCATGCCTGCTCTCCGGCCGCATCACGCTTTTTTCTGTCCGGCCCGAACAGGGTCTGGTAAGCAGCCACCTGCTCGCGGCCGGCAAACAGGGCGAAACGGTCGGCAAACACCAGTCGGCTCGCCTGCTGCCGCTTGAGCAGACCATCCACCAGCATACCCATGGCCAGCAGGGTATCGGCCGGCACCTCGCCCTCGGCCACCATCTGGTGGGCAAACTCACGCAGTTTGTCAGCCTGCACCTCCAGATCCTGGTAGTCGCCGAGATTGTCCAGCAGGCCTTTCAGGCTTTTGATCAACGGCTTGATCCGGTCCTCGGGATACAGACTCTGAAAAAACTCCAGCAGGTAGCGCAGCTTTTTACAGCTCTTACGCAACTCGTGCAGCGCCTCGGGTGGGGAATGGGGATTAATGGCCAAGCCCTCCTTCAGCACCAGCCCGAAGGTGCGGTGGATGCGGTTGGCAGCCAGCTTGCCGATCGGCTTATGGACATGGGCGCAGGCCGATTCCGTACCGGGCGGTGCGGCCAGAAAGGCGCGCCACTCCTTCAACAGGGTGTGAAAATGGGGTGAATTGAGCTTGCGCACCATGGCCCGCTGCTCGCTCTTCTGATGGGTCTGGAGAAACGCGTGCAGCGGTTCCAGATCGGGGCGGTACGGTTCCGGCAGGCTGTTGCGATAATCATCAAAACCCAGCAGGTAGACATCCAGGTCCCGGGTGGGGCCGGTCAGCTGGCCGATCCAGGCGAACCGCTCCTTGTATTTCTCCACCTCCGACTCGGGAAACACCCCCTTGATCTGGCTGAGCGCCGACCGGGTGCGACGCACCGCCACCCGCAGGTCGTGCAGAAACTCCGAATCCAGATCGGCCCGGGTACCTGGCAGATTGGCCTCCAGGGTATTCAGCAGGGTGTGGTGGATCTGTCGTGCCACCTCGCCCGCCGGCATCAGTGGCTGCAGATTGAAATTGAGCTTGGAGCTGTAATCCAGCGGTTGCCGGCCAATGGCAGAGAGGCCCAGCACAATCAGCGGATCAACTTGAGGTTTCAGTTCCAGGACGGCGGTGAGAAAACGGCTGACCTGGGCGAGTGGCTTGTCATAGCCGCGTACCGGCAACAGTCGGACCAGCGCGGCCATCGGCTGATACTCGCCCCGTCCCGGGGGCCGGGCGCTCTGCTCCTGCAGGGCGATCCGCAGCACCGTCTTCTGCTCGCCATCCAGCAGCCTCAGCAGGCGTTCCCGGCGGCGGATCTCGACCTGGGGCAGCAGGGTGCGCATCTGCAGCGTCGTGGCGAGCCGGTCACGCAACAGACCAGGCGGATAGTCGTGAAAAAATCCCGCTACCGGCCCCTCCAGACGGATGGTCTCACAGGCGGAATCATCCTCCAGCTTGCGCAGGGTCAGCTCATGCAGACCCGCTCCCCGCGCCTCATCCAGTTGCAGTCCGGACTGAAACAGTCGCCAGTCAAAGCTGTCATGGAGAATATGCCGTACGGTTTTTTCTGGCTCGCCGGTCAACTGAAACTGCCCGGTTAACGCCGTCACCACCTCCCCGATCGATTCTGAATCCTTCAGCTGATACTGGAGCGATTGCGCTTTCATCTTGTTATATCCTGCCCTTGTCCCGGGAGTCTCGGAATTTTCACATCAGGGCCAGATACTAATCAAGCGGACATAAAATTACCATTACA
Organism: Sedimenticola selenatireducens; assembly: GCF_963675335.2. Classification (NCBI taxonomy): domain Bacteria; kingdom Pseudomonadati; phylum Pseudomonadota; class Gammaproteobacteria; order Chromatiales; family Sedimenticolaceae; genus Sedimenticola; species Sedimenticola selenatireducens. Next base: position 310,336 of record NZ_CAXXYC010000004.1, read on the forward strand.
GTGCTGTTTGTGGCGTCCAAGCCGTTAAACCACAGGGCGGGACACGCCCGCCAAAACAGCGCCCGATCTGTACTGAAGCGGCTGCTACTCCAGGCTTTTGGAGGCGATCTCGAACACATCCCGGGAGACCCCTTCGGTCTTGAGGATGCGTTCCAGCTGCGCCTTCATCTGCTGCTGGCGGGCCGGGTCATAGCGCTGCCAGCGGGCCATCAGGCGCACCATGCGTGAGGCCACCTGCGGGTTGAGGCCATCCAGTTCCAGCACCCGGTCTCCCAGGAAACGGTAACCGCTGCCGTCCGCCGCGTGGAAGCGCACCGCGTTACCGGAACAGAAGGCTCCGATCAGGGCACGTACCTTGTTCGGATTGGCGATGGAGAAGGCGGGGTGTTTCAGCAACGCCTGGACCCGCTGCAGGGTATCGGGTCGTTTCGACAGTGCCTGCAGGCTGAACCATTTGTCCAGCACCAGCGGATCACCCTGCCACTGTTGGTAGAACGCTTCCAGCAACTCGGCCGCCTCCGGGGTATCCCGGTCGGCCAGCAGGGAGAGCGCGGAGATCACGTCTGTCATGTTGTGCCCGGCCCGGTACTGCTCGACACAGAGCTGCTGGATGGTCTCATCGTCCAGCTGCATCAGGTAGCCGAGGGCGAGATTCCGCAGGCTGCGCCGCCCGATGGACGCGGCGTCCGGCTGATATTCACCCGGCACCTCGTTGGCCCGGTAAACCGCCAACAGTTCATTTCTCAGCTCGGTGGCCAGTAGGGTCTTGAGCCATTCCCGGGCCTGGTGAATCCCCGCCACATCCACCTCGGCCATCTGGTCACCCAGGTAGCTCTCGGACGGAAGGGTCAACACCTCGGCCAGCAGTGCCGGATCGGTTGAACCATCGGTCAACGCCTGACGAAACGCGTCGATGAATCCCGTCGGCACGGCGCTGTTCGGGTCAGCCACCAACTGCAGCAGAATACGCTGACTCAGGGTCTGGGCAGCATCCCAGCGGCTGAAGCCGTCACTGTCATGGGCCATCAGGAACATCAGCTGCGCATCACTGTAATCAAAGTGAACCTTCACCGGCGCCGAGAAGCCGCGCAGCAGCGACGGGACCGGGGTTTCGGGGACCTGCTCAAACACAAACTGTTGGCGGCGCTCGCTGAGCTCCAGCATACGGGTGCCCCGGATGGGCGTGGACTCGTCCTCGAGTTGCAACGCCAGATCGGCGCCCTTACTGTCCAGCAAACCCACCGCCAGCGGGATCAGGAACGGCGCCTTGTCCGGCTGGCCGGGAGTGGCCGGGCAGTGCTGCTCGACCGTCAGCGAATAAGTCTGACGCACGGCATCGTACTCGCCCCGGATGTTGAGTTCCGGCGTGCCGGCCTGGCTGTACCAGCGCTTGAACTGAGTCAGGTCACGCTTGCCGGCATCCGCCATACACTGCACAAAGTCATCGGTGGTAACGGCCTGTCCGTCAAAACGCTCGAAATAGAGATCGGTGCCGCGCCGGTAAGCCTCGGGGCCGAGCAGGTTGGACTGCATGCGCACCACTTCGGCGCCTTTTTCATACACCGTCACGGTGTAGAAGTTGTTGATCTCCATGTAGGAATCGGGTCGCACCGGATGGGCCATGGGACCGGCATCCTCGGCGAACTGGTGAGCGCGCAGCAGCCGCACATCCTCAATCCGCTTTACTCCCCGGGATCCCATGTCGGCCGAGAACTCCTGATCCCGGAATACCGTCAGCCCCTCTTTCAGGCTGAGCTGAAACCAGTCGCGGCAGGTGATGCGGTTGCCGGTCCAGTTGTGGAAATACTCGTGGGCGATGACCGACTCGATACCCTGGAAATCCCGGTCGGTAGCGGTGGCCGGCGAGGCCAGCACATACTTGGAGTTGAAGATGTTCAGCCCCTTGTTCTCCATCGCCCCCATGTTGAAATCGTTCACCGCCACAATCATGTAGATATCCAGGTCGTACTCGCGGCCATACTGCTGTTCATCCCAGCGCATGGCGTGCTTCAGCGATGCCATGGCATGTGCGCACTTATTGATGTTTTCCGGCTCGACGTAGATGCGCAGCGCCACCTGGCGACCCGAGGGCGTGGTGTGGCTATCCTCGATGAAACGAAGATCCCCCGCCACCAGGGCAAACAGGTAGGCCGGCTTGGGGAACGGATCGGCCCAGGTGATGCGGTGGCGACCGTCCGCCAGATCGACAGCCTCGGCCGGATTGCCATTGGAAAGCAGCACCGGGTAGCGCTGTTTATCGGCAGTGATGGTAGTGGTGAAGCGGCTCATCACATCGGGCCGGTCGAGGAACCAGGTAATCTTGCGGAAGCCCTCCGCCTCGCACTGGGTACAGAACATACCACCCGACTTGTACAAACCTTCGAGCGCGGTATTGTGCTGCGGCAGGATGCGCACCTCACTCTCCAGCACGAACCGGTCCGGGACCTGCCTGATGGTGAGCCCCTCGTCATCCTGGGCATAGGCGGCAGGAGCGAGTGGCTCGCCATCGAGCGCAAGGGAGAGCAGTTCCAGCTGCTCGCCGTGCAGACGCAGGTCCGCTGACCGGCTCTCGGCAGCGGGATTTCGGCGCAGTTCCAGCCGCGAGCGCACCCGGGTCCCCTCCTCCCCCAAGTCAAACTGGAGACTCACCTGATCAATAAGAAATTCCGGGGGTTGGTAATCCTTGAGGTAGACGGTACTGGGGGTGTCTCTGAGCATGGATGGTCTCTTCTGGCTGACTGAAAATGGTTACTGAAGCAATAGATCAGGATTCTATCCCACTATTCAACCCCGGATGGAGTAGCAGTATTCATCCGCAGCCCGGGGCAGACGGCACGACAAGCGCAGAATCAAGGTTATTTCCCGGTCGGAGATGACTCCACCGGTGATGGCTGATAAAAGCTGAAGCGGTCACGTCCGCCCTGTTTCGCCCGATACATCGCCAGATCGGCATTTCTGAGCAGCTCGGCCGCACTGTCGCCATCATCAGGATAACAGGCAATACCCACGGAGGCGGAGATACACTGCTGGGTGCCGGCCAGGTCGAACGGCCGGCACATCTGTGCCAGCACCTCGCCGGCCACCCGTTCCACCCCCTCCCGGTTGGCGATGCCGGTCAGGATGATATTGAACTCATCGCCACCCATACGCGCGACGCTATCACTGTCGCGCACACAGGCGGTCAGGCGCCGGGCCACCTCTTTGAGCAGCTGATCGCCCGCCTCGTGACCGAGGCTATCATTGATATGTTTGAACCGGTCAAGATCCACGAACAGCAGTGCAAACGACTCATCCTGGCGTTGTGCCTTAAGCAGGGTCTGGTTCAGGCGATCGTGAAACAGACTGCGATTGGGCAATTTGGTCAGCGCATCGTAATGGGCCTGACGCCAGATCTTCTCCTCCAGCGTCTTGCGTTCGGTGATATCGGCGAAGGTGACCACCGCGCCGAGCAGCTCGCCTTCACGCATCAGCGGGTGGGAGCGGAATTCAACCCTGAACAATTGGCCATCCGCACGCCGGAAATACTCTTCTTCACTGTGCGCCACACGCCCCTCCTCCAATGCGGACCGCAATCCACACACCTCCACCCCGCTGGCTTTGTCATCTGTTTGTGTGTGACACACCATATCGCAGACATTCTGACCAATCATGCTGTCGGCATCGCTGTAGCCGAGCAGATGCAGGGCCATCGGGTTGATAAAGGTAAAGCGACCTTCCTTGTCGATTCCGTAAATACCCTCCCCGGATGAGTCGATCAGCAGCCGCAGCTCCTCCTCGGCCTGCTCCCGGTCTTGCACCTGCTGCCTCAACTCGGCCGTGCGCTGCTCAACCACCCGGTCCTGCTGCTCCTTGGCCGCTTTCAGCAACAACATCTGGGTGCGGAAACGGGACAGGGCAAACAGTGTCAGACCCGACAGCAACAGCCAGACCGCAAAATGGATTCCGGCCATATTCCACTTCTGTTCATATTGCGGCGTCAGCAGCGATGCGGCCTTGAAAGTGACACTTGCCCCACCGCGGATATCCCCTACCTCGTAGCCCTGCTTCTCATGGCACTTGAGACAGGACTTTTTGGTAATCAGTGGCGCCATGAAACGGTAGACCGCATCCTGGCCCTGTCCGACAAGGCCCTGTACCCGCTCCGAGCCGGCCTCAAACGCCTGCAGCGCCCGGGTCTCCCAGGGATCGGCCACATTGTCCGGGTTGATCGGCTTGAGACTGGTCAGATGGACCCGGATATCCGACAACTCCTCTACCACATAAGTGAGCTGGCGAGTCATATAGGCGGGATTGAGCAGGGTCAGCGGCTTACCGGAGGGGGTGCTGATATCCCGCTCCTCTATCTCCAGGTACGGGTTGGGCTTGGTCTCCCCTTCCACCAGAACATAGACACCGCCGTGGCGCGCGTTCCACAGGCGCACAGACTCCACCATCTTGAAGACGAACTCGGCACGGTTTGCCGCGATCTCCCGGGAGTGGCGGTCCAGCTCATTCCAGTTCCAGGCAAACGATATGCCGACCACCGTCGTCCACAGCGCCAGGGGGATGAGCCAAAAGGTATGATTCAGAATATAGCGCTGCATGGTCTGGGCACTCTTGATCAGGGGGTCCATACTATACCCTCATATACCACTTTTTCTGTAGGTACATCGGGAATGTGCGTTACCTGGACCCCCCACATGACGCTTGATAGGATATGGCACCTCCTCTGTAATTTAGAGATCGAACATGCCAAAAGTCGTGATGTACACCACTGCCATCTGCCCCTACTGCATGCGCGCCAAATCGCTGCTCAACCGCAAGGGGGTGGCGTTTGAAGAGCTTCAAATCGAGGGCAACCGCGAGCGGATGCGAGAGATGATTCAGCGCAGCCGGCGTAACACCGTGCCGCAGATTTTCATTGATGACTACCATGTGGGCGGCTATGACGATATGGCCGAACTGGACATGATGGGCAAGCTGGACCCTCTGCTCGGTCTGGAACCACAAGGTGAGCCGGATATCATCACATGAACGCAGGGGAGAGAGCGCCGGAAATGCGTCTGGATAAATGGCTCTGGGCGGCGCGCTTCTTCAAGACGAGACAACTTGCCATCGAGGCGATCAACGGTGGCAAGGTTCATCTCAACGGCCAGCGCACCAAACCGGGCAAAACCGTCACCGTCGGCAGCCGGCTCATCATTCACAAGGAGTCCCTGGAGTGGCAGATCGAGATCAGGGAGCTGCCCAAACAGCGCCGCCCGGCCAGCGAGGCCGTCAACTTCTATCAGGAGAGTGAGGCCAGCCTGCTCAACCGGCAGCGGCAGATGGAAGAGCAGCGCCTGCTGCGGGCCGCCGCGCCCCGTCCCGCCCAGGGCAAGCCAAGCAAGCGGGACCGGCGCATGATTCACAGCTTTACCAGGAAGTAGCATGGATCAGGACGCCTACCGCAAGACCTACGAACAGATCAACGAACGCGCCTGCCTGTTCGAAAAATGCCTGTTCGCCGGACATGCCGGCTGTTCCCAATCGGAAAAGTTCAATCTGGCGGAACGCGAAGGCATACACTGCAAATCGGACAGCGCCCAGTCCCAGTGCGCAGACCTGCTGAATCTGCTGCGTCACCACAGCCGTTTTGTCCTGAAAGCCAGCCATGAGAGCAGCGTACTCAACCATGCCCAGGCGCTGCGCATCCAGGTAGGCGGTCTGCGCGGACTCGATCAGGTGATGGAAAAACACCAGGAGGCGATACGCTTTGTCCCGGACATCCATACCCTGGTCAGTAACGCACGCCAGCACTACGGCACCCTGGACAGCCTCCCCTTCGACCGGATCATCCAGCAGGTCGCCGCCTTCAAGGGACGCAGGGGCTGACATCCGCCTTCTCCCCCGGTCACCAGCGACTACACTCAGAAGAAACAGAGCGGCACTCCACCGCGACCACTTGTTGATCCGGGTCATGGCATCCGTGGCCATCTTCCAGTGGGATAACAAGAGATTCTAAAAAGCCGTTATTAAACTTCCGAGGAGAGCATAATGCCTGCCTACACCACCCAGGATATCCGGAATATCGCCCTGGTGGGCCAATCAGGCGCCGGTAAAACGACGCTGGTCGAGGCCCTCTTGTATCACGCCGGCGTGATACAGAACCAGGGTTCCATCGAACGGGGCGACACCGTCTGCGATTTCGATCCCCAGGAGAAACGCTACGAACATTCGCTGGATGCGGCCCTGGCCCATCTGCAGTTAGAGAACACCCATATCAATCTGCTTGACACCCCGGGACTGATCGACTTCTTCGGCCGCGCCTTCGGCGTCCTGCAGGCGGCCGAGACCACCGCCGTGGTGGTCAATGCGGAAACCGGCATTGAGCCGGCCACACTGGCGATGATGGAGCATGCTAAAAATGACGGCCTGTGCCGCATTATCATTATTAACAAGATCGACGCCGACCATCTGAACCTGGAGGCACTGCTGAATCGGATCCGCGAGACTTTCGGTGATGTCTGCCTGCCGCTCAACCTGCCGGCGGCCGAACAGGGCAAGGTGGTGGACTGCTTCTTCGCCCCGGACGGCGATCAGACCGCCTTCTCCTCGGTGGCCGAGGCGCATACCAATATCGTCGACCAGGTAGTGGAGATGGATGAGCAGCTGATGGAACTCTACCTGGAGCAGGGCGAAGAGCTGAAATCGGATCAGTTGCACGATCCCTTCGAGGCGGCACTGCGCGACGGACACCTGATCCCGATCTGCTTTGTCTCGGCAAAGAGCGGCGCCGGGATCAAACAGTTGCTGAAGATAATCACTCGCCTGCTGCCCGATCCGACCGAGGGCAATCCGCCCCATTTTCTCAAGGGAGAACCGCCGAAGACACAGCCGGCAAAGGTGCTTCCCGATCCGGACAAGCACGTGATTGCCCACGTATTCAAAGTCAGCAATGACCCGTTTCGGGGCAAGCTGGGGATGTTTCGGGTCTACCAGGGGACAGTCACCACCAATACCCAGCTGTTTATCGGCGACTCCCGCAAACCGTTCAAACCAAGTCACCTTTATCGTATCCAGGGCAACAACCAGACGGAGATGGCCCAGGCGATTCCTGGTGACATCTGCGCCGTGTCCCGCGTTGACGAGGTCTTCCGGGACGCCGTCCTGCACGACTCTCACGACGAGGATAATTTTCATCTGCAACCGGAGCAGTTCCCCATGCCACTGTTCGGCCTGGCGGTGGTACCAACGAAGCGGGGGGATGAGCAGAAGCTTTCCGATGCCTTGCTGAAGATCGCCTCGGAAGATCCCTGCCTGGCAATCGAACACGACGCCCAGGCCAACGAAACCGTGATTCGCGGCATGGGTGAGTTGCACCTGCGGGTGGTATTGGAACAGCTCAACGAACGCTATAACGTCTCGGTGGAGACCCACCCCCCGAGCATCCCTTACCGCGAAACCATCGGCGCATCTGCGGAAGGACACCATCGGCACAAGAAACAGACTGGGGGCGCCGGCCAGTTTGGCGAGGTATCGCTACGGGTGGCCCCCCTGGCCCGTGGCGAGGGGTTTGTATTCGTCGATGAAGTGAAGGGCGGCGTGATACCCGGCCAGTTTATCCCCGCCGTGGAGAAAGGCGTACGGCTGGCGCTGGAAGAGGGTTTTATCGCCGGTTACCCGATCCAGGACCTGCAAGTGACGGTGTACGATGGAAAATACCATGCCGTTGATTCGAAGGAGATCGCCTTCGTCACTGCCGGCAAGAAGGCCTTTCATGACGCCCTGGAGAAGGCACGGCCAATGGTACTGGAACCCGTGGTTAATATCAGCATCACCGCCAGCGGTGACGCCATGGGCGATATCACTGCAGACCTGACAGTCAAGCGGGGGCGAATTCACAATACCGAGATGACGCCGGATGGTCGCATGCTGATCAGTGGTCAGGCCCCGCTCGCCGAGCTGGACAGTTACAGCACCAAGCTGAAATCCATGACCGGCGGCGAAGGTACCTATGAGATCAGCTTCAGTCACTATGATCCCGTACCGGATAACGTCCAGCGCAGCCTGGCGGAAAAACACCAGCAGCATGTCCATCACCAGGAAGAGTAAGCGACTATTACCGGCTTGCCGGTCAGCAGGATGGGTGGTGCGGGAAGGAAAAACCGATTAGAGGCGCTGGATTTGATAACGGGTAAAGGCAGTATGCCTTTACCCATCCTTAATCCTTAGTAGCTCCGCACGCTCAGGAACAGATACCTGAACTGGCGAACACGCCGTCCCGCTCCCGCTGCAGCTCCTGCTCCATGGTGTAGTGCGGCTCGTCCGCTTCCAGTCGGACCTTGCGATCACCGTGGAACAACAGGCGTTCGACCACTGTGTTGATGTCATGAAACGATCCAGTCTGCAATCCGACCAGTTGGTCATAGACTGCCTTGTCGAGCGTAACCTGTACCTGATTATCCATACCACACCTCTACCTTCGGTTATGAGTTGTGTTAAAAATAGTATACCTATTTACTTGGTTATTCAAGATAAGACTGACTCGAAATAGCGCCAGAACCGCCTGTCTGGAAAAAACAAAACAGGATCACTGCTGTCCTATAAACTCCCTCTCCGGTCAGTTTCAACCAGACAATGCTATCTGGATCTGCTCTTGGGCGCCGGCAAATAGTTGGCGTCATGGGGATTGATAAAAATAAACCGCATCTCGCCGTCGTCCAGTTGCGCGTAGTCCATCACAGCCTCATCCAGCAACGTCACATATTGCGGCTCCATCACTACTTCAATACCGTTACTGACGATGCGAAGATCATCCTCCTTGGCCTCATCGAAGCCCATCAGGTAATCGATACTGCCATCCTCTTTCATCCTGGCGGCCATACGCAGAGCCATACCCTCCGTACCACCCTGTTCTGCTGCATTGCGTACCTGCTCAGCGGCATTTTCTGTGATTTCAAACATGAGAATGCTCCATACTGCTATGGGATGATCCCGTGTCGAGATTATCCCGGTTATACCTGCCCTTTCAAACTATATTGCGGCACTCTGGCTATTGTCTCCCTTCAGCCGACGCCTGTCTGTTGTGTTGTACCGTCATCTCCCCTGCAGCGGCGTACATGCGCCAGGAAACGTTCGATCCAGTGATTGCCACCCACATCCCGCAAGTGGGTGTAACTGGCCAGGAGATTCTTATAAACAATACCATCGTGGATCCCGTCAATCCCGGTGCCCCGGGTTACCTTGTAGGCGAAACGGATCTCCGGATCCAGGTTTTCCAAGGCCGAGTAGTGAAACTCATGCGCCGCGATGCCTGCGCTGCATCCCGGCACTTTTGGCCAGGGATTCTCGTCGGTCTCCTCCAGGCGCACATATCCCCTGCCCTGGGGTCGCTCATGCATTACCACGTCACCCGGGATGGCGCCGACCATCTCACACCGCCGATCCTGCCAATTCAGGCTGCGGGCCAGATACATCAACCCGCCACATTCGGCATAAACCGGACCGCCCTGATCGATAAACTCCCGAATCTCCCGGCGCAGTGAAACATTGGCCTGCAGCGCCTCCATCACCATCTCGGGAAAGCCACCACCGATGAACAGTCCGTCCACCGGCGGCAGTTGGGTATCGTTCAGGGTGTCGAAGGGGACCAGATCAACCCCCAGGTCACACATCTTCTGCAGATCGCCAGGATAATAAAAACCGAATGCCCGATCCCTGGGGTAGCCAATACGCAACTGCCCGGAGGAAGTCTGGATCTGTGGTTGTTTGGTAAAATCCAGCGCCGGCACATCAGCTGCAATGGCGAGTATCCGGTCGATATCCACCTGATCGGCGACCCGCTCCCCCAACTGGGCAATCTTCTTTTCCGCCAGCTCGCTCTCGTTGCTCGGCATCAACCCCAGGTGGCGCTCATCGATGACCAGTTCAGGGGCACTGTGCACCGCGCCGACTACCGGCAGATCGGTATAGTGACCGATCACGTTACAGAGTTTGGCTTCGTGCCGGCTGCCACCGACCTTATTCAGGATAACACCGGCAATACGTACATTGGGATCAAACGCCTGATAGCCGAGGATCAACGGTGCAATACCGCGGGTCATACCCCGGGCATCAATAACCAGAAACACCGGTGCCTGCAGTTGGGCCGCCAGGGCGGCGTTGCTGTTACTGCCATCCAGATCCAATCCGTCATACAGACCCTTGTTGCCCTCGATGACACCGATCTCGGCCTTGGCCATGGCGCGCCCGAACTCATCGTGGATCTCCTGCCTGGACATGGTAAAAAAATCCAGATTCACGCACGGCCGGCCACTGGCAGCAGTAAGCCAGAGCGGATCGATATAATCGGGCCCTTTCTTGAACGTCTGCACCTGCATGCCACGCCGACACAGGGCAGCCGTCAGACCAATCGACAATGTCGTCTTGCCTGAAGACTTGTGGGCGGCAGAGATGAAGAAATAGGACATAAGTCTTGGTCAGTTCAGTGACGCTGTTTCCAGTCCGCTGGCCAGGCTGCGACGGCCTGTCTGAAGCCTATAGTCACCCTTCCGGTTATGCCTGTAAAGCGGGGAAAACGATGGTGGTAGAGGAAACGCTATCCTCGCGGCCAAAGCAGCTCCTGCATGAGAACGCAGGAGCGGCTTCAGCCGCGATGCTTTTACCTGATCATGCGACAGGCGGGTACCGCAATGCTCAGACGCATTCGCCCTCAGCCGGATCTTCCAGGCTTTCCGGCAATACCCGCAGCATTCGGGCGCCAATTGCCACCAGGATCATGGAAACAGCCACACCGGCGATACCCAGTAGTGCTTCGGCCAATGAAGGCGAGTACCCCGCCACGACGCCGTCAAAGAAACTGCTCTCCAGCACCTCCTTGCCCGGGAACAGATTCATCGGAAATGCCTGACCACCGATCACGATTACGTAGATCTGGAAAAAACCGCCGATCAATACCAACAGGGAAGCCACTGTAATGGCAAACCGGGACGTCGCAAAAGCCGGTGAGTAGAGCAGGAACAGGGGAATAATTCCGCCGATCACCACCTGGCCGATCCAGAACATATTGGTATAGATGCCGCCATCCAGCAGGATGAAACGCTCAACACCGTGATGTTGGGTGACGTACAGGTTGGTCAGGTGATAGACCAGTGCAAAATAGAGTACTGCACCGACAAAAACGCCCAACAGATTTTTCAGCTTCGCCAGCCGCAAATCACCAATGCTGCGATCGGCCCACCAGTAGGCGGCCATCAGGGTAATGATAAAAAATGCCAGGCCGTAACTGAATGACATGATGATGAACATGGGCGCCATGATGGCGGCGTCATAGGCCTCACGGGCCACCAGAAAACCGAAGATGGAGCCGGTACCGGTGGTCAGTGCCAGTCGCCAGAAGAAAGCAGCAAAACCGATCGGGCGTTTGAACTGTTCAAACTTGCGATCCATCATTGCCCAAAGGTAGAGCCCGACAATAGTGAAGAAGCCGGTATAGAGAATAATATTCCAGGCAAAGATTGATTTGAAGTTATAGGTGGTCATGGCCACGATCAGTCGATCGGGACGGCCCAAGTCAAGCAACAGCACCACCAGACCACCGGCCAGCAATCCGATCGACAACAGACCCGAAAAGCGACCCAGCGGCTTGTACATCGGGCCACCAAACACGGAACCGATGGAAGCCACGTTCAGGGCACCCGAAGCCGCAACGATCAGGAAGATAGCGAACACATGAGGCAGTCCCCAGACAATCTGATTGCTCATGCCGGTCACGAAGTGGCCGTTGTGCTCCATATAGAAGGCAGCGCCCAGACCCACCAGAATAATGAAAGCGAGGGAGGCCAGTCCGCCCCAGTAACGGGGAGAACTGCAGTAGAGCTCGCGGTATTGTGTTTTTATCATCGACTTCTCTCCCTACCGCTTAGACATTGGTGTAACGAACGCCGGTATTCAGTTCGAGATCGGCCCGAATCTGACGACTGTGTTGCGCCTTCAGCGCTCTGGCGATTTCGCTATCCGGGTTTTTCAGATCACCAAACAGAATGGCCTTGTGGCCTTCCTGGTTGCAGGCATCCTGACACGCCGTAGTTTCCCGCCCGGCATCGATCCTGTTGGCACAGAGATGACAGGACTCGACACAGCCCTTACCCCTGGGTGCGCTGGTAAGCTGCTCGGCAATATCCTGATGGATGAATGAACGGGCTTTATAGGGGCAGGCCATCATGCAGTAGCGGCAGCCGATACAGATATGCCGATCCACCATGACGATACCATCTGCACGCTTGAATGAGGCGCCGGTGGGACAGACATCCACACAGGGCGGGTGCTCACAATGCTGGCACATCATCGGCAGATTGGAGATTTCACCAGTCTGGGTATCACGCAATTTAACCTTGCGAATCCATTGTGGCCGCTGGGCGTTCCACATCTCATCCGACTGTCCCTGCGGACGTTCGATAAGATCGATACCGTTCTCCTTGTCGCACGCCTCGACACAGGCGCTGCAGCCATCGGCACACTTGTTGGTATCGATCAGCATGCCCCAGCGAACCGCACTGCTGACACCCTCATCAGAACCGGCATTGGCAACGGTCAGCAGCACACCGGGAGCAACGGTGGCAGCACCCGCCGCCAGCACCGTCTTGCCGATGAAATCACGCCGTTGCAGATCAGGCTGGTCATTATTAATGCTCATGATCAGTTCCCCTCAATCTTGGCATGAAGACGAGTCAGTTCATCCCGGCTCAGGGATAGCGGCTGGTCAACGGACTGCAACAGGCCGAACACCTGGCGCTGATCACCTTCCCGCATTGCCGTGCCGTTGCCACTCATGTTTTCCGGTGTCTTGCGATGACACTGGAAGCAAGTGAGATTAACCGCCACATAGCTGTGGCAGGATTCGCAAAACTGGCCGTCGGCATTCACCGGCTTATAGGCGCCGGCGCTATCTTTTTCCGCATGACATTCCACGCACTCAGCCAGACTGTACTGCGTGTTTCTGATCCCTTTATGAACAGTCTCCCTGCGATCATGCTTGAGATAGTCCATGTGGTTTCGCCGCATCACTGCAGTAGGTGCTACACAAGTATCCAGGCCAGCCGCCTTGGAACCCTTTGTAACCGCGGAATCGCTGATGGCGCCGGTGGCGAGGAGCATGAGCGCTCCTCCCACGACCATCCCAGCAAATCGCCTGATGCCGGATAAACTACCCATTACTGCTCCTATTCACCCAGGCCCATCTGAATATAGCCAGTTGGGCAGACATCGCTGCAGACGTGGCAACCAATACATTTGTTGTAGTCGGTATCCACGTAACGACCGGTGGTCGCATCGGTCTTTTTGACCCGGAACACTGCATCCTGGGGACAAAAAACCACGCAGTTGTCACACTCGAAGCACATGCCACAACTCATGCAGCGTTTCGCTTCGGCCACCATCTGCTCCTCGCTGTAGGGGTGCAGACGTTCATGGAAATGCCCCAGCACCACTTCGGCGGATGGCACCTCTTCACTACGCTTGTTGCGTGGAGTAAAGGAGAAGTGGCCCAGGAACAGATCACTGGAGGGAATCACCTCTTGCTCGGCCCGATTCTCAAAGTTGTGCACCGCGTACTTGGCGCCATCGGTACCACGCTGATCACCGACCTTCGAATCAAAATGCTCCGGATCCTTGCCCGCCTCGTGCAGCTTATCCAGCAGGTCAAAGTGGTGTACGTCCACCTTGGGGCGTTTAGCCAGCTCTTCCTGCTTGAGGAAGCGATCAATACTCTCGGCGGCGATCGAGGCCTGGCCAATGGCGGTGGTCAGCAGATGGGGACGGATGATATCGCCGGCTACAAAGTGACCCTGTTTTCCCGGCACCTGGAAGAACTTGTCGGCATCGATCAGGTTGCGATCGTTGGCCATATCCTCGAGGCCGGTCATATCGCCGCCCTGGCCGATGGCCGAAACGATCAGGTCCGCTTCCAGCACACGCTCGGTGCCTTCAACCGGGATAGGTTTCATACCATCCATGGTGCAGTCACACACCTTCAGACCGGTGGCACGACCATCTTCACCAACAATCACTTCCAGCGGCATGACACCGTCCAGGATGGTGACGCCCTCGGTGGTGGCATCCTGCACTTCGTGCTCAGCCGCCATCATTTTGTCCTTGGTGAACAACGAGGTCAGAGTAACGTCGGAACCCTGGGCGTCGGCAGTTACCGCCACATCATGGGCGACATAACCATCCTGTACCACCAGTTCCGGACGATCCGTCGGATTCTTGTGCTTCACATGTCCCAGGCGACGGGCTACCGAGACCACATCGATGGAGGTATCGCCACCACCGATACAGACAACTTTTTCAGCAGTGACCTTCATACGACCCTCGTTGAAGGCCTTGAGGAAGGCGACGCCGGTGACGCAGTTGGGGGTACCTTCCCAGCCGGGGACCGGCAGGCCACGTCCACTCTGACAGCCCAGGGCCCAGAGCAGCGCGTCAAACTCTTTCTCCACATCGGCTGCGGCAACATCGCGACCAACCCGGGTCTTGAGGCGCAGTTCCACACCCATTTCGACAATCCGGTTCAGCTCGGCGTCCAGCTTGTCACGGGGAATACGATAGCCGGGGATGCCATAGCGCATCATGCCGCCCAGCTCCTCGTTCTCGTCGAAGATGGTGACACCGTAGCCCATGCGGCGCAGTTGGTAAGCGGCTGACATACCGGCGGGACCACCACCGATGACCGCTACCTTCTTGGCGATATCCGCACCGGGCGTGAACTTGTAGCCGTTGGCAATCGCAGAGTCACCGATATACTGCTCGACGGCATTGATACCGACGAAATCTTCCACGTCATTGCGGTTACAGCCGTCCTGACAGGGCGCCGGACAGACCCGGCCCATCATGGACGGGAAAGGATTGGCATCGGTGGAGCGGCGGAACATGTATTCGTCACGCTCGACACCCTCGGGTGGCTTCTCCTGACCGCGGGCAATCGCCAAGTAGCCACGGATATCCTCACCGGAAGGACAGCTGCCCTGACAGGGGGGTGTTTTATGAATGTAGGTCGGGCATTTGTATGAGGTATCTTCCCTGAA
This sequence comes from Sedimenticola selenatireducens, assembly GCF_963675335.2. Taxonomy (NCBI): domain Bacteria; kingdom Pseudomonadati; phylum Pseudomonadota; class Gammaproteobacteria; order Chromatiales; family Sedimenticolaceae; genus Sedimenticola; species Sedimenticola selenatireducens. Next base: position 325,380 of record NZ_CAXXYC010000004.1, read on the forward strand.
GATCTTCTCACTAAAATCGTCCCACTCGTTATCGCCTTCCTTATAGCGGCGGAAACTCAGTTTTGTGTTCATCTGTTCCGTAGGAGTTGCCATGGAATTCTCTCCTCAACCTATATAATTTTTAAAACACCGCCAATGACTGGATCACCGGCGCGTTATACCTCAACTCTTTCAACACCCTTTATGCATCACCGTTCGCATCGTCTTCGTCCTCATCGGTATTTTGTCCGGTGAGAACAATGGCGTTGCTGACCAGCTGATGGACACTGACAATCTGATCCATGTCCATGCCGTAGTAAGGCAACACCTTGGTAAACTGGCTTTTGCAAATGGCGCAGATGGCGGCCATGTGCGTTACACCCTCATCCTTGATGACATTCTGCAAGGCGGTCATGCGTGGTAGCGCCCCCTTGACACGGATTTCCATCAAATCATCCGTCAGCAGACCGCCACCGCCGCCGCAGCAGAAGGTCTTCTCCCCAATAGTCTCGTGATCCATGTCCACATAGTTGTTGCAAACCGCCTTGATGACTGCACGGGGAATATCAAATTGTCCACCCGGCTTGTCACCCATGCGGGTGGCGCGGGCCACGTTGCAGGAGTCATGGAAAGTCAGGGTCATATCATCGTTGGCGGACTTGTCAAACTTCAGCTTGCCCTGCTGGATCAGGTCATAGGTGTACTCACAGATGTGCTGCGGTACCGGATAACGGGGATCCAGAAAATCAAACGGGCCGGCCAGGGTGTTCAGGAATGCGTAAGCGACACGCCAGGCGTGACCACACTCACCAAATACAATCCGCTTGACGCCCAGTTCCAGCGCAGCCTGGCGAATACGCAGGGCGACCCGGCGCATGTTCTCATAACTGCCGATGAACATGCCGAAGTTGCCCGCCTCGGAGGCAGTGGTACTGAGAGTCCAGCTGACGCCCGCTTCATGAAATACCTTGCCGTAGCCAATCAGGCCGTCCACGTGGGGCTCGGCGAAGAAGTCAGCAGAGGGGGTCACCAGCAGGATCTCGGCACCCTTCACGTCCAGCGGGTACTTGACTGCCACGCCGGTCTCTTCCTCGACGTCCTCTTCCAGACCCTCCAGGGTATCCAGGATAGCGGGACCCGGCAGACCCAGGTTGTTGCCCTTCTCATGGACCTTGGCGATGATCTCGTTGCAGTACTTCTGGCCATAGCCGACGCTGTCGAGGATCTCACGGGCAGCCATGGAGATCTCTGCCGTATCGATACCGTAGGGGCAGAACACCGAACAGCGGCGGCACTGGGAACACTGATGGTAGTAGCTGTACCACTCATCCAGTGTTTCGCGGGTCAGATCCTTGGCGCCGACCAGCCAGGGGAAGTACTTGCCGGCAAAAGTGTTGTAACGGCGATAGACCTTGCGCAGCAGATCCTGACGGCCCACCGGCATGTTCTTCGGATCTTTGGTGCTGAGATAGTAGTGACACTTGTCGGTACAGGCACCACACTTAACGCAGGCATCCAGATACACTTGCAGGGAACGATAGCGCGAACGCAGATCATCCAGTTTCTCAAGCGCCTTATCATGCCAGTCATCTACCAGTTCACCCGGAAAACCCAACGGAATGTTGTGATCCGGTTTGGCGACAAACGGGCTGAGATGCGCCATTGTGCCTTCCACGAGTTCCGGCACATCCACATACTCCTGGAGCTCCGGTACATCGAATTCTGCCTTAGCCATGTAATACCCTCTTCGGCTTTCAGTCGATTGCTGCTGCGTTTATTCTTCCATCGCCTTCGCCCATTCGGCGAGGTGACGCTTTTCACGGGGGTTATCCACCTGGTTGCGGCTCGGACTGAAAAATATGCCCGGCACATGCAGCAGCTTGCTGAATGGGAACAGGATCATCAGCAACGCCACCAGCGTCAGATGTATGATCAATGGGAAATCAACAGGCAATGTGCCGATACTGAAACCCATCAGACCGGTGAAAAACTGTTTCACCATGACAATATCGGTGTGCGAAACGAACTTCATCATCAAACCGCTAATGCCGATAAGGAGCAGAACCAGTAGCCAGAGATAATCCGAAGGGGCCGAAATATAACGTACCCGATCAACGAAGATGCGGCGCACCAAAAGGCCTGCCAGACCGGCGAGCATTGCAAAGCCGGCATAAACTCCTATTGGCTGAATAAGCTGGATCGGCAGCCAGACGGGGTCCATGAAATAACGCAGGTGGCGCAACAAAACGACAAATAGCGCCATGTGAAAAAGCCAACCGAAAACCCAGGTCCATTTGGTACTCTTGAAAAGACTTTCGAAAAACACCACTTCACGGAACATGCGCATCACCACACCGGTTTGAGTAACCGGGGCCGGAGTGGTAGGAATCTTCAAGGGAGCCGGCGTCCTGGCATACTGGGCAATCTTTCTTGCCAGGCCAATCACCAGCACGACGGTCGCTACGATAAACAGCAACGCATAGACAGTGGACATGTTCCTGCGATCCTCAAGCTATTCTTATAACCGGAAGGCGTCAGCCCGCCGGTATGCAAAGCACTTCAACGAAGTGTGTCAGTATCTGGAAACCTCGCTTTCCGTTGCACAGAGCCACCTCCTCCAAAACGGAGGAGGTCACCCTGATACACCCTCCAATTCACTACAGGAGGGTGACCAATTCCCGACAATACCGGTTTAGATACAACCGGTCGGCTTGGGCAGGCCGGCGAAACGACACGCCTGCTTACCTGGGCCGTAGGGGAACAGGGCGTACAGGTATTTGCTGTTGCCTTTTTCCTTGCCCAGCTTCTTGCCGACCGCCTTGGTCAGAACGCGTACAGCCGGAGCGATCTGGTACTCTTCATAGTACTCGCGCAGGAAGTTAATGATGTCCCAGTGCTCGTCGGTCAGTTCCAGGTCATCCTCTTTGGCCATGACGTCTGCCACACCAGGCTCCCAGTCGGACAGATTGATCAGGTAACCTTCTTCATCCGTCTCAAAAGTTTTGCCGTTGACTTCAATTGCCATGATTCACTCTCCAGTAATGTACTCGTGTAAAAAAACCAATTAGTTGTGGCTAGAGCCACGCATTCACTTTGTCATGCGTTGCCGCTAGGTCAACAAAGCCGGCATAGTCCACAATCTCTACGCCTTCGATCACCCTATCTTCCGCCATACCGCGGGCTTTCAGATCCGGTCCCAGAACATACAGCTTGATCTTCTGGGCGGCTTCTTTCATCCGCGGCTCTTTTGCCGCCCCCTTGAGCGCGGCATAAACACCGTCTTCAATCAGCAGCACAGCACTGCCCTCTTTGGCCAGACTCAGGCAGCTGTCGAGGGAGTTCTTTTCATAAGGTGATTTATTTACCGTGTGTAAAATACTCATCTTGCCCACCTCTTAGAAACTGAAGATGACATCTTGGTCATCCATAAGGTCCGCCAGGGCCTCATCATTCAGGACTTCCACATCGACAATCAGGTCATCCTTGCTGATGCCACGCTCGTCCATAGCGGTCTGTGAAACGTACAACTTTTCAACGTCATACATCTCCAGGGCCCGATAGGTGGGTGAGAAGTTTTTCATGCCGACTTCAGCAGTTTCCTGACCCTTCTTCAGCTGGTAGATACCGTCATCGCTGAACAGCAGGCTCACGTCCTGATCAAATGCAGCGGCAATCAGCACCACTTCCAGCGACTCCAGGGCGTAAATGGATCCATACGGGGCACGCCGGTTGACGAACATGAATTTTTTGACGACCTCGTCGTCCATCATCTCTTCTTCGGACATCTCTCTACCCCTTCACTTAGTCGCCGAACACAACCAGGCGATCCGCCTGGATGCCAGCTTCAACCAACTGCCCAAGACCCGAGATACGAAAGCCGGGCGCGATGTTCTCGGCGTCTTTGCCGTTACGCTTGGCTTCGCCCTCGTCCACGATACCGCGACGCTGCGCTGCTGCCACACAGACCACCATATCCAGGTTGTGCTGCTCGGCCAGCTCGCTCCAGCGATTGACGATGTTCCTGTCATCCTGGGGCGGAGTGGTCAGTTTGGTCGCGTTATTCACACCATCGTGGTAGAAGAAGACGCGAAAGATCTCGTGCCCCTTCTCCAGTGCGGCCTTGGTGAACTGATAGGCCGAATCAGCCGCCTGGTGCTGATAAGGACCTTCGTTTACTTGAATCGCAAATTTCATTATCGATTCCCTTATAGCCAATCAACTTAGAAGCGGATGTGTGCGGATGCATTCAGATTCGCACGACTTCCACGCCAGTTATCGATATGGTACTTGGTGAACGGCAGCCCGGTCTTCTCGAAGAAGCGCGGCCAGCCGATGCGCTCAGCCCACTCACCGATACGCTCGTAGTCCTTGGCATCTTCCTTGTAAACACGGAGGATGTTTTTCACTACCGCGGAGACTTCCGGCCAGCGTGGCGGATTGTTCGGGATACCCGCAGCCACCAGCTTGTGGAAGGTCGGTTTGGAACGAGCATTCGAGTTCTTGCCACCCACCCAGATCGCAAACTTGGAGTGTTCCGGATCATTGATCTGCATCGGCGGACAGGGCGGGAAGCAGGCGCCGCAACAGATACACTTGCGCTCATCCACTTCCAGGGTCGGCTTGCCATTCACGACAGCGGGACGAATAGCTGCTACCGGACAACGCGCCACAACCGAGGGACGCTCACAGACGTTACCAACCTGATCGTGATTGATCTTGGGTGGCTTGGTGTGCTGGATATTGATGGCGATATCACCCTGGCCACCGCAGTTGATCTGACAACAGGAGGTGGTCAGACGCACGCGGTTCGGCATCTCTTCACGGACAAACTCTTCATGCAGTTCATCCATCAACGCCTTGACCGCACCGGAGGCGTCGGTTGCCGGAATATCGCAGTGCAACCAACCCTGGGTGTGGGAGATCATGGAGACCGAGTTACCGGTACCACCGACCGGAAAGCCCTCTGCCAGCAGCTTGTCGATCAGCGGCTGAACCTTGGACTCTTCCGAGACCATGAATTCAATATTTGAACGGATGGTAAAGCGGACATAGCCTTCGGCGAAATCATCGGCAATATCCATCAGCTTGCGAATGGTGTAGACATCCATCTGACGCTGGGTGCCGGCACGTACGGTCCAAACCTCATCACCACTGTGGGCCACGTGATGAAGAACACCGGGACGGGGACGATCATGCCACTTCCAGTTGCCATAGTTCTTCTTCAGGACAGGGTGCAGATAGGGCTCGATCTCTGGAACGCCTGTCTCATCGGGCATGCGAGGTGCTTCAGCCATTGTTACCTCCAAAAACTCTTAGTATCTGAATCTATTGTGTATAAACCGGCATATTTCCGGTTTGCCGGCCCGCCGATCAACGGCGAGCCTTCACCTGAAAAATCACTGAGCAGCCTGACGCTCATTCCACTTGGCCGCCTCTTCTTCCCAACCGTCGGTACGGATGTAGGGATTGGTGCGCGGCTGATTGATCATATTTGGATCGATCTCGATATTCAGGCCTTCCAGGAAGTTGGTCAGACCAATCCGCTCGATCATCTCACCGGTGCGCTCGTGCTCCAGTGCGTTCTCGGCGAAGAACTCGAGAATCTCGGTACCCAGCTCTTCCAGCCACTCGAAGTCCTCATCGGTCTCAAGCTTGTGGAATGGGACAATAACAGTGCCCATCAGATCACCGATCTTCAGGGTGCGCTTGCCGCCCACCAGGATGCTGACGCCACGGTCATCACCGGGAGAGAGCGCCTTGGTCATGACATTGATGCAGTGCATGCAACGTACGCAGTTGGGGTTGTCGACCGCCAGGGTATCGTCATCATTTAGAGACAATGCCTGGGTAGGACAGCGGGTGATTACGTTGTCGATAACGTACTTGCGGCCCTTGCTGGCCACATAGCTCTTCACCTCGGCCTGGTCGACTTTAATGTCGTCGCGCCAGGTACCAATCATGGAGACGTCGGCACGCTGGATGGAGTTCATGCAGTCGTTGGCACAACCGGAGGCCTTGAACTTCAGTTTGTAGGGAAGGGCCGGACGGTGCATATCATCCAGGTTGGCGTTGACATTGGTACGCATGGCGCGTGCCTCATCAAAGCAGGAGTGCTCGCAGCGCGCGGCGCCCACACAGGACATGCCGGTACGTACTGCCGGACCCGCACCGCCCATATCGAAGCCCATCTCGTTGATGGCATCAAAAGCGGGCTGGACGTTGTCGGTGGTGCAACCCTGGAACATGATGTCGCCCGACTGGCCGTGGAAGGCGATCAGGCCGGAGCCATATTTCTCCCAGATATCACAGAACTTGCGGATGGTGCCGGTATCATAGTGCATGCCTGGGGGCGGCATGATGCGCAGGGTGTGGAATTCGGCTGCGGCAGGGAACTTCGGTTTGTTGTTCTCATCCTTCAGCTCGGTAAAGCGGGGAATAACACCACCACCATAACCGATCACACCCACGGTTCCGCCTTTCCAGTACCCTTTTTTGGTTTCGTAGGAGGTCTCAAGCTGGCCGAGCAGGTCAACCATCATGTCGTTGTCTTTAGCCAGGCGCTTGAGTCCGGTTACGAAGCTCGGCCAGACGCCGCTCTCCAACTGATCAAGCATGGGGGTGTCATGCATCGGTTTCGCCATCAGTTATTCTCCCATTGATCTCGATTTATATAGTGGTCTCCAGCTTATCCGAATTACCTGTCGGTATAATTGACCGGTAGCACCTGATAAGCGGGAAATCCAGGATCTGCAATCCGACTCGGACAACACACCCTTATTCCAAAACTTGGGTTGCATTTTAGGATTCACTTATGCAGCAAAAATACCCCGCTAATGGGGGGGAAGGGTAAAAAAAGGCATATCCACTATGGGATATATGATAACTTGGTAATATATGAAAACAATAAGTCGCTAACATTAAATATCTTGAATAATCAAATAGTTATAATTTTGTTTTTTATCGATTTTCATTTTACCTAGCCCATCTGGATAGTGCAGCGCAGCATTTCCCTTGTGCCAATTTGGGCTTGCTTAGGGCACAATTCCTGGGGTTCAATAATTGCCCAACCGGTTTACTTGGGTATTCAGGTACATCTGAAAACGTCGGCATTTTACTGCCTTACTATTGTCATATAAGAGGTAATCCCATGCTCCTGTTGAGTGAGGTCCTGATACAAAGTCCCGATGTAGACTCTTTCGCGGAGCTGATCGAGGTCATCAAGATACGCCGCCAGTCGGAGATGTTTTTTCGTATCGATGTCAAGCCGCCCTTCAGCGATACACCGGAGGACTGGGAAGATCGCCTGGAAGCCGCATTTACCTGAAGCCGTCTTTAATTTTAAGGAATTGATTGCGTGAAATATCTGCAGACCGAGACCATCATGGGTGACAACGACTCCGCCGAGGATGCGGTGCCGTCAACCCAGAAGATAGAAATGCGACTTGCCGATCTGCAGCAGCAGTTGGCAGACCTGGATGAAGCCGCCCCACTGGCCGAGCGGCTGCAGCTGGAACTGGACAGTGGCTATGCCCTGCTGGAGTTGAACCGGTTTGACGAGGCATCCACACTGGCGCATACCCTGTTTGATCGCGCCCTGGACGCAAAACTCTGGCAGCACGCCGTAGAGGCCTGTGACATCCTGTTCCAGTCCGAACAAGCCGATTCAGTAATCGCACTGGCACATGGCATCTGGCTGGGAGTCACTTTCCCGATTGACCCGGAGCTGACCGTCGCCATGCTGCAGCATCTGATCGACGAAACACCCGACAGATCCGACGGCGCCGCTGTGGCGGCCGCTGTGGCCAACTATATAGTCGACCTGCGCGCCGACGAGCAGAGCCGGGAAAACCTGCTGTTCTTTACCAATCAACTGCTGGGACAGGTGGCACGCCGCCACAGTCAGGTCGAGGAGCAGGAGATATTCGATTTTTGGGTGCAACAGCTGGAGCTGGATCAGCCAGACAAATTTCTGCCCCGGTTGGCCAAGGTGCTTGATGTTCTGGTCGATGGTAACTGGTGGTATGACCGCGACGCCCTGCGTGCACAGATCCCGGATTAATCAACTGGCAGGACCAAAATGATGTATTGGGATGAAGAGACCACCGAAGAGAGCTTTATCGTACCTGAAGATGTTATTGATCTTCAGTTCCGCATCAGCTGTCCGACACTGCCGGTCGATCATGCCTGGGCTCTCGCCCAGGCAATTCAGCAGCACCTCCCCTGGTTCATGCAGGAACCGCGGGCGGGCCTGCACCTGATTCATGGCGCGGAATCCGGCAACGGTTGGGAGCGGCCGGAAGACCAGGATGCGCTGTTGCATCTTTCCAAACGGACCCCGCTGATCCTCAGGCTACCGGCTGAACTGGCCGACGCCGCCGAAAAACTGGTAGGAAGCACCCTGGATATCGACGGACATCCGATGGAGATCCAGGGGATTCGGCAAAAACCACTGGCCATGACCCGCTTCCTCTATGCTCGCCACATCGCCGCGGATCCGGATCTGCCGGAAGAGCTGTTCATTGCCTGGGCAGTGGATGAACTGAAGCAGATGGGTCTGCGATTTAAAAAGATCCTGTGCGGTAAGTCCCACGCGCTGGAGAGCCCCAGTGGCCCGATCCACACCCGTAGCCTGATGGTGGCCGAGCTCTCTTATGAGGATGCTGTCACCCTTCAGGAACAGGGACTTGGTCCGCACCGCGCACTTGGCTGCGGCCTGTTTCTGCCACAGAAATCTTTCTAATGCGTTTGCAAAACCCGGGTAAAAAAACAGTTTAATTTTACTACCAGCCCCTATAACATATAAGTTTTCATTAATATCCTTAATTGGCCGTCATCCAATGCCAACGAAATCACCCAATATAAGGTGACAGGGATGACGATATAACAATACCGGAGGTATCCAATGTCCTACCAACTCAACGGCAACACCATAGAGGCCACTGATAACGGCTATCTGGTGAATCATGAAGACTGGAACGAAGATGTGGCAGGCGTTATCGCACAAGCGGAAGGCGTCAACCTGTCGGACAAGGCCTGGGAAGTGATCAACTACCTGCGCGACGAGTATTTCAACAACAATGGCAACCAGCCAAACGAGCGCAACATGGTAAAACACTTCAAATCGGTCTGGACCGATGTGGCGAAGGTAGACGCCAAGACCCTGTATGAACACTTCCCCATGGGCCCGGCCAAACAGGCGGGCAAGATTGCCGGTCTCCCGGAGACCAAACGCAAGGGCGGGTATTGATCAATATCGAAAATGGATGGTGGCGCATAGATCACCATCCATTTTATTGGCTTTGTCCCGGTTATGTGTTGCTGTTGATTTGGCTTGAATAATCACGTGTCAAGCGGCTTCAGCCACTAAATTGGCAGATCATCGGTTTTTAACAAGTACCGTTCTCACGTAACAAGTAACGGTATATTGCCATTTTCATTAATACTCAGCCTGCAAAACCACCAATCGTGGATCATCTGCAAAGTCACACAGAATCGCCTCGACACGCCCCTGCCACAGAACACCGAATCGCTTCGCTTCATCGGCACTTGCCTTCCCCGTCAGTACCTTCGGGAAAAGCGCTCCCATCAGGGGATCGGCCGGTATAAAGCTGGCGTCATAAACCAGTGAAACCCGTTGCCCCGTGTCCTTTCTGATTAACGTAACCGGGGCTGGATTGTCCTTATCGAAAGATAGGAGGTTTCGCCGGTCAAACTGCCCGGCAAGCCCGTGGAATCCACCTTTATCGGTGGCCCCGGTAATGAAAGAGAGTACATTGGCGATCACCCCCGTGACACCCTCGCCAATGGGTTGCTGCATCTCCACCGCGATTTCACCCCGGACCGGCATGTCGCTCCCATAAAGTACCTTCATGCCTTTCCGGGCCATCAGATAGGCCCCCGCCACCGTCGGGCAGGAGTGTCCCGCCAGGCGCACCACATCTAGATAGTGGATCTGCATTACCCCATCGGCAAATGCACCCAACAGTTCAGCCAGAGGATCTCTCAGCACCAAGGGTTCAATCTGATCAAAAAATGCGGGATATTGCATGGCGGGCTCCTGGTCTGGATTTGTGTAAGGTCCGCCATTATCCATGCCGGCAGGTAACATCACCTTACGGCAGATCAATTCCTGGCATTTCGAACACCCTCCATCGGCGCGATTTTTTGCATATCCGCTAAAACGCTCGCCACTCTGTGCTATATTAATTCAAACTAATATTCACACTGGGTCAACTGATTCAGCACCCCGCAACGAGGACAACAGTATGGCTTTGAGACTCAAGAGCCAGTGGCACAAAGAGGATTCGGAACGAACTCTGGAAGAGATCGGTGGCGCCATCGCCTTCAACGCCTGGCGTCTGGGTGTGGACAAGGCGGTTAACCTGCACAGCAAGCAGTTTGCCTACCGTGATGACGCCCAGCGACTGGCGGTTATAGTGGAATACCTGATCTTCCAGGCCCTGGCTGTCGAGCGAATGCTGTTTGAATCCATCACTGATGAGCAGCGCAGGGAATTGGTTACCGCGCTGGTGCTGAAACTGGCGGACCACTATGAAGAGAACAGCCGCACCCTGCTGGGGGAAGGCGACTACCGCGCCTCCTTCATTGAGACATTCAACCTGCGGGCCAGTGAGTATGCCGAATTCGGTTATACCGATGAGGGTCCCACCTACCCCTTCCTGCGCCACCTCGGTTATGAGATACAGCAGGCAATGGGTGAAAGCCAGGTCAATCGCTGGGTGATCGATCAGGTGATGGACAGCGATGCGCCTGAACTGCTGAAACAACTCACCCGCGTGGTGAAGAATCTTTTCGATTAATCGGGAACAATTTCACAGAAACCATCCCTGACGCCGGGGCCAGGTGATCGATCCAGTCTGGTCCCGGCCCCGGTTCCCTGCCCAGGCTGTCGAATCCTGATATATTGTCTGCGCCTGAAGAAACAAATATTACCGGTAACAGGGACTATCGTGAGTTCAAACGCCCTCCCCAACTTGCAGTTGGCTGAACTATTCGTCACACGCCTTGTCTCTCAAGGCATGCGCCGGACTCGTTTTCATTTCTCAACTTTAAAATCACTCTTGAGCAGCTGGCTGTGCGTGCTGCTGATTGCATCCGCGCCGCCTGCGGTCCAGGCGGGGGAACAACTGGCGCTGCCGGATATCGGCAACCCGTCAGGCAATGTCCTGACCCCGGCCGATGAGCAACGCCTGGGACGCGCCTTCATGCGCAGCATCCGTAACACAATGCCGGTGATACAGGACCCGCTGCTGTCAGCCTACATCCAGTCATTGGGAGAACAGCTGGCCAGTGCCAATGAGGATGCCATTGGCAGGTTCGAGTTCTTTCTGATCAATAGCGCCCAGGTCAATGCGTTTGCCGGTCCCGGAGGACATATCGGTGTCTATAGCGGACTGATCACCACCACGGAGTCGGAGAGTGAACTGGCCTCGGTGATTGCACACGAAATAGCCCATGTCAGCCAAAAGCACCTGGTGAGAACCTACGATGCGGTAAGCAGCATGTCGCTACCTGCAGCCGCCGTTGCCATTGCGGCAGTAGTTATTGGCGCCGCCACCAACAATCCTGATATCGGGGTTGCGGCGGCGACCGGGGTACAGGCGGGCATGATGCAAAGAGAGATCAATTTCACCCGTTCCCACGAAGAAGAGGCCGACAGCATCGGCATCAGGACCCTGGCGGCCGCAGGTTTCGACCCAACTGCCATGCCGGTGTTCTTTTCACGGATGGGCAAGGCATCACGACTCTACGACAATGGGACGCTCCCGGAATTTCTGCGCACTCATCCGGTCACCAGCAATCGAATTGCAGATGCCTATGGCCGGGCCGACGCTTTCCCCTATAAACAACGCCGCGACTCGCTGGTCTATCACCTTGCCAGGGAGCGCCTGCGCGTCATGGCATTTAACGAGCCAAGCGAAGGCATTGAGTTTTACAGCAAGGCCCTGGACGATGGTCGCTATCGTAATGAGGAAGCGCACAATTATGGCTATACCCTCGTACTGATCGCCGCCAGAAAATATACGCAGGCGCGGAAGATCATTGACAGCCTGCTAAGTAACAGGCCGGACCAGATTGAATATATCGTCGCCAAGGCGGAGCTTGAAAAACTCTCCGGGCAACCGACGCTTGGAGTCGGATTACTCAAGCAGGGGCTTGGCGAACATCCGGGCAACTATCCGCTCTCCATTTACTATGCCCAGGCATTACTGGATATCGGCCGTCCGAAAGAGGTCAAGCAGATACTGGAACAGCAACTGACCGGACGACCAGACGACGCCCTGCTTTACAAACTGCTGGCCCAGGCATCCGGAGACGCTGGTGACAAAACCCAGGGGCACCAGTACCTGGCCGAGTATTATTACCATACCGGAGCCCTCAACTCTGCGGTGATCCAACTGGAAATCGCCCTGAAAGACCGGGATCTCGGCTATTACGAAAGCGCCAGAATGGCAGCCCGGCTAAAAGAGATCCGCGCAGAGAAAAGCGATCTAGAAGCACGTAACAGATAAGCGGCGAGGTTAGTAATATCCCTCTTTTCCATGATCAAGGCATGGGTTATGCTTGGTCCTGCCCTACGGCACCAGCTAGGCGGAACGTACTATTTATAACAACCATAATCCGTCAATCCGCTGGCCATGGACATTATTGGAGGTTATACACACAGACCTTTCGATCGAGGTCAACCAGGATTGATTCTGCAGCACATAAACCGCTTATGTGGTCATATCTCTTGCTTATAAACGCCCCTACCAAAGAGCGTGAATAGAGCAGTCGATTGAAACATACCCAACACACCTTTGGGATGTCACACAGCGCTTGCAGCTTCAAAAGCTCCCGGATCACGGGCAGCCCCATCCCCCGGACCTCTTTTGAAAACAGACACTCGGTTTGGGCCTTTTGCGCCAGACGTATGACGCCTCTTAACGACAGACAAACACGTTCCCTCTGTTGAGACAGGAGATAGAAATGAAGACAGATTTAACACGTCGGATGTTACTGAAAGGCACTATTGCCAGCAGTGCAATCGGTATCGCTATCGGCGCGGGCCTGTTGACCCCAAAAGCAGTGCTGGCCGCCTGGCCAAAAGAGGCTTTTACCGCAAAAGATATTCCCGGCGCGCTGAGCTCCCTGATGGGATCGGATAGTGCGGAAGAGAGTGGCGACATCACTATCAAGGCCCCCGACATCGCGGAAAATGGTGCCGTGGTACCGGTGACCGTATCCACCACGCTCCCCGGAGTCGAGTCAATCGCCATTATCGCCGCCAACAACCCGGTCCCGCTGATCGCCAATTTCAATCTGAAGGAGGGCGCCGAAGGCTTCGTATCCTCCCGCATCAAAATGGGCAAGAGCGGTGATGTAATCGCCGTGGTCAAATCGGACGGTAAGCTCTATAAGGCGGGTAAAGAGGTTAAGGTCACCATCGGTGGCTGTGGCGGATAAGTATCTCCGGCTTCCCGGGTGATGATTTATCCGGGCCAATCGGATCAGAACAGGTTTATGAGGACTGAACAATGGCAAGCAACTCCATCAAAATACGCGCCAAACTCAAAGAGGATGTGGTTACCGTCAAGGCATTGATGACCCACCCAATGGAAACCGGTAACCGTAAAGACAGTAAAGGTGAAACCATTCCAGCGCATTTCATTCAGGAGATTACCTGCTCATCAGCCGGTAAAGAGGTACTTACCGCCCAATGGAGTGGCGGCATCTCTAAAAACCCCTATATCTCCTTCAAGTACAAGGGGGCAGCGGAGGGTGATGAGTTGACCCTGACCTGGGTGGACAACAAGGGTAACAGTGAGTCCGCCGCGGTTACGGTCAGCTGATGACTTCTGACTTGCAGGGCAATACAGGGAGGTATGCCTTGCAAGGCCTGACAGGTAGAAATCTGGACCGGAGTGCTACCTGTTTACCCATCCGGCCCAGCAGTATTCAAGAAAAATATTAGCTACGAATGAACGCATTCGACCCTGGCTGGATCTGGCGCATAATCCGGAAAAGTTACGAATTCTTTGTATCAGGATCATCCAGCACATCATCCAGATTTACCACCTCGTCATCCAGATCTATTATCTCGTCAGTCGGCACGGTGTCCTGATCCAGAGAAACGACAACTGTTTCATCCAGATCGATTGCCGGCGTATGGTCATCCTTGGCAAGATCCTCAGCTGAAAGATCCAGCATTCCCAGCTCTTCATCCAGTGCCTTCAGGTCATTGTCATCCGCCGATATTTCTTCGGCAGCCACTCCTGCACCCTCATCATCCGACTCCTGGTCGGAATCCTGAAGGGCAAGCGCATCCGCTAAATCCGTATCCTCCTCCACCATGGTTGGCATTGAATCGCCGCTCTCGTCAGCGACAGGTGCGATAATTTCCCGCATTTTTTCCCTGTCCAGACTGACATCGGCACCACCGGCGAACATCTGCGTATATTCGCTCAGCATGTTCCCCATGGTATTCATGGTCAGTTGCAACTCATCCGTCAGCCGCTGGTTTTCAGCCTTTAGCAAAATCAGCTCTTCTGAACGATCATCCGACTCTTCACCATCTTTTGCAGGTTCCGCCCGGTCGGGGATCTCAATCGTCCTGTAGGCATCAACAGAACTCTCGTAATCGACACTCAGATTCTGCACCGCCTCGGTATCTCGTCTCAGGAATACATCAATAAGGGTTTGGTAGAATGCCTTCTCTTCACGGGCAATCTTATGAACAGCCTTGTCAAGTTTTTCATCAGTTAATCCAAACCGCTCCTTCATGATCGCGCGTGTTTCAGCCTCACGTCGATCACTATCCTCCTTGATTCGCGCAACAAGCTTCTTGATCGCCGAGCGTTCACGGCGGCGTTTTGACAAGGCAAGGAAATTGACAATGCCCGCATAGACGACACTCAGCAGGAGGAGTTCGCCCAATACCAGCAGCAGTAATTTACTCACCTCGATCATTTTGCTGTCGCCTCCTCAACCAGCTGATCATCTTCTTCGACCAGTTGGAATTCCGGCTCTTGCTTCCGACGCCGCATAATCCAGATAGCCAGCACCACCAGAATGATCAGTAATAGATTGATACCACCAAAAAGTGCAACCTGGAAGGTAGAATTATCCTCCTCTGTAGCCGGTTCATCTGCAAGGGGCGCCTGCATCGTCGCAGGCTCCACAGCCGGTTCCTGCACTTCCGGTGTTTTTTCCACCACTTCTTCAGGCGGATCGGCAGGAGGAGTGGCCGTACCTCGCACCCGCACTGGGTCTAGCGTCAGATCCAGCTCGGTGCCGGACCTCGTTTGTCCCGTGGCGGAAATGGACAGCGTCCAATCCCCCAGCAACTCCTGTGTGGCAATACTGGTCTCCAGCACGCCCGCTTCCGCAGAGGGCAAGAGCATAACGGGCTGCTCTTCACCTGCTTGCGACACCAGAGCAGCCTTGATTTCCAAGCTTTCCAGATCCACCAACTCCGCATCCGGCTGCACCCGAACCTTTGTCTCCCCTTCATCGGTCGATGTTACCTGCATGGGAATCGGATCCGCCAGCTCAAAGAGTTGGCGCTGTTCACGCTGAAAGGTTTTTCCTTGAGCAAGGATTACCAATTCGACTTTACCGGCCGCCAACCCCTGTCCAACCTGAAGGGTAAACTCACCGTCTCCGGCCGTCTTATCACCATCCTGACCATCATCAAATATCGGCCGCGCTTCTCCAGTACCGTTACTATCCGTATGACCACTTTTCAGATTCACCACATCCAGAAAGTCTTTACGGGTGATCTGTTTGCCCTGATTGGTAAAAGAGACGGTCACGGGAAGCACTTCACCCAGCACGAAACGACTGGGCAACTGGCTGCTGCGCATTTTCAGATCCGTCACCACGATCACCCGGTTGTCCGGATCCATCGCCGCCTGTATACGCCACTCGCCGGTCTCTGGATGGGAGATGGTCAACAGGTCATAACCAATATCCCGGTGCCAGCTGACATTTTGCGGGGCACTCTTCGCATCAAACTGCGCTCCGGAGGGCGTAATAACCTGCGTCGGCTCAGCCGACTCCTTGCGAAACACCAGCAGCGTTACCTCCTGGATACTGCTGTCCACCAGAAATTTGTTATCTTTCAGCGGCACGGTATCCGGGCGCCCCACCTTCTCAAAGATACGCAGGAATACCCGCTGCAGATGCTCGGCGTCGTTGACCTGTTCATACCAGCCACCGGTCTCCCGGGAGAGGGTCCGCATCAGCTCGTGATCGGCCCGCTCGGAGAGTGCAATGGTGTGCACCTGGGCATCATGAGACTGCAATTTGGGCAGTAGTTGTTCGAGTATATATTGTCGCGAAGCAGCGTTCTTTTTGGGATTTTTACTGATATCGACCATGCCATCGGTCAGCAGGATCAGGTGACGCTGATACAGGCTGGCCGACCCTTCCCAGTCGGCGATGGATCGCTTGATAACATCTTCAATATTGGTGAACTGGCCCGGAGAGGCGATATTCCCGGCTTCGGCACGCGCCTTGTTTTTCCAAGCGGCATCCACCTGGCCAAGAGGTATCAGCATATTGACGTACTGGCCAAAGGTCCAGACACCGGCCCTGGCATCCTCGGGCAACAGTCCCACCAGCATGCGGAGAGCCGGCCGCCGAAGGTTTTGCGGGTCATTTTGCTTCATACTACCGGAGATATCGATCAGTATCCGGGCATCCGACTTCCCACCCATCTCGGCCGCCTGGGCACTGCAGGCCGCTATCAGCAGCACGCCAACAAATAATCTCAATAATCTGTTTCGAACATCTCGTCGCTTCACCATTAAAAGTCTCTCAAATCAGAGACAGCAACCTTTCCGCCTGCCATCAACGTCAACCCACTCTGGCTTAATTAACGGCAAGCCGGAAACAACACTTTAGGAAATCAGTAAAAAAAGGTGTTCATCTTATTGAAGGCAGCGGCATTTTGGCTTGTGGCACATCCAACGTCAGTGCAGGCGAGGGAACACTCAGCCCCCGGCCTACTGCTCGAGAACAGCAAACCAACCCGATCCGGAAATGCTCAGAACAAGAACTGGTCTCTCGTCTTGGGCGGAGCGTCAGGAGACCGTTTTGTAATAGGGCGAAATCACCCCATCCGGTTGACTGGTAAATCGTTTGTAGCTCCAGAGATACTGGGCCGGCGCCTTGCGGATACAGGCTTCCAGGCCTCGATTAAGGGCCTCCGCCGTCTTTTCCTGATCGTCGCTGTAGATCTCCTCCGGCGCCTCGAACCAGTGCATTCGATAGCCTTCAGCCTTTGGCAGGCGCTCGGCAAACCAGAACAACACCGGCGCACCGGTCTTTCTCGCCAAACGGCCAACCAGTACCATGGTCAGTGCCGGATGCCCAAAGAAGGGAGCAAAAACCCCACCCTGACGCCCTGCGGCCTTGGGTTGCTGATCCGCCAACAGGGCCATTATCTCCCCTCGCTTGAGCGCACCATAGAGCGCCTTCACGCCCTGTGGGGTCGCCGGCACCAGTGTCGCCCCACCTTTGCTTCTACCCTGCTTGAGCAGGCCATCCAGCCCCTCCTGTCGGGGCGGCCGGTAGATTGCGGTGACTTTTGCCAGCGAAGTGAGGTAGTGCAGGCCGACTTCCCAGTTGCCGAGATGCGGGCCGACCGCAATCACGCCTCTACCCTGGAGCATCGCCGACTCGAAGAGCCCGGCTCCTTCCCCCGGCTGCATCCGGTCAATCCAGTGACTGGGTGGAGAAGCCCAGACCACGGGCATCTCCACCAGTCCCTTGGCGGTCTCGATCATGCTGTCTCTAAGCAGGACCTCCCGCTGCACCGGATCCAGCTCAGGGAGGCAGGTCTTGATATTGATCCTGGCTATCCGCCGCTCCTTGTTGGGTACCAGAAAAGCGATGCGCCCGATCAGCCCTCCCAAGCCTTGTGCCGCAGAGAGTGGCAACCAAGAAAAAAAGGCTAAAATGGAAAGTATAATCTTGTCACGCATAAGATATATTTATTAGGCACAGAATTGTCGGTATTATACCCCGGCCTCAGGCATACCGAAATCAAACCAGGAGTAGAGAGATGAGCGACGCTGAACCGATTCCGCTGAATCCGCAACAGGCTTACCAGATGCTGGAAGATGACCCCAGGGCTATCCTGGTGGATATCCGCTCAAGTATGGAGTTTCTGTTTGTCGGTCATGCCAAGGGGGCCGTCCATGTAGCCTGGATTGATGAACCCGACTGGACAGTCAACCCCCATTTTGTGACCGACATTCGCAAACTGGTGCTGGGTGGAGCCACCTGCAGTGAGGATGAAGGCTGTGCACCGGTCATACTGATCTGTCGTAGTGGCAAACGCTCCCTCGAAGCCGGCAAGGTACTGATCAAGTCGGACTTCCACCGTGTATTTCACGTTGACGAAGGGTTCGAGGGAGAGCTTAACGACCACCATCAGCGCAGTTCTCTCAATGGCTGGCGCTACCACGGACTACCCTGGGAACAGTGCTGAATCAGAACGCGGAGAGTGCCCGGGCCGGCACTCTCCATGCCCGCCGATACTAATTCTGTGGGCCGGTACCCCAACTGTTGGATCCGGAGTTGGTGTTATTGCCGCCACCACTGAAGAATCCACCACTCTTTTTCGGCGGTGCAAAAGAGCTGGCGTACTTCAGCGGATCGGACTGGCGCTGAGAGACCACCTTGTTACCCCGTTTGATCTTTGAAAGCTTGATGCCCACCGGCTTGGCCAGTGAGTATTTCTCTTTAACCGAAGTCACTTTCAGTTCGCCAATGGGTTCATCCTCACCACCCAGCGCGATACCGGTGTCCGGATCGATGAGCTTCTCCCCGCGCTCCATCAGGGTCAACATATCACCTACGGCGACAGCGCCATCACCCAGGTTGAGATAGACATTTCCGTTCTTCACCTGCACCACCGATCCACTGGGTGCTTGACTGCCAACCTGCCGAACCAGGTCAAACACCCCCTTGTTGACAGCCGCGATCACCGCGTGACCTATGGGCGTCTTGGAATAGTCGGAGAGAAAGCCACCCAGCCCGACACCGCCGGTGAAACCAAGCCCGCCAAAATTGAGACCGGATGAAGAGAGGTCGACCTGCACCTGATCGGTATAGATAATCTCGCTGGTTTCGGCATTGATCAGCCGGAAATTCATCCCGATGATCGCTTTACTTGATTTCATTGAAAGACCGCCCAGCAGTGCACCGGCGCTGCCCCCGATCAGGCCACCCAGGCCACCGCCCTTCTCTTCCACGCCGGCCTCATAGTTGGTAACCACAGCCTGAAAAAGGTACTCGGCACCCAGCACTTGGCCCACCTTGGCCGCGGAAGGCTTGGCGATGCGCCCGGAGGCACCGAGATCCTGTTCTCTCAGTGTCTGATCCAGTACCTTGCGCTCGACCATGCGAAAACGACCGGTTCGATGCATTACATCGGTCAGTATCGCTTCGATTCCCTGTACCGGCACGCCCCCACTACTGGCGTTGTAGGTCACTGCGCCGCCGGGGCCCATCACGTTGACGGATGATGCACTGGAGTTGTTCTCCACCTGAAGCACGCCGATCCGGGTCTTGTTACCGCTGTATTGCCCCCATTCAACATTCACCAGATACTCGACATCGATACTGTCGACATCTTGCGGCAACGGCAGCCGTTCGCCTTCGGTGGTGACTGAAAAGGCGACAAAATCAGCCCGGGCGACCGACAGAAAACCAAGGGTAAACAATACCCAAGCAAACACGAGCCCTCTTTTATAAATCAGCATCCCCGTTCCTCCATTGATTCTTTTCTGATGCACCGTTCTTACAAATGCATTCTCAGCTCAATATAGCTTAAAAACCACGTCCAATCCCAGCAGCCGCGACTGATCGATGATTCTGTGACAAAAACAGACCGGGTATCATCCTGAACCGGCATGAAAACAAACATTGACGCAACGCTGACAACAGCATTGACCAGACAGTTAAGGGCATCTGGTGGCAACCGACCGGATATCAAACTGGAAAAGCCATCAGTCAAAGCAGCCACCGAACGGCGTATAATTAGGAGTATGGAAATCACCAAGTCGGATTTTACTGGAGTCTACTATGTATTCACGATGGCTTATTCCCCTGCTGATACTGCTATTTCTGCTGACTGGCTGTGAAAACCTCAGCAAAAGGGACACCGGCACCGTACTTGGCGGTATCGCGGGCGGCATTTTGGGCAATCAGGTCGGCGGGGGATCAGGCCGCACCGCTGCGATTATTGTCGGCACCCTGGCGGGCGCCTATATCGGCGGTTCGATTGGCCAGCAGATGGATGATAATGACCGCTACCGGTCACAACAGGCACTGGAGTCCAACCCGATCAACCGGACATCAAGCTGGCGCAATCCCGATAGCGGCAACAGTTACCAGGTGACCCCTACCAGGACTTATGAGACTGCCAGTGGTCCCTGTCGTGAATATACCACTGAGGCGGTGATCGACGGCCGCACTGAGACAGTCTACGGCACTGCCTGTCGCCAGCCTGATGGCACCTGGCAAGCAGCAAACTGATTAGCGGGTCATCACCGACACTCCCACCAAGGCGGAAGCGGCCGCGTTATTGGCCGCTCCCCTCCTCGACAGCAGGAGATGTCACAGGGACAGGCAGGTCATCCAGCTCAACCCGCTCGATCTGGACGAAACGCTTGCTGATTTTCTGAGCCGATATATTCACATCCTTCACATCGTCATGGGCCTGCCGGATATGCACCGCGAGCTTATCCATGCGTCCCTGGAAACGCCCAAAGTCCTTTGACAGCAGATGCAGGTGGTGTTGGATCAGGTGCAGCTGTTCACGGGTATCGGCATCCTTCAACACGGCCCGTGCCGTGGTCAGAATTGCCATCATGGTGGTGGGTGAGACCAGCCAGACCCGTCGCCGGCAAGCCGCATCGACCAGATCGGGGTAGTGCGCATGGATCTCGGCAAAGACCGCCTCGGCGGGGATGAACATGACCGCCCCATCGGAGGTCTCTCCCGGGAGAATATACTTGTCGGCAATGTCATCGATATGCTTGCGAATATCCTGGCGGAACTGGCTGGTGGCGCGACTACGCTCCTGCTCTGGTGCGTCGCTATCGGTCATTCGCCGATAGCTCTCCAGGGGAAATTTCGCATCGATGCCGATTTTTCCAGTCGGCTCCGGCAGAAACAGCATGCAGTCCACACGCGTCTGATTGCCGAGAGTGTATTGCAGGGCGTAGCTGTTTTCCGGCATCAGGTTGGCGACCAGCGCACTCAACTGCACTTCACCGAAAGCCCCGCGCGAACGCTTGTCGGCGAGTACCTCCTGCAGACTGACTACGTTGGAGGAGAGTTCGGTAATCCGTTTCTGCGCCTCGTCAATCCGCGAGAGATGCTGTAACACCCGACTGAAGGTCTCATTACTCTTCTCGAACCCCTCATGGAGTCGCTTCTCCACCAGGCCGCCGATCTCTTTCAGCCGCTGATCCGTGCTTTCGGTCAACATCAAGACTTGTTTGCCCAGTGCATCCGTAGTGCGTGAAAGCCCCTCCATCAACTGGCGCCCAACCCCTTCAAGCCCCTGAGCCAACCCCTCCTGCTGGGCGATCCGGCCCTCCGCAAGGGTCTGGGTGACACGCTGCTGCAGCTGTTCGAAACGCTCGGTCAGGTTGATCTTCAGTTGGCCGCTGTCCTGTAGAAGCGCCTGTTGCAGTTCCCCCAGCCGCCGCTCAAGTATCTGATGGGAGTGGGCCGTCTGCCGCTGTAGCTGCTGCTGCAGTCGGTGGGCAACCTCCCGTTGCCGGTCGCGATCATCCTGCAGCAGTTGGCCCAGTTGCCGGCCCTGCTCCCGCACCAGCGCTTCCAGACGCTCGGCATCGGATTGCGTCTGCAGACTCTGCTCGGAAAACCGACCGGACAGTGCCGATTGCCGCCGCCAGAGGCCCCACGCCAGCAGCAGGAGCAACAGCGCCACCGTCAGCAGGATGACATCACGGTAAATTACCAGCTGTTGTAACAATGGACTCATGATGGGTTACCCTTATACCTCCGCCGCCAGATGGCCCGACTGTCGGTTATTTTTTAAATAGTTACAGCATGTTAACTGAATAGATCCGTTGATTCCCAGAGCTTAAACCGTGACGGGCTCATCCGGTGAGCCTTTGCCCGCAGGCGGATTTACCGCCGACCGCTTGCATCCGTCGCAGACAACCGTAAACTTGCGCAGATTCTGTACCGCCAAACCGATCAACCAGATGCGTATACACCTGAAAACCCTGGGCTGCCGCCTCAACGAAGCCGAACTGGAGACCTGGTCCCGCGATTTCGAAAGCCGTGGCCACCAGATCACCCCGAGGCTGGCCGACGCCGATCTGGTGGTGGTCAATACCTGTGCGGTCACGGGCGAGGCGGTGCGCAAATCACGCAAGTTGCTAAATCGCGCCCAACGTCATAATCCACGCTCCAAGTTGGTGGTCAGCGGCTGTTACGCGACCCTGAACCCGAACGAAAATGTCCGCTCCCTTGGAGTCGACCTGGTGGTGGACAACCGGGACAAGGAGCGCCTGGTGGAGATCGCCACCCGGGAACTGGATCTCCACGCCATGCCGGAACAGGCCACCGCACCGGGCGAATCCAGCCTGCTCAGTCACGGACGACAGCGCGCCTTTATCAAGATCCAGGATGGCTGCCGCTACCAATGCACCTTCTGCATTGTCACCGTGGCACGGGGGGAAGAGCGCTCAAGACCCATCGACCAGGTGGTGGCCGAGATCAACGACCGGGTACAACAGGGGTTTCATGAAGTTGTTCTTACGGGCGTACACATCGGCGGCTACGGCAGTGATACCGGCAGCGATCTCTATCAGCTGATCCGGGCCGTGCTTGAGCGGACCACCATCCAACGCCTGCGACTGGGGGCGGTGGAACCCTGGGATCTGCCGGAAAACTTCTGGGACCTGTTCGAGAATCCCCGCCTGATGCCCCATCTCCATCTGCCGATCCAGAGCGGCGCGGATTCGGTATTGAAGCGTATGGCCAGACGCTGCAAGAACGACGAGTTCCAACGACTGGCCGAACAGGCCCGTCGCCGGGTACCGGACATCAACCTGACCACGGATATCATCGTCGGCTTCCCGGGCGAGACCGACCAGGAGTGGCAACAGACGCTGGCGTTTGTCGAGCAGATCGGTTTCGGCCACCTGCATATCTTTGCCTACTCCCCGCGTCCCGGCACCCGGGCCGCCCTGCTCCCGGACCCCATTCCACGGGATGTGATACGCCAGCGCAGCGAGGCGCTCCACCAGCTGGGTGAACGACTGAAGCAACAGACCCTGAAGCGTTTTTCGGGACGATGTTTTCCAGTGCTAGTGGAGAGCGCCCCGGCAGACCCGGCATCGGGCTGGAGCGGTTATACACCAAATTTTCTGCGGGTGAGTATCCCGCTACTGCCCGGAAGTGATCTGGAAAACCAGGTGGTTGATGTCCGTCTGCAACAGCTCACCGATGCGGGCGACGCCCTGACGGCAACCCTTGAACAGGAAACCAGGTTTTGAATGACACCATGAATGCCGGCTGGCATAAGACCCCGTTGATCCTGGCTAACCTGCTGGCACTGCTGTTGATGCTCAGCTGGCTGGTCGAGCCCACCCGCGGCCTCTGGCAGGCACTGGACGAACAGCTGTTCTGGGCGATGAACCGTTCACTGGACTGGAGCGAGGGGTGGCGGCGTCTCTGGGCGGTCGCCAATAACCGGGCGTTCGACCTGGTCGCGGCAGTCGCCATGCTGCTGCTGTTCGCCCATCAGGCGCTCCTGCGAGACCGAAAACGCCTGCAACACTACATTGCCGTGGGACTGATGATGTTCATCACCCTGCTGTTGATGCTGGCCATCAGCAAGGAGTTGCCGATTGAGCGGCCCAGTGCCACGGCGCAATTCCCCGAAGCCTTGCGCCTGACCCAACTGGTGCCCGACATACCCACCAAGGACTACTCGTCCGACAGTTTTCCCGGCGATCATGGCCTGGTGTTACTGCTGTGCGCCGGATTCGCTGTCGCCTATCTGCCACGCATTCACGGCCTGCTGGCGCTGCTGTTTATGGTTATATTCACCATGCCCCGCCTGATGAGCGGTGCACACTGGGTCACGGATGAAATCGTCGGTGCCCTGAGCCTCGGACTGATCACCCTGAGCTGGCTGTTCGCCACCCCGCTGCATCGGCGATTGCTGGGCTGGTTTGAGCGTCAGATCAGCCGGTTGTTCACGCGACTGGGATTCAGCTGAATCCGTTGGCTTTCAGCTCCGCCAGCAGGAAGCGGAGTTCATCGGCAAACAGGTTTTTGCCATCGGTGCGCAGTCCGAGACGCCCCCGCTCCAGACGAAACTCCAGCGCCATCAGCAATGTCTCTTCCGGTTCCCACTGCCCGGCCATGCAGTCGCTGGAGTCGTGGCTGGCGTTTACCTCGTAGAGCGCCATACCCTGGCGAAACAGGACGAACGCCTCACCGCAGAAGGCATCGCGCGAATAGGAGGCGAGCAACAGGTCAATCCCGGCCAAGCTGTTGTCGCTGAGATTAAAGGCGCGTTTGATCGCCTCCACTCCCCCATCTTCCCAGTCGTTAAGAAACTGCGTCTGTGATTCCATAGTCATCAGATCGAAAATTCAGCCCACACCGGACAATGATCGGAAGGTTTTTCCATCGCTCTTATATCATAGGCGATTCCCGCATCCGTGCAGCAGTTTTGCAGCACCGGACTGGCCAGGATCAGATCGATGCGCAAGCCCCGCCTCGGTTCCCTGTCGAAACCACGGCTGCGGTAGTCAAACCAGCTGAAACGATCCGATATCTCGGGATAAAGCGTGCGATAGGTATCCGACAGCCCCCATCCCAGCAGACCGTCCATCCATTCCCGCTCCTCGGGCAGAAAGCTGCATTTGCCACTCTTCAGCCAGCGCTTGGCATTGTCGTCGCCAATGCCGATATCCCGGTCCAGCCGGGCAATATTCATATCGCCGATCACCAGCACCCGCTCATCCGGAGAGAAACTCTCCTGCAGATAGCGCATCAGGTCCGCATAAAACCGCTGCTTGGCAGGAAACTTGACCGGATGGTCACGGCTCTCGCCTTGGGGAAAATAGCCATTGACCACCTTGATCGTCTGACCCGAAGCTGTGGCATATTCACCGCAGATAATCCTGCGCTGGGCATCCGGTGCATCAAATGGATACCCTTTCTGAATCAGCAGCGGCTCCTGCTTCGACAGCAACGCCACCCCGTAATGTCCTTTCTGACCGTAAAAGTGTGCCCGATAGCCCAGGGACTCAACCATCGCAATGGGGAATTCGGAATCCTGCACCTTGGTCTCCTGGATGCCGATGACATCGGGATCGTACCGCTCCTTCAGCCTTGCCAGTTGATGCTCCCGGACACGGATACCGTTGGTATTAAATGAGACAACCTTCATAACCCCTTCACCTGCCAGTCAGTCAAATAAGTCGCACGACAGTCGTTCATCTGTCGCAACTAAACCTTAACATGGCAACCCGGATTGCACAGTAGATGTGATGCAATCCGCTGGTTGTTTATACTGATCAATATGGAAATCATCGATAGCCATTGCCACCTGGATGACAGCAGTTTTGCGGCCGACTTCGAGCAAATGCTGGAGCGGGCGGAAAAAGCCGGGGTCAGCACCCTGCTTGTGCCGGCGATCCAGGCCTCGGGATGGGCGACGCTACAGCAACTCTGCCAACGTTATCCACAACTGTATCCGGCCTACGGCCTGCATCCGATGTTTATGCCGCACCATCGTGAACAGGATCTGACCGCGCTGTCACAGCGACTGGCGCAGGGCCACGCAATTGCCGTCGGTGAATGCGGACTGGATTTCTACATTCCAAAACCCGACAAGCAGCGGCAACAGCAGTTCTTTGAAGCTCAACTTGAGTTGGCCCAGCAATTTCGACTACCAGTGATCATCCATGCCCGCAAGGCGGTTGAGCAGGTGGTCCTGACACTGCGCCGCTTCCCCGGACTCACGGGTGTCCTGCACAGTTTTTCCGGCAGCCAGCAACAGGCCGAACGGTTAATCGACATGGGCTTTATGATGAGTTTCGGCGGACCGGCCACCTATGCCAACGCCCACCGCCTGCATAGCCTGATCGCCTGGTTGCCAACCAACTCGTTACTGCTGGAAACCGATTCCCCCGACCAGCCCGGTGCGGCACACCGGGGCCAGCGCAACGAACCGGCATACCTGCCCGAGGTGCTGCACGCCATCAGTAGCCTAAAAGGGATTCCGGCTGAACGACTGGCTGAGGAAACTACGGCCAACGCCCGTCGGCTGTTCAACCTGCCGGCTACTTTAACCCGCTGAGTATCCTGATCAGATCCATCGAGGCGGTAAAGAAATCATCCGTCGGGTGTTCGTCACAATAGACCTGAATGCGCCGCATCGCCCCTTTGACCTCGACACCCTTCAGCACGTCACTCCCGGTAGCCAGCGACAGCCCGGTAACCAGTCCGGCCAGCCAGTCGCGGTAATGGATATACTCCGCGATCTGATCACCCTGTCCATTCTCCCAACCTTCAAACACCTCGTTATAGTGATCACAACCCTTCACGCCATAACCCAGCACCTGGGGTGTTTGCTGGGCCGACAGCGGCAACGCGACCAGCAGAAATCCGAGGAAAAAATAGCGCATCATTAACAGCCCCCTTTGTCTGCGTACAACAGAATCAACCAACTTCATTAGTTATTTTTTAATACCAATAAAATAATTCAATTAAACAAACCGAGAATATGTCCGTCATATATATTAGTATCTACTTATCCTCTTATGTAGTAACCGTGAGGCTATCCCTATGATTTTCGACAACCTGACATTCGTTGCACTCGCACTCTTCGTGCTGATCAGCGCTTTTCTCATCGGCACAAAAAATCGCCCCCGCCACAAGAAAAACAATCCCTGTTCCGGATGCCCGGAAAAGCACACCGACCAGTAGACTCCATCAAGCTTTATATCCACTGCCCAATGACAGCGACAGACCGGCTGCCTTGGGTAGAGTGATCTCTATCCCAGAAATTACGGCACAGTGCACGGCTCGCCAGACCTATTCATCACAAAAAGAAGAAAAAACTCACTGAGGTTGATCCGGTTCACGTAACGCTACCCCGGCAGGGGCTAGCTTACAACCTACGCACAACCGATATCCCGATTTCATTTCTACCGAAATGTTGATGTTCAAGGGTATCCCGTTCACAAGGGGACCATTATGCACACATTCAACAACCAACACCGCGCCAATCTGTCCAGGCCCGTACTGATAAGCCTGCTCCTGTGCCTGCTCTCGCCGGCCATACAGGCCGCCACAGCCCAGACCGATGATAATCACGCTTCCTGGACTGCAAACCGCAGTTTGGAAGCAGCCGATACCGGCCTTATCTATTCATTGCCCGTGGTCAATCAGAAACAGCTCGCCAGTGAAATCGACACCCTCAATCAACAGTTGAAACAACGCCAGGAAAATCTCAGTCAGGTCATTGAGAAGAACCATTTCACCGCCACCGACGCCCTGATTATCGCGGCATTGCCGGGCGGTATTCTCTACGCAGCGGTGAAGAAACAACGGGTATTGCAGGCGGAAGAGGAGCTGGGCAAGGTTACCAGCCAGCTGGATAGCCTGGCAGATTTCCGCCCGACAAAACCGAACCCGTTACAACCGGCCATGCTTGCATCCAGATAATACCCTGGCAGTCGTATATTTTTTCTGATTACCCTGGAGTCCCGGGCTATTCACACAATTCCCGTTACTACCCGAAAGCATCCTATCCAGACCCAATACCCCGCGAATAAAGAGGATGTAATTAAGCTGCCATCCGCTATGCTTATCCCCACACAAGAATGATAAAAAAATCTGCGGCTCTAATACCCAGAGGTGAGGAATGGCTGAAAGAAAGGGCAGTAAATGCGGACTGCACCTGGTCAATACCGGCAGGGACTGTAATAACTGCACACTTCCCAGGAAGTGCATCGGCGCTGATCTGGATCAAAGCCAGACCGATACCATCTCCAGCGTCATCCGAAAGCGTGGGCCGTTCCAGGCTGGTGAGACCATTTTCAAGATGGAAGATCCATTCAAATCGATCTTCGCCATACAATCCGGCTCAGTTAAAATCGAATCGTCCCTGGATGATGGTACCCCGCTGATCCAGGGTTTCTATTTCAGCAGTGAACTCATAGGGATCGAAGCGGTGGGCGATATCAAATACCAGAGTGACGCCGTGGCACTCGAGACCACCTGGATCTGCGAACTGCCGTTTGATCAAATAGAGTCCCTCTGTAGCCAGATCCCCGAATTACAACATGAAATCCTCGAGCTACTCGGCAAACGACTCCGTTATACCAACCGGACCATCGTACAGGGACGCTATCTCAGCGCAGACAGGCGCTTTCTGCTGTTTCTGAATGATCTTTACCAGAGAAAGGGTAATATAACTGCCGACGGCAGAAGGACCGTGACCCTGCCCATGACCAAGGGCGATATCGCCATCCATCTGGGCCTGCGTCCGGAATCCCTCAGCCGGGCACTCTCCAAACTGCAAGAGGAGGGGGTTATCCGCAACCGCACTCGGGAAATTGAGATCCTGGGTAATAAACAGGAGTTACTCTCCTGCCTGTGGGTGTAAACCGGTTCCCAGGCCCCATCTTTCAGTGGCATTTAATTCGCCGCAAATTCGGCACCACACTGCTGCTCCCTGCAGGATAGACAAAAGCACAGCGTGTCCATCCTCGCTGCCTTTTTAAATTCACTGGTTCAAATCACGTCACCGGATACAAAAAACCCGGACGCTGGGGTCCGGGTTTCGATAAACAATGGTGGGCCGTGAAGGATGACTCGGCGGCCGCGCCGCCTCATGCAGCTTCGCTGTCGAACCTGACTCTTTGAAACCGAAGGTTCGAATTGTGCCACCGGATACAAAAAAACCCGGACGCTGGGGTCCGGGTTTCGATAAACAATGGTGGGCCGTGAAGGATGACTCGGCGGCTGCGCCGCCTCATGCAGCTTCGCTGTCGAACCTGACTGTTTGAAATCGAAGGTTCGAATCGTGCCACCGGATACAAAAAACCCGAACGCTGGGGTCCGGGTTTCGATAAACAATGGTGGGCCGTGAAGGATGACTCGGCGGCTGCGCCGCCTCATGCAGCTTCGCTGTCGAACCTGACTCTTTGAAATCGAAGGTTCGAATTGTGCCACCGGATACAAAAAAACCCGGACGCTGGGGTCCGGGTTTCGATAAACAATGGTGGGCCGTGAAGGATTCGAACCTTCGACCAATGGATTAAAAATCCACTGCTCTACCGACTGAGCTAACGGCCCAAGAAGCGCGGGATTATACATTACCCATTGAGCCAGTCAACGGGTAATGCCCGGTTCAGACGGCTTCCAGCTTGCGCAGGCGCTCCGGGAGCAGTTTAAGGTCCACCAAGCCTGTTAGCAGCGCCTTGGAGAAGCTCGCCTCATCCTCGTAAACCAGTTTGTAATACTGCACCTTCATGGTAAGGGCACTACCCAGAATGATGGCGCCCAGAGCGAGAAATGAGCCAATCGCCAGGGTGGATGTACCGGTAATGCCCTGACCGATGGTGCAGCCCATCGCCAATACACCGCCAAATCCCATCAGGATCGCCCCGATTACATGTGTAATGAAATCCTTGAAGTTAACAAACCACTCGATACGAAAGCTGCGACTGATCAGCGACCAGAGCAGTGAACCGGCGATTACACCAAACAACGCCATGACACCGAACGTCAGCAGCGTGGACTTAAAACCAGCAGCGGCATAACCCAGGGTCTGCCCCATGGGATTAATGAAGGTGAAGGACTGGGTACTCAGCGGGCGACTGTCGGCCGGTTTACCGGCGGCGGAGTCGGCCAGGAAATCCCACTGTTTGACATAGCCGCTGAGCGAATGCATTTCACCATCCAGGTCAACAGCGACGTTAGCGCTGACATACCAGGCCGCCAGCACCGCCAGTCCCACGACCAGTCCGCCGAGGATATTGTCGAAACTGCTGCGAAAATCGGCTGACTTGAAGACGAACACCAGTAGCAGCAGACCCAGTACCAGGCCGATTACCATGCGACCACCCGCGGCATCCTTGCCCATCGCCACCGAGCCCAGATCCTGGGGTGTCGTGAGGGTCAGTGCTAAAGGACGAATCCAGTCATAGAACAGTACCGACATCAGGGTCTGATCCGATCCCGGAAAGGGATTGACCATGTAGAAGGCGATGACGCCAATAATCAGCAATACCACGATCGATTTCAGATTACCGCCGCCGATACGGATCAGGGTCTTGTTACCGCAGCCAGACGCCAGGGTCATGCCGACACCGAATATCAGCCCACCGAGAATATTCTCGGCCCAGATCAGCTGATTGGCGCGATAGGGAGGGAAAGAGTCCCCCGGGTTGAGCAGGCCCATGAATTCGAGCACGGTAACACCGAGCATGGCCACGGCAATCGCCAGGAACCAGGCGCGCATGCGACCCATGTCGCCCATGTTCACCGCGTCGGAAACCGCACCCATGGTACAGAAATTGGTCTTGTTGACCACCGCACCCATCACCAGGGCAATAATAAATGTTGCCCACAAAAGAAAAGATTGGGCCTGGAAAAAAGACTCAAACGTCATGCTGTACCTCCTCAACCTCTGTGCCGGCATCTTGGGATGCCTGTCGTTTTATGCAGACCGGTGACGGCCGGAGGGGCAAGATTAGCCGATAAGCGAAAGATGATCTACTGGGGTTTATAGCAATATTGCTATTTTTGCTGGTAAGGGGTGGGATCAGGCACGCCGGCCTCGCGAAATCCCTGGGCGCGCAGCCGGCAGGAATCACAGCGTCCACAGGCGACACCCGAGGCATCCGCCTGATAACAAGAGACGGTAAGGGCATAATTCACACCCAGTCGAACACCGGTCTGGATAATCTGTGCCTTGGTCATATCAATGAGTGGGGCATGAATCCGGAATCGCTCTCCTTCCACCCCGGCCTTGGTGGCCAGATTGGCGAGCCGCTCGAACGCCTCGATATACTCGGGACGGCAATCAGGATACCCGGAGTAGTCTACTGCGTTGACCCCCAGAAACAGATCCCGGGCTCCCAGCACCTCGGCCCATCCCAGGGCCAGGGATAGAAATACCGTATTCCGAGCTGGCACATAGGTAACCGGAATACCGTCGCCACCCTCCGCTTCCGGCACCGCAATAGCATTGTCGGTCAGGGCCGAGCCGCCGAAGGCGTCCAGGGCGATCGGGATCACCTTGTGCTCGACCACGCCCAGGGCGTCGGCCACACGCCCGGCCGCCTCCAGTTCCACGGCATGTCGCTGGCCATAGGCGAGACTCAGGGCATAACAGGCATAGCCCTGCTCGCGAGCCATGGCCAGGGAGGTGGCCGAATCGAGGCCACCGGAGAGTAGGATTACCGCTTTTTTCATCACATCAGTTCATTCATCGGACAAGGGGTCATTTGCCGGCGACATCGCCCCAGAGATATTTGTGCAGTTGGATCTGGAACCGCACATTCAGCCGGTCACGCAGGATCCACTCCGCCAGCTCCGTGGCATTCTGCAAGCCAAGCGCCGGTGAGAACAGCACCTGGCAGCGATTGCCGAGGTCCCAGGCCCGCAGCTGTTCCCGGGCCCAGTCATAATCGGCCGCGTCACAGATGACAAATTTGACCTGATCCTCCGGCTTTAATCGGTCGATATTACTGAACAGGTTCTTTTCCTCTTCCCCGGAACCGGGAGTCTTGAGGTCCATGACATTTACCACCCGGGGATCGACCCGGGAGATATCCAGCGCGCCGCTGGTCTCCAGCGAGACCCGGTAGCCGGCATTGCAAAGGGCGACCAGCAGTTCCAGGCACGCCTCCTGGGCCAGCGGCTCGCCACCGGTCACACAAACGTACTGGGGTGCATAGGCTGCTACCTGCTCCATCACGGTATCCAGTTCCAGCCACTCCCCGCCCTTGAAGGCGTAAGTGGTATCACAGTAACCGCAGCGCAGGGGACAGCCGGTCAGGCGCACGAACACCGTGGGGAGACCCACGCTGTTTGATTCACCCTGCAGGGAATAGAAAATCTCGGTAATGCGCAGTTGCGCCATGCAAAGCAGTCCGCCAGTCGTAATAAGATCAGTATAAACCGCTCAACCCGGATAGTTCACCCGCCGGGCTAGTGTCCTTCCGACTGCATGCGGTCGAGACGCTGTGTGGCCAGACGACTTGCGGTGGAGTTGGGATGGAGAGTCACCAGGCGCTGCAGGATTTCACGCGCCTCGCTCCACTGCTGTTTCTCATAGTGGATAAAGCTGCTCTTCAACAGGGCATCCGGCACCTTGCTGCTGTTGGGATACTCGTTGATCACCTTCTGAAACGCCTCCAGCGCCACATCGAAGTCCCGGGTCACATAGCTCGATTCGGCCAGCCAATACTGGGCGTTATCGGCATAGCTGCCGGTTCCGTAACGGGCGAGAAACGCCTGGAATGCGGTGCGGGCCTCGCCATAGCGACGCTGCATCAGCAGATTGAACGCCTGCTTGTAATCGCGCTCTTCCGCAACCGTGTCGATCGGCGCGGCCAGCGCGGGTTGCGGGGCGGCCCCTTCACCTGCGTTGGCGGAGCTATCGGCTGGAGTCGGTGCCGTCGCACTTTCCGCTGCGGCATCGGTGACCGGTGCGGGGGACGGCGTCTCGGCCAATACCGGTGGTTCGGTTCCCGGTATCTGAGCCGGCGGGGCCATTCCGGTCATCGGAGCGCTGCCGTGGGACAGCTGGTTGATTCGCTGATCCACATCGAGATAGAGATCCCGCTGACGTTTCTTGAGCGCATCCATGGCATGATTCTGCACCTCGATCTCGCCACGCAGTTGCTGCACCTCACGCTGCAGGGCATCCACCCGCAGCACCAGATCAGACATGGCCGCCAGCTTACGTTCCAGCAGCTCTATCTGGCGCGACTGTATCTGCTCGGGGGTCAGCTTCTCCGCCCGCTGCTGTGCCTGTATCGACTGGAATGGAATGATCAGCAGCAGCCCAATCAACAGGCCGATCTGTTTTTTTGTCACCTTGGTTTCTCCCACAAGCCCCGCTGCACTGCCCAGTGCAGCGCGGTTTCAATAGTAGGATGGGCACGCTAGCTTTGCCCATCCTACCCGTTCTCCTGCACAAGCGCCTAGACCAGCCTCCTGGACAGGCGAGGCACTCAGCAATCAATAAACAAACTCGGCACGCCGATTGAGTTCCCAGGATGTTTCACCAGAACCCATGGTAGCCGGGCGCTCCTCACCATAACTGATGGTGATGATCTGGCTTTCCGCCGCACCCTGCGCCATCAGCAACCGCTTGATGCTATTGGCACGCCGCTCGCCCAAGGCAATATTGTATTCCCGGGAACCACGCTCGTCGGCATGACCTTCAACAGTGACGGTAATTGACGGATTGGCTGCCAGATAGTCTCCATGAGCAGTCACCACATCACGGTAGTCGGCACGCACCTCGTCGATATCGTAATCAAAATAGATGGTCTTGGTGTAAAGCAGGCTGTCGGGATTTTCCAGCGGGCTGCCACTCCAGGCGCCTCCTTCCATGGCACCGGAGGTCTGGGCGCCATTGGCCATGCCATCCTGCCCCCCCTCTGTGACCGGAGCACCGTCCTTGGTCTCGTCGCCACCTGACATCCCGGGCATGCCGGCGCAACCGCCCAGCAACAGTGACAAGGCAAGGATCGGGGCAATCTTGAGCGCACTCAGTTTCATGGGTTTCTCCTGTTGGTTTTTGTGTAAGGGGACCAGACCGGCTCACGAACATCCCCATCCTGGAGGGCGAGTCGTTGCCGAATGCGGCCATCCACCGAGACCGCCGCAAGTTCACCCTTGCCGTTAATCTTGGTGGCGTAAATTATCATGCTGCCGTTGGGGGCAAAACTGGGAGATTCATCCAGTCGCCCGTCGCTCAGCACCTGCAGGGCATTGTTAGCCAGGTTCACCACCGCCACGCGGAAATCCCCTCCCTGGCGGGTTACCAGCGTCAGCGATTCGCCATCCGGGGCGTAAGAGGCACGGGCATTGTAGCTTCCTTCAAAGGTGACCCGGCTGACCTTGCCGCCGAAGGCAGGGACCCGATAGATCTGCGGCTTGCCCCCCCTGTCCGAGGTAAAAATAATATAGCGCCCATCCGGCGACCAGGCCGGCTCCGTATCAATGGCATAGTGGTTGGTCAGCCGGGTCAGGGCATTGGTATTGATGTTCAGCACATAGATTTCGGGATTACCGTCCCGGGAAAGCGTCAGCGCCAGTTTCCGACCATCCGGCGCCCAGGCGGGTGCACCGTTGATTCCCTTGAACGAGGCCACTTTCTGGCGTTTACCGGTAAACACTTCCTGGATGTAAATAGAGGCCTTTTTCTGCTCAAACGAGACATAGGCGAGCCGCCGGCCATCCGGCGCCCAGGCGGGAGACATCAGCGGCTCGGATGAGGTGACAATGGTCTGGGGATCAAAGCCATCCGCATCCGCCACCTTGAGTGAGACCTCCTGGGAACCGTCCGCCTTGCTGCTGGAGACCACATAGGCGATGCGCGTATCGAAGGCGCCCGGTTGTCCGGTGAGTTTTTCGTAGATGATATCGGCGATCTTGTGCGCGGTTGAGCGCAGATCCCGGCTGGTGGTCGGGAAATTGTAACCGATCAGTTGCTCACCCTTGAACACGTCAAACAGCTGGAAGCGCACCAGATAGCCACCCTGGCCGTTGGGCCGCACCTGCCCCACCACCAGGCTATCCATGCCGAGCACCTTCCAGTCGCGGAACTCCACATCGGCATCGGACTGGGGACGGGCCAGCATATCCTTCACCGGCAGGGCGGCGAAGCGGCCACTGCGCTGCAGGTCACTGCGCACAATCTCCGCAATCTCGCTGCCCACATCGACGGCGCCCGGACTGGAACCGGCCCAGCCGAAAGGCACCACGGCAATGGGGAGCGCCCCTTCGGCACCCTCGGTAATCTCGATGGTAAGGGACGCCGCGCCGGCATTGGCAACCCAGCACAGCAACAGGATCAAACTCAAAAATCGTTTCATAATTGTCATTTCTTGTTTGGATCAAATTCAAAGTTAATGTCCCGGAACCGCTCGAACAGCGCCCCGGTCGGAACTGGCAGCGGGTCTGCCTTGAGCACCGCCGCCTCGGCGGAACGGTCAAAGGCGCCATTGCCACTGCTGCGAATCACGCTGACCGCCAGCACGCTGCCGCCAGGCGCCAGTCTGACTCGCAGGGTACACTTCAGACCATCGCTGATGCCAGCCTGGCGCACCCAGGTACGGATAACTTTCTGCGATATCTGGATGATATAGCGGTCCATTTCACGCGCATTGTGCTCCGCCTCCATGGCCGCCAGCAACTCCGCCTCCCGCGCCTTCTGCGCCGCCTCCGCCTGCTGACGGGCCTCCTCAGCCTTACGCTTCTTCTCCGCCTCGGCCTTGAGCCGGGCCTCTTCCGCCTTGCGTTTTTTCTCCGCCTCCGCCTTGCGCTTGGCCTCTTCCGCCTGGCGTTGCTTCTCTTCCGCCGCTTTTTTTGCCTCCGCCTCCTGGCGTTTTTTCTCCTCGGCTACCCGTTTGGCTTCCGCCTCCTTGCGCGCCTGCTGTTCCGCCTGCCGCTTGGCCTCGGCGGCCTGCTGCTTCTGCTCGGCCTCCTTGCGCTGCTGTTCCGCCTGCTGACGACGCGACTCCTCTTCCAGGCGCTGCTGCCTGGCCTCCTCGCGCTTGCGGTTTTCGACCTGCCGTTGCTGCTCCAGTTCAGCCAGACGTTGCTGTTCCTCCACCTGCCTGCGCTTCAACTCGGCCAACCGTTGCTCTTCCTTTTCCCGGGCGACGCGTTTTTCCTCGGCCTGGCGCGCCTCATCCTGCTCCAGTCGCTTTACCTGCTCACGCACCTTGGTTTCATCGATGATCCGCGCCTGCACCACCTCGACGCTGGAACTGGGCTGTTTCGGCTTCTCCAGCCAGTCGACCCCCACCACCAGGAACAGAAGTATCACCAGATGCAATAAAACCGCGATAACGGCCGCCAGCGGATTGCGCTTGAGAATCTGCAGCATCGCTGTACTAACGCTCCGGTGTCTCGGTGATCAGGCCGACATTGGGCACGCCGGCCCGTTGTATCAGCACCATGGCCTCCACCACCCGGCCATAATCCACATTGCGGTCGCCCTTGACCATGATCGGGGTTTTCGGCTTGTAGGCGATGACAGCAGCAATCCGGGTGATCAGGGTATCCGCATCCACCGGTTGATCCTTTCCTTCACCCACGTCGATGAACATCTCGCCCTGACTGTTTACCGATACCACCACCGGATCATCCGCCTCGGTCGGCAACGGCTCCGAATCCGCCTGGGGCAGGTCCACCTTGACGCCCTGGGTCAGCAGGGGAGCCGTGATCATGAAGATCACCAGCAGCACCAGCATCACATCAATGTAGGGCACCACATTGATCTCCGCCATGGGACGGCGACTCTTTTTCTGCCGGCTCATTGCCTGCCCCCCATTCCGTGACTGCTGTCAGACATGGGCCTGACGCTGCAGAATGGTGGTGAACTCATCGAGAAAATCCTCGTAACGTCCGTTCAGCCGCTCCACATCGTTGGAGTAACGGTTGTAGGCAACCACCGCCGGGATAGCGGCAAACAGACCCATGGCGGTGGCAATCAGCGCCTCGGCAATACCCGGTGCCACCAGGGAGAGGGTCGCCTGTTTCACATTACCGAGGGCGTGAAAAGAGTTCATGATGCCCCAGACAGTGCCGAACAGGCCGACATAGGGGCTGGTGGAACCGACCGTTGCCAGAAAGGAGAGATTATTCTCCAGGCCGTCCATCTCCCGGTTCATCGCCACATGCATGGTACGGCGTGCGCCTTCGACCACCGCCATCGGCTCGATGTCGGGATTTTTTTTCAATCGGGCGAACTCCCGAAAACCGGCATGGAAAATCGTCGCCATGCCCGTGGCCTGGCCATCTTCCCGGTCCAGCTCACGAAAAAGTTCACCCAGATCCCCTCCCGACCAGAAGCGCCGTTCAAATGCCTCGGCGGCGCGGCGCGCCCGCTTCAGCACCCTGGCCCGGTCAAAAATCATGGTCCAGGAGATGACCGAGGCCAGCATCAACGCCGCCATCACCAGCTGCACCAGCGGACTGGCCCCCGCTACCAGGGCGATAAATGAGAGATCAGTTGACATTATTCTGAAACCACCGATAAAAGGGCATGGGGGATAGGGGCAGGACGAAAGCTGGCCGCGTCAATGCAGGCAATCTTGACCTCGCCGTCGCACAACAACCTGCCGTCGGCTGCCGATCGGATTTCCTGCCGGAACACCAAACTCGCTTTTCCCCTGGAAATAAGTTGCACACTCACTTGTAACGCATCATTAAAACGGGCGGGTGATCTGAATTCGACCCCGACCTTACGCACCGCAAACAGGACTCCCTCTTTTTCCCGAAGTTCATCCTGCTCAAACCCCAGACTGCGCAGCCATTCGGTACGTGCCCGCTCCATGAATTTCAGGTAGTTGGCATAGTAGACCACACCACCGGAATCCGTGTCTTCGTAGTAGACCCTAACCGGCCATAGAAATTCCTTCATGCCTGTCACAATTCAAAAGCCCGTCACAATTCAAAAATCCGCATCCGCCAGCGCTTCAACGCACATCAGCCGGCCCACCGGTTTCAGAACAGTGCACCCGATTCGCCCGATTCCGGGAGATCGCTCTTCGGGTCCAGCCCGAAATGGAGATAGGCGGCATTGGTGGCCACCCGACCCCGCGGTGTACGCATCATGAAGCCCTGCTGGATCAAATAGGGTTCCAGCACATCCTCGATAGTGCCACGCTCCTCGCCAATGGCCGCCGCCAGACTGTCCACCCCGACCGGGCCACCGTCGAATTTACTGATGATTGCGCTCAGCAGCTTGCGATCCATGATATCAAAGCCGTTGCCGTCCACCTTCAGCATGCTCAATGCACTGTCGGCCACATCACTGGTCACCCGGCCCTCTGCCTTAACCTGGGCAAAATCCCGCACCCTGCGCAGCAGCCGGTTGGCGATGCGCGGCGTACCCCGGGAGCGCCGGGCAATTTCGGCGGCACCGGCGGCATCGGTTTCGATATTAAGTATCCCCGCAGAGCGGCCCACGATATGGGTCAGATCGGCATTGGAGTAGAACTCCAGCCGCTGCACAATACCGAAACGGTCGCGCAAAGGCGAGGTGAGCAGACCGGCACGGGTCGTGGCACCGACCAGTGTGAAGGGCGGCAGCTCCAGTTTGATCGAGCGGGCGGCCGGCCCTTCCCCGATCATGATATCCAGCTGGTAATCTTCCAGGGCCGGATAGAGCACTTCCTCAACCACCGGACTGAGACGATGAATCTCGTCAACAAACAGCACATCGTGCGGTTCCAGATTGGTCAGCAGGGCTGCCAGGTCTCCCGGCTTCTCCAGCACCGGCCCGGAAGTCTGGCGCAGGTTGACCCCCATCTCATTGGCGATGATGTGGGCCAGGGTGGTTTTCCCCAATCCGGGTGGACCAAAGATCAGTACATGATCCAGCGCTTCCGCACGCGCCTTGGCGGCCTCGATGAAAATCTCCATCTGTTCCCGCACCACCGGCTGGCCGACATAATCCGCCAGCAACCGGGGGCGGATGGCGCGATCCAGGGCGGCATCATCGGCACCCGCCTCTGCGCTGATAATCCGTGCATTCTCATTCATGGCTATTTTGTCACCACCGCTCGCAGGGCCAGTCGGATAATCTCTTCGCTGGAGAGATCCTCACACTCCACTGAGCGTACCATACGGCTGGCGTCGTTGGGCTTGTAACCCAGGGCGATCAGCGCGCCGATGGCATCCGACATCGGGGTCTCAACCGCACCGCCGGCCGGACGCGTCTTCGGCAGTGTTACCGAACCGGACAATTCGATCCGGTCCAGACGGTCACGCATCTCGATAATCAGCCTTTCCGCCGTTTTCTTGCCGATACCCGGCAGTCTGACCAGCGCCGCCGTATCGTCGCGTTGGACACAGAGGGCGAACTCGTCGGCGCTCATGCCGGAGAGGATGGCCAGCGCCATCTTGGCCCCGACCCCGCTCACCTTCAGCAGGGCGCGAAACAGCGCGCGCTCCGATTCGGTGAAAAATCCATACAACACATGGGCATCATCACGAATCGCCAGATGGGTAAACAGTGTCACCTGTTCGCCCTGCAGGGGCAGATCGTAAAAGGTGGACATGGGAGCTTCCAGCTCATAGCCGACGCCACCCACATCCACCATCAGAAACGGTGGCTGCTTGTAGACCAGCGCGCCACGCAGCCGGCCGATCATCGCCAGCCTCCCCGCTTGGAGCGGCCGATCAGCGCGAGGGTGCTATTGGCATGGGCGTGGCTGATAGCCACCGCCAGGGCATCTGACTGATCCGCCGTCAGCGGCGCATCCAGTTGCAGGATGTGTTTAATCATGTGTTGCACCTGATCCTTGTCCGCACCACCGGAACCCACCACCGCCTGTTTGATTGCCCGGGGCGCATATTCAAATACTGGCAACCCGGCCACAACACAGGCGCAGATGGCAGCGCCCCGTGCCTGTCCGAGCTTGAGTGCCGAAGCGGCATTCTTGGCCATGAAGACCTGCTCGATGGCCATCTCCGCCGGCTGATAGGTAGCTACCAGCTCGGTCAACTGTCGATAGATTTCGCCCAACCGTTGTGGAAACTCTTCATTGGCGATACGTATGCAGCCACTGGCCACATGGGCGCTTTTGATGCCATCACTCTCGATGATGCCGTAGCCGGTTATGCGGGAACCGGGGTCAATACCCAGGATGCGGCGCTTGAGACCCAAAGCCCCGTTCTGTTTGGCATTGTGATTTGTGAGTTTGATATTTGCTTCCGCTGGTCAGATTCGGGGGGCCGCTGTTGCGGCCCCCCGAAGGAGGTTCCATTACTCCATGGAGGCCATTATCTCTTCCGAGATATCGGCATTGGTATAGACATCCTGCACATCATCCAGATCTTCCAGATGATCGATCATCTTCATCAGCGTTTCGGCCGATTCCGGGTCCAGCTCGGCCATGGTGGAGGCACTGAAGGTCACCTCGGCGTTGTCTGGATTCAACCCACTCGCCACAATCGCATCGTTCACATCAGAGAAGGCTTCCGGGGTGGTCATGATATCGATGGAGCCGTCATCATTGGTCACCACGTCCTCGGCACCTGCTTCTAGCGCCGCCTCCATGATGGCATCTTCATCGGCGCCGGGGGCAAAACTGATAATGCCCTGCTTGTTAAACATGTAGGCCACCGAGCCGTCGGTACCAAGATTACCGCCGTGCTTGGTGAAGGCGTGCCGGACTTCGGAAGCGGTGCGATTACGGTTGTCGGTCATGCAGTCGACAATGACCGCCGCCCCGCCGGGGCCATAGCCTTCATAACGCAATTCGTCATAGTTGTCCGTATCTTCGCCACCGGCGCCGCGCTTGACTGCCCGCTCAATGGTGTCACGCGGCACATTGGCCCCGTTCGCCTTGTCCACCGCCAGGCGCAACCGTGGATTAGTCTCGATTTCGCCACCGCCCGCCTTGGCGGCAACGGTCACTTCACGCAGCAGCTTGGTCCATATCTTGCCGCGTTTCTTGTCGTTGGCCGCCTTCTTGTGCTTGATGTTGGCCCATTTACTGTGTCCAGCCATAACACTCCTCTCAATATTCGGTCAGGCGGGAGTTTACCATCACCCGGGGCGGGCAGAAATAACATGTAGCGGATTTCTGCGGCGGTTCACCCGGGCAGTCATCTGCTTTTATCGAGGAAAATGGCCATTCCGAAGAAAACCGGCCACGTCGGCCGCGACCGCGGCGGAAAACAGCATCCCCATGTGCCCGGTGTCGTGCAGACGTCTGTCCGCGGCAGCGGGAATGGCCGTCTCTTTCAGCATCACCGTACCGTCACTCTCTCCCTCGATGCCACCCAGCAGTCGGCCAATGCCAAGCCTCCCACTGGTACCGGCGATCACTCCAAGCTGCCGCTCCCCGTTCCAGGGCGGCGCCCCCTCCACCAGACCACGTTCACCGGCGCGTCCGATCAGGCGTCGTCCCCAGGAGTGTCGCGCCAGGCGCCGGGCGACCGCGCTGCCGTGGACCGGTGATCCCAGCAGGACCACCCGGCCGGGAGGCTGGTCGGGAAACAGATCAAACAGGTTGAGCAGCACCAGCCCCCCCAGACTGTGGGCCACCAGATGCAGGCAGTCATAACCCCGCTGCCGGATAAACCGGTTCAGCAGTTGCGCATTCTCGACCGGTGTCCGGCTAAGAGAGGGATACCTGAACCGCTCCACCTGGTATCCGGCACTGGTCAAACGATGCTTTAGCCATCCCATCTCAATACCGGTCATCCAGATTCCATGCAGCAGCAGAACCCTGTTACAATCATCCTTACTGCAGGCGTTACTCATTTCAGTCCGACACTCCTTCTTGTTGCACACAGGGAGTTCCAGCCGCAGTTTATCAGCAGGCTGCGCCGACAGTCTGCAACATACAGATAACCCCAACAAGTCATCAGAGACAGCCGCGGAACCGGTGTTACCAAGGACACCCAAGGAAGCAGTATCCATGGACAATGCATTGAGCGGCTGGATCGAGCGACTGAGTTCAAAGGCGCTTCCGGCAATGGCACTGACGCGTCAACGCGTTCTACAGTTGCTGGACAGCCCCAACACCACCCATGCCGATCTGCAGCGTATCATCGCCCGCGACCCGGGCTTTACCCTGGCCATCTTCCGCCAGTTCAGTGCGCTGCCCTACCCGCCCAGGGAGCCGGTCACCAACCTGGCCCATGCCATCGCCCTGCTCGGTATCGAACCCACCACCCGGGCCGACCGGCAGCTACCAAACCTGGATAAACAGTTAACCGGAGAAGCCAGATCGTCTCTCTATGACTGCTATTCCCGGGCCGGCCATGCCGCCTGGTACGCCTACAACTGGGGGCACGACCTGCGCCTGGGCAACCCCGAGGAGATGGCCATCGCCGCGCTACTGCACGAGCTGGGCGAAATGCTGCTCTGGACCTATGCCGACAGCGAGATGGAACGGGTAAAAACCTTGGTCAGACGGGGCATGCGGCAGGCCACGGCGGAAGAGGCGATTCTCGGCTTTACCCTGCAGCAACTCAGTCTGCAGTTGGCCGAGCAGTGGAATCTGCCGCCGCTGACTGGCCAGGCGCTACAACCGACCGGCGCCTTCCAGATCCGCTCACTGGCCGTTATGCTGGCCTCGGCACTGGCCAGGGAGAGCAGAAACAGCTGGCGTAGCGAACAGACCGCTGAACTGATTGAGCTGGCCGCCGCACTTAACGGGCTGGAACCGGACCGGGGGCATGCCTACATCCACGCACTGACGGCAGGCGCAGCAAGAAATCTGAGCGGACTGCCGTTTCCACTGACGGTCTATGCCCTGCTGGAACCCTGCCCTGTCCGGCCCTTGGGGCCGAAACTGCCTGGCAAAAAGGCTCTGACATCCACGCCCCCGGCTCCGGCAGTTAACGCTGCCGCTCGGATGAATGAAACCCGTGCCACAACGGAAAAGCCGGCTATACACAGGCGCCCAGCTGCCGCTTCCGACAGCAGTCGGTTACAGGCAAGTTTGTCCCACATTTTTCGGGAACTGCGCACCACTGCCGGAGTTGAACGGGTAATGTTCGCCATGCTCACGCCCGATCGCAAGACGATCAAGGTCAAGTTCATCTCCGGAGCGGAGTCATCGTCACCACTGCGACAGTTTCAGCATCCCGTGGGAGAGCGGCATCTGCTGACCCTGTTGCTGAAAAAACCGCAGCATATCTGGCTGCACGACAGGAATCGAAAACAACTGCTCCCGTTGATGAATGACCAGCTCCGCACGACTCTGGATACCCGGGGCTTTTACATGAGTTCCCTGATTATCAAAAATCGTCCGATTGGTATTCTCTATGCTGACAGGTCAGATGATATACCGCTCGATAATCAAGGGTTTATCAACTTCAAAAGCCTGACGCAGCGACTCAGCAATGAACTCTCCGGTAACAGCGAGTCTAACAGGCCAAGCACCCTTCTTACCGATCGTGGGGTAGTGTAGAATCCCAGTTTTTCGCAACAACCCGAGTGCCCGTGGAAAATCAACAGCTCAGCTATGTAATCGGCGACAGTCTCTACCTGAATATCACCGACCGCTGCACCCTGGAGTGCGCCTTCTGCCCCAAGACCCAGGGTGTTCTGCAGGTGCATGAGTACGACCTGACCCTGGATCATCGCCCCTCCAGTCAGGAGATTATTGCCGCCATTGATAATCCCGCCGCCTACAAGGAGGTGGTGTTCTGCGGCTATGGTGAACCGACCCTGCGCCTGAAGGTGCTGCTGGAGGTGGCTAAATACATCAAGGCCCACGGCGGTCGGGTCCGGGTCAATACCGACGGACTGGCCAATCTGGCCAACAAGCGCAATGTCCTGCCCGAGATGGCGGATTGTGTCGACGCCCTCTCCATCTCCCTCAATGCACAGAATGCCGAGGTGTACGACCGGCACTGTCAGCCGGCGCTGGCCGGCTCTTTTGAGCAGATGCTGGAATTCGTCGCGGAGGCGCCAACATATATCGCCGATGTGACCGCCACCGCGATCGACGGCCTTGAAGGGGTGGATATCGAGGCGTGCCGTAAGCTGGCCGAGGCACGTGGCGTCAAGTTCAGAAGGCGTGTGTTGGATGTGGTCGGTTAATGGACGATTGAATTGAATCTTTCCACCCACCATTAATAAATTCCACTGTTTACGGACCCAAGCAGTACCATGAGTGAAAAGCAGCCAACCCGGACACCCACCGCGATCAACCTGCACAGCAAATCCCGCCTGCTGGCGATCGAATTTTCCGACGGCGCCAGCTTCAGGCTGCCCTGCGAATATCTGCGGGTATTTGCCAAGGCCAAGGAGGTCCGCACCTTGGGGAAT
Organism: Sedimenticola selenatireducens; assembly: GCF_963675335.2. Classification (NCBI taxonomy): domain Bacteria; kingdom Pseudomonadati; phylum Pseudomonadota; class Gammaproteobacteria; order Chromatiales; family Sedimenticolaceae; genus Sedimenticola; species Sedimenticola selenatireducens. The sequence continues at coordinate 369,433 of NZ_CAXXYC010000004.1, forward strand.
CCGGTTACCGGTAAGGAATCGGTGAATATCACCCGCATAGAGCCCCAGGGACAATATGCAGTGCGGTTCATCTTTGACGATGGACATGACAGCAGCATCTACTCCTGGGACACCCTCTACGAACTCGGGGTGAACCAGGAACAGAACTGGCAGGCATACCAGGAGAGCCTGCGAAAGGCCGGCTATAAACCGGGTGCTTCAGATAGCACCGAGGGACCGCGACACATCCAATTGCTCTATTTCACCTACCTGGTGAAGCAGTTGCAGAAAGAGGCCGAACAAGTGGAGATTCCCCCATCGGTCACAGATGTAAGCAGCCTGATCGAGTGGTTGCGGCGGCGCAATCCGGACCAGGCCCATCTGTTTCGGGAGGGGAGCTTCCAGGTAACAGTGAACAAACAGTTCAGCGAACCGTTCACCCGGATCGATGCGGACGATGAAGTGGCATTGATACCCACCTCGCCCAACGCCCCGACGAAGGCGAACAAGTAACGGTCACGGAACCACTGCCGATTCTACCGGAGCCAGCCCGAATGAACCGCATCCTACCAAGCTGACGAAAAGCAGGTTACCGCCAAGAACGCGAAGCACACGAAGGAGAACCTGTTTCTTCCCTTTGGGCGTTGGCGATAACGATACAATTCATGGATCTACGAGTGATAGTGCGAAGAGCTACCCGTCAATAGACACGAATGGCATGAGTCGCTCCACTCAGTGATCGCTGTAGAGGTTGGCTGCAATCACCATTTTCACCAGGCCGGCCAGTGAGGAGGCCTCCATCTTCTCCATCACCCGGGCACGGTGGGCCTCCACGGTCTTGGCGCTGACGCCGAGGGCACTGGCAATCTCCTTGTTGGCCTTGCCGTTGGTGACCATCTCCATCACCTCATGCTCACGGGGCGTCAATTGCGCCAGTCGGGCGGCAATCTCCGCGCGCTCAGCCTGAATCGAACGTTGATCCTGATCGATTTCCAGGGCACTGCGGATACTCTCCAGCAGCTGTTCGTCATTGAACGGCTTCTCAATAAAATCCACCGCTCCCGCTTTCATCGCCCGCACCGACATCGGCACGTCACCATGCCCGGTGATAATAATCACCGGTATATGGATGTTCTCGCGAACAAAATACTCCTGCAACTCCAGCCCGCTCATGCCCGGCATGCGCACATCCAGCAGCAGACAACCGGCCCGCCCCGGATAATAGGACTTGATGAACTCTTCGGCCGAGGCGAAGGTTTCCACCCTGATCCCCACCGTCTCAATCAGCCACTTCAACGAGTTACGCATCGCCGAGTCATCATCAACTACAAATACGGTGGCATTACTGTTCATCTCTGTTCCTGTTGCTGGGTAATACAATACTAAAGCAGGTACCACCCGCTGCCCGCTGTTCGGCAGTGATGGTGCCGTTGTGGTCCTCTATAATCGTCCTGCTGATGATCAATCCCATGCCCATGCCACTCTCCTTGGTGGTGTAAAAGGGCTCAAACAATCGGCTCATATCTTTATCCTGGATACCCGGGCCGGTATCCAGCACCCGGAGCAGCACCCGTTCTCCATCCTGACAGCGGGTCTGAATTACCAGATTGCGTTCATCTTCCGGTATCTCTAACAGCGCATCAAGGGCATTTCTAATCAGATTTAGCAATACCTGTTCAATCTGTACAACATCGATTTTGACCGGCAGGCTGCTGATACTGAAATCCTGCTCGATCACCACCCCCGCCTTGCGCGCCTCAAACTCTACAAAGCTGCACACCTCCCGCACCACATCGTTGATGTCGGCGATCCGGCGCACCGGTGTCTGTTTGCCCACCAGGGCACGCAGCCGCTTGATGATTTCACCCGCCCGATCAGCCTGTGCGGTAATCTGGCCGAGGGCATAAAGAATATCTTCTGACTCCCGACCACTTGACTGCAACCGGCGTACCGAGCCGTTGGCATAATTGGCAATGGCCGAAAGCGGCTGATTCAGTTCATGGGCAAGTCCCGTGGCCATCTCACCCATGGTGCTGAGACGTGACACATGGATCAACTCCTGCTGATGCTCCCGGGCCTGGCGCTCCGCTTCCCGCTCCGCCGTGATATCACGCCCATAGATATTGACGTAACCCAGATCCACCACCGGGGTAAGCAGCAACGAGTAGACCTGGGTGGCACCAATCACCTGGGTCTGCCAGTCACGGCCGTTGGCCAGAATTTCTGTTACCCGGTTACGCCAGTAGAGCGGCAGAGTCTGGGCCCGCTCGCAGCCCCAGTAGGAGAGCAGCTGGTCACTGGCGTTGTTGGCATAGAGGATAACCCCGCGCCGGTTGACACGCAGGATGGGACTGGGACTCTCGGAAGCAAACTTGGCGAGACTGCGAATCTCCAGTTCGATACGGCGACGATTGGAGATATCGTGCATATAGATGGTAAAGGCGAGACGGTTCTTCAGGCGGATAGGCTTGATCGCCAGCTCCACCGGGAACACACCGCCACCACGCTTGACCGCTGTCAGCTCGTGGCGCATTTCATCAGGATGCCGATCCCGCGAACTGAGGACATCCGCCATCAGCCGATTGAACTGGGGACGGCTCTCATCGTTGAAAATCAGATCCGCAAATACCTTGCCCAGTGCCTCCTGCCGATGGTGACCGAAGGTCTGTTCCGCCGTGGGATTGAACTCGATAATCACCCCCTGACGGTCGATGGTGATTATTGAATCCAGTGCCGTCTCCATGATCGCCTGCTTGAGCATCTCTGACTCGTGCATTTCACTCTCATGCTGCTGCCGCATCTCCTCCCGGGTATCCTTAACCAGCTGAATAAACTGGTGAATCCAGTCCTCCAACACGAACAGCTGGTTACCGCGCTCAATCACCGGCTGCTTGGAACCGAGTGCCCGTTGTGAGAAGCGGGAGATGCGCTGCAGGATCTTGTTCAGCCGCTCCGACAGCAGAAAAAAGACCAGGGTAAACACACTGACGAAGGTAAAAGCAGCCACCAGCCGCTGACGCCGTTCCAGACTGGCCACCCGGTCCCGTATCGCCTCCACCACGGAGTGGGGCACCAGGGTGGCGAACTGCAAATTGAGGGTCGAGCCTTCATATTCGGAAAACGATTGCGCGGTGACCAGAAAATCGGCTTCCACCTCCGACAATCGCCGCTGTGGGGGCAATCTGGATTGATCGCTGCTGGCGAGAAAACGCTGCTCATCCGCCTCCAGTATCCCCACCAATACCCCATTTGACGAAACCCCCTGTTGGGATGCCGCCAGGAACTGCTCATCGATGGGGGCCACCAGCATCAAAAAACCCATCTCGGTGCCGGTGGCATCCTCCGCAGTTTCGGAAACCAGCAGATAGGGGCGGTCCCCCAAGCTGGTGAGATTGGCCTGCACCCGCCGCTCGCTCAGCGGCAGCTCATTGGTACCGGCCAGTTCGACCGGCAGGGGCCGCTCTCCAAGCTGATAGATCTCGCGGGTGCGGCCATCACTGTCCAGCAGCAGAATATGGCTCGGCCTGATCAATGACTGCCAGAGGGTCGATCCCGGCAACCAGGGAGGAGTGGAACGATACTGTCTGGGCTGATCCTTATCCCCCTTGAACCAGTAGACCGGCTCAAGATAGTTGGCGAGTTGGCGATGGTTTGCCAGCAGCCGGGCAGTGGAGGTGTGGGCCAGCACATAGTTATCAAAACGAATCAGGGTTTCCCGCGCCTGCTGATCGAGCCGCGTCTTCATCTCTTCGGCAAAAATGCTCCTGAGCGCCCGGGGCTGCACCTGATCGAGCATCCCCCACACCACCAGGCCACAGAACAGGCCAATCATGATGGACATCAGCGGCATGGGAATACGCCGGAGCAACGAGAGTTTCTGGGGTCGTTTCAGGGGTAACGGCATAATGAGAAGAATTCAAACGTCATCAGGTTGGGCATCCTGCCCCGTATCATGAGAATACGGACGGATTATGTTCCGGCGCCCCATTATGCCTTGATACTTGGTCATTACAATCCTGCCGGCCAGGAGGGTACAGGATTAAGTTTAACGAATAGAGGAGAGAACCAATTCAGTGCAGGAACTCGGAACAATCGTTGTCATTCTTGACCCCGGAAGATCCGAATATCAGATGATTGAGGGCACGGTGAATCTCGCTATCCAGTTCATCGAACATCAGTCCAACGCCCTGCTCGGCGCAACGCACGACGATAGCCTCTACCTGCATGTGGCACTTGAGACCACTGGCACCCAGCATCAGGGAGGCCTCAAGCGTAGCGTTCACCGGCAATTGAATACGCCCGATATCGACAAACATCCCCCCCATCCCGATGTCACGGATACAACCCCTGACCAGACCAAGACTGGGATAGTTCAGCATGGTGTAGAGAGTTACCGGTCGGCGCGGCGAATTGCGATGCTCCACAGCGAGTTGTGCCTCCAGACAGTTGAACAAAACCCTGCCGCCTACTCATGGATAGGCAACCTGATGAGTTTCTCTTACTATAGACCAATTATCCTGCACCATTGTGACCTGCAACCAAATCCGGCAATTACCTGCCGCGGAGTATAGCGGCAGCAACCAAGACATGAAGAAAATCCATAATATTGATATTAATCAGGCAGTAAGCCCTGGATTACCCCGGCGCCTGGCGGCCATGTTGTATGACGCCCTGCTGGTTTTTGGCCTGCTGCTGCTGGCCTCAATGGTCGTCACCCTGCCAGTTGGCATACTGGCCGGCGAGCCGGCCTCGCAGGCGCTGGCGGGGAACCTCCTGTTCCAGCTCTGGCTGGCAATGGTACCACCGGCCTTTTTCCTGCTGTTTTGGCTGAAGGGGGGGCAGACGCTCGGTATGCGTTCCTGGCGTCTGCGCGTGGTACGGGAGGACGGGTCACCGCTCAAGTGGACTGACGCCCTGAAGCGGCTGTTGTGCGCGCTGCTCTCCTGGCTGCCTCTGGGGCTGGGTTATCTCTGGATACTGATCGACAGGGACAAACTGGCCTGGCACGATCGGCTGTCTGGGACCCGGCTGGTCTTGCTGGCGAAACGGTGAACAGCCGCGTCAGTGGACCCGGCGAACAAACCAGAAGCCGATACCGAGGAACAGTAATCCGGGGACTGCGGCGGCAAACAGCGGGTTGAGAGAGTAAACCACGGCCATGTGGCCCAGCACCTTGTTCAGCAGAAAGAAGGCCAAGCCCAACAGAGAGCCGGCAAAGATCCGCTGCCCGATACCCACCGACCTCAACACCCCGAATACGAAGGGTACCGCCAAAAACACCATCACCAGTGTGATCAGTGGCATGATCACCTTGCTCCAGAAAGCCACTTCGTAGATAGTCGCCTCCTGTCCGTTTGCATGCATGAAGTCGATATACTGATAGAGACCCCAGACCGGCAGCATGGTGGGACGGACCACCACCACATTGAGGATATTGGGATTGAGCAACGAATCCCAGGTCGCCTCGTCCAGCGACCGACTCTCCACCCCGTCAGTCAGGAAACGGGTCTGACTGATCCCTCGCAGCAGCCAGCGCCCCTCCTGATACTGGGCAAAATCAGCATGGGTGGAGACTTGTAATTCCCGCTCTTGGGAGAATTCGTAAATATAGATATCCCGGAGTTGCGAGCCGGGAAGGATCTGTCGAATATTGACAAAAGAGCCGCCATCACGGGCCCAGAAGCCATGCTTCGACTTGAGGGTGATCTGCTGGCTCATCTTGCTGGCGCGCATCCGCTCGGCATACTGCTCGGTGTTGGGTGCGATCGCCTCGCCAATAACCAGCACTACCAACATCGCGAGTATGCCCGCTTTCAATACCGAGACGATGATCCTGGCGAGGGAGACGCCGGCCGCACGCATCGCCACCAGCTCGGAATTGTTTGCCAGACCACCCAGCCCGACCAGGCTGCCCAGCAACACCGCCATGGGGAACACCTCATAGGCGCGGCGCGGCAGGATCAGCAGCACATAGTAGAAAACATCCGCCGTGGTGTAGTCACCCTTACCAACACTGCCCAGTTCGTCCATCAGGGTGACAAAACCGACCAGCACCACCAGGATCACCAGGGTAATAAAGATGCTCAGCAACACACTGGTACCGATGTATCTGTCCAGCACCCTCATGCGAGCCGACTCCGTAACCGGTTTCGCAATACCCGGAACATGCGCGGAGATTTATACAGCATCACCGCGCCACCCAGCAGCAGCATCAACGGGTGCACCCACCAGCGTCCCATCCAGACCGGGGTAATACCGGAAACCATCCAGTTGCCGGATACCGCCTGCAGATTAAGAAACAGAAAATAGAACAGCAACGCCAGCATCAGCCGTCCGTAGATACCCTCCCGGGGCAGGGACTTGCTGAGCGGGACGCTGAGAATGGTAAACACCAGCACCGCAATCGGGAACATGAAGCGATACTCCAGCTCGGACCGCATACGCAGATCCTCTGACCCGAACAGGTCATCGGTGGGAATCGCCTTGGCCGGGAGACTGTCGCTGACCTGATCACGCCGGTCGATCAGGATGGCATACTTGTCAAAATCACCAACGCTGTATTCGTTGTTCCCCGGGGTCCCTTCATAGCGGTGACCACGGGTCAGCACCAGGTAGAGATCGCCACTATCGGGCTCCGTATACTGGTAACCTTCGGCGGCGGTGATCAAACCCAGCTTGCCATGCTGGCGGTTCTGTACAAAGACATTGTGCATGCGACGCTTGTCTTCGCTCATCTTTTCCACATAGAAAACCAGCCCGCCCTTGCTGAACTCATTAAACCGCCCGGCTACCGCCATACCCAATTCAGCAGACTCCTCCTTCTGCTGTTGCATAATCTCCGCCTTGTTGGCATTCACCCAGGGAACCAGCCCCAGGGTAAACCAGGCCACTACCAGGGCGACCGGCACAGCCACCAGCGCGAACGCACGGTAGATACGCCGCAGTCCGACGCCACCAGCCGCCAGTGCCGTCATTTCACTGTCGCGATACATGCGGCCGAGGGTGTAGAGAATGGCAAAAAAGAAGGTCGGCGGGGTGACCGGCCCCAGCACCTGCAACACCTCCAGCCCCAGCAGCCGGGTCATCACCTCGTTGCTTATCGCGCCTGCGACCGCGTCCTGCAGGATCCGGATATAACTCTGGCTCACCACGATCAGCATCAGCACGGTCATGATGGCGAGAAATGACTTGGTCACTTCCCGAAGAATATAGCGATCGATAATCGGCAGCATAAAAAGCGTTCAGTTGAAAAAACCGGAGCGTGATCCTGCATCGGTGGTAAACGGTTACAATTCTTGTAGACTACTACTCAATGACAATACTTGGGAAATGGCTAAACCCGGGCAGTATGGAATGGTGACCGACGTCACCATCACCTTACTCAATTCCGCAGAAACCGCGGTGGATAGTACATCCTGACCGGGCTGCGGGCAAACCGGCAACAATCGCACCATCGGCCCGCCATGGCGGGAATAACAACAGACAAACAGTAACCATTCAGGGAACCACTATGGAATACCATGTGAAATCAGGCGATCCATCCGCACTGCGTACCGCCTGCCTCGTACTGGGTGTATTCACCCGTCGCCAACTGGCTGGACCGGCCAGGCAGATCGACCAGGCCAGTAACGGGCACCTCAGCGCCATCCTGAAGAAGGGCGACATGGAGGGTGAGACCGGGCAGTCCCTGATGCTCTATGACATCCCCGGCATCCAGGCGGAACGCATCCTGCTGGTCGGCCTCGGGGCAGAAAAGGAACTCACCCTGAAGTCGGTCATCACCGCCTGGGCCGGCGCCGTGAAGCAACTCAACGAAAGCAGCGTCATCGAAGTTACCAATGCCCTCTGCGCCCTGGAGATCAAGGAGACCGATCTGGCACAGCGACTGCGTGAATCGGTCATCGCGGCCGAGGACCAGGTTTACCGCTTCGATCAATGCAAAAGCGAGGCGAAGCCACCCAAGCGGCCACTGAAAAAATTGAGCCTGTTCATCGGCGAGCAGAAAAAGAGCCAGGCCGTGCTGCGTGCGGTGAGCCAGGGCGAGGCCATTGCCGGCGGCATCACCCTGGCCAAAAACCTGTCCAATCTGCCGGGCAATCTCTGCACCCCGAGCTACCTGGCGGATCAGGCCCGACAACTGGGCAAACAGTCGACCAAACTGAAAATATCGGTACTGGAGGAGAAGCAGATGCAGTCCCTCGGCATGGGTTCACTGCTCTCAGTCTCCCGCGGCAGCCGCGAACCGGCCAAGCTGATTGTCATGGAGTACAAGGGCGGCAAACCAAAGAGCAAGCCGGTGGTACTGATCGGCAAGGGCCTCACCTTTGATGCCGGTGGTATATCGCTGAAACCCGCCGCAGCCATGGATGAGATGAAGTACGACATGTGTGGCGGCGCCAGCGTCATGGGCGCCATGGCCGCCTGCGTCCGGATGGAACTGCCGATCAACCTGGTGGTGATCGTCCCATCCTCGGAAAACCTGCCCGATGGCGCCGCCAACAAGCCCGGCGATATCGTCACCAGCATGTCGGGACAGACCATTGAGATCCTCAACACCGATGCCGAGGGCCGGCTCATCCTGTGCGACGCCCTCACCTATGCGGAACGCTTTGATCCCGCAGCCGTAGTGGACGTCGCCACCCTGACCGGTGCCTGCATTATCGCCCTCGGGTCCCAGGCTTCGGGCCTGCTGAGTAATGATGACAAGCTGGCCGCCGAGCTTCTGGACGCCGGCAACCGGGCCACCGATCGTGCCTGGCAACTGCCGCTCTGGGATGAGTATCAGGAGCAGTTGAAGAGCAACTTTGCCGACATGGCCAATATTGGTGGCAAGGGCGCCGGCACCATTACCGCCGCCTGTTTCCTGTCACGCTATGCGAAAAAATTCAAATGGGCGCATCTGGATATCGCCGGTACCGCCTGGAGAAGCGGTGATCAGAAAGGGGCCACCGGGCGCCCCGTTTCACTGCTTTCGCAGTTTCTGCTGAAACGGGCAGGCCAGGCCAAATGACCCAGGTCGATTTTTATATCCTGGGTGAGCAGTCGGCCGGCGACCGCTTTCAGCTCGCCTGCCGCATTGTCGACAAGGCCTGGCAACAGGGGCACCGGGTCTATCTGCACACCAACTCGGACGCGGAATCGCGGCACCTGGACAAGCTGCTCTGGACGCAACGGGAGGAGAGCTTCATCCCACACGGCCTGATCAGCGAGAGTGACAGCACGCTCACACCGGTATTGATCGGACACAACGAACAGGCCGGTGACGAACACGATGTACTGGTCAACCTGGCGGCCGGTGTACCCCCCTTCTTCAGCCGTTTCTCCCGGGTGGCCGAATTGATCGACCAGGATCCGGCGGTGCGCGAGGCCGGACGCAGCCGCTACCGGACATACCGGGACCGCGGCTACACCCTCAACACCCACAACCTGTGAACCTAAAAACCTCATTTCAACCGCCAAGAGCGCAAAGTGCGCAAAGAGATACAGTGGCCAATCTTCATTGTTTCGGACCACCCCGACAGTTGGATGAACGGGAGAATACAACTCAATATTTTTCTTCGTGTTCTTTACGCTCTTAGCGGTTGAATCAAGGAATTCAGAATGGACAATTGGCAGGAGAGACAATTTTCACGGCCGCAGGCCACCCGCCAGGGTGCGGCACAGGGATGTGCCTGCCGCATGAAGAATTGCCAGGACAGGCAATTTCCACGGCCGCAGGCCGCCCGTCAGGGTGTGACACAGGGATGTGTCGCATGAAATTCACATGGCCATTCAAACCGGTCCCCCCGGAAACGCCGCTCCCAGTGGATCATGAGGGCATTCCAATCCTTAATGAGGTGGTGGAGCCGACCGAACTGGGGTTGATCGATTCGGCCGACCCAAACCAGGCCAACCTGCCGCTGTTTGATCCGGACTGGCGCGACGGCGCGGCCACTCCGTCGATCGACCTGAAGCAATTGCGGGAACAGTTGAGGCGTGAGATGTTGGAAGCCATTGAACAGGTCGCTGACTCAGTGACAGAACGGTTTCGCGCTGATCTGGAGCGTACCCTGCGGGAAGAGATCGACCGGGTGCTGGATGAGCGGTTGCCACCGCCAACCAGCCCCGATCAGGACCGTAGGTTGGATTAGCGAAGCGTAATCCGACAACCCGGGACTATTTGCCCCGGCACCGGAAAAATTATGGGCTTACGCCCTCGGCTAAACCGACCTGTCGGCTACAGCAACTCACGAAGTCAGCACCACCCTGGCACTCTGATTCAAACCAGCCATTAACGTGATTCAGGCTGCGCAAAACCAGAATCTACAACTCCACCTCAACCCGATCCACCTTCTGGAAACCGCGCGGCAGCTTGCTGCCCCGGCGACCCCGCTCGCCCTGGTAGTGCTCCAGGTCGGCCAGTTTCAGCGTAATATGGCGCTTGCCGGAGTGGGCCGTAAGCCTTCCGCCCTCGGGCACGCAGGCTACGGCCACCACAAATTCGATGCGATCCTCCACCCGCTTGGCGGGGATACCGATAATCTTGTTGCCCTTGCCGCGACTCAGGGCGGGCAGTTCGGCAACCGGGAAGGTGAGCATGCGACCCTCATTGGTAACAGCCACCACCCGATCGCTGTCCCGATCGGTCACCTGCACCGGATGCAGTACCCGGGCCCCTTTCGGCAGGGTCAGCAGCGCCTTGCCGGCCTTGTTTTTGGCATGCAGTTCCTTCAACTGCACCAGGAAACCGTAGCCGGCATCGGAAGCAACCAGATACCACTGTTCCGGATCGCCCCCCAGCACCACGCTGAAAGTAGCCCCGCTGGCGGGGGACAGCCGCCCGGTCAGGGGCTCTCCCTGACTGCGGGCCGACGGCAGGGTATGCGCCGGCACCGAATAGCTGCGCCCCGTCGAGTCGATGAATACCGCTGCCTGGTTACTGCGCAAATGGGCGGAGTCCAGATAATTGTCGCCGGCCTTGTAGCTGAGACTGGCGGGATCGATGTCATGCCCCTTGGCAGCCCGCGCCCAACCCTTCTCGGACAGCACCACGGTGACCGGTTCGCTCGGGGTGAGATCGGTCTCGGCCAGCGCCTCGGCAGCCTGGCGCGCGACAATGGGTGAACGTCGCTCATCCCCGTATTTCTCGGCATCCTCCTGGATCTCCTTGCGGATCAGGGTGGTCATGCGCTGCTTGGAACCGAGCGTCTTCTCCAGCCACTCCTGCTCCTTTGCCAACTCATCCTGTTCGGCACGGATCTTCATCTCTTCCAGCCGCGCCAACTGGCGCAGTTTGGTATCCAGGATATAGTCGGCCTGTAACTCGGTCAGATCGAAGCGCTGCATCAATACCGGTTTCGGCTCATCCTCGCTGCGGATGATGCGGATCACCTCATCCAGATTCAGGAATGCGATCAACAGGCCATCCAGCAGATGCAGCCGGTCTCGTACCTTGCCCAGACGATGCTCCAGACGGCGGCGCACCGTCTCATAACGGAACTCGAGCCACTCCCTTAGCAGGCCCAGCAGGTTCTTCACCTGGGGCTTGCCGTCGAGACCAATCACGTTCATGTTGACCCGGTAGGTACGCTCCAGATCGGTGGTGGCAAACAGGTGGGACATCAGCCGCTCCACATCAACCCGATTGGAGCGCGGCACAATCACCAGGCGGGTCGGATTCTCATGATCCGACTCATCCCGCAGGTCTTCCACCATGGGCAGCTTCTTGGCCTGCATCTGCTGGGCGATCTGTTCCAGGATCTTGGCCCCCGAGACCTGGTGCGGCAACGCCGTGATCACCACATCACCCTGTTCCCGGATATAGCGGGCGCGCATGCGGATGCTGCCACCACCGGTTTCATAGACCTTCATCAGCTCCTCACGCGGGGTGATGATCTCCGCCTCGGTGGGATAATCCGGACCCTGGATATGCTCACACAGCTCTTCCAGGGTGCTCTTCGGACTTTCCAGCAACCGGATACAGGCACTCGCCACTTCGCGCAGGTTGTGCGGCGGCACATCGGTGGCCATGCCCACGGCGATACCGGTAGTGCCGTTGAGCAGCAGATTGGGCAGGCGGGCCGGTAACATGGATGGCTCTTTCAGGGTGCCATCAAAATTGGGCACCCAATCCACCGTCCCCTTGCCCAGCTCGGCGAGCAGCACCTGGGCATAGGGGGTCAGACGCGCCTCGGTGTAGCGCATGGCGGCAAAGGACTTGGGATCATCCGGCGAGCCCCAGTTACCCTGACCATCAACCAGAGTGTAGCGATAGGAGAAGGGCTGGGCCATCAGCACCATCGCCTCATAACAGGCGGAATCGCCGTGCGGGTGGAACTTGCCCAGTACATCACCCACGGTGCGGGCTGATTTTTTATGCTTGGAGCCGGCCGAAAGGCCCAGCTCCGACATGGCATAGACAATACGCCGCTGCACCGGCTTCAGGCCATCGCCGATAAACGGCAACGCCCGGTCGAGGATCACGTACATGGAGTAATCCAGGTACGCCTTCTCGGTAAACACCTTTAACGGCATCCGCTCGATGCCCTCGATACTCTGGTCGATTCCGTTACTCATATCACCCTGTCAAACCGGTTGCCAGGAATCAGCCGGGTTTAACACCAGCAGACGCCCGGATATCACACATGGAGGGGGATCATACGAAAAGCGCCGGCAGATGTCACAGGGAGTTGCATAACCCGTGAGCGGGCCAGGCAAACCGAGGGCAAACAGGGAATCAGCGGGGTAACGACAGCCAGTGGCCGTCCGGGATTACGTAAAACAGCACGGCAAAAAAATGGAACGCACTGCCCGCCAGCACAAACAGGTGCCAGATGGCGTGATTGTAGGCCAAGCGTTCCCAGGCATAGAAGATCACGCCCAGGGAATAGAACAGGCCACCAATCACCAGCAGGGTCAGCCCGCCCACCCCGATTGCCTCCAGCATCGGCTGAACCGCCGCCAATGCCAGCCAACCCAGTCCCAGATAGAGCGTGAGTGAAACCTTCTTGTAGCGCTGCTCGGTAAACAGCTCGAAGATCATGCCGACGACAGCAATGCCCCAGACCGTGCCAAACAGCCACCAACCCCAGCTCTCCCGCATACTGACCAGGGCAAACGGGGTATAGGTGCCGGCAATCAGCAGAAAAATCGTGGCATGATCAATCTGGCGCAAAACCCGCTTGGCCTTGGGGTGGGGAATACTGTGATAGAGCGTCGAAGCGGTATAGCAGAGGATCAGCGTGGCACCATAAATGCTGCTGCTGGCGATGTGCCAGGCGTCGCCATAGAGCGCAGAGAAGGCCACCAGAACCGCCAGACCGGCGATGCTCAGGGCGACGCCGATGCCATGGGTCACGGCATGGGCGATCTCTTCACCCAGACTGTATTCCAACACCGGCACTTCCGAAGCCATTACGATCTCCTCAAACGGTCGTTTAATCAAGGATGGTCCGAGCCAACCAGAGTGTCAAGATCGGGAAATCCATGACAAGGCGTCCCGGTCACGCATCAGGATCGGTTATGATCGGAGGCATTTATTCAGCCAAATTTGCGGCTGAACCCTCACCTACCGATACTGAACCCGTTGGAGCTGCCTTGGCCACGATAAACCTCAGCCCCATCTGTATCACTCACCTACTCGCAGGAGCCCGGGGCCTTTGAAACAACTCCACCAACGGGCGGCCGAAAAGCTGGCAGGATCAATCCTGTTCCTGATGGCGCTGCTGTCGATCCTGCACGGTCTGTATGGAAATCTTCCTGCCTATCTGGCGGGTGGGGCCGGTTGGCTGGCAGCCCTGCTGCTGGCAACCAGCACCAATACGGTGCAGCGAATTCAGGTAATCGCCATGCTGCTGGTGGGCGGCTGCGGACTGCTCTGGGGGGCACTCTCCGGCGCAGTAATTCCATTTGAAAAGGTGTTCAGCACCAATCAGGCCATGCTGGCCATGCTGGCCTCGGTAAGTTTCCTCAGGCTGGTTACCCAGCCCGCTATCTGTGACGAGGCATTGCCACAGGGAGACAGACCACTCTGGCGCACCCTGTTCGGGGTTCATTTTCTCGGAACCGTGATCAACATGTCCTCGATTGTCATCATCGGGGACCGGCTCTCCGCCAACCGGGCCATGACGCCGTTGCAGGCCTGCGTACTGTCCCGCGGGTTTGCCATGGCGGCCTGCTGGTCACCGTTTTTTGCCGCCATGGGTATCGCCCTCTCCAATGCCCCGGGATCTCAACTGACCACCCTCTCCACCGTGGGTTTTCCGGTGGCCATGCTGGCATTGCTGTTGACTGGCTGGGAACTGACCCGCAACAGCCGTGCCGACAGCTTTCACGGCTATCCGATGCAGTTCAGTGCATTGTGGATTCCGGCCCTGCTGGCACTCATGTTGATGCTGCTGCATCACGCCTGGCCGACCATCCCAATCCTGACCCTGATCTCCACCCTGTCACTCTCGGTGACCTTGCTGTTGCTGCTGCTCCGACATGGGAGAGCGGGGCTTGGCGCCTATCGTCAACACATCCGCGTCGGACTGCCGCGCATGTCAGGTGAGTTGCTGCTGTTTCTCGCCGCCGGCGTGCTGGCCACCGGTATCGCAAGCGCCATCCAGGCCAGCAACCTCTCGGTGGATGTGCAGACTTTCGGGGCCACTGAGGCGAGCCTGCTGTTGCTGGCAATGGTATCGGTATCGGTGATCGGCATTCATCCCGTCATCAGTATCGCCACTGCCGGGGGCATCCTCTCACCGCTGGGCGTCGACCCCAATCTGCTCGCCATCACTTTCCTCATGACCTGGGCGATTGGCGTCAGCACCACACCCTTTTCCGGCCTGCATCTGACCATTCAGGGCCGATACCATATCAATGCCTTCACACTGCTGCGCATGAATGCGGGCTTTGCCCTGGTGATGCTGGGTGTCGCTACGCTGGCGCTCCATCTTTACACCGGTGTTTGAAGCTCCGCCGGGGTTGGGCCTGGTCTAGGAGTCTGTCGGACTTAACACTGATCTACTGCGGAAAAGCCCGACAAACTCCTAGTAAAACCCTGATTCTCGGACCTGCGGTCTGGCATATTTGAGTTCACGGATGATCTTTTCCGCGCTGAGATCCACAATATGGAAATTGCAGAAATAGAACTCGGCCAGGTCCTTGCGATAGCGGGTATAGCCATTCTCCGAAATCGGCTTCCATTCGATGCGACGCGGCCGCACGAACTTGCCCTCGCCATTACCAAAAGCGTAGGTCTTGTATTCATTCGTCGTACAACGCATTCCCTCGAAGGCGACATTATTCGCCCCGTTGCGGGATCTGATCACCAGGGTATAGCGCACAACTCCATCCGCCTCGGTATAGCTGATGGAGTTGGCGTCGATAAAATAGCTGAAAGAGGCGCTGGGTCGGGTGACCTGAAATTCAATCAGATTGTCATCTTCCGGAAAGGGTGGAAGCTGGGAATCTTTCTCAGTCCACTCATACTCCTCCACATTGGGATTGACCGACTCGTTTGGCCCGTAAAAATTGGCGTCCCCCTTCTTTGCCGTCAGGGGACTATTGCTCTCCGCCAGCCCCGCCTGTGACAGCAGGAGTGCGATCAAGCCGACCCATAAATTACATCTGCTTGTTGATTTCGTCATAGTCTGAAGTCACCGGCAGGGAGACAACGATTACACCTCCGCCAGATCACCTTTCTCCTGTAGCCAATGCTTGCGGTCCGAGGCCCGCTTCTTCGCCAGCAGCATATCCATCATACCGTTGGTGTCATCACCCGCGTCGATGGTCAATTGCACCAGCCGCCGGGTATCCGGATCAATAGTAGTCTCGCGCAGTTGCAGTGGATTCATTTCGCCCAGCCCCTTGAAGCGTTGGACACTTACCTTGCCGGTCAGTTTCTCCGCGGCGATCCGATCCAGCACGCCCTGACGCTCGGAGTCGTCCAGCGCGTAAAAGATATGTTTACCCACATCGATCCGGTAGAGCGGCGGCATCGCCACATAAACATGCCCCTCCTGCACCAGCTTGCGGAAATGCCGCAGGAACAGGGCACAGAGCAGCGTGGCGATATGAGCGCCGTCCGAGTCGGCATCGGCGAGGATACAGATCTTGCCGAAACGCAGCTTACTCAGATCATCGGAGCCCGGCTCCACGCCGATCGCCACCGAGATGTCATGCACCTCCTGGGACGCCAGCACCTCGGCGGAGTCCACTTCCCAGGTATTCAGGATCTTGCCCCGTAACGGCATGATCGCCTGAAACTCCCGGTCCCGTGCCTGCTTGGCCGAACCGCCGGCGGAATCACCCTCCACCAGGAACAGCTCGCTACGGGTGGTATCCACACTGCTGCAATCGGCCAGCTTGCCGGGCAACGCGGGCCCCTGGGTCACCTTCTTGCGCAGCACCTTGCGGCCCGCCCGCAAGCGGGACTGGGCAGCATTGATCGCCATATCGGCCAGCCGTTCACCAGCATCGGTATGCTGGTTCAGCCAGAGGCTGAAGGCGTCTTTCACCACGCCCGATACAAAGGCCGCACACTCGCGGGAGGAGAGTCGCTCCTTGGTCTGGCCGGAGAACTGTGGATCGGCCAGCTTCACCGACAGGATGTAGCAGCAGCGACCCCACACATCCTCCGGCGCCAGTTTGACCCCGCGCGGCAGCAGGTTGCGAAATTCGCAGAACTCCCGCACCGCGTCGGTAAGACCGGAACGCAGCCCGTTGACGTGGGTACCGCCCTGAGCGGTAGGAATCAGGTTGACATAGCTCTCGGTGACCGCCTCACCGCCCTCCGGCAGCCAGGCCACGGCCCAGTCGGCCGCCTCGGAATTTCCGGACATGGAGCCGACAAACGGGGGCTCGGGTAACAACTCCAGCCCCTGCAGGGCATCCAGCAGATAGTCCTGCAGACCATCCTCGTAATACCACTCGTAGTTGTCGCCACTGTTCTCATCCAGAAACAGCACCTTCAACCCGGGACAGAGTACCGCCTTGGCGCGCAATACATGCAGCAACTGGCGCACCGAGAATTTCCCTGAATCAAAATATTTGGCATCCGGCCAGAAGCGCAGCCGGGTGCCGGTGTTGTTCTTGCCAACCCGGCCCACCTCTTCCAGATCGGACGCCTTGTGGCCACCGGCAAAGGCCATGTTGTACTCGGCACCGTCACGTTTGACCCAGATTTCCAGATGCTTCGATAGCGCGTTCACCACCGACACACCGACACCGTGCAGACCACCGGAGAACTGGTAATTCTTGTTGGAGAACTTGCCGCCCGCATGCAGCTTGGTGAGAATCACCTCAACTCCAGGCAGGCCCTGCTGCGGATGAATATCCACCGGCATGCCACGGCCGTCATCCTTCACCTCAAGCGAGCCGTCCTTGTACAGGGTGACCTCGATGGTGGTGGCGTGGCCGGCGACCGCTTCATCCACGCTGTTGTCGATCACCTCCTGAGCCAGGTGATTTGGGCGGCTGGTATCGGTATACATGCCGGGGCGTTTACGCACCGGCTCCAGGCCACTCAGCACCTCAATGGCGGAAGCGTCGTAAGAACTGCTGCTCATGGATTAAAAACCTGACTGATTGACACACAATGGAGCCAGAGTTTACACGCCCCCACGAAGCGATGCGAGGGGCAGCCTCGCGCCCTGCAGACGAAGCGGAATCGGTCTCGGTTCGCTGTCCGCTGTTGCAACAGCACCGATTGACCGCCACCCTTCCTCTGGTTAAGGTTTACCCATGCAAACCAACAACGAGCCTCACCGTGCCGAAAAAAGAACCCGTCATTAACGAAAACAGTGAACCTTCGTTCGAACAGGCCCTGAGCGAACTGGAGTCCCTGGTGGAGACCCTGGAGCAGGGCGACCTCTCCCTGGAAGAGTCCCTGAAGTCCTTTGAGCGGGGCGTAGCCCTCACCCGCACCTGTCAGATGGCCCTGAAGGAGGCGGAACAAAAAGTTCAGATCCTCTCCGACCAGCGCATCGACGCCGAACCGGAACCCTTTGACCGTGACAACTGAGTCCGCCCTCAAGCAGTACCTGATTCAGTGTCAACAACAGGTGAATGCGGCTCTCGAACTACAACTGCCTGCCGATAGCATCCAGCCCCAGCAGTTGCATCGGGCCATGCGCTACGCCACCCTGAACGGCGGCAAACGCATCCGCCCCATGCTGGTCTACGCCGCCGGCGCAGCATTGGGTGTGGAGCCGGAGCAACTTGATGGGCCGGCCTGCGCGGTCGAGCTGATCCACGCCTATTCCCTGATCCATGACGATCTACCAGCCATGGATGATGATGATCTCAGACGCGGTCGACCTACCTGTCATAAGGCATTTGATGAAGCCACGGCGATACTCGCCGGCGACGCCCTGCAGACCCTCGCCTTCAAGGTATTGTGTAAGGATGAAGTATCCCCCTTCGCGCCGCATATTAGACTGGAAATGCTCGAAACCCTGGCCCACGCCAGCGGTTCCCGCGGCATGGCGGGTGGACAGGCCCTGGATCTGGCGGCGGTGGGGAGGCAAATCGATCTGGCCCAGTTGGAAAACATGCATATCCACAAGACCGGCGCCCTGATCCACGCCAGTGTGAAGCTGGGTTGTCTGGCGGCCACGAAGGCTGAACCGGCCCAGACCCGTCAACTGGAACACTACGCCAACTGCATCGGCCTCGCCTTCCAGGTACAGGACGATATCCTGGATGTGGAGGGCGATACCGCCACCCTCGGCAAGACCCAAGGCAAGGACCAGGCCAACGGCAAACCGACTTATCCTTCCCTGATCGGACTGAAAGGCGCCAAGGAGCTGGCCCAGAACCTGCGCCAGGATGCCCTCGCCAGCCTCTCGGAATTGGATGAGCGTGCCGACCCGCTGCGCTGGCTGGCCGACTATATCGTCAATCGTGACGTTTGAGTCAACGCCCACCGATCACTCGCCATCTATCAAGATAAACATGGGTAGGGGCAGACCCTGTGTATGCCCCTTTATCGACCACCCAGCCTATCGGGCAACCCTGAATAAAAAGGTTCGCAGTCCAGTAGGGTGGGCACCTAGTTTGTGCCCACGCGGTTATCGTGCGGTATGCATTCCCACGCAGAGCGTGGGAACGAAAAACCCTGCCTATCTGGATAATAAGGTGTAGGTGCCGGCCCCCCGTGCCTGCCCTTTGTTCGCATCAATCCCAGCCTGCCGGGCGACCACAGGAGGTTGCCCCTACGACAATCCGGTGAACAGCTCGCGCCGGGTCAATGGAGTCTCCAGCCGCTCGGACAGGCTCGGTCCCTCTTCGAGTGGGACGCTTTCTGTCTCTGTATCCGTCGCCAACTCATCACCGCCCGCCCACGCCTCGGCAATCTCCCGGCTGCGGGTCACGACTTCAGAGCGGTTCTCCTCAAGCATGAGACCACGCATAATCTCCTGTGCGGTCGCTACCGCCAGCTCCTGGGAGTCGAACGGCTGCATGGGTGAAAACAGGGAACAGGCCTGGTAGCGGCCCTGATGGTGATCAAGCGCCGGATCCTCGGCGACAATGAATTCGTACAACCCGGAAGGAAAGGCGTGAGTGATCTTCTCCCCCGGTCGGCGCTTGGCAAGGCAGTCGGCCTCTGTGCCACCCAGCAGGATCAGGTTCATGAACCAGGGGGTAATCAGCACCCCCAACTGGTAGCCTTTCCAGGGGATAAAATCCACCGCCTGCACCCACAGTGCCGGGTTGAGTATCGGCACCCCGACCATGCGGGTCTGTTCGATATGACGAAACAGCCCCTCCAGACGGACCACCTCGACCGGTCGCTTGGGCCCACTCACGGCATTACCATAAAATCGTCCTTACGGCCGTCACAGTTGGGACAGCTCCAGTCAGCCGGCAACTTGGAGAACGCTGTGCCCGGTGGGATCTGCCAGTAGGGGTCACCCTCCACCGGATCGTAGACATACCAGCAGATCTTGCACTCCAGCCGCGACTCGTCGTTAAGCTTGTCCGCGCTGCCACCGTAAGAGCCGGCAAAAAAGGCCGCGCTCATCGGTAAATCTCCAGGATTTCATTGAGTCGCTGAGCACTATCGGCAATGTCTTCCGGGGCGGCACAGGCCACCGCCGGCACGTCGGTCACCTCCAGGGTATTGAGGATGTTGTTATCCTGGGAGTTGAAGTATTGCACCCACCAGACGTAGCGCATCTGGGTGCTGGTGATACGGCAGTTGCCATAACCCCGTGAGAGGATGGTGACCGAACCGGCACCCAACAGCTGGTCGAGAAAGGCCAGGTCCTGCTCGGTCTGTGGCAGCAGGGTCAGGTTGATCACGTGGGGTGGCACAGCAGGACGGTAGGCGAGCGATTTTTCATCCAGTTCCGCCACCAGTGGCGGTGCATTCAGCACCCCCTCCGGCAGGGGGGCATCCGGCAGAACCAGATGCTCTGCCGCCGCTGCAAAGGTGGCCTGGCGCACCAGTCCGGGGATATCCGCTACCTCCAAGGTATCACGTAGCAAGGTACCCTCCCGGTCCAGGTAGCGGACCCGCCACAGGCCCGCCAGTACCGATTCCTGAATCCGTGTCTGCGATTTACCGGCAACCACGATGCTCACCTCCCCTTCTCCCAGCAACTGATCCAGCAGCGCCAGGTTGTCCCTATCCAGATCACTTAACTCAAACAGTGAGGGGGGATCACCGACCCGATAATCCCTCAGGACACCCTGTACATCATCCAGTAGCTGACGGGCCTGCAGCAGATCCCCCACCACCTCCGGTTCCGGAATCTCGGGCATGGCAAAAGTCGACATACTTTCTGGCATCGCCTGATAGTTCAGCTCGGCCCCGTCCGTTTCCGAAGGCTGTGTTCCCACGCCGACGGCCGCAACCGGCAGTTCGTAATAACCCATGATTTGTCTCCTCAGTCTGCTGCTAACCCCGGCCGGCAGCCACCACCGGAATACCGACGCCACGCACATGCAACGCATCGGCACTCAACAGCCGCTCGATCTCACCCAGGTAGTCGCCCCAGTTCTGTACCCGGGTGATCGCCCCCAGATACTGCTCGCCGCGCAAAAACACCAGCGCCGGCCAACTGCTAAAGGGAAAGCGTTTTTGCAATGCCAGTTCCGCCTCGCGGGCCACCACTGCCACGCTGAATCGGCCGGCAAACCGGCCTGCCAGCTCGGGCAGGATCACCGCTACGTCATCGCTCTCCGGATACTGTTTGGGATCACCGGTAAAAAACAGTACCGAATGTTCCTGTCGCGCCAGAAACGGTTCCAGCGTGGTTTCATCCAGTTCCGGATAACCCTGCTGTTGGATCATCTGTCTAATCAGTATTGATGGCATCTGCTACTCCTCTCGCTCAAACCGGGCCCGACGATAGGAGTCCAGGTGCTGGTCCAATCCAACCTGCAGGAATTCCCCCTCCAGATCGGCCGGTCGATAACCCACCTCATAGGTGCCAGACCAGACCACCCGTTCATCCCCCAGCCGGCACGCCTGCTCCGGCCCCGGCCGCTCCGTTTCATAGCGACGGATATCGTCAATAGCAGCGGCGTAGGGATCGATTTCAAGCGGCGAGGATCGAGGTCGCACCGCTATCCCCTGGCGTCGCAGATAGGCCACCGCGTGCTGCAAGGCCGGTTCGATCTGCGCCTTTATCGCCGGACGCAGGCTGCCGCCGAAATCCTCGATCTCTTCCGGCTGCACCCCGATCAGCAACAGCTGTTGCGGGTAGTCACCCAGCATCTCCGCCAGGGCCAGCACCTCCTGGAAGCCGGTCTGGTGCAGGCTCACCTTCTTCACCCCGAGGTATTTCGGTACCGCCTCGCCCTCTATCAATTTCAGGGTGCCGGGTGGCAGTCCGTAGTCAATGGCGTCGAACACCACCAGCAGATCGGCGTCGCGCACCTCTTGCACCAGATAGACCCCTTGGGTGCCACCATCCAGCACCCGCACGGAATCGGGCGTGTGATAGCGCTGTTGAAAAGCCTCCACCGCGCGCACCCCGAACCCCTCATCGGCCCACAGCAGGTTGCCGATTCCCAAGATCAGCACGCGGGGCAGCCGCTTCGCTGTCGCGCCGCTCATGGCCGGTCATCCTTGAAGGTGCGCCAACCACTGATCATGGTGCTGATCAGGCTCTGGCGGGAAACGATATCCTCGCGGATCGCCACATAAACATGCAGCATCACGAACACCACGATCACCCACATGCCCCAGTGGTGCCACAGGCGCACATCCTGGCTCTGTCCTACCAGCGGGATCAGCCAGCCAAACAGGCTGTCCTGCCAACTGCCCAGGCCGGTCTGTTCCGCATACAGGGCAAAGCCGGTGAGCAACATCACCGCCCCCCCCACGGTGATGATCGCCACCATGAACAGGTGAGCCAGTGGATTATGGCCGACGTACTTCTTCGGCTCCTTCTCCAAAAAGGCGTACCAGCGAACTTCGTGCAGCAGGTCTTTCCAGAATTTCCGGCGCAACAGTGGCAACTTGAACAACTGACGGGAATATCTATTGCCCACCATCGCCCAGTAGATCCGGCCCAGGAAGCCAACCGCAAAAATGTAGGCCGCGGCAAAGTGGACGAAGCGGATAATACCCATCAGGAAATGGTCGCTGGCTTCCCCCGGCAGGGTCGGTAACGGATGGGCAATCAGATAACCGGTAATCGCCAGCAAGGTAATGGAGAGGGCGTTGACCCAATGCCAGACCCGAACCGGGGCTTCATAGACATAGACCGCCCCTGTGTTGATTTCTGTCTGCATAATTGTGCCTCCTTTTGAGACGATCTGACCATTAACGGACCTTGACCTCAGCCAGCTCCTGACCGTCTTCGCTCATCACATGGGTGGAACAGGCGAGACAGGGATCGAAGCTGTGCAGGGTGCGCAGGATCTCCACCGGCTCCTCCGGCCGTTCCACCTTGGTGTTCAGCAGCGCAGCCTCGAAGGCACCGATGTTGCCCTGTTGGTCCCGCGGTGAACCGTTCCAGGTGGTGGGTACCACGCACTGGTAGTTGGCGATGCGAGTGTCCTTGATACGGATCCAGTGTCCCAGGGCGCCACGGGGTGCCTCGGAAAACCCAACCCCCTTCACCTCCGCTGGCCAGGTCTCCGGGTCCCAGCGCTCCACGTTCGCCGTGTTGCTGTCGCCCGCCTTGATATTGGCCAGCATTTTGTCCATGAAGTAGCGCATCTTGTCCGCCGCCCACTGCGCTTCCAGAGCGCGTGCGGCGGTTCGCCCCAGAGTGGAGAAGAGTGCCGATACCGGCAGGTCCAGGGTCTTGAGAGTAAAATTAATTTGCTCGGTGATCTCCTTGTCGCCCTTGGCGTAGCCGATGATATAGCGGGCCAGCGGCCCCACCTCCATGGCGTGCCCTTTCCAGCGCGGCGCCTTGATCCAGGAGTACTTGGCCGACTCGTCAATCTGGCGGATATCGGTCTTGCTACCCCGGGTGTTTGCCCCCAACTGGAAGTTAGCCTCGGTGATCCCGTCCCAGGGATGCAGCCCCTTCGACTCATCCGGGTACTTGTACCAGGAGTGCGGTACGAACTCCTGGATCTCGTCGGGATTACGTAGATCCACCTCATGCACCTCTTTCAGGTTGCCATTGATAATGGCACCGCGCGGCATCATCAGATTATCCGCCGAATAGTCATTGGCCCGGTCCGGGATATCACCATAGGCCAGCACGTTCATGCCGGAGAGACCGCCTCCATAGGTCCAGCCCTTGTAGAAACCGGCAATCGCCAGCAGGTCCGGCACATAGACGTTGTTCACGAACTCCCGCACCTGATCGATGATCGAGGAGATCTGGTTCAGGTTGACCATGTTGAGCGCCCCGACCGAACCGACACCGTCCAGGTTGATGGGGCAGGGCACGCCGCCCACCAGCCAGTTGGGATGGGGATCCTTGCCACCGAAGATGGTACGGGCCTTGACGATCTCCTTCTGGAAATCAAGCGCCTCCAGGTAATGAGTCACCGCCATCAGGTCCACCTCCGGCGGCAACAGGTAAGCCGGGTTGCTCCAGTAGCCGTTCTTGAACGGTCCCAATTGACCGGACTCAACAAACTTCTTCAGCCGGTTCTGGATATCGCGGAAATAGCCCGGCGAGGAGAGCGCATGCCGCGGCGAGATCTTCTGCTGCAGCTCGGAGGTCGCCTTGGGATCGGCCTTCAGGGCGTTCACCGGGTTGACCCAGTCGAGGGCGTGCAGGTGATAGAAATGCACCAGATGATCGTGCACCTGCAGGGCCAGCTGCATGATATTGCGGATCGAGTTGGCGTTCTCCGGGATCTGAATAGCCAGCGCGTCTTCCACCGCCCGCACCGAGGTGAGAGCATGGGTGCCGGTGCAGACGCCGCAGATACGCTGAGTGAAGGCCCAGGCGTCGCGCGGGTCGCGTCCCTTGAGGATCACCTCCAGGCCGCGCCACATGGTGCCGGTGGAGACGGCGTTGCGGATTACGTTGTTCCTGTCCACATTCACTTCGCAGCGCATGTGGCCCTCGATCCGCGTGACCGGATCAACCACTACCCGCTTGCCGGAGTCGTCCAGGGAAAAACCGTTGGGTGTCTGTTTCGTGCTCATTGATCCTGATCCCCTTTATGCTGCGCCTGTTTGATGGCGGTGACCGCCAGGTGGGCCGCGGCTGCGGCGCCCACGGTGCCGGCAGCAGCAATACCTACCTTGTCGGCATTGGCCTCAATACCAAACTGGTGGGTGTCGGTAACCCGGTCATAAAAGCTACCCTTGTCCCAGAAGCCGTCCTCGGAACAGCCGATACAGCCGTGACCGGCCTGGATCGGAAATGACAGGCCACCGTTCCAGCGCACCGTGGAACAGGCGTTGTAGGTGGTGGGTCCCTTACAGCCCATCTTGTAGAGGCAGTAACCCTTGCGCGCCGCCTCATCATCCCAGTGCTCGACAAACTGGCCGGCATCGAAATGGGGACGGCGGTAGCACTTGTCATGAATCCGCTGGCTGTAAAACATCAGCGGTCGACCCTGACGATCGAGCTGGGGGAAACGCTCGAAGGTGAGGATGTAGGTGATCACCGCGGTCATCACCTCGGCGATGGGCGGACAACCGGGTACCTTGATGATCGGCTTGGTGGCTAGGCCCGGCACCTTGTGCACCGGTGTCGCGCGGGTGGGATTGGGACGCGCCGCCTGCACACAGCCCCAGGAGGCGCAGGAGCCCCAGGAAATGATCGCCTTACAGTGCTCGGCCGCCTTGCGCAACTGCTCCACGAACGGCTTGCCTCCGATAATGCAGTACATGCCATCCTCATCCAGCGGCGGATTGCCCTCCACCGCCAGGATATAGTTGCCGTCATATTTTTCGATAATCTCTTCGATAATCGCCTCCGCCTCATGACCGGCGGCCGCCATGATGGTGTCGTCGTAATCCAGCGAGATCATCGACAACACCACATCCTTGGCCAGCGGATGGGCCGAGCGGATAAAAGATTCAGAGCAGCAGGTACACTCCAGGCCGTGCAGCCAGAGCACCGGAATGCGCGGTTTGGTCTCCATCGCCGCGGCGATAGTCGGCGCGAAGGCCGGCCCCAGTCCGAGCGCCGAGGCGGTCAAACTGCAGTATTTCAAAAAGCTGCGGCGGGTGATCCCCTGTCGCCGCATCACATCGTAAAAGGTCTCGCTCATTACCCGACTCCTCCAGTGCACTTGGTTGGGTGGCGCGGCATTGTTTAAATCTTTCTGCCGCGTCCTGGGGGGACGGATTTGCAACGGCTGTGCCAAGCCGTTTTTTCTGATATATATCAGTCTCTTGTCAAAGCGCTGACATTTTTATGAACGACAACAAGTGGTTAGCGACAACACCCATTCGAGCACAGAGTTGAAAACCACTATTCCACTTAATTACCAGGGTAGTGACCCGTAAATAGGCTTAATCGGCAACTATTCCCGACCTGAATCATCCAATGAGTTATCGACGCACTGATCCGTGCGCGAAGAATCTGCCCAACCCATTGATTTATTGCGTTTTCATCAGCAACAGGCGGAACATTAACCGACACTGATGTTGCACAGAAGCATGCCAACCATCATAATCCCGGGTTCCCTGACAGCCACCTGTGCCCCGGCAAGCGCAAAACCCGGCAATCCGCCGGTGTTCGCCCGTCGTCAAACGGGGTAGATTGCAAGTAAGGGCATAATTGTTGGATGCGTAGGCTGATCGTGTGCGCACCGTTGTAGCGAGGAATAGAGACAGTGACCACCACCACTGAGATTGCTGACGTACAGAGCAGCGTCGATACCCGGCAGATCGCCATCAACAAGGTGGGTATCAAAGACATCCGTCACCCGGTGCGGGTCAAAGACCGTAGCGACGGCGAGCAGCACACCATCGCCACGTTCAACATGTATGTGAACCTGCCGCACAACTTCAAGGGTACCCACATGTCGCGCTTCGTGGAGATACTCAACTCCCACGAAAAAGAGATCAGCATTTCCAACTTCAAGGTGATGCTGGCAGAGATGGCCGAGAAGCTGGAAGCGGAGTCGGGCCACATCGAGATGAACTTCCCCTACTTCATCAACAAGACGGCCCCCATCTCCGGCGTACAGAGCCTGCTGGACTATGACGTTACCTTCATTGGCGAAGTGCATGGCGGCAAGCCGATCACCTACATCAAGGTCCAGGTGCCGGTCACCAGCCTCTGCCCCTGCTCCAAGAAGATCTCCGATCGCGGCGCACACAACCAGCGCTCCCATGTCACCGTGCAGGTCAGAACCTGTGGCTTTGTCTGGGTCGAGGAGATTATCGATCTGGTAGAGAGCCAGGCCTCCTGCGAACTCTACGGCCTGCTGAAACGGCCGGATGAAAAGTTCGTCACCGAGCGTGCCTATGACAACCCCAAGTTTGTCGAGGACATGGTGCGGGATGTGGCCGGCATGCTGGACAGGGATGAACGCTTCTGCGCCTATATCGTGGAGTCGGAAAACTTCGAATCCATCCACAACCATTCAGCCTATGCACTGATTGAGCGGGACAAGGAAGCCGAGTAAAGCCCGAGGCAATCCCAAACAAACTCACCGTAAAGGGCGCCATTCAGGCGCCCTTTACAGTTGGGTGATAAACCCTGGTTCAACCCACTCACCGCAGGCCCCATTAACTCTCACAGTCAGGCATCATCGATGTTTTCCGCACTCAGGACCGCTCTCGTCAATGAAAGATCCCTGTCCAGTATTCAATCGAATATTCTGGCTGGACTCACCGTCGGCGTTATCGCATTGCCGCTCTCCATGGCGTTGGCGATTGCCAGCGGGGTGCCACCACAGCATGGTCTCTATACCGCCATAGTTGCCGGCATTGTCATCGCCCTGACCGGCGGCTCCAAGGTGAATATCTCTGGCCCGACAGCCGCTTTCGTTGTGGTGCTGCTACCAATTGTCCAGCAGTACGGGATTGGCGGGTTGCTGGTTAGCGGTTTTCTGGCTGGAATAATACTCGTGCTGCTGGGCCTGGCACGGCTGGGACGATTAATAGAAATTGTTCCCTATCCTGTCACCGTCGGTTTTACCGCCGGTATCGGGGTGGTTATTGCCACCTTTCAGATCAAGGACTTTCTAGGCCTGAATATCCAGTCGCTGGACGGACATTACATCGACAAGCTTTGGCTGATTCTGCAATCAGTGCCCAGCATCAACTGGCAGGAGACAATGATCGGCACTCTGAGTCTGGGTGTACTGATCCTGTGGCCAAGACTGCAATCCCGAATTCCAGGTCATTTGGTGGCCTTGCTGATCGGCTCGGTCGCCGCTTGGCTGATTAGCCAGATCACCTCTGACTTCTCGGTCGCCACCATCGGCAGCCGGTTTCACTATGAATTGAACGGCATAACCGGGAGTGGCATACCCCCCTTCCTCCCCGGCTTCGAGTGGCCATGGAACCTGCCGGATGCTGAAGGCAATTCGATCGGGTTCAGCTTCAGCCTGCTCAACACATTGCTGGCATCGGCCATCACCATTGCCATACTGGGATCACTCGAATCACTGCTATGCGCCGTAGTGGCAGACGGCATGTCAGGAAAAAAACACAACCCCAATGATGAGCTGATCGGCCAGGGTATCGGCAATATGGTCGCCTCACTGTTCGGCGGAATCCCGGCTACAGCGGCTATCGCACGTACTGCGGCGAACGTCAGGGCAGGCGGCACATCACCCCTCGCATCGGTCGTGCACGGCCTGTTCATCCTGGTCGCCATCCTCTCCCTCTCCCCGGTGCTCGCCTACATTCCGATGGCATCCATGGCGGCGCTGCTGCTGATGGTGGCCTGGAACATGAGTGAGGCGAAGCATTTTATCCGCACGCTGAAAATTGCGCCCCGGGACGACATTCTCACCCTGGTCACCTGCTTTCTCCTGACCGTGCTGTTCGATATGACCATTGCCGTCGGTGTCGGCATGGGCTTGGCCGCCATGTTATTCATCCATAGGAGCATCCGCCTGACGGAGAATACCAAGGTTGAATCCGGGCGGATGAATGAACTGGAATTACCGAGCCAGATATCGATCTACGACATCAATGGCCCGCTTTTTTTTGGCTCCGCCCAGAAGGCCCTGAAGAACATCACCGCCATTACACCCGAGGTACGGGTGATTGTGCTCGATATGACGGAAGTCACCATGGTGGACATGAGCGCTATCGTGGCCATGGAATCAATCGTGGCCAATCTCGCGGCGAAGAATGTCGGGCTGGTAATCAGCAATCTGCAACCCCGAATCATCCTCAAGCTGCGACGTGCCGGTGTGCGTACCCGGCCTGGCAGAATCCGCTTTGCCCGCACCATGGACGAGGCGATCGAGAAAGCGAAACGGATGACCTGAAAACGTCGGGTCCGGTCTGTTGCGGTTAAGCCGCCGGGGGAGGCCGCAAACCGCAGCGTTTCGCCAAACCGGCTATGGTAGGCAGATTACCCGGCCGCGCGCTGCCCAGCGAACTCTTCAACCCCCTGGCTGCGCAGATACTCCTCGTAACCCCCGCGGAAATCATTCACGCCTGTCGGGGTGATCTCGATAATGCGGGTAGCCAGCGAGGAGATAAATTCACGGTCATGGCTGACAAAGAACAGGGTACCGGGATAGTTCTCCAGCGCCAGGTTGAGTGATTCGATCGACTCCATGTCCAGGTGGTTGGTCGGTTCATCCATCAGCAGGATATTGGGCCGCTGCAGCATCAGCTTGCCAAACAGCATGCGCCCCTGCTCACCACCGGAGATCACCTTCACCGATTTCTTGATCTCGTGCTGGGAAAACAGCATGCGCCCGAGGGTACCGCGAATCACCTGCTCATCATCACCTTTCTGGCCCCACTGCGCCATCCAGTCGAACAGGTCCAGATCCTGGGCAAAATCGGCCGAGTGATCCTGGGCGAAATAACCAATCTGGGCGTTTTCCGACCAGCGTACATCTCCGCTATCAGCCTGCAGATCACCCACCAGGGTGCGCAACAGGGTAGTCTTGCCAATACCACTGGCGCCGATGATGGCCACCCGTTCGCCGACCTCGATCTGCAGATCGAGCTTGTTAAACAGGGGCGCCTCGCCATATCCCTTGCTCACCCCCTCCACTTCCAGCGCCAGCCGATAGAGCTTCTTGGTCTGGTCAAAGCGGATATAGGGACTGACCCGGCTGGAGGGCTTTACCTCGGCCAACTGAATCTTGTCGATCTGGCGCGCCCGTGAAGTGGCCTGCTTCGCCTTGGAGGCGTTGGCGCTGAAGCGGCTGACAAAGGTCTGCAGCTCGGAAATTTGCGCCTTCTTCTTGGCATTATCCGCCAGCAGTCGCTCGCGCACCTGGGTAGAGGCGGTCATGTAGTCGTCGTAATTGCCGGGGTAGATGCGCAGCTCGCCATAGTCAAGGTCGGCCATGTGGGTACAGACGCTGTTCAGAAAATGGCGGTCATGGGAAATGATGACCATGGTGCTGTTACGCTGGTTCAGCACCCCTTCCAGCCAGCGGATGGTATTAATGTCCAGGTTGTTGGTCGGCTCGTCCAGCAGCATGATGTCGGGATCGGCAAACAGGGCCTGGGCCAGCAGCACGCGCAACTTCCAGCCCGGCGCCACCTCGCTCATCAGGCCGAAGTGCTGGGACTCGGGAATCTCCAGGCCCAGCAGCAGTTCGCCGGCCCGCGCCTCGGCGCTGTAGCCGTCCAGTTCAGCGAATTCGACCTCCAGCTCGGCCACCTTCATGCCGTCCTCCTCGCTCATCTCCGGCAGCGCGTAGATCCGGTCACGCTCCTGCTTCACCGCCCACAGTTCGGCATAGCCCATGATTACGGTATCAAGCACTGTATAGGTCTCGAAGGCAAACTGGTCCTGCCGCAGCCTGCCCACCCGCTCGTTGACATCCACCTTGACATTGCCGGCCGAGGGTTCCAGCTCTCCGCCCAGGATTTTCATCAGGGTGGACTTGCCACAGCCGTTGGCGCCGATCAGGCCATAGCGGTTGCCGTTGCCGAACTTTACCGAGATGTTTTCAAACAGCGGCTTGGCGCCAAATTGCATGGTGATATTAGCAGTGGTAATCACATTAAATTCCGATCATCAGAGCGATCCGACAGCCAGCAACCGTCAGCGCTTGGGACAAAAAAGGGCGGGTAGTGCCTCGGCCGGGACCAGTCATCAGAAACAGCCGATAACTGTCAGCTACCTGGCAGGGGCCTGTGCATGCCGAAGGGCCACAAAGGGTGGTGTATGGTAGAGAAAAGCCCACGCGGGTTCAAGTCTGGATGGAGGGCAGTTGCTTCAGCGGCGCAGAGATCAGACTCAGCCGGCAACCTCGACAGCTTGCGGTCTTTTTCGCTTTACCGCCTCGCCGGTACTCAGGCCTCGCCACATGCAATCGATCAGCTCGTCATAGCATTCCGTCAGGGGCTGCTCCATCACCCCGTCAAGCCGCAGGTGAATCATGCGGATCGCCCCGCCAAAGACTGTGGAGGCAACCACCCAGGGATTCCCCGAACGGATCTCGCCCGCATCCATGCCCTGCTGGACGATGTTTCGCATCACCTTGAACGGGGTGGAGCTGCAGATCGGCGGCTCATTGGGCAGGAACTCCCGATGCTTGGCATGCAACATGTACTCGATGATGTTGCGACGGCTCTCGGTGTACTCAAACAGCAACGCAATGATCCGGTTACAGCGCTCCCGGTTGCTCAGATCCTCCTCCATCACCTGATTCATCATCTCCTCGAATTCATTCAACAGGTGATAGTAGAGCGCCTTGGCAATCCCCTCCTTGCCGCCAAAGTGTTTGTAGATCGAACCGATGCTGACCTGTGACTCCCGCTGCACATCATGCACCGAAACATTGTGAAATCCGCGCTCCACGAACAGATCCAGCGCCGCGGAGAGAATACGGCAATCCAGTGGTTCGGGGGAAGGTGCCGCTTTATTCAGGTAAGGCATGAAGACTCCAGATCAATCGTTTTTTGTTTGCTGATTATACATAGCATAGTAAAAAATTTGACAGAAATGAACATTCGTTCTACTTTTTGAATGAGTATAATAACAGAGCCAACAGGAGGAGACACAATGAATAATCCTGGATATGTGACATCCATAAGGCCCGGGATACTGGCTACGGCCATGGCTGTAACCCTGTCGCTGCTGGGTGCCCCTGTCGCCACCCGGGCAGATGAGACCTGCCAGTCGCCCTACATGGCCAAGATCACCGGCCAGGAGGATTTCGTCTACGTCTGGACCCTCGGTGTCGAGGGATTGGGCGACGGGCAGGACAAACTGGTCACGGTGGATGTCAATCCAAAGTCACCCAATTACGGTAAGGTCGTCGCCAGCCTCTCCGTGGGCGGCCGCAATGAGGCCCACCATTCCGGTTTTACCGACGACCGTAAATATCTCTGGGCTGGCGGTCTGGATACCAACAAGCTGTTCATCTTTGACGTCGCCTCCGATCCGGCAAAACCAACCCTGCACAAGGTAGTGACCGACTTTGTCGAGAAGAGCGGCGGCGTGGTCGGCCCCCACACCACCTATGCCCTGCCTGGCCGGATCATGATTACCGGCCTCTCCAACAACAAGGACCATGGCGGCCGCACCGCACTGGTCGAGTACACCAATGAGGGCGAGTATATCGCCACCCACTGGATGCCGACCGACCAGAACCTGCAGGGTGCCAAGAAGAGTGGCAATTTTGCCGATGGCTACAACTATGACCTGCGCGTGCTGCCGCGTCGCAATATCATGCTCACCTCCTCGTTCACCGGCTGGTCCAACTACATGATGGATTTCGGCAAGATGCTGCAGGACAAGGAGGCAATGAAACGGTTCGGCAACACCATGGTGCTGTGGAATCTGCACAGCAAGAAACCGAAGAAGATATTCGATGTACCGGGCGCCCCCCTGGAGATCCGTTGCGCCTGGCAGCCTAACCATAACTGGTGTCTAACCACCACCGCGCTCACCTCCAAGATCTATCTGGTCTACGAGGATGAACAGGGCGAATGGCAGAGCAAGGCCGTGGCCGATGTGGGCGATCCCGCCAAGGTGCCGCTACCGGTTGATATCTCCATCAGTTCGGACGACAGCCATCTCTGGGTGAACACCTTCATGGACGGCAAGACCCGACTGTTCGATATTACCGACCCGCACAATCCCAAGCAGATCTACGAGAAGGTAATCGGCCGCCAGGTCAACATGGCCTCCTCCAGCTGGGACGGCAAACGGATCTACTACACCTCCTCCCTGCTGGCCAACTGGGACAAGAAGGGAGAAGACAATGAGCAGTATTTCAAGAGTTTCATCTGGGATGGTGAGAAATTGGTGGAGCAGTTCTCCATCGACTTCAATGAGCAGAAACTGGGCCGTGCCCATCAGATGCGTTTCGGCGCCTATTCGCTCTATAGCGCTGTCAAACCCAGCGTAACGACCGCCGTGGCAAAACTGGAAGCCGGCGACTGATAACCCCACTCATTAACCGGCGTGACCGGATGCGGCAACGCATCCGGTCGAGACGATATTCGCGAGATCAGATGTTAACCCGAT
Source organism: Sedimenticola selenatireducens (assembly GCF_963675335.2). Classification (NCBI taxonomy): domain Bacteria; kingdom Pseudomonadati; phylum Pseudomonadota; class Gammaproteobacteria; order Chromatiales; family Sedimenticolaceae; genus Sedimenticola; species Sedimenticola selenatireducens. Next base: position 402,393 of record NZ_CAXXYC010000004.1, read on the forward strand.
CATTAGCCTTTTTTTTAACTTGTGGGCTGTGGCTGTTTTCAAGTGCAGTAGCAGACACCAACAGCCCATCAACCCCGCTGGCGGTCGGCTATGGCGGGCTGGGCTATCCGCTACCCCCCGTCGGCAGTTATACCCTGCCGGCCCTTGGTACGGCGGCGGACGGCACGGTACTGGATGCCACCGGCCGTTCGCGCCAACTCCATGAACTGTTTGACGGCAAGTACGTGCTGCTGGGATTTATCTACAGCAACTGCAGTGACATCAACGGCTGCCCACTGACCGCCCACGTCTTTTATCAGATCAAGGCACGCATGCAGCAGGATGCAGAACTGGCGGACAAGCTGAAACTGATCAGCCTCAGTTTTGATCCTGCATCAGACACCCCAGAAGTGATGGCGCACTATGCCAATAATTTCCGTTATGCCGGCAATCTGGGCGACTGGCAGTTCGTTACCACCGACTCCGAACAGACACTGGCGCCGATTCTCAACGCCTACAATCAGCAGGTACAGAGAGACGTCGCCAGCGACGGCAGCAGCAGCGTAGGTTTCTCCCATATATTGCGCGTTTTTCTGATCGACCCGCAGAAGCGGATACGCAATATCTACAATGTGGATTTTTTGCATCAGGCGCTGGTCCTGAACGATATCAAGACCCTGATCAGGCAGGCGGACCCACAAGAAAAGCAGGCCAACTCCGCCCATGCCCCTAAAAAGATGCCCAGCCTGTCGCAACCGGGTGACGACAAGACCGGCTACGAAAGTGCCGGCTACAAAACCAATTCCCGCGCACTGGAATTGCGCCGGGGAGAAGCGATTGATCTGATGCAATGGGTTGAACGGCCGCCACTGGGACTGCCGGCAATCCCCCAGCCGGACAATAATCCCATTACCCGTGAGAAGATCGCGCTGGGGCGAAAACTGTTCTTTGACCGCCGCCTCTCCCTCAATGACACCTTCTCCTGCGCCATGTGCCATATTCCGGAACAGGGGTTCACCAGTAACGAGCTCGCCATGGCGGTGGGTGTCGAGGGGCGCAGCGTGCGGCGCAACTCGCCAACAATCTACAACAGTGCCTATGCCGCCCTGCTGTTTCATGATGGCCGCGAGGATAGCCTGGAACAGCAGGTGTGGGGACCACTGCTGGCAAAAAACGAGATGGCCAACCCTTCGGTCGGCCATGTGATCAACAAGATCGGCGGCATTGATGAATACCGGGGCCTGTTCGAAGCGGCGTTCAACGGCAAGGGCGTTTCCATGGAGACGCTCGGCATGGCACTGGCCAGTTATCAACGCAGCCTGGTCTCCGGCGGTTCCTCCTTTGATCGCTGGTATTACGCCAAGGAACCTGACACCCTGCTGGCTCCGGCACAACGCGGTTTCAAGCTGTTTACCGGCAAGGCCGGCTGCGTCGCCTGCCACACTATTGATGAACAGCACGCCCTGTTCAGTGACGATCAGTTGCACAACACCGGCATCGGTTACCGCGAGTCGATGGGCATCCGCGCTGAGCGGGAACAGATACAGATCGCCCCGGGCATCACCATTGATGTTGATCGCTCTGTCATAGACAGTGTCGGTGAGCCACCCCCGACCGACGTGGGGCGCTACGAGATTACCCAGAATCCGGATGACCGCTGGAAATACAAGACACCGAGCCTGCGCAATATCGCCCTGACCGCTCCCTACATGCACAACGGATCACTCAGTACATTAGGTGACGTGGTGGATTTTTATAATGCCGGCGGCGTGCCCAATGAACTGCTTGACCCGCTGATCCAGCCCCTCAACCTGTCGGAGCAGGAGCGCCAGGACCTGATTGCCTTCCTGCAGTCACTGACCGGGCGCAATGTGGAGCAGATCGTGGCCGATGCCTTTGCCGCACCCGTGGGTGATGTCAAAAAAGGCGATCCTGGCTGGGCCCATAAAAGCACCGCGGAGGCACGCTGAATGCGTATGACCCGGTTGGCTCCACTGATTATGTTGCCGCTACTATCCAGCCTTTTTACAACCAGTCAGGCCAGCACCTCCAGTATCGGCGGCGATTTCACCCTGATCGACCACGAGGGCAAGACATTCCGTCTGCAACAACTGCGCGGCAAGGTGGTACTGCTGTTTTTTGGCTACACTTTCTGTCCCGACATCTGCCCCACTGAACTGGCTGGGGTATCCCGGGTGCTTGACGGGCTGGGCACCGATGCCGACCGGGTGCAGGGACTGTTCGTTTCCCTTGACCCGGAGCGCGACACCCCCCGGGTGCTTAAGGATTACCTGAGCTATTTTAACCGGCAGCTGATTGGCCTGACCGGTTCACAGGACGCTATCCGGCAGGTATCAAGCCGCTATCGGGTGCGCTATCAAAAACATCCACTACCAAACGGCAGTTATAGCCTGGATCACTCTGCCAACCTGTTCATTATCGATCAACACGGGCAACTCTTCAGCGTGGTGCCCTATGGCCTGCCGCCCGAGCACGTGCAGCGTGTGGTACGCTCACTATTGGATAACAATATGCAGAGTGTGCAGTCACCCAAGGACGCAAGTCGATAAAACGTTTTAGCAAAATCATTAGACACAAAGATCCATACACAACCATCAAGGAGTACACAGCATGAAAGCAAAAGCCGCCGTGGCCTGGGAAGCGAAAAAGCCCCTGTCTATTGAGATGATCGATGTGGAAGGACCGAAGGAGGGGGAGGTGCTGTTAAAAGTGATCGCCTCCGGCGTCTGTCACACCGATGCCTTCACCCTCTCTGGTGACGACCCGGAAGGTGTATTCCCCGCCGTACTGGGACACGAAGGCGGCTGCGAAGTGGTGGAGTGCGGCCCCGGGGTGAAAGACCTGAAACCGGGTGATCATGTGATTCCGCTCTACATCCCGGAGTGTGGCGAGTGCGAGTACTGCCACTCGCCCAAGACCAATCTTTGTCAGTCCATTGCCGAGACGGTGTGGACCGGTTACATGCCGGATCATAGCCGTCGTTTCTCCATGAACGGCAAGCCGATCTATCACTACATGGGTTGCTCCACCTTCTCGGAATATACCGTGGTGCCGGAGATTGCCCTGGCCAAGGTGAACAAGGCGGCCCCCCTGGACAAGATCTGTCTACTCGGTTGTGGCGTCACCACCGGTATTGGTGCGGTGCTCAACACCGCCAAAGTGGAACCTGGTTCGAGCGTGGCCGTTTTCGGCCTGGGTGGTATCGGCCTCTCCTGTATCCAGGGTGCGGTCATGGCCAAGGCGGGACGCATCATTGCCGTCGATATCAACCCGAACAAGTGGGAGATCGCCAAGGCACTGGGTGCCACCGACTTCGTCAATCCCAAGACACTCAGCGGCAGTGTCACCGAAGCGATTGTCGAGATGACCAACGGCGGTGTCGACTACTCGTTCGAGTGCATCGGCAATGTGCACGTGATGCGCGAGGCGCTGGAGTGCTGCCACAACGGCTGGGGCGTCTCCACCATCATCGGCGTCGCCGGCGCGGGCCAGGAGATCAGCACCCGACCGTTTCAGCTGGTGACCGGACGCACCTGGAAAGGTACCGCCTTCGGTGGCGTCAAGGGTCGCACCGAACTGCCGGGTTATGTTAATCGTTACATGAACGGTGAGATCGAACTGGACCGTATGGTGACCCACACCATGCCACTGGAGGATATCAACCGCGCCTTCGACCTGATGCACAGCGGTGAGAGCATCCGCTCGGTCATTATCTTCTGAGGCCATGGCATGAAACAGATTGAAAGCATCAAGGAGTTTGGCGGCTGGCTGAATCGCTATCAACACGGATCGGAGAGCTGCCGCTGCGACATGACCTTCTCGGTCTATCTGCCGCCCCGGGCGGCAACGGAAAAAGTCCCGGCGGTTTACTGGCTGTCAGGTCTCACCTGTACCGATGACAACGTACGTACCAAGGCGGGCGCGCAGCGTTACGCGGCGGAGCTGGGTATCGCCCTGGTGATGCCCGACACCAGCCCGCGCGGTGACGAGGTGGCGGACGAACCGGAACGTTACGACCTGGGCCAGGGGGCCGGTTTCTATGTCAACGCCACCCAGTCTCCCTGGTCGCAACATTACCGGATGTACGACTACGTCACCCGGGAGCTGCCGGCACTGATCGAAGCGGAACTGCCGGTGATTCCCGGCGTCAAGTCGATCACCGGTCACTCCATGGGCGGACACGGAGCCCTGATCTGTGCCCTCAAGGAGCCGGGCGCCTATCGCTCCGTCTCCGCCTTCTCTCCCATCTGCCACCCCACGGTGTGTGGTTGGGGAGAAGGCTGTTTCTCGGCTTATCTGGGTAAAGATATTGAAACCTGGAAAGCGTATGACGCCACGGAACTGATCAAGGCCGGTGCATCAGGGATGCCACTGCTGATCGACCAGGGGACCGGTGACGAATTCCTCGCCGACCAGCTCTACCCTGCCGACCTGCAGGCTGCCTGTGAGAAACGGGGCATCCCGCTGACCCTGCGCATGCAGGAAGGATATGACCACAGCTACCACTTCATCGCCACCTTCATCGGCGAACACCTGGCCTACCACGCAACCGCATTGAGGAAATAGTTCTTCCGTCGTGGGGGCCTTCCCGGTCACGGGGAGGCCCCATGTTTTAATCCCAGGGTTTCAGAATTTTCCAGCGGCCAGCTGCCGACGCCTTCCAACCCCCTGGGTTGAGCTGATAAAAAGAGACCCACGTAAACAGGCATCATACTGTTGGCGTTCGTACTCGCCCTAACCTGTGTAATCATTGGAAATACAATAAATATTTTTGATTTTCAGGTTATCGGATAGCCCAGTAGTATGGGCACAAAAAGCGCTTGCAACCTGATAAAAGCAGGGAACTCATACTCCCACCATCTATTTTGGAATCGTCCCTACGGAGTTTTACGGACACCGGCTCACATAGTTCCCTGGCAAGAACAGTTCAACTAAAACAAACAAGAAGGAAGATCGATATGCTATTCAACCTGGAGAGACAACTGTTTCTGATCATCAGCATCATCTCCGCCGCCATTTTTTGGTGTGGCGAGTCGCTGATGCATTTTGCCGTTCTGGATTATGGGCAACCGTTCGAGCTGATTCCAAGTGACTTCAATGAACTTTGGATGCGGGCATTTATCAGCGCCCTGGTAATCATATTCGGACTCTACGTTCAGAGACAGGTCAATAAAAATCTGGATGTGAAAGAGGCGAAGATGCGCACTCTCAAGGCCACCATGAATACGGTTCATGATCGTGTCGGTAACGCGCTTTCGGGAATCAAGATGGTATTGGGCAATGGAAAGAAAAACAACCTGGTTGACGAAGAGATATATCACCAGGTGATAGCCGTTATCGATGAGACGTTTGATGATTTGCAAAAAATTTCAAATATCGAGGAGATAAAGGAAAAGAGATTTCATAATGACATCTATTTTCTGGAAATAGAAAAATAGTACGTGCAACATGATGTTGAATGCGGATCGTTCCTTACCCCAACCTGCTGGCTAGCGACTAGCCAGAACAAAATCAAACAAGAATCCATACCGAGAAATTCATTCTCCAACATTTCCAGTTCACCACCCCGCGCTGTTTCATCGGGTAGATAAATGAATACCCGGCGCCATAAATGCTGTGCTGTATTTTTTCTGATCAGCTAGGCTTTACCATTTAAACCCGGCATTTTCAATTTCCGACATCCGTTTTGCTTCGGGCCCGGCATACCCTGACGTAAGGTTTGTATCGGGTTAATGCAGTGGGAATTGCGGCCAAATATTATGATGCGACAGGACTCCTGGCAGACCATCGGCAATCACCTGCCCCCTGTGCGCCGTGTGCGGTTCGAATATTAAATAGAGAACATCAGGAGATGATGCTGTTGGTGCTCAGCCCCTGCGATTGAGTATCCTGTCAGCAGGAGCCCCGAAACAACTCGCAGGGTTCGGCTGAACTATTAAGGCCGGTAGCGACTTGTCAGATTAGGTTTTGCAGTGTTGGGGACAACGGAAATCTCATCGCGAGCCCGTACGAGACTGTTAATTGGAAAAAACATCATGGCTGTAAATCACAAATTGAAGAGTGAACTGCTATCAATGGCGGCGGAAGATCAGCGCGTATTGCAGGAATTGTCCGACAGCGGAGAGTTGGGAGTCGCCGAATATCACCCACGAATGAAAACGCTTCACCAGAAGAACAGTGCACGGATCAGGGAGATCATTAATCATCATGGGTGGCCGGGCATCAGCCTGGTCGGCAAGCAAGGGTCGGAGGCGGCATGGTTGATTGTTCAGCATGCCATCCTGGACGGCGGATTGATGGAGGAGTGTCTGACCCTATTGAAAGCGGCGACGGCTCAGGGAGAGGCAGAGGGTTGGTGTGTCGCCTATCTTGAAGACCGCCTGCTCACCCTGTCAGGAAAACCCCAGATCTACGGTACTCAGCATGATATTGATAAAAACGGTATAGCTTATCCCCTGCCGATAAATGACCCCGCGAAAGTGGACATGTTGCGCAAGGAGTTGGGACTTGAACCCCTGGCCGAGGCGACACAGCGAATACAGGAGCGGCACAATACTGCTATCGCCAATCGCACATCGAAAGCCTAGTCAATTATATTTGAGCAACTTGTTGTGGTAGATCACCGGTCATCTGAATCAGAAAATATCAAGAACATCCAACCTCTCCTGTCGGGTGCGACCGGACAGCCCGGACCTGATGTCACGACAAGGGCGCTACTCCCCCGTCCCGCTTCATCGGTAGAGAAATACACAAAATGATTGGACCCTCATTATCCTCCAGGCGCCGTCAATAATATGACGCTTTACGAAATTCGTCACCACGGTGACCATCCATGTATAATATGCCCCAGCGGTATTTCCAACGTTGTGGCCGCAAAAAATAACAGACATGCCTAGCGCTTGTGTTCCCAGTAATGATGATTCCCATCCAGGATCGGCCGTATGTCCAACCAGCCTCCAGACAGCCTCTATTCCGACATCTTTTTTGCCCGGCAACCGATCTTCGACCGCAGTGGCTCAATCTGGGGTTACGAGTTGTTGTATCGCAAGAGCGCCGACTGCCGTACGGCCGAGATTGACGACTATGATCTGGCTACCGCCTGCGTCGCCACTGCCGGTCTGGTTTGTCCCGATACCGATTTCAAGCCGTCCAAGCGGATTTTCATCAATTACACCGAAAAACTGCTGCTTGACGGGGCTCCCAAGGGCCTGCCCCCGGGGGTTACCGTGGTCGAGGTGCTGGAATCGGTAACGGCCAGTCCCGAGGTGATCAAGGCGATCATTGAACTGAAACAGGAGGGCTATCTGATCGCCATTGACGATTATCGGGGTGAAGCCAATCTGTCGCAGTTGATGGAGTATGCCGACATTATCAAGATTGACCTGCTGGGACTGGAGCTGGAACAGATCGCCGCGCTGGTGGCGCGGGTGCCGGAGCGGGTGCTCACGCTGGCCGAAAAAGTGGAGAACCCTGCTCATGTGCCTCACTTGCAGGAGATGGGCTTCGACCTGTTTCAGGGATACTATTTTGCCCACCCCCAGACCATCTCGGGCAAGAAACTCTCGGCGACCTGTTTCTCCAAGATCAAGACCCTTGCGTTACTTGAACAGGAAGAGGCGACACCCCAGGACTACACCCGCCTGATTGAACGTGACCCCAGCATTGCCTTCCGGCTGCTGCGACTCCTCAATTCAGCGGCTTTCTGTTTTTCGGTGAAGATCAAGTCTATTCAGCATGCCATTTCCCTGCTGGGGATGGTGCGGCTCAAATACTGGCTGCGCATGGTGGTGTTGTCAGACATGGGGGCCCGCAAAATCACCCCGGAACTGTATCGCATGTCCATCGTACGGGCGCGTTTTTTCGAATTGCTGATTGCCGAGGATGCGCAGCGCGGAGAGCTGGAGCCAGACAGCCTGTTTCTATTCGGCCTGCTGTCACTGCTCGATGTAATGCTCGACGTTAGTATGGATCAGTTGCTGCCGATACTGTCGTTGCAGGAACCGCTGGCCCAGGGGCTGTTGACCGGCAAGGGGCGTTTCGGGACATACCTGAAGCTTGCGACCGCTATTGAGACGGCGGACAGCGAAGCTATCAGCCAGCAGGCCCGGCTATTGCAAATCAAGGAACATCTGATCTCAGGCGTCTGGCGTGAGGCGATGCTGTGGGGCAACGAGGTCGAACAACAGGCCGAGGTCTAGGCCGGCGGCGAAAATCCATTCACTAACATCTGGCTACCCCTCCAACTCAGGGCTGTTCAGGTAAAATATTAGCCGCTCATTACTCGACCTGATGAGGCAAGCGCATGGATGACACTTGTAGAGATCAGATAGGCCGGTTTCTGCCATTGCCGATCGGAGGATACCTGCGCTCTATCCTGTACACCGCACCTTCCGATCGAGTATCACTGGAGAAAAGCAGAAACTGACGAATCCGGACGGGGTCAAGTACCAGCCGATCGCTCTGCTGCAGGAACCGCTCAATCCTGCACTTCGACACGCCCGCCTTGTAGCGGGCCAGGGTGATGTGGGGACGAAATCGCTTGGTGTCGACCGGGATATCCGCCTGCGACAGGGCGACCGACAGACGCCTCTGCAGGGCCAATATCCCTTTGCAAGGCTCCACTCCCGCCCAAAGCACCCCGCCTTTGGCGTGACCGTATCGCCCCAGCCCCCGGATCTGAAGCGAAAACTCCCGGGGCCGAAGAAGACGAATCGCCCGGTGCACCTGTTCAATATCCGCAACACCGATAAAGCAGAGGGTAAGGTGCAGCCCCTCCCTGCTCACCGGGCGCAGCCCGGCACCTGGCCCGGGCTGAAAACCAAGCAGGGCATCCTTGACCGCGCCCGGAATATCCAGCGCCAGAAAAAGTCGTTTCACGTCAAAACAGATTCCATATCATCGGGGGACCAACCGGCATCTCCGCTGTCGCACAGCGGGTATATCCGATTTATAACCCATTTCGGGGGATTGTACTGCGAGACAGCTACACTCTCTATCGGGCTACAGACTTTCACCACTGCCCACAATATGGATCGCTTCAGGAGGGTCTATGTGCGTCTGTTCAGGGCGATCACGTCGTCACTTCGCTCCACTCATACCGGCCATTCTGCTACTGATGTTGCTGACCGGTTGCGCCACATCACCACCCGTCCGGGATGCGGTTGACCAACGCCAACCCGGCTGCACGCAACTGTTTGTGGATAGTGACCAGATCATCGATCAGGCCGGACGGCGCGATCAGGGGGTTAGCCGCATCCCGGGGTTTCCCTATCTGCGCAGCAACCGCTTCCTCGCCTCCTTCCGTAACGAGGCCTCCGGCGCCGCTCAACTGGAGCAGTGGACCCACCACCTGGCGGCACTGGACAGGATTGCCCGCCAACTGGAAATAAACAACCTGCCCGATCCGGCTGTTCGCCGGACAGCCCAGTCCCGGCTGGAAGAGCTGGATCACTGCCGGGAGCAGTTGCGCCAGGCGCTGTTGCGCGATCCGGATTCGCTCAGCCAGCTTCGCAGCGCAACTGTGGTGGCGGATGATTATGTGATGAGCTGGCGGGTGTTCGGCCTTTATCCCTTAACGGCGCAATTGGTATCACTGGGCATACAGCGGTGGCATGACCGCACGCAAGCAGGCTATGCGCGGCCTCTGAGCGAACTACCCGTGTCCGGTTCTCTCACGCGCTGGTCAACCCGCCGCCCTGATACTGTCGAGAGCACCTCACCCCATTGGGATCTCGATGCGCTGGGGATTCCGGTCTTGAGCGAGGATACGGCCAGACGGCTGTTCATGCGCCACGCCCCGGTATGGGAGGTGGATGTGGCCAGCGATGATGACCGTATCGGCACGGTGAAGTGGCTGGACGGCGGCACGGTGGATACCCGCACTGCCACGGAATACCGGCTGATCAGTTACACCCGTTTCGAGAACCGGGTACTGTTGCAACTCAATTATCTGGTCTGGTTCCCGGCGCGCCCGAGTCGTGATATTTATGGCGGCCGTTTTGACGGCCTGCTCTGGCGCGTGACGCTCGGACCGGACGGCACACCCTGGCTGTATGACAGCATCCATCAATGCGGCTGTTACTACATGGCATTTCCGACCGCACGGCTGCAATTGCGTCCGACCCGGCAACCGTTTACCGAGCCACCACTGGTGCCGCAAGCGGCTCCCCACGACTCCCTGGTAGTGCGCATCGCCCCGGTCACCCACTACATCGAACGACTCTATCCGCCAGGCACGGGGCAGAACACCCTGACCATGCAAAGCCAGCCCTATGATCGGCTGCGTTCCCTGCCCGCAGACTCAGGCAATCACAGCCTGTTTTCCGACCACGGTCTGGTGACGGGCAGCGCGCGACCGGAACGGTTTATTCTCTGGCCCATGGGCATTCGCTCACCGGGGGCCATGCGCCAGGTCGGCCGCCACGCCATCGCCTTTGTCGGCCGGCGCCACTTTGATGATCCGTTTCTGATCCCCTCACTGTTCGAGCTGAAGTCGGAGCAGACCCATGGTGAACAGCAAATGGATTCCGACAAACCGCATTAGACAAACTGAGCTTACCTGAAGGTATCTCTCGAATAGCCCTGTCGGCTTCACTCCCAGCCCGGCAACCGGAACTCTTCCCGCAACAGTTGCAACTCCGGCTGGTGCCGCTGGGCAATGCACTCAACCAGTCGAGCCCCCTTTTCCAGCAGATGCACTTCAATCCGCCGCCGATCCTCGCGGCCCCGCTTGCGCTCCACCAGTCCCACCTGTTCACAGCGATCCACCAGCGCAACCGTGCCGTGGTGCTTGGCCTGAAGACGCTCGGCCAACTCTCCCACCGTCGCCCACTCCCGCCCCTGAAAACCCTTCAGGTGCAGCAACAACTGATATTGCAACGAAGTCACGCCATACTCACTGCACAGATCCTCGCTATAGCGCAAAAAACAGCGCAGTCGATAGCGGAAATGCGAAAGACGCTCAAAATCCCGCTTGCTCAACGAATCAAGACTACTGGCTGGACCGATTTCCAAGGTACTCCCCTTGACACACTTTTGAAGGACAACTACTTTTTATATCATAGTATGATATTTAAACAGCGGAGGTGATCCATGCACTTTGCCCACCTGATTCAGACCCCTTTCTCCTCCAGCACGGGATGGGACGAACTGCGCAGCCGCCGACCCTCAGTTGTTTCATTGGTCATGTTTATCGTTCTGCCGATGTCACTGATCCCGCCGGTTATGCTCTATTATGCCGGCACCCACTATGGCGATGCCTTCATTCCCGGGTTTGGCGACAAGGCGTGGCAGTTCATCACCACCATCTTCTTTCTGGCAGAACTGTTGAGCTTTGCCGTAATGGGCTGGTTGATTCATGAAGTTGCCGGCACCCACCATCCCGAGATAAGCCTGCATGACACCTACCTGCTGGCCGCCCTGGCACCGATTCCACTCTGGCTCTCAGCCCTGGGACTGCTGATCCCCAGCCTGGTGGTCAACATGCTCATTGCGCTCGCCGCGCTGGCCGCCTCCTGTCTCCTGGTCTATCACGGACTTCAGGGACTTAAACTGATACGGGAGGACGTGGAGGCAATGTCGGTCACCTATACCATCATGGCCGCCAGTGTCATCGCCTGGGCAATGCTATTGTCAATTATTTGGGCGTTCTAGCGAATAGACGCAAGCCGGGGACCTGATCAGAACTTGCTCTGCAGGACCATGAGGGTGCCCTTGTGCTCCATCTTCACCCGGCTGAGAAAACTCATGCCGAGCAGTACCCGGTGCGGGCTGTTGCCTTCCACCACCACGGCCTCGACCTGTTGCAGCACCAGTTCACCCACCTGCACCTGATCGAGCGTGATGGCATAGGCCTTGGCAAAACCGGAAGCAGTGCGCACGCCGGTCTTCTCTCCCCGAATGCGGTAGGGGATACCCAGACGCTTCGCTTCCACCTCACTCATGGCAATGGTGGTCGCGCCAGTATCCACCAACATGTCCACCATGCGGCCGTTGATGCTACCCATGGTGTTGTAGGAGCCGCGATTATCCGCCCAGATTTTCACCTCGGCCATCTGCCGCTGGGCGAAGTGACCACCGACCTGCGAACCCAGGCTGTAACTATCCCGCTTGCCATTCACCTCGATTACCGCCCCGTTGGCGTCGGCGGAGACCAGCAGCACCCCCTCCGGACTCTTCTGACCGGCCCTGAGCAGCCGCTGTTTACCATCGATCTGCAACATCGCCTTATCGGCAAACAGGGCCATCACCCGGACTTTCTCCACGGCCAGCACAGACGCCGACCAAAGCAGGCAACCCGGAAAGAGTAATAAAATGGCGAAGTGGCGTTTAGAGGGTAAGCGGGTCATGCTGTTTTCTCCGTCAGATCCGGCATTGCTTTCCTAGACTAACAGATACGCAGCCAGTTGAATGAGGGCAAGACCAAAGATTCCAGCCAACACGTCATCCAGCATAATCCCCAACCCGCCGGAGACCCGTCGGTCGAGCCAGCCGATCGGCCAGGGCTTGAGGATATCGAACAGGCGGAACAGGCAGAACCCCGCCAGCAACCAGTACCAGCCCGGGGGCGCCATCCACATGGTGAGCAGAAAGCCGACCCACTCATCCCAGACGATGCCGCCGTGGTCATGTACTCCCAGATCCCGGGAGGTGCGGCCGCAGAGCCAGATACCGAGCAGGAACAGCAGCAGCACCAAAACCAGATACTGCAGATTGGCCAGAGGCTGGAGCAGCAGATAGAGGGGTACCGCCGCCAGTGTGCCGAAGGTGCCGGGAGCCTTGGGCGCCGCACCGGAGCCCAGGCCAAAGGCCAGCAGATGGATCGGGTTATGCCAGTTTGGCCGTAGTTCAGGGTGCGCTGAAATGGTCATATCCTCCCTGGACGAGGGCAATGGGGTTGCCTGCTTCATCGGTGCAGCTAATGCCGCTACCGGCCTCGATTCGGCCGATCAGGCTCAACGGGACTTCCAGTCGCTGCCCAACCGCCTCTACCCTCGCCTGACGGGCGGCCGGGATAATGAGGCAGAGCTCATAATCATCCCCGGCAGCAAGTGGTATCGACCAGTCTCCCGTGGTCTGCAAATAAGCGGCCATTGGTTCGGAGAGGGGAATGGCCGCCTGCCGGATGGTCGCGCCAACGCCGCTCTTGTCACAGATATGCCCCAGATCGGAAAGCAGGCCATCAGAGATATCGATCGCTCCTGTGGCCAGGTCACGCAGGGCCTGGGCCACTTCAATACGGGGTTCGGGCCGATCCAGCCGCCGCTGCAAAACCACACGTTGATCCCCTGCGTCATAACGGCCGCTGGCGGCCAACAGGGCCAGCCCGGCATCACCCAGGGTACCGGTCACATAGATCAGATCGCCCGGTTTCGCCGCGTCACGCCGCAACGCCTGGCCCGGTTCGACAAAGCCATGCGCCTGTACCGAGATACTCAGGGGACCGCGTGTGGTATCCCCTCCCACCAGTTGCACCTGGTAGCGGGAGGCCAGCGCGGCGAAACCACGACAAAACGCCTCGATCCACGCCTCATCCACCCGCGGCAGGGTCAGGGCCAGGGTGACCCAGGCGGGCTCGGCGCCCATCGCCGCCAGGTCACTGAGATTGACCGCCAGTGCCTTGTGCCCCAGGGATTCGGCATCGGCGCCGGGCAGGAAATGGGTACCCTCGACCAGGGTATCGATACTGACCGCCAGCAGCTTGCCCTCGGGAACCTGCAACAGGGCGCAGTCATCTCCCGCCCCCAACGGCACATCCGCCCGCTCCGCGCCGAGACGGGAGAAGTAGCGTTCGATCAGTTGGAATTCGGAGGCCGGCATGATGTTTGGCGGTACCCTGTGTTCAATCGGCGCCCACAGGGCGCCCTATACAATAGGGCGGGTGATGCCCGCCAAAACGGACCTGCAGCGATAGGCGCCAGCTACTTCTTCAGCTCGCCCTTGCGCAGTTGACGGGCCAGCTTGTCCAGCACACCGTTGACATACTTGTGGCCCTGCTCGGCGCCAAACACCTTGGACAGCTCGATCGACTCGTTGATGATCACCTTGTAGGGCACCTCCAACTGGTAGCGCAGTTCGAATGCGCCGAGGCGCAGAATCGCCCGCTCGACCGGATCAACGCTCTCGATGGAGCGGTCAAGATAGGGCCCCAGCAGTTCATCCAGCTCATCCAGATGGGCCGGTACGCCGTGCAGCAAGGCCTCGAAATAGGCCAGTTCGAAACTGTCCGGCTTCTGATCCGCCACGAACTGATTGCGGATATCCTTGATATCCTGACCCGCGACCTGCCACTGGTAGATGGCCTGTACCGCGTGATGCCTGGCCTGGCTTCGTTTTTTGCTCATTCAGTCGATGCTCATTCAGTCGATCTGGCGCAAGACATTGACCATCTCGATAGCGGACATGGCTGCTTCCGCTCCCTTGTTGCCGGCCTTGGTGCCGGCCCGCTCGATGGCCTGCTCGATGGTATCCACCGTCAATACGCCAAAGGCGATCGGCACCTGATGCTTGAGGGTCACCTGGGCCATGCCCTTGACACACTCGCCGGCGACAAAATCAAAGTGCGGCGTGCCACCACGAATCACCGCACCCAGCGCGACAATGGCGTCATAGCCGCCCTTGGCCGCCAGTTTCTCCAGCACCAGCGGCATCTCGAACGCACCGGGCACCCGCACGATGGTGATATCGGCATCACTGGCGCCATGGCGTTTGAGGGCATCAATCGCCCCATCCAGCAGACTCTCAACGACAAAACTGTTGAATCGCGCCACCACCAGGCAGAAGCGTGCGCTCTGTACCGTCAGTGAACCCTCTATGGTTTTAATAGCCATCTTTTCATACAACCTTAGTTTGCGGGAAGCTTCCCGATTGAATAATTTAACAGGGCGGCAGGGCTCTTATTCACAGGCCACGTACTCGACGATCTCCAGATCGAATCCGGAGATGGCGTGCAGGCTCTTCGGCGCGCTCAGCACGCGCATCTTCTGCACACCCAGATCACACAGGATCTGCGCACCGATGCCGTAGGTACGCAGGTGACGCTTGGGGTCCCTGGCCGGCACGTTCTGGTCCTTGTCGTGATACTGGAAATCGCGCATGCGCTGGATCATGTCCCGGGTGGTGTCATGATTGCGCAGCACCACGATAATGCCCGAACCCGCCTGGGCGATCTGCTTCATGGCATTACGCAGCGGCCAGCTGCAACCGGCATGATTGGTGGAGAACAGATCACACAGGGTATTCTGCATATGTACCCGCACCAGCACCGGCTGGCTGGTATCCACGTCGCCGATCACCAGAGCCAGATGCAATTCCGGATCAACGCAATCCTGATAGGCCACCAGGCGAAAATCACCATACTCGGTCGGCAGGGTACACTCACTGACCCGCTCGATGGTCTTCTCATTGCTGACCCTGTAGTGAATCAGGTCGGCAATGGTACCGATCTTCAGATTGTGCTCCTGGGCGAACTTCTCCAGGTCGGGCCTGCGTGCCATGCTGCCGTCCTCATTGAGGATTTCGACAATCGCCGCCGCCGGGTTGAAGCCGGCCAGCCGGGCCAGGTCGCAACCGGCCTCGGTATGCCCGGCCCGCACCAGCACACCGCCGGGCTGCGCCATCAACGGAAAGATGTGGCCGGGCTGCACCAGATCCTGGGGCATGGCATCCTCTTTGACCGCCGCCAGCACCGTAGTGGCGCGATCCGCCGCCGAGATACCGGTGGTCACGCCCTCGGCCGCCTCGATGGAGACGGTAAAGTTGGTGGCATGCTGGGATTCATTGACTCCCACCATCAGGGGCAGACGCAACTGCTGGCAGCGCTCCTTGGTCAGGGTCAGGCAGATCAGTCCGCGCCCGTAGCGGGCCATGAAGTTGATCGCCTCGGGCGTCACCGCCTCGGCGGCCATCAGCAGATCACCCTCGTTCTCGCGATCCTCGTCGTCCATGATGATCACCATCCGGCCCTGACGGAGATCCTCGATTATTTCTTCTGTCGTATTAAAAGCCATAGTCACTACCGTGCCTCGAAGCACCGAAAAATAGCAGAAAAGTGTAACAAAGCCGGGGGAAACACCCAAGAGATTAAATAACAGTTGTAGGGGCAGGCCCCCGTGCCAGCCCCGATCAGCCGATTTCAGAACCCCCGAGTCAAGTACAGGACCGTAGGGTGGATAAGCGATAGCGCATCCACCAGGGTAATGGTGGATGCGCCTGCCGGCTTATCCACCCTACGAAGATCGAAACCTTGAGGGCAACCACAGCGGTTGGCCCTGTGGGATCAGCGCAGGAATCCGCGCTCCGCCAGCAGCGCCAGAGTGACACCCGATTCGGCTCTGGCCGGTTCGGCCGCCTGCTCGCCCAGCAGCAGCCGCTCCAGATAGCGCGCCAGCAGATCCACTTCCAGATTGACCCGGCTGCCCGGGCGGTAATCGGCCGTGATGGTCTCCTGCCGGGTGTGGGGAACGATATTCAGATCGAACCGGTGGCCGTCCACCGCATTCACCGTCAGGCTGGCCCCGTCAATGCAGATCGACCCCTTGTGGGCAATATAGCGTGCCAGCGCCTTTGGGGCCTCCACCAGAAAGCGGATGGAGCGTGCCTCTTCGCGACGCTCCAGGATGGTCCCCATCCCATCCACGTGGCCGCTGACCAGATGGCCGCCCAGCGGCGTGCTCAGGGTCAGCGCCTTCTCCAGATTGACCCGACTGCCCACCGCCAGATCGGACAGCGTGCTGAGGGCCAGGGTCTCGCGCGACACATCGGCCACATAGCCGTCGCCGGTCAGCTCGATCACCGTCAGGCAGACCCCGTTGGTTGCTATGCTGTCGCCCAGCTGCACATCCGCCAGCGGCAGCTTGTTGCTGCGAATCGCCAGGCGCAGATCGCCGCCCCGCAGTTCCCGGCCGGCAAGGGTACCGACAGCCTGAATAATGCCTGTGAACATCTCGTCACCCACCTTGAATAATGCGTGTTGGTCGCGCCCGGATCCGCAGATCGGCACCGACCATGCGCAGATCCAGTATCTCCAGCGCGATGCGGTCTTTCATTTCAGTCAGGGCCGGCAGGTTGAGCAGCCCCCTGGCATCGCTGCCCATCAGGGTCGGTGCCGCATAGATAACCAGCTCATCCACCACATCCGCCGCTACCGCCGCCCCGGCCAGGGTGGGGCCGGACTCGATCAGCACCTCATTGATACCACTCTGCGCCAGTCTCTCCATCAGCAGATCCAGATCGATCCCGATACCGTGCCGCGGCAGCAGGATCACCTCGGCACCCACCGCCAGCAAGGCCTGTCGCCGCTTCTCGTTTTCGGAGGCGGTAACAATCAGAGTTTCTCCCGGCAGACTCAGCAACCGGGCGGAGGGCGATGTCTGCAGATCGGGATCCAGCACCACCCGCAGCGGCTGCAGCAGGTAGGCGGCGGACTCCACCCCCGGCAGTTCGGCGACACCCAGCCGCACATTCATAGACGGATCGTCCGCCAGCACCGTACCGATGCCGGTAACAATGGCGTCACTGCGGGCACGCAACCGCTGCACATCTTTCCGTGCTTCAGCACCGGTAATCCATTTGCTCTCGCCACTGGCCATGGCGGTTCGCCCGTCCAGGCTCATGGCCAGCTTGCAGCGCACGAAGGGCCGGCCACGACTCATGCGCGCGATAAAACCGGGATTCAGGGCCATCGCCTGATCCGTCATCACCCCTTGGTCAACCCGGATGCCGGCCGCCTCCAGCTGGGCAATCCCCTGGCCGGCTACCCGTGGATTGGGGTCTGTCATGGCCACCACCACCCGCGTCACGCCGGCCTCAATCAGACCATCGCTGCAGGGTGGTGTCCTGCCATGATGGCAGCAGGGTTCCAGGGTCACGTAGGCGGTGGCGCCGCGCGCCCGCTCCCCGGCCTCTGCCAGGGCGTTGCGTTCCGCATGAGGTTCACCGGCGCGACGGTGAAAGCCCTCACCGACAATTTCTCCCTCACGCACCAGCACACAGCCGACGCGGGGATTGGGATGGGTGGTGTAAATGCCCTGTTCGGCCAGGCGGATCGCCCGGGCCATAAAACTGAAATCCTCAGGCGTCATCGTCTTTATCGCCATTGAGCAGATCCAGCTGATGACGACGCACATCCGGCGGCAACTGTTTCTCCAGCCGTTCTATCTCTTCACGGAAGGCGTTCACATCCTCAAAACTGCGATAGACCGAGGCGAAACGCACATAAGCCACCTGGTCCAGCGCCCGCAGCTCCTCCATGACCCACTCACCGATCTGCCGCGACGGCACTTCCCGCTCACCATGGGCCAGCAGCTTGCGGCGGATATGGCTGATGGCATCATCCACCTGCTCGGCACTGACCGGGCGTTTTTCCAAGGCTCGGGACATACCGGAGGCCAGCTTGCGACCATCGAACGGCACCCGGCTGCCGTCCTGCTTGATCAGCAGGGGCAGGGTCAGCTCGGCCGTCTCGTAAGTGGTGAAACGCTCCTTGCAGATGGCGCATTCACGCCGCCGGCGCACCTGATCCCCATCCCCGAACAGTCGGGAATCCACCACCTTGGTATCCTGGGCACCGCAGAAAGGGCATCGCATGATCTAGGGCCTGAAGAGTGGGGCCGGATCTAACCCGGCCCCGATAATATGCTTACTTGTAAACCGGATGGCGCTTGCAGAGATCCAACACCAGGGCCTTGACCCGGTCGATGGCCGCCTGATCACCCCGGGCATCGATCACGTCGCACATCCAGCCCGCCAGCTCCTTCGCCTCGGCTTCCCCGACGCCACGAGTGGTCAGGGCGGGGGTGCCAACCCGGATACCACTGGTGATAAAGGGCGACTGGGGATCATTTGGCACCGCGTTCATGTTGACCGTGATGTTTGCCGCACCCAGCCAGGCATCCACATCCTTGCCGGTAAGGCCCGCCTGAATGAAGCTGACCAGGAACAGATGGTCATTGGTGCCGCCGGAGACCACGTCGTAGCCACGCTCGATGAAGACACTGGCCATGGCCTGGGCATTGGTCATCACCTGCTGCTGATAGGCCTTGAATTCGGGCTCCATCGCCTCCTTGAAGGCCACCGCCTTGGCGGCAATCACATGCATCAGCGGTCCGCCCTGGGTGCCAGGGAAGACCAGCGAGTTGAGCTTCTTTTCCAGCTCCGGGTTGGCCTTGGCCAGGATCAGCCCACCACGCGGACCGCGCAGGGTCTTGTGGGTGGTGGTGGTGGTGACATCGGCGATCTGCACCGGGCTCGGGTAGAGGCCGGCGGCGATCAGTCCGGCCACGTGGGCCATGTCGACAAAAAAGTAGGCGCCCACTTCATCGGCGATAGCGCGGAAGCGCTGCCAGTCGATTACCCGGGAGTAGGCCGAGAAACCGGCCACGATCATCTTCGGCTTGTGCTCACGGGCCAAACGTTCCACCTCGGCATAATCGATCTCACCGGTGGCGGGATCGAGGCCGTACTGGATAGCGTTGTAGAGCTTGCCGGAGAAGTTGGGCTTGGCACCGTGGGTCAGATGACCGCCGTGGGCCAGGCTCATGCCCAGCACGGTGTCGCCCGGCTGACAGAGGGCCATGTAGACCGCCGCATTCGCCTGGGAGCCGGAGTGCGGCTGGACATTGGCATAATCGGCGCCGAACAGCGCCTTGGCGCGGTCGATCGCAAGCTGCTCGGCGATATCGACATACTCACAGCCACCGTAGTAGCGCTTGCCGGGATAGCCTTCGGCATACTTGTTGGTCAGCACGCTGCCCTGGGCCTGCATCACCCGCGGGCTGGTGTAGTTTTCCGAAGCAATCAGCTCAATATGCTCCTCCTGCCGGACCTCCTCCGACTGGATCGCCTCCCAGAGCTCATCATCATAACCACCGATCTGCATATCTTTACTGAACATGACAGCCATCTCCGCCGGGAAAAATAGGGTATTTTAACACCTTGCGGTCATAGCGTCGCCATCCAGTTGATATAATCCCGGCTGACGCGGAAAATCGCTTTGCTCCAAAAAAACTGCTCATGGATAGGGGTTTTCGGACGCTAAGGAGATGACGGTTCACGAAATAGGGAGAAAATCGCTAATGCGCATCCTTGTTGCCTTTGCCTGCATGACCCTGCTGTTCGCCTCCACTCCGGCGTTCACCGCGAACTCCGATAACGAACAGCTGCAAGCCCTGGTCGACCAGCTCCGGGAGCTGACCGACAAGGCCCGCCAGCAGCGGGCGGCCGATCGCTGGCTACTGAATGACCTGGAAGATCTCATCAGCCGCCACGACTGGCCCTGGCGCAACGAATTACTGATGGAAGATTTTTCCGATGGCAATTATGACCAGAACCCCAGCTGGGATGTCGTCTCCGGACAATTCTGGGTAGATGGCCGGCTGGGGCTGCGCTCCCGCAGTGAAGCAGCTCAGGAGGAACCGGCCCAACCGGCTCCCCAGGAAAAGAAACAGGACCTGGGAAAGGCGTTGCTGGGCGCCCTGCTGCAGGAAGCGCTGCGCGGCAAGGAGAATGATCAACCCGGCGAAGAGGTGGTGGAGAAACGTAACGAGCCAGCCGAGATTCAACTGCCGTTGCAGATTCCCACTGTATTCGCGTTACAACTGGAGATCTCTGCGCATAATCCGCCCCGAGAGACCGGGCAGATTGAGTTCGGACTGTATCAGGGAAGCCAGGGCGACACCGGCTACCGGTTGATCCTGATGCTGGGCGAGCGCTCGACCCTGGAGCTGGTAAGCCGAATCAACGGCAGGACCCGGGTGATCGAAAGCATGGAGATGGATAACATCGGTGACGGCCAGACCCACGCCATTGAGTGGCGTCGCGACCCCAATGGACGGATTGAGGTGTTGCTGGATGAGAAAGAGTTGATTCAGGTACGCGATCACTCTTTCCGCTACCCGTTCAAGCAACTGGCGATCCGCAATCAGGCGGGGGATTTTGCTGTCGGGAGCATTACCCTGCACGGCAACTGACCGGCCATCCAAACGAAAACATATTGTGCAGAATAGCCAATTACCGGGACGCAGCGAACGGCCGTCCCTTGATTCTGTTCAAGCACGCAGGTTATAACTTTAATTCATAAGTAAAATCGGGAGTCAGCCTCATGATCAAAAAAAGCGTACAGGCCGTTGTGTACGGACTGCTTATCCTGCTGTGCCAGCTACCGGCCGCCCAAGCCGCCTCGGACATTACCCTCGCCGAGGCCATCAACAAGGCGGGACGCCAACGCATGCTGAGCCAGCGCATCGTCAAATCCTACCTGCAGATGGGGCAGGACGTGCGCTATCGGGTGGCCAAAAAACATCTTGGCGAATCCATCGACCTGTTCGAACTGCAACTTAAGCAGCTGAAAGATTTTACCACCAATCCCGAGGCCACCCGCGGGCTTGCGCTGGTGGAAAAACTCTGGATTCCGGTCAAGCAGATCGCCACCGGTCCGGTGCAAAGGGAAAAGGCAGAGGAACTGAGGGCCAACGCGGAACGCCTGCTGGCCGCGGCCCACCAGGTGGTACTGATTCTGGCCGATGAGTCTGGAACCAACCAGGGTCATCTGGTGAACATTGCCGGACGCCAGCGCATGCTCAGCCAGCGCATGGGCAATCTCTATATGCTGATGAGCTGGAAATTTGCTGATGAACTCTATCGGCAGGACTACAAGGCCGCCACCAGTGAGTTCGATACGGCACTGCAGGAGCTGATCAACGCCAATGAAAACACCCCGGAGATCAGCGCCATCCTCAGTCAGGTGAAGCAGAACTGGGACCTGTATAACCTGAGCAACCGCATGGGCGAGGATGAGTTCGTACCGGGACTGGTGGCGCGCATGCTGGACAAGATACTGGGACAGATGAACGAAGTGACCGGCCTCTACGCCGCCCTGCCCCAGGCCAAATAGGCGCCTCGACGCCGCTACGCGTAGACCGGACACCACCCCTGGCGCCATCTGGCGCGATATGACAATTTTCTGAGGTGGAAATAAATCGCCCCCCAGACCGAAGGAGCGGCTGAAGCCGCTCCTTCGGTGATTAAGACTTCACCCCTGACTACCCCCTACTCGAACACGCCCTGGTCGAGCTTCTCCAGCAGTTCTGTTGTCACTTCATCCTGGCGCAGAATCCGCACCCCCTGGTGATCCCGCATGAACTCCTCGGCGTCCTCAAGGGTCTCCAACGGTATCAGCTCATGGCCCATCGGACCCAGTACATCCGAGCCGATCACAAACCAGGCTTCCCGGGCATCGATGCGGGTCAGTGTGTAGTACTCGGTGACAGCAATCGTCTGAATATCCTCGTGGCGGTGTCCAGGCGCCCAGCGCGGCAGATCCCGCAAGTATTTATACAGATCCTTGGCGCCGTCAAAATGGTGCAAATGTCCATCCTGGTAGCGTACGGTAGCCACCCAGGCCGGATACTTGGCGACGAACATGCCGCATACCGGACAGGTATCATCCACATTGGGGGCCGGGGTTTCGACCGGACCCGCGGCAGCGTCCAGAACCAACCCAAACATCAGCAGCAGTACCATGCTGCATTTCAATATCAGATTCACTGGCTACTCTTCCTCTTGGCAGTTCATTTCAAGGCGGTGGATTACCGTGGCCAAAATCCACCGCCAAAGTGCACTATCAGCCACCGCTTTTTTTCATTTTCATCATCTGCATCTTTTTCACCATCTCGGCACGTCGTTTGCGGATCATCATCGTATCCTGCGCCATGCCGAGATAAGCCGCCTTCAACCCTTCATCGAATGAAGCCAGCTCACCCCCCTGCTCCGCCTGGGCCGCCTTCGCCGTCTCTGCTGAGGCAAAAGCCATCTTGCTGTTGGCAGTCATGGTCCCCTTGAGCTTGGAGCCGATCAGGTAGGTGGCCTCATCCACTTTGACCAGCGGCTTGACCTTTCCGGCGGCACCGAAATCCGCGGCATAGATCGCCTTGGGACCGCGATCAAGATTGAGCGAAAGGCTGATGGCCAGGCAGTGAATGGAACAGGTGCCATCCACCAGATCATCATCATACTGAACCAGATGGCGGCTGTGATTCCACTGGGTCCGGTTCATCCCGCAGTAGGGACAGGCAGGATATTTCTCCAGCTCATTCTCCAGCGGGTTACCGTCCGGTGCAGTTTTCGGAATGAACTGCAGTGGCGTCCCATCCCCCTGACACTGCTCGCCAGAGGATTTCACCCAACCTTTGCCGGGTACCATGGCACCAACGCCGGGTCCGGCAACAACCGGACCCGCCAGACTGCCGAGTCCGGCCACGGCCAGAAGTTTCAACATGCCCCGCCGATCAATTTTTTTCTCTTCACACATCACGTCTCTCCCTATCAATTACTAACTCTGCGGTGTTGTTTCACAACGCCGGGCCCAAACCGCAGGTCGGCCCGGCCTTCAAATCGCCTACAGCAGCCGCTTGATAATCTGCTCCAATTGGTCCGGGGATGCACCACCCAGTATCCGCGTATACAGCCTGCCCTGACGATCCAGCAGATATACCAGCGGCAGCGCGGACACGCCGTAACGCCGGGCCATCTCGCCACTGCTATCGAGCAAGACCGGGTAGCTGATATCCAGACCTGCCAGATAGGATCGGACAGTTTCACGAGGCTGTTGAAGATTAATGGCAAGCACCTCCAGCCCCTGGTCACGGTACCGCCGGTAGAGCAGTTCCGATCCCAACAATTCATCCCGGCAGAGCGCACACCAATCAGCCCAGAAATGGATCAGCACCATGCGACCCCGAAGGGCGCCTGGAAACTGCAGCCGACCTCCCTCAAACCGCTCCAGTTCAACAGCAGGCACCGATTTACCGAGCACCAGCGACTGGTCCGATGAGTCACAACCGGCCAACAGCAGAACCGTTAGCAGCGGAAGCCATGACCATCGCCGATTCACCACCACACCCCCTGCATAACCAGAGTGGAGTTGTAGACAAATCCGCTGGCCGAAAGATAGAAAATGACAAACATCATCAATGATCGACGCACCAGCCTTGTCCCGCTGGTCGACACGGCCTCGCTCAGGCTGGATATCCGCTGCCAGGGTGACACGACAGCCACACCCAGCGCCCAGGCGGTAGCGGCAAACAGGGGAATGTAGAGCAGGTAGCCGGCGAATCCATGGCCGGACTTGAGAATACAGAACGGGCAGTGATGCTCGGGGTGGGCGTAAATGTAAGGTGAAATCACCGATACTATCGCAACCAGTGCAATCAAAAAGGCCACCAGGGCCAACAGGCCGAACAGCAGACCACCCCGCCGCGTGCGGTGATAAAACAGGCCGGACAGCAGAACCAGCGCACCCGAAAGGTACAGGCTCCACATCGCCCACCGTGGTGAGACCGCTGTCACCTCACCCGCCACGCCACGGTCGTTGGCCGAGAACAGCGAGCCGCAGCAGGAGGTGATGACATCCGGTTGCAACTCTAGAAAGTAACGCAGCTGCAACCAGGTCTCAGTGGCAACCAGGGGAACCAGCAACAGCAACAGCCCGTATTTCAATCGGATCAACGGGTAGTCATAGCCCCGATTGTCCAGTGCATTCAGCGTCAGCCAGGTCGCCCCGCTGAAGAAGACGGCCACCTTCAGAAACAGTGTCGGCCAACCCCAGGCATTGACATTCAGTACCCCGGTGGCGCACATGGCACCAACAAACTGACCTGACATGGATTCGGCGTTATAGACATAGAGCAACAGGGAAACCAGCTCGGCGGCAAATGCCCAGGCCAGCAGGGTGGAGATCAGATAAGTTCTTCGCTCCAGCCGCAGCTGCCGTTCACTGCCACTCGCCATGTCCCAGAATCGCAGCAGGTGAATGGCAAAACCGGCGGCGACCAGCAGCATCAGCAATACCACGAAGGAGACCAGGATCAGCGCCATGATGGCGGGATTAAGCAACATGCTCAGCCCTCCACCACCTGACCGTCACACAGCTCAATCACCCGGTCCACCACCGGCGACTCAAACACCACCGGATCATGGCTGGTGATCAACACCGTCTTGCCAATCTCGCGCAACTGCCGGACCTGTCCCATAAAGGCATGGGAAAGCCGGGTATCCAGATTGGCGGTCGGTTCATCGGCAATCAGGATCTGCGGATCATTGATCAGCGCCCGGCAGATAGCGACCCGTTGCGCCTCGCCACCGGACAGCCACTGCACCGGACTCTGTGCCTTGTGCTGCAGGCCAAACCGCTCCAGCAGCGCATTCGCTGACTTCTTCAATTGCTTGAAATCCGGCGCCAGGGGATAGGCGGGCAGCAGTACATTTTCCAGCACGGTCAATCCACTGATCAGATTGAACTGCTGGAATATAAAGCCGAAGGTGTGGCGCCGAATATCGGTCAGAAAGCGTTCCGGCAGGCTGGAGAGCATTCGCTCTCCCAGATGGATACGGCCCGAGGTGGGACGTGACAGGCAGCCGATCATCGACAGCAAGGTGCTTTTACCCGACCCACTGGCTCCCTTGAGGCAGGTCACCTGGTTCGGCTCAATAGTCAGGGTGACGCCACGGATCGCCGGATAGGCATTGGGCCTACCCTGGTTGAAAACTTTATGTACATCCTGAAGTGAAATGCGCATGAGCGGCTACCTCATCACCGCATCGGGATCTGTCACCGAGGCCTGCCAGATCGGGATAATGGTCGCCACCACATAGGGGAACACGGTAAAGGAAAACAGCGTGGCGATCTGCAGGCCATCGACCACCGGTGCCAGCCGGAAGGCCGGATAGAGTACCGCCCAACCTTTCAGCACCGGCTCAAACAGGCTGGCCGAAGCGTAGAACACATGCAGGTAGGCCAGCAGATAGCCAGTGAAGAATGCCGTCACTGAGAGAATGGCACCTTCCCAGAATTTCATCTGCAACACATCACCGGTCTCCCAGCCGATTGCCTTGAGAATGCCGATCTCCCGTTTCTCTTCCGCGCTCAGACCGGATGCCTTGTCCCAGGCAAAGATCACAAATGCCATGATGGCACCCGCCAGCAGGACGAACAGAATCCCCTGCCGCCAGGAGAAAATGGCGTCATAGGTGCGCAGAATCTCCTGTTTCAGGATCGGCCGGGTATCCGGCAGGCGCTGGGTGAGCTTCTCAGCGATCTTCGACAACTCCCTGGGATTGCTTACCGACAGCACAATGTCGGTATAGCCGCCCCCGGTCACACCCTGGCTAACCCGGAAGGCCCGCTCGGACATCAGCACCAGATCAGCACTGAACAGCTCCGTATCACTATCCAGCAGTTCTCTGATCATGAAACTGTAAGCGATTCCGTCGTGTGAACGGAAAGTGAGATAATCCCCCGGGCCGACACCCCGGGCGCGTGCGATGGCACTGCCGACAATCACCTCGGTATCCGCCAGTTCCCGCTCATCGGCCACCATCAGGGTGTAGTTGGCCTTCACCGTCGCATCGTAGAAATAGCCCCACAGCCTCCCCTTGCGCCCGGTCACACCGCGCAAGCGACCGATCTTCTCCAGGTAATCGGCGGGTATCAGGGCGTGCCGGCCCGCCTCGGTGCGCTGCAATATAATTTCCGGTGAGGCCTGTAATACATTGCCCACTTCCCGCTTCAGCGCGTGGGTGAACAGCATCACCGAGGCCAACATGAAGACAACCAGGGTGTAGACCAGCAGCAACCCAAAATTCTTCCCCTTGCGACGCAGCAGGGATGAGAGAATGAAATCGATCAGATAACGCTGACGGCGAATCCATTCCATCAGGGTTGACTCCTCTGGGGTGGCAACAGCAGCGAGCCGCTGGGGAAATGCTCCAGCGCCATCGGGTGATCCTGGAAGGCGGAGTGCAGGTCAGCCTGGGAAAGATGCCGTGTATAACGGGCTTCGGTAAACAGGGCGGGATCGGTCAGTCCCAGTTCGGCGACCATCCGCCGGGTGCGGTCGATTCGTTCAGCGCCTTCCTGTGAGGATCTTGTGGTATCGGCCAGCGACAACAGGAACAGACCCGACAACACCACATAGAGCAACAGGAGACGATCTGACTTACGCATAAGGGGGATATTCACTGGCCGTTTGAACACTTAACTGGGGCTAATCTACTGGCTGAAACGTTCCCCGGACATTGATAACTATCAACAGAATTCAATAACTATCAATCTGATAAATAGATCGTTTTTAATCATGTGTTATGCCACATACCCGTCGGCAGCATGGGTCATATCACCTGTTTTCCGCCGCCTGTGGCATACTGCCGGATCGCTCAAGACAGGATAAGCAGAGATGAAACAGAGAGAGAAGCGCCAGGGCATTACCCTGGTCCATACCGGTGACGGCAAGGGTAAATCATCCAGTGCCTTCGGCGTGGCCTTTCGCGCGGCAGGGTCGGGATTCAAAGTGCTGGTCATCCAGTACATCAAGGGCAAGTGGAAAACCGGCGAGGCCTGCGCCGCGGAAAAATTCGACAACATCGAGTGGCACAGCCTGGGAGACGGTTTTACCTGGGATACCAAGAATCCGGAGCAGGACCGCAAGACCAGCCGGGCGATCTGGGAGTTCAGCCAGCAGAAAATCCTATCCCGGGAGTATGACCTGGTGGTACTGGATGAGATCAACTACTGCTGCGGCTACGGCTGGATCAGTGGCGCGGAGATTGCCACCTTTATCCGGGAACAGAAACCGGCCTGGATGCACCTGATACTGACCGGTCGAAACGCGCCGCCGGAGGTTATCGACGCCGCCGACACCGTGACCGAGATGAAGATGGTGAAACACGCCTACAGCCAGGGTATCAAGGCCCAGCAGGGGGTGGAGTTCTAGCCGGTGGGAGAGAGATCAGCTCCCGGACTGTCGATCCGGGAAAGCCGCCATCACTTCATGAATCATGGGCAGGATCTGCAGGAAATTGAACACCAGCTCGGGATCAAATGCCGTACCGGAGTTTTCGTTCAGATAATCGACCGCCTCCTGGACCGACCAGGCCTTCTTATAGGGCCGGTCCGAGGTCAGGGCATCGAACACATCGCACACCGCCACAATGCGTCCTTCAATGGGTATCTCCTCGCCCTTCAGGCCGTTGGGATACCCCTTGCCATCCCAGCGTTCATGATGAGTCAGCACCACCGAACGGGCCATCCGCATAATGTCGGAACTTGCCTCACCAAGGATTTCGGCGCCGATCAGGGTATGCCGCTGCATGATCTCCCACTCATCCGGCTCAAATTTGCCGGGCTTGAGCAGGACGTGGTCCGGGATGCCGATCTTGCCGATATCATGCATGGTAGCCGCCGACCAGATATCCTTTACAAACGTCTTGTCCTTGCCAAGCGCATCGGCCAGCAAGCGGGCATAACTGGCCATACGGATCACATGCATGCCGGTTTCGTTATCTCGATATTCACCGGCGCGGCCAAGACACTGGATGATGTTATGGCGACTGCTCTGCAACTCGTCGTTCTTCTGCTGCAGCTCCCGGGTGCGTTCATCCACAATCGACTGCAACAGCAGATTGTGCTGCTGCTTCTCTTTGTAGAGCTGCCGGACCTCCAGAATATTATGAATGCGTAACTGTATCTCCGTCCGGTCAAAAGGCTTGGTGACAAAATCCTTGGCCCCCAGCTCCAGAGCGCGCGTGCGAGTCTCGATATCATTCTGCGCGGTCAGCACCAGAATGGGCAGATAATCCATCGAACGTGAATACCGGAGTTGTTCCATCACCTGAAACCCGTCCAGATGGGGCATCCGGATATCAAGCAGAATCAGATCGTAAGTATGCTGTGTACAGAGGTCGTTAACTTCACGTGAATCGGTTACGCCTTTCAAATTGGTATAGCCATTCGCCTCAAGCATCATGATGAGCAGATCGACATTATCTGCCGTGTCATCGACTATCAGTATACTGGACTCAAGGATCCGCTCCTCAATACTCATGCCATTCTCCATGATATATCTGCCAAATCATGTTATTAACCAGGTGCAACGCTTTCATCCCGACTGACGCCCGCCTGCGCCACGCCATTCACCAGGGGCAGCTCAAACCAGAACACACTGCCCCGGTCCGGCTGACTCTCCACACCCACGCTGCCGCCCATCTCTTCAATCAACTTGCGGGTAATGGAGAGACCAATACCACTGCCCTCGATACCCCCTCCACCCGCATTCAGGCGCCGGTAGAGGGTAAAAATCTCGTTCATCCGCTCCGGCGGTATACCCACTCCTGTATCCGCGACGAATACGCGCAGCATCCCCGCCGCCGTGGTCCAGCAACCGATACCGAGTTGCCGCCTCCCGGCATTGTACTTCACTCCGTTAGTGAGCAGATTGATCAACACCTGCTTCAGACGCATCCGGTCCGCCCTGATCCGGTATTCATCACTTTGTCGGGTACTGAAGCGGATCACTTCTATCTGATGCTGCTCGATCAGCGGCGTGATCAGGTCGAGGCATTCGCTGATCATCTCGTTGACCGGCAGGTCTTCAATATTGAAGTCAATCTTTCCCGCCTCAATCCGGGACAGGTCGAGGATTTCGTTAATCAGATCCAGCAGATGCCTGCCGGCCTTGATGATATGACCGACGCACTTCTCCTGCCTGGCAGTCAGCGGATCCCTGGGATCCGCCTCCAGCATCTGGGCAAACCCGATCACTGAGTTCATGGGTGTGCGCAGTTCGTGGCTCATATTGGAGAAGAAGATGGATTTGGCCCGATTGGCCCGGTCAGCCAGCTGTGTCGCATGCTCCAGTGCCAGGGTGGTCTGCTTCAGCTCATCATAGTCATAGACCCAAAAGAGCACCTGCTCCACACCATGAATCCGGATCGACTTCCAGCCCAGCAAGGCCCAGAAGCGGCTGCCGTCTGCACGCCGCAGTTCTATCTCCCGTTCGGGAACTTCACCGGCAGACTGCAAGGCCTGCAAATACTCTTCCCGCTGTGACAGGTCCACCCAAAAATCGGTTACATTGCGTGACATCAATTTCTCATGGGTGAGTCTGAATATCTCCGCCACCTTGGTATTGCAAAAGTAGAGCTTGCCATCGGCTTTGCTGGAGATACCGACGCCAATCGGCGCCGATTCGAGAATGGTGCGAAGTTGCTGTTCACTGCGTCGCAGATCCTCCTGCATCTTCTTTCGCTCGGAGATATCGTGATACCAGAACAGCACATGCGCTTCATCACGGTACTGGATGGACTCCCATCCCAGCAGCGCCCAGAAGAGGTAGCCATCGGCCTTGCGCAGTTGAATCTCCTGCTCAGGCACATAACCCAGTTGATTGAAGGTATTATAAAACTCGAGGCGTTGCCGGTCGTTGGCCCAGGCCAATATAGTGGATTTGCCGATAAAATCCGTTCTGTCCAGATAACCGAACAACTCCGCCCCGCGGCTGTTGCAGTATTCAACAATGCCGGTCTCTTTATTGGCGATTCCGACACCGACCGGCATCGATTCCAGTATGGTATTGAGCATCTGCTCGCTTTCAGACAGTCGTTTTTCGGTCACCACCCGATCTGAAATGTCGTAGATCCAGTTAAAAACCACCGGTTCGTTATTGAAGGTTGTCAATTTGCAAGTCAACATGGTGGTCAGCCGCGATCCATCCTGACGCCTGAATTCCTCTTGCTCGTCCCTGACCACTTCACCCTTCACCAGTCGGTGGATATAGCGTGACCGGGATTCAGGCTTGACAAAAAACTCTGGCGAACACCTGCCGATCAGTTCACTCCTTTCAGCGCCATACATCGCAGAAACCGCTTGATTGGCATAAATGATCCGGCCGTCTTGTTGATGGGTAATGACAAAACCAAAAGGGGAGACATCCAGCACGTCGGTCAACTGCAGTCGCATCCCTTTCAGCTCATCCTCAAGCGACTGTTTTTCACGGGAGAATATCGACAGCAGCTCAATGTTCAACAACCAGTAAAAGACCATCAGGATAATAATGGCCAGGATCACCACCACGCCTACCGTGGTGCTGGTCATCTGCATGATATTCCGTAGCGATTGGTCAACCTGGCTGGTCTGATTCTGGTTATAGGTGCGCACGGATTTTTTGAGTATATCCAATGCGTCAAGCGGTGGATTTTCATCGACGTAGGCCGCCACATCCATGGCATGGATTGACTGTCCCTGGCGGATCATTTCGGCGACTTTCTCCAGGGTTTTTGTGTAGTCATCCATGCTCCTGAGCAGAATACCGATGGCCATCGTCTCCTGCTCGCCCAGTTCAAACGCCGCAATTCGCTCAAGTATTACACGGGCTTCCGCCAGCTTTGTCTGCGCGGACTTCCGGTATTGCTCTTGCCGGGTGAGCAGGTAGTATTTGAAAAAATGGATCATCCCACCGTAGCCAAGCACCCGGCGAAGATCATTCACCTGCCCGCTATAACCCATGGTGACATCGACAACCCCGGCCTCACCCATGGCCTGCCGGTATAGCAGTTTCATGCCATCGATCGCCGCCCGGTCATCGACATATAACCGGTTATCATCGGCCATTGCCAACGTGCCTTGCTGCAACAGCGTATCGGCCAATCTCAGATTGTCCCGATATCTGTCCAGCACACCACGAATACTGATAATCGCGCGCTGTTCGGCACGGCTACCAGGCTCCGCCCCATACTCCTGCAGTTGGGTCTCGATACTGCCGATAGACTCACGAATCTCATTGATGTGGAGCCTGCCACCCCGGATGATCAGGTCGGAATAGCGGTGTATCAGGCCGCCAAACCCCATGTCGGCATGCAGTTTGTCGACAATATGCAGCTTGTAGTTGCTGCTCTCTGAAAGGGCCTCCCACTTTTCATGAATACTGGCTACATTGTGGCGGATGCTGTTGGTGACCCATAGCACCAGGACAGCAGATACCATCAGCAGACCAACCAGCAACCAGGCGATCAGGTTGGTCTGTTTCACGCCAACTTTGCTCAACCTGTTCAAGCTATACCTCTTCTGCAAAACCCGCTCCACCCTGTTTTCCAAGTGCCGGAACCCGTAAAACCCTGCCTGCTGATGTAACCGTTGAGATATAAAACCAATATAGACCGGGCAAACCAGTGGTTACCCGGCTTCCGGGTGCCCCCCCGGAATAGTTGCATGACATTCGCAGCTAAAATTGTTCTGAATATTATTTTCGGGTTCGTAGGGAGCCCTGAATGGATAGCGACAGAAAGGAAAAAACCTTTACAAGAATGTGCCTTTCATCAGTCGACCCCGTAGCCAGCCGCGTCCTTCAGGCGCGGTCGCCCCTTGACGAAGATGCCACTGCCCCGGGCCAGCTCCCTGCCTCGACCATCATAGACGACGGATTCCGCAATGAATTGGCTCCGCGTACGGCTGACCACCCTGCCCTCCGAGCGCATAACACCGGATGAGACCGGTCGAATCAAATAGGTCGTAAAAGAGGCTGTCAACATAAAAAACTCCGGTTCCAGCGAACTGACGGCAAAATATGCCGCGTCATCCAGCATCTTGAAGTAGACCGAACCGTGTACCGCACCCGCAGCATGGTGAAAATCCTCCCGCAGTTCAATGCCGATCCTCGCCTCCCCTTCTGTAATAACGATTTCCGGCAGATATAGATGATTAATCGGAGCCGACAGGTACATGCGCTGCAGGGATTGATAGTGCTGTGTCATATGGGTGGTCATTCTAGTTCTCCAGTTGCTCATGACTATCCGGGTTATAGCGGGTTGCGGGTGGTCACAAAGAATTCTATCAGACCAGAGATGGGACATCCGATCTGATGAATCATTTCAAAGGTTCGCCACGGTTGGATAATTTTTTCATTATGGGTAACAAAAATGATGGCTGTCTAAAACTCGCGCGCCACCCCATTGAGGATTCGGATCGTTCCTAGTGCACGCTCAACATCCGGAGGCGCGGTTGTTCACCATACAAATGCCTTTATCATTCATCATAACGCCGAGCATTATTGATTCTATATGATCAGATGAATCACCGAGTCATACCGTTTTCGTAAACACTCCAGCGGGTTCCATCGATGGAAGCAATCGTTACTATATTTTTGTTGTTATCTGTCTATATATTCCGCCTCCTTTTTTCTCTTTCGATATCGATTATCACACCACAGTGCGGTTGAACATTTAGCACTGCCTCCTCCAATTATTGATAATAATTGTCATATATGGTATGAGACAGCTGTAGTAGTTCACTCAATAATTAGGTCAGACAACTATCACGTTTAATAAAACCTAAGATCACCCTAATGAACAAAAATAAAATACGTGTGCTGGCGGTTGACGATGATTCCAGGCTACGTAAGCTACTGCAGAGCTATCTAGAAGAAGAAGGTTTTTATTCGTTATCAGCGAAAGATGGAGATGAGATGAAAGAGATACTCTCATCACAGTCAGTCGACCTGGTAATTCTAGATGTTATGTTGCCGGGAGATGACGGTTTGAGTTTAGCGCGAAAATTGCGCACTCAGTATTCCATACCCATTATCATGTTATCAGCCAAAGGTAAGGATATTGACCGAATAATCGGGCTGGAAGTCGGAGCCGACGACTATATCTCAAAACCGTTCAACCCAAGAGAGCTGATTGCGCGTATACGGGCTGTTCTTAGACGCACTGAAGACAATAAAGATCAAAACAACCACCCTCCCACAAATATACATAATTATCGTTTCGGACCATTTTTACTTGACACGGTAATGCACACGCTCTACCGAAACGATCAACAAGTGCAATTAACCACTGCAGACTACAAACTTCTAAGTATTTTTCTCAAGCATAGTAATAAAGTCCTTAACCGTGATCATTTATTGGATCTACTAAAAGGTTATGAGCACGTACCTTTCGATCGCAGTATTGATCAACGCATCTTCAGATTACGTCAAAAAATCGAAGAAAATCCTGCGGACCCGCGATACATTCGTACAATATGGGGTGAGGGATATATTCTATCAGTTCCAGTTGAAGTCGAATGAATAATAGTGATACCCGCCTAAAGAAGTCACTGTTTGGAGCAACTGCCACCACTATTGCAGGTGTACTGTTAATTTTCGAGATACTTACCTTCGTATCCATCGCCTACTTCCTGATGGTTCCGATTGCGCATAGATCAGCCAATGACCTGGCTTCTTTTATGATTGTATCGGCCCACACTTGGGCCACCATTGATCCTGATAAACGCCCTACATTTGAATATAATCTCGAGCATCACTCTGGAGTGCGGATACAGAAACCTATTAGCCATATCCCTTCTACACGTATCGTTTTTCCATATATTGTTTTACTGAGAGATTCGTTAGCTGCCCAGGCACAAAGTTCGGTTACCACTTCTACAAATATAATAGGAGGTGAACGCTGGTATTGGCTCGATACAATCATGGATGGCAAAAAAATTCGCTTTGGTGTCGCTGAACACAGGCTTGGAATCAGCATGTCAATTACATTGACTCTTATTATTGTTTTTGTAATAGCTGCCACCCTGTTTTCTACATTCATTCTTGTCAGAAGAGTTACGCAACCACTATCCAAACTCGCCCGAGTCACATCCCAACTTGAAAACGGTAATTTACCACCAGAACTACCCGAAAATGGCGTAGCAGAACTCGCCAGCTTGGCGAAATCGTTCAATAAGATGGCGCGTAACGTATCGTCTTTATTGGCAAATCGCACAACCCTTTTAACCGGTATTGCTCATGACTTGCGAACACCATTGACGAGAATTCGTCTCGCTTTAGGATTATTCGCTATTAACAAAGACCCAACACCACTTATTCGGGAAATTGAACTCGATATTGCACATATGACATGCCTTATCGATGAATCACTGGCTTTTGGTGCAGGCATCGAGGGAAAGGAAAAAGAAACAGTTGATATAAACGAGGTCATTCGCGATTTAGTAGTTGGATGTACGCATCAAGAAAACACTATCTCTCTAACCATAGAGAATCCGATTGTAATACACGTCAATGTACTTGCACTGCGACGTATAATTATTAACTTGCTAAGTAACGCCTTGAAATACGGTAACCGCCAGCCAATTAATGTGGCGTGCATGCGCAGCTCTAATCTAATCACAATTCGTATACGCGACCGTGGTATAGGAATCCCACCCGATGAACAGGATCGTGTCTTTGAACCATTTTATCGAATAGACAAATCACGCACACTTGACTCAGGCGGCAGCGGCCTTGGATTGGCGATTGCCAAACAACTTGCCGACTCCAATGAATGGAATATTCGTCTTGACGAAACTCCGGGGGGCGGCTTGACGGCGACCCTTATTATCCCCGTAAAGAACTAAGTTGGAATGACGGAATAATTGCGCGGCTAGTCCTGGCCATAATTTGAACCCTTTCAGGAAGTCAAACAGGCTGTATTTATAGTAATTCTATAAATACAGCCTGTCCTATGGAAGAGGAACAGCTTGGGGGGAACAGGTGGGTTATAAATTATCAGCAGTAATTAAGCATCGATTAGTGCACATGCCCAGACGATGCTGCACCGGAAAAACTTGGGAATTTGTCAGTGACATACTCACTATGGCATGTCTGACAACTTTCTATAAGCTTTGCAAAATAAAACCGCTGTAGATCGTAATCCTTACTAACCGCCGCATCAGCGAGTTTTCCTGAAAGCTCATGGAACTTCCCATCCATTTCAAGAAACCGCTTCGGAGCCACCGCCATAAGATCTGCTTTATCTTTTTCCGTCAACTGTTGTTTTAAAATAAAACTGTCATTGATTTGAGTAGCCATATTTTCAACAATCGAGTGATCACCGACGACGATTCCGTTCATTATATGGGTGACTGCCTGCTTTATTGATAACATCTCGTCAGTCAACAATTCATTTAGTTTCGGTGTCAATTTTTTTGATATTGGCTCCGCCCCATATAGTATACCTGTACCAAGAGACAGCGAAATACCAAGCATAATCAGTGTTCCAAACATTATTTGCTTGTATTTATTCGTATTTCTGAGCATTGATTATTCTCCTATATACATTTGCCACAATGAGTCTGACGCTAGCTAACCGGCCTTCCTTTTATTCCAACTTGATTTTTATTGACAACGCCCCACGCAAGTCTCCTATTTTGTAGTCACGCGCCTTATCATGCGGATAAAGACTATCTATTTTGTCACCCACTTCACCCATCGTAGCCTTGTCACCATGGCAAGTCAGACAGACCGGCTCCACCCGTATTCCTTTCATAAAGCGCGCATAAGTAGCGCCGTTTTCTTCTACAACCTCATACTTAACGAGTGAAGTTGTATCGGGTTGTTCAGCGATTTTCGCATTGAATTGATCAAGCATTTTTGATTCATATTCATCCGGCATTGCCAAGGGATTTCTGGC
Source organism: Sedimenticola selenatireducens (assembly GCF_963675335.2). Classification (NCBI taxonomy): domain Bacteria; kingdom Pseudomonadati; phylum Pseudomonadota; class Gammaproteobacteria; order Chromatiales; family Sedimenticolaceae; genus Sedimenticola; species Sedimenticola selenatireducens. The sequence goes on from NZ_CAXXYC010000004.1 coordinate 438,666, forward strand.
GCGATTGGTTATGCGCCGAACTGACCATCCGGTATTCCTGGTAATTTCCCCACCTATCCGTGCCCCCTCAACACCACAAACATCAAGCGCACCAATTGGTCCATCTGCCGACATCTTCTTCTGAAGCAGCGCCTTCAGTGATCCGACATAGTGTTTTGCACTAGCCTTCACTGCCGCTATATCGGGCGCCTCGACAGACACCGTATTACTATCCGCACTGGTAATGGTTGAATATGCACAGACCGTCAATAACATTACGACAGTCAGTTTTCGCCTCCCGTTACACCATAAACTAATCGTCATCACTTTATTTATCTCCCATCAATCTGCAGTTTCCTGCATGAGCACTCCGAAGCCTTATCATGAGGCTTCGGAGTGAATAACTGATTGTTAATCGTATGAAACCGGATAGTTTCTCGTGATATGCCAGTCCATCATACCGGATGCCATATAGGACACCTTGTATCCGCTATCCGCGAGGGTTTTGGCCGGCATAAGCCCTTGTGAACCGAACATATCGATCACAATAATTTCCTTGTCACGGGGAATCGAATCGATTTTCTGATCAAATTCAGCAGGCCTAATGTGGTTACTGCCAGGGATATGACCCATTATTCGATACGCAATATCACTCTGTATATCAAGGAAGTATTTATCCCCATCCTTCTTACCCCATAACTGATAGACATCATTCGTATCGTAGAAATTCACACCGGCGGCGCGAGCTTCCGTCTCACCACGGCGTATTTTGTTGTCTTTTTCAAATGTCCGCAGATACTGTACGACAGCCCATATTTGATCACTGCTCAGCTTGTCATCAAATGTCGGCATCACTATTGGTGAACCTGGCTTTTGCGGTGGGCCAAAGCGCACTATCTCATAGTGTTCATGATCACTGTGCAGCGACAGATATGATTTCATACTGATTGGCGGGAACCGACCTTGCCCATCTACTCCGTGACATGCTGCACAGACACCCTCAAATAATTTACGCCCGTCATCAGGATCTTTTCCACTTAACTTCTTAAGCGAACTCGCGATAAAGAACTCCCCCTTTTCCTCGGGCGGAATCGTGTTCGGAGGTGCAATCTGCTCATGAAAATCATTGACTGTATATTCAATTAATGCAAACTTCGGATTTCTCTTTTCATCAACTTTAAATAACTTTACGTGGTTGGTAAGATATTCATTCATATCTGTACGAGTTAGATCCATTGCTCGTATTGCAGCAACCTGCTCAGGTTTTAATACACGCCAAATCCTGTCCATATAGACAGTTTCGACGTCCATCTTATCGGTGCTAAGTTGCTTGTTGATGTTGGGGTTCGGGTCATACAGGCGCCTTAGCGGTCTAAAATATAGCGCCAACCGGAATACTTGGCTCATATCAAATGACTGCCTGTCTCTTTCAAGAAGCAGCGCAGTACCAAGAGTCAGGTTTTCCACTGGCGACAAAGCTTCTCCAGGCAATACCGGCTTGTAGGTAAATGCAGGCGCTGCAGACTTATCATCACCCTTCAACATTGCAACAACTTTTTCAGCTGCCACCAGGTCCGGGTTCATTGCCGATGGTCCACCAGGCGGAATTGACATTCCACTACTCATCATGAATCCCATCAGGTCGCCACGGCTGTAGGCTTCCCCCTTGATCTCATCTACTAACTTCTGGCCTAGCAGAGCTTCTATATCCCTGCGCGATTTGTTAAGCGTTGCATCAGAAGCTTTACTGTCAATATCGCGCGCCAAGCTGCTCCACTTCCGTGATAGCGCAAGCTTGTCACTAATTGCGTCTTCATTTTTCTTGATTTTCTTCATCACACCCAACGCAAGTTGGGTGTGAGGGCTTAACGCATCCTTGTAGTTGGTATTCCATTCGCTATCCACAACAGTTGGTGAGAAACTGGGTGCTGCACACCCCGCTACTGACGCGATGAATACCGCACTAATAAGTGTAGTTAGTGCTCGTTTGTGCAAACCCTTAGACTTTTCTCTTTTCATTTTTTTCACTCCTCGTTAGTTGTCACATTCAAATGTATGTAACGAAAACAGATACATCCCGCCTAGAATTTATAGGTAAATTGAAGTGAAGCCAGATTTGTTTCGAACTTTACTTTCGTGGGTGGTCCCACCGATGCAGTCATCTCGTTCGAATAGCCGTGAATAACAGAGAATGACAACGTTGTGAATTTTGTCATTTGTGCGCTGATGCCGCCGCTGAGATGATGCTCCACAATTGCTGTGACGCCGATATTGTTGTTGATATCATCTTCTTTCAACGGAGAGGCGCCATAATTGTAACCAGCCAGCAAGGAGTACTTACCAGTTAGTGCGTACTTTACTCCTAAAGCAATAACGTATTGGTCATCCCATCCGTACGTAAGCTTTTGATCGGGCATGGATGGCGGCGTTATCAAATCGTTTTCTGCCCTGACATTGGAATAGTTCAACCATTTTAAATCCGCCTCTATCATTAACCGGTCTGATGGCGCATACGATAGACCAAGCGCTATGGTTTGTGGGTCGTCAAATGAGAGACTGTATGCTCCGTTATTAAGGTTCCAATTTAGATCTTCTGAATATGTTTTACTTGTGTATGCAGCGCCAAATCTCAATTGATCAGTAATATCGTATGTCGCCCCTAAAACAAAAGACGCACCATAAGCAACATCAGTTGGAAAATTTGTCATTCCCTTAACTGACATCATGTTACTGACCAAACTGATGTTCCCGCCCAAAGTAAAATTATCTGTAACCTTGTAGGCCACGGCCGGGCCAATTCTAAGAGACTGCCGGGATGCCACTATTGATACGGGTGACGGCGATCCATTTACCGGAGCAGTAAACGCGTGACTGGGAAAGTCAACGCCTCCACCCGAGACCGGGTACGCTCCTACCGCAAACGTCAACCGATCACCCAACGAACTGTTACGGAAGGCAAACCCACCCGTAGCCATGACATAAATATCATTATCACTCGACACACCGTTCAACTCTCGAATAGGGTTTAAAAGTGCCAGATTCATGTCAAATCGAGTATTTGATCTCCCCAAATCCAAGGTTGCGAGGCCTGCAGGATTACTTAACGAGGTGGTTACGTCTTGTGGAGTTGCTGTAACCGCTCCTCCCATTGCATTCGACAGGGCACTAAACCCCACCATCTGATCACCGTTATTAGCGTTGGCTGAACCAACTACAATTAGGTACATGCTTGCACAAAGTCCAATTCTTCTCATCTCCCCTCCCGGTTTTTACAGGCCTAACTAACCTGCGTATTTTTTCCTATCTCATACTTCTCCTTACAAAGGCGACTAAAGCCATTTAATCAATTTCACTAAAATCGGGTTTGTTCACCTATCTAATAAATGCCAATCAAAATAGGCACTACTTATAATTTAAAAATTGTTACTTGGTAAATCATCCGGCCTACCGAAATATGCAATCGTGATTCGCATCCCTGTGCGATTACTTAATGCATCGATAAAATGCCAGACGCGTTAGAGTCAGTTAGATTCTTCTGTATTATGCTTAACGTTAAACGCCAAAATGCAGAATCTTTAAGCTTGTTATAATGTTGTTTTATTGAATTCTTGTAATAGAGCGTATCTGAGGATTGCCAATATGTCTGTGACAGTTTGTGACAATTGGTGACGAGTTATTGTGTCGCTCATTCTGCATGCCGACGTATATTTATATAACACTCATGGTTATTGAATAATCAACAACAAAACAATTGGATTTGTAGAAGCCAATATAAAAAGCGAACATCGGTGATAAAACGTGGCGCATTCAATGCACGACGTAGCTGATCAGTAAATCAGGACTTCCACTCAGGCGATGAGTAGCTCTATTACCTTACCAGTAGGGTGATTGCTAACGCGCGGAAAGACGTCGGTCGGATAGCATGCAGAATGATATCAGCGCAACTAACAGGAATTGATCTGGTTGCAGATTATGCCTGCGTACCAGGCGACCAACTTCAGAAAGTAGAATAACCAAGGTTTTTGTGCTATCCGGATGGCATGCAGGACACGCTTCAGATGGTTTGTATCCAACCGCAAATCGGAACACTCCAGGAACACGCGTGCCAGGGGTTATCTGTTCACCACATGACCATGGATCTCGCCGAAGGGATGGAAGGGCGCCAGGCGCATACACAGATTCTGGCTTCTGTGATACTACTTAGATAAATTGACGGCAACTGTGCGCCGGGCATGTGGATCCAATACTCCGTCCATTATGCATAACACGCATATGCGGCGTTTCCGTCTCTGATCAGAGTACCGCTGAATAGCTATTTCAATCTTGTCTGAATATGCTTCGACCACGGATGTTGGAATAGATGAACACCGTCTTCTTCTGCTCGCCATATAGCAGCCAAGGCCAAATTGCTTCTAATTACCCTCGTCGACTATACCTGCCTTTATCCAGCTCGACGCGAGCAAACCCAGCAAGGCCTACAGCAACAACACGCCGTTCGTCATTCCTGGTTTATTCGGCATCGGTTATCCTCGGTTGTCGCGCATGCTGCCTCACTAGAAACCCTGACCTTCCCCTGCCTCTTCATAGGTCACACCATCCCTGATGTGGTAGATACGTTTGAAGGTCGGGATAATTTTTTCGTCATGGGTGACAACGATAATGGCAGTCTCGAATTTACGCGCCATCTCATTGAGGATTCGGATTACTCCCAGGGCACGCTCACTGTCCAGAGGCGCAGTCGGTTCATCCGCCAGGATCACCGGCGGACGATTGACCAGCCCGCGGGCAATCGCCACGCGCTGTTGTTCACCACCGGAGAGTTGTGATGGCATGGCGCGGGCACGATGTTGCACATCAAGCCCCTGCAGCAGATCCAACGCCTGCTTTCGCGCTTCTGCATTGGGCTTTCCAGCCAACATCGGTAGCAGCGCCACATTATCGGTCACGTCGAGAAAGGGGATCAGGTAAGGTGCCTGGAATACAAAACCGATCTTGTCACGGCGCAGTGCGCGCAAATCATTGACCTCCCAACCATCATCGTAAATCACGTCATCACCGAGAATCATGCGTCCCGCCGTGGGTTCGATTACGGCACCGAGGCACTTGAGCAGTGTACTCTTTCCCGATCCCGATGGTCCGATCAGGCCAACCACTTCACCCGGGGCCACATGCATATTCACAACCTTCAGGGCATCCACCGCCGTGTCACCTTTGCCATAGCGTTTGGCGAGCCCTTCTATGCGAATACCTTTTCCATTCATCTCAGCCTCCGATCGCCTCTGCCGGGTCCACTTTCAGGGCGGCACGAATTGCTATCAGGCTCGCCAAAACACAGATGACAATCACAGCAACAAAGCCGATGACTGAATCAAGCGGTTGCAACAGCACATACTTGGGAAACACCGGCGCCCAGAAAGTCGCAGCGATCTTGCCCACCACAAAGCCAATCCCCCCGAGGGCGACTGCCTGCTGCATAATCAGCGCAGCAATGGTGCGGTTGCGCGTGCCGATCAGCTTCAGCACCGCGATCTCACGAATCTTTCCCAGGGTCAGTGTGTAGATGATGAAGGCGACGATAGCGGCACTGACAATTGCCAGGATCACCAGAAACATACCGATCTGTTTCGCCGAGGTGGCGATCAGCTTGCCAACCAGGATCTCCTCCATCTGGCTGCGGGTATAGACCGTGAGCCGCTTCCAGCGGCGGATCGATTCCGCCACCATTTGTTCATCCCAGCCCGGCTCTACCTGCACCAGGACCGCGTTGACATAAGCATTGGTGCTCTGTGACGCGATGACGGCATCCAGAAGTCCGGGCACACCGGGGCGATTGAAAGCGGGGTTTTCCGCCGTACGCCGACGTTGTTGCCGGATCGCATCATTGTCCTTGAGAAACTGCGCCTCCTGGGCGTCCCTGAGCGGAATGAACACCATCGGGTCACCGCTGGAAGAGACCATGCGCCGTGTCAACCCGACCACATGGTATTGATTGCGCCGGATCTGGATCTGGTCACCCAGTTTGAAGCCGGTGGCGACGTCGGCCACCGCTTCGTAATGGCCCCGGGTGATCTGTCTGCCGGCCACCAATTGCGGCGGCCAGCCGGGCAATCCGGGTTCTCCCGCCGTCACACCCGTCACCATCGCCCGCACATCCCGTTCCCCCTGACGCACCTGCATGGTCAGATAGGTGATGTTGGATACCCGTGCGACCCCCGGCATGCTGCGTATACCACGCCACAGATCGTCATAGATACTGGAGGACTCCGCATACGGGCCCAGGGTGTCTTTCTGCACCACCCAGAGATCGGCACCGCTATTGTCCAGCAGCACCTTGGCATCATCCACCATGCCACGATACACGCCAGCCATGGTGAGGGTGACACCGATCAGCAGACCCAGCCCGATGCCGGTGAAAACAAACTTGCCCCAGGCATGCTGGATATCGCGCCCGGCCAGGCTGATCACGACTTGATCCCCGGCAAGCGTTCCACCGGGTTGATGCGGCTTTTGCTGCTCAGCGCCTTGCCGCTGTAAACCACGACCCGGTCTCCGGCATTGAGACCTTCACGAACCTGGACCTGGCCATCCAGGCCGGCGGCACCCAGTTTGACCGGAGTGAAATGCAGATCATCGTCAATCACCTGCCAGACTCCAAGGCGGCCTTCGATACGCTGGATCGCCGCATTCGGAATCACCGGTGCAGCCGGCAGTGCAGGCAGGGTCACGGTCACTTCCGCCAGCTCACCCAAAGGTGGCAACACCGCGGGCAACTGTACAAAATTGATCTTGGCCAGGGTCTCTTCGGTGACCTCATCCGCCATGGGTTCAACCCGCAACACCTGCCCCGCATAGCGTTGTCCGGCATGCGAACGCAACACAATCTCTGCCGGCAGGCCGGCCGCCAGTCCATGGGCATGGGTCTGGTTGAAGCGCACATTCACCCACAAGCTCTGCGTATCGATCAGCTCCACCACCGCCTGACCGGCCACAACCGTCGTGCCGGGATCGGCACTGCGCAGGACCACCAGGCCATCAGCCGGCGCCACCAGCTGGAGATTGTCACGCTGCGCACGCAACGCTTCCCGTTCAGCTGTAAGACGTACCAGCTCCTCGCTTGCCCCGCTCAGTGCCGCCGCCGCCAACAACAGTTCATGTTGTTTGGTGGCCACCAGCTCCTCGCTGACCGTATGGGCCGCCAGCAGTTTTTCATAGCGTATTGCCTGCGAACTGGCATAGACCTGGCGCTCCTCGGCCTCGCGCAACTGCGCCTGGGCGCGCTTCAGCGCCGCTTCCTGGGCAAGCAGGCGCGCTTCCAGATCCACCGGCTCCATTTCACCCAACAGTTGCCCCGCCTTCACATAATCACCCACCTGGACATCCAGATGCTTCACACGCCCGGCAACTGTAGGGCCGATTTTGTAGCTGTAGCGTGCCTCAACCGTACCGATGCCGAACAGGGCCGGGGAAACAACACGGTTTTGCACCGCTACCATGGTCACCGGCACCGGCGCCAGTGGACCGGAACTCAGTGCCACATAGATAAACAATCCGATGAGTGGCAGCAGCACCGCCAGCAGGGCCAGGGTACGCCCCTGGATGTGGAACATCGTCACATCCCACTCCCGATGCCGCGCCGGTAGATTGCGAATACCCCGGGGGCATCCCGGCCGATCTGCCTTACATCACCCGCCAGCAGTGATTGCATCACCAACCCCTGAATGGTGCCGACAAACAGGTTCACTGCCGCCTCGGTATCAAGCGCCGGATGCATCTCTCCAGCTGCCTTTCCCGCATCAATGAGTTTGCGTACCCGCTCCCCATAGCGGCTGATCAGTGTCTGCACCATGCGCTTGGGCGCAGTTTCACCGGCGTGCTGCAACTCACCAAATAGCATGCGGGGAACACCCGGGTGCTCCGCCACAAACGCCACGTGCGCCATGAACATCGCCTCCAGCGCTGCAATGGGGGACTCGATTGACTGCACGGCCTTGTCCACCCGTGACAACAGGCGCTCGGCCACCCACTCCATGACCGCGCTCATAATGGCATTCTTGCTGGGAAAGTGCCTGAACAACGCCCCCTGGGTCAGCCCCATGCGTTTGGCAATTGCGGCGGTAGTAATGTCATTTGGATTCTGCTCCGCCGCCAGTTCAACCACTGTTTCAACCGTGATGGCGCGGCGCTCCTCGGCCGGCAGATGTTTGACATGAAGTGCCATGGGTTCTCCCATAGAAGATAGTAATTAGTTACTCACTTTATACCTTTTAATCGCCTTGTCAACGGTGCGGATGACAAGGCGGGAAGGTAGTGGAAGCCGTAATCCGGATCACTGAAAAGAACTCGGTGCTCCAAGGGTCAAACCGGAACGGGAATACTCAAGAAGCCGCAGAAAGATCATCCAGGGACTGCCGCAGGTCCTCCTCGGCCCCCAGCTCTCGCAGCCCCTTGATGGCAGTGGTGATGTGCGCCTCCTGCCGGTCCAACGGGTAAACCATGTAGACCGGAAGCGTGATCAGCGGACTGTCTTCCACCGGAAACAGTTGTTCTGATTGAATCAGGTTACGCACCAGACGCACGGGAAAGTAGGCAGAGCCGCCTTGGTTATTGATTAACTGCATGGCGAGCCAGCCGATATTGACCCGTTGCGCCGAGGTGTCCACATCGGGAAAACGGGCGGAAAACTGCGCCAGAAACTCCGGCCCCCAATCGATATGCAGATAGCTGGAGTCCTGCCAATGCCGGTCACGGGAACTGGTCATCAGCACCAGCGACTCGCCAAAGATGTATTCCGCGGCAATGGCAGGCCGACTCTGCGGCGTATACATCACGCCGATATCGATATCCCCCTGCACCATGCCCTGCATGATTCCCTCCTCGAAGCCGATCTCCAGGCGTAAGGAGATATCGGGTGCGGTCTGGCGCATCCATTGCACCCATTTGGGCAGAAACCCGTCCCACAAGGCGATGCGCCCACGCAGGGTCAGTCCCGCACTGAATCCGCTGGAAAGCCCCACATCATGACGCGCCTGCTCATAGGTACGGACCATCACCTTTGCATGTCGCAGAAAACGCCGACCCGCCGCAGTTAATTCAGCCCCACCCCGGCCGCGCCGAAACAGCGGCGTGCCCAGTTGCTGCTCCAGGGTCTTGATCCGGGCGCTCACGGTGGATTGGGTAACGTGCAGCTTCGCCGCCGCACCAACAAAATTGCCGGCGGCGGTCACGGCCAGGAAGGTGCGGGCAAACTCGATATCCATAAATAATGTCCGGAAATGTCGATTAGGTCGGGAAATTATATCGAATATTCCGATATTAGATAACAATAATATTCGTTTGTTGAATAAAGTTTGCCTCCTTATACTGATTCAAAATCAGACGTTGACGGAAGTAGTATGAAGAGACGTTGGTCATTGATGTTGTTGGCAGTAATCAGAACCGCATCAGGGCGCATGCCCTCCCTGGGTCTATCCCGGATACTGGGTTATCTGTCTGATAACGACGCCCATCCCACCAGCCATGCCGAAAAATGGATCTCCGCGGGCGGCGGCCTGGTGAGTGTCTTTATGATCCTGTTGATCAGTCAGCAGGTGCTGGATATGCACGGCACCACACTGGTGGTCGCATCCATGAGCGCCAGTGCGGTGTTGCTGTTTGCCGTACCCCATGGCGCCCTGTCCCAACCCTGGGCGGTACTCGGTGGACATATCGTTTCCGCACTCATCGGGGTGACCGCGGCACGCTGGATTGAATCGCCGGTCGTGGCATCCGCCATCGCCGTATCGCTGTCGATTGTGGCCATGCACTATTTCAACTGCCTGCACCCGCCGGGAGGCGCCACCGCCCTGGTAGCGGTCCTTGGGGGTAGCGCCGTGCAGGAGATGGGTTACGGTTATGCCGTGACTCCCGTGCTGGCCAATGCACTGATCCTGCTCTCCATTGCGATGATTTTTAACTACCCCTTTGTCTGGCGTCGCTATCCCCAAGCCCGGCAAAGCGTAGCGCCCGCCGAGAAATGCATGATCGCCCACAGCGACTTGGTCTATGCACTGACCGAAATAGACTCATTTATCGATGTCAGCGAAGAGGATCTGCTACGGATTTATGGCCTGGCATTGGGCCATCACCGGATACCACAAACCGAAGGGCAGATACTGCCCCTGAAAAGTACAGCGTGAGGTTAACATGAACATGCCAACCAACAAGCAGGCAATGCAGACCAACCCCTTTGCCATCCGTATCGACTATGTCGACACCGGTGACCGCCTGATCGCCACCGATCAGGAGGGGTACATACAGGACATGGACGAGTGGTCGGAGGCATTCACCGTGGCACTGGCGGCGAAGGAGAACCTGACCCTGACCGACGAGCACTGGGCGGTGATCCACTACATCCGCGACTACTATCAGCAGCACCGGGTACAGGCGCAGGTGCGGGACATGATCAAGCACTTCCGCAAGGTGTGGGGTAAGGAGCGGGCCAACACCCGTTATCTGCATGACATCTTCCCGATGGGGGGACCGCAGAAACAGGGCAACCGCCTGGCCGGTATTCGCAAGACCAAGGGCGAACACTGATCGTAATCAGCGCTGCGAAACCGTTGTGACTCGGCCGGTTCGCGTCGCCCGGATCAATCGCCGCAAATGAATACCGACTTATAATCGGCTTTCATCGAACCGCTTGCCGAAAGCCGCCCGGCGGCCGCCTGCCCCGGGTTTGCTGCTGGACAGTCAAACGCTTGCAAGGCCGTCGTTAGTAGTCCCACTGGAAATAACGCGGCCACGCCAGCGTGCGCGGGGCCGGGAACGGGTTAACCAGGCTCCGCAAAATACCCTAAAAAAAACCATGTAGTATTTCCAATCATTGCCATCTACTGTTTCCGGTAGCGCCAACGCATGTGTGCACTTGCGGGACCTCTCGATTCAGTCGCCCCAAAATGCCTCATCACGCCTTGTTGAGTGCTGACCCCAATACATCCATTGCCTGCAGTCGACTAGAGATTGTTAGTATCGCTGTGATTTAGATTGATCCTTACTCTTCACGGTAAAAGGGTTGCTGTAGTACCTGTGGTAATCACACACATAACGATTCCCCAGCAAGGCAAACAGCTATATGGAGCTAGAAAGATCATGGACATCAACAACTACCTGCATAAATTGATTACCGGCATTCTCACCAACTGTAAGAAACCCCTGCTGTTTATCATTTCTCTCCTCCTGGTTTCAGTCTCGGCGCCGAGCTGGAGTGATGACGACTCCCTGGGTGTGCCAGGAGTGCGCGGGGGTGTAGTCACCACCAGCGAACCCAATGCGGCGCAGGTCGGCGCCGAGATCCTGCGCCAGGGGGGCAATGCCATCGATGCCGCGGCAGCCGTGCAATTCGCGCTGAATGTGGTTGAACCCCAGTCTTCCGGCATCGGGGGCGGCGGCTTCATGCTGATCTACCTGGCCAAGGAGAAAAAAACCCTCAGCATCGATTCCCGGGAGAAGGCGCCCGCAGCAGCAACCGCAGATATGTTCGTACCCTTCGTCAGCAGCGGTGGCTTCAGCGTCGCCTCTACCAGCGGTATTGCAGTCGGGGTACCGGGTACCCTGAAGGGGGTGGAACTGGCGCTGAAAAAGTGGGGCACCATGACCCTGTCGGAGACGCTCGAGCCGGCCATCGCAATGGCGGAGGAAGGATTTCGGGTGGGACCGCGTCTGGCGGAGAGCACCGAAAGCAGCCGGCTGCAGAACGAGCCCGGCAATCCCGCCTATGATGAGGCGCGGCAGATCTTTCGCCCCGGCGATGCCCCGTTGGTGGAGGGGCAACTGCTGGTGCAACCGGATCTGGCACATACCCTGCAGCTGATTGCCGACCAGGGTACGGATGTCTTTTATTCAGGCGAGATCGCTAGCGCCATAGTCGCGGCCCAGAAAGCCACGCGCGACAGCCGGCCTGAAGGTGAAGGACGGATGACGCTGAATGACCTGGCCAATTACCAGGCCGTGATCAGGGAGCCGGTGTCGGGTGAGTATCGCGGTTACACCATCAAATCGATGGGGCCACCCTCTTCCGGTGCCCTCACCGTGCTGCAGATCCTGAAACTGGTCGAGCGCTTCCCTATCGGTGACGAGACGGAGGGCTTTGGTTTCGGCACCACCCGCACTCTGAATGTGATGATCGAGGCGATGCGCCTCGCCTTTGCCGATCGTGCCGTATGGATGGGTGATGAGGACTTTGTTGATGTACCCAAGACCGGTCTGCTGGACGACGACTACATCGCCCTGCGCAGTGCCCTGATCAGTCCAGACGCCCGCCAGGCAAATGTACTGCCGGACGATCCGCGTCCCTTCGACGTGGCGATGACAGCGGGCAAACAGAAACTGGCCGCGTTAACCCCGGCGCTCGACAAGGGGGTGAATACCACCCACTTCAGTATTGTCGACCGCCACGGCAACATGGTCTCCTACACCACCACGGTCGAATCGGCCTGGGGTACCGGGCTGATGGTGCCGGGTTACGGTTTTCTGCTCAACAATGAGCTGACCGATTTCAATTTCATACCCGCCTTCAATGCGGATCCAGGCAGTTTCAATCCAGGTGCCAACGATGTAGCGCCGAACAAGCGACCACGCTCCAGCATGTCGCCGAGCATGGTGTTCAGGGGCAAGAAACCGCTCGCCGCGTACGGATCCCCGGGTGGCTCCACTATCATCGACTCCGTGGTGAATGTCAGCATGAACCTGATCGACCACCGTATGGATATTCAGGAGGCCGTGGATGCGCCCAGAATCGCTCAGACAAGCGCGAATGGAACCGTGGGTCGCGAGATCGGTTTCTCCGAGCAGGTCATGGAGCAACTGGGCACCCTCGGACATAGCGTGCGTGATCCGGCAGAGATCGGATCGGTCCAGGCGGTGATTATCGACCGGGAGGGCAAGACGCAATATGGCGCAGCCGACCGGCGCCGGGTCGGCGGTATCGTCAGCCTCAATAGAGATGAGGTGGAGCGCAGAAAGTAAAACGTATCCTGGGTGTTCAGCGACCCGGGCAAGTCCGGTCATTCGGGAGTTCAACAGGCAACCGGGGCGGAGCCGGTGAGCCTGTTTCCCGAATACCGCTTATAACAGCGCGAGGCAATCATCGGGTGCCGATGCAAAAACCGCGGCGAAGATAACCCGTGCCACCCCGTCAGACGGCGGCCGCAACCGATGAGGGCTCGGCCGCTGAAGAGCCGACCGTGGTGGCCGGTAACGGCGGCTGGCGCTGAAAGAAATCCCAGATCCAGCGCGACACATCCGGCGCCTCCGGGTAGCTGTAGGAACCGGGATTGCCGCCGTACCAGCCGTGCCCCCTGCCCTCAATAAACAGCGTCTCCACCAAGCCATTCTGAGAAGCACGGCCGTAGCAGCTGTGGACCCAGGGCGCCCCAAGGGTGATCCCGCTGGTGCGTGTCTGGGGCCGCTCGGTATCGACACCGAAACAGCGTCCCCAACTGTCGCGCAGGTTGTGGGCCGCACGGATATTCACCGTCTCATCCGCATCGGAGTGAACAACCATCAGGGGCACGGCATGGGCACCGGGGCGCAGCGCCTGCTGCATGGCGTCAGCCACCACATCAACCGGCTTGAACCGGCCACCAAAACCCCACAGGTTCACGGCGCGTGCGGTCTCGCCGTAAGGCACCCCCGCCACCACGGCACCCGAGGCAATCCGGTCGGCATGCGCCACCAGCAACGCTGCCGCCATCGCGGCGCCGGAGGAGAGCCCGGTAACATGAATGCGCCGCCGGTCGATGCGGAATTTCGCAGCCACCTCGTTAATGATCTGCCAGAGGTCTTCCACCTCGCCAGCACCGGCCTCTATCTCATGTCGCTGCCACCATCCCCAGCAGTTACGGGTGCGCAGGCCAGCGTAACTGGTGACGAATGGATAAACCACGACGAAGCCCTCCTGATCAGCGATGGCGTCGAAGCCGCTGATCTGGCGGATATCCTGTTCATCCTGACGGCAGCCATGCAGCACCATCACCAGTGGCAATTCCTGGCCGCGGCCATATTGGGGCGGCAGGTGCAGCGCGTAGCGACGCCGACGGGAACGGGCATAGTCACGCCGCGCAAAGTAACGAACCAGATCCTGACTGGCGGCGGCGACCGCCAGCCGGTGCGCCACAGGCTGACTGCCGGCATCACGCGGTGATGCACCGAACCAGCGCCGCAACGCGGTACAACCCGGGCAGGGCATAACCAGTCGGGACAGGCGTTGACTCACCTTGCCTAAAGCCGCCCGGTACGCATCGGCAATCTGGCGGCGCAGTCTGGTCAAACGGGAATTTTCAGGGGGTTGGCTCACTCGGCTTCTCGACTGGCTGGCAACGGTTACATCCGGGGTATTTGCTGCATCGCAGCAAATACAGGCCTGACTGTAACACAAACAGACAAGCGGGTATTGGAAACCAGGTCCCGCTTTGGGGTAAGCCCGGTCGTATCCGTTACTGGTGAGGGGTTCCAGCGATGCTCGGTTAATTCTTATTTTGGTCGCGGCTGCCTATATTTTCCCTACTCAAATTCATTATCGATGGTTCTTGTGCAGGTATGGAGACCGAAGAGGGTGACGCTCACCACCGCCAAAATCATTCGGAATTTTCCGCTTCATGCCCTGCCCGAGTGAATCTACCGCATGGGATTTAGACCCTTTTAGATATTTAATGTCCGGGTCATTCCTTATCCCTGTTAGATATTTAATCGCGCGTTACCAATCGAATAGACCTTATCGAGGACTGAATACCGGTATTGGCCGCAAAAACACCCGTGCGCACCGTTGTGTTGTCTTGTTCGGGGCTTGGCAAAAACAGCCAGAGCTGTCATCTGGTTCACAGCCATGCAGGCTGTTGTATTGATCCGTGATACCGCAAACGCCAATCCTGTACAACCAGCGATAAAACAGGATATGGTCACTGCCAGGGCTAAAACGGTTGTTACATATTGCGCTTTAGCGAATCCATTTCACATTGAGTGAGTAACCCGGCCCGTCGGGATTAACCCGGCACCTCCACGGGTTGACCTTTGTCATATATCTTCAATACAGCCTTCATGAATAATGGGCACCATGAATACACCCTGTACAGAACCACTTGCCATACCGATAGATGCCGACATTGATACCGAGCGGGTACCGGGAAACAGCGGCATCTGGGTCGGCATTTTTTGTGTACTGGTCGAATTTCTGATGCTGTTCATTGTTTACTTCGTTGCCAAGGCGCATCATCCGGAAGCCTTCCAGGGAGGCCCGGACAAATTGGCCACCGTGGCCGGGGTAACAATCACCATGCTGCTGCTGACCAGTGGCTACTGCATGGTCAAGGCCGTCGCTGCGGTTCGCCAGGATGCCTCCAGCAGGGCCTTTCGCTGGATCCTGCTGGCGATACTGCTCGGCTGCGGATATCCGCTGGTGAAATTCTTTGAGATCCGCTGGAATATCGCACACGGCGTCGACGGCCAGGCCGGTATTTTCTACACGGTCTATTACTACCTCACCTTGACCCACCTGGTACACGTGTTCTGGGGCTTGCTTGGGCTCAGCTGGATTGCCATACGCACGAATCGTGGCATCTACTCGTCAGAGGAGTACAGCGGGCTGGAAGCGGCAGCGGTTTACTGGCACACCACCGATGTCATCTGGCTGGTGATCTTCCCCTTTTTCTACGTGCTGAGGTGAACATGGGGCATGCCGAAAAAATATGGCTGCTGTTGATAGGGCTCACACTCGCCGGAGCCTGGTTTGCCGAAACGGGACACCCCGGCTGGCCGCTGACGCTGCTGGTTGCCGGCCTGATTGCGTTCAAGGGACGCATGGTGATCGACCAATACATGGAGATGTCCCGCGCCAACGCACATATCCGCCACGTGCTTTACGCCTTTGTCTCCGTCATTCCCCTGCTGGTCATTATCAGCCATGGCTGGGGCGATCTGATCAGGCGGTTGACGACGCTGAACGGATAAACATGCTTTTACCGGAAAAGCTGGCGGCGGTGGTTGTATGCCTTTAAGCGCAGCCGGTTACCTGCCATGCGGGCTTAACGGCTGCACCTATCCAACCCTCTTGTTGCGATGCCTGCAATCCCCGCCAAGGTCGAATATGGCCTAGGAGAACTACAGGACAGTATTGTAGATCATTCTGACCGCCAGTATTGTCAGCAACAGCTTGAGTACGATTCTGAAGTGCCTGTCCGGCACCCGTCTTCGCATATGGGTCCCAATATATGAGCCCGCAATAACTGCAACCGCCATTCCGAGACACAGCGCCCAATACTGAAAAAAAGAAAACCCCAGAAACATGAACATGGAAATCTTTATGGCGTGTGTAATGGTCATGAATAAAGCCGACGTCACCACCAGTTGATCCTTTTCGACCTGCTTTCTGATCAGGGTGGAGTGTCCCATCGGCCCGGTTGCACCAACCAGCATACCCAACGCCGTCTGCAGGAATCCGATAGTGAAAAACTCACCCTTCAGCTTTTTGCCGATGTCTATTCCAGATCCCCACACGTTGAACAGAATAAAGGCCGCAATAAACAGGGGTATGTAATCCAGGTTAATTTGTACAGCCAGTTGTGCAGCCAATATGCCGCCAAGCAGCGATCCCATAAAAAACGACAAGCCGTATTCCCAACGGATGGATTTGAAATCAAATGCCGCCCGGCTGAAATTCGAGGCAAGTTGAGCAACCGAATGCACGGGTATGATCGCCACTGGCGGAACCAGTCCCGGCATGCACGCGATTAAAATAAGCCCGCCGCCCAAGCCCAGTACGGCCGTACCCATCGAGGTAAAAAATGATATTAAGATGAGTACCAGTTCATTCACGGTGACAATATTTTCTAAGGCAGGAAAAATATTTTTTTAGCGACAGACATGGCACCCTGAACCCGATTATCTCGATGCACCTAGGTCATGACTGTAACCGTATCGTTGATATCGACTATGATCCTCTATTCGGTTCCTCTCACGAATCGAGGCATGGCTAGTCTCCTCGCGCATCCGTATTCATCGTTGTCGGTAGCACTGCGGCTGTGCATCAGATGCCATTTAAAATTCCTCGGTATCTATTTCCATTTGCGTTGCAGCGTTGTAACGGGCACCTGCAACCGTGGATTGATTTATAAGCCGGTCCAACCGGGCAGAGGATTCCGCAGTCAGCGTCACGCCCATTGCGCTATAGTTTTCGCGCAGGTGATCCAGCGAGGTGGTTCCCGGGATGGGTACGATATTTTCATCTCGACCCAACAGCCAGGCCAATGCCAGTTGCGCAAGGGTACATCCTTCTTTCATGGCTACTTTTTTCACCTCGCCCAGCAAGTCCAGATTCCGGGCATAATTCCGCGCCTCAAAGCGGGGCATGTTTCTGCGGATGTCCCTGCTGTCCAAAGCGGCAATGTCTGTCAACTTGCCGGTGAGAAACCCGCGGGCCAGTGGGCTGAATGCAACAAAAGTGACCCCCAACTCCCGGCATGCCTCCAGCACGGCAATCTCCGGGTTCCTGGTCCATAGCGAGTATTCAGTCTGTACGGCGGCGACCGGATGAATCGCATGAGCTCTCCGTAGCGTGTCTGCCGAAACTTCTGATAATCCAATGGCACGGATTTTTCCTTCAGCCACCAGATCTGAAAGCATCCCCACGCTCTCTTCCACGGACACCGCCCTGTCCACTCGATGCAGGTAGTAGAGGTCGATGACGTCGGTCCCGAGACGCTGCAGGCTCTCTTCGCAGGTTTTTCTGATGACCTCCGGCCGGCCGTCTATGGTTCGCACCCCGGCATCATTCCTGAACATGCCGCACTTGCTGGCCAGCACAAACCGATGCCGTTTTTTTCCAAGCGCCCGGCCCAACAGGTTCTCGTTTTCGCCAAATCCGTATAACGCCGCGGTATCGAATAGCGTGTATCCCATGTCCAATGCCGCATGAAGCAGCCGCTCCGAATGCGCAGCGGGCGGCGGGGCTCCATAGGCGTGGGACAGGTTCATACAGCCGAGTCCGATCGGGGAACACTCGAACGGCCCTAACTTACGCAGATGCATGGAACGTACTCCGGGTTTGCGGCGGCCGGCTAGCCGGCTGCTGCCAGACACTGCTCTATGCGATCCAGCGTTTGCATAGCCGGAAAACAACGGGACAGACTCGCGATCGGCTCCCGGCGTTCACGAATGGCTGAAAAGAATTCACGATCCTGCAGCTCAATGCCGTTAAAGGAGACCGCCACGCCAGAAAGGTCTACGGGGTTTCCGTGACCATCTTCAAGATCATCGTAGCGGGCGACATAGGTGCCGTTGTCGCAGATATATCGGAAGAAGGTACCAAACGGACCGTCATTGTTGAATGACAACGAGAGTGTACAAATAGCGCCGCTGGGTACCTTCATGCCGATACTCATGTCCATGGCAATACCCAGCTCCGGATGCGGCGGCCCTTGCAAAGCCTGGACCTGGCTGGCCGTCTCGCCTGTCTGGTATTGGAAAAGATCAACGGTGTGGCAGGCGTGATGCCATAACAGATGATCCGTCCAGGAACGGGGCTCGCCCTTGGCATTGGTGTTGGTGCGCCGGAAAAAGTAAGTCTGCACATCCATCTGCAGGACTTTCAGTTCACCTGCCTGGATTTTATTGTGCAGCCACTGGTGGCTCGGGTTGAATCGGCGCGTATGCCCCACCATGGCAACCAGGCCGGTTTTTTTCTGCATCTCAACGATTCGTCTGGCGTCTTCGATTTTATCCGCCATGGGTATTTCCGTCTGCACATGCTTGCCCGCTTCCAGGCACTGCATCACCTGCGCGGCATGCAACTGGGTTGGCGTGGCCAGAATCACGCAGTCCACATCGCTCCGCGCCAGGCTCTCCGCCAGATCGGTGGTGTGATGGGGAATGCCGTGCTCGGCGGCAAAGGCTTCCATCTTGGCCGCATCAACACCCACCACTGAGGTCACTTCAGCGTCCTCTATTGCACTTATTGCCTCCAGGTGCTTCATCCCGAATGCTCCCGCGGCCCCCGCAATACATACCTTCATCACATACCTCATTAGTTCTATGTGCACACGGCACCTTGGCTGAACATCCGTCGCACTCCAGCCGCTTGGGGATCCCGAACCGGATCCATTAATACCTGCCCAAGTCTGCCAGAATCTTAGAATTACCAGCTTGATTATTGTGGAACAAACTATCACTAACACTCGATACGGGATAATTAATTAAACAGCATGGCTATTCATTTTTTGCATAGGCATTGATATTTCCGGAACCGTAAAGAGCCTTATCCACTAGCCATTGCGTAATAGTTGCATGAATGAATACTGTGTTTTTGTTGGCTTCCAGCTACGTCTAAAGGTCAATCCGATGGGTCGACTGGAATGTGCCAGCTTATAAGGAACCGTTTCCAGAAGCCCCAGACTCAACTCGTGCTGCACCTGGTGTGCCGATATTATTGTCAGTCGATCACTATCCATGAGCAGCGAGCGGACCAGGATCTGTGAGCTGCACTCCACCAGGCGACTGGGCACGTCCATACCGACCTCGGTAAATGCGGATTCGAAGATGGAACGGGTTGGGGTACCTCGCCTGGGAACGACCCAGGGGTACTCGGCAAGCATATGGATATCGACCGCTTTCGCGCGGCACAGCGGATGACCGGACCTGGCTATAATCGCCACCGGCGAAGAGAACAGTTCCTCCTGAATGACGTCATCCGAGGGAGAAGGAAAACGCAATGCGCCGACCAGCAGATCTATGTCGCCATGTCGCAGATGGTACAGAAGATCATCATAGGGACCGTCATTCACCTTGATCCTGAAATCGGGAAACTGACGGGACAGCTCGATAATCGCCTTTGGCAAGAGTGAGGTTCTGGCCAGAGGCATACTACCTACCACAATCTCCCCTATCTCTCTATTATGTATAGAATTAACCTCGTCCCATCCCTGCCTGATCTCTGCAAAGGCCAGTTTGCAGGCTTTTGACAGTGCTCGGGCAGCCTTGCTGGTGCTGATACCTGTGCTGGTTTTCTCAAACAACACAATCCTCAGCAGATCCTCCAACTCCCTCGCCGCCCGGTGCAGTGCCGACTGTGAGATCCCGAGATTCCGCCCTGCCACACTGAAATTGTGCGCCTCCGACACCGCAATCAGGGCGCGCAATTGCGTGGTTTTGAGCATCTGGACCAGTTGCAGCGTCTGCCCCTTGCCCCCGCCCAGCCGGATCGCGTTTTTTACACCTTCGGTAATCATCTCGATTGACCGTCGAACCCGCATTAGAAACACCTCACCCGACTCGGTAACATACATTCCATCGCTTCGACGCTGGAACAAAGAGGCGTTCAGCATGCCTTCGAGTTTGGTTATGGCCTGGGTTATTGCAGGTTGGGACAGGAAGACTTTTTCGGACGCTTTACTAATGCTTTTATTTTCAGCCACCTCAACAAATACTCTCAGGTGCCTGATATTCGGGATCCGGTAGTCCATACGTGACTCCAAGATAACAGTCTACGAATCATAGGCTATCTCAAAATCCAATACCATATCTATAAAAATCAAATGCCAATTTGATCTTACTTATCCTATCGTTACCCCTACACTGGTACGCCGTGGATCACCCATCTGAAACGTGCCAGAGATACTACGCATATCAATAAAGAGGCCTGCAGATGATAATCGATTGTCATGGACACTACACCACCACGCCACCTGGCGTTGGTGAATACCGGGAAAAGCAGAAGCAGGCCGTTGCCAGCAATCCAGCCTACAAGGGTGATAAGGGAAAGGTATCGGTCAGTGATGATGAAATCATTGAAAGCATAGAGAATAATCAACTGCGACTGCAGAAAGAGCGGGGGACCGACCTGACCATTTTCTCCCCCCGCGCCAGCTGGATGGGACATCATATCGGAAATGAATACACCAGCAGGTACTGGACCGAACACCAGAATGAGCTTATCAAACGTGTCTGCGAGCTGTTTCCCCAGAACTTCGCGCCGGTGGCCCAGTTGCCGCAGTCACCAGGGGTGGCACCGGAGAAGTCCATCCCCGAACTGGTTCGGTGCGTGGAAGAGATGGGATTTATCGGCTGCAATTTGAACCCGGACCCTTCCGGCGGATATTGGAAGGATACTTCATTGGCGGACCGCGCCTTTTATCCCATTTATGAAAAAATGTGTGAACTGGACGTACCTGCCATGATCCACGTGAGTGCGGCATGCAACGACTGCTTCCACACCACGGGCTCACACTACCTGGGCGCGGACACCACCGGTTTTCAGCAACTGGTGATGTCCGATGTGTTCAAAGACTTTCCGCAACTGAAGATCATCATTCCCCACGGAGGCGGTGCCGTACCCTACCACTGGGGGCGATTCCGCGGCCTGATGCAGGACAAGGGCTATGCCCCGCTGGAAGAATCGGCACTCCAGAACATTTACTTCGATACCTGTGTCTATCATCAGAAAGGCATCGACCTGTTGCTGGATATCATACCGACCAAAAACATCCTGTTTGCATCTGAAATGATCGGGGCCGTGAGAGGAATAGACCCTGAAACCGGTCATTACTTCGACGATACAAAGCGCTATATCGACAACAACCCGAAACTGTCCAGCGAACAGAAGCAGCAAATATTTGAAGGCAATGCGCGTCGCGTCTTCAGTCGCCTGCGAATTGAAACCTGACCGGCCCCACTCTTATTAAGGATTTTCTATCATGCGTGAAAATGTTGTTGTTCAGAATATCTTACGTGCTTCCCGGGAAATCGTTGATGGGCTGGCAGAGTGTGGCGTCGCCACCATTCATGAGGCACAGGGCAGACGGGGACTCCTGGCGGACTACATGCGCCCCATCCAGCAGGATGTCTCTGTTGCCGGTTCCGCCTTGACCATCTCCGGTGCCGCCGGGGATAACTGGATGATGCACGTGGCAATCGAACAGGCCAGGCCAGGTGATATCCTGGTATTCTCACCGACCTCTCCCTCCAATCATGGATACTTTGGCGATTTGCTGGCCACCTCGGCCCAGGTGCGTGGCGTGGTCGGACTGATCATCGAAGGCGGTGTCCGGGATACACGGGATCTCAGGAAAATGAACTTCCCCGTCTGGTCAAAACATATCTTCTCCCAGGGCACCATTAAAGAAACCCTTGGCTCGGTGAATGTACCGCTGGTATGCGCCGATCAGTTGATCAACCCGGGCGATGTAATCGTTGCAGACGATGACGGTGTGGTGGTAGTTCGCCGGGAAGAGGCCGAAGCGGTACTGGCGGCTTCCCGGAAACGTCTGGAGAATGAAGAGTCCAAGCGTGTCCGGCTTGCCAACGGCGAGTTGGGACTGGACATATACAACATGCGCCCCCGGCTGGAAGAGAAAGGATTGAAGTATGTCTAAATCGGTGCGTTGCATGTGGATGCGCGGTGGCACCTCCAAAGGCGCTTACTTTCTGGCCGGGGACCTGCCCACTGACCAGACGGAGCGCGACGCGTTTTTACTGCGCATCATGGGCTCTCCCGATCCCCGGCAGATCGACGGTATCGGCGGTGCTGATCCGCTGACCTCAAAAGTCGCTATCATAAAAAAATCCCGTCGCGACGGTATCGATATCGATTACCTGTTTTTACAGGTGTTCGTCGATCAGGCGATTGTTACGGATGCGCAAAACTGCGGTAATATCCTGGCCGGAGTCGGACCCTTCGCGATCGAGAGAGGATTGGTCACCGCGCAGGAAGGCGAAACCGGCGTGACCATTTTCATGGAAAATACCGGACAAACCGCCATTGAGCGTGTTTCAACCCGTGCGGGTGCGGTTATCTATCAGGGTGACGCACATATCGATGGCGTTCCCGGAACCGCCAGCGCAATACTGGTCACGTTCAAGGATACCGCCGGGTCCACCTGTGGCAGCCTCCTGCCAACCGGCAGCCAGGTTGACCTGATTGACGGCATCAAGGTGACTTGCATCGACAATGGCATGCCGGTGGTCATCATGAATGCTGCGGACATGGGCATCAAGGGAACCGAGACGCGAGAGCAACTTGAACAGGACGACCACTTAAAGGAAAGACTGGAATCAATCCGGTTGCAAGCGGGACAGATGATGAATCTGGGTGATGTTACCCACAAATCCGTCCCCAAAATGAGCATGGTCAGTCCCGCAACCAATGGTGGTGCAATATCCACCCGAACCTTCATTCCCCACCGCTGCCACGCCTCCATTGGTGTACTGGGGGCCGTGAGCGTTGCCACCGCCTGTATGCTGCCCGATTCGCCGGCTCATGCACTGGCCAATATTTCGACCAGTGCCCGGAAAGTCATGCCCATAGAGCATCCCATCGGTGAAATGACGGTTATCCTGGAGACCAATGATCAGGGTGACGTGGAAAATGCCGCGATACTAAGAACGGCCCGCAAACTATTTGATGGCGAAGTGTTCGCCGACTGAGAACCCAGGATACTTCATGGACGCCGATTACTTACCTTTTCACGACAATCCAAGCAAGCCCGCATTTTCGGTGCCCGAGGGCGCCGTAGATGCCCATTGCCATGTATTTGGACCCGCGGAAACATTTCCCTATCATCCAAAGCGCAAGTACACCCCATGCGACGCGCCCAAGGAGCAGCTGTTTGCGTTGCGCGATCATCTGGGGTTTGCACGCAACGTGATCGTACAGGCCTCATGTCATGGCACTGACAATGCCGCACTGCTTGATGCCTTGCAATATGCCGGCAACCTGGCCCGTGGGGTTGCCGTGGTGGACCCGGACATTACAGCCGACGAACTCCAGGCCATGCATAACGCCGGAGTCAGAGCGGTACGTTTCAATTTTGTAAAACGCCTGGTCGACATGACACCAAAAGAGATCTTTCTCGGCATGGCAGAAAAGATCCGGCCGCTGGGCTGGCATATCGTGGTCTATTTTGAAGCCCAGGACCTGGAAGAGCTGACACCGTTCCTAATACAGCTGAATACCCTGATCGTGGTTGATCACATGGGTCGCCCGGACGTATCAAAGGGTGTGGGGCATGAGGACTTTCAGCGTTTCGTGACACTCCTGGAAGAGCATGAAAATATCTGGACCAAGGTCAGTTGCCCTGAGCGGCTCACCCTGAACCCGCCCAATTACGATGACGTGGTTCCTTTCGCCAGAACCCTGGTCGAGCGGTTTCCGAACCGGGTCCTGTGGGGCACTGACTGGCCGCATCCCAACATGAACTCCCATATACCGGATGATGGCAAGCTGGTCGACGTGATTCCCAAGATCGCGCCCACACCGGACCTCCAGAAGGCTCTGCTGATTGATAATCCAATGCGACTGTATTGGCAGAATCAAACCCGTTGACTCCTGTTGCCACTTTTACCACGTACAGAAAAGGCCTCTTACCGGGCCTTTTTTCATTGACTGACTTTAGTAATGTGGCGACTGTCGCTTGCGTTTATTGATAGGGTGAGCTGACTGAGCGGCTGGGAAAACGGCTCGTTATAAAGACCGCTTCGCATTTATGGTGGCGCGTTCTGAACCGGCATGCGTAACGGCCCCAGACCGGGGGCCGTTATATTCCGGGGCGGTAACGTGACCGCCGGCAAGATCATCGCGATTCAGTCCTTACCGTCGGTCAATAGCAGGACGCCGGCTCCTGTATTGGAAATAGGCGCATGGTAGTGTTTGTGCAGCACATTCACATTGGGAGCCAACGCACCACGCATCACCATCCACATGATTACCTCGATACCTTCAGTGCCCGCCTTCTCCATGATTTCGGTATTGGAAAAGGCTGTCATCTTGTCCGGATCGTTGACGATATAGTCCATGCACTCCATATCGAACTCGACATCGATAATACCGGCGCGCTCACCCTGCAGCTGGTGGGACAACCCACCGGTACCAAAAATCACCACCTTGGTATCCTCCGGGTAGGATTCAATCGCTTTGCGCAGGGCCTTACCCAGATCATAGCAGCGCCGTGCACTGGGAAGCGGATGTTGTACCGTGTTGACCGCCAACGGAATCAGTTTGCAAGGCCACTCAGGAAGATGGCGCCACATCAGACTCATGGGAACCACACAGCCATGATCAACCTTCATCTCCTGACAGGTGGTCAGGTCAAAGTTCTGGTTGATTAAGGATTCGGCCAGATGCCAGGAAAACTGCGCATCCCCTTTAAACGATGCGGTAGTGGGAATCCCCCAGCCCTCATCATCGTTATGGTATTCATCGGCACAGCCCAACGCGAAAGTGGGGACGATATTCAGGAAAAAATTGAGCCCATGATCGTTGTACACGATGATTGCAATATCCGGCTTTTCCTCTTCAAGCCAGGCCTTGACCGGCTCATAACCGTCAAAAAATCGCTTCCAGTAAGGGTCGTTTTCCTTCTTGTCGGCCATGGCATTGCCAATAGCGGGAATATGGGATGTTGTGATGCCACCAATAATTTTAGCCATGCCAGAAACCTCCACGCTTCTTCAATGCTTCCTGAAAGCCTTCAGCGTTATCCTCCAGCTTTTTCTTAAACTCCGCGGTCGTGATTCCCTGGAACGACGCCCCGGCATCCTGAACCGTCAGACCATGAAAAATTGCAATTTTTGCCAGGTAATAAACATTACCCCCCAGATGCAGAAGTTTGAGGAAATTTCCGGCGAGCACGGCCTCGCGCTGCTCATCAGTCAGATTGTACTTCCTGCAATACGCATCCATATCCTCGGCAAACTCTTTTCGATTCGCTTCGTGATTGAATGAAAACGCCATTTTGTTCAGGTTGTACCCTGAATGGGACCGTTCACCATTGAATACATAGGTACCAGGAATATCTTCATAATCATGCTTTTGCCAAACCATGTTGATCATCCTTCTCGAGTTAAGGTTAACTGGCAGGCAATATCACACGGCCGCCATACTTGTATTTTTAATGATAAATATCAGATTATAAAGAGACATATCGCATTTATTCTTGTACATTTCATATATTCCTCGCCAGGCCGACGACATGAACCAGACGTATCAGATACCCACAATAGAAATTTATGGCGAACAGGCAAAGTCACTCACTCCTGACTTGCTACACTGCGAACCGTTGATTACCCGGAGCCGGGCACATCAATTTAAGATCCGCCCACATCGCCATCCCGGGCTAACGCAGATCTTCTACCTGAAACGGGGTCATGGGCAGGCAAATCTCGATGGTGACCCAACCACGCTCAAGGCACCCTGTCTGGTCGTTATCTCCGAAATGTGCGTGCATGATTTCACCTGGTCGGAGGATGTGGAGGGTAGCGTCATCTCCATCTCCAATCTGATACTCGATAAGCTGGAAGACACACTCGCCAAGGAACATCTGGCCATGAAAACCACCATGATCATGACCATTCGGCACGGCCAACGGGAGCTGGAAGGAATTTTGAAGCTTTTATCCCATGAATACAGTCATCCACCGGAGGACTCCAGGGCGTATGCCTTGATATTTCTAGTCCAGTTACTGGGTATCTGGCTTGAGCGCAATGCACCGTCAAGGGTCGACACAGCCAATCTTCAGAATCGCAGCGCCGAGTACTTTAGCCGATTCAGCCATCTCATCAATCGTGACTTCTTGAAACAGCGAACGGTAGAAAGTTACGCCGAAGAACTTGGCATAACCGCCTCTTACCTGAATAACCTGTGCCGCCAAATGGTCAATAAAAATGCGCTCCAGCTAATACATGAAAGAGTGCTGCTGGAGGCGAAGCGAAACCTGATCTACACCGTCCAGAGTGTCAGTCAAATCTCCTATGGACTGGGGTTTAATGATCCGGCGTATTTTTCACGCTTCTTCAAACGGCTAACCGGACAACCACCAAAAGAGTTTCGACTCGCCATAAACAAGATCGGCAAACAAACCCTATCCCGGCAACACCGTTGAATCCGAATTGCCAGCGCTCATGATATTCCGTGTTCAAGGCAAGCGCTCCATTCCCTCGACCATTGGGTGCGTCAGTTATTCAGCGGTGGTATCAAAATTGTTCTCATTGCGAAAACGGCCGGGAGGCACCCCCACCGCGCGTTTGAAATAACGTGAAAAGTAGCCCGGATCTTTAAACCCCATGTCAGCGGCTATTTCATCAAGGGTGGCTCGCGTATAGATCAGGCGCCGTTTCACTTCCAACACCAGACGCGCCTGAATCATCTGGCTTACCGTTTGATTCATCAAGCTCCTGCTCAGCCGGTTCAGGCGGCTGACGGTAGTGCCAATGGCATTCGCGTACTGCTCCACTGTCCAATGGTTTTTAAAATTCCGTTCAATTAGAAACTTCAATTGACCGGCCGTCACACTTGGGGCACTGGCGCTGACCGCCAACTGCCCATTCGCTTCCTGCTGACGATAAATTATCATGAGCAAGATACGGATCAGCCACTCACACATCAGGCCACGGCCGCTCTGGGCCTGAGCAAATTCATCTTTTAGCTGTTGCAGCACCATTTTCAGCCTGGAACGTTCCAATCCACATTTTGCAAACGGTATACAGCCGGGCTCCGTGAACAGTGCCCCGAAATAGGCCAGCGCACGGTCACCCTCTGTTTCCAACAACAGGGGGTCGGCCAATGTGACCACAGCACCCTCACTCTCCGGCGCAAAACGAAAACTATGGACGACTCCCGTCGGTATGGTGATCACGCACGGACTCTCAAGATTCGCCACCCGGTCATCCAGGTGTACCTCAACCGCTCCCTCATCAATGCAGATCAACTGAAACAGCCTGCCATGGCGATGGGCACCGATAACCCAGCCCAGGGCACTGCTCCGCCTGCGGATATCTTCAATATGGATAAACTCGGGATCATCGATCCATACCGGCTCACCATAGAGACCATACTGGGGAATGGATTTATCGACTGAATTGGCTGTCACCCTGCGCACCCGGTTCCTGTAAGCCACTACCACACTTCTCAAATATACAATTTATTAACTGTATTCCCTGACAAAATAATATTTTTGAATTATCCCAATAATAGCCGCATCTACCATCGTTACATATGAAATATCCCATAAATATAAATTATTAAAAACATGCCGCCGCTTCGACACGTTGCCTCGAATGGTGAATAAGTACAATTTTTTGATTCATTTATGACTTATGTCAGTTTCTCTTCCGGTCCATCATAGATGAACACCCGGGGCATGCCGGTCGTCTGGCATAGCCCGTCTCGGAGCTTTAATCGAAAACCAAACAGAACCAGGTGAGCATTTATGAAAACACAGGTAGCAATCATTGGTGCCGGCCCCTCCGGCCTGTTGTTAGGACAACTGCTGGCCCGCCAGGGGATCGACAATATCATCGTAGAACGGGTAACCGGTGAATATGTGCTGGGACGTATCCGGGCAGGCGTTCTGGAGCAGGGTTTTGTCGATCTGGTCAGAGAGGCCGGTGTCAGCGAGCGCATGGACCGGGAAGGCGAAATACATGAGGGTTTTGAACTTGCCTTCAACAACCGGCGCGTACGAATCGATATGAAGCAACTGACCGGTGGCGACACGGTGATGGTTTATGGACAAACCGAGATTACCAAAGACCTCATGGAGGCCAGGGCGGCAGCCGGTCTTCAGACCATCTACCAAGCCGACAATGTAACGTTGCACGATGTTAAATCCAAAACGCCCTCTGTGACATACGAAATCAATGGCGTTAAACACCATCTCGAATGCAACTATATTGCCGGCTGCGACGGTTTTCACGGCGTCTCTCGCCAGACTATCCCCAAGAATGTCAGGACAGAATATGAGCGCATCTATCCGTTCGGCTGGCTGGGCTTGCTATCCGACACCCCACCGGTCAGTAAGGAGTTAATCTACTGCAAACACGAGCGCGGCTTTGCCCTGGCCAGTCTGCGCTCGGCCTCCCGTTCGCGCTATTACATCCAGGTCCCTCTGTCCGACAAGGTGGAAGATTGGAGTGACGGTGATTTCTGGACAGAATTCAAGAAACGCCTGCCTGCCGATACAGCAAAAAACCTGGTAATTGGACCCAGTATTGAAAAAAGCATTGCACCGCTGCGCTCTTTCGTTTGCGAACCGATGCAGTACGGCAATCTGTTCCTGGTGGGTGATGCAGCCCACATTGTACCCCCAACCGGCGCCAAGGGACTGAACCTGGCGGCATCCGATGTTTCTGCGCTGTATAAAATATTGACCCGGGTATTCAAAGAGAATGACAAGTCATGTATCGCACAATATTCAGATATCGCCCTGCGCCGAGTATGGCACGGTGAACGTTTCTCCTGGTGGATGACCAATATGTTGCATAACTTTGAAGGCCTATCGATCAATGGCGCAGACGATAGAACCTTTGAGAAATTTATGGCGTCTGAACTGGATTACTACACGGGTTACGAGGCGGGTCGTCGAGTAATTGCCCAGCAGTATGTCGGGCTCCCCTACGAGGACCTGGAATAAATAAATTGTTTATTGATGTGTGGCGCGGCATGACTCGACTGCCGCTCAGCCACCCTTCGAATGAACCAAACAGGGCGGAAACATCCTGGCAAGACACCTTGCCGGGTGGTTATTGGAAGTGGGTGATGGTGCGGTCTATAGGCGCCTTCAACTTCGCGGTGGCAGCCTGGTCGGACAAAACCTGGTTTTATCTGTTGAATGTTCTGTCTGTTTCAATCGTTATTCTGGATACGCCATTATTCTCTGGTGCAGAGAGGCCGCTGCAAAACCCCCATTCCCACACCTACAACTCTAATAGATACCATTCTCCTTCTGTAACCAGCGAATGAACGGAATTATTTTATCGACATCCTTTCTTGTAGCGCCTTCTACTTGAGGCATATCACCAAACTTCCAATGATGTGCTCTAACCCCCTCACGTGCTGCCCGGTAAAAAGCCTCATCTGAATGGTGTGTTGGTTTGTAGAAAGAGTGTAATAGCGGCGGCCCTTGCTCTGTACCATCACCCCATTTGCCGTGGCAACTAGAGCACAGGGTACGAAACCTGTTCATGCCCAGCCCATACTTGAAGGGAACACGTGGGGTTTTCAAATCAAGCTTTTCTGTACTATTTCCCATCTGGTGACCTGGCATTCCAGTAGCGGTCGCCGCCAGGATCATGTTTTTTTCCTGTTGTGCATTTACAGTGAAACTCAGTATCAATAGTAGAAGTACGATTAATATTTTTCCCATCACATTTCTCTTGTCACATGGTTACCAAGTAATTGTGCATCGCCTTTAATCAGCAACTACAGATAATTTAGTGGCGTCTAAAATATCCTATTAGAACCACGGGTATAATAGTTACACCGCCCAGCAACAGTAGCAGTAACATGGCCTCATTCAAGTCAGTTGTAGCCATCTCTCCACCAAAATGTGCGAGCAGGAAACTTGCAGGAACAAGACCGAGAAGTGTTGCCAGTAGAAAACGCCATGCCTTAATCTGCGTCAATCCGGCCCCATAACTTACTAGATCAAAGGATAGGAATGGTATAAGTCGCGAAACAAAGACCAAAGCCATCAATATATTTTGCGAACCCAGCCACCCCAGCATAATCTTTTTGCCAAACAGTCTAACTAGTAGTTCCTGACCCAGTAATCGGGCGATCCAGAATGCCCCCGCCGCCCCGATCGCGGCCCCGGCCACGACATAAATTGTGCCCCAGGTATGGCCGAACACCGCCCCAGACGCCAAGGCAATGGGGGCACTGGGGATGGGATTAATGATAACCGCAATGGCCATCAGGGCAATGATCGTGACCGGGCCAATGTACCCAAGATTGGTTATCCAGAGTCTGAGTTTACCGGCATCCGTAATGGCGGAGAGTCTTCCATGCTCGTGTAGAAAGTAATAGACGGCCGATAGAGCCAGCACAAACACAACCAATATACATAAGCGTATATACAGAGCTTTCAACCGACGATCCGATTCGGCCATATTGGTATCTGATGCAATAATATCGGCCACTATTTGGGGGATTTATTGCAACAAGCAGGGGGCGGTGCCTTTGCATTGACCCGTGCATTGGTATCTGAATATTGATAGATACTACCTTTAAACCGCGTCCACCAATTATCTATCGGAGGAAAACCAGCTTCAGTTAATGCCTGAACTATCGCTTGGTAGTCCACCTGGCTGGCGTCATATAGAACCCACAGTTCGCGGGCGTCATTATCGAGCACTATATTTTTTACACCTGTTACTTGACTGACGACATCATCCACAGCGAGAGAATTGTCAGAATGATTCGTTATGGAAACCCCGACACGGCGCAGGACTTCCCAGGTGCCAACAGGCTTCAGTTGATGTTTGGATTTCATATCTCACTCATGTGCCGTTAACTATTTAAATCTTTTCGCTTCTGCTCAAACTCTTCACGATCAATTTCTCCCTTTGCATAGCGCTCTTTCAGAATCTCCTCTGCGGACCTTGGCTTTTTTTCCTGATTATTGCTGTTGCCTATAAATGCTTTAATCAACCAGATAATTGCCACGATCACAAAGATCCAGAATAACCACATAAAGCCCCAACCAAAGCCAAACATGTGTTCGTTGTACATTTTAGTCTCCTATCTAAATACGAATCCGTTTAAGCCTTAACGCATTGCTGATCACAGATACCGAACTGAAACTCATGGCAGCAGCGGCAATCATCGGCGAGAGCAACAACCCAAATACGGGGTATAAAACACCAGCAGCCACCGGAACACCCAGTGCGTTATAAATGAAGGCAAAGAACAGATTCTGGCGAATATTCCGCATGGTCCCTCGACTTAACCGTCTCGCCTGAACGATACCGCGCAGGTCACCCTTGACCAGAGTTACCCCCGCACTTTCCATGGCCACATCCGTACCGGTACCCATGGCTATACCTACATGGGATTGCGCCAGGGCCGGCGCGTCATTGATACCATCTCCGGCCATCGCTACGACGCGGCCTTCTGCCTGTAGTTTTTTGACTATCGCCGCTTTTTGATCAGGTAATACCTCAGCTTCTACCTGATCGATACCGAGCTTATCCGCAACCGCCAGGGCGGTCGTGCGGTTATCCCCTGTCAACATGACCACCTTCACACCTTCCGCATGTAGATCCTGAATGGCCTGTGCGGTGGATGCCTTGATAGGGTCGGCTACACCGATAATCCCGGCAGCCTTATCGTCTATGGCCACAAACATCACGGTTTGTCCCTTGCCCCTACCGGTTTCAGCTAAATCCGGTAAATCGCCCGGGTCAATGGAAAGTTCTTCGAACAGCTTGATATTGCCAAGTACTACCCTGTGGCCATCAATCGACCCGGCCACCCCTTTTCCAGTGATGGATTCAAACTGATCAGTTGAGCTCAACTTAACATCCTGCTCCCCTGCGCCACGGACAATGGCCTCCGCCAGCGGGTGTTCGCTAGCCTTTTCCAGGCTGGCGGCCAAACGCAGAACATCGGATTCCTTGAAACCCTTTCCAGTCTGTACCGAGACCAGTTTTGGTTTTCCTTCGGTCAATGTGCCCGTTTTATCAACAACCAGCGTGTCGACCTTTTCCATAATCTCCAGTGCCTCGGCATTCTTGATCAACACACCCAGAGATGCTCCTTTGCCGGTACCCACCATGATCGACACCGGCGTTGCAAGACCCAATGCACAGGGACAAGCAATAATCAGCACAGCAACCGCATTGATAATCGCGTGTGCCAGGCGTGGCTCGGGTCCATAGAAACCCCAGATGATCAGTGTGATTACCGAAATCAGCACCACGGCTGGGACAAAGTAACCCGCGACCACATCCGCCAATTTCTGGATGGGCGCCCGTGAACGTTGTGCCTCGCTGACCATACGCACGATCTGGGCGAGCAACGTATCGCTCCCTACCTTCTCGGCACGCATCAGCAAACTACCGGTACCATTAACAGTAGCGCCTATTAGCGATTCGCCGATCGATTTTTCTATTGGAATAGGCTCGCCAGTGACCATCGATTCATCCACCGCACTGCTCCCATCGGTGACCACCCCATCCACGGGTACTTTTTCACCCGGACGCACACGCAAGATGTCACCCGGCATGACGGTTTCCATGGGGATATCCTCTTCGCCGCCATCCGCGCGCACGATACGTGCGGTTTTGGGAGCCAATCCCAGCAGCAACTTGATTGCTTCATTGGTCTGACTGCGTGCTCTCAGTTCCAATACCTGGCCGAGTAGTACCAGGGCCGTGATTACAGCCGCGGCCTCAAAGTAGACAGGGATTGTGCCGCCTTCATGAAGCATGTTGGGTGGAAAGATGCCGGGAAACAATAAAGCAATGATGCTGTATATCCAGGCGACAGCCACACCCAGCCCAATCAAGGTGAACATATTGAGATTCCAGCTCACTACTGACTGCCAGCCACGTACGAAGAATGGCCAGCCACCCCACAACACTACCGGTGTTGCAAGTGAAAACTCAATCCACTGCACGGTTTTCATGGAAAGCCCATCTGGCAACCAGGTGGGCATGAGGTCTGCAACCATAGCCAGAAGAAAGACCGGCAAGGCTAACACCGCACTCACCCAGAAGCGCCGACTCATATAGTCCAGCTCTTCGTTCTTCTCTTCCACGTCAATGGTACGCGGTTCCAGGGCCATGCCACATTTAGGGCAATTGCCTGGATGATCCTGTATAACCTCCGGGTGCATCGGACAGGTATATTCAATGCGTGTGGCAGCTATGGGTTCACCCATAGGCTCAAGCGCCATACCGCACTTGGGACAAGGACCCGGCTTGTCTGTCTGAACCTCCGGATGCATTGGGCAGGTATAGCCACCACTGGTTTTCGGCATCGGAGACTCGCCTTTGATGGCATGATCACCATGCCATTTTTCATCGTGATGATACCCGGTTTCATGCTGTGATTTTTTATTGCCTAAATAGCCTGAGGGATTGTCCAGGAATCTCTTTTCGCAGTGTTCGCTACAGAAATAATAATCGGTTCCTTCAAAATCTGATCGGTACTCGCTCGTATCAGAAACCGTCATGCCACAGACCGGGTCGACATGATCAGATGATTCAAAATGCTTAGCGGATTGGTTCATCATTTCCTCCGAACGCGATTATCTGAAGGGCTATCACTCTTCGCTATTTTCGATTGTTTCAATGAGGTGGCAGATGCTCAAGCCCGTGGGAACCCCATTTGGCATGAGCTTCCACAGTTCCAATGCCTGTTCCATTCGGGCTTGCAGCTTTAGCATCTCTTCAATTTTAATGCGGTTTTCCGAAATACGGTGCTGGATGATATTTCTCACATCATCACAAGGTGACTCACCAACATCCGCATGCCGTATGATCTGTCTGATCTCATTCAGGGTGAACCCAAGATTTTTTGCCATCCGTATAAAACGAATTCGACTCACATCTTGAGTTTTAAAAAGACGATAGCCATTCTCCTGCTGATCGGCGGGTAAGATCAGACCGATGCGTACGTAATAACGCACTACGTGGGACGGTGCATCACTCTGGATTGCCAGTTCATTTACTGTAAGCATCAGTCTGTCCTCCTGCCGCTCCTACTGGCTATTTTTTCTGCAATTCAACCAGCTGCTGTAACAGCTTCTCCATATTGGCCATATGGGCTTCCATTTTCGTCATATGGGCCTGCATCATGGTGTGCCGCTCCTCCATCATTTTCATCATTGGCATGCCATCCTTGCCTCCAGCCATCATCGGCATCTGCCCATTGGCCATCGGCATGGTTGGTGGTGTCGCTGTTGCCTCTGCTTGTTCAGGATGATGCCCAGTGTCGGCTATCGCCGACACCGGTGCTGTTGCCACTAAAAGTGCCATGGCCATGGTTCTCGTAATGCGCATATTCACTACCTCGCTCGCAAGGGTTATTGCAGGAAACTGCTTGTGTGGTTTAATGTACAACCTATGCGTTACGCATAGGTCAAGAACGATTTTTTACCCTCTCAGTCGCTCACTGATCCTCCCATGCTGTCACGCACACGAAGCAGCCGGGAACGGACTTCATCTGCCAGTTGGTCAACGTTATCCCGCTCGACCAATTTTAAGACGGCCGAGGGATCCATAAAGGCAACGCGGATTGATCCGTCTTCCTCTTCCCGTATCACCACGTTACAGGGCAGCAAGAGTCCAATGTCGGGATCTGCTTCAATGGCCTGATTGGCCAGCGATGGATTGCAGGCACCCAGGATCTTGTAAGGCCTTCTCTCTATGCCCAGCTTTTCTTGCAGCGTAGCCTGGACATTGATTTCCGTCAGAATACCGAAACCCTCCTCTTTCAGGGCATCAATCAACTGCTGCTCTATCTCTGTCATCTTTCCTTTCAGTAGTGTTGAAAAACTATACATTGTGTTATTCCTCTGTTTGAATTTAATACAATCAACCCGCCCATCCTTTCATGGAAAGCGAGAAATCTACCCTCATCGAAATATCAGAACCAGACCCTGATACCGGCAACGAATTGAACATCACTGGTATCCTCACCATCGGCCTTGGCAAAATCAGCGGTCTGGCCAAACTTCCTGGTCCAGTTCACGCCGATATACGGGGAAAATTCACGGCGTATCTCATAGCGCAACCGCAGTCCCAGTTCCACATCAGAGAAACCAGAGCCAATACCCATTTCAGCGTCATTCTTGCTATACAGGTTGACTTCCAGTTCGGGCGATAAGATCAGCTTCTGGGTAAGCAGATATTCATATTCGACATCCAACCGGGCATTCACCTGTCCCGATTCGCCAACGAACAGG
Organism: Sedimenticola selenatireducens; assembly: GCF_963675335.2. Taxonomy (NCBI): domain Bacteria; kingdom Pseudomonadati; phylum Pseudomonadota; class Gammaproteobacteria; order Chromatiales; family Sedimenticolaceae; genus Sedimenticola; species Sedimenticola selenatireducens. The sequence continues at coordinate 474,350 of NZ_CAXXYC010000004.1, forward strand.
CCAGCATCCACATCAAATTGATAGGGAGAAAGACCTTTGAATCCAAGTGCCAGATAGTCGCGCGTCGGTTTGGGTTTTATATCGTGCCGCCACCCGGCCTGGAAATCCCAGAAGGGTGCAATGGCGCGGCTATAGAGAAACTGTACTTCCGCTTCTTCGGTATTGCCATCGACACGTTCCACGTCCGTTTTAAACCAGAACTTGTTCAGGTCATAACCGACCCAGGCATCCGCATCCAGGACCAGGGTATTCGGTCCGCTGGTGTTTCCGAGTTCCAATTTATCGATCATCACCTTGTAAAGCAGTGGATCATCCGCCCCACCTGCCAACGCCGTTGAGGAGAGGCCGACAAATATCACTACAGCTAGTATGCTTTTCATTTTTACTTCCTCAACTGACGATAACTGTACGGAACATCCCCGGCATGTGATACAGCAGGTGGCAGTGATAGGCCCACCCACCTTCTGCATCCACGGTCACCCGATAACTGATGCGCGAGCCCGGCTGTACAATGACCGTATGTTTCCGTGGCAAATAGTTGTTGTCTCCGGTCTCCAGGTCACTCCACATACCGTGTAGATGCATCGGGTGATTCATCATGGTGTCATTTACAAACGTGATGCGAACACGCTCGCCAAGCTTCCAGCGCAACGGCTCAGCATCACTGTGTTTAATTCCGTTGATTGACCATATATAGCGTCCCATATTACCGGTCAGGTGGAGCTCCAGTTCCCGATCCGGATCACGGTGATCATAAGTGGTGCGCAAGGCACGTAGATCTGAGTAGGTGAGCACACGCCGCCCATTGCCGCGCAAGCCGACGCCAGGATCATCAAGACGGTACTGAGGACTATCCGCCCGCATGTCCACTTGGGGACCATACTCGCTCTGGGCATGACGAACAGGCCCTGCTGTGAAATCCGACGGGTTAGATTTAGGCAACTGCGTGCCTATCTGCCCACCCCCCATCATCTGGTGTTGACCGTGATCCATACCGGGCATCATCGCCCCAGCCTGCATCTGCACCTGATCGCGCTTCATTCCGGGCATCATTTGTCCGTTGCCCATCTGATGTTGACTATGCTCCATGCCAGGCATCATGCTCTCAGTGGGCATCTGATGCTGACTGCCGTTCATACTCGCCATGTCATGTCCAGCGTCGCCCATCATATTCATGCCCATATCACCATGTTCCAGATTGGGTACGGAGTCTATTTCAGGGACAGTGGCTGTCATCGAGATATCCGGTGTCAGGGTTCCCCGGGCAAATCCTGAGCGGGCGATGTCCTGGGCAAAGATGGTGTAGGCCCGATCATCTTTCGGTTCAACAATAACGTCGTAGGTTTCAGCCACTCCCATGCGGAACTCATCGACGGCTACAGGCTCGATGTTTTGACCATCTGCCGCGACCACCGTCATTTTCAAACCTGGAATACGGACATCAAAAAAGGTCATGGCCGATCCGTTGATAAAGCGCAGTCTCACTTTCTGCCCTTTCTTGAACAATCCGATCCAGCCATCCGCCGGCGTCTGGCCATTTGTCAGAAAGGTATAGGTATGACCCGTCACATCGGAAAAGTCTCGTTCGCTCATGCGCATCTGGTTCCACATCTTGCGGTCGTTCCAGGTGACAGCCAGTCCCTTCTCCTTGAGGTCTTTCATCAGGTCTTTGTGTGTACGCTCATTAAAGTTGTAATAGTGACTGAGCTTCTTCAGTTTCGCGTATACATCGGTGGGATCTTCATCCGTCCAGTCAGAGAACATCACCACATAGTCACGATCATAGGTGAATGGATCTGGTGCTCTTGGATCAATGACGATAGGACCATACAGGCCTGTCTGCTCCTGGAAACCGGAGTGGCTGTGGTACCAGTAGGTGCCACTTTGGGTCACGGGAAATTGATAGGTGAAGGTTTCTCCGGGCTTTATTCCGGCAAATCCGTTGGCAATGCCGGGTACACCATCCATTGCACTGGGCAAAATGATGCCGTGCCAATGGATCGAGCTGGTCTCTGGCAACAGGTTGGTTACTCTCAAGGTCACGATATCGCCTTCTCGCCAGCGCAGAATAGGCGCTGGTAAAGAGCCATTGACGGTTGTGCCAATTCTTGGTGCGCCGGTAAAGTTGACGGCCTGTTGGCCAATGGTCAAATCGAAATCGGTGCCGCTCAGGGTTGATGGCCCTTGCTGTTTTAAAGCCGCAGCCAGCACGGAACCGGAACCTAATCCCATGCCAGCAAAGGCACCTCCCATAGCCAATCCCTGAACAAATCGGCGGCGCGTCAGCGTGACTCCCCTCTTATATCGAGGGTCATTATTATCAATCATGAAGCATGCTTCCTCTGCAAATCAGTGGCATAGGTAAAGCCGCTGACAAATACTCAACGAATCAATCGCATCAGGTGATTCCTGATTATTCAGCAATCACCGGCAGGAGAATCAGGACTTGGGAGGTCGAAAAAGAGAAGTCGACGGCTGGCTTACAAAGCAGTCACTTACTTGAATTAACAAGGGTTTTGAAATGTCGATTGTAGAAAGGATTGATGCCTGGGTTATTCCAAGTGCACAAGATGCACAGTGGCCGGATGAACAACCAGAATAGATGTTACCTGTGTCAGTTTCACACTGATCCTGATTAAGGATCATATGGTTAACTGCCATATCCATGTTGTGATGCAGACTCACTCGTTGATACACATCCCCCGTTTGCTCATCGAAAGCAGTATATCCTGCTATTGCTCCCTGAAAAGGAGATAGTCCCAGTAGTAGGGAGAGCATAATCGCAAGCAGTTTTTTGGAGAGACGATGCATGAGATGCAAGATATTAGTCTAATTATCCGTAAGTTCAATCAGTTCCCAGTGGACAAATGATCTTTGGGAAAGTTCATCATCCAGTGCCTGAATTATCCATTGAAAAAACAAGGGTGAGACATGGTCTGGCATGCCTCACCCACCCCGCAACATCATCCCGGTAATATCATCCAAAGCACCCTGACCCCAGCAGCGACTGTGCCCTTTGCTGCTGTGCTGGCGAAAGCACTGAACGAAGATTTTGCAGCGCATCACTCACTTTCTGCCGTGACTCCCACATTGCCTGGTGAAGGTTGTTCCGGGAAGGGCCGGTAGCGCCACCCTGTGGTGTCCACATAGCCTGATGACTGGCCTGACCTAGGGCTATATGGGCCTGGACCGCTGCAGTGTAGTTATCCCAGGCAGCCTGCTGATCCTTGGTAATGCCTAGTTCGGTTCTAACCGCTGACAGTTTTTCGGCAGGATTGGTACCCCACTGCCCCATCATTCCGGGTCCCATGGCGCCACCTTGCATCATTCCGGGACCTCCCATCATTCCAGGGCGCCCCATCATACCCGGACCCATGGGATTTTGATTACCATACCCTTGTTGCATCATCGCAGGGTTACCATACCCGCCATTCATCATACCGGGTCCTCCCATCATTCCCGGGCCCATGTGGTTTCCATATCCGTATCCCTGCTGCATCATGCCGGGACCACCCATGTAGCTGCCGGGACCGTGTGCCAGCAAAACTCCCGTAGCAGCAAGACCGGCTCCAAGACCCGCGACGAGAATTAAAGTTTTCGTGATAGTTTTCATGCTGATCTCCTTACTCTTTAAGTAATCGAGTGAGCAGTTGCTCTCTCTGTGGATTATTAAACCACTCCCATGTAGCACTATTGTTTCCACTGGCCTGACTTGGGTAGCGAACTCTTTCATTCGCCAATACTGTTACACTTCGATACAAAAAGAGGCTATTGAGAGATGGTATAACTACACGCACAGATACGGTTGGTATTCAGATATGGCCCAGATTGATCACATCCTGATAGTTGATGATGACCCCGAAATACGTGAACTCCTGACCACCTACTTGACCAAGAGTGGCTATAGGGTTTCTGCTGCCAGAGATGGCCGGCAGATGTGGCGTGAGTTTGAGCGACATCATATTGACTTGGTGGTTTTGGATGTGATGCTGCCCGGTGATGATGGACTGACACTTTGCCGCAATCTGCGCAGTCAATCTAATGTACCCATCATTATGCTGACCGCCCGAGGCGAGGAGATGGACCGGATACTGGGTCTGGAAATGGGCGCGGATGACTATCTTCCCAAGCCCTTTAATCCAAGGGAACTGCAGGCCCGCATCAAAGCCGTATTGTGGCGGGCCCGGGAGTTGTTGGGCAGCCGACCAGAAACCGGAGAGCAGATCCGGTTTTCCGGTTGGACCCTGGATACGGCGGCACGGCATTTAATCGCCGAGGATAAGGTGATCATCTCTCTCAGTGGCGGTGAATATAAACTGTTACGTATATTCCTCGACAGTCCGCGCAGGGTGCTTTCACGCGACCAGCTCATGACCCAGATGGAGGGTCGGGACTGGACACCCGACGAGCGCGCCATCGACATACAGATCAGCCGCCTGCGCAAAAGACTACGCGAAGATGCCAGGGAGCCGCAGCTCATCAAAACCGTACGCGGGGAAGGCTACGTTTTTTCGGCAAAGGTAGAAAAGAGATGAGTTGGTTACCCTACCCACGCAGCCTGTTCAGTCGCCTGGTGCTTCTGTTGCTGTTTGGCCTGGTGTTAGCCGAAGCCATTACTGCACTGGTGCTGACCAGGGATCGGGGCGAGGCGATACAACGGGTGGCCGGGATTCACAGCGCCCAGCGAATTGCAGGCATCGTCAAGATCCTTGATCAGATGTCCGCCCTGCAGCGCCAGGAGATAGTTGATGCCCTGGATGGACCGAATATGCGCATCAGCCTGTCGATCCCCCCCCAGGGGGAACAGAACCAAGCATCACCTGTCAGTGACGGCACGTTATTTCGTGGTGTCCTTCACTACTATCTGGACGATGACCGTCTGATTTACCTAAGTCAGGTAGACGGCACCACCCGGCAACATTTTAACTCAATGAATGAGTTACCGATGCGGATGGGTAGAGGGTCAGGCATGCACGACATGATGCAACGGCATATGGCCGAGGCTGGGCTGATATTGCCTTCAGAGGGTGCCAATCTGATTCAAGTTGAGCTAAGAGATGGCCAATGGGTCAGTTTTGGTGAGCAACTGCCAGAGGAGATGACTGCCTGGCCGCTTCGGGTGATCCTGGCGCTTGGCCTGGTGCTCATCACCCTGGGACTGGTTGCCTTCCTGGCGGTCAGGTGGATCACAAGTCCACTCGCCTATCTGGCCGATTCGGCCCGTGCCCTGGGACAGGATCTGCAACGCCCACCGCTAGAGGAAGAGGGACCAGAAGAGGTGCGCAGCACCCTTAGGGCCTTCAACACCATGCAGGCTCAGATACGTAAATTTGTCGATGAACGTTCGCGTTTCCTGGCCGCTATTTCCCATGACCTGAAGACCCCGATAACCCGACTAAGACTGCGCAGTGGATTACTCGAGGATACGGAATTACAAGCCAAATTCGAACGTGATCTGAATGACATGGAAGAGCTGGTGCAGGGCACGCTTGAGTTTATGCGGGATGAAACCGGCAACGAGCGGAAACAGGCGCTGGATATAAACGATTTGCTTGAGACCATGCAAATCGATGGCGAAGAGGCCGGGGCAAAGATCACATTAACCGGTCGCGCCCAAAGCGTCTTTTACTGCCACCCCGTCTCATTGCGGCGCATGATAAACAACCTTGTGGACAATGCCCTCAAATATGGGGGCCAGGCAGATATCCAGGTTGAGGATTCCAAGGAACATCTGAAAATCAGTATAACCGATGCCGGGACCGGCATTCCTGAACCCCAAATAGAGCAGGTTTTTGAACCCTATACGCGACTCGATAACTCCCGTAGCAAAAAGACAGGCGGCACGGGTCTGGGATTGACCATCGCCAAGAATATTGCCGTTGCCCATGGAGGAACGCTCACTCTGCGGAACAGAAAGGCCGGTGGACTGCAGGCGATTATTATGCTGCCGAGGTAATGGCTGTAATTTGGTGAACCTGCTATAAAAAATCACCTGAACTAATTTGTTCATGCTGAGTCTCATTTTCGGTATGCAGATGAAAATAGATTCCGATTTGAATTTGCAATCCTTGACACGTCGTTTAAAAAAATGAGATTGTGCGACCCATGACCTATACCACCCGGATGATCACTGTGTACTTGCTGGCGCTCACGCTGGCTGTATTGCCGTTTTCAACCAGTTTCGGGTTTTTCATGGCGGGCTCCGGCTTTGCCATGGCGGCAGGACATGCTGAATCCACGGAATGCAGTGACCATGCCGACGCCGCTGCGTGTCTCCAGATGTCTGATCTGCAGCAGCATGCAGAGGCTGATGATGAGTGCTGCAGTGATCACTGTGATTCATTTTCCGGTGCCCAGATCTGTACCGATATAACCCAAGAAACAGATATCCCCTTCACTGACGAATATATCGCCGCCATATCTCCTCGGGTCTCTGACCTGATACCCACACAGCTATTACGACCCCCGCTTCTCGCTTCATAATTCAAAACTTCCACCTGTTGCAGGCCGTGGTTGGCCAAGTGTTGAGATGCTCAATCTGAAAAGTGAATTATTCAGGTGATGCATCTCTGACATGAAAAATCCGAATATCCTGGTAGGCCACGTTTACCAATCGAATCAATATATCACTTCCAATTAAGTGGAGAACTTAACATGAAAAAGGAAGTTAATACGGATCGGCTTTTCCGCAGCGCGCGGCTGGCATTGCTGTTTGCGGGCGCGCTATTGACCGGCGTTGTTGTAGCCCATGGCGGAGCCACGGGTGTGGTCAAGGAGCGCATGGAAATGATGAAAGATGTCGGTGACAACATGAAGCAAGTTGGTGCAATGATTAAAGGACAAGCAGCCTTTGATTCCATGGTGATCGCCAAACATGCTCAGGCGATCAGTGATGCCGCACCGCAAATTCCGGAGCTGTTTCCAAGTGACAGTTTACATAAGCCGACAGAGGCGCTTCCAGCCATATGGGAAGAGTGGGATCAGTTCTCCGCGCTCTCAGTTAAATTGGGTGACGAGGCAAAAAAACTACAGGAAACAGCGCAGGGCAGAGATAAACGCGCCATTTCCCGGCAATTCGCAAAGTTGGGAAAAGTCTGTTCAAGCTGCCACACCGACTACCGGAAAAAAGAGGAGAAATAGGGAGAGGCATTATGAATTCACCAATCCTCATGCTGCCAGCTTTGTTGATTGCTATCGCTACTGCACCCACCACTGAGGCAACAGAGCGTGAAATTAACAACCGGGTCAAAAGCGGGGAATATATCTTTAACATGGGTGGATGTGCTTCCTGCCATACAGCCAAAGATGATCAGCCGCTGGCTGGCGGATTGCCCATGGAGACCCCCTTTGGGGTCTTCTACACGCCCAATATAACGCCGGACGAGAGCACGGGTATTGGTGCTTGGAGCAGTGCAGATTTTATACGTGCCATGACAAAGGGTGAAGCACCTGATGGCAGCCATTACTATCCCGCATTTCCGTATACCTCATACAGCAAAATGTCGCGCCAGGATCTGCTTGCACTGAAACAGTTTCTGGACAAGCAGACACCGATAGTCTCAAAAAACAAATCGCATGAGCTTGCGTTCCCGTTCAACATCCGGTCCCTCATGACATTATGGAAACTGGTGAATTTTGATGACACACCATTCCAGGCCAACAAAGAAAAATCACAAGCATGGAACCGAGGGGCTTACATCGTAAACGGCCCGGGCCACTGTGGAGAGTGCCACTCACCGCGAAATTTGCTAGGCGGCATTAAAGCAGATGAACTACTCACTGGTAACCCAGAAGGGCCAGAAGGAGAAACCGTACCCGGATTGACCATGACTAAAGACAATCGAGTCAGTCAGTGGAGCGATGAGGATCTACTGTTCTCCATTCAGATCGGTATGACACCGGATGGCGATTTCCTCGGGGGATCGATGGGGCATGTTATTGAAAATTCGACAGGAAGGCTATCGGAAACCGATTTAAAGGCGATTATCGAATATTTACGTGATACGGAAAGTTAATACGAACGGGAATTCCGCATTTACCTGGATGGTTTCGCACGAGGCCGATTCTTTACAGATAGCGTAGACAGGACAACCTATATGCACAAATTTAACATCATCATTATTGCACTATTTTTTAGTCCGGGACTGTTTGCTGCAACGGGTGAACGCCCTGATCCAGAATCGGTAATTGCCGGAAAGGGACTCTACCAGGAATATTGTCAAGCCTGCCATCAAAAAGACGGCGTCGGCGAAAAGCCTATCCCATCATTTATTGCACGCCCAGGTTATTTAACGGCAATGCCGCTGAATGAGACCTCCCATGCCTGGCATCACACGGATGAACAGATCATACACACCATACTGTATGGGCTACAAAGGACAAAGAGAATGCCCGCATGGAAAGGCGTTATTTCTGAACAACAGGCCAGCCACATTTTAGCGTATATAAAAAGCTTTTGGAGTGACCGCATACTCGGTTGCCAAGGCCCAAAACACATGAGTTGTATGTAAAAGATTGTTGGATGAAAAATAATTTCTCTTTACAACACTGTTTATCAACCAACCACCTGGACACAAAATACATGGCACATCCAACTACCACGAAACGCCTGCAGCCATATCTCTTCTTTTTCTTGGCTATAGTGTTTTCCGCTGCTTTTTCTTCCGCTCAAGCAGAATCAAATCTATCAGCGACAGACAGAGAAGCTATTGCTAATGAAGTAAGAACTGAACTGGATAGGTTAATTAATCAAGAGGGTATTCTTGATAAAGCCATTGAGCGTGGAATCGTCAACTTTATAAATAAACAACAGGCTTTAGCAAGGAAACAGCAGGAGTCGGCCAGTTCTCGTCAAGCGAAGAATATGCGAGCGGTTTCGCCTGGCGACGATCACATACGAGGCAATCCGGAAGCCACTATCAGTCTAGTCGAATACTCCGATTTTGAATGCCCTTTCTGTAAACGCTTCCACCAGTCCGCCACACAACTTGTGGATAACAATGACGGCAAGGTGAACTGGGTTTATCGACACTTTCCTCTGGATTTCCACAATCCAGGGGCACAGAAACAGGCCGAAGCGGCCGAGTGCGCCGCCAAGTTGGGCGGTGATGAGGCTTTCTGGCGTTACTCTGACCTCATTTATGCCCGAACAACATCTAACGGTAATGGCTTCCCTATCCACAAGCTTGTGCCGCTTGCAGTGGAAATTGGACTCGATGAAAAGCAGTTCAAACAATGTCTGGAAAGCGACGAAATGCGTGAACGGGTACAGCGTGATTATGAGAATGGTGTTTTGTCAGGTATCAGTGGTACACCCGGTAATATCTTTGTGAACAACAAAACGGGACAAGTGGTTGTCGCTGCTGGTGCACTTCCTGTCCCGCGGCTGCAACGCATTGTTGATGAACTTCTCAAAAGTAAAGCCCCTCCATCAAGAGGGGAATAACAGGCATGAAAAAGTACCTGCTTTTCAGTCTTGTTATTTTTCTGACTGCGTGTGAAGCACCCGATCCCGCGGCACGTCGCGCGGCGCTTCATTTGCCGCCCGAAGGCTTTGTCGGTGATGCGGCGCAAGGCGGAGCACTGTTTGTAACCAATTGCTCTTCATGCCATGGGAACGATGCCCAAGGTACTGAACAAGGACCTCCGCTTGTCAATAACGTCTATCGTCCCGCCCACCATGCGGACTTTGCATTCCATATGGCGGTCCGCGATGGCGTAAGACAGCATCACTGGGGATTTGGTGATATGCCCGCCGTACCCCAGATAACACCTGAACAAACTGCCCATGTTATTGCCTATATCAGACAAGAGCAGTCAAAGGCGGGGATCACCAGATAATCCTATGAACAACCTGGAATGCCTAACGATATGACAACGCATCGCAATCCAAAACCCAGCCTGTCAGGGCCGCACCGTGTTTGAACTTTCAGGCATAAGCGTCATCTCTGCCTTTGGAGCGGGACTTGTCTCTTTTCTTTCACCATGTGTACTGCCCCTGGTCCCTGGTTACCTTTCTTATATAGGTGGTCAATCACTCGACGAGATCAGAAAGAGTGGCGCCAATTCTAAAGAGACGCTGATCATAGTCGGTTTGAGTCTCTCCTTTATCCTGGGTTTTTCCACGGTGTTTATTGCCTTTGGCGCAAGTGCAACCGCACTGGGCCAACTGCTGCTCAGTTACAAATATGAAGCCAATATTGTTGGCGGCATTGTTATTATAATTTTTGGCCTATTCATGACGGGGCTGCTTAAATCGTCTTTTCTGCAACGCGACATACGTGTACACAGCGAATTACCCGGAGGTAAAGCGCTGTCATCGTATCTATTAGGACTTGCCTTTGCCTTTGGTTGGACGCCCTGCATAGGCCCGATTCTTGGCGCCATACTCACTGTTAGTGCAACATCCGGCGTTATCAATAACGGTATCGGCTTGTTGGCGATTTATTCACTGGGGCTTGGCGTTCCTTTCATCATGGCCGCACTGTTTACCGACCAATTTCTTCGTCACGCGAAAAAGTTTCGGAAACGCGGTCCACTTATTCACCGCATCGCCGGAATCATCCTGATCATCATGGGAATCGCGATGATTACAGGGTATTTAAGTCGCTTCTCATTTTGGCTGCTAAAGACAATTCCCTGGTTTAGCAGTGTGGGTTGATAACACCTTTTATTTCTGATCCAGATCGATAAACACCGCCTATCTGTTTAATTGCAAATTCGATCTATTTTTAACCTTAATACAGAGTGTATTGCATATGAAAACCACTGAGATCATACAAATTGTCGTTATCGGTTCAGCTCTGGTAGGAGGTGCGGCGGTTATTGCCTCCAAAGTCATGGGACCTGGCGAAAATGACGCTACTGTAGCTGTAACGGTACCCGAACTGACTACCACGGCGGTTAAAGGCGAGAAATATTACGACAAAAGTTGCATCTCCTGTCATGGTGACAATGCCAGCGGTACCAAAAATGGTCCGCCCCTGGTCCACGACATTTATAACCCCGGACATCATGCTGACGAGGCGTTCTATCGCGCGACATTGCAAGGCGTCAAACAACACCATTGGCCATATGGCAATATGCCACCCCGACCTGAAATATCGAAACGCGAAGTATCTTATATCATCGCTTATGTGCGCGAACTGCAAGAAGCTAATGGGATAGTTTACAAATCGCATCGAATGTAGACACTCCTCTCCCAAGTTGGAAATCTTGGGTAAGCACCTGATTTCATTAACTGGCCATGCAGGATGTCTCGGCGGCTGCGCTGTCGAACCAGGCCTGTTTGAAGTCGTAGGTTCGAATGCGTTATCTGAAAACGAAAAACCCGGACGCTGGGTCCGGGCTTCGTTTTGTGCTACCTGACACATAGGTTACAGACGATACCGGAGACATAGGTTACACATGACGGTATTTGGGAGGAATCTCAAATGCCCTGGAAAGAGTGTAACCGTATGGAAGAACGCCTTAGATTTGTTGCCCGTCTGCTTGACGGTGAAAAAATGGCTCCCCTTTGCCGGGAGTTCGGCATTTCCCGTAAAACAGGTTATAAGCTATTCAATCGCTATAAAAATGAAGGATTAGCAGGGCTGGAGGACCAAAGCAAACGCCCCTATCGGCATGCCAATAAATTACCCTTCCAAATTGAACGCGCCATTCTCAAGATCAAGACGGAACATAAGAGTTGGGGCGCACCTAAAATCCGCGAGAAACTGATTCGCCTTTATCCAATGATTCGGCCGCCAGCCAAGAGTACGGTCCATGCCGTGCTTGATCGACACGGCCTGGTCACACGCAGAAAACGGCACCACCCAAAGGCTCAAGGCACCTCGCTACGTGACAGTCAAACCCCCAATGGACTCTGGTGTGCCGATTTCAAGGGCGAATTCCTGTTAGGCAATCGCTGTTATTGCTATCCGCTAACCATGACGGATTACGCCTCACGATATCTACTATCCTGTGAAGGCTTGGAGTCCACCAAGGAAGTAGGCGCTTTTCCTGTCTTTGAGCGGACCTTTAAACAATTTGGCTTACCGCAGGCTATCCGCACCGATAACGGCGTGCCTTTCGCCTCGCCCAATGCGCTTTTTGGTCTGAGCCGACTCTCCGTCTGGTGGTTGCGCCTGGGCATCGCTATCGAGCGGATTCAGCCGGGACAACCGCAGCAGAACGGGCGGCATGAGCGCATGCATTTAACACTGAAGAAGGAGGCCACAAAGCCGCCTGCGTTCAATTTTCTTCAGCAGCAAGAACGATTTGACCAATTTTTAGAGGTCTACAATAACCAGCGCCCCCACCAGGCACTGGGCATGAAGTACCCCGGTGAGCTGTATACACCTTCCACCCGTGAATATCGCGTTCCCGAAGTACCTGAATACCCTTTTCATGATCGCACCGTAAAAATCACGAAGTGCGGACGTATCTGCATCGGCCGCCGAAAAATTAATCTCAGTACGGTGTTCGCCGGTCAATATGTGGGTATTCGCGAGGTCAGTGACAAAATTTGGCTTGTCAGCTTTATGAAATATGACTTAGGATTTTTTGATGAAAACGAAGAAAGGGTTGAGCCAGCGCCCAACCCTTTCTTGACCGAAGTGTTACCTATCTCTCCGGTATAAAGTGTGACCTATGTGCTCGGTACACACCTTTACCACTTGGTGGGCCATGTAGGATTCGAACCTACGACCAATGGATTAAGAGTCCACTGCTCTACCAGCTGAGCTAATGGCCCAATTTATGGGGTGGACGATGGGGCTCGAACCCACGACAACCGGAATCACAATCCGGGACTCTACCAACTGAGCTACGCCCACCATAAACTGTAAAGAACCTGGCACGCCCGGCAGGATTCGAACCTGCTACCCTCGGCTTAGAAGGCCGATGCTCTATCCGAGTGAGCTACGGGCGCATGATCGATAAAATTGGTCGGGGTAGAGAGATTCGAACTCCCGACATCCTGCTCCCAAAGCAGGCGCGCTACCAGACTGCGCTATACCCCGATAACCGGACCCCCGCCTCTTTGCGAGAGGCCGGAATGATACGCAGCCAACTCCATCGAGTCAACGAAAAATTTCCCCCACGCGGACGGCTGTGCGGTGAAATATGCAGGCATTCGCGCTATCATGCGCCCCTTCTATTGAAACTGTAGTGGAATCTCCCCCATGAGTGCAAATATCCTTGACGGCAAGGCCATCGCCGCTGATCTGCGCAGCGACATCAAGGCCCAGGTATCCCGCATGACCGAGGCTGGCGAACGTCCGCCGGGGCTGGTGGTGATTCTGGTAGGCGAGGACCCCGCCTCCCAGGTCTATGTGAGAAACAAACAGCGTTCCTGCGAGGAGGTGGGCTTTCTTTCCGAACTGCGCCGCCTGCCGGCTGATACCACCGAGGCGGAACTGATCGCCCATATCGATGAGCTGAACGGACGCGAGGATGTGGACGGGATCCTGGTTCAGCTGCCCCTGCCCGCACAGATCGACGAGGAGACGGTCACCGAGCGCATCCTGCCCACCAAGGATGTAGACGGTTTCCACCCCTACAACGTCGGCCGGCTGGCGCTGCGCATGCCGATCATGCGTCCCTGCACTCCCAAGGGGGTGATGACCATGCTGGAGCGTACCGGGCAGAAGCTGGAGGGGCTGGATGCGGTGATTATCGGCCAATCCAATATCGTCGGACGCCCGATGGCGCTGGAACTGCTGGCAGCCCGCTGTACCATCACGGTCTGCCACAGCCGCACCAAGGATCTGCCGGAAAAAATCGCCCAGGCCGATATTGTGGTGGCGGCGGTCGGTCGGCCCAACTTCGTCAAGGGTGCATGGATCAAACCGGGCGCGCTGGTGATCGATGTGGGCATCAACCGCCTGGAAGACGGCACCCTGTGCGGTGACGTGGAGTACGCCGGTGCCAGCAAGAAGGCGGCCTGGATCACCCCTGTGCCCGGTGGCGTTGGCCCGATGACGGTAGCAACGCTGCTGGAGAACACACTACAGGCGCGTGAGTTGCACGGCAGTTGATGGACTGTCAGGGCGCGGCCCCGGTCTCCGGCAGGCCGTGCCTCAGCCACTTCAAGCGGGCACGCAGCACCCGCTTCAGCAGTTGCCAGAGCAACCAGAGCGAGACCAGCGGGAACAACACCGTCTGCATCAGGAATACCACGATCATATTGATGGCGTGCTCACTGATATCGGCGGCCGCCCGGCTGAACGCGGCCATGCGTGCATCCACATCCACCGCCTTGGCAGCTGAATTGTAGACCCGCCTGGCCTGGTCCAGCAGCGATTCATCCTCCGCTTGCGGCAGATTGGGCTGCAGCTCACTGTTCACTTCACCGAGATTGCCCGCCGCCCGCTCCAGCTGTTCGCGCGACTCACTGTACTGCGGTTCCAGAAACGCCTGGTAGAAACGCTCGCCGCCAATGGCGATCAGGATGATGGAAAAACGCAGGATCAGCAGGACGAGCGCCAGACGGCACACCAGCCTGCCCAAAGCGCCGAGGCGCCGCCCGCCGGGCTGCCAGATCACCAACAGCAGCGCCAGAACGGCACCAACCGTGGTATAGGTCAGCCAGGGTGAAGCCATTACATCCAGCAGGACCCGCTGGATGCCGAACGAGGCGCTGCTGGCCAGCATGACCCAGGAGAAGCGCTCCACCAGGTCGTTGATCGGGTCCAGTATCTCACCCGGCTTGAAGTTCAGGCCGATCCCCACCGGCTCCACCGCCACCTCGGTGCCCTGGGCCACCGAAATCACCCCGTTCAACCCCCGGCTGACGGCAAATACCAGCAGCGCCCGCTTGAAACCGGCCTCGGTCTGCTCATGGCCGATCCGGTCGAGGGAGCCCTCCTGAATCAGGACCATCAGCAGTAACAACATTAGGGTGATGGCGAGTTGTCGGAAAACCGGTTTGGTCATAGTCTCTGTCGGCCTGTGCCCGTCACATATACGGCCATCTTACGCGAAAGGCACGGCCCGGTTCCATGTCAGGCCCACCACTCTGCAGGATCGGAGTTTGATCCAAACCGGTTTATCTGTTCATCAACGTCGGGTTACGCCTGGCGGCTAACCCGACCTACCCATCCAGCCTGACCCGGGACTGCATGTTTGGACCGTTCAGGAGGGATAGTCGGCCAGCCCCGGGTTGCCCGCCATGCCGACCAGTTTCGGCGTGTTGAGCTTGTCGATCTTCACCTGTTTCCGGTCCCGCAGGTAGTCTGCCACCACGTCCCAGATCGGCCTGCCGGGCGACTGGCTGCCCACGGTGGCCCAACCGGCGACCATGTACTGCTTGCCCGCCTCGATGGCAGTGCCATTATCCAGGGTCATGCCGCTGATGCGCTTGCCGAATGACTGGTTGGGATCACACACATAGTCCAGGCCACCCAGGCGCACCATATCACCGCCCTGCTGAAAATAGGGATCGGGATTGAACAGGTTGTCGCACACATCCTCCAGGATCGCCTTGATGTCGGCGCCGCTCATCTCCCGACGATAGGTCTCCGGATAGGTGATACAGGTCTGATCCATCACATGTTCCATGGTGATGGTCTGCCCGGGGATCACCGTGGTGCCCCAGCGGAAACCGGGAGAGAGTGAGATTTGCGCATCATTGACCTTGAGCAGAGCATCGCAGATCACCTGATCAAAGGTGCCGTTGAAATTGCCCCGGCGATACAGGGTCTCCTCGGCAACCGCCAGTGGCTCCTGCAGCTTGGCCAGGTAAGGCGCACGTACCTCGTCAATATAGGCCTGCATCTGCGCATCGGCCGCCAGCAGATTGGAAAATACCGGCAGCAGCCGGTATTGATAACCCTGCAATTTGCCGTTGCGCACGTCCAGATCCATCACCCCGAGGAACTTGCCGTTGGAACCGGCATTGGTCACCAGGGTCTTGCCGGAAGCATTCTCCACCACCGTCGGTGCCGGCATACCGTCATGGGTATGACCGCCGAAGATGACGTCGATGCCGGTGACCTGGCCGGCCATCTTCATATCCACGTCCATGCCGTTGTGCGACAGCACCACCACCAGGTCCGGTTTCTCGTTGGCACGTACCCTGTCCACCATTGCCTGCATCTGTTCATCACGAATGCCGAAGGTCCAGTCCGGGATGAAGCGGCTCGGGTTGGCGATCGGGGTATAGGGGAAGGCCTGGCCGATCACCGCCACCCGCACCCCGTTCACGCTACGCATGGTGTAGGGCTTGAAGGCAAGTCCGGCATCTTCATTAAAGCCGTCAAAATCACTGAACTTGTAGTCGAACAGCGCCTCTTCGGTCACTTTCACATTCTGCGCCACGAACTCACCCTTGAAGGCACCGATATTCTCAATGACTTCGCTGTCCTGATAGGTGAACTCCCAATGCCCGGTCATGATATCCACGCCCAATCGATTGCACGCTTCGACCATATCCTTGCCCCGGGTCCAGTAGGCGGTGCCGGAGCCCTGCCAGGTATCACCACCATCCAGCAGCAGCGAATTGCCATCGCCCCGTTCCGCTCGCAGGCGTTTGACCAGGGTAGCCAGATGGGCGAACCCGCCGACCTTGCCGTAGGTCCTGGCGGCGGCATCATAGTCCAGATAGCTGAAGGCGTGGGCTGCCTGACTGTCCGCAGCAATACCGAAATGCTTCAGCAGGGCGCTGCCCACCAGGTGCGGCGCCCGACCCAGTGCGCCACCCACACCCAGATTGACATTGGGTTCGCGGAAATAGATGGGGTTGAGCTGGGCATGGCAATCGGTCATGTGCATCAGGCAGACATTGCCGAAGCGGGGAATCTCGTAGATATCGGCGGGCCGTTGGTTGGCCGCTCGAAGCGAACCCGGCAACAGGCCTGCCGCGCCCGCCATCCCCATCAGGCGCAGGAACTCTCTTCTGGATATGCTCATGTCAGATCAACCTTCTGTCAGGCTTCGGCCAGCACTTCTGACCGGCCTGTTTCGTTATTATGTCGTACCACCCCCGCCCCACCGGGGACGAGGGTGTCGTTACCTCCCAAACGCGCCAGCCTAGCCGATGGCCTCTTCGACGCTGTCGCTCTTGCCCTGATTGTCGGTCCAGGTGAGCTTCAGGGTTTCACCCTTGCCGCCGTCAAACTTGAAGGAGAGATAGGGGTTTTTGGAGACACCTCCACTCCAGTGGGCATTCATCACCATCTTGCCGCCCACCTCGCACACCACTTCCTGTATGTAGTGCGCCGGAATCATCCCGCCACTCTTGGAATCCTTGCGGAAACCGGATTCCATGGGATGGGTCATCAGTGCCTTGACGGTGGTTACCCCGTCCTTCTCTTTCGCGCGAATCTTGATTGTTGCCATGATCTATACCTCAAAATATGCTGTCTGCTGTTCTGTTCCGATATGCGTCCTGCCGGGCTTAGCCACCACAGCCGCCGATCGTCACCTTGACACCCTTTTTCGCGGTATAGAGCTTGCCATCGGCCTTGACCACCGCAATCACATCACCACTCTTGCCCATCTTGATACGGGTCGAAGCGTAACCGTGGGCACCATCGGCCAGATCAAAACTGGCCACCAGCGGCGCCGGATTGTTGGGTGCGGCGATAGTGATCGACTCCACGCCGGCCATCGCCACAGTAACGGTAACCGGGACCACCGCGCCGTTCTCGGCAATCTCCGGTGCCTTGATGCTGATCTCCGCACTCTCCGTCATCTCTGCTGACCCCAGGAGAGTGCTGAGCGCATCTTCCATCTTCTTCTGGCCAAATGCCTTGTCCGGCCAGGCGGCCAGTACACGGCCCGGCACCAACAGTCCGGCACCCACGGCGACACCCAGTGTACCGGCGGCCACTGAACCCTTGATAATCAGTCTGCGTAATTCATTCATAGCTGTTTCCTAGTCGTTATGCTTCTGTTCAGGGCTTGACCGTGGTCAGTCCGACGCTGACCCAGTCCTGCATGCCACCGCGATACCATTTCAGTTTGTAAGCGGGGTAACCCATCTTGGTCAGGGTTTTGATATTCACCGATGACTGGGGACACCAGATGCCGTTGCAAAACAGCACCAGGGTCTTGGCACTGCGGAAATCCCACTTGCCATCCACCATCTGCACACCAAAGCTGTTTACCAGAATATCCTGCAGGGTCTCGGCTTCCGCTTCAATTTCAAAGTTGCCTGCCACATCAATATTGATCTTGTCCCAGGGGATATTGACTGCACCGGGTATAGTGCCGCGCTGGGCCCAGTCCGGGGTGCGTGAATCCACCAGCATGACCGAACGATCGCCATTGCTGATGCGCTTTAAAACACCCAGTACATCCAGTTCACCGACCGTATCCACTCCCGGAATAATCTGCATCGGCTGGATGCAGAAGGGAGGGCAGTGACGCGAGGGGTGATTGTAGGCGTCCGGTATCTTGGCTTCCTTGTCATCAATGCGCCGGATGGTCACCATCTGGCCGTTGTGCATCACATCCAGCGACTCCATTCCCGGGGTTATCTTGGCCTTTGGGCCGGCCAGCGCCAGGCCGGACAGGGCCACACTCCCAACGAGGGCCAGGGTAATCAGTACCTTGCCATATTTCATTATGTCTCTCCTTCGATTTGATCCGTATCAGTACTTCAGATAGGAGGGTATTTTGAGTTCGCTTTGTGAGACTTGCTGTTCATAGCCAAGCCGGCCTTCCGCTTCGGCCTTGTTAGCCAGTTTTACGGCCTTGGCGTAATCACCGGCCTTGGCGGCCTCTTCGGCCTGTTTGATGAATTTACCCGTATCGCGCCACTCGCCATTCACGGATGCCGCTTTCTTGCGTGCGGCCTCGGCCTTGGCGATGGCGTCTGTGGCTGTCGCCGCATCTGCCTTCATATCCCCCGCCAGTGCGGCCGTGCTGCCGGCCAACAGGCTGAACGCCAGCATCAGCATGATGATTAAATATTTGGTTTTCATATTCCTCTCCAATTTCTTTTTTACCTGATTGCAAATAACAGTGATCGCTTACTTGCGAGCGCCCGGCCCATTCAGTTCCAGACCGTTGCTCAGGTAGCTGAGGAAATACTCCAGGTTGCGATACTCCTCACCCTGAGCCTTCAATGCCTTGGCGCGGATGTTGTTGTTGCAGCCGGAGAAGCGACGGTGCAGCGTACCCACGGTCCCCCACTTGGAACGATACACCGGCCAGTGAGTGACATGCCCCACCGAGGGGCTGAGAATTTCAGTACGCACCTTGAGGCCGGTATTCTGCACATGGCAGCTGGCGCAGGAGAAATTCAGTTGACCGCGGCGGGTGAAATAGAACTTTTTGCCCTCTTCATAAGCGGCCATGGCACGGGGATCGTCCTCCGGCACTACCACATTGATCACCTTGCCGCGGGACTGGAAGGCGATATAGGAGAGAATGTTGTTTATCGGCCCCTTCTTGTACTTGAGCGGCTTCTCTCCATTGGCCTTCAAGCACTCATTCAGCGCCAATGGCAGGGTCATAACCATGCCCTTTTCCTTATCCCAGTGCGGGTACTTGTGGGCGATCGCCGGACCATCCGGAAAACAGTCCTTGTAACCCTTGCCGTTGGCGAAGGATTTTTCCCACATCGCCTGGCCGGCATCAATAAACGGCTCATAAGGAGGGAACTCCTCGATTGCCTCCCAGTTCTCACGCCCGATGGGATCGATTGCATAGGCACCGTTCACATACTCTTCCCTTGGCACCGAGGGGAATCTGGCCTCGTAGTGTTTGATGAACGCCGTGCGGTCCTCTTCCGGTCCCGCCTGGGCGGTAACGGCGCTGACCGCCAGTATCGCCAGAGTAATCAGTATTTTTTTCATAGTCTCTCTTCCCAAAACCCTAAACCAAAAATAATCAGTCGCGGTTGTGCAGCACCGTTGCCTCAGAGGGTCCAGATATACTCGACGATCTTATCGATCTCATCCTCTGTCAGAACCTGCATGCGGCCGAAAGGAACCATCGCCGACTCCGGATTGACCGCCGTGGGGTCCCAGATCTGCGCACGCAGCTTGGCCTTGTCGGGATAGCGTGCCTTCATCGCCAGCAGCGGTGGCCCGATATTACCGGGCGATTCGCCGTCTTCGATCATGTGGCAGGCGAGACAGTTGCCCTTGGTGCGTCCCATGGTGATCGCCTTGCCTTCGGCAATAATTGCGGGATCAACCTGGGGCGCCATCGCTTTCGGTTCTTCTTTTGTTGTGGGTGTGCCGGTACAGCCTGTCAACCAGGTCGCCGACGTTATGATGACCAGCGTTGAAACCAGCCTGATGGTTTTTTTCATCATCTCCTCCTACGGAATGCTGAAGGGTGACCGCCTGTCCAATAGCTGAACGTCAGCCTGTGCGCATCCCTGCACGTTCGTTTATCGGACAAGAGGTCAGTTATGTCGTCATTTCGCCGGTTTATTGCTTTAGTAGGTGGTCCGATTCGGCCGGCAGGGTTGCGACCAGAAGCGGATACCTTGGCGAATTTTCAGACGTACCTGATTATGGAAAGTGGCTGGCATGATGAAAATTGGAACATACAGCAGCGGTTATTGGGGTTTTCCTTAACCCGCCCCGGCAACTACCTACAGGCACCAACAGGCAACCCGCAGGCTCCGGCGTACGGAACTGCTTCAATATAAAAAACAGGGAAATAGAAAATGCACCTACTGGGATTCCAGGGTCAACATCATGCGCATCAGATCGGACAGAGTCTTCGCCTCCATCTTCTCCATCACCTTGGCCCGATGAGCTTCAACCGTGGACTGACTGACCGAAAGCTCCGAAGCAATCAGTTTATTGCGCAAGCCCTGCACCACCAGTTCAAGCACTTCCCGTTCACGGGGAGTCAGGCGGGACAGTTTCTGTTTAATCTCGGCAATATGGGAGGCCTCGCCCCGTTGTCGGGCATCATGCGCCAACGCCCGGTGCACACTGTCGAGCAACGCCTGGTCATTGAACGGCTTCTGGATAAAATCCACCGCACCGGCCTGCACCGCCCGCACCGCCATCGGCACATCACCATGCCCGGTAATGATGATAATCGGCGGACAGAGCGGCTTCTCCAGCAGCAGGTTCTGCAGATCCAGACCACTCATGCCCGGCATGCGCACATCCAGAATAATACAGCCGGGTCTGGCAGCGTCGAACTGCTCCAGATAGGCATTGGCCGAATCAAATGATGTCACATCGAGGCCGACCGACTCCATCAACAACTGGAGCGCCTCGCGCACTTCCCGATCATCATCAATAATAAAGACTGTACTCTCACTCATGCTTCTGTCTCGTTTTATGGGGATGTGGGCAGCAGGAAGACAAAGCGCGCACCACGACCCTCTCCGGGTTCAACAAAAATCCGCCCCTTGTGCGCCTCGATAATACCCTGACTGATGGAGAGGCCGAGCCCCATGCCGCTGGGCTTGGTGGTAACAAAGGGATTGAACAGCTGATCAGCCACTGCCGGATCCAGTCCGGGGCCGGTATCGGTAATCGTGACCCTGACATAATCATCCGGTTGATTGCTCGTGGCAATGCTCAATAACCGTGTCCCCTCCTGGATATCGGCCATTGCCTCAATCGCATTTCTGGCCAGATTCAGTATCACCTGATCAATCTGCACATGCAGCGCCATCACCTTGCCTATCCGCTCATCCAGATCAAGTGCAATTTTCACCTCGAACTTTCTGATCTCGGTGCGTAGCAGGGTAATCACCTCGTTGATCACCTCGTTGATGTCAATCCGGCTCAGTTCAGGCTGCTCTTTTTTTACAAACTGCCGCAAGTGGCGAATGATCTCGCCAGCCCTGGCGGCCTGGGAACCGATGCGTTCCATTACGTCGATCACCCGCTCGGTCTCGCCACTATGACTCTCCAGCATGCGGATACAGGCATGGGCATTGGTGGCGATGGCCGTCAACGGCTGATTGATCTCGTGGGCTATTCCGGAAGCCATCTCCCCCATGGTGCTGAGCCGGGCCACATGAGCCAGATCATCCTGGTGCTGGCGCGCCTCTTCGCTGATGCGCTTGCGATCACTGATATCCCGAAACACCACCACACTACCCACAGTTTTGAACTGTTCATTCCTGATCGGGGTACTGGAGTACTCCACCGGAAAGCTGCTGCCGTCTTTCTTCCAGAAAACATCATCCTCCACAAAGCGGGGAATCTGGTCATTGCAGGTAGCGTAGACCGGACACTGATCGGCCGGATGCGGCGTCCCGTCGGCGCGGGTATGGTGCAGGATATCGTGCTGA
Organism: Sedimenticola selenatireducens; assembly: GCF_963675335.2. Taxonomy (NCBI): domain Bacteria; kingdom Pseudomonadati; phylum Pseudomonadota; class Gammaproteobacteria; order Chromatiales; family Sedimenticolaceae; genus Sedimenticola; species Sedimenticola selenatireducens. The sequence continues at coordinate 496,554 of NZ_CAXXYC010000004.1, forward strand.
TTGCGGCCAATCAGGTCGGTGGCCGACCAGCCGGTGATCTGACTCATCGCCCGGTTGGCAAAAGTGGTTTTACCGTCCAGGTCAACGCCGATAATCCCGTCTGCAACCGAATTCAGTATCAGCTCATACTGCCGTTCCAGGTGCAACTTGGCCTTTTTCAACTCCCGGTTAAGGCGTGACACCCAGGTAGTCATCAACAGCATGAACACCAGAAACACCAGGGCAACCAGCAACCAGTACCAATACTTCTTTATGGCATCCGCCAGGGTAAATCGCCCGGAGTATTCATACGGGGGCAACTGCAACTCCCTGAGCAGATCATGCACCGACTGGTAATCCAACGGAATGGTCCAACCGGCATAGTTGCCGACACGGGCCGCCGGATGGGTATTCGGCATATTGAGCAGGGCGACAGCAACCCGTTGCGCCAGTTCATTGGAAGTGTGCAGCACTTTACTGAACGGCCACTCCGGGTAGAGCCGGGTACTGCGATTAAGCAGAAACCCGGGATTGATCTTGGGATTGATGATCTTGAAATCGTCAATATCAATCTGATTGGCGGCCGCCATACGCTCCAGGATATCGGTGCGGATCATGCCGACTTCGACCCGGCCGTCCCTGACGGCGCGCACCACCTCATCGTGGATGCCACCGAAGGAGAAGGATGAGCTGTCCCGATAGGGGTCAAGTCCGCTGGCGTGCATCTCCCGCCAGGACATCTGGAATCCGCCCAGGGAAGTGACATCCACCGCCATCAGGCTTTTCCCCTTCAGATCGTCCAGGGTATTGATATCGCTGCGATCACTGCGGGTAAAGATGACGCCACCGAACACATTGTTGGCGTTTGTACCCGCCAGGTTGTTCAGAGTGGCAATGCGCGAGATCCGGTAGCGCACCTCCAGATTGACATAGATACCGGGATTGACCAGGATAAAATCCACCTGCCCGAACTTGACGGCGGGGTCAACCTCGGCAAAATCCAGCGGTATAATTTCAAAATCATGTCCCGGCACTACCCGGCTCAGGTAGATGGCGGTTGGTGACCAGGTATCATAAGTGACCTGATTGCCCCGATGACTCAACACCCCGATACGGATCAACTGATCCTCGGCCCGGAGTGACCCGGAAATCAGCGGCAGCAACAGAAATAACAACAGCGCCCGACGCCACATGGAAACATCCTTCAAGGGTATTGATCTGAGACTACGGAATATTCCCGATGCAGGCAAGCCTGGCCCGAAATGGTGGCTCCGCGTCGGTTATGTTATCCCTACGGTATGTCTGGAAAAAAAAGCCTGCGCGCACCATAATGACTACAACAGCGCTCAGGAGGCACGCAAATGTCCAATTATCAACACATACTGGTGGCAGCGGATTTTTCCAAAGAGTTCGACTCGGTCATGGCCAAGGCCATGGAGCTGCAGAAACTGTATAACGCCCGCCTGACACTCATTCACGTGGTGGAGTACACCGGCGCCATGTATACCGGCGAAATCCCCCTCCCGGAAGATCTCGACCTGGACCAGCGGCTGGCCAAACAGGCGGAGACCAAACTGCAGGCGATGATTGAAGAGCACAACCTGACCAATGCCGGCTTTCAGGTGGAAATCGGTACACCGAAACGGGAGATCGTCCGGGTGGCCGAGGAGCAGAAGGCGGATCTGATCGTGCTGGGCAGTCACGGCCGGCATGGCTTGCAGCTGCTGCTGGGCTCCACCGCCAACGGCGTGCTGCATCAGGCAACCTGTGACGTACTCGCCGTGCGGGTGGAAAGCAGTTAGGCACCCTTAAAGCAGAGCGTTAATGCGCATCGCTGGGCTTGGCGCATGCTACGGTTCCCTTGCGAAGTAGTAGCCCGGATGGAGTGCAACGCAATCCGGGAATGATTTGGAGATCCCTGTCTAAACAAACCAGCCCGATTGAATCGCCGCCATGTAGAACAGCGTCCCGGCAAAGATACTGAGCAGCGCATTGCCGCGCCACAGATGCAGCAGGCTGGTCAGCAGCAGGGCCAGCAGTTCGTTTATCCCGTAGGGCGCCTGGGTCAGATCCAGGGATTTCAGGCTGTACAGCACCAGCAGGGTCATGATGGCCGGCGGCATGTAGCGACCGAGGTACATCAGCAGGGGGTGATCCCCGCGATCACGAAACGCCACAAACGGGATCAGCCGGGTAATGAAAGTGGCGACGGTCATCACCAGGAAGACCAGCAGCAGATAGCCGGTATCGTTCATGATGCCACCTGTCCGATCCGGGTGCGCAGCAACAGCAGGGTAATGGACAGGCCGATCGAGACCAGCAGCATCTGCTCTCTGAACAGCCACAATGCCATCAGACCGCAGAGCAGGGCAACGGCAAAGGGATAGGGTTCGCGCAGCTTTTTCCACTGCTCCAGCATCAGCACCATGAACAGGGCGGTGAGGGCGAAATCCATACCGCTGGTATCAAACTGCACGCTGGCCCCGAACAGGGCGCCCAGCGCACAACCGGTTACCCAGTAACCCTGATTCAGCGCGGTCAGCGCCAGGTAGTAATTCTGCTCGTCATGCCCTGCCGGTGGATGGGTGCTGGTGATCAGGGAGTAAGTCTCATCAGTCAGCCCGAAGATCAGGTAGAGCTTCTTCAGGCCCCGGGCACGGTAGCGACTCAACAGCGACACACCGAAGAACATGTGCCGGGAGTTGAGAATGAAGGTGGAGAGCGCCACCTCGAACAGGGACGCCTGGGCCGCCAACAGCCCCACCGCCATGAACTGGGCGGCACCGGCATAGACCGTCAGCCCCATCAACGGAGCGTAGTACCAGGCATAGCCCAGATTCTGGAACAGGATACCGAAGGCCATGCCCAACGGGACATAGCCGAACATCACCGGCACCGAAGCGCGGAACGCGGCGCCCACGGTGGACATCAGTCGCGCCCCGGTAACCGATGCTGTTCAGCGCTGCGCGGCAAGCCGGCTCCGGGCAGTTTAACCCAGCCAGACACGGGCATTGCGGAACAGCCGCATCCAGGGACCGGCCTCGCCCCAGCCATCAGGATGCCAGGAATTCTGTACCGTGCGGATGACCCGTTCGGGATGGGGCATCATGATAGTGACCCGCCCATCCCTGCTGGTAAGCCCGGTGATCCCCAGGGGTGAGCCGTTGGGATTGGCCGGGTAGCGAGTGGCCACTTCACCGCTGTTCTCCACATACTGCATCACCACCTGCTCCTGCGCGGCGGCCAGATGATCCTGATCGCGGAATTCAGCCCGACCTTCACCGTGCGCCACGGCGATCGGCAACACCGACCCGGCCATGCCCTGCAGCAGAATGGAGCTGGATTCCTTGATCTCAACAGAGACAAAGCGGGCCTCGAACTGCTCCGAGCGGTTGCGCACAAAGTGCGGCCATTGTTCCGCGCCGGGGATCAGTTCATGCAGATTGGAAAGCATCTGACAGCCGTTACAGACCCCCAGGGAGAAGCTGTCGTCACGTTCAAAATAGGCCTGGAACTGGTCGCGTGCCCGGGGATTGAACAGCACCGACTTGGCCCAGCCTTCACCCGCCCCCAGCACATCGCCGTAGGAGAAACCGCCACAGGCCACGAGCCCCTTGAACCGATCCAGCGACACCCGGCCGGAGAGAATATCCGACATGTGTACATCGATGCTGTCGAACCCGGCTTTATGGAAGGCGTTGGCCATCTCCAACTGACCATTGACCCCCTGCTCGCGCAGGATCGCCACTTCAGGGCGGACGCCGCTGTTGATCATCGGTGCCGCCACGTCCCCGGCCGGGTCGAAGGTCAGGGTCACCTGCATCCCGGGGTCGGTGACATCGGCGATCCGCTCAAACTCCTCGCGGGCGCAGTCCGGATCGTCCCGCAACTGCTGCATCGCCAGGGTGGTTTCCGACCAGGCCTGCTGCAGTTCAACCCGGGTCATCTCCAGCAGGGACTGCCTGCCGCGCCGGATCGCAATGCGATCGGAATCATTCAAGGTACCGATCAGGTGACTGTGGTGGCCCAGGCCGGCATCGTGCAGTTGCTTCAGTACGGCATCGGTATCACTGTGCCGCACCTGGAGCACCGCACCCAGCTCTTCGTTGAACAACACCGCAAGATCATCTTCCACCAGGTCATCCAGATGTATCGTCACTCCGGTGTGACCGGCAAAGGCCATTTCGCACAGGGTGGTAAACAGGCCGCCGTCGGAGCGATCATGATAAGCCAGCAGCAGGCCGTCGCGATTGAGATCCTGAACGGTGGCAAAGAACTGTTTCAGGGCATGGGGGTCATTCAGGTCCGCCCCCTGGTGTCCCACCTGGCGATAGACCTGCGCCAGGGCGGAGGCACCCAGGCGGTTGCACCCCTTGCCCAGGTCGATGAGGATCAGGTCACTGTCGCCCTGATCGGTGCGCAGTTGCGGAGTCAGGGTGCGGCGGACATCGCTGACCGGTGCGAAGCCGCTGATGATGAGCGACAGCGGCGCGGTGACGGCACGCGCCTCTCCCGCTTGCTGCCAGACCGTCTTCATGGACATGGAGTCCTTGCCCACGGGAATGGCAATACCCAGCGCCGGACAGAGTTCCATGCCTACCGCCTTGACGGTGGCGTAAAGGTTGGCGTCCTCACCCACATGACCGGCTGCGGCCATCCAGTTGGCGGAGAGCTTGATATCACTGATCTTGTCGATGGCGGTCGCCGCCAGGTTGGTGATCGCCTCGCCGATCGCCATGCGCCCGGAGGCCGGGGCGTCGATCAACGCCAGCGGCGTGCGTTCGCCGATTGCCATCGCCTCACCGGCATAGCCCACATAGTCGGACAGGGTCACCGCCAGATCGGCCACCGGCACTTGCCAGGGACCGACCATCTGGTCCCTTGCCACCTGGCCGGTAATGGAGCGGTCGCCAATACTGATCAGGAAGGTCTTGTTCGCCACCGCCGGCAGGCGCAGCACACGCAACGCCGCCTCTTCCAGCGTCACACTCTGGAAATCCAGCTCCGGCTTCTTAAAGGGCCGCCGTTTCACATCCCGCAGCATGCGCGGCGGCTTGCCAAACAGCAGCGGCATGGAGATATCGATAGGGTTGTTCTCGAAATGGGCATCACCCAGCAGCAGGTGCTCCTCATCGGTCGCCTCACCGACCACGGCGTAGGGACAGCGCTCGCGCTCACAAATCGCCTTGAACGCCTCCAGGCGCTCACTGTCGATCGCCATCACGTAGCGCTCCTGCGCCTCGTTGCACCAGATCTCCATGGGCGACATACCGGGATCATCATTGGGCACGGTGCGCAGTTCGAAGCGGCCACCGCGCCCGGCGTCATGCACCAGTTCCGGCAGGGCATTGGAGATGCCGCCAGCCCCCACATCGTGAATAAACAGGATCGGATTCTCCGCGCCCCGCGCCCAGCAACGGTCGATCACCTCCTGACAACGCCGTTCCATCTCGGGATTGGAACGCTGCACCGAGGCGAAATCGAGATCCTCGGCCGAGGTGCCGCTGGCCATGGAGGAGGCGGCGCCGCCACCCAGACCGATCAGCATGGCCGGTCCACCCAGCACCACCAGCGGTGACCCGGCCGGAAAATCATGCTTCTCGATATGCTCTTCACGGATATTGCCCAGACCGCCGGCCAGCATGATCGGTTTGTGATAACCGCGCAGCTCCGGCCCCTCCGGCCCGGCCACCCGCTCCTCGAAGGTACGGAAGTATCCGCACAGATTGGGGCGGCCGAATTCATTATTGAAAGAAGCACCGCCGATCGGCCCCTCCAGCATAATCTCCAGGGCGGAGACAATACGCTCCGGTTTGCCGAAATTCTCTTCCCACGGCTGCTCGGCACCGGGGATACGCAGATTGGAGACCGAGAAACCGGTCAGTCCGGCCTTCGGTTTCGAGCCCTTGCCGGTGGCCCCCTCGTCACGGATCTCGCCGCCCGAGCCGGTGGCCGCCCCGGGGTCAGGGGAGATGGCGGTCGGATGGTTATGGGTCTCCACCTTCATCAGGATATGGATCGGTTCGGCGCTGTAGCCGTAACGGTGGCTGTCAGCCTCGGTCAGGAAGCGTTGACCCGGATGACCGCTCATCACCGCCGCATTGTCCTTGTAGGCCGAGAGCACATTGTCCGGTGACTGGTCGGTGGTATTGCGGATCATCTTGAACAGCGAATGGCTCTGCGACTCACCATCGATAATCCAGTCGGCATTGAAGATCTTGTGGCGGCAGTGCTCCGAGTTGGCCTGGGCGAACATCATCAGTTCCACATCGGTGGGATTGCGCCCCAGGCTCTGGAAACTCTCTACCAGATACTCGATCTCGTCTACTGACAGCGCCAGCCCCAGTTCCCCATTGGCCACTCCCAGGGCCGGCTTGCCACCACTCACCACATCGACCGTGGTGAAGGGTCGGGGTTCGGCCTTGGCGAACAGGCAGACTGCCTCCTCCAGCTCATCGAACACCACCTCGGTCATCCGATCATGCAGCACCGATTTCGCCGCCTGCAGCTCATGCTCGGAAATGGCTGAGCCGTCTTTTGCCGTCAGGTAGTAGGCGGTGCCCCGCTCCAGTCGCTCCACCTTCTCCAGGCCGCAGTTGTGGGCAATATCGCTCGCCTTGGTCGACCAGGGCGATATGGTGCCGGGTCTCGGCACCACCAGCAGTAGCTGTCCGGCCGGTTCATGCTCCGCCAGATGGGGGCCGTAACGCAGCAAACGATCCAGAATGGCCTGCTCATTGCCATCCAGCGCCTGGCTCAACTCGGCGAAATGGATAAACTCGGCATACATCCCCAGTGGTCGGCCCACGGCCTCGGCAAGACGACGTTCAAGTTTGTTCTGACGAAAATCGGAGAGGGCCGGAGCACCGCGAAGAGTGAGCATGGAGTACCTTGTCTATGGGCGGAAAATCAAATCGGTAATGATACTCCAAGCCGCCGGAAAATGCCGCATCGGACCCTCGCAGGCCAGGGCGAATTGGCTGTGCGTTCCCATGCCGAGCCTGGAAATAAGGCGTGAGGGGGCATGCACTCCCACGCGGAGCGTGGGAACGAGGGCACGCAGCCGCTTGGCCGCTGAATCAGTGCAGATCCCCCGATTCGATGCGCCGCCGATGATAGAGCGAGTAGTAGCGCACCTGGGCAGTGGCGTGGGCAATCCAGCCGGAGAGCAGAATGATCAAGATAAACAGCTCGGCCCGCAGTTGCGGGAAGGGTGTCATCAGGACCAGCAACAGCAGTTTGAGAAGCACCACCTGCCCACGCAACTGGATCAGCCAGATGCCGTTGGAGTAGATGGAGATCAGGGAGAGGCAGAGACCTGAAGCGAGAGTGATCTGCAGGTAGAGTTGCCAACTCTCATCCGCCGCCGGGTAGAGGAAGCCGGCGCCCAGGCCACCCAACCCAACCAGATGCAGGGTTCGAAACAGTACGTTGAGCCAGCGTTGGCCGGGCAGATACCGGGATTGACGGGGAAACAGTTGCGCTTTCAGGCTCATGACTCACACCTCAAACCAGGGACTCACCTCTGACTGACAGGTCAGGGTAAGGCGTGACGCCAGCTGTGGCAACCGGGAAAGGATGGAGTCCCGAACTTTTTCCGGGTGGTTGTTCTGCTCACTCACATGCGCCACCACCAGGTGCCGCAATTGCGCATGATCAAGATCGGCCAGCAGCGAAACTGCCTGTTCATTGTTCAGATGTCCCAGCCGGCCACCCACCCGGCGCTGCAGGGATGGCGGATAAGGCCCGGCACTCAACATCGCCTGGTCGTGATTGAATTCCAGCAGCAGTGCATGACAGCCGCTCAACATCTGCTGGATATGGGGCGTAATGCTGCCACTGTCGGTCAATACTCCCAGTCGGGAATCGTCACTGCTGAAGGTATACTGCGCCGGCTCGCGCGCGTCATGGGGCACCGGGTAGGGCTGTATAGTGACGGTACCGATCTGAAACGGCGGCTGATGGCTGTGTATCAGTTGGGCATCGGGCAATTCGCCACAGCGGCCCTGCTGATAAGTACCGTGAGTAATCCAGACTGGCAGACCATGGCGCCGGGCCAGCGGCCCGACCCCCTTGATATGATCCTGGTGTTCATGGGTCACCAGAATGGCCGTCAGGCTCTCCGGCGCAACCCCAAGGTGCGCGAGACGCCGCTCGGCCTCCCTGGCGGCAAAACCGCAATCCAGCAACAGCCGGGTCGCCCCACACTCGATCAGGGTGGAGTTGCCCCGACTGCCACTGCCCAGAGAGGCGAAACGCACCGACCTCTCCTAACCGACCACTCCCTTACTGGATCTGTTCATGCAGCAGCGTCAGGATACGCAGTGCGGTTTCGGAGTTGTCCTGGACACCCTCCTTGTCCCTGACTACCACGCGGGTACCGTTACCGTCGGCATCCAGACCGACCTGATACTGACTCTCCTTGTCGATGTTCTTGTCGTTATCGCGCCAGAACGCCAGCTTGCCCAGCAGGCCCGGCTCATCGACCTCCTTCAGCGGATCGTTATAGCGCACGTAGTAGACCAGCTTGGTGCGATCCCGGTCTTCCACCGCGAAACCAACCCGGTCCAGGGCCACACCGGTGAGACGCCAGGCGCGGTTGACCTCTTCATCCATCAGCAGCAGCACCTCGTTACCGTTGCGCACCAGCCGTGAACGGGCCTGGGCAGCACCACCCCGGGCCAGAGATGTGCGGGACTGCTGATCCGCTACCCCCATATAATTCATCAGGCGGCGCAGCATCTCGGCCTCCAGGCCGTGATCGGTGGGACGCGGATTCCATACCGTGCGCTCAGGATCACCGCCGCCATCAAGAAGATACTTTTCTTCCATACCGCGATGGGTCAGATAGAGTTCGGTGGTCCCCTCGGTCAGGCCCGGTTCGATGCGCAGCCGGTACTGATCGCGGGTCGCCGCCGAGTAAGCGCCATCAAACACTGTGCGAATCTTTTCGGTAATGAAGTCCCGCTTGATATCGGCCCGGTTCTCCAGCCAGTCGGTCACCATCACACCCACGGTGGGGTCCTGCTGGGCCAGCAAGATACCGTTCTCCTGCCAGAAGGCGACAGTTTTGTACCAGACGTCGTCCGGACTACCCTGAATGCGCAACCAGCGCTGGTTGCCGTCGCGCATTACCTCGATCCGCTCGATCTCCGGCAGCACACTGGTACGAGAGGAGACACGGCCACGAATACGCTCCCGCTCCAGCTGTCCCGACAGGGTGGTCGCCTCGGCGCCGGAAGAGCCGGGAATGACCAGCTGATCATTAATCGTGCTCTTGGTCAGATCCGGCGGGATCTCCAGATTGGTACCGGCATCCTTGGCCTTTTTATACTCGACCTTTCGATCAGGCAGTACCTGATCCATGTTCGGCAGGGCGCCACACCCCGCCAGCAGGAGAGTAACCAGGAGTGGGACCAGCGTGTTTCGGGTTGTCAAAGCCATGTTGTAGAAAACCTTGTTGCCAGATGCCTGGCGTTTCAGATGAGACCCGCGTTGACCATTGATTGACGCAACTGGTCATGATAGCGCTCGGCGAACCATGTCAGCGGCAGGCGGATACCCCTGGGGATCCGCCCCATCTCGGCCAGCGCCCACTTCACCGGAATCGGATTGGACTCCAGGAACAGATCCCGATGCAGAGCGGCCAGCTGTGCGTCGATGCGTGCCGCTTCATCTGCATCACCCCGACGCGCTGCCGCGATCATCCGCTGCATTGCAGCCGGTGCAATATTGGCGGTCACGGAGATGGTTCCGACACCACCAAGCAGAATAAATTCACGGGAAGTGGCATCATCACCGGTAATCAGGTCGAAATCCTCGCCACAAAGCTCACGCAGGGTTGCGACCCGGCTGAGATCACCGGTCGCCTCCTTGATACCGACGATGTTGGAAATTGCGGAGAGCCGGCCCACTGTCTCCGGCAGCATGTCGCAGGCGGTCCGCCCCGGTACGTTATACAACAGTTGCGGGATATCCACGGCCTGCGCAACCGTTCTGAAGTGCTGATACAGCCCTTCCTGGGTCGGTTTGTTGTAGTACGGGGTGACCAGCAGGCAACCGTCGGCGCCCGCTTCCTTGGCACAGCGGGTGAGCTGGATCGCCTCGGTGGTGGAGTTGGCGCCGGTGCCGGCAATGACAGGCAGCCGTTTCGCGGTAAATTCGACAATCTGCCGGATAACTTCACAATGCTCGCGCTCATCCAGGGTGGCGGACTCACCGGTGGTGCCGACCGCAACAATGGCATCGGTACCTTGCTCGACGTGCCATTCCACCAGATCACGCAGGCTGTTCTCATCGACGCTGCCGTCTTCCCGCATCGGGGTGACCAGCGCTACCATACTGCCTTGAAACATGTGAAAAAACTCCAAATAACCCGCTTAATCGGTCATTCTAAAACGCTGACTCGGACGCTGACAAGGCGGATGACCGACAATAGGCTTACGACTCCGATTCATCCCGCTCAAGTCATTGTTATTCATCGCGATTTGATTTTCCTCGGCGAACCGATCCCGGCTATCCCGAAGCACCTCCCTGTCCCGCACCTTGCGCTCGTTCCCGGTCCACCCAGTTAAATCCAAGTGAAGCAAGACAAGCGGGCCCTCAGGACGCTACACTCAGGGGAAAAGAAACAGGAGCAAAATTTATCTATGTCCACACAGAACTATTTGGTGATTTCCGCCTTGGGCAAGGACCGTTCCGGCATTGTCGACGAGCTCTCCAAGGCCATTCTGGATATCGGCTGTAATATCGCCGACAGCCGCATGACCGTACTCGGTGGCGAATTCGCCATTTTGCTGATGGTCGAGGGCAACTGGAACACCCTCGGCAAGCTGGAGGAGGCGATTCCCGCACTGGAGCAACAGCTCGACCTGACCGTCATAGTCAAGCGCACCGAGGGACGGGACAGATCAGGCCCCTCCCTGCCCTATGTGGTCGATGTGGTATCACTGGATCACCCGGGCATCGTGCACCAACTGGCCAACTTTTTCTCCAAACGCAAGATCAATATCGAGGACATGGCCACCACCAGCTATGCCGCACCGCATACCGGGACGGTCATGTTTTCTGTCCACATGACCGTGGGTATTCCTGCGGACATACACATCGCCTCCCTGCGGGACGATTTCATGGAGTTCTGCGACGCCATCAACCTGGACGCCATCATAGAACCGGCGCAGCGTTGATTATCCTCACTTCCCGAGCCCCTTCAATCTTATGCAGGAAAAGCAGCAAATGAATGACCCGGAGCAGCGCCGTCTGTTTGTGCTCGACACCAATGTACTGATGCACGACCCCACCGCCATTTTTCGCTTCAAGGAACACGACATCTTCCTGCCCATGGTGGTACTGGAAGAGCTGGACAAAGGCAAGAAGGGCGTGTCCGAAGTGGCGCGCAATGTGCGCCAGGTTTCGCGTTTCCTGGACGAACTGATGTCCGGTGCCAGCAAGCAGCAGATTGATGCAGGCCTGCCGCTCCCCGCACCAGCCAACGGCAAGAGCGCGGACGCCCCGCCGGCCGGCCGGCTGTTCTTTCAGACCACCACGCTGGCCAGCAATCTGCCGGCGTCCCTGCCGGGCAACATCCCCGACAACAATATACTGAGCACCGCCATCACCCTGCAGCAGGAGCACCCCGACACGCTCGTGGTGCTGATCTCCAAGGATATCAATCTGCGGATCAAGGCGGCCGTACTGGGGGTGCCGGCGGAAGATTATTACAACGACCAGGTGCTGGACGATGTCAACCTGCTGTACAGCGGCGAGGCGGAACTGCAGAGCGACTTCTGGGAGAGCCACAGCAAAAACCTCGACTCCTGGCAGGAGCAGGGGCGCACCTACTACCGCATCAAGGGCCGGGACACCCAGTCCTGGTATCCCAACCAGTGCCTGTTTCTGGATGACGACTCAAACTTCGAGGCCATCGTAAGACGCCGTGACGGCGATGACGCAATCATCGAAATGGCAACGGATTTCCGCAGCGCCAATCACTCAGTGTGGGGCATTCGCGCGCGCAACCGGGAGCAGAACTTCGCCATCAATATGCTGATGGACCCGGAAGTGGACTTTGTCTCGCTGCTCGGCACCGCCGGCACCGGCAAGACTCTACTGGCCTTGGCTGCCGGACTTACCCAGACCCTGGACATGAATATCTATCGCGAGATCATCATGACCCGGGTCACTGTGCCGGTGGGCGAAGATATCGGCTTCCTGCCCGGCACCGAGGAGGAGAAGATGACCCCCTGGATGGGTGCCCTGATGGACAACCTGGAAGTACTCACCCAGACCGACGGCGGTGAGTGGGGACGGGCCGCGACCGATGAGCTGCTGCGCTCGCGTATCCGCATTCACTCGCTCAACTTCATGCGCGGCCGCACCTTCCTGAAGAAGTACATCATCCTGGACGAGGCGCAGAACCTCACCTCGAAACAGATGAAGACCCTGATCACCCGGGCCGGCCCCGGGACCAAGATCGTCTGCCTCGGCAACGTGGCGCAGATCGACACGCCGTATCTAACCGAAACCACTTCCGGCCTGACTTACGTGGTCGACCGGTTCAAGGATTGGGGCCACAGCGGACACATCACCCTGCTACGGGGCGAACGCTCACGGCTGGCGGATTACGCCTCGGACGAACTGTAGTGCCCTGTTGGGTTACGCCTTCGGCTAACCCAACCTACGATAAATTGGGCGTAGGTCGGATTAGCGCAGCGTAATCCGACACACATGAGTTCCGTAGGTTGGGGTGAGGAACGAACCCCAACATCATGGCGCATGCGCATGCACCCGTTGGGGTTCGCGGGCAAATATGTAGAGGCAACCCCCTGTGGTTGCCCGAGCTCCCCGGTTGTCCGGGAAAAGGGCGGACACGTGGATCTGCCCCTCCCGGCAAACGTCAGTCAGGGAACGCACGCAGGCCATCCTGCGCAGGGCGTAGGTCGGATTAGCGCAGCGTAATCCGACACACATGAGACGACGATGCGAAACGGCAGCCCGCCCCAACCTGCGGGTTCAACCCGACAACAGCCGCAGGATCGCATTCCGGTTGGTCCAGGAGCTGGCCTTGCGCGCCGCCTGCGCGGCCGGGAGCCAGCGCATTTCAATATGTTCCAAGGGATTGAGGCGGATCAGTCGGCGGTTCGGCAAGCGGAAGTAGAAGAGGTATTCCCGGTTATAGTGTGCCGAGGGGGCGAAGCGGCTACGCCAGGCCGGCAGGATAGTAAAACGCTCCGTGTGATGAGCGTCCTGGAGTTTGCCGTGATGATGCAGTCCGGTCTCTTCAAGCAGTTCCCGCGCGGCCGCCTGGCGCGGCGTTTCACCCCACTTCAGACTGCCGGTGACGGACTGCCAGAACCCCCGGGGACGGGTCCGGTTGAGCATCAGCACCTCACCCTGATCGGTGTAAATCACCACCAGCACCGATTCCGGGCGTTTGCAGGTTTTATCCAATCTTCCCCCGGTGTGCGACTCGAAAAGGACCCTGCATATACCAGTTAGGGCTCGGGTCGGCCGCCGGCGCAACCCGACAACCACACCCCCGGTTCAGCCCTTCTCTTCCACCTGTGGCGTACGCACCCGGATCGACAGTTCCCGCAACTGCGCGGGACTCACTTCGGACGGTGCCGAGGTGAGCATACAGGCCGCGGTCTGGGTTTTGGGGAAGGCCATGACGTCACGAATGGAGCTGGCGCCTGCCAGCAGCATCACCAGCCGGTCCAGGCCAAAGGCCAGGCCGCCGTGCGGCGGGCAGCCATATCTGAGCGCCGACAGCAGGAAGCCGAATTTCTCCTCGGCCTCCTCCTCGCCGATACCCAGCAGTCGGAACACCCGCTCCTGCACGGCGCTGTTGTGAATACGGATGGAGCCACCACCCACCTCGGTGCCGTTCAGCACCATGTCATAGGCGCGCGACAGGCAGGCCCCCGGATCGGTCTCCAGCAGGTCTATCTGATCCTCCTTGGGGGCGGTAAACGGATGGTGCAGGGCGTTCCAGCGGTCGCCGCCCTCATCCCATTCGAACATCGGGAAGTCGACCACCCAGACCGGGTGCCAGCCGGGCTGCATCAGCCCGCGATCCTCACCCAGCTTGACCCGCAGGGCGCCCAGCGCTTCATTCACCACCGACGCCTTGTCGGCACCGAAGAAGATCAGGTCGCCGTCCACCGCGCCGGTGCGTTGCATGATGCCGTCGACAGCCGCGTCCGGCAGGAACTTGAGAATCGGCGACTGCAGGCCGTCCCGGCCCTGGCCGGCCCAGTCGTTGACCTTGATATAGGCCAGTCCACGGGCGCCGTAGATGCCGACATACTTGGTGTACTCGTCGATCTCCTTGCGGGTCAGTTCACACCCCTTGGGCAGGCAGAGGGCGGCAACGCGTCCCTTGGGATCCTTGGCCGGACCGGAAAACACCTTGAAATCTACCCCACCCATCAGATCGGCCACATCCACCAGCTCCAGCGGGCAACGCAGATCGGGGCGGTCGGAGCCGAAGCGGCGCATCGCCTCCTGATAGGTCATGTGCGGGAACGGATCGGGCAGCTCCACGTCCAGCACCTGTTTCACCACCCCGCGGATCATCGTCTCCATGGAATCCATGATCTCGCTCTCGTTCATGAACGAGGTTTCGATATCCAGCTGGGTGAACTCGGGCTGGCGGTCGGCGCGCAGGTCCTCGTCACGGAAACAGCGTACGATCTGGTAATAGCGGTCCATGCCCGACATCATCAGCAGCTGCTTGAACAGCTGGGGAGACTGGGGCAGGGCAAAGAAATGACCCGGGTGGGTGCGTGATGGCACCAGGTAATCGCGCGCCCCCTCGGGGGTTGCCTTGGTCAGCATCGGGGTCTCGATATCCAGAAACCCGTTATCATCCAGATAGCTGCGTAGTGCCCGCGTGACCGCGGCTCGCAGCATGATGCGCTTCTGCATCTCCGGGCGGCGCAGATCCATATAGCGGTAGCGCAGGCGCACCTCTTCGGAGACGCGTTCATGCTCATCCAGCTGGAACGGCGGAGTGTCGGCGCGGTTCAATACCTCCAGGCCCAAGCCCAGAATTTCGATTTCGCCGGTCGGCATGTCGGGATTGACCGTGCCTTCGGGACGGGCGCGTACACGCCCTCTCAGCTTGAGCACGTACTCGTTGCGCACCTGTTCGGCGGTGCTGAAGATCTCCGGCAGATCCGGGTCATAAACTACCTGAACCAGCCCCTCGCGATCCCGCAGATCGATGAAAATCACCCCGCCATGATCGCGTCGCCGGTGAACCCAACCGCAGATTTCGACCTCCTGGTCGATATGTGAGGCGTTTATATGACCGCAATAGTGGGTGCGCATGCTCGATATTACCGTTACAGACTGATTTCGGGCGAGAAATTCGCCCGATGAGAAAAACAGGAAATTTTAAGGTTTGGACCTTGCAGGCGCAAGCACTGAGTCGATTTAATTCACCGCAGGAGTAAAAATCGCCGAGGCTCGCCACCCACCACAGAACGTCCGCCCCGGGTCGAATTCGCGGTGAGGGAACTACTCCTGCAGCCGGTCCGTCTCCAGCCACCCGAAGCAGGGTCAAGTAAATCAGACTCTGGAATCAACCGGCTCCGGCTGCAAAGCCGGTTTATCTGCATGAGGCACTACCGCCCCCATGGACATGAGCATTTTCAAACCGTCATCCACGCTCATCTCCAGTTCGATCACATCCTCCCTTGGCACCATGACAAAGTAGCCGCCGGTCGGATTTGGCGTGGTGGGCACATAGACATTAATCACATCCCGCCCGGTCTTGTGCTGCGCCTCACCCGCATCGGTACCGGTCTGAAACGCCAGTGTCCAGAGCCCCTTGCGCGGAAACTCAATCAGCAAGACCTTTCTGAAGGATTGCCCCGCCTCGCTGAACATGGTTTCGGCCAGCTGTTTGGCGCCTGAATAAATCGACCTGACCAGCGGGATACGGGCCAGCAGCCGTTCCCAGACCGAAACCAGTGAGCGGCCGAACAGATTGGCCGCCAGTACACCGGTGACAAACAGGATCAGCACCGAGACCACCACTCCGAGACCCGGTATGGAGAAGCCCAGCAGGTTCTCTGGCCGGTAGGCTTCCGGCAGCAGCAGCAGCGAACCATCCAGCCAGCGTACCAGCAGGCGCACCACCAGCAGGGTAATGCCGAGCGGCACCCAGACCAGCAGGCCGGCCACCAGGTAGCGGCGGATGAATTTCATACTTCGGGGTCAGGCGTCACAGCCGCCGCAACCGCCACTGGCGCAGGCCGGGGCCGGCTTGGACTCCTGTTTCTCGCCACTGTGCAGATTCTTCTGCTTGCCGCTCTTGAAGTCGGTCTCGTACCAGCCCTGTCCCTTGAGGCGGAAGCCGGCGGCCGAAATCATCTTTTTCAGCGCCGGTTTGGCGCAAGCAGGGCAATCGGTCAGCGCCGCATCGCTCATCTTCTGCATCGCCTCCAGCTCATGGCCGCAGGCATCACAACGGTACTCATAAATCGGCATGCGTTACTCCTGATAATTCAACCGCCCCAACAAAGCTTTGGGGGTACAAAATCGCTGTGGATTCTAACACAGTTGTCAACGGGCCAAAGGTTTTCCTGACCAGCCGCCAGACGCACCTGTGACCGAATCCTGTCCGCCGCGACGCGAATAAAGTTAACTTCATGAAATTATTAATAAACCTCGCCACTACCGAGAATCATCAACCGGCAGGAAGCTCAGGCTCACAACCCCAGTTTATCCGCATCTTCGCCTCTTTCCATTCGCTGCTGCGCCTTCGCCTCTTCAATCAGACGAACCAGTTTCATATGCTCTTCCACCGGCAGGCCAAAACGGAGAAACAGCTCCAGATGCTCAAGCACTTTCTCTAACGTCTCATCCCGCCGATGCAGATAGAGTAGCGTCTTGGCCAGAAAATCCGGATCCTCTCCCTGCTCGCGCATCCTTTCCGCCGTTTGCAGGGCATTGCTTAGTTGTTCAGTTGTCGGTTTCATAGTTACTTCTCTGCCGGCTGTGCCGGGGCGTTGTTCGCCTGACATAGATAGGGTCAAAACCCGCTTACTACAAGTGCTTTTCAATCACTGATTCAGGCCGCGCTATCCGCCCTGAAATCACCCCTCCACCGGATTTGCAATGTTATCCGCAGTCAAACAAAAACCTTATTGTCCAGCAGGGACGGAATCTCCTCACCGGGCACCGCACTGCTGAACAGATAGCCCTGGGCATAGTCACATCTCTGGGCTTTCAAGTAATCCAACTGCCCCCTGGTTTCAACGCCTTCAGCCACCACCTTGAGCCCCAGACCATGGGCCATGGCTATGGTTGCATTGACCAGTTCCCGGTCCGCCTCATCCATAGGCACATCATCAATAAAGCTGCGGTCTATTTTAAGAATATCGAAAGGATAGTTTCTGAGATAACTGAGGGATGAGTAACCGGTACCGAAATCGTCCATCGCGATAGCTACCCCGAGCCGGTTAATGGCAGAGAGGGCGATATCGACATACGAGTGGCCGCTCATCAGCACCCCTTCGGTAATTTCCAGCTCCAGACACTCGGCCGGGACTCCCGTGCGTTTTATCGTTCGCTCGATAAAGGGCACCAGCGCCGGATCACGGAACTGTCGCGGTGAGACGTTGACGGCCATTCGCAGCGGCTGCTCGGCCATCTGCTGCCACTGCGCCAGCTGGGCAAGTGATTCGGTAATGACATACTCCCCGATACTCACAATCAGACCGGTCTGTTCGGCTATCGGTATAAACTCCGCCGGCGATACCTCTCCAAGCTCGGGATTGTTCCAGCGGAGCAGCGCCTCGGTGCCGATCAGCCGGCCGGAGGCCAGCTCGATCTGCGGCTGATAATGGAGCCGGAATTCTCCACGCATCAACGCGCCACGCAGGTGCTCCTCCAGTAGCAGCCGCCTGGCGACCCCCTGATTCATCGACTCAGTGTAGTAATGGTAGGTATTGCGCCCGGCCTCCTTGGAGCAGTACATGGCGGTATCGGCATTGCGCAACAGCTCTGCCGGGTTTGCGCCGTCTTCCGGGTAGATGGCCACTCCCAGGCTGGCCGTCAGAACCAGTTCACGTCCATCCAGGTTGAACGGCCGGTGAAACTGGGACAGCATCTGCTCAGCCACCCGCCCCGAACGATCAATTTCATCCAGCCCGCCCAGCATGATGATAAACTCATCACCCCCCAGCCGGCCGACGGTATCGCTGCTGCGCACCTGGGTGCTGAGCCGGTCCGCCGCCTGCACCAGCAACTGATCACCCACTTCGTGACCCAGACTGTCATTCACCTTCTTGAAATCATCCAGATCCAGGAACAGCACCGCGACATGCTGATTCGCACGGCCAGCATCCCGGGTCAGCTGGTCCAGCCGGTCGAGCGAGAGGAAGCGGTTCGGCAAACCGGTCAGCCCGTCGAAATGGGCCTGCTGCAGGATGCGCTGCTCCTGGGCCTTGTGCAGGGTAATATCCTCTTTGACCGCCAGAAAATGGCGCGTTCCGCCCGCTTCATCCAGAACCGGCGCAATATGCGCCCGCTCCCAGAACAGTTCACCGCTCTTTTTCTTGTTACAGAATTCACCCCGCCATGAGCCACCCGACTTGATGGTGCGCCACAGCTCCTGATAATTCCGCATAGGGGTCTTTCCGGATTGCAGTATACGGGTATGCTGTCCGATCACTTCCGCCGCGCAGTATCCCGAGATCTTTTCGAATGTACTGTTGACATATTCGATACAACCCTCGGTATCCGTGATCACCACCGATACCGGGCTCTGCTCCACCACCTGGGAGAGCGTGCGAATCTGCTCCTCGTTGTGTTTACGCCCGCTTACATCCCGGACAACCTCCAGACGCGAAACCGAGCCATCGCGGTTACTGATGGGCGTGCCAATAATCTCGAAGTGCCGGCCATCCGGCGATTCCGGCCGGTAATAGACGCTCCTGCCCTGCCCCTCGGACTGAACCAGTCGCCGGTACTGATGATGATTATCCAGCGCCGCCACCGAGTCTGAACAGAACTCGCCGGTGCGGTCACCGAACCATCTGATCATGGTTTGGTTCATGTACTCGATGCGGGAATCCTCACCGACGATGAACAACCCCTCACCAACCTCATCAAGCGATTCGATAATGGTCTGATAACGCGACTGGCTCTCCGCCAGCGCCCGCTTCGCCTTGCGGTGTTGATCCTGTCGTATCAACAGCAGTCCCAACAGCAGGGAGCCGAGAGGGAACAATATCAGCATGGGTGGAGCCACCGCGTAGATAATGGCCCAGCGAACCTCCGATGGCATCAGCAGCATGCAACCCAGGACCGCCAATTCCACCACAATACTGAACAGATAGAGCCGCAGCCAGTCGAGCGGCCACTCCAAACGCCGCTGCAGATAGCGCCATCCCAGCCCAATCACGCCCCCCGACAGGATGGTCAGGCTGCCGATAATCGCCCCGTCACCGCCCAGGAAGAGACGAAACAGGATCGCCATCACTCCCCCGATCAGGGTAGGAATAAGACCGAAAAAGAGACCGCTGAGGCTGATCACAACCCAGCGGGTGTCAAAAATGATACCCGGAGCCAGCTGCCACGGGGTCAGCATCACGGCAATACTGATCCCGCCGACCAGCAGCCCGGATACCAGCCGCCGTAAAAACCTGCCCTGAATCCGGTTGATTCCCAGCATTTCATAACTGACGCCAAGCGCCAGCAGCAGCACGGCGTTGTTTAGGAGCCCGAAGTAGCTGCCGTTAGCCATCCGATCTCGGAGAACGCTGTTGCATAAAGTGGTGAACAGTGACCTTACCTGTGGAAAAAACGGCGATGGCTGTGATGGGTAACAGTTTGTCCATTAGACCTATCCGTCAAACAGGAAATATGCTTCTTCGTTCCAAGTAAGATTTATGGAGTGAGTGAGATAATAGTATCGGCATTCCAGGTTTAACCTTTAGTTGGACAGGAATTATGGTTCGACATCCTCACCCGCCAACCAGCAAATGAGCCGGTAACAAGATGCCACCCGCAATCAAACCCGACAAATCGGGAAATAACATCACTGATTTAACTGGCAGTTTTAAAAGCTTTTTATGTGTTTTGTGAGTACAGCCTGAAAAAAAAGCGTGCTTCTTCCGGTCCTACTGAATAAGCCCTGACTCTCGACAAACGTTAAATGGACTTTGCTTCGCCAGAATTTACCGGCTACATGGCAAGGCGGCGCAAACTCCAGTGACAAAATATTCAAAAATTCCGCCCAAGGAAACATCAGGGTTTATTACCAGAGGAGAAGCAACATGAAACAACCCTGTTCCAGGAAAACCCTGACCGCCATTGTGAGCGGGTGCCTCGCCACCATAGCGCTTGGCGGCGCCCCTCTCTATGCGGCCAACCCATGCGCCGCCAAACCGATGAATCCCTGTGCGGCCAAGTCGATGAACCCTTGCGCGGCGAAGTCGATGAATCCTTGCGCCGCCAAGTCTAACAATGATGCGGTAACACGCCCCAAGGACTACAAGCCGTACCAGGGTAATCCCACGGCACTGCTTGCCGAGGGGGAAAAGCTGTTCAAGGATACCAGCCTGAGCACCAACGGTATGTCCTGCAACACTTGCCACAACAACAACGGCATGTTCCAGGCCTCATTCGCCCAGCCCTATCCACACTATGTGCAGATGGCCAATGACCAGTTCCAGGTAAAGGCAGTCCACGCCGACGAGATGGTGCAGCTCTGCATGGTATCTCCGATGGCTGCACAGCCACTGCCCTGGGACTCCAGGGAACTGGCCGCTCTCGCCACCTACGTGACCGAACAGCAGAAGGGCTTTGCCAAGCAGCACAAGACGGCGGCAATGAACCCCTGTGCGGCCAAGAATCCTTGTGCAGCCAAGAACCCCTGTGCGGCTAACAACCCTTGCGCCGCCAAGAACCCCTGTGCGGCTAACAACCCTTGCGCCGCCAAGAATCCCTGTGCGGCTAACAACCCTTGCGCCGCAAAGAATCCCTGTGCGGCTAACAACCCTTGCGCTGCCAAGAACCCTTGTGCGGCCAAATAGATGGTTGCGGGCGGGCTTCGGCCCGCCGCCCATCCGGGTGGTCACTGCATATTCCCGATATTCATGATTTATGTTGATTGATCAGATTTTATGAATAAGCCCCTGAACAGCCTATCGGATGCGGACAAGCTGCCATCGGCAGGAGTGACCAGATTCAGTGGCGTCTCCCGGAAGGTCATTCAGTGGGGCGTTGTGTCGATAGCCTCTCTCCTGATCCTGGTACTTATCGCCGTTCTCACCACGCCACGCCTCGCGCTGCTGCTGCTGTTGGGGGTGGCCCTGGGTGTCACGCTGCAGCATGGCGCCTTCGGTTTTACCAGCGCCTACCGGCGCTTCCTGTTGCGACGAGAAATCCCGGCGTTGCAGGCACAACTGCTTATGCTCGCGTTAGCCACCCTGCTGTTCGCCCCGTTTCTCAGCGAGGGAGAGTTTTTTGGCCGTGGTCTGATCGGGGCCTGGGCTCCGGCCGGCCTGCAGGTCGCCGCCGGTGCCTTCCTGTTCGGTATCGGTATGCAACTCGGTGACGGCTGCGGTTCCGGCACCCTCTACAAGGCGGGTAGCGGGGCGCCGCGCATGGTGATCACGCTGATCGCCTTTTGCGGCGGATCTTTCTGGGCCAGCCTCCACATGGGCCAGTGGCAGGCACTGCCATCGTTACAGACTCAGTCACTGGCCGAACCCCTGGGTTATCCATTGGCGGTCACCCTGCAACTCAGCTTCATAGGCCTGCTCGCCCTGCTGTTGCGCCGCTGGGGTGTACAACCTGCGGCATCACCCACCTTACGACAGACATTCTGGAGACGCCTGCTGACGGGACCCTGGACCCTGCCCGCCGCCGCACTGGCACTGGCACTGCTCAATCTGGCAACCCTGCTCACCGCCGGCCATCCCTGGACCATCACCTGGGGCTTCACCCTCTGGGGCGCCAAGACTGCCCTGCTATTCGGCTGGGATCCCACTACCGCACCTTTTTGGAACGGGGCCTTCCAGCAATCCGCACTGCAGATGAACCTGTTGCGCGATGTGACCTCGGTAATGGATATCGGCGTCCTGCTCGGGGCGTTGAGCGCCGCCGGTCTGGGTGGCCGCTTTATGCCGTCATTCCACATACCGCTACGTTCGCTGGCCGCCGCCATCCTCGGCGGTATAATGATGGGCTACGGCGCCCGGATCGCCTATGGCTGCAACATCGGCGCCTTCTTCTCCGGGGTTGCCTCGCTCAGCCTGCATGGCTGGCTGTGGATCATCTGCGCCCTCCTCGGCAGTGCGGTGGGGGTGCGTTGGCGACCCCGCTTCGGACTTTCGAACAGATGAACGACAGAGGGATTCTTATCCAGTCAACCGCACCGACACCGCCCGATCCGTCCCGGCTGCCGCCCGGCGAAATCGAGCAGCTGCTGGCCGTGGGCGACGAGGTCCGCGCCTGCATGCGGGCACTGGAGCGGGTCGGGTTCAACCTGGTGGGAGAGGTGCTCAAGGGCCAGGGGGATTTTGTTGAATCAGAACACTATCCCCGGGATGACGTTTTCGATGATGAGACGTTTGGCCAGTACTATTACCACGCCCATCGCAGTGAATTCGGGGAGCACGGCCACTTCCACACCTTCCTGCGTACTGGCGGCCTGTGCGGGGAGATCCACCCCCTGGATTACCCCCTGGCCAGCACGCCCTGGCCGCAGGGCAACGAGGCAATCGCCCATCTGGCAGGCATCTCGATGGACGCCTGGGGCCGGCCCATTGGGCTGTTTGCCGCCAATCGCTGGGTCACCGGCGAGACCTGGTATTCGGCCGCAGACATCATTCAGATACTGCCGCGTTTCGCCATCGAACACGCCTGGCCCTCCTGGCCGGTAAACCGCTGGATCGGTGCCATGTTGCGGCTGTTCCGGCCGCACATCCAGACACTGCTCCTGCATCGTGACCAGGTGATCAACACCTGGCAACAGGCTTATCCTGAACAGGATGTGTTTGAAAATCGCAATCTGGAACTGACCGGCTATCTGCCCATCTCAATCGGCGACTGGATCGCGGCGCTGAGACGGGCAGCGCCATGACACCACACCCATACGTGGGCTGGTTTGTCTGCGGGATACTCCTCACGATGGGCGGATCCGCAGCAGTGGCGGATAGCAATTCCGCCAGCTCCATCGACACCTTCCTCAGCCGCCACTGGCAGCGTCCGCTGCCCTACCAGGGTGAAACGCCCCCCGGTTTTTCACCCCTGGAGGCGTCTCTTGATCCGCGCGCCTGCGGCACTTGTCATCCGCGGCAATTGCAGGACTGGCAAGGCAGTCTGCATGCCCGTGCCATGGGTCCGGGCCTCCTGGGGCAGTTGCGGGAGATGGAGCCAAACGATCGCGCGGGGCACCAGGCCTGTCTGCGCTGTCATGCCCCACTGGCGGAGCAGGCCGATGAACTGGCCGCATGGATCGCCGATGATAAAACCGTCAGAGACCCGCCGACGGAAAACCCGGAGACCAACGGTTCGCTGTACCAGCAGGGGCTGATCTGTGCCGCCTGCCATTTGCGCACCTGGGAGATCCACGGACCACCGCCACGTGACGATCGTGGTGGCACCAGGGCGGTTCCTCACGGCGGCTTTCAGAGCAGCGCGGCATTCGAGGATTCACGCTTTTGCGCCGCCTGCCACCAGTTCGAGGCGGACGGCTTTGCCCTCAACGGAAAGCTGCTGGAGAACACCTTCGAGGAGTGGCGCGCAAGTCCCCAGGCAGCGGCCGGACAGAGCTGCCAGTCCTGCCACATGCCGGACCGCCGCCACCTGTGGCGCGGCATCCACGACAAGGCGACCGTATTGTCAGGCGTGGAGATCACGCTTGACCGACTGACGACCAGCGGCGCGATACTCTCTGCCAGACTCACCCTGACCAATAGCGGTGTCGGCCACCGTTTCCCAACCTACGTGACACCCCGCGCGGTACTGGAAGCGGTCCAGCTGGACCGCACCGGGGCACCGATCCCGCACACCCGCCAGGAGCGTATCATCGCCCGCCAGGTGAGCCTGGACCTGAGCGAGGAGCTGTTCGACACCCGGCTCGCCCCCGGCGAGAGCAACAGCCTCGACTACCGGTTACCAAAGGACGGGGAAGCCGGCGCCCTGCGCCCGCGCGTTCAGGTCGAGCCGGATCTGTTTTACCGGAATTTCTACCGCGCCGTTCTAGGCAATGATGCGGAGGGCAAAGGTACCGGGATGCTGCGCCACGCACTGCGTGCCGCAGAGGCGTCTGCCTATACGCTGTTCCAGAGAGAAATTCCGCTGCCTTGAAACCTAGCACTGTCCGGGCCGTGGCACTACTACCTGTCCCATTGGTCCAACGTCAATAACCGACCCGTCCGAAGGAGCCTTTCAATGCCAATCCGACAACTTGCCACCCTGTTTCTGCTGTTGCTCATATCACCCGCACTGACGGCGGCCCAGCCGCTGGTGGACGGTGGCTGGCTGGCCGCCAACCTGGGCAAGCCCGATCTGCTGGTACTGGATCTGCAACCCAAGCCGGCCTATCAGCAATACCATGTACCCGGCGCCATCCACAGCGATTACGGCTCCTGGCGCCGCACCGACGCCAAGAGCGTCCCGCAGATGCTGCCCCCGGTAAAGGATCTGGAGCAACTGATCGGTGGCCTGGGCATCGACAACACAACCCAGGTTGTGCTGGTGGTCACGGGACGCAGCGCGGGCGAAATGGCTAGCGCCACCCGGGTCTACTGGACCTTCAAGGCCTTGGGACACGATAATGTCTCCATTCTCGACGGTGGCCTCGTCGCTTACGCGCAGGACCGCTCGCACCCCCTGGAGAACCGTGTCAACCAGCCCGTCGGCAAGCCATTCAAGGCCCATCCAAGGGCGGAATATCTGGTGCGCACGGAGCAGGTCAAGGACGCCCTCGACCGCAACATCCGTCTGGTCGACAACCGGAGCAGCGCTGAACACATGGGTCTGGTGAGCGGCAAGAAGGAGCGCCCCGGCACCATCCCCGGCGCCGTCAATCTCCCCTTCGACTGGCTGACCGTTAACCGCGGTGCAACCTTTCACACGCCGGAAAACCTCAAGCGCATCTACCAGGCCGCCGGCGTGCCGCTGGACGGCGAACAGATCTCCTTCTGCCATACCGGACACCGCACCTCGCTGGCCTGGTTCGTCTCCCATGAACTGCTGGGCAATGACAAGGCACAACTCTATGACGGCTCCACTGCCGAGTGGGCGGCAAACCCCTCGTTGCCACTGGAGCAGAAAATCCGGCTCAACTGAGCCGGAGGCATTGCGGGCCATGCGGCTTGATTGTCCTCACGCACGAAATGGCCCGCCGGCAAAGCGGCACCCCGCAAGAGTAATAGCGAAGTATGTTCCGAAACAGAAAGCCACGACAGGAAATCACCATGACCACAACGGCAACATCAATCCGTCTCCACGTCGGCTTGTTGCTTCTCGGCATGCTGTTGATTGCAACCGCCCGGGCCGACAGCGACACGCCACTTTCCGGAACCGTCACCCTGCAGTCGCCCTATCCATTTGATGCGCTCGCCTCCCGCGTCGAACAGGCAATCCAAAAACACCAGATGGGATTGGTGGCGCAAGCCAGCGCCAGCCGGGGTGCCGCCCAGCGCGGGGTAAAGATCCCCGGCAATCTGGTGCTGATGGTGTTCCGTAACGACTATGCGGTGCGCATGCTCAAGGCCAGCGTTGCCGCCGGCATTGAGGCACCATTGCGACTCTATGTGACGGAGAACAGCGACGGCACATCAAACCTCACCTATCGCCTGCCGAGCGCGGTCTTCGCGCCCTATGGCAATGCGGATCTGGATGCGCTGGCAAAGGAGCTCGACGCAGTATTTGAGGCCATCGGATCGGATGCCATCCGGCCATCATCCGGCGCGGAGTAACAAGCAACAGAAGTCGCCAGGATGGATTACACCCAACCATTGCTGCGCATCCTGTTCGTCATGGCCTCCGCGGTCGAAGCGCGTGCCCCCTATAGCCGCGGCCACCTCTGACGTGTCTCGCAATGTGCCCTCAAGCGTAAGCGAGAAGGCGTGAATGTGGATTGTTATCGGCATTCACGCCCGATTACTTACCACGTCATTCTATTGGATTAATGCCGTGACAAATAATTACTAACTATCGTTCCATACCTTTTGCAGGTGCGGTACCACGCACAAGCCGCTCTTGTTCAGCTTGCATTGAACTGCTCCATGTCAGGCGATAGTTTCCACCATCTTTAACCCAGAACTCATTTGCATTTATGGCATCAAATTTGGAACTCACTTCACCTTCCACGCGTACCATTTCCAGTGCATGACGTGCTTTTATTGCGCGATCAAGGTTGGTGATAAAGTAATACTTGCCATCGGCGGTCTGTACTACAAAGTCACGTTCGACCGCAATATGTGGATCGAGTTTATCTGTAGGGCACTCCTCTCCACGAGACGCACACTCAAGACCATTAAGTTTTCCTTCAATAGTTTCCGCCTGAACCGAAGCTGCATATAACGCCATTGATCCCAGAAGGGCCGCGGTGATTGCGAGTGTTTTTGTAATCGATAATGATTGGTTCATAACATACATCCTCATGTGAATAGTTGTTGGAATTACACACTGAAAAATACACACACTGTGTAATGTAATAGACCTGTAAATCCTGACTAATATTTCGTCACCAAAAGATGATGGCATTTGTTGAGCCCGGTTCCAGCTGCCTGTTACATGCGAGCAGTGCTTTTTGTAGGCGCTGCTTTAGCTGCGATTGGAGGGGGTATTGGGGTCCTGAACAGACAGAAAAATTTGCACAACTTGCAGGCACATCAGGAGCGTCTATCATGGTCTGTCGCTTTGCATGACGAGGAACCAGATAGCCAACACTCCTGCCCAGCCGCTCACCTTGCTTTCCAGGCAACTATCAGCCTTCAGTGACAATCAGTTTGTAGTCGGGAGTTGGGTTCAAGGGACAGGAGTAGACATACTCGCCTGGTTTCAGCTCGATTTCATAATCCTGGGTCTTGCCGGTGGTCAATCCGCCACCAGAAACACTGGGTAATCGGGCGAGATTTATCAGGCCGTCACCGCGCAGCCAGAAACCCAACTCATATGGCACATTTTTATTGGTGACCCGGAACACGTAACGCCCAGGTGCAAGCTCCAGTGTTTCGGATTCGGCCAGACGCTTTTCACCCGTCTGTTTGTTGAGCGTCTGGCAATCACTGATGCTTTGGGATGTGAAACCGCGGTCGATATCTTTCTCGCTCTCCAGAAACTGGCAGGGCACCTGGGTCAATTCGACAACACGGGTCTCTGCAGCAAGCGGGTTACTCATAATCGGAGTTAACAGAATCAGTCCGGCCATCATATATTGGCGCATCTCAACCTCCTCGTTTTTCAGGATTCTCAATGCATGAGACCGGTACTAGCGGGAAAAGCTTTCACTAAACAAGGCAACTTGGGTGGTTTGGGAAACACCACTCTGAGCAGTAAAGCTCCAGGAGAGGGAGGTGGCGCATATATGTCGAGTTCCATAGTGCCGCTCATGGCATAAGGGAGAACACACCTGGAGATTCTCAAAAGCAGCATCCGGATCGGAGAAGAGTGATAAAACACCCCATCCCGATTTCACTTGAACATCTGACAATCAGACGGGAAGAAGACGACTTGGAAGAATCCAGCGCTAAACCGGCAGGTGATATTCCTCTATACTCTAACTTCCGGGGTCTTTGACCCTGCCATCAACCGAGAGAGGAATGATTATGAATGCAGCCTGGGTAGTTGTTGCTGACACAAGCCGTGCAAGAATCTTCTCCGCCGAGAACGCCTTCAGCCCGTTAGTCGAGATCCAGACCCTGGACCATCCGGAAGCGCGGCTTCACGCCGGCGACCTGGTGACGGACAAGCCTGGCCGTGACCGCAGTGCCGGCCCACGCAGCCACGATGTCGGCCATGTGGACGAGACCAAGCACGACGAAGCGGTACGCTTTGCACACCAAGTCTGCGCCACCCTGGAATCCGGCCGTGCCCAGGGCCATTTCAACAAGCTTCATGTCATCGCCGCGCCCAGCTTCCTCGGCCTGCTCAGGAAACATCAGCCGCAACCGCTGCAGAAACTGGTGGCTACCGAAATATCCAAGAACCTCACTGCCCACGACGTCGAAACCATCCGCAAGAACCTGCCCCACAGGCTCTGATCTGGCGTCCGTACAGGCCGTGGTGTACCGACTGTCCACCACGGCTACCTGGCTCGCTGTCAGACTGTTCCTGCGTAGGTGAACCCGGCATCCTCAACCGCCTGCTTCACCAGGCTATCATCATCCACTCCGGCAACCGTGACCAGGCCCCCTTCCAGCTTGACCTCGACGCTAGCCTGCGCCGCCACAGCCTTGATCGCCTGTTCCACCGAGCTGGCACAACCGCCGCAGCTCATGCCTTCCACTTTGTAGGTCTTTGACATCATTCTCTCCGAAAACAAGGGCATATAAAAACTTGTCAGGCAACCCTGCGCCAACGTCTCAGCAACAGGGAGTTGGAAACCACGCTGACTGACGACATGGCCATGGCCGCTCCGGCGACCACCGGGCTGAGCAGGCCCGACGCTGCCAGGGGTATGGCGACCAGATTATAGATCAGCGCCCAGAACAGATTCTGCCTGATCTTGTGATAGGTGGCTCGAGAGATCGAGATGGCATCCGCCACCAGCAGCGGATCACCACGCATCAGGGTGATACCGGCGGTGTGCATGGCCACATCGGTCCCGGTGCCCATTGCCATGCCCACATCGGCCGCCGCCAGGGCCGGGGCGTCATTGATCCCGTCACCCACCATGGCGACCATCCGACCCTGCTCCCGCAGGCGGGCCACTTCCGCCGCCTTCTCCTCGGGCAGCACCTCAGCCACTACCCGGTCAATGCCGACTGCCTCAGCCACCGCGCGGGAGGCATGCCGGTTATCACCGGTGAGCATCACCGTCAGAATACCCTGCCGTTTCAGTGCCGCCACTGCGGCCACCGCCTCCGGTTTCACCGGATCACTCACGGCGATGTAGCCCAGCACGCCGGGTGTTGGAGCGGTCTCGGCAACCCACATCAGGGTGCGCCCCCGGGACTCCAGTTGTTCGCCTTCTACGCCCAGCGCATCCAGCTTAATCCCCTGTTCATGCATCAGGCGGCTATTACCGACCAGCAGTTTACGTTCGCCCAGCCTGGCGGAGAGTCCGCGCCCGGGCAGGGTGTTGAAATCGGCCACCGGCAGCAGCTCCAGCCGGTCCGTCTCTGCCCGGCTCAATATGGCGTGGGCCAGGGGATGCTCACTGCCCTGTTGTGCGGAAGCGGTCAGCCGCAACAGCCCGGCGGTATCGCCGTCCGCCGCCACCACCGACTCGACGGTCGGCTTACCCAGGGTCAGGGTACCGGTCTTGTCCAGCACCACGGCACTGCTGTGATGTGCGCGCTCCAGCGCCTCCGCATCCTTGATCAGTACGCCGTTGCGGGCGGCGACACCGGTGCCCACCATCAGGGCGGTCGGAGTGGCCAGTCCGAGGGCGCAGGGGCAGGCGATCACCAATACCGAAACCGCCGCGATGAAGGCCACTTCCAGATTGGAACCGATCAGCCACCACCCCAGAAAAGTCACCAGGGCAATGGTGGCGACCACCGGCACGAAGACGGCCGATATCTGATCCACCAGTTTCTGAACCGGCGCCTTGCTCGCCTGGGCGTTTTCCACCAGACGGATAATCCGTGCCAGGGTGGACTCGGTGCCGACGGTGGTGGCCTCGACCCTGAGTAGTCCGGAACCGTTCACCGACGCACCGGTCACCCGCTCACCAACCCCCTTGTCAACCGGCAGGGATTCACCGGTGATCAGGGATTCATCCAGCTGGCTTGCCCCCTCCAGGATCACCCCATCCACCGGTACCCGCTCGCCGGGACGAATCTGTACCACCTCGCCGCCGATGACGCTCTCGGCCGGCACTTCCATTACGACTCCATCGCGTTCAACCCGGGCCAGTTCCGGCTGCAGATCCATCAACGCGCGGATAGCCGATGCGGCACTGCGCTTGGCCCGACCTTCCAACCACTTGCCGAGCAGCACCAGGGTAATGACCATGGCCGCCGCCTCAAAGTAGAGGTGGCCACCCGCGCCACCGAACAGGGTGACCCAGGCGCTCAGCCCCCAGGCCGCGCTGGTACCCATGGCCACCAGCACATCCATATTACCGGCACCGCCGCGCAAGGACTTGAAGGCCCCTTCATAAAAGCGCCAGCCGAGCCAGAACTGCACCGGAGTAGCCAGCGTCAGCTGCCATAGGGCCGGCAACTCAGCGTGAATACCGAACGGCATCAACAGCATAGGCAGCGCCAGCGGCAGGGACAACAGCATGGCCAGGACCAGTTGCTGCAACTCCTTGCGGCTCTGCTGAGCGGACTTTTCCTGCAACTGGGCCTGCTGTTGCGCCGCAGTGACCGCCGGAGTAGCGGTGAAGCCCGCCTTCTCAACGGCCGCGATGGCTGCCGCCAAGGAAACCACACCGGCAGGTGCAGTAACAGATGCCTTTTCCGTCGCCAGGTTCACCGCCGCCCGTTCGACACCGGGCAGGCGCGACAGCACCTTCTCCAGACGGCTGGAACAGGCGGCACAGGTCATGCCCCCAATCAACAGCTCCAGGGTTTCCGAGGGCACGGAAAACCCTGCCCGGCTGATGGCCGCGGTAATATCCAGGGGCGAGAGCTGCGCCGCATCGAAATCGACACTGGCGCTGTTGGCGGCCAGGTTGACCCGCGCCGCCGTGACACCGACCTGCTTTCCCAGCACCCGCTCCAGCCGGGTGGAGCAGGCGGCGCAGGTCATGCCCTCCACGGGCAGGCTGAGGGATTGTACGAACGGTTGCTGTTGCATAACTGTATCAAGGCTGTATTGGGGGGGCCATGCGACCCATGAATAACCCACCAAGTCTATCAGGACTTGCTAATTCAATCCTGCCTGTTTCGACTACCCCTGCGGCACATAATTCACGCCACAAGGCGGATCGGGGCGGAAACTGATTTTCCTCCCGGCGTCTCACGGAAAAAAATGGGAGAAAATAATACGATCATCCTATTTCAGAGCAAACATACACTCTACTTCTGGCTCCAACCGGGCCCACAGGGTATACTGATGATTATATTAATAAATTCGATGGCCAATCCCGAACCGGGCTGCCGCGAAAACCCTGATGCCTCTCCAGAAGAACGGACAATATGACACAAAAGCACTACGACACCCTCGTTATCGGCAGCGGCCCCGGCGGCGAAGGCGCCGCCATGAAACTGACCAAATCGGGGCAAAAAATAGCCATTGTAGAGAAACACGCCAAGGTCGGCGGTGGCTGTACCCACTGGGGCACCATCCCCAGCAAGGCGCTGCGCCATAACATCTCCATGATGGTGGACTATAAGCGGAACCCCCTGTTTCAACACAGCATCGAGCAGGTCAACGTGGACTATCCGCGCATGCTGCGGGCGGCGGACTCGGTCATCCAGGAGCAGGTGAGCACTCGCTACCGCTATTATTCCCGCAATAACGTGGACATCTTCTACGGTACCGCCGCCTTTCTTGACGCCCACACCCTGAATATCCGGCATGTGGATGGCTCAGCGGAACAGGTGACGGCCGATCACTTTGTGATTGCCACCGGCTCCTCCCCCTACCACCCGGAGGATATCGATTTTTCCCATCCGCGGGTACATGACAGTGACAGCATCCTGTCGCTGAAGCACACGCCAAAATCCCTGACCGTCTATGGCGCCGGGGTGATCGGCTGCGAATACGCCTCGATGTTCTGTAACCTGGATGTCAAGGTGAACCTGGTGGACACCCGGGATCGCCTGCTCTCTTTCCTGGATGACGAGATTACCGACGCCCTCAGTTACCATCTGCGTAACCAGGGGGTGGTGATCCGCAATAACGAGGAGTACACCAGGGTGGAGCCGCTGGACGACGGCGTGGTCCTCCACTGTAAATCCGGCAAAAAGTTTAAGACAGACATCCTGCTTTGGGCCAACGGGCGCTCAGGCAACACCAGGGGCATGGGCCTTGAAGAGATCGGCGTCCAGATCAATCATCGCGGACAGATCGAGGTCAACGAAAAATACCAGACCGATCTGGCGCATATCTTCGCCGCCGGTGACGTGGCCGGACCACCGGGACTGGCCAGCGCCAGTTATGATCAGGGTCGCTTCGTCGGCGCCCAGATCAGCGCCGGCAAGTGCGACTGGAGCCTGATCGAGCAGTTTCCCACTGGCATCTACACTAACCCCGAGATCAGCTCCCTGGGCAAGAGTGAGCGGGAACTGACCGAACAGCAGGTCCCCTACGAGGTAGGGCACGCCATGTTCAAGAGTATCGCCCGGGCACAGATTACCGGACATACCGTGGGCATGCTAAAGATCCTGTTCCACCGGGAGACATTAGAGATTCTGGGTATTCACTGTTTTGGCGAGACGGCCGCGGAGATCATCCATATCGGCCAGGCGATCATGTCCCAGAAGGGCAGCGCCAACAGCCTGCTCTACTTCACCGAGACCACATTCAATTACCCGACCATGGCCGAGGCTTACCGCGTGGCGGCACTGAACGGTCTCAACCGGATCTTCTGATACCCAGCCAAAAGATCAAATCCACACCGACGGTCAGCCGTATCGGCAGGAGCGGCGCCCTCGCCGCGAATTCGGCCCGGGGCGAGCCTCCCACGATGAGTTCAGAGCTAAAAGGCTGGAGTAAGCTTATGAACCCCGGCACACAGATCAGGCGCCGATCTGGCGCAGGCGCCTGACCGCACCGGGATGGCCCTGAGCCGCCGCTTTCCGATACCAGCGGATCGCCTGCTGCGGGTCCTGCTGTCCCCCGCGCCCGATCCGGAACATCTCCGCCAGGTTGTACTGCGCCATGGGGTCGCCATGCAGGGCCGCCTCTCGATACCAGTTGATCGCCTCCAGCGGATCGGAGGGCACGCCCAGGCCCTGATCATACAGAAAGCCCAGGTTAACCTGGGCATAGCCGTAGCCCTGCCGGGCCGCCAGGGTCAGCCAGTACAGCGCCTGGGCATAGTCCCGGGCAACGCCGTCGCCGGTTCGATACATATCCCCCAGGCAGTTACGCGCTGCGGCATGCCCCTGCTCGGCCGCCTTGCCGTACCAGTCAGCCGCCAGGGTCCGGTTTCTCGCCACACCCAGCCCCTGGTCATAACAACGGGCCAGGCGATACTGGGACTCGGCATCGCCCTGCTCAGCCGCCTTGCGAAACCAGCGTACCGCCTGGCTACGGCTGACCTGGACACCGATGCCTTCGTTGTAAAGCAGAGCCAGATTGTACTGTGCATCCGCCAGTCCCTGGTCGGCCGCCCGTTGATACCAATCGACCGCCTTGGCGAGATTCCTGGCTATCCCTTCACCACGATCGAACAGCACCGCCAGACCATACTGTGCCTGCACATCGCCGCGCTCGGCCAGCTGCGCCCAACAGCGATAGGCCTCGCCATAGGCGCGCCGCGCATAGGCCGCCACGCCCTGCGCATAGGAGACGGCATCCTGCCGCACCGATGCCTGATGGTCCTGCCCCTGTGATATGGAACGCCGCGCAGAGAGCATCCCGAACTCCTTCAGATATAAACACGGCGTCGCTGTCCAAAAAGGCCGCTTACCGGGCTGTCTACTAATAGCGACTTTCCGGTTTTTGAGGTTGCCAAAGAAGAGAAGTGCTACTGCCCCATTGACCACAAGCAAAAACACGGTTTGCGCCGTGAACTGAATAATTAAAAAACGGCATAGTATCCCATGAAAAGCGACCTGTTTCCCATTACCGGATTCTCAACCCGTCAGCGGCTGAAGAGCGGTCCGGAAACTGGCACAATACCCACCTACACGTCCCGCTGCATACCGGCCACAAACCATGAAAAAACGCTATTTGTCACTCTCCTGCCTCTTGCTGCTTCCTGCCCAGGCGCCAGCCGACAAGCAGGCCGAGCTGGCCATCCAGCGGGATCAACTGCGGCATGAAATCGAGCATATCCGGCAGACCACCCGGGATGCGCGTACCCGGCTTGACGCTTTACAGGAGCTGATTGAGGCACAGCGCGAGCAGAACCGCCTGCTGGATCAGCAGCTGCAAACCGAATCGGCTCCACTCCCACCCGGAAGCAATTAAGATAGTTCCTGACTACCCATAACGCTCAGCCAGGTTCGAAATCCGTTCATTCGCGGCTAATATTTCCCCTACCCTGGCTGAGCCGGACGGGTAATTGGGAAATGGTTTAATTCCCTGCACAGCTAATAAGAGGAACCACACCCAGGTTATCCACAGTACCTGTGGATAACATTGTGGAAAAGTTGCTGAAATCAGTCTGAACAGCCTGCCCATTAAACCATATTATTATTTTGGTTATTTTTTATACGATTTATAATTATTATATAAATCATAAAGTTATATTGACTGATAAAACAATTTCCCGATCACCAAGAAAATTATTCTGAAAGATCCCCACGCCGCTGCCCGGTGTTAACAAACTCTCAGAATGACAATGACTTAGAGGATATTTCAGACATAATCACACTGATTGTCAGACCATTTAGCAGGCTTAACCCTGGCATTAATACGCAAGTGGAATCCGCCGGGAAAATGCACAGCGGGGAAGCCACATTCAGCCGATGGCTGATAGAATAGGCCGATGTCATCATCCGAAACACCATTCTGGGTCGATAAAACCCTTGCCCAAATGACTCCCGGGGAGTGGGAGTCGCTTTGTGACGGCTGCGCCAAATGCTGCCTGCACCGTTTTGAAGACGAAGAGACCCGGGAGATCCAGTTCACCAATGTCTGTTGCCGCTATCTGGATCAGTCCGATTGCCGCTGCAGCGACTACCCCAACCGCTCCATCAACGTACCGGATTGCGTCACCATCACCCTGGAGGTACTCCAGGACCCCTACTGGCTACCCGAGAGCTGCGCCTACCGGCTGCTGGCGGAAGGCAAGCCACTACCGTCGTGGCACCCACTAGTCTCCGGTGATCCTGATTCGGTTATCTACAGTGGTCACTCAGTGGGTGGTCGGGTGATCAGTGAACTGCAGGCCGATGACCTGGAATACCACATCATAGACTGGATCAGATAACAGCCTTAACGAGATAACCCGTGGAACCGATCA
This sequence comes from Sedimenticola selenatireducens, assembly GCF_963675335.2. Taxonomy (NCBI): domain Bacteria; kingdom Pseudomonadati; phylum Pseudomonadota; class Gammaproteobacteria; order Chromatiales; family Sedimenticolaceae; genus Sedimenticola; species Sedimenticola selenatireducens. The sequence continues at coordinate 531,760 of NZ_CAXXYC010000004.1, forward strand.
GTACCATTACCGAATTCCTGGAAACCAGCGGTGCCCGATTGCGCTTCTTCGACATGGGGCGCCGGGTTGACAAAATCTCCCGGGATCGCTTTCTGCAGTTTGAAAAAACTGCTATCCCCTACCCTTTCCCGCTGCAGCAACAGGCCTGGTTTGCCCTGCTGTTCCAGGATAAAAGCAGCCAACAGGAACCGCTGATCTGGTTCCTGCGCCTGCCGCTGGACGAACAGGGAAAGCTATTGCAGGCGGCACGCGATGACTTCATGCATCGACTGATCGAACGCATCGGTGAAAAAATGCAAGCGGACAGCGAGGGCCAGCAGCTGGAATCGGCGTTGCAGGACAACCCCTACAGCTTTAAACCGAAGGACGAACGCATGGCGATCTTTCATGCCCGGATTTCCCGACTGCTGAACGCCCCGCCTTCCCGCTTCTATGCACATGCACAACACTACTTTTCCGGCCAGCCGGGATGGGAGCAGTGGTCCTTTGTCGGTTATCAGGGCATCGCCGACCTGGCGGCCCGGCTGGACCAGGATGGCAACGAAACCATCGTCGCCAGCGCCATCACTGTCATGCCCGCCCAACCCTTGATTGCCCTCTGCCACTGCCTGGAGAATGAAACCCTGCCACGGCAAATCACCCAGGCACTGCTCGATCGGGTAGACCATGAGTTGCAGCAGGCCACCACCGACCCGGGTTTGCTGGCGGCGGCAATTCGCGGCAGTGCCCGCTCCAGCGCACAGCGGCCGCAGCGAGAGCTGATCAGCCGTATCCTCACATCCCCCGGTGGCAACCATATCGAGATTCTGACCGCCGTCTCAGGGCGCGCCTGGGAACAGCTGCTGGATGCCGAAATACGCCATCTGTTCCTGGAACGCCTGGCCGAGAACAGCGCTGGACAGGAGGCGTTTAATCTCTGCATGGCCGATCTGCTCTACCTGCCCGGCATGCGTCAACCGATCCTCGCCACGGTGCGTGACCCCAACCGTTCAAGCCGGCTTTCGAGCGCGATCGGCGCCCTGTTCCAGGGCGTAACTGGACAATAGGATGGCAGAAAAAGGCCCTGCCTATCGGATCACCAACCCGAAGGGCATATCTACCTGACCGACGGAAACCGCGACCTCAATACCACGATGCAATCTGTCCCTACCGGCTAATCCCACAATAAAAACCAGTTAAATCAGTCAGTTCCGGTAAATAAATACTCCAGCGACAAAAATATGCCCTATTATTGATATATGTCGCACCTTTATCTGTCCCAACACCTGCGTGATCAGCTGGGGCTGCTGGCGAGTCTCGCCTATCCCCATGAGGCCTGTGGTGTGCTGTTCGGGAAACAGGTGCAGGGGCATATTTCGGTACACAAGGTAGAACAGATAGCCTATCCCGATCAAACAGAAGGCGACTTCCGCCTGGAACTGCTCAACCAGCAGCAGATCGATCGCAGGACAAAAAAGCAGGGACTGGAGATCGTCGGCATCTGGCGCGCCCTGCCCGACCAGAGCCATATCCCCTCGGATGGCGAACGGCACCTGGTGTCCCCCGGCTACTCCTATCTGATCGCCTCCATTACTCCGGTAGGCATTGCCGAGCTGCGATCATGGCGACTGAACAGCAATCGGTTTGAAGAAGAGGACCTGGTGTCCTGAGCGGCCATCCGGTCACAGATTGTCCAGATAGTCCCCATATCCGGCAGCGGTCAACTCCTCACGCGGTATAAAGCGCAGTGCGGCTGAGTTCACGCAGTATCTCAGACCGGTTGGCTGTGGACCGTCATCAAACACATGGCCCAGATGGGAGTCGCCGTGGCGGCTTCGCACCTCGGTACGCGGCCAAATCAGTTTGTAGTCGGTCTGCTCGACCACAGCATCGGGATTGATCGGCCGGGTAAAACTTGGCCAGCCGGTTCCCGACTTGAACTTGTCACGGGAAGAGAACAGCGGCTCGCCGGTTACGATATCGACATAGATGCCATCCCGTTTTTCATCCCAATAGGTGTTATTAAAGGCCCGCTCAGTAGCATCCTTCTGCGTGACCTCATACTGCAACGGCGTTAACTGCCGGCGTAACTGCTCATCCGTCGGTTTGACGTAGCGCTGATTGCCTTTAGAGGAGGCAACGACCTCCTCCAGGGATTGGTTATCGGCAACCGGTGCCATTTTCTCAGCCCCTGCATTCAGCCAAAACATAGTGGCTACAGCAGTCAGGATGATTTCCGCCCCATATCCTCTCATGGTCATACTCCTTGCTAATTAGTTTGTCTTCTAACAGAGACCCCGACAGACCATCCTTTGTTTCCGTCGTTATAAAACTGTGACATTTACCACCAGCGCAAACCTGGAGATTGCCACCCGACGGCACGAATTGCATTCGATGGCATGAAATGTCATGCTCCTGAAATTCCCATTGTTTACCGAACTTTATGCATGGATATCTCACTACTCAGAACCTTTCTTGAGGTTGCCAAAGTTCGTCATTTCGGCAAGGCGGCGGAAACTCTGTGCGTTACCCAGTCGGCGGTTAGCGCACGTATAAAACAGCTTGAATCGACGCTTGATGTGGAGTTGTTTATCCGCAAGCGTGGCGACATCCAGTTGACTATTGCGGGAAACCGTCTGCAGCGCCACGCGGAGACCATCGTCAAGGGATGGGCAAGGGCAAGGCAGGACATCGCCATGGAATCTTCACTCTCCGATTCCATCGCGATCGGCTGCATGAATGATCTCTGGCCTATCACGGTTAAGGGACTGTGCCTGCAACTGACTCAGCAGGCACCCGAAATGTTGATGCAAATCGAGATTCTGACCCGTGATATGCTGATTCAGCGCCTGACCTCCGGACTGCTCGATCTCGCGTTCATGTTTGAGCCGCCGCAGATGTCTGAATTGCTGATCAGAAAAGTGATGGATGTTCCGCTTATTATGGTTTCGTCCCGGGAAGGTCTTCTGGCCGCAGAAGCGGTGCAATCCGGCTACACCCTGGTGGATTGGGGTAACAGCTTTGCCAGTCTGCACGCCGAGTACTTTCCCGATGCGGCAGTCCCGATAATGCGGACCGGATCGGGTGGTCTGGCTTATGATCTGATACAACAACAGGGTGGCACCGCCTATCTTGCCGAGCAGATGGTAAGCGAGGCGCTGGCACAGGGGAAGCTGTTCCGGGTAGAGGATGCGCCGGTGCTGGAACGACAGGTATACCTCGTGGTTCGCCCGGAAAGCGAACAGCGCAAACCGGTCAGGAGCGTCATCGCCTGCCTGAAAGCGGGTACCTGAAAAAATGCCGGTACAGCAAGCGCGTGTACCGGCATCATCAAAATCAGAAATGATCCGAATGTTTGTTGGTATTTCTGCGGGGACTGTTGGGTTTCCGCGCACCACTCTCTTTATCGCGCATGGTTGATCGCTTGCTCCTGCCACCATCTCCCTGCTTGCGGTTCTTATGGTGCACTACATCTGACCATTCACCGAGGTCATCATCAAATTCATCCCTATCGGAACGTCTACTCACTGTCAGATCTCCAATAAAAATTGGCTGGTAATTGCTTGTTCAGAGGTATTTTTTACTGCGAAATGGACCGGGAAAACAACTTAAAAATTTTATGGCAAATTCAATACGCCTGCCTGCACCGCTCCTTAGCCCGGAACAGATCTGGACAGACAGGTCCCGCGGTCAATCAAAGCCGATAAAATCAGGGTCTCCCAACAACTGCCGCAGCCGGCGTAGCTCCATCAGTTGCTCGACACGACGTCTGGCGTCGGGCGAGCTCTTTTTCACCCTGGAAGCGCTATAGTCCAGATCAGACTCGTCATCGGTGTCCAGATCATCGTCATCCAGAACATCATCAACCATATTCATTACATGCCAATCTCACGCAAACAAAAGAGGCACAGTAATTACTCCCAGCGCCACCCGGAGGTAAAGTTAATAATTTTTGTCGTGATGATAAAAAATATTAATCAATGACGGCGCTATCCTACAGCGCTTTTCGGGGGCTATGTCCCAGTTACCTGGTGCATGAGAAGTGGCCATTTTGTAGAAGCGGATTTATCCGCGAAATTCGCGGCTGAAGCCACTCCTACCGCTACGTTTGGCCGCCGGAGCGGGGTTAGACCCGTAGGCGGCCCGCCCCGGGCCGAATTCGCAGCAAGGCGCCGCCCCTACCGGGCGAATCGCCAAGCGAAGCCAAAACAAGACCAACAACTAATTGGGACAGGGCCTTTTCGGGATCCGAATGGATGCATAATTGTGGGGACAGCCCGAGAGTCGGCTAGCCGAGGGAATGGCCATGATCTTCCAGCAACCGGGTAATAAGCCCCATCCGCACCTGAGTCCCAGGTAGTCGGGTCTTGACGACATAACCGCCACCGGGAGCCTCTGCCATGGGATTGCCGAGCTGATCTTCCAGCACCTCCAGGACAAACTGTTGATTGCCGGCCGGCGTCAGCAGTTCCAGCCGATCACCCACGGCAAACTTGTTTTTCACATCCAGCAGCACCTTGCCGTCTGCCTCATCCACCGACATCACTTCCGCCACAAACTGCTGGCGGGCGCTGCGGGAGGAGTTGTCCCGGTAGGACTGCAGCTCCTGGCTTTCATGACGCTGGTAGAATCCGTCGGTATAGCCCCGGCTTGAGAGATTCTCCAGCTCACCCATCAGCTCCGGGCGGAATGGTCTGTCGGCCACCGCATCATCAATGGCCTGACGATAGATCTGGGTGGTTCTGGCAGTGTAATAATGGGATTTGGTGCGGCCCTCAATCTTCAGGCAATCGACGCCGATCCGCACCAACCGGTGGATATGCTCGACGGCCCGCAGGTCCTTGGAATTCATGATGTAGGTGCCGTGTTCATCCTCGAAAATCGGCATGAACTCCCCGGGCCGCTCTTTCTCTTCGAGCAGATAGACCCCGTCGGCCGCCGGATGCCGTATCTGACCCGACTGGGCCACACCGGTCATCTCTTCGCCCGCCTCTGTCTGGCCCACCTTGTACTCCCAGCGGCAGGAGTTGGTACAGCTCCCCTGATTGGCGTCACGATGATTGAAATAGCCGGACAGCAGACAGCGGCCGGAATAGGCGATGCAGAGTGCACCATGTACAAACACCTCCAGCTCCATTTCCGGACAGGCCTGGCGGATCTCCTCGATCTCATCCAGGGAGAGCTCCCGGGAGAGGATCACCCGGGTCAGTCCCACCTGCTGCCAGAACCGGACCGAGGCGGCATTCACCGTATTCTCCTGTACCGAGAGATGTACCGGTAACTCCGGCCAGCGTTCCCGTACCAGCATGATCAGACCGGGATCAGACATAATCAGGGCATCCGGACCCAGTGCCACTACCGGCTCTATGTCGTGCATGAAGGTCTTCAGCTTCGCCCCGTGGGGCATCAGGTTGCAGGCCAGAAAAAACTGTTTATTCAGGGCATGCGCCTCGGCGATGCCGGTCGCCAGGTTCTCTTCCATGAAATCGTTATTGCGCACCCGCAGACTGTAGCGGGGCATACCGGCATACACCGCATCGGCACCATAGGCGAAGGCATAGCGCATGTTTTTCAGGGTCCCTGCGGGGGAGAGCAGTTCGGGTCGTTTCATGGGGCAGGCTTACCGGGGGGATGAAGAAGCGGAAAACTATAACGCAGAGCCACCGCAAAACCAAAAATCAAGACCCTGGAAAAATCAAGGACAAACCGAGGCGGCGCTGCTCACGTAAGCAACAACATAAGGCAAAACCAATAAAAATCACAATACTTCCTGATTATAATCGGTAGCCTGAAAGATTCAGCCGGAACAACCCATTAAAGTTGCCCGGCAGCCGGTCGAAAACGTAACATATGATACCAATGTATCCCTCTATAGGACTCGGAGGGATGTGCAACAGGCCGGACCGACCCTGGAAAAGCACACGGAATAACCGACATCACCCAACGCCTGAGTCCACTCATGACCCCGATACAGGAAGCCATCGAACAAGCCAAAAGCCATATCACCGTGGGTGATATCATCAGTAAAAAGCTGCTGGAATGCCCGCCCTCAACGCCGATCATCCGCGCAGCCGAGATGATGTGGGAATCCAGATACAGCTCCATTGTGATTACCGACCAGCAGCAGGCGCTGGGCATCTGGACCGAGGCCGACGCCCTGAAGCTGGACATGTCCGACGATTCGGACGCTACCAATCAGCCGGTTGCCAACGTCATGAGCAGGCCGGTCAAGAGCATTGAACTGCTGGCTTCCCTGGAAAAGGCAGAGCGATTGATGCAGCTGGAGCATATCCGCCACCTGCTGGTAGTGGACCATAACGGCCAGCCGGCGGGCCTGCTCAGCCAGAGTGATCTGATTCGCGCACAAGGGATTGAACATGATCTGCTGTTACGTAATATCTCGACCATCCTGAAACGACCACTGGTGGTATTCGAGGCCTCGTTGCCACTCGCTCAGGCAGTCAAGTCTCTACATGAGGCAGAGGTGGATGCGGCCGCTGTGTTTTATGGCGAAGACCGTCCTTACGGCATCTTTACCGAGCGCGACTTCCTGAAAAGCATCACCGTACAGCGCACCTCCGTCAGCGTCGGCGAAGCCGCCAGCAGGCCGCTGATGACGCAGCCAGATCACCTCTCGCTGATGCAGGCCCGCACAATTTTCGACCAGCAGGGATTCCGCCATCTCGGCATCACCAACAACAGCGGCAAACTGATCGGTATCCTGTCATTTTCGGAAATCCTTGCCGGTATCGACCACAACCATGTGGATGACCTGCGTCGCGCGTTGAAAGAGCGCCGCATCGCCCTGGAGTTGTCACAGGAGAACCTGCATCTGGCCCGGCAGGTGATCGAGGCCTCGCGGGACGGCATCATGGTGACCGATGCGAGCGGCTTCATCCTGTCGGTCAATCCGGCGTTCACCCGCATCACCGGCTACAGCGCCGAGGAGAGCATCGGCAACACCCCGGCCCTGCTCAAGTCAGGAAAACATGACGCGGCCTTCTACCGGACTATGTGGGACGCCGTGTACAGCGAGGGCTCCTGGGCCGGTGAGGTATGGAACCGGCGCAAGAACGGAGAGATCTACCCGGAGTGGCTGACCATCAACGCCATTCGCAACCATACCGGCGAGATCACCAAGTTCGCCGCTATTCTCACCGACATCACGGACCGGAAAAAGAGCGAGGAGCAGATCAAGAACCTGGCTTACTACGACGTACTGACCGGGTTGCCCAACCGACGGCTGTTCAACGACCGGCTGAATGTGGCTATCGCCAACGCCCACCGGCACAACCACCTGTTGGCCGTAGTCTTCATCGACCTGGACCTGTTCAAACGGATCAATGACACCCTGGGACACACCATCGGCGACCGACTGTTGGTGGATGTGGCCCAGCGAATTCAGGCTGAGATACGGGAAGGCGACACGGTAGCGCGCATGGGGGGGGACGAGTTTACCCTGCTGTTGCAGGAGATCGAGGATGCGGACGCGGCCGTGGCCCTGGTGCACCGTATTCTCAGCGCCATCGCCCGGCCGGTGGCGATCGCCCACAACACCCTCTACATCACCGCCAGTGTCGGTATCAGCATCTACCCCCACGATGGCACCAACAGTGAAAACCTGATTCGCAACGCCGATACCGCCATGTACCGGGCCAAGGACAACGGACGCAACAGTTATCAGCTTTACACCGCTACCATGAATGCCTCGTCGCTTGAGCACCTGGCGATGGAGAGCAATCTGCGCAAAGCCCTTAAAAACGAGGAGTTCATCCTCCACTATCAGGCAAAAATAGCGGCCGACACTGGACGGATTACCGGTGCCGAGGCACTGATCCGCTGGCAGCATCAGGAGCTGGGCTATATTGCACCCTCACTGTTTATTCCGTTGGCCGAAAGTCTCGGCATTATTTGCGAATTGGGAGACTGGGTGCTCATTACAGCTATCCGCCAGTGCCGCGCCTGGATCGAGCAGGGACTGGACGATTTTCGTATCGCAGTCAACGTGTCCGCCAACCAGCTGGTCCAGGACGGTTTCAGCGAGCGGGTAATCAGCATACTGCAACAGGCCGGCGTCAATCCGCGCTACCTGGAACTCGAACTGACGGAGAGTGCGGTCATGAAGCGTTCCGAAGATGTGGTGCCGATGCTGGCATCGCTGAAGAGTCATGGCGTGCATATATCTATTGATGACTTCGGTACTGGCTACTCCAATTTCGGCTACCTGAAGCGCCTGCCTATCAACAAGCTGAAGATAGACCTCTCCTTTATTCGTGATGTACCAGCCAACCGGGATGACTCCGAACTCGTCTCCGCCATGATCGCCATGGCCCACAAGCTGAGTCTCTCGGTCGTTGCAGAGGGGGTGGAAACGTCAAAACAGGCAGAATTTCTCCAGCAGCAGAGCTGCGACGAACTGCAGGGCTACTTTATCGCCCGGCCGCTGCCCGCCAGGGAGATAACCCCGCTGCTGTTTGCCGGCACATTTGCCCTGGAGCAGTAAGCCAAACCACTCCGCTCGCCGCTTTGTTCTGATCCGGGTTTGCAGTATTCTCCAGTCCTCGACCGATCTCTTTTTCCCAACCCCGGCAGAGATATGAGCAGCCAGCAGGCACCCTTTACTGAAGACGCCGCCATTGTGGTCCATGCGCTGGCGGACTATATCCGCGAATCGGGCAACAGAGACGTCCCGGTTATCCACCAGCCTGTACTGGAAACCGTAATTGAACAGCTTGAGCTTCGACAGCACATTGCCCGGGGAGACCTGACAGGCGAGTCACTGCGCCATTTTGTCCAGGACTATCTGAGCGCCACCACCCGGCTGCACCATCCCGGCTTTCTGGCCCATCAGGTGGCGGTGCCTCACACCACCGGGGCGCTTGGCTCCCTGATCGACGGCGCCACCAACAACGCCATGGCCATCTATGAGATGGGCCCGGCAGCCTCCAGTATCGAGTACTTCATGATCAACTGGATGTTGGAAAAAATTGGCTGGACGGGTACCACCAGCAACCGGCAGTTGGACCCGCAATCCGGGCATGCCGGTGGCGTGCTGACTCACGGCGGCTCACTGGCCAATCTCACCGCGCTGCTGGCGGCCCGCGGCGCGCGGGTGCCGGCATTCTGGAAATCCGGCAACCCGGGCAATCAGGTGGTACTGGTGCCGGAGCAGTCGCATTACTCAATGAAACGGGCAGTGGCCATTCTCGGCCTGGGCGAGGACAACTGCCTCACCCTGCCGGCCGATGCGGATGGCCGGGTGCAGCCCGCACACATGACCGAACAGATCGCTGATCTTCAATCACAAGGCAGACAGGTGATGGCCATCGTGGCCAATGCCTGCGGCACGGCAGCCGGTCTGTATGACCCGCTCACGGAGATCGCTGCTATTTGCCGGGAACACCACATCTGGCTGCATGTGGACGCCGCCCATGGTGGCGGCGCGCTGGTATCGGACAAACTGCGCCACCTACTGCACGGCATTGAGCTGGCCGACTCGGTGGTCTGGGACGCCCACAAGATGATGTGCACACCGACCGTGTGCGCCGCCGTGCTGGTGCGGGACCACCGCCACCTGGATCACGCCTTCGAGCAGGAGGCGAGCTACTTGCTTCACGCCAAGGATCAGCCCGGTTTCGACTTCATCTCCCGTACCGTGGAGTGCACCAAGGCAGGCCTGGGACTACGGCTGTTCATGACCATCGCGGCGATGGGAGAAGCGGGGCTGGCGCGACATGTGGAGGGGCTGGTGCAACGCGCCCGGGAGGCGGCCGATCTGATCAGGGAGCGGATTGGCTTCGAACTGGCCATCCAGCCCGAGACCAACATCCTTTGCTTCAGGATCAGCGGCAATGACCATATCCAACTGGAGATTCGCCGACAACTGCTGGAACGGGGCGATTTCTATATCTCGTCCACCCTGTACCGTGGACAACGCTGGCTGCGACTGGTGTTCATGAACCCGGCCACCAGCCTAAACGACATCCAGGCACTGCTGGATGAGATTGTCGACATCCGCTCGGGCATCGACTGAACCAGCATCGAAGCGGGATTGGTAACCACCAATCTGGCGCTGTCCCAATTATGTGTTGGTACTGATTTGACCTGGAGGGTCGGCCCATAGGTGCCGGGTTATCCGGGATTTTCGCGGCTGAAGCCGCTCCTACCGCTACGCTTGGGTCGCCGGAGAGGGGTTTGACCTGCAGGAGGCCCGCCCCGGGGCGAATTCGCGGCGGGGCGCCGCTCCTACCGCTACGCTTGGTCGCCGGAGACGGGTTTGACCTGCAGGAGGCCCGCCCCGGGCCGAATTCGCGGCGGGGCGCCGCTCCTACCGGGCGAATCGCCAAGCTAAGCCAAAACAAGACCGACAACTAATTGGGACATAGCTAAAAAATTCACCGCGCCTCATGTGAACATCAACTGGAACAGCCGTTACTTTTCCGCTTTCATGGCGGCTTCGACTTCCGATTTGAGCGGCGCCGACAGACCCTTATCCAGCGCCAGTTTAAAGTGCTTTTTCGCAGTTTCCTTATCGCCAAGATCCCTCAAGGCAAGCGCCAGATGATAATCAGCCCGCCCCGAATCGGTTATCCCCATGGCCGCTTTCTGTAATGTAACCTTGGCATTTTTCAGGTCTCCACTACGATACAAGGCCCAACCCCAAAGATCCTGGATGTAAGGAGTATCAGGCAACTCGGCGTACACCTTTCCTGCCAGGTCACGCGCTCTCTTGATATCCTGGTTCAGATCCAGCAGGTTGCTGGCAAGGTTATCCATGGCCGCCAGATAGTCGCCATTCAGGGACAGTGCCGCTTCGTACCGTTTATTGGCCATGTCCAGTTTCCCGGCAGCCTGATACAAGGTACCCAGTTCATACTCCAGTATCGCCTTGGTTGGGTTCACCTCGACAGCCTGTTTCAGGGTTTCGATGGCTTGAGGAATATCGTTTTGATCGAAATGAATACCGGCCAGCGCAATCCAGGCACTTTCGTCAGCAGGATCAAGATCGATATATTGGCGCAGGTAACGACTGGCCGCCGCATAGTCTTTTTCCGCGCGGGCCACTTTACCCCCCAGCAGCAGTGCCGGCGGGTAGGGTTGCGGACGTTCGATCAGGGCGGCGAGCGTCGCCTGCGACGCCTGGACTCTTCCGCTGGTCAATTGCAGATCAGCCAGGCCATATAAAAAATCATCATTGTTCGGATACTTCCGTGTGGCCCGCTCCAGCACGCCGATCGCATACTCATTCATGCTTTCGCCTAGCAACACCGGGATCATCACTTTCAGGATATTTGCCGTATCGGCCTCATCGACACTCTTCAGGGCTGTTTCATACTCATCCACCGCCTTGATCACTTCACCAGCCAACAGGTGTACCCTGGCCAGCTCAAAGCGGGCGTATGCTTCGGCACCGGGCACCTTCTCCAACAGCTCCCGAACAGCTTTTTGGGCGGCCCGGGTATCCTTGGTTACCTCCGCCAGCCCCATCTCGAGCTGGAACAGGTTTAACGGATTGTCCGCAATCAGCGGCTTAAGCGATGCGACCCACTGTCTGGATTTTATGGCATCGCCAGTGGCCGCATAAGAGAGCGTCAGATACAGGGCTGCCCGGGTTGTGAGTGCACTGTTATCCAGCTTATCGTCCGCTAAAACCGGCGAAAGCAGGTCAATGATGGATTGGTAGGACTGGACCTGCTTGTAGTTTCGCGCCAGTGCCAGATGAAAATCCCTGAGCCCTGCCGCTCTGGCCGATGGTAGTTTTTCCAGGTAATAGATAGCCTGTCGAGTGTCCCCAGCTCTGTCGGCCAACCAGCCGAGATAACGGTTGGCCAAGTGGTCTTCGGGCGTCACCTGCACCACTTGCCGCAGCAGTTTTTCACCCATTTTCAGATCGCCATTAAGAATCTTGGTGACGCCATATTTGGTGATCACCTCCGCTTTCACGGGGGGCAGCGCCACAAGCCGCTGAAACGCCTCTTCCGCGGCCTTGAAGTTCTTCATCATCATCAACGAGATGCCGGCAAGCTCCAGTGCATCCTTATCCTTGGGGCGTCGCGCCAGAATCCTGGCAATTTGAACATTGGCTTCCTGCTGTCTTCCCGCCTGAATAAGTTTAACGATCTCCTGCAACTGACTGTCGCGAATAACCGCCGGGTTGCTAATACTTAGCGAATCGATGGTGGGGGCTTCTATGGGGGATGACTGTTCAATGGTAATGGCATGGCTGGACGTTACCATGACCATCATGAATGCAACGCCTGTTAACAACCGATACATAATGGCGTCCTCTTCTGTGATTCGGCTTATTCGTTAAATCGGGGTAATACTAAAAGAATAACCCAAAAGAACGGGGTCCGTAGCTTTGTTATTCCACATCAGGCAGACGACCTGTGGCTCCGGGGCGGCATACTGGTTTTCCGCCGGATTGGCGCTGACCGACGACGGCCCAAACAGATAGATGACCCGACCCTGTTGTGCATTATGGTAATGAAGATTGAATTCGATACCCGCACTGGCCGTGAAATGATACTGCAGCCTGTGTCCTTCCCGCACCAGCACGCACTCTTCGTGTATCTTTCCCGATGCTACGGATTTTTTGATTGATTCCTGACTCTTTTCGGCCCCGTCCGGATGATGTGCCGGGTAACCGGGTAGACTGACCAGCAGGCCGCCCAGTATAACCGCCCGCATTATCAGGCTATTGTTCCGTTCATGTTTTGGATGATTATTGTGGGTCATAATTAAAAAATTATAGTCTGGTATTTTTTTATTGAGTCAGTGGAATCCAACACAACATGCCATCCGCCTCGCAGGCGTGCGCACCATGAAAAAGGGACCTCAACAAAGTGAGGTCCCTGTCATTGATCCACATTGAAACCACTAGAGCGGTCTGATCAATTCTGCTCTTTCTTGTTGCGTCTCCATCCCAGTCCAGCCAGGCCGAGCCCCATGAGCAGCAGGGTTCCCGGTACCGGAATACCCGGAGGAGGCGGTGGTGTCGAGGCGCATGGAGGATCATTCGGGCTGTTGCACAGATTGACCGTCAGCAAGCCGAAGTCACCCACATTGTTCGAATCGAAGGCGCGTGCCTGGATGAGATATTGCCCGGCAGCGTAGCCGGTGGTATCCCACGACAACATTTGTGTGTTGGGATCGAAGGTCGGCAACGCGTTAATAAAGCCCGCACCCAGCACCAGGATGGGATCCCAGGACCCCGGCGGGCCAAGCAAGGCGCCATCTTCCGGATCCGTCGCGGTGAACGTATGCAGAATAGGTCCGGGACCGACCAGGGCATTGATAACGGCATCATCCACCATCGGCGCCTGGTTGGAGGCGGCATCCACACCGTCAAACATCCAGTCGAACTCCACAAATGAGCCGTCGCTGGCGATGATGTTGCCGCTGAAGGCGGCATCCGCACCCACATTCTGGCCACCGAGCGTGGTATTGTCGGTAATCAGGGCGCGGTTGGCATCTCCGATAATGGTCATCTGGCCGGTGGTGGTGTTAACGGTAAAACCTGGCACCTGAGAGTTGATGTTCAGGTTCAGCGCCTGGTTGTAGCTCAGGGCCAGCGCGTCCGGCGAAGTGGCATTGAGGCCTTGTGCATAGTCATTACCCGCCAAGCGGCTCACTTCCGGCTGAATGGTGCCGAAATCAAACGTGATCGGGGCGGCGTTGGTCCCATCCCAGGCGATGGCAGAGTTCAGGTCCCAGGAACTCTCACTCCAGTTACCCAGGCCTCCAACAGCTACCCGACAGCAGCTGCCCGCGGTGATGTTCAACACACCTTGGGTGGCATTGCTGACATCCACCGTGTAGACATTGGTACGCCTGTCATAGCGGGAATCCGAGGTATCCGTTGCCGTGCTCTGCAGCGTCATGCCGCCCACTCCGGTAACCGTCGGTGTATTTGCCTCACTGGTATTTTTACGCCAGAAGGTCGTCTGTACCACCGTCAGGATGCCGTTTTGAATCGTGGGGACCATGGCCCCCCCACGAAAGTGAGATGCTTCGGCGGTTATTGCGACAGACCCCAGCGATGTCGCGATGGCCGCGCAAATCAAGGTTTTCATTAGTGGTTTTTTCATTCTCCGCCCTCCGAAGTTTATCTCTGCACAAGCACTGCCCCTTCGCTCCATCGAAATATTAAAACCAACCCTACTGCTTATAATTCTCATAACAGTTCAAACTTACAGTTAAAATTCACTAACGCATTTTTAGTGCCATTAATTTCGCTAATCTTGCAATCAATTGTTTTTAAATGTTAATTAGAACTTTAAAATATGTTTAAATTCAACAAGTAAGCTTGGCAGTGTAAAATTTATCGACAGTAGATGGCTGTACATTTCAACGTTGCTATAGGGGGTTGAAACGAACGCAAGCCGACGAAATGTCACAAAAGTTCGGGTCGGAGGGTCACGTTCCCTCGTGCTTATTCGATGTGTAGCAACCCCATGTATCCGTTAAACTGCCTGGGCCACATCGCAATGCCCCGGAGGCGATTATCGATGCCGGTCACCTTGACTAAATCACAACTAACCGGAGTTTAAAGCATGCCTGAGGGGCCGGAAATCCGCCGCGCCGCGGACCAAGTAGAAGCGGCATTGAAAGCACGCCCCCTGGTCCAGGTACATTTTGGCCTGGATCATCTGAAGTCGCGGGGAGCGGCACTCATTGGTAGCCGGGTGTCCCGGATCGATACGATTGGTAAGGCAATGCTCACGCGATTTGATAACCAGCTGACCCTCTACACCCATAACCAGCTCTATGGCCGCTGGACCACCGGGCCGGCCGATCTGCAACCGGATACCAGGCGGCAATTGCGTGCGGCACTGGTCACAGACAGTTCAGCCGCTCACCTTTACAGCGCATCCACTATTGAGCTGTTGAATGACACACAGCTCCGAAAGCATCCTTTTCTGAGCAGACTGGGACCGGACATTCTGCACCCGGCAACGGACAAATCCTGTCTGATGGATCGACTGATGCAACCCGCCTTTCGCAACAGGCGTCTCGGCCACCTGCTCACCGATCAGACCTTTGTCGCCGGACTGGGCAACTACCTGCGCTGTGAGATCCTGTTCTTGAGCGGTCTGCACCCGACCCTGCGCCCCATTGACTGTAGCGGCGAGCAGCTGGCATCACTCACCCATGCACTGATTGAGCTGCCCAGACAGTCCTATCGCACCGGCGGCATTACCAACGATCCGGCCACGGCAGACCGCCTGATGTCATCCGGTGCCTCATTTGAGCAGGCCCGGTTTTATCTCTTCAGACGCGAAGGCCTGCCCTGTTACCGCTGCGGTCATCCGATCGAAAAAACCCCGAACGCGGGGCAGCCATGCTATTACTGCAGCCGATGCCAGCCAACGGCGGCCGGATAAAACAGATCCCGGCTTTATATATGACCCGTTCGGTCGATGGGTGTATAAGGGTGCAAAAGGCGAGGGATCATGCTACCAATCATTATCGACATTGAAGCTTCGGGATTCGGACGCGACAGCTACCCGATCGAGGTGGGCGTGATTCTCCCTGACCGACAATGTTTCTGTCGCATCATCAAACCGGCGGCGGACTGGACCTTCTGGGACAAAAGCGCCGAAGCGGTGCACGGCATCTCCAGACAACTGCTGCTGGATAAAGGAAAACCGCCCGAGCAGGTAGCCGACGAACTCAACCGGTTGCTCAAGGGCAGAAGGATCTACACCGATGCCTGGAGTCACGATATCTCCTGGATCGGCAAACTCTATGACCTGACCGGGATACCGCAACTCTTTACCCTGGACAGTCTGCGCAGTCTGATCAGCGAACAGCAGGTGCTGCTCTGGCAGCCGACCAAGGCGCAGGTGATTGCCGAGCTGAAACTGGCTCGCCATCGCGCCAGCACCGATGCGATGATTCTGCAGGAGACCTTCCGGCGAACCCATGAGCGCTGTGCTGATACGGACCAGGCGGAATATGCCCTGGATACAAACCCGGACGCGGGCACTCGATTGAGATGAAACTTTCCGACCTGCTTCAGGCCTTGGCGGTGGTCATCATCTGGGGATTTAATTTTGTGGTGATCAAGGTCGCGGTCACGGAAATACCGCCCCTTGCCCTTACCGCGCTCCGTTTTGCCTGGGTGGCCCTGCTGATCGCGCCTTTTTTCCGCCCGACCCGCGCCCAGTTCGGCAGCATTGCCGCTCTCGCCCTGGTGTTGGGCTTTGGCCACTTCGGTATGCTGTTTATCGGCCTGCGCGGCGCCGATGCGGCTACCACCGCACTGATGATCCAGCTCGGTATCCCGTTCAGCGTCATTCTCTCGACGCTGCTGTTTGCCGACAGCCTGGGCAAGGTACGCATACTCGGCATGGCGATGGCCTTTTCGGGTGCCGCCCTGCTGGCAGGTGAACCCGAGGGCGGCACGCCTCTGGCACTACTCTCACTGCTGGTTTCGGCGTTCTGCTGGGCCTGGGCCAATGTGCTGATCAAGCGGCGCAGCGACATCCACCCCCTGACCATCATTGGCTGGATGAGCCTGCTGGCGATGCCCATTCTGATTGTCGCCTCCGCGCTTTTCGAGTCCGGGCAGTTGACCGCCATCCAGACTGCCAGCGGGAATGCCTGGGCCGCACTCGGTTATATCGTTATCGGCTCATCCATCATCGCCTACTACCTCTGGTATCGCCTAATCGCCCGCCTGAGCATTAACCAGGTGGTCCCCTTCTCGCTGCTGGCGCCACTGCTCGGCGTGGCCGCCGGCATCCTGATTCTTGATGAGGCGTTCACGCTGTACAAGGCTATCGGCGGCACAATGACTATTGCCGGGGTTGCGCTGATTGAAATACGCCAGGCCAGGCTGCGCAAACTCAAGGTGCTGGCACCTGATATCTGACTTCATGCAACTGCGCAACCCGAGTCACAGATCGCGGTCGTGAAAACCTTATACTGGCGCCTCCTTTCATCTATTGTGTTCAGTATGTTGCGGATAGCAAAACAGCCGATGCCGGCCCTTGCGGTAACCCTCGCCCTGCTGCTCGTCTCCGCAGGGGCGGTGGCGGGAAGTCCGGTGACGGCCGAACCGGCGGCAAAATCCTACTTCGGCTCCCTGGCAAGCAAGGTTGCCCTGTCAGACAGACTGGAACGTTTCGACTTCGCCACCATCGCCCTGAACGAACTGATCAACGCCTACGATACCAGCTACCAGGAGAGCGCCCAGGAGCAGCACGGTAAACCGAAGGCACAACTGAAACTGGCCCGCTGGCGCAGAGAGTCAAAGATCTTCGTTGACCAGCTCAAGTCACAGTTTGCCGGCATCAGCGACCAAAGCCATATCGAGATTCAAGCCGACCAATCCGGAGCAATTATCCTGTTTATAGACAATGCGCCGGTTGTCATCAGTGGACCTGAAATCGGCAAGGCTGGTCAGATGGAGCAACGGATTATTGACCGCTTCTGCAAGCTGCACGACTGTACGCGCTACCACAACACCCCGCCCTCACCCTTGACTAGCGAAGTCCGGAAGGTCCGGGGTGGCTGGCATATCCAAAACCGGCAGGGGGCAACTTATGAAACCGACGACGGGCTGATTTTTGTTTTCCGCTCACTGGAAAACCGGGCGGAAAAACAGGCGCGTTGTGAGGCCATCGCCCATGATCTGCGCATGCTGGTCGCAGCCCTTCAGAACGCACAACGAGCCGGTTATGCAATCGACTGGACACTGCTGACCGTTGCCACGCTGCACGATGGCACCACCGAGCACATTGTCATCAACAGCGCAGGGGACTATCTGAATATGGATCTCAGCTTTTTTGGCAGTCACCGGGGGCTGAATCAACCGTTTCTCGGCTGGGCGGAGAAACGGGCAGCGGGCAAGCCCGCCTCCATAGTCATCACGGACGCAGAGCAGCTGGTCCGGTAAACCAACATGCATCGCGCCGGACTCAACCATCATTGAACAAGTTGCGCCGAAGTGACCGGGCCATGTCGGAAAGCTGCGACTCGGCAGACCGCCTGTCCATGATCTCCGGCCACTCCAGGTGAGCCAAGTGAAACGCGCTCTCCCTGCTCTCGACATCCACCAGTCTCAAGATGACTATCGATTCACCCTCCAGAGAGTCGCTGTTTATCAGGGACAGGGAAAAGCCGACAAACCAGGCGGCCGTCTGCGCCACCAGCGCAAGACGCTGATCTCCCTGAAATGGCGGATGGTGCGAGAATTCGGTAATCAGCGCGCTTAACTGTTCTGCCAGAGAGAGCAGATCCTCTCCCTCAGAGCGTCGGACACTGTGGGCGATTGCATCCAGGCTGGTTTGTTCGATTCCGGCGTAAAGCAGCAGCCGGGTATGGTCATCATAGATATAGACTGCAGTCCCCCTGTCAGCACCCTCACCAAGCCAGGTAGGCACCCATCCCTTGTCTTGAAGTTGCCGGCCATGATCCTTTCGCGCCTTGTACTTGGAGAAATCAGCGACATTGCCCATTGCTGCACCTCAGGTGACCGCATCATTACTTAAAAGGTAGTTTAACTACCCCGCAGTAACAAGTTTCTCCCCGGGAGAAATCGGCCGGTCCGGGAGCTGATTATGCAACAGGCGAACGCCCTACTCCTTCAGCAGTTGCGCCAACACCATCCCATCCTGAATATTCAGCGAGTGAGTGCTGCTAACCACCGTCACCTTCGACCGGCCCTGCAGCGCCTGAACCCGATTCATATCCTGACTGAACACCGGCACCAGCTCATCACCCATCCCAACCGGTCCGGGACGCACAATGGAGTGATAGGCGATCTGCGGATGTGGCTGGCTGTTCAGCCAGAACAGCAGGCTGCCGGGCTGCGCCGGTACCAGGTCGATCAGCGCCCCGCGGGATTCACGCAACACTCGGGTCTTGCCGCCGGTGAAGAAGTTCTGTACCAGGCAGAATGGATACGGTACGTCGGTACTCTCCAGCGCCTGCACCGCCCGTCCAGTACCGAGATGGGGAGAGGCGATGGTGATCAACGCCTTCGCATGAGGCACGCCACCCCGTACCAGCACGATACGGGCAACAATACCACCGGCGGAATGAGCCACCAGGGTGATCGGCTCATCCGGGTGCAGTTGGGCTACCTGATGCAACATCGCCTGCAGTTGATCTGCCTGTACCATCATCGGTGCCAGCGAGTGCAGTTCCACCTGGTAGAGACTGTTTTCACCTGCGTCTCCCAGCACCGGGATCAGCTCAACCCCGTAGGGGTCGGTGCGCAGAACACCGGCCCGCTTCCAGCCATCGGCCACCAGCACGGCATTGACGCCGCTGCTCTCCCAGGAGCTGGCGCTGCCCAGATAACCGTGCACCAGCACCGCCACATCGGCCTGCAACGGCGCGCTGCCAGAGAGTAGCGCCCCAACCACAAGCAACCGTTTCAACAGTTTCATACCTGCCTCCTTCAAATTCGGCCACTCAGGCCATCGACTGGTAATAGATATTCTGTGGATGTTTCGCCTCGGCGAAGAAATACCAGCGCTCGGCAATCAGTCCCAGATACTGCAGCGCGAAGGCCGCGATCGGTAGCGAGGGTGATTCCAGCGCATAGGCCGTGGCGATCAGCACCACCGGAATGGGGAACACCGCCAGCAGAAAGAACCAGCGGATCAGCCGCAGCGCCCCGGCTGTGCGGCCGTGGAAAAACTCCCTGGTATTGAATGCGCCACCCATGAATCCCTGACTTAGCTGTTTCATATTGGGATGGCGCACGCCAATGGCCGTGGTCAAACCATACTTGTCACGCAAGGCACGGTTTCTGGCCAGGGAAGTACCCCGCGAGACTGCCCCGAGCAGGGTAAAGATCACTGCCCAGATGCCAAACAGGGAGACCAGGTCAAAACTGACATAAGCGGAGAATGCTGCCGCGAACATGAAGCCGGAGGCCAGGCCCAGCAGGGTATAATTGAGTACCGTCAATGGCGTATACCACTCCTTGAGGAACTTCAGGCTGGCATAGATCATGGCCGTGCAGATGAACAGTGCAAAGGCCATCATGCTGGCCAGCAGGCCAATGATCAGGGTCAGATCTATCGGCAGGGTATCCGCCACCATGAACAGCGGCTGGGTCAAGCCGAAGAAGTGTGCCACGCCGTACAGGAACACCAGCAGCATGAACAGCGGCAGCACGATTACCTCACGGGAGAGCCAGGAGGTGCGCCACATGGTAACCGCACGCCAGGCCCGCTCCGGACGACCCAGGTGAAACACCGACGCGATCAATCCCAGCACCAGAAACAGCAGGGCAATGAGACTGCCGACCGCGTAGAATCCCAGGCTCTCCTGCACCGGAATCAGGTTGGCCAGGGCATACACCTGGCCGGTGAACAGGGCCAGAAACAGTCCCTGACCGATACCGATCAGGGTGGTGAGAAAGATTACCGAGAATGCCGGATGCATCGTTTTGTCCTATTTCTTAAAAACCTGATTTCAACCGCTAAGGACGCAAAGACCACAAAGGAAAAAGCGACCTGTATGCTCACGATCCGTCACCCGCCGGGTTGAACCGGAGGAGTTGCGCAGAGATGCTCCGTTTACGGACCTGGCGACGGAAATACAGGTAAGCCATTCCATCCCTTCGCGCACTTAGCGTTCTTCGCGGTTGAACCGAACCCATTGGTGAGCATGTAGTCCGTGCCCACTCTGCCCAATTACCAGGCCACATCGTCCAGGGTGTCGCCCTGCTCGATCGGCATCTCAACCTCTTCCTTACGCAACGGGTTGTCCGCACGAATCAGCTCATCCTCATGAATCTGCATCTGGCTGCGACGGCGCGGCAGGTAGTGATTGGCCGGCTGGGTGCCCCACTCCGGCTGCAGCTGGTAGCCACCCTGTTCGCGGATCGCCACCGAGGCGACCGAGTTGGGGTCATGGATGTCACCGAAAATGCGCGCCGAGGTGGGACAGGCCAGTACGCAGGCCGGCTTGCGCTCGGCCTCGGGCAGGCTCTCATCGGTCACCCGGTCGACACAGAGGGTGCACTTCTTCATCACCTTGTTCTGGGCGTCGATCTCGCGGGCGCCGTAGGGACAGGCCCAGGAGCAGTACTTGCAGCCGATGCACTTGTCGTAATCCACCAGCACGATGCCGTTGTCCGCGCGCTTGTAGCTGGCCCCGGTGGGACAGACCGGCACACAGGGGGGATCCTCACAGTGCAGGCAGGATTTGGGGAAGTGGACCGTTTCGGTATGGGGAAAACAGCCCACTTCGTAAGTCTGCACCCGATTGAAAAACACGCCGCTTGGATCGGCCCCGTAGGGATTCTCGTCCGGCATCGGGCCGGCCCAGCCGGAGCTGTTCCACTCCTTGCAACTGGTGACACAGGCGTGGCAGCCGACGCAGACGTTCAGATCAATAACCAGTGCCAGTTGGGTCATACCTTGCTCCGCTTCTTCCCGCTCAGGTTCCTGCCCAGCTTGCCGGCGAAGAATGACAGCCAGCGTCCGCGCCGGATAGTCTGCCCCGGCAGGGGTTTCATGGTGCTGAACTGGGGAGCGGTCTGTGCCGGCTCACCCGGTTCCGCCTTGTAGATCTTCACCCGCACATCGAACCAGGCTGCCTGACCGGTGACCGGATCGGAGTTTGACAGATGCTCGCCCGATTCGCAGGGAGGCAGCTCCTCCGGGATCAGGTGATTCAGCAGGAAACCCTTCTGGGATTCATTGGCCTTGGGCGACAGGCCCCAGGCCCCTGCCGCCTTGCCGATGGCGTTCCAGGTCCAGACCGTGCCCGGCTCCACCGCCTCCGAGTAACGGCACATGCAGCGCACCTTGCCGGTGGGTGACTCGACCCAGATCCAGTCACCGTCATCGATCCCCTTGGCGTGGGCCAGGGCCGGATTGACGAACAGGTAGTTGTGGGTATGGATCTGCCGCAGCCAGGCGTTCTGGGAATCCCAGGAGTGATACATCGCCATCGGCCGCTGGGTCAGGGCATTAAGCGGATACTCATGGGTGTCCACCAGCCGCGACAGCAGCGGTTCGCTGTAGAACGGCAGCGGATCAAAGTGCATCTCGACACGCTTGCGCAGCCGCTCCGGCGGCTTCCTTCCACTGCCCTTGCCCTGGGCGGCAAGTCGGAATTTCTGCAACACCTCGGAGTAGAGGTGAATGGTGATTGGCTCGGCGTAACGGATCATGCCGTGGTTGCGCGCCCAGTGCAGGTAGCCCTTGTTCCAGTTGCGCATGTACTGGTAGGACTTGGGCAGCTTGTAGTGGTAGTAGCAGTCGTTCTTCTGGTACATCTCCCACTGGCGCGGGTTGGGCTCGCCCTTGAGAAACTTCTCGCCGCCCTTGCCGCGCCAGCCGGCCAGAAAACCGATACCGGAGCCGGGCGAGGTCTCGTAGTTGGTAATGAAGTCCGGGTAATCGCGGTACTTGCGCTCGCCCTTCTCGTTGATGAAGGCGGGCAGTTTCAAGCGGCTGCCCAGCTCCACCAGCACCTCCTGGAACGGCTTGCACTGACCGGTCGGCGGCACCACCGGGATACGCACCGAGTCCACCGGTCCCTCGAATTCGGAGATCGGCCGGTCCAGCATGGAGAGGGCGTCATAGCGCTCCAGGTAGGTGGTATCCGGCAGCACCAGATCGGCGAAGGCCACGGTCTCCGACTGGAAGGCGTCACAGACGATCAGGAACGGGATCTTGTACTCGCCCGACTCATCCTTGTCGGTGAGCATGTGGCGGATCTGCTCGGTGTTCATGGAGGAGTTCCAGGCCATGTTGGCCATGAACAGCAGCATGGTGTCGATGGGATAGGGATCGCCGCGCCAGGCGTTGGTGATGGCGTTGTGCATCAGGCCGTGCACCGACAGCGGATACTCCCAGGAGAACGCCTTGTCCAGGCGCACCGCCTCGCCCTGCTCATCGACGAACAGGTCTTCAGGCTTCGACGGCCAGCCCAGCGGCATACCGTCCAGCGGCGTGTTGGGCTTGACCCCATCGGGTGAGTTGGGTGGCTTGGGACAGGGCGGAATCGGCCGCGGGAACGGCGCCTTGTGGCGAAAACCGCCGGGCCGGTCGATGGTCCCCAGCAGGGTCATTAGGATGCTCAGGGCACGGATCGACTGGAAACCGTTGGAGTGGGCGGCAATGCCGCGCATGGCATGGAAGGCCACCGGGTTACCGGTGATCGATTCGTGTTCGTTCTCCCAACTATCGGTCCACTGGATCGGCAGCTCGATCTTCTGATCCCGTGCCGTGACACCCATCTCATGGGCCAGTCGGCGGATGGTATCGGCCGGTATCCCGGTGATCCCTTCGGCCCACTCCGGGGTGTACTCCTCCAGCCGATCCTTAAGCAATTGAAAGGCCGGTTTTACCCGGGTGCCGTCTTCCAGGCGGAACTCCCCCAGCAGGCGTGGCTCGGTCCCCGGGGTGTGGGTGGAGATCTCCCGATCCAGGTCCCGATCCCACCAGAGCTTGTTCTCCGGATCGAAGCAGCCCTCCTCCACATGCATCTCGAAACGCTTGAACAGGCCGTGGTCGTCGCGCCGGGGATCGTCCACCACCAGTTCGGCGGCATTGGAGTACTGGGTCAGGAACTCCCGGTCGAACAGACCCTGCTTGATCAGTTCGTGGTTGATCGCCAGGATCAATGCCCCGTCGGTACCCGGCTTGATCGGCACCCACTCGTCGGCAATGGCGGAGTAGCCGGAGCGGATCGGATTGATGGAGATGAAGCGGCCACCCCGGCGCTTGAACTTGGAGATATGGATCTTCAGCGGATTGGAGTCGTGATCCTCGGCGGTGCCGATCATCACGAACAGCTTGGCCCGGTCCAGATCCGGACCGCCGAACTCCCAGAACGAGCCGCCGATGGTGTAGATCATCCCGGCGGCCATGTTGACCGAGCAGAAACCGCCATGGGCGGCATAGTTGGGCGTGCCGAACTGCTTGGCGAACAGACCGGTCAGCGCCTGCATCTGGTCGCGTCCGGTGAACAGGGCAAACTTCTTCGGGTCCTCGGCGCGAATCCGGGCCAGCCGTTCGCTGACCATCTCGAACGCCTGCTCCCAGGAGATCTCCTCAAATTCCGAACCGCCCCGCTCCGCGCCCGGTTTGCGCAGCAGGGGTTTGGTGATACGGGCCGGCGAATACTGCTTCATGATCCCGGAGGAGCCCTTGGCGCAGATCACCCCCTGGTTATGGGGATGCTTGGGATTGCCCTCAATATGGCGGATCTCGCCATCACGCAGGGTCACCCGGATTCCACAACGGCAGGCACACATGTAGCAGGTGGTGGTCTTGACCTCCACACGGCCCAGATCGTTGTCGGATTGGGTGGTTGGATCTTGCATGGGCGCTGTCCCGAATCAGTGAATGATAAAAATCATTAATTAATCCTATTCTAATATTCCATTGGTTGCCACCGCAACTGCAGTGCTGTTTATGACAACATGGAGTGAGTGTATGGGATAAAAGGGTTTACCCTACCTTACAAATCACCAACTTATGGTTTTTATCTGGCCGTTATTAGTGGAATGATCTGGAGATGGCACATTGTACTCTACACGGACCACCATGCGATTACCGACCTCCTCCAGGAGCAATCCCCCCCTGCGAGGGCCCGCTGACGTCGGCCTTTCCAGCCAGGTTCTTCAAGGAATCCCAAAGAGTACATTCAGCGTGGTTAAAAACCATGCCCGAAGAATCCGGTAACCATTAGAGCCTACGGATCTTGATGATCATTCCTGATGTTTTTCAGCATATGCCGGGTAAGTATAAACAGGAGTGATGACTCGTAGAGGGCTGCCAGCACTATGACACCTACGGTTATCCATACCGTCAGCAGGAGGGATATCATGCCGAAATGAAGCAGCAGATAGAGGGGGGAAAGAATCACCAGAGAACTCGCCAGTGACACCCAGAGCATGTGATAGCTGTAGGGTAATCTGCTATTCCTTAGCGGGAGGGTTTTCATATAATCAGTACCTTTACTGGCTGACCAGAAACGACTGCTTATACAACTCTCCTAACCTATAGAGCCTGCCCGCTGACAGGGCAAGCCATTTCCACAAAAAATACCACAGAATTTTTTGATATCGGCCGCTGTAGTGACCCGGCACGGCATGGGCCATCAATTTAATTGATCGTTTACCCGGCAATAAAAACAGGCAGCGGACAGCTACCTGCAAACTATTCTGGCCAAGCTGAATCGCCAACATCCGGCCGACCAAAGCCATTTCTTTTGTTTTAAAAAGGCACTCCAGGCCCGCGCCAATCCGGACCTGCCGGCACGGCGCGCGCGATCGCTTCACCGGCAGAACCCCAGCCCTCACAGCGGGCGGCTCCCGGACGTCCGCGCCACACGTTCAGCCAACCCTTACAGAAGGCGTAGAAGTGGAAAAAACGCAGTGTCCAGCGTCGCTGACTGGTACGTAGCGGTTTGACGCTGCAGATCAACTTATCGTCATACATAAAACGCTCTGACAACCCAATTGCCCCCCAGGCCCGCACCTTCACCCGTGAACCCAGCGGCAGGCGCGGACCCAGCACCACCGCATCCAGCAAGTCTCCCTCACCGCCGATATAGGCCGGCACACAACCATAGTTAAAGGGGCACGGGAATGGCGAAACAAAGTCGACATGGCCGGTGCTGCCGCGCTTGAGAAAACTGCCGCGCGGGATCTCTATCACCACCTCCACTTCGGGAGGGTCAGACTGTCGATCTTCAAATGTTGTCATACCCTGAGGATAGCGGAATTCCATTTCCGATTATGTTATGTCGTTGACTTTGCGAGACCGGGTCCGGTTAATGGAAGGCTGCTCCCGACATGATATAGACATTCCATCCTACTCTTAGTAGTGCAGTTATGGCTGGTAGACCCAAGAACATTAAGGAATGAGCTTCTATGGCGGGATGCCGCACTCTAAAATTATCCCTAAACATAGAACATGGATAGAGCAATGTGTCGGAATCGACACTATATTCTACAGCTGTATATTGTACCGAATGTGCGGGCTGTATAAACAGCGTTAACTTTCAAAACAAGGAACTACCATGAGTACATACCCAAGAACGTTCTCACACATCGGAATTTCTGTTCCTGATGTAGAAAAAGCGGTCAAATTTTACAGTGAAGTCATGGGCTGGTATCACATAATGGAGCCCACCGTCATTACCGAAGAATCAGCTACACCAATAGGCCAAATGTGTATTGATGTTTTTGGCAAGGGCTGGGGATCCTTTAAGATCGCTCACATGTCGACTGGTGACAAAATCGGTGTAGAAATGTTCGAGTTTAAAAACAATGAAACTCCGAAGGATTTTGAATACTGGAAAACGAGCACCTTTCACTTTTGCGTTCAGGACCCGGATATTGAAGGGCTGGTAGAAAAAATCGTGGCGCACGGTGGGAAGCAGCGAATGCCTATCCGTGAATATTACCCTGGAGAGAAGCCCTACAAGATGTGCTACGTCGAAGATCCATTCGGCCTCATCTTCGAAGTTTATTCGCATAGCTATGAGTTAACCTATTCACAGGGTGCGTACTAGAAAGTTATCAAACGCAACCAATTGGGGTCAGATGAAAAACTCAATCTCGTAGATGTAGGTTCAGGTATTCTGCCGCTCTACTGGGTCAGACGCCAGCCGATAGATCGAATGCATATCGGGCACTCTTTCGCTATGAACTTAATGAGGAAGTTTAGACGGATATTCAGCGGAGCGCTAATCAGGGGATGGCACTTGGAAATGAGCGTTTTCAAAGAAGAGATCGAGAGATTGTCTGGTCGGCGCGTCGCTAATTTGAAGCGTGGTCCGAAAGGCAAGGCTAGTGCCGAATAGTTTTTCATCTGACCCCAAATTCTGCTAGGTTACCAGTCACCGATGGAGTTCGAGCAAACGTGCGCATAACCAGGGGGTGTCAACTTTTTCGTGGGAACTCCCCTCCTTTGGGTCGCCCGACGCTCCTATCGTCGCGCGGTTTATATGGGCGTTATGTGACCGAGTTACCAATGAAAAACAATGCCACCCCCTGAAGAAATTCTGAGTGTTCTTAAAGAAATTGCCAATGATTGGCAATTTCTTGCAATTCTCTGGCACATTTATTTTGCAGTTCTAGCCTCAGTTCTTGTATTAGGTATACGCCCCTCAATGCGCCTGGTTGGTTTGGGGTTAGTTCTGCCTCTAGTATCCGTGAGCGCTTTGGCGTGGGCATCTGGAAATCCTTTCAACGGCATTTTCTTCACTTTTTCCGGTGCGGCATTGTTATTTATCTCATTCCGGTTGCCACGAGATGACATTCAAATTGCACCTTTATGGGCTAAGGTGATAGGCGCAATTATGTTTACCTTTGGTTGGGTCTATCCTCATTTTCTCGAGACGGCGTCGTTCTTCCCTTACTTATACTCCGCTCCTACAGGACTTATTCCGTGTCCCACACTTTCGATGGTTATCGGTCTTTCCATTATTGTTGGCAGCTTTGGTGTTCGTGCATGGTCGATTGTCCTAGGACTTTCCGGAACTTTTTATGGCGTTTTTGGGGCTGCACACCTAAGTGTGTCTCTTGATTGGGTTTTACTTTTAGGTGCGCTAGCAGTCATTCTCACCGTTTCCAAAGACAAAAAGAGGGATCGGAAGCATGCAGCCATATAGAAGGCAATAACGTCCGCTTCTGGATGGTTTCAGCCCGTGACATTGGTTAACCGCAGCCGAAAACAGACGTAGGATTTGAATCATCTCAGCGATCAACCAAAACCCGCTACCAGATTCAACCCAGTCTATTACCACTAATCACCAATCAGCCGTACACGAAACGAGCGCCCTTTCAATTTCCCCTCGGTCAGTTTTTTCAGGGCCGGTTTCACCGCACCACGACTCACTGCCACAAAGGCCCAGTTGTCCGCCACATTAATCTTGCCGACCTGCTGTCCGCTGATACCCCGCTCGCCGGTCAAGGCACCCAGAATATCACCCGGACGTATTTTCTGTTTTTTGCCACCATCAATCTGCAGCGTGGCCATGGCGGGCTTCATGGAGGGTCGATCCAGAAGCGTGAGGGGCGGCAACGGCTCGCTATCCAGAATCGGATCGATGCCGGCCTCCAGTTGCGCGACCCGGTAGCTCTCCCTGTCATCATACAAAGAACAAGCGATACCCTTGCTGCCGGCACGTCCGGTTCGACCAATCCGGTGCAGATGGCTCTCGGCATCATGAGCGATGTGATAGTTGATCACCGCGTCCAGCGCCTCGATATCCAGCCCCCGGGCCGCCACATCGGTGGCAACCAGGACCGAGATGCTTTTGTTGGCAAAGCGTATCAGTGTCTGATCCCGATCCCTCTGTTCCAGATCGCCGTGCAGCGCCAGGGCACTGAATCCAAAATCCATCAGCTGATCCGCCACAGCCTGGGTCTCTTTCTTGGTATTGCAGAACACCAGTGTCGACTCGGGATGAAACTGCAACAGCAGCAGACGCAGTGCGGTCAGACGCTGTTTGTTGTCAGTGACCTTGTAGAAGTGCTGTTCAATGCTAGCGCTATCGTGACTCGACTCCACTTGCACCATCACCGGCTGGGTCATGATGCGCCGGGCAATCGCCTGTATCTGATCGGGGAAGGTGGCACTGAACAGCAGTGTCTGTCGCTGCTTCGGTATCTGCTCAATAATCCGATCCAGCACCTCCTGAAAGCCCATATCCAGCATGCGATCGGCCTCATCCAGAATGAGCGTGCTCACATCCGCCAACTTCAGCGTCCCCCGGCCAAGGTGATCCTCGATACGCCCCGGGGTGCCGACGATAATGTGGGCACCGTGTTCCAGTGACCCCGCCTGGGGACCGAACGGCATGCCGCCGCACAGGGTCAGCACCTTGATATTATGGATACCCCGTCCCAGCCGGCGAATCTCCCCGGCCACCTGATCGGCCAGCTCCCGGGTCGGACAGAGCACCAGTGCCTGTACCCGGAACCTTTTTACATCCAGCCTCTGCAGCAGCCCCAGTCCAAACGCGGCGGTTTTCCCCGAGCCGGTCTTGCCCTGGGCGATCACATCCTGACCCGCCAGAATGGGCGGCAGGCTCCGGGTCTGTATCGGGGTCATTTCAGCATAGCCGAGGGTCGCCAGATTGTTCAGTAGCTCAGCGTGCAGATTCAGTGATGAGAAGCAGGTCGGGTTCACGTGGGTTGTCCTATCAAGGTATTGACTGTGTAAAGCATTCATCTGCTAACAGCGTACCCTCGGGACACGACTGGGAAATGTATGCGGTTTGTTCCGGCTGATGGGCCGCGTATATCATACGCCGGAATCGGCGCCAATCCTTGCAAATCCGCCCCCCGGTCTATTGTATGGACAAAAGAGTGCGGTCGGCACAGCCTGATCAACGCGACTCAGCGGGTTGATCTAAAAACCGGGACGGCACCAGGTGGCGTTCGCGCAAGAAAGGGTGGTAGTCCATCGCCGCCTTGATATTCTGGATCGCCAGCGCAGATCTTCCCTGACGCAGGCGGATGACTCCCCGCCCGGCCAGGGCGCCAAAATGACGCGGTTCCAGCTGCAGTGTCCGGGCGACATCGGCCAGGGCCTGTTCATAGTCATCCCGCAGAAAATGGATGGTGGCACGCTGGTTCCACGCCTCGGCGTACTCCGGATCTATCCCGGTCACCTGATCGAGTAACATTAGCGCCTTGGCATAATCCCCCCAGCGTCGCGCCTCCATTGCCTGCCGCATCAACCCATCAATCTCGGTATTGCCCGAGATCATCCACAATTTCCAGATCTCCTGTTCGATCCCGCGTGCAGTTACCTCATCTTGCGCCTGCTTCAGTTCGGCAAAGCGCTGATCCAGTAACGCATCACGCGCAGGCTCGGCGGCTACGGTACCGGCCAACAGCATGCTGACCCACAGCAATCTCAAGCTATGTAAAATCATCCGACTGCTCTCCAGTACAAAGTCCTACCCGATATTGTAGGTTACCGGTTTCAGGGGTTACTGAAGGACAGGTGATCACAGGGACTGGTCTTCTTCCATGCTCCGTCCTCAGGACCGTTGAGCATCGGCCCACAAATCGTGATCCGCCTCTAAATTACTCCCAAACACCCAGCGCAATAAAAACCTTTGTTGATGTGTGTCAATTTTACAGAACACCCGATCCGATAGACTACGCGTCTGCGATGAGGCGTGTAATTTTTCGCTTTGCATCCGTGCTGAAAGGGCTGATACCAAGGAAGCACAGGGAAGCACTGCCATTTCTTGTGGCCATGAGCCGTTAGAAATCACCAGGAACCCGATAGTTAGAGTATTGGTACCGTGCCGAGAGCGGTCCTGGGATGGATGCTTTCTGATGCCAACCATTCCCTTTGTACTGATTTTAAAGCTCCTGGAGCAGTTCCCGCCATGCATAAAGAGCGACGCCACTATACGATTCGCGCCCGCGTCACTGAGTTTCTGCTACCACCCATTGAAGACGGACTGGTACTGGGCCGGCACTCACCAATCGGTCATGTCGCGGTAAGCCGTGCTCTGGGCTTGTTGAGTGTGACACCTTTTGAACATGTACAGGTGGACGATGATGTGATCGGCGATATCCTGGTGCGCAGCGCCATTCTACGCAAGGTCACGGCTCCACAACTACGGGATTTCGTACTGTCCAGTATCAAGCCCTTCATGGGCCCAGAAGAAATCATCCAGCTCAATATCGATGTAGAAATCAGCCTCGAAAAGGAGGTTTGATGACCAATAAAGAACTCGGTATTGTCGACTGCCTATGCCCCAACGTAATTCTGGTCGATGCCTATCAGCGCTACAAGGAAGTAGCGGAACAGACGGATGCCCATGTCTTCGTGGTATTCACGGAACAGGGCGAGTTAATGGGTCTGGTGACAGAACGCCAGGCGGCACTGTTTCCCAATCGAATATTCGCTGACCTTCTACTACGCCGGCAGCCACCACCGGTGGATAACAGTGTCCCGATCCTGTCCACCCTGAACCGCATGGAGCAGGACTCTGTCAATCACCTGATGGTGGTCGATGGTAAGGGTCAGTATGTGGGCATCGTCTCGCGGCTATCGATCATCACCGCACTGGTGGAACGGGAGCGCGACCTGCGCAAAGACCTGGAGCACCTGCTCCTGGACTATCGACGCGAACTGGAAAACCGCCGCATTGCCACCGCCGTATTCGAGGCAACCAGCGAAGGCATCATGGTGACCGATGCCAAGCAACGCATCCAGTTGGTCAACCGCGCCTTCAGTAAAACTACCGGCTGGGCTGTTAAAGAAGCGATCGGCCAAACGCCACATATTCTGCACTCTGGCAAGCATGACGAAGCTTTCTACAAACAGATGTGGGACTGCCTCCAGGAGACCGGCGCCTGGGAAGGGGAGATCTGGAATAGGCGCAAGAGCGGCGACATCTATCCTGAATGGTTGCATATTAATGCCATTCGAAACGACCAGGGTGAGGTACGCTACTACGCCGGAGTATTCTCCGATGCCACACACCATCAGGAGATGCGCGCCCGACTGCATCACCTCGCTTACCATGATGCCCTCACCGGGTTGCCCAACCGTCAGCTGTTTTTGGATCGACTAACCCAGGCTGTGGCCCAGGCACGCCGTGACGGTGACAGCCTGGCCTTGCTGTTCATCGACCTCGACGGATTCAAGGAGGTGAATGACACCCTGGGCCATCTGGTCGGCGACAAGCTGTTGTGCCAGATCGCCAACCTGTTACAGAGTGCCGTCCGTGAAAACGATACCGTAGCCCGACTCGGCGGTGACGAGTTCACCGTAATTACCCAGACCGGCACAGATCAAACCGGTGTCATCACCATTGCAGAAAAATTGCTCTCCACCCTGACTCACCAGTTTAATATCGATGGGCATGAACTGTTTGTCTCCGCCAGCATAGGCATCAGCCGTTTCCCGGAGGATGGGGATTCCCCTGAAGTACTGCTGATGGAGGCGGATAACGCCATGTACCAAGCCAAGGCCATCGGCAGAGGCCGCTACCATTTTTATTCGGCATCCGGACACAACCGGTTCGTCGAGAAGGTACAGATGAGCGCACGTTTGCGCCAGGCCTTGGCGGAAAAAGAGATTACAATTGCCTGGCAACCGCAAGTGAATATGGCAACCGGCGGTGTCGTGGGCATGGAGGCGCTGGCGCGCTGGAGCCCGGACGGGAAGGCGGTTTCACCCGAACTGTTTATCACATTGGCTGAACAGACCGGCCTGATCAACCAGCTGGGCGAACAGGTACTGCAAATCGCAGCGGGCCAGGCCGCGGCAATACTGGCAGAATACCCTCGTGCCGGAACACCATTGAGCTTCGCCATCAATCTCTCGCCGTTTCAGGTAAATTCTGCCGGAAAAGACCGGGATACCGACAACCTCGCTGATACCATCCTGGGGATACTCACACAACATGGACTCCCAACCAACGTGGTGGAGCTGGAACTGACGGAGACCGCCGTCACCAGTCATCGTGAAGGGATAAGCGATATATTTCAGACTCTCGGCGATGCGGGAATCCAGATTGCCGTGGATGATTTCGGCACCGGCTGTTCAAATCTTGCCACCATCAAACAGTTACCGGTACATAAGCTCAAACTGGACCGATCCCTGGTGATGGACCTGTGTGATGATCCGACCGACCGCGAAATCGCCACTGCGGTTATCACGATGGCCCGCGCCCTGAATCTCAAGGTTGTGGCAGAAGGGGTAGAGACCGAGGAGCAGGCCGCTATCCTGCGTACCATGGGGTGTGACATCGCGCAGGGCTACCTCTACAGCCGACCTCTGCCGATGACCGAGTTGCGCAGCTGGCTTGCCAAACAAGCAGATTGACAGACTACTCGCCACACCCACACCCCGCCTCATCGGCTATCTGCCGATGGAGTGCAAGATAGCGCTCATTCACAGACGGTCCAAATAGTGGATCTATCGGAGGCGGTACCGCCGCATCCACATCACGCCAGTCTTGGTCAGACAGCAGTTTTTCGGCAAGCGGGAATATCTCCGACTCCTCCTTTTTCATATGACTGCGGAAGTATGCGATGTAGGTCTCTGCCGGACCCTCAACACTGGTCCTGCTCAACATCGCCCCGGCAACGACAGCCTCGAGATTGCCAAACAACTTCATGCCGCTTTCCCGCAGTACCACATGCTGCTCCATCAGCTCATCCACCACGGACCGCGTACTGGAGTCAACTTTCTTAACCATGTCAAAGACAAGATCCTCTTTTGGATGATGGAAGAGATCGGGGAAATGTGTCATGTAATAAATAATGTCTTGCATGAGCTCATAGTCTGGAGTTTCATCCTCATGAAAAAGCTTAATCTGCACTTCAAGAAGGTTAAGAAGTCGTGAGAAATTCACATGGTCTTTACGCCAAGTATCGATTATGTCTGACATAACTGCTTCCTCCATTCAGGAATAGGCTAAACCTAACTAACTTATCGTAGCACACCCTAAAAATGCCATTCGCACAGGCCACGGCCATAGCCGGAACCGAATCAAAATGGAGGTCTGGACATCAGTCATCAATAACACCTGCATTGTAGATTGTCGGTTGCGATCTACTACACTTTCAGCCTACCAGGCGGAATCATCATAATGCGCTTTCATAGGTGAGGTTGTGCATATCCCGATATGCTGTTGCGGGTCAGGTTGAATCTGACACACTCCCACGAATTATCGATTGGCACAAACGCCTGCCAAGGTGATTAGACAAAGGAGGTTGAGATGAACGCGGATATTGCTGAAGCTGACAGCAAGCAACTCAAAGGCAAGATAGAGGAAGAGATTCATTCGCGCAGGTTGGTATTACGCGGGGTACTTGCTGTAGGTTGCAGCCTGGTATTCCCGGTCGCACTGATCGGGTGTGACTCAAAGGAGGGCGAAAAATCATCCAGCGCCGCTCCGGCGGGCTCTTCCCCGAGCGGCACCAACACGGAATCTGCCGCTCCAGCTACCGAAGTGGTAAAAGCACCACAGCAAGTCGTTCAATATCAGACTGAACCAAGGAACGGACAGAAATGCGATGGGTGTCTGCATTTCATCGCCGGCTCAAATAGCTGCAAGTTGGTGGAAGGCCAGATCAGCCCGGATGGCTGGTGCACCCTGTGGACCAAAAAGAGCTGAGTCCTAGCGGGCTATTCCGGTAGACGTGCATGTAGGATGTGCTGAGCGCAGCGATGCGCATCGTTTCACTCACCGCATCCTGCAGGCTTCTCTCGCTCGCCATGGGGTGCTGAAACGCACCCACATACTTTGATTTCCAAGCACCTCAGGATTCCAGTGCTTCCCAGCGCCCGTAGGCCGCGTTGAGCGCCGTCTCGGTATCCTGCAGTTGTCGCTGCACCTCGGCCTTCTCTTCCTTGGGTCGTTTATAGAAGGCGGGATCAGCCACGGTCATTTGCAGCTTTTCCAGTTCACCTTCCAGCTGTTCGATCCGCTTTGGCAGGGCATCCAGTTCACGCTGATCCTTGTAGCTCAGTTTTTTCGGTTTGCCGGAGGGCGTTACCGGCTCGCGCCTCCCAGACTCCGGTTTGGCGGATACCGGTTTGGCCGTGTTCTCAACCAGCGGGGCCTTACGTTGACTGAGCCAGTCATCATAGCCACCTACGTACTCGTTGATCCGCCCCTCCCCTTCGAACACCAGGGTGCTGGTCACAACGTTGTTGAGGAAAACCCGGTCATGACTAACCAGCAACAGAGTGCCCTGATAATCCAGCAACAGCTCCTCCAGCAGCTCCAGGGTCTCCACGTCGAGATCGTTGGTGGGTTCGTCCATCACCAGCACGTTGGCACTCTTGCTGAACAACCGCGCCAGCAGCAGTCGGTTGCGTTCCCCACCGGAGAGCGCCTTGACCGGCTGCCGCACCCGATCCGGAGCAAACAGGAAGTCCTGCAGATAGCTGATCACGTGCTTGCTGCTGCCGTTGATCTCCACCTTGTCACTGCCGTCGGCCACGTTGTCCTGCACCGACTTTTCATCATCCAGCTGGGCGCGCAACTGATCGAAATAGGCCACCTCCAGCTTGGTGCCGTGTTTCACCGCGCCGCTGTCCGGCTGTAATTTTCCCAACAGCAGGTTGAGCAGGGTGGTCTTGCCGGCACCGTTGGGGCCGATTACGCCGATGCGGTCGCCGCGCATGATGGTGGTGGTGAAGTCGCGCACAATGGGCACACCATCCCAGGCGTAGCTGATCCCTTCCGCCTCGATCACCAGCTTGCCGGAGCGTTCTGCCTGTTGCAGTGCCATGCTGACATTGCCGGCGCGTTCACGGCGCTGCCGGCGCTCGGCGCGCAGCGCCTGCAGCGCCCGCACCCGGCCTTCATTGCGGGTACGCCGCGCCTTGATCCCCTGGCGGATCCACACCTCCTCCTGGGCCAGCTTCTTGTCGAAGCGGGCGTTGGCCTTCTCCTCGGCGTTCAGCATCTCCGCCTTGCGGCGCTGGAAGTTTTCGTAGTCCCCCGGCCAGTCGGTGAGCTGGCCCCGGTCCAGTTCGATAATGCGGGTAGCCAGTTTGCGCAGGAACATGCGGTCATGGGTCACGAACAGCAGGGTGCCTTCGTAATTGAGCAGAAACTCTTCCAGCCAGTCGATGGAGGCAATATCCAGGTGGTTGGTCGGCTCATCCAGCAGCAGCAGATCCGGCGCCTGCACCAGGGCGCGGGCCAATAGCACCCGGCGCTTGAGGCCACCCGACAGCGCGGCAAAGGCGATATCCGGATCCAGGGAGAGCCTGGAGATCACCGTCTCCACCCGCTGCTCCGACTGCCAGCCATCCACCGCCTCCAGCTCATGCTGCACCCGGGAGAGCTGATCCAGCAGTTTGTCACTGCTCTCGCTGGCCAGCCGATGGCTGATCTGGTGAAAGCGGCGCACCAGATCACCCAGTTCACCCAGGCCGGTGGCCACCACGTCGAACACCGTCCCCTCGATGCCGGCGGGTACCTCCTGGGTCAGGCGGGTGATCACCGCCCCCTGTTGAACGGAAAACTCTCCGTCATCCGCCTGCAGTTCTCCGGCGATCAGCTTCATCAGGGTCGATTTTCCGGCGCCGTTGCGTCCCAGCAGACAGATCCGTTCGCCCCGTTCAATTGCCAGGTCCAGATTATCCAGCAGGGCCGGGCCGCCAAAGCCCAGTTGTATCTTGCGCAGATTGATCAGCGCCATTGCTCACCCGTTACACCGTTATCCAAAGGGACGCCGATTGTACCCCAGCCGGCGATGCAGGATAACGGCGATCTTTGTTATGAGATGCTCATGTGACTTGCCATACAGGCTGCGCAACAACAGATTTTAATTGCACCTGATACTGTCATTGCGGGCTGTTTGGCCGGATTGGGGGCTAAAGCGGTGGCATAAGACATGCCTAATATGTGAAGATTGCACCAGCGGTCCGCTTAGGGCCATCCGTTTCGAACCCTCCGATCCAACAAAGAATTGGGAGTAGCCTTGAGATGAAGACCAAGATTCTACTAAAAGAATCAGAGATGCCCACCCACTGGTATAACGTGGTTGCCGACATGCCCAATCCGCCCACCCCCCCGCTGGGTCCGGATGGTAATCCGGTGGGCCCAGATGCGCTGGCCGCCATCTTTCCCGAGGAGATCATAAAGCAGGAGGTAAGCGCCGAGCGCTGGATCAAGATCCCGGAAGAGGTGCGCGAGGTACTGCGTCTGTGGCGCCCCTCCCCGCTCTACCGGGCTCATCGACTGGAGAAGATGCTAAATACTCCGGCCAAGATCTTCTACAAGAATGAATCCGTCAGCCCGGCCGGCTCCCACAAACCGAATACCGCGGTGGCCCAGGCCTTCTACAATCAGCAGGCCGGTATCAAGAAACTGACCACCGAGACCGGTGCCGGACAATGGGGCTGCTCACTGGCGCTGGCCGGTCAGATGTTCGGCCTGGAGGTCGAGGTGTTCATGGTTAAGGTGAGCTATGGCCAGAAACCCTACCGCCGCACCATGATGCGCACCTGGGGCGCCCAGGTGCACGCCAGCCCGACCGACCTGACGGAGTCCGGCCGCTCCATCCTGGCGAAGGACCCGAACAGTGAAGGTTCCCTGGGTATCGCGATTTCTGAAGCCGTGGAGATCGCGGCCAACCGGCCGGACACCAACTATGCCCTGGGTTCGGTACTGAACCACGTACTGCTGCACCAGACCATTATTGGCGAAGAGGCCAAGAAGCAGCTGGCCATGGTGGGTGAATATCCCGACATGGTGTTCGCCCCCTGCGGCGGCGGCTCCAACTTTGGCGGCATCGCCTTCCCGTTCTTCGCCGACAAGGCAGCCGGCAAGCAGGTGGAACTGGTGGCGGTGGAGCCAACCTCCTGCCCGACCCTGACCAAGGGCACCTACGCCTATGACTTCGGTGACGCCATTGGCCTGACGCCGTTGATGAAGATGTATACCCTGGGGCACGACTTCATGCCGCCCGGCATCCACGCTGGCGGCCTGCGCTACCACGGCGATTCGGCGCTGATCAGTCAGCTCTATAACGAGGGCCTGCTGGGTGCGATGGCCGTGCCGCAGATCGAGACCTTCGAGGCGGGTGTGCTGTTCGCCAAGAGTGAGGGTATCGTACCGGCACCGGAGTCGACCCATGCCATCGCCGCAGCGATCCGTGAGGCACGCCATTGCGCCGAAACCGGCGAGGCCAAGACGCTGTTGTTCAACCTCTCCGGCCATGGTCACTTTGACATGACCTCCTACGACCGCTTCTTTGCCGGCGAACTGGAGGACTATGAGTACCCCGAAGAGGCGATCAGGGAGTCGCTCAAACATCTACCACAGGTAGGCTGATAGAAACCCGCCTAAACCAATCCAAGGGGTCGGAGTCAAACGAATGAACAGCTCAGGTATGGACTCAATACCTGGACTTGATTTGACGCCGACCCCGGTACGATTGCGGGCATTCACGAACAGATAGAGAACCATTGATGAAAAATTGGCAGGACAGACAATTTTCACGGCCAAAGGCCACCCGTCAGGGTACGGCACAGGGATGTGTCGCATGAAAAATTGGCAGGACAGACAATTTTCACGGCCAAAGGCCGCCCGTCGGGGTGCGGCACACGACTGCATGGATGCAGGAGGTAGAGCAACGCAGGGAGCGGTTGCCGAGGGATGTGTCGCATGAAAAACCTCTCCGATAAAGAAGCCTGGGAAGGCGTTGCCGACTGCATCAGCTGCACGCTGCGTAATTCGGTGCTGTTTGCCGGGCTGGAAGAGGAGGACTTCGATAAAATTCATCAGCCGATTGATCTCTACACCCTGCCCGCCGGCTCCACCCTGTATCGCGCCGGCGACAAGGCCGACCGTCTCTACACCATCCGCAGCGGCGTGCTGAAGCTGATCCAGTATCTGCCTGACGGGACACAACGCATTGTCAGACTGATCCGTTCCACCGATGTCACCGGGCTGGAGGCGCTGCTGGGCCAGCCCTACAAGCATGATGCGGTGGTGCTGCATCCGACCCAAGCGTGCAGCCTGCCGGTCAGCGTGGTGCAGGCGCTCTCCAAGACCAACCCGAAGCTGCACCAGGAGTTGTTGACCCGCTGGCAACGGGCACTGGAAGAGGCCGACGCCTGGCTCACCGAACTCTCCACCGGTTCCGCCAAACAGCGGGTTGCCCGGCTGCTGCTGCGCCTGGTGCGTAATCAGGAATCCAGTGAGTGCGAACTGTTCCCCCGGGAGGACATGGGGGCCATGCTCGGTATCACCACCGAAACCACCAGCCGGACCATCGCCGAATTCAAGCGCCAGAGCCTGCTGATCGAAACCGAACCGAACAAATATCTGCTGGACATCCGCAATCTCGAATTTATTGCCGACAACTGACAAACAATCTCATGGCATTGAGATTTTTCAATGCATCGCCGTTCCGGAGCCCTTAGTCTCTGTGTGAATTACTTGAATTAATGGCATTCACACAGCACTCTTCAGGAGCCAGCCATGCAGCAGTCCTTCACGCGAGAGTCATATTCCCTGTTCTCGCTGGAGATTGGCAAATCAGAGACCACTTTTAACAGCGTGTCCCAGATCCTCGACCACCTTAAAAGCTGTATCGAGGCCGACCCAGCGGCAACTTTTATCGCCACTTTTGATCATCACACCCATACCAGCACCCTGCCGAATGGTCAGATCCATGAAGAAATCGGGGCCGCCAGCAATATTATTTTCTGTTTCGGCTTTACCCTGCCAACACCCCAGGCGATGGCCCTGCGCCCCCGATCTATCGGGGTGGTTGAACTGCCGGAAAGCTTCTATATCACCTTCATGGAAGCACCGATGCCTGTCGCCAACACGGCCATGGAGAGCTGGGCTCGCGCGATCCAAAACCGGGAGACAACTGGCGCCGAGGCTTGACAAGCGCACCCCGGGATGGGGTAATCCTGCGACGTTTCAACAGGATCCGCTTTCTTCCCGATGAACAGACATCAAAGGCTCTATGCCATACTCCTTAGCCTGCTGCTCAGCGGCTGCGCCAGTACCGCCCGTTTCCCGGACAATCCGCCCCTGATTGCGGCTAAACCGGCGATCACGCCCTACAGCCCGGACTCCACGACTCTCCTGATGACGCTATCCGGTGGCGGCAGCCGGGCCTCCGCCTTCGCCTATGGGGTGATGGAAGCCCTTTACCAGACCCCACTCACCACCCGGCCCGAGGCGCCCTCGCTGCTGGACAAGGTGGATATGATCTCGGCGGTATCCGGTGGCAGTATCATCGCGGCCTATTACGGTCTGTACGGTGAACAGATGTTTGAGACTTTCCGCGAAAAATTTCTCGAGCGGGATGTTCGGAATGAAATACGTCAACGCATGCTGTCACTGGACAACCTGTCACGACTCTCATCGACCACTTTTGGTTCAGGCGACATACTGGACGAGTATTTCCGGGAGACGCTGTTCGGCGACCGGCCACTGAGCGAACTGTTCGATGAGCAAGGTCCGGTTGTGATCATTAACGCCACCGACTTGTTCAAAGGCAGCCGGTTTGGATTTACCCCGGAACTGTTCTCTCTGATCTGCTCCGACAGTGAGCATTTTCCGGTCGCCAGGGCAGTAGCCGCTTCCAGCTCGGTACCGTTGATCTTCACCCCGATTACCCTGAACAACCGGGCTGGCAGCTGTGGCTATCCCACCCCGGAGTGGATAGGCCGCGGCCTGACCGAAAAGCACCAGAAACCGAGACTTTATCGTCTGGCCAGGACCTGGAGTCGCTACCTGGATCAACCAGAGCATCCCTATATCCATCTGCTGGATGGCGGTCTTGCCGACAATCTGGGACTGCGCGCGATGATGGACCAGATCATTATCCATGATGGCCTGGATGACAGCATCAGGAAAAATGTAACGGGGAATACAAAGCGTATCGTACTGATCGAGATCGATGCGGCGGCCCGCCTGCCCATCGAATGGGAGAAGAAGCCGGATCACCCCCCCCAGGGGGTGATTCTGGATGCAGCCACCACCACGCCTCTCAGCAACTACAATTTCGAAACCAAGGCCTATCTGCACAGCCAGATGGGGCCCTGGCTGCAACAGAACAGTGCAGTCCCTTGCCAGGAAAAAATCAACTGTCCGCCGGACCTCTACATCATCGAAATCAATCTGGAAGATAGTCCTGCGCAGATCAATGGCCAGCCTCTCTCCACCATTCCCACAGACTTTACCCTGCCGGAGCAGGCCGCTGAACAATTGATTGACGCCGGCCAGCAGTTGCTGCGCAACCACCCGGAATTCAAGCGTCTGCTGCACGACCTGTATGCGGAGATGGCCGGTTTTCGCTAGACGGCCCCCAAGCACGAGAGTGCAGCACGGGCACGGCCCGGGAAAATTCGCGGCGGGGCGCCGCTCCTACAGGTGGAGCCCTCAGCGGCTCGGGATAAGAGCTGTAGGAGGCTCGCCCTCGGGCCGATTGAACGGGCACAGACACCGGGGCGATCGCGGCGCAGCGCCATCCCCACAGGCGAACCGATCAGCCGTAATGGCGCTCCACGTAGCGTGCCACCAATTGCTCGAACTCCTCGGCGATATGTTCCCCTTTCAGGGTCACGGTCTTTTCACCATCTTCATACACCGGAGCCACCGGCACCTCGCCACTGCCGGGCAGGCTGATACCGATATTGGCATGCTTGCTCTCACCGGGACCGTTGACCACACAGCCCATGACCGCCACGCTCATCTCCTCAACCCCGGGGAATTTCTGACGCCATTGCGGCATCTGCTCGCGCAGATATTGCTGAATCTCCTGGGCCAGCTGCTGGAAGAATACACTGCTGGTACGACCGCAACCGGGACAGGCGATCACCATCGGGGTAAACGAGCGCAACCCCATGGATTGCAGGATCTCCTGGGCCACCTGTACCTCCTGGGTACGCGCACCGCCGGGTTCCGGGGTCAGGGAGATCCGTATGGTGTCGCCTATGCCCTCCTGCAGCAGTACCGCCAGGGCCGCAGTGGAGGCGACGATCCCCTTGGAACCCATACCGGCCTCGGTCAGACCGAGATGGAGGGCGTAGTCACAACGGCTGGAGAGTTCCCGATAAACGCCAATCAGATCCTGCACCCCGCTCATTTTGCAGGAGAGGACAATCCGGTTGCGCGCCAGGCCCAGCTCCTCGGCCCGACGGGCATTATCCAGGGCGGAAACCACCATGATCTCCCGTATCACCCGGTCGTTATCCAGCGGCTCGGCGGCCCGGGCATTCTCATCCATCATCCGCACCACCAGCTCCGGGTCCATACTGCCCCAGTTCACGCCGATGCGGACCGCCTTGTCATAGCGACAGGCCAGCTCAATCATGGAGGCAAACTTCTCATCCCGGTTGGCGC
This sequence comes from Sedimenticola selenatireducens, assembly GCF_963675335.2. Classification (NCBI taxonomy): domain Bacteria; kingdom Pseudomonadati; phylum Pseudomonadota; class Gammaproteobacteria; order Chromatiales; family Sedimenticolaceae; genus Sedimenticola; species Sedimenticola selenatireducens. Next base: position 573,547 of record NZ_CAXXYC010000004.1, read on the forward strand.
CACGTCCCACATTGCCCGGATTGATCCGGTACTTGGCCAGGGCCTGGGCACAGGCTGGGTACTTCTGCAGCAGTTTGTGACCGTTGAAGTGAAAATCACCCACCAGAGGCACCGGCACCCCCAGCTTATCCAGTCCATCACGGATTGAGGCGACCGCACCCGCCGCCTCTTCGGTGTTCACCGTAATACGCACCAGCTCGGAACCGGCCCGATGCAACTCGGCCACCTGCCGGATGGTCGCGGCAATATCCGCCGTATCGGTATTGGTCATCGACTGAATGACCACCGGGGCATTGCCACCGACAACAACACCGCCTACGCGGACCCCCACGGTAGCAGTACGTTTTACTGTCATCTTGGACATTTGCTTAAAGAAACCTGATGGCGATGCCTCTGCCAGGCTCAACCCTTACCACGACGGCACGCTGCGGCAAGGGATCTTCAATATCCATGGCCGTCACCTCAACTTCCGAATCGAGGGCCGGCAACTGCTCATCCTTAATGATCAGAAACAGACCGCCGTGTGACAGGTCCTTGGTATAGACTTCACGCTCCTTGCCCTCCGCGTCGACCAGTTTCACCTGGGAGCGCAGGGCAAAGCGGGTATATTCACGATTGTCTGGTTGCATGCTCTGTTCAGGAGTTGCGCCGGCGGGCCGCCACACGCAACCGCAGGGCATTGAGTTTAATAAAGCCACCGGCATCCTTCTGGTCATAGGCACCGGCATCATCTTCAAAGGTGGCAATCGATTCATCAAACAGGCTATGGGTTTCGGACTTGCGCCCCACCACCATGATGCCGCCCTTGTAGAGCTTCAGACGGACCACACCGTTGACCACATCCTGGGTCTGGTCAATGGCCGCCTGGAGCATTTCACGCTCCGGACTCCACCAGTAGCCGTTGTAGACCAATTCAGCATACTTGGGCATCAACTCATCCTTCAAGTGGGCCGATTCACGATCCAGGGTCAGCGACTCGATGGCCCGGTGCGCCTTGAGCAGAATGGTGCCACCCGGGGTTTCATAGCAACCGCGGGACTTCATGCCAACATAGCGGTTCTCCACAATGTCATCGCGGCCGATGCCGTTGGCGCCACCAATCCTGTTCAATTCGGTCATCACGGTGGCGGGGCTCATGGCGACCCCGTCGATGGCGGTCACGTCGCCCTTCTCGAAGGTGAGTTCGATGTAGGTGGGTTTATCCGGTGCCGCTTCGGGCGATACGCTCCAGCGCCACATCTCCTCGGACGGTTCACACCAGGGATCTTCCAGATCATAGCCTTCATAGGAGATGTGCAGCAGGTTGGCGTCCATGGAGTAGGGGGATTTGCCCTTGCGTTTCATCTCTACGGGAATGCCGTGCTCCTCGGCGTACTTCATCAGCTTCTCGCGGGAGAGCAGATCCCACTCGCGCCAGGGGGCGATAATCTTCACATCCGGCATCAGGGCGTAGGCGCCGAGCTCAAATCGTACCTGGTCGTTGCCCTTGCCGGTGGCGCCGTGAGAGATGGCGTCGGCGCCGGTCTCTTTGGCGATCTCGATCAAGCGCTTGGTGATCAGCGGCCGGGCGATAGAGGTACCCAGCAGGTACTCCCCTTCGTAGATGGCGTTGGCGCGGAACATGGGAAAGACAAAATCGCGCGCGAACTCTTCGGTCAGGTCGTCAATATAGATCTCCTTGACCCCGGCCGCCTGCGCCTTGGCGCGGGCCGGCTCCACCTCTTCCCCCTGACCGATGTCGGCGGTAAAAGTCACCACCTCACAACCATACTCCTCCTGAAGCCATTTAAGGATGATCGAGGTATCCAGACCACCCGAATATGCGAGTACGACTTTTTTAACGCCAGACGCTGACATGGGGAAACTCCGTAAATTGCTGCCGACCATACGGCAATACAGTCAAGAAAGCGTTGCATTATAACCCAGTTACCCGGCCTTTTTACCACCGGTTAATCCGGGTTGCGCTGCCTTCAGCGCCCCTGGGAGCGCCAGCGCCGCACAATTGCTTCGACATCCACCGTGCCCGGCCCGTCGCGCCACATATTGAAGAAGTCGATGTCGTTGCTGTTCGGCGCCGGGTCCGGCACATGGAACTGGAAACGGGTCGGCAGCGGTACCGCCTCCCCCAGCGCCATCGCTTCGCCCCGCCCCAGGGCGGCAAGTATATTCACCAGATTGGATTCCGCATCCGGCACCAGGTCGCGGATGTATTGTTGATCCTCCGGATTGGTTACCCGCAGGCAGATAAAGCTGCTGCACTGGGCCAGCACGGTTTCCGACAATTCATGCGGCCGCTGGCTCACCACCGCCAGACCCACACCATATTTTCGACCCTCCTTGGCGATACGCTCCATGGAGCGACGGGTACCCTCGAACTGGGTACCCGCCTCGCGGGGGATATAGTTATGCGCCTCTTCACAGACCAGCAGGATGGGGAATTCCCGGGACTGGGGGTTCCAGTAGTTGAACTCAAAGGCAAGACGACCGATCTGCGCCGATACCGTGGGTCGCACATCAAACGGCACCGAACTGAAGTCGATCACCGTGATCTGCCGTTGCGGCTCAACCAGGCCGACAAACTCCCGCAGCAGGTCCACCAGGGTATCGGATGACTTGCGCCGTTTCGGCTTGAACAGGAAGTCGTAACGCACATCGTTGAAGCGGCTTTGCAGTTTGATCAGGAACTCATCGAACTGACCGTAGAGCGCCCCCTTCACCTTGCCGAAATCCATTACCTGCTCATTGGCCCGCTTGAACTGATGGAACAGCTCGGCCAGGGAGAAGTAGACCGGCGAATCGATCGAGATATGGGCATCCTCCAGATCGGTGTTGGCCTTGCGGCGCAGCATCAACAGCGCCTCGCGCAGGAAGGCCATCTGGGTGGATGCCCTGGCATCGTCCCGGTCAATCAGCAAGTCCACCAGCTCGCCATAGGTGAGGAGCCAGTAAGGTATCTCCAGCTTACGCGCATCGAGATAGCGATAAGTGCCTTCCCGGAAGGCGGAGTGTCGCTGATCACCGTCCTCCCAGACATATTCACCATGCAGATCCAGCAGGATCACCTTGGCCTTCGGCATCGTCTGAACGGTACGCTGCAACATGCTGGCAACCGACCAGGACTTGCCGGCGCCGGACTGGCCGAGGATCGCCATGTGACGACCGAACAGGGCCGTGGGGTCCAGGCAGACCCCCATGGAGGGCATGGTCGGCAGATAGCCCAGCTCAAAACCGGTGGATTGAAATTTCTTGAACAGAATCGCGATCTCATCCGGCCGGACCACATGCACTTCCGCACCGGGGGTCGGATAATGAATCACGCCGCGGTGGAAGCTTCTGTTCGCATCCAGCTCACCGAGCGGGACCAGGGTTATCACGCCCCGTGTACCACCCGAATCCAGGTGTTCCTGGCCGGCGCTGATCACCATGGTCACTACTTCCATGCCCCGCTGCTTGATCATCAGATAGGCGCCCAACTGCCCAACGGCCACTTCACCGGAGTCGGTGGAAACGACCGGAAACCCATCGCCCTCCAGGGTGGTCAGTTCGGCGATCATTATATTTTCGCGTATTTCGGTAACCTTACCGATACAGGTCTCTGTATTTGCCATAGTGACGGGATCCATTCCTGGTTAGCTACTTTTATTGATTTTTCAGGGAGATTGCGGGTTAAAGAATACCGCACATTGCGCCGGTATGTTGTGAATTATTTAACTGCCAACCGGCTGATATTGGCAGGTTTGAGCGGACAGAGAGGAAAAAAAGACGGATCAGAACTTATCCAGGAACTCACCCAGCAGGGCAGAAAACGCCTGGGGCTGCTCGGCATAGACCCAGTGCCCCGCCTGCGGGATGGCGCGCACACGGGCATGGGGAAACAGCCGCCGGATAACCGGTTTCGCCTCCGGCTGCAGATAGTCCGACTGGCCACCATGGATGAACAGCGTGGGCCCGGTATAGGCAAGCTGGTTGTGCACGGAAAAGCCGACAATCTCCGACATGCCACGGGTGAGGGCGGGGAGATTCATGCGCCACTCCCAGGCACCGCCCACCCGATGAAGATTTTGCAGCAGAAACTGGCGCAGAGCTTCCTCATCCAGGTATCCGGCCAGAATCGCATCGGCTTCCGCCCGACTGCCGATGTGCGCCTGATCAACGGCATGCAGGGCCTCATAGATCTCACCGAAGCGGTTCGGGTAAGCGACCGGCGCAATATCCACCACCACCAGCCCCGCCACCAGTTCGGATTGCTCCAGCGCCAGCCACATGGCGGCCTTTCCGCCCATGCTGTGCCCGATCAGCAGAGCCGACTCCAGACCCTGTTCGTCAATCAGTTGTGTCAGGTCCCTGGCCAGGGCGGCATAGCTGACATCGTCGTCATGAGGGGAGCGACCATGATTGCGCAGGTCGGGCACCAGGATATGGAATGTATCGGCAAGTCCCCGGGCCAGGGAGTGCCAGTTGGCGGAGGAGCCCAGCAGGCCGTGCAGAAAGATCAGCGTCGGATGTTGATCGCTATAGCTGCCGTATTCCCGATAGTGGAGTCGCATCGCCTGGACAGGTCCTGTATTTAAAGTATCGGCGCAGGGTTGCGGGTGAGTGATTCCCGCAACACGCTGCGCCGAAAGGGCTAACCCGGTTTACTTCTTTTTCGGCGGCATCAGGTCGGTAATGGAGCCTTCCGCCATCTCTGCCGAGAAGCAGATGGTCTCACTCAGGGTCGGGTGCGGATGAATGGTCAGACCGATATCCTCGGCATCCGCACCCATCTCCAGCGCCAGCACCGTCTCGCCGATCAGCTCTCCGGCATTCACGCCTACGATACCGGCGCCGAGGATGCGTCTGGTTTCGGGATCAAACAGCAACTTGGTCAACCCCTCTTCACGACCGATACCCAAGGCGCGGCCCGAGGCAGCCCACGGGAAGGCGGCCTTCTCATAGGCGATGCCCTGCGCCTTGGCTTCGGTCTCGGTCAGACCCATCCAGGCGACCTCCGGATTGGTGTAGGCCACCGAGGGGATAGCCAGGGGATCAAACAGGGCATGATGACCGGCAATCACTTCCGCGGCGACCTTTGCCTCGTGGGTCGCCTTGTGCGCCAACATCGGATTGCCCACCACATCGCCGATGGCGTAGATGTTGGACACATTGGTACGCATGTGCTGGTCTACCGCGATGAAGCCACGCTCATCCACCTTGACCCCGGCCAGATCCGCGCCAATCAGTTTGCCGTTGGGGACTCGGCCGACCGCCACCAGCACCTTATCGTAAACCAGCGCTTTTTCAGGGGCGTTCTTGCCTTCGAAGCTGACCTTCAGGCCGCCCTTCTGCGCCTTGATCTCGGTAACCTTGGTGTCCAGCATGATGCTGTTGAACTGATCCTTGAGGCGCTTTTGCAGCGGCCGGACCAGGTCGGTATCACAGCCGGGGATCAGGCTGGATTGCAGTTCGACCACATCTATCTGACTGCCCAGTGTGGCATATACCGTACCCATCTCCAGGCCGATAATACCACCGCCCACCACCAGCATCTTCTTGGGAATATCCTCCAGTTCCAGGGCGCCGGTGGAGTTGATCAGCCGGGGGTCATCATTGGGGAAACCGGGTATGGCTACCGGCCGGGAACCGCAGGCGATGATGGCATTGTCGAAACCGATGGTGAGCTTGCCTTTTTCCGTATCGACGCTGATCCGGTTCGGGCTGTCGAATTGCCCCCAGCCATTGACCACCTCGACCTTGCGTTGCTTGGCCAATGCCGCCAGTCCCTGGGTCAGGCGACTCACCACCTTGTCCTTACCGGCGCGCATCTTATCCAGGTCAATTTTCGGTTTGCCGAAGCTGATACCCATGTGCTCTATCTCGGCGGCCTCGTTGATGACTGCTGCCGAGTGCAAAAGCGCCTTGGAAGGAATACAGCCGACATTCAGGCAGACTCCGCCCAGGTTTGAGTGCTTCTCGATGAGAACCACTTTTTTACCCAGGTCGGCGGCACGAAAGGCGGCAGTATAGCCACCCGGACCCGCACCGAGTACCACCACTTCTGCCTGGATATCTACCGCGCCCTGGGCGCTATTGGAGCCGGAATCGTTTTTCATCTCTTCTGCTTCACCCTATGCAAATTCCTTAGTTCAGGATAGACCATCACCCCTTTGCCCCGCCCCGGAAAATCACCCACTACAGACCCCAGACCCGGCATTCGGGCTATCCGCTGCTTATCCGGCCCGGCAGTTTTTCTAAAAAAGCCCCGAAAAAAACAAAAAGCCGAAAATAAATAAAAAAATAATTGGACAAACGTACTATTATCGGATTTCTCCTCGAAATCACGCAAAGAGTAGCCTATCTGCCAATAAATTGAAATTATAAATTTCCGAAAATCCAGGCTGTGCTGAAAAAAGCGCCGCCCTCCCGCTACAACAACAATCTGCGTATATCCGACAACAGGGCCGAGAGAACTACCGTAAACCGCGCCGCCTGCGCACCATCAATGACCCGATGATCGTAGGAGAGAGATAGGGGCAGCATCAGCCGGGGCTTGAATTTCTTGCCATTCCATACCGGCTTCATGGATGAACGCGACACACCCAATATCGCCACTTCAGGGGCGTTGACAATGGGAGTGAACGCCGTCCCGCCTATACCGCCAAGACTGGAGATGGAGAAACAGCCGCCCTGCAAATCGGCCGGTCCAAGCTTGCCCTGCCTGGCTCGCCCGCTCACCTCGGCCAATTCGACAGCCAGCTCAAAAATCGATTTCTTATCCACATCCCGGATCACCGGCACCATCAAGCCATTTGGCGTATCCACAGCAATGCCTATATTGAAGAAGCGCTTGTAGATCAGTTTCTCCCGGTCCGGACTGAGCGAACTGTTGAAATCAGGCATCTCTTTCAAACAACCGACACACGCTTTCATCAAAAAGGGCATGAAGGTCAACTTGATACCCTGTTTTGCGGCAACCGCCTTCTGCTCTTCCCTGAACGCCTCAAGCCCGGTGATATCCGCCTCGTCAAACTGGGTCACGTGGGGGATATTCAACCAGCAGGCGGTCAGGTGATTACCGCTGATCTTCTTGATCCGACTGAGCGGCTGAACATCCACCTCACCGAATTGGGTGAAGTCGATCTCCGGTACTGCCGGCAGACGCAACCCACCCACTGCGGCCACCGCCGGACTGCTTGCCTGCAGTTTCTGCTTGATATAGTTCTGCACATCGGGCTTGGTGATTCGCCCCTTTCGACCCGTGCCGGTAACCTGCGCCAGATCCACACCCAACTCACGGGCAAAACTGCGAATAGACGGGCTGGCATGGGCCACGCCGGTTGGTACATCCGACTCGGCATGCCTTACTGGTGGCTGCCGTTGCGCCTTGTCCCCGGGTAGCCGCTCGGGTGGTTTCTGCTCACCTGGTGATTGCTCTTCATCCCGCTCCTCTACGGCATGCTCTGCGGAGGACTCCGACCCGTGCGCGGGGGCATCTTCACCGCCCGACTCATCCGCCTGCTTATCCTCCTCCGCGTCAGCCGCTCCCGCCTGATCATCCCTGGCGGCGCGCTTCTCCTGATCCGACTCACCGGACTCAGCCGCCTCAAGCGTCAACAGCAGATCCCCCTCGCTGATGGTGTCGCCAACCTTGACCTTGACCGACTTGACCACACCAGCGTGGGCGGCCGGAATCTCCATCGTTGCCTTGTCGCTCTCCAGGGTAACCAGGGAGTCCTCCACCTGAATACGGTCCCCCTCCGAGACCAGCACCTCAATTACCTCAACACCGGAAAAATCTCCAATATCCGGCACCAGTTCTTTTATTTCACTCGCCACAGCGGGCCTCCAGATTGTTCGCAATGCCTGTTACAGCTCAGTTCAGACGGGTATCCACGAGTCATACCGTCAGGGGATTGGGTTTTTCAGGATCGATTCGGTATTTCTTGATCGCCTTGCTCACCTCCGCCTCCTTGATACCCCCATCATCCGCAAGCGCCTTGAGTGCCGCCACAACGATGTAGTAGCGGTTCACCTCAAAGAACTTTCGCAACTGGCTGCGCGTGTCGCTGCGACCATAGCCATCCGTGCCGAGCACACGGTAGGTGCCCGGCACAAAAGGCCGAATCTGATCCGCGTAGCTGCGAATATAATCCGTCGCGGCAACCACCGGGCCGGACTGGTCACCCAGTTGTTCGGCAACATAATTGACTCTGGGCGTCTCCTCCGGATGAAGCATGTTCCAACGATCAACCTCGAGTCCGGCGCGCCGCAGCTCATTGAAACTGGTCACACTCCAGACATCGGATGAGATAGCAAAGTCCTGCTCCAGCAGTTCAGCGGCGGCCAGCACTTCCCTGAGAATGGTGCCGCTCCCCAGCAGCTGTACCCGCTGCTTCTTCTTGCGCCCGGTCGACTGGTAGCGGTACATACCCTTGACAATCCCCTGCTCAACCCCTTCCGGCATGGCCGGCTGGTGGTAGTTCTCGTTCATTACGGTGATGTAATAGAACAGATTCTCCTGCTCCTGATACATGCGCCGCAGACCGTCCTGGATGATCACGGTCAGTTCATAGGCAAAGGCCGGATCATAGGCAACACAGTTTGGAATGGTCGCCGCCTGCAGATGGCTATGGCCGTCCTGATGCTGCAACCCCTCGCCCGCCAGCGTGGTGCGCCCGGCGGTGCCACCGATCAGAAATCCACGCGCCTGCATATCACCTGCCGCCCAGGCCAGGTCACCGACCCGCTGGAAACCGAACATCGAGTAGTAGGCATAGAAGGGGATCATGCTGATGCCGTGATTTGCGTAGGAAGTAGCCGCCGCTATCCAGGAGGACATGGCACCCGCCTCGGTGATACCCTCCTGCAGGATCTGACCCTTTTTATCCTCCCGGTAATACATCACCTGATCGGAGTCCACCGGCGTATAGAGTTGCCCCACTGAAGAGTAGATGCCCAACTGACGGAACATACCCTCCATTCCGAAGGTGCGCGCCTCATCCGGAATAATCGGCACCACCCGTTTGCCCACCTGCTTGTCACGTATCAGGATCGACAGGATGCGGACAAAGGCCATGGTGGTGGACATCTCCCGATCGCCGCTGCTCTCCAGCATGACCTTGAAGAACTCCAGTGACGGCACTTCCAGGGGTTGGGTATTCGCGTAGCGAGCCGGCAGGTAGCCGCCCAATGCCTCGCGTCGCTCCTGCAGATACTTCAGTTCCGGACTGTCTGCCGCCGGTTTGTAGAACGGCGTGGCGTTGAGCTGTTCATCCGGGATGGGGATATTGAAGCGATCACGAAACGCCTTTAGTGCCGCCTCCCCCATCTTCTTCTGTGAGTGGGTGATATTCTGCCCTTCACCGGCAATGCCCATACCGTAACCTTTCACGGTCTTGGCCAGGATAACCGTCGGCTGCCCGGTATGCTGCATGGCGGCCGCGTAGGCGGCGTAGATCTTGTAGGGATCGTGGCCGCCCCGATTCAGGCGCCAGATATCCTCATCAGTCATGTTGGCCACCATATCGGCCAGTTCCGGGTACTTGCCGAAAAAGTGCTCCCTTGTGTAGGCACCGCCTTTTGCCTTGTAGGTCTGGTAATCGCCATCCACTGCCTCTTCCATGCGCTTCTGCAGCAACCCTTGCTTGTCCCGCGCCAGCAGGGGATCCCAGTAGCCGCCCCAGATCACCTTGATGACGTTCCAGCCGGCTCCCCGGAACACCCCCTCAAGCTCCTGGATAATCTTGCCGTTTCCCCGTACCGGCCCGTCAAGCCGTTGCAGATTACAGTTCACCACGAAAATCAGGTTATCCAGGCGCTCTCGGCCCGCCAGGGATATGGCTCCCAGTGATTCCGGCTCGTCGCTCTCCCCATCACCCATGAAGGCCCACACCTTGCGCTTCTCTGTACTGACAATGCCCCGATCATGGAGATAGCGCATAAATCTCGCCTGGTAGATCGCCATCAGGGGGCCCAGCCCCATGGATACCGTGGGAAACTGCCAGAAACCGGGCATCAGCCAGGGGTGTGGATAAGAGGAGAGTCCTTCACCCTCGGACTCCTGGCGGAATCCATAGAGATCCTCTTCACTGAGGCGCCCCTCAAGGAAGGCCCGGGCATAGATCCCCGGCGCGGAGTGACCCTGGAAAAAAACCAGATCACCGTCTCGGGAATCACTGCGGGCATGAAAGAAGTGATTGAAAGCAACGTCATACAGCGTGGCGGCCGAGGCGAAACTGGAGATGTGTCCACCCAGTTCCGGACTCAGCCGATTGGCCTGCACCACCATTGCCATGGCATTCCAGCGAATGAAGGAGCGGATGCGGCGCTCCATCGCGGGATCCCCGGCAAAGCGTTTCTGCTTGGTCACAGGGATGGTATTAACATAGGCGGTGTTGGCGCTGTAGGGGAGATAGGCACCTGACCGACGTGCCTTGTCGATCAGGCTCTCGATCAGGTAGTGGGCCCGTTCGGTCCCTTCGTTCTCCAGGACGGCCTCAAGGGCCTCCAGCCACTCACGGGTCTCTTCAGGATCAATATCCGGCTTCATAGAACACGCTCTCTTTTTCTTCAGTGCATAAACCCATTGTTTTAGAGAAATACCCGGGCAGTTACGAAGGAAACTATTAAACCGAGCATTACTATTGAATAAATCAATACTTTATATTGTGGAAACAAATATACAGGATTCACTCAAATCCGATCAACCGCAATCCAGGGCGAGCTCACCATGTGCATTGAGCATTGACGATGGCGGATTAAATGCAGAGGGGGAACCGGTGTGACTTGCGAATTTTCTACCAGCACAAGCGAATGGCCGGAGAAGGCATATTCCGGTCCATCGTGAACACCCATTCTGGTTCAACGTGAACACTTTCCCGGATTTTCTGGAATTGCTGTTCACATTCCCGGAGTCGCGATTCAGCTGGCACGGCCCGGGCAAATTTATACGGAGCCGGGTGAGTAGTTACCATATGAGTAGTTACCATAAATGATATATTTAGGGCTACAGCTTACTTGGATGAACCATGAAACTGCACAAGCCTAATTGCCGCGCCTACCCTGGAATCTTAATACTGATCCCGACAATACTCTTTCATAACAGTCTGAAAAGTGAAGAGAGCCCATCGAGCGAGCAGATCATCACGACCGAAAAATGGCTATTTGCACCAGAGATGGGGATAGAAGGTATTGCCTCCATAGACAATACTGAAGCCGCACGCTTAGAAGTGGAGTGCGGTAATGGAGGGGGACCCTCAATTACGCTAACATCTCCAAAATTCCCCCGGGACAGTCTCGATAGCACAGCAAAAGTAATCTCACTAGAATTAACGATTGATGGCCATCGGTTTTATGAGCAGTTTCAATGTAACCACAAGGGTGCGAGCTGCGGAACTTACGGTTTCCCATCAGGCGACGTCATATCAGCCATGCGCCGGGGCAAACAGCTTACTGTGAGGAACGACCAATCAATGCTGGCCGAATTCACCCTGACCGGTTCAAACAGGGCGATTTCGAAGCTGTCAGACTGTCTCAATTTCTGACAAGTCACTCTTTAATCAGAGGATTTATGCTCTACACCAGACAAAATTTCTAAAAAGCGCTGAATGCCCAAGCACCTGCAGCACCAAGGACAGTCCAGAAGAACACAGCCAAGAACACTTCCCTGACTGAGGACCCCAGTTTTTTAGAAAAAGCAATGGGGCTACAGACGATCACCATCGCTAAAACACCCAATATTTCACTATCGTCGAAAAAGGTGTAATTGAGATAGCCGGCACCGATAGCCAAGAGCCAGGGTAACAAACCCAGGGAGAGTGGAAGAAAAAAGCGTTTAGCACTATTCGGATCATCAATAACAGGATAGGTCCGATGGGCTAAAATCAACGCCCCGCCACGTCGCGCATTGTAGAGCGCACCCAGAGCAAAAAGCGCCACAATCAGCAACAACAAGAGTGATAATAACGCCGCCCCAATACCTGATTCAAAACTAAATCCAATGAAGTCTACTAATCCATTCGTCAGCATGTAGATAATGCCCAAAGCAATCAGCAAGCTGCTTGCTAAAGATATCATGATGGTTTCGCTACTGGCGATCCAGGCGGTTTCATCACAGCTGTCACATGAAAAACGGATCCCTCTTTCACGCCAGGGATAGGGCTCAGACTCCGCCTCCTGCATCTCTGCCTGCATAACACCACCGCAATGACAGCATTGTCGCTTCTGGCCTTGGTCGAGTTCCCCTAGGGGTTTCTGAATACGGCCCGTGGTCTTTTCAGTAGCTACTTGCTGTTTTGTCATATCTTTTTAATTTCACTCAGGCAGCTCTTCCTGGTAAGTCACTTGTGGCATTAAAAGTTAAACCTGAATTCATACAGATAGTTACCATAACTTGCGGGGCAACTCTGATATTGGCATCCGGCAAGAGTAAGAATTAAATCCTGCTCTATCCTCGGGCACCGATGTGCAGCCCATAGGCCTAACAGCACGTGCCGGTGCCTCCGGAATATATTTTTTAAGGAATCTCGAAGGGGCAAGACAGCTCATAACCATCATATCCATGACACTATCAGCATCATCTGAAGTAAATGTCTTAGAAAATTCAGCATAATAACCACCATCATACTCAACATAGCGATGCTGATGCTCTCGCCCCTTAGCAGGCCTACAGCCCGCCCCATAGCTAATGCTATAGTCTTTATACCCACTTATAGGTTTTTGAGGAAAGTCATTCCACTGAAGAGAAAACTTCATTTTATAGTAAGGCTCTCCATTGGAACATTTTGTTTTTCGTTTAGTTATTTTCTTGCGCAACGTTTTAAGTTTACCCATAAGCAAACGATCTGAATCAATATCGCTGTCCTCTCCATGCCTTGCAATCACAGGCAGGCAGTTATCGAAATTATAGGCCCCTCCAAATTCCTTTCGATAACGGTCATCTAATTGTTTTATTATGGGATCGTTCAGATAATCCCCTTCCCTATAACCCCAAAGAGATGCAAATAGATCACCACTGACACTTTTCTGTGTCGTTATGGCGCCAGGCTGTTTCATCGGCTGTTTCTGGACAAGGCCCATGACAACCAATTTTCTGTACGCGACAGCCACTTGCCCATTGGCGTCGGTCAGCTCAATTTTCAGGCCAGCAGATTTCTCCTTTTCCTCTGTTATCCCTGTCACATAACCTTTAAGTGGGTCATTACGACTTTCGTGGACCAGCAAGTTTTGGGGGGTATGTTTTACGGAATAAGGTGAAATAAAACCTGCAGGGGGCGTAATTGAAAACTGATAGTCTTTTCCTGACTTAAGTTGCTTCACCAGTTTAACGTTGAGCTTATGGCGATTAATTCGAAAAGCGCGTTTATCCGCAATCTCGTTGCCATTCATATCATTAAAGCGAACTTCGAAAACAACCTCACGATCCAGTGGTAATACATCAGCACCCAGACGAGTACCTATTCGGTGGGGCTGTCGATCAACCTTAACGCGCTGAGTGATATCACTGGTGTAGTAATCCTTACCACTTTTGGCATCATAAATTCTAAGTGAACCCATTTTCACGGGCTTAAGTGCCGTGTAATGAACAAACAGATGGGGTAAATCCCCGGCCTTGAGGGTGCCACTGGTAATGTCACCCTTTTTGGTATTGGAAACTGCAAGCTTGTGGACAGTGACCGCACCCAACACATTAAACGTGAAAGCGGCTTCTGTTTTGCTCTTACTATTTCCTTTCAAGACATGCGTCACTGAAACAGCGTATTGACCCGGGGGTAACACCTGGCTTTGAAGTTCAAAGTGTGAAGTTTTGCTCCCCCCCGTTTCACTGAATGATTCAACCTTTTTAGCAGACTCGACGGGGTGTTTATCGGGGCCGATCAATTGCCAGGTAATTTCACCTTCACCCGCTTCTATAAGAGGCACCTTAGCTTCAAATTTCATCGATAAATCATCAGTGATGTCGGTATCCAGCGGTTGTCCGGTATCACCTTGGCTGGCGGTGAGCGTGATCGCTTCCAGGGGAATCAGGGGCTGACCATAATCAAATCGCAATTTCTCAGAAATCGTCTTACCATTATCTGCTATCAGTTCAACTTGCCACTCATAGCTGGCGCCTAACTGTAGATCGCCTGTCTCTATTTTGATACCAGTCCGCTGGGTGTTCTTTTCACCTTTGCGTGGTCGGGTTCGGTTAAGGGCGACCACTTTCTCGCCACTTTTCAGATCAGTTACAGTGAATACCATATCCACTGTTTCGGACTGCGTCGGCATATCAAAATTGAGATATAGATAAGCCGCCTCACCTTCAGGAATAACTGCGAGCGCTTCAGAACTCTTTAGTGTATCAGTCGCCCACATTCTGCTAATAGCTAAGGCCTTTCCTTTTAGGCTCAGGGCCTCTGCTTTTCTGGATAAGTTTTCGATCTCTTTCGCGACAACGGGAAGTCTGTAGAGAAATTTTGCCAATGTATCAATGCTCGCCCGCTCTTCTTTTACACTATCCATAAAACGAGACATGCGTGTGATGTCCGTGTCGATCCTATTGTACTCCAGCCTTAGTTCAGTCAACCGTTTGGCTAACTGTTCTGAGTCCAGAACCTCAGCTTGGGAGGCTATTGGTAAACTGCACAATAAAAGAAAAACGAGCGACAGGAATTTAATACAGAAATTTCTCATTATTGTGCTCCACGAGAAATTTCAAAACCATTGGCGTTATAACCACCCCACTGCCAACTGGGGTCAATCGGGGCAACTGTACCATTCAGCCGGTGATAGTGAACTAAATCAGGTAGATTATCCTGCTTAATGAAACGAATTCTGCCGCCCTGTTCGATCACGTAGAACGTCTCATCAACAGGAAGATCGAGACCATAGGCTCTCACCTGGGCGCCATGCTGTGTCAGGACAGGTGCACCCGCTTCACGTAATGCTCGGTTCTGCGTATCTATCAGCTCTTGTTCAGTACGCGTGATGAAACCATTAACGTGGGAATCATCTACAAGATCTGCTGAATTTCTTGTGCCAATAATATGCGGATCAGCATCCGCGAGATAAGCACGCCCCCTGCTATCGACAAGAATGGGGACCTTCTTCATCTTGCCCTTTTTAGAGGTAATGACGGTTATCGTGCTCGCGTCAATCTGCAGCCCGGATTCAATATCATAATACGCACCACTTACTGGATCACGAGTAACCAAAGAACGTTGATTCACACCATTTGTGTTGCGCGTTACGGCAATAACATCACGCCCTTCCAGGCGGGTACTCAGGCTCACACCACCTCGCCCGAGTAATTGTCTGATACCACGATCAGATTTTCGTATCGCGGCACGTATCTCAGCGATTTCTTCGGTAGCGCCACTCGCTTCTGCCCTATCCAGCTGAGCGGACATTTTGCTGAATTCCTGGTCAAACGGGATGAGCCCTCCGGGACCGCTCTTACCTTTAATGTCCTTGTGCTTGGTTACAACACCGGCAAAATTTTCATCTGGTGCCCGCTTCATTAATCGCAAGCCACCCGCATTAGCCTTGCGATAAGCTACGTATTGTCCTTCTCCGATGGCATCAGCTTTGATTTGCAGGGACCCAATGGGGATACCTGTCTCTGCTTCGATAAAATCAGGCAAAAGCTCGGGCTGTCGGATGGCTCTTTCAAGTTCCGCTTGCCTAGCCGGTTCAAGATGCTGCATAGACCGACGCAGATTATCCCAATCTGCGGTGCTCATTTGATCAGGGTTGGCTAACAGTCGGACATCGAGTGCAGGTGCTGATTGGGTAAGCTTCTCTGTTGCCGCAGTGAGCACTTCGCTGCGGCGTGCCTCAGTTAGGTTATTGATGATGCTCACAGCGGACTGTTGCTCTGCAATGGAGTTACGCGCCAATGACATGGCCCGTAGATTAGCTGTATCGACAACATCATCAAACCGCTGGCTACCCGTTAGTTTAATTACAGGCAGCTCACTGACCTTCCGGCCATTAATTTTCTCTACCTTTTCACTACCAGCCAACAGCTGATGAAGATCAACATTCATCATGCGTTCTAATGATTCGGCCGGGTAGTTCTTCGCTAGCATTCGTAATTCATCTGGGGGCATTCTTTTTGCCATGCCATGAACAGAAGCTAAATTAGATTGGAGTTGAGCCATCTTCTTAGGGAAACGCTTGGTCAGTTTCGCAATATCTGCCGCATCACCAACCGAAGAGAATACCGTCATTATGGCTAAACCATAATCTACCCAGGTCATTTTCTTACCCCAGATATCTTCACCCTGATAGGTTTCAGCAAGGCCAATCGCATCACCAAAAAGGGGGATCAGCTCTAATAGCATCTTCTCTTCTTGAATCTGTAACTTGGTTACTTCATCAAGAATCAGTTCGCGGTTAGCATCGCCAAGATTCTGTAACACCGTGGCGAAAGCTTTCATCTCCTGCTCGCCTTCTGCTGGGGTTTCTGAAGCTAATGCACTGAGGTAAACGGCTAATAAGCTGTGGGACAATTCGTTGCGTTGGCTATCGACATTAATCCGTTCATTCATGTCATAGCGATTGCCGCTGGCATCGCGTGTTATCTCAGGTTTATCTTTTCCTGATCCGGGTTTTGCATCCTCGCCGTTATACAATCGCCCGGTGGCAACGATTTGCATACCGTGAATTTGCCGCTGCAAGATGGCATAAGCACCATGAACTTTGGAGAAATCCAAGCCCATTACCATGTGTACAGTGGCGAACTGACCGCGAAAACGCTCGAATAAGCTAAAATCATCTTCCAGCAAGCCGGTTTCACGCCAGAATTGTGCTTTCTCCTTCGCCCGCAACCTGAGGATGCCAACCTCATAGCTAAACGCTTCTTGAAAACGGCCAAAGAGGCGATCCAAATCCTTGTTCAACCCCGCGATCTCTTGTTTGAAATCATTGAGTGCTTTGTCATCTGCGGCATAGCTTGCGGGCGTAAGCATGACAGCTAATATCAACCCAAAAAAGATGACTGAAAAAGCTTTTTTTAAGTTCATTCAATTACCAAGCGATAAGCAGTATTTAACCAAAGCGTTCGTATATCAGTCATCTAAAACAGTGACTTTTGGTTTCTTTGGTGGACTCTTTTTCTTACTTGGTTTTTTGGCCAGCTGCCCCTTCAGGTTTGGATAGGGTTGATTGCCAAACGTATAGGCCGGCGTTTCTGGTAACTTACTTTCCTCTGTTTTCAACAGATAGGCCAATTTTTTACGATCCCTGTAGAGTGGCGTCCAAAAGTGTGCATAAGAGTTACTTCCCATGTATAAGGTGCTTAGCAGCTTAAAATCACCCGTAACAAAACCACCTTCTTTAACAGCATAGGCGTAAGCTTCATCTATATTCCCCTTGCTTGCCATATGGAGTGCTTTTAGTGCGGTAATGAAGGACTTGATCATCTCTCCGTTTATAGATGACTTGTACTTATCTACAACACGCTGTGCTTCGTTGGCTGCATCCAACGTCAACTCTGGATGCCCTGCTGCTGCCGCCACCATGCCGTACTCAAGCAGGTTAAAAACAGCCCAGACACCACCTGCCTTTGGTAACGCCTCATCCAGTGCGATTGTTAGTTTTTTACGGACTTGGTCTTGTGACACAGTCAGCTCTATGACGTCGCCGGGTTTATGCGTACGTAAAATCGCACCATACTCATCACCACTATTTACCTTGACCCCATTCAACGCGAGCACAATATCGCCATTTCGAAGACCAGCTGCTTCTGCGTTGGTTCCAGGAAACACCCGTTTAACCGAAAACCCTTCTGGTAAACTGATGTCATCATCGTTGGTAAATCCATCACCCGCTTTCACCGGCTGAGAAATCTGCTTTCTATACGAATACAGCAGCGTTTTACCGACGCGCTCAAGAGGCAATTTTTTAGCCCAGAGTATCGCCGCGCTAGCGGCTATTGAACTGGGAGGTGTGTCTGGCCGCTGAGAATATTCATCATACAGATCCATTGCTTGTTCAACAAAACCCGCGTCATACAGTTTTTGGGCTTCCGCCGAAACGCGATCATGCTCCGCGGCAATCTCTGCTGCTGCTTTGTCACGTTTGGCACCTGCTCGTGCACTATCCTGCACTTTACTCAAAGTATTGGCGTCTGGAAAATCGATATCAAATACTTCAATTGAAGCCGAGTTATCCTTCATTTTCAGGCTAACAATGCGTTTACGGTCTTCTGTTAACAACACACCCCGGTTGTAGCCTGAGTTGAAACTAATCGGGCCACTTGTAACAACGTGACACTTATTATTTAACGCCGTTCGAAACTCATACTTGCTATCCGCCAGGTATAAATGCAGAGGTGTACCAGTGATCACCTTACCAAGTTTTCTACGACCACCTTTACAGTGAGAAAATTTATCCTGTGTCTTGCTGTCCAGATCATAGCCTTTGTCATAGGTAACCAGTAGCTTGCCATCCGCTGAAAATGAACCTTCCCCAATCACATCATCGAATTCCTCGACTCTCGCTGCCTGCCAGGTCTTGGTACTGCCTAACCATCCATAATTTTTTCCATTGGAATAGTCATCATCCTCGGTGGTTGATTTGCCACAGTCCCAGCCAATATAGAACGTTGATGAATCGGGAGAAAAAGTAAAGTTTCTCTGTATTAGATGCCGATGACCATGGCAGGCCTCCATACTGGAAAAGCTTGCCATCTCCTTGTCATCAGACGTCCGCCATACCCGCCAGTAATTATTGGACAGCTGACCTTTTGCTGGTTTTTCACCTGTTAGTGCGGCGACATATTGGCCATCAGGACTGATAACCGGATCAGTTGCAGGGCGCTTGTATATCACACGAGCCAACTTGCCTGTTCGCGTATCAAATAGAGCAAAGCTTCTCTTCCCTTTAACCCTGAAGTCATCAGCAAAAATGGTACGAAGATCAGGAGTAACCACGTTTGTCCCAATTACCTTAGGCGGCAGTGCCACCATGCGTATCAACTGCTCAGTTGCGAGATCCCAGGTGACCAGCACCGACTGAGCTGGACCGCCATGATCAAGCCTCATGATGCTCATCACCTCCCGATCACCATTCAACAATCCTGCAAGCGCCGTAACTGTGGCCTTTTTGTTGGGCAAATCGTTCATGGATACAACGCCGCCGTTTTTAATCCAGCCGCTACGTTCGAACACGGCTCGCAATGCCTTATTTTGCATCTGCCCTGTGGCAAGCTGTTGGATATCACTCTGTTTATAGATGCCAGATGGTAATTGGTAGGTGATGTCACCCTTATAATCCGGCACTTCAATGGGTTGCTGTTCAATGACCTGGGGATCACAATAACGCTTTATCGCTGCGCATGCCGAATCCATTAGAGGGGTGACCTTCAAGTACTTGGCATTGGTAACGAAGTACTTTCCTTCAATGTCGCTGCGGGTATAGAGGATGCCTTTCTTGCCGCTTTTACACAGCAGTGCTTTATTGCCGTTCCTGATTTTGGGGGTCTCTTTGGGATAGTGCCAGTTCCACTTCTTACCCATTCTAACGCCGGGCTGGTCATCACATTTGCGAATATTTGGCGTACTGGATGTACGCTGGCCGGAAGATTCAGCACTCCAATCAATCATCCCATCGGCATTCGCCACGTAAGGTGCGAGCAGCGTTGTTACAACACCCACAACGCCCAGCATATAGTTATATTGCTTCATTGATTGCCCCCGTCCAGGTTGCGGAATGCTATTTGTAGTGCAACCAGGTCAGATAAAGAAACGAGGATCACATCAACATTCATTCGTTTTTATTGTGGTAATTGTATCCTGCTATAAAAAGCATTGCTAATGGCCTTAAAACACAAAGGTAGAGTGTTTTATTTGGGAATAAGTCAACAATATCTACGGCATGCTAATCAATTAGTCCGGCTGAAGACGAAGTGCGGGTTCGATATGTTGAACGGAAACGGCCCAAAAGAGGTTTATCCCCCAAACATCCGCCGAACATGGATACAAAGCAGGTAGGCTGAAGAAACAGGTGTAGTAGTACGAAAAAGTCGCTCGAAGCTAACAGGTCAGCTTGTAACGATGCCAAATCAGTGTAGATATTCTTTCTCAAAGCCATCTGGTAAAACTCCTGCAAGATAGTCTTATGAAAGCACTCGCAGATTCCATTGGTCTGTGGTGACCGAACCTTTGTATTGGTGTGCTTGATGTGATTAAGGGCCAAATACAGCTGGTAGTCATGCTGATCCGCTCGACCGCAATATGCTGTACCTTTGTCGGTGAGTATTCGCAGCATGGGTAGCGCTTGATGCTCAAAGAACGGCAGCACCCTGTCATTGAGCATGCCAGCTGCTGTAATGGGAGTTTGGTCGCATACAGCTTGGCAAACGCAATCTTGAGGCAGGTATCAATGAAGGTTTGTTGATAGATGCGGCCACCACCCTTGAAAGTTCCTACGCAGGGGGTATCTTGCGATCCCAGACAGCCAGGATGTGCCGCTTCAATCTCACCGCAGGCCACAACATCATGTTTCTTGCGTTCCAATGCGGCAACCTGGGCTTCGGTCAGGATGCAGTGTGCTCATCAGTTCATCCCGGTACAAAAAAAGCACCTGCAGTGATCACTGCAGGTGCTTCATGGATGTCGCTACAGGGAGTGGCCCCTGCGGCTGGTGCGGAATCAGATATCGCGGGCGGTATGACGCGCTTCCATCTCCTTGCGTACGGCATCCTGCTGCGCTTTGGCAGAAGCACGCTGTGCCTCGACGCGCTTCATCATTTCGGCGCGACGAGCCTCCATCTGTTTCTGCATCTCGTCACGACGGGCCTGGATATCGGCAGGAAGTTCGAACTGGGCTGCATCAGGTGCAACAAACGGCTGAGGCTGCATGGTGAACTCTTCAGCAAATTTGCGTTGCGCCTCCACAGCATCCTGCATCGCCTTGGCCTGCTGTTCTGCAAAGGCCCGTTGCTGTTGCTCCATCGCTTGCTGCTGATCTTCGGTCAGCGGAGCGACCGGGGCGTAGGCACCCTGGTAAGGATATCCATAGTACGGCTGGTTATAACCATAGCCATCACCATAGCCTGAAAAACGACTGCGACCGCTGAAATTCATGCTGAATGAAGCATCACCATTTCCGAAGCCATCGCCCAGACCATTAAACGGTCCGCCCCACCAGGCACTGGCAGTCATGGATACCGTTGAAAGAGCCGCAGCCGCGACCAGAGTAGCAATCTTTTTCATAATCAAAATCCTTCCGTTGTTTACACTCAACCCCCAACCGCTGCCTGCAGTGACCCCTTGAAACTCCAGATCGTGCCGCGCGTGAAAAGGACTGTTTAAAGTAATCGGGTACGTCCCTGTACCTCACCCTTCCCTGGAGGGTTATCTGTCTCTCGACCCTAACTTATTTCGCAGGGGCGGGGGCAGGGGCAGCCTGAGGGGCTACCGGCGCAACCGGATAACCGTACGGGGCGTAGCCATAGGGAGCACCATAGGGGGCGTAGCCATAGGGCGCATAGCCGTAGTACGGATTGTTATAACCGTAGCCTCTGCCGGTTCCGTAGACATTGCTGCGACCACTGAAATTCATGTTGAAGTCACCAGCGCCATCACCAAAACCGTCACCCATGCCATTCCAGGGACCACCGCCCCAAGGACCACCCCACCAGGCGGAAGCAGAAGCAGAAGAAGCCAACAAGGCAGCGATTGCGGCAGCTTTAACAATTTTGTTCATCGTAAACTCTCCGTAAATTTGAATTCGTTTCTATCTCCAACAGAAAGCCTGATTACTGCATTGCTTTCTTGGTGATAAGAATATTAGAATTTACTTAAACAGCATAATTGTAAATAATTATCTATATATAAAATATTTTTATTTATTCAATTCCGGGATACCGATCACATTTTCTTTTCACACATAAAAAAGGCTCTGTCCCAGTTACCCGTTGTATGAGAGGTGGGCTTTTTGTAGAAGCGGATTTATCCGCAAAATTCGCGGCTGAAGCCACGCCTACCGCTACGCTTGGCCGCCGGAGAGGGGTTTGACCTGCAGGCGGCCCGCCCCGGGCCGAATTCGCGGCGAGGCGCCGCTCCTACCGGGCGAATCGCCAAGCCAAGCCAAGCCAACACATAATTGGGGGAATGTCAGAGCCAAAAAAAACCCCTTCTGGATCGAAGGGGCTTCGGGATTATTGGCGGCTTTATTCCATCGGTTCTGGAGGGGGTGCGCCATCATAGACGTCATGGCGACGTTTCTGCAGATAAGCGTCGCGCTGGAATTCATAAGGATCCAGGGCCGCTTCCTCCAGCACCCGGCTGGCACTGAGCAGATCCGCACGGGTATCAATGGCCCGTAAACCGATCAGACTGTAGCGCCAGTGGTTGGGTTTAACATAACGCACCGGATCGGTATACCAGTCAACAACCAGACCCACGGTATCGCGTCCGTTACTCGGACCGAAGAACGGCAGCACAATGTAGGGGCCAGGATCCATACCCCAGGCGCCCATGGTCTGGCCGAAATCCTCTCCATACTTCTGCATATTCATATTGCTGGCTACATCAATGAAGCCGAGCAGTCCGATGGTGGAGTTGACCAGAACCCGCCCTACATCAGTGGCGGCACGCTCCAGTTTGAACTGCAACAGGTTATTGATCGCAGAGCCGACATCAGCCAGATTGCCGAAGAAGTTGCTGATGCCCGTGTCCACCGGAGCAGGGGTAATCGCCTTGTACCCTTTGGCCAACGGTTTCATCAGGATATTATCCAGCCCGTCATTAAACGAGTACATCGCCCGGTTGAAGCCTTCAATCGGATCACGTGGATCCTGATAATCACCCGTCGTTGCACAGCCGGACAGTACAACCGTCATCAGCGTAAGCAGTGTAACTCTCAACTGCCTGAAAAGACGCTCACCCTTCATTTTTCTTATCCTTAACAGATCAACTCGTTTGACTTATATCAGATTTTGTACAGAAGATTCCCCAAACAGAGGCGGAATTTATCATATCTGACTATATGGCACAC
This sequence comes from Sedimenticola selenatireducens, assembly GCF_963675335.2. NCBI lineage: Bacteria > Pseudomonadati > Pseudomonadota > Gammaproteobacteria > Chromatiales > Sedimenticolaceae > Sedimenticola > Sedimenticola selenatireducens. The sequence continues at coordinate 596,512 of NZ_CAXXYC010000004.1, forward strand.
CCATAAACTGAATTATCAGTATTTTCTGACGATCCGGTACCCGCGCCTTTCCAGCATCCTTAGCATGCCCTGTTCACCCGGAAGATGCAGGGCACCCACCGCAATAAAAGCACCACCCTGTGCCAGAGGCGCTACCAACCTCTCAACCATACGTTGATTCCGCTCGTCAACCGCCTTGACCTGGAACCGATCAGCCAGTTCCGAGGCACTCGAATCGAGCAACTGCTGGTTGATCTCCACCAATCCCTGAAGGTCCTGCTTGAGGTAGCGTTCGAGTAGCGCCTGAAAGATTGTCGGCAGCTGATCAAGATTATTTAACGCATCACGTAACAAATTAATCTGTTCATCCTCGGACAAGGTGTCAAACAGGTCCATCTGCTCGCGAATTGTCTCGAGGCCTGAGACCTCTTTATTTAGCGTCCGGGCCCGCTGATAGAGCACAAGATCAAGAAATCGTCCTGTTTCGGCAGGCGGAAGACTCAGCAGCATCGCCAGAGCCCAGGGCTTGTAGTGTCGCAGCGCCACCTCGGGAAGACCCCGTTGTGCAGCGGCCCTCACCGTCTGTTGATACAGGGATGGCTCAAGGAGGTCGGTTATTTCTCTCCCGTCATCCAGTAGCATACCCGCTACGGAGGCAAGCATATTGGCGGCATCCATATCCACTTCAACGTACAATCGGGGCGACTCGATAAACGCCCTCTCCACCGGCTCAGGCAAGGCAAGCACCCGTTGATCCTCGGAATGTATCGTGCCGAACAGATAGCCGGCAGACTCCCCGTCTTTCTCAATCTGGAACAGCACTCCTTGCCCGAAGGGGAGTTCGTCGCCACAGGCGGGCGCCATCCAGGCAGCAAACACCATCAACAGCATCAACAGGCTGCAAAACTGCCGTTTCATACAATTACTTCCTATCGCTATCCGGGTCACCTCTATGAATCAGGATAGGCGCTCGGAGCAACTGATGCCGAGGATTTTCCTTAACACCACCATTCCGAATAAAACCCGCCGGGATATGGGCCGCCATTTTCGCGATCACTGGATGTTCTGATCGAAAACCGGGGCCGATTCCTTTATCCTGTGCCGCTATGACCGACTACCCATTCAATCCGGCCATCGCACAACGCTTTCGTGGTTTTCTTCCCGTGGTTGTTGATGTGGAGACCGCCGGCTTCAACGCCGAGACAGACGCCTTGCTGGAGATCGCCGCCGTCATCCTGGTCATGGATGAAAGCGGCCGACTCCACACCACGCCTTGTCACGCCCGCCATGTCGCGCCCTTTCCCGGAGCCAACCTGGAACCCAAAGCGCTGGAATTCAACGGCATCGACCCTGATCATCCGTTTCGCAATGCGCTGCCGGAACAGCAGGCACTGAACGAGATCTTTACGCCGATTCGCAAGGCTGTTAAGGCCAGCGGCTGCAATCGTGCGATCCTGGTCGGCCACAACGCCTTTTTCGACCTGGGTTTTCTGAATGCGGCGGTGGCACGCGCCGGCATCAAACGCAACCCGTTCCACCCCTTCAGCACCTTTGACACGGTGTCACTCTCGGGATTGGCCTTCGGTCAGACCGTGCTCGCAAAAGCCGCCATGGCAGCCGGTCTGGAGTGGGATAATACTCAGGCCCATTCGGCCATATATGATACCGAGAAGACTGCAGAGCTGTTCTGCCGGATAGTCAATCAGTGGCAACAGCAGGCCACCGAGTATCCTTGGCTGCAGGAGGGCAAAACGATCATTCCGGGATAGATCCCCTCCCCGTTCCCAGGAATCCTCACTATCGCTCCATCCCCGGATAAATACGCTCCCGCACATCCCTCGGCTCTGGCTTCCTCGACAGCCAGTTCCCGACGCTGTCTACCACCGCCCTCCCTGGCGGTGTGCTTCGCTCTACCTCCTCCATCCCTGGATAAAAAACCGGCTGCGCAGTACTGCGCGCCGGTTTTTCTGGCTTCGGGGCGGAGCCTTTTTTTCGGCCATCGGCGTTTACTTGCCGGCGGCCTCTGCTGTCATTTTCTGCAGCTCGCCAGTCTGGTGCAGTTCCAGGGTAATGTCGCACCCGCCCACCAGTTCACCCTTGATATAGAGTTGCGGAAAAGTCGGCCAATCGGCATAACGGGGAAGATTCTCAAAAATCTCCGGGTCCGACAGCACATTGACGTAAGCGAACTCTACGCCGCAATCCTGCAGTGCCGCCGCGGCGCGGGATGAGAACCCACACTGGGGGAACTGCGGAGTCCCCTTCATATAAAGCACTATCGGGTTGTTCTCAACCTGCTCTTTGATTCGCTCCAAAACGTCCATCATTCACCTCTATGTTAAACTCACTCTGGGCGGCATATTGGGTCACCCATGGTTAATTTCAAGACCGGCACCCACCCCCCGGCAGTGCGCGGCATGTTCCAATTATCCGACCCGACGGATCAAAATGGCTTGGCAGTACCAATGATCGTAGTGGCCAATCCAAGCACCAGATTAATACCGATCATCCGGCGAATAATCACCAGCTGCGCACCTGCCCCGGGGAGGTCTCCATCCCGCAAGGCTCGCCCCATCTGTTTGTACGGCAGGAAGTAGATATAACAGAACACCGCCACCATAATCAGGGCAATGGCGTGCATGATGTGCACATGGATGCCGGCCTGAGTGCCCAGTATCCCAAGCAAAATACCATATCCGCTGGCCAGTATCAGAACGATGGCAACCCAGACCCAAGGGAAGAAACGATCCAGAGTACGCTTCATCAGGGGTAGCCGCTGCGGTGGTTCCAGCACCTCGATAGCCGCCGGCCGCAGCGCCATGTGGGCAAAAAACATACCGCCAACCCAGACCACCACGCCCAGCAGATGTAACGTTAAAATGGCTGAAAACATAACCTGTATCCCTCAATCCTTGGTGAAATATTAATCAATTACCGCCTGGACTACCGGCCGTCCACATTGCGCTGCAACCAGTATTCGAGCAGCGCAAGGTGCCAGAGCTTACTCCCGACCAGCCGGGTGTGGTGCATCTCCGGTGCGGAGAGCAACAAATCTACATAGGCACGCGAGTAGAGACCTCGCTGTCGACAGGCAGCTGATTCCAGAATATCCCGCATAAAGTGGAGAAAGTCACCCCGGACATACTTTAGCGCCGGCATGGGGAAGTAGCCTTTTGGCCGGTCAATCACCGAATCGGGCAAGATCCCTCTGGCCATCGCCTTCAACGGGTATTTCCCCCCCTCGCGCAGCTTCAGCTCAGGCGGACATTGCGCCGCCAGCTCCACCAGCTGTTGATCGAGAAACGGTACCCGCGCCTCCAGACCCCAGGCCATGGTCATATTATCGACCCGCTTGACCGGGTCATCCACGATCAGGGTAGTGACATCCATGCGCAGCACCGCATCCATGAAGCTGTCCGCCCCCGGTTCACCGAGCAACTCGGCGACATGCTGACTGGTGTAATCATCACCCCGGTATTCGGCCGTGACCATGCGCAGATACTCCTCATGATCCCGGTCGAAATAGTGACGGGCAAACCGTTCAACCGGCGATCCCTGTTGCTCGGCCATCATGCGCGAGTACCAGAAGTATCCGCCAAACACCTCATCGGCACCCTGACCGGACTGGACCACCTTGATCTGTTTTGAAACCTGTTCCGACAGCAGGTAAAAGGCCACCGCATCCTGGCCGAACATCGGTTCTGCCATCGCATCCACCGCCTCGGGCAGACGCTTCAGCACCTCCTCGTTCGGTATCAGGTACTTGTGATGGGTAGTTCCGTAGCGTTCCACCACCTGGTCGGAATATTCAAACTCACTCCCCTTCTCATCCGGATGATCCTCAAACCCCACCGAAAAGGTACGCAAATCCGAGACCCCCGACTCCGCCAGCAGTGCCACCAGCAGACTGGAATCAAGCCCGCCCGACAGCAGCACACCCACCGGGACGTCGGATATGTTATTGCGCTTATGCACCGCCAGGCGTAGCGCATCATGAATGGACTCCAGCCACTCGCCGTCACTGCGCGGCCGGGCCGGGCGGGTGGCGGAGAGTTGCCAGTAACGACGTTCCGTGCGCTTACCATCGGCGTCAAGCAGCAGTGAATGGCCCGGCGCCAGCTTGCGCACGCCCTGAAGGATCGTCCGTGGCGCGGGCACCACCGCGTGCAGGGTAAACTGATTATGCAGGGCGACAGCATCCAGGGAAGTATCCACCCCGCCACTCGCCAGCAGCGCCTGGACATTCGATGCGAACCGGAACTGACTATCGCTGTGGCTGTAGTAAAAAGGCTTGATCCCCATCCGGTCCCGCGCCATGAACAGCTGTTTTTTGCCCTGATCCCAGATGGCAAAGGCAAACATCCCCTGCAACTGCTCGACACAGCGATCACCCCAGGCGTGCCACGCCTTGAGTATGACCTCACTGTCGCCATCCGAATAGAAGTGATAACCCTTCTGCTTCAGTGTCTCTCGCAGCGCCGGATAGTTGTAGATCGTGCCGTTGAATACCAGCGCCAGACCCAACTCCTGATCCACCATGGGCTGATTGGCCCGCTCGGAGAGATCGATAATGGCCAGACGCCGATGTCCGAAGGCCAGCGGACCATCACTGTAGCTCCCCTCATGATCAGGCCCACGCCGGTCCAGCCGGGCCGTCATTCTGGAAATCGCCCCCAGATCAGGCCGCCCACCATCAAGACGCAACTCACCACATATTCCACACATTAACTGTTTCCTGTCCTGTCATGCTGTCGAGAAATATACGGGGATCTGACGAACCCCGTCCCCTGACGCCTGTTTGCTACACCATTATAACCTTGCCCTTGGGGCATCCACACACTATAGCTATGCTTAATCAAGGGATGGCCTTGAATCAAAATTAAGGCTGGTATTACAATACCAAGTAAAATACTATGTTATTACAATTTTAATTTTCAATCACCAAACCCAATTAAGGAAGATATACCATGGCACATGAACTCCCACCCTTACCCTACGCACAGGACGCACTGGAGCCGGTGCTCTCAAAAGAGACCCTGGAATACCATTACGGCAAGCATCATCAGACCTATGTGACCAATCTGAACAATCTGGTAAAGGGTAGCGATTTTGAAAATGCATCTCTCGAAGAGATCATCATGAAAGCCTCCGGCGGACTGTTCAATAACGCCGCCCAGATCTGGAATCACACCTTTTACTGGAACTGCCTCTGTCCGGGCGGAGCCGCTCCCGGGAGTGAACTGGCGGCTGCCATCAACAGCGCTTTCGGTTCCATGGATGAGTTCAAAAAGCAGTTTTCGGCCTCCGCCGCAGGCAATTTCGGTTCCGGCTGGACCTGGCTGGTCAAGAACAGCGCCGGTGGTCTGGAAATCGTCAATACCTCGAACGCGGCCAACCCGATGACGGACGGCAAGACACCACTTCTTACCATCGATGTATGGGAGCACGCCTACTACATCGACTACCGTAATGCCCGGCCCAAATACCTGGAGTCGATCTGGGGCATCGTGAACTGGGAGTATGTCTCGGCCAATTTTGCCGGCTGAACCACCTTGCAAGCCCTGCCCGCCTCCCCCATCCAGGGGGAGGCACTACGCCTGTAAAACACGGTGGAAACCACCCACTCACCCTCTTGAATCCGGCTGATTTCACCCTATATTGATAGTGGGAATAGCTCAATCACAGGAGGTATCAAATGGCACGCATGACATCTGATCCCTGGCAGCTGATGAGGCTGTGGCAGGATGAACTGAACCGTAGTCCGCGCAATCCCCTCGCGCAGAGTGACGATTCCAGTGTGGTAGGTGGCGACTGGACTCCCGCCATCGACATCAAGGAAGAAGAGGATCGTTACGTGCTGCATGCCGATATTCCCGGCGTAGAACCGGAAAAAATCGAGCTCACCATGGAAGACGGCATGCTGACAATTAAAGGCGAGAAACGGCACGAGGTGACGGAGAACAAGGAGGGGTACAAGCGGGTCGAACGCTCTTATGGCAGTTTCTACCGGCGCTTCAGCCTGCCGGACAACACCGATCCCGAGCTGATCAAGGCAAGCGGCAAGGACGGCGTGCTGGAAGTAATTATCCCGAAGGTGGAGGCAAAACGCTCGAAAAAGATAGACATCCAGCCGAAACGCAGTAGCTAATTAATATGCCGCCCCGCCAAGCCGGGGCGGTATTTTTATCCAGGGATGGATTTATAACGCGAAGCACAGGGATGTGCGGGAGCGTATTTATCCAGGGATGGATTTATAACGCGGAGAAGGATATGCAGGGCCTGTTTATCCCTCCTGTAGCTCCAGAGCTTTTTGATAGAGCCGGTTTTTCTTTATTCCGGTAATTTTTGCCGCCAGCGTGGCGGCTTGTTTGGTCGGCATCTCTTCCAGAAGAATCTCCAGAATACGTTGTGTCTCGGGATCGATAGCCTCCGCATCCCGGACCGCACCGGCCACCAGCACCACAAACTCCCCTTTCTGCTGATTCAGATCCCGGGACACCAGCTCAACCAGTGAACCCAGGCACTGAGAGAGGATCGTCTCATGCAGCTTGGTGAGTTCACGGGCGATCACCGCGGGACGGTCCTCTCCAAACACCGCCGCCATATCAGCCAGGGAATCGAGGATCCGGTGGCTCGACTCATAGAAGATCAGGGTCATCCCCTCATCCTTGAGGCGCCTGAACTGTTCACGTCTGGCCGGCCCGCTTCTGGCCGGAAAACCCTCAAACAGAAACCGGTCGGTCGGCAGACCGGCCGCCGAAAGGGCGCAGATCAGTGCGCTGGGACCGGGGACCGGGATCACCCGAACGCCCGCCTGTTGGCAGGCGCGCACCAGCGGAAAGCCGGGATCACTGATAAGGGGGGTGCCGGCATCGGATATCAGCGCAATCGTGTCACCGGCCGTCAATTGATCAACCAGCCGTGCAACCAGCTTCTGCTCATTGTGTTCATGCAGTGCCAGTAGCGGGGTGGTGATCGCCAGCATCTGCAACAGCGGCCGACTGTGACGGGTATCCTCGACGGCGATCAGGTCAACCGCGGATAATACTTGCTTCGCCCGTTCTGTGATGTCGCCACGATTGCCTATTGGCATGGCAACTATATACAGGCACCCCTTATCCATTGACACGGCACACTCCAAAAAAAGATACTGTCTTGCTCAATCCTGCCTGCCTGAAAGCGACCATGCAACAAAGACATACTAAATTTCTCCTTGCGCTGTTAATCCTGCTGACTGTAATCGGGTGCGTTCCTTCGCCGGGGGTCAGGGGTACCGATAGCAAAACCGACCAGCTCATGGAGCAGGCGAATACTCTGGAGCAGGTGGGAGAGCATGCCGCGGCGGCTGCATTGTTTGAGCAGCTGGCCCTGCAGGCCCGTCCTCCCGCCGATCAGGCGTTGCTGTTAAGGGCCGCCGAGAATTACTTCCAGGCGCAGGACGGTGAACGCGCCGCCGCGCTGCTGGCCAGAATCAACACCCAGGCCCTGCCGGCCCTGGATTTCCAGAAACGCCTGCTGGTGGCGGAGCTGGCGCTCAATAGAAACCGGCCGGATGAAGCGATGGCCCTGCTGAGCGAAGGCGTACCGGAAGGGACCGACACTCCGCTACGGCAGCGCTTCCATGCCGATCGGGCCGAAGGGTTCCGGTTGTCCGGCAACCTGCTGGAGAGCGCCCGGGAACTGGGCGAGCTGGACCTGTTGCTGGAGGATACGGACAAACGACTGGAAAACCAATTGTTGATTATCCAGACCCTGACCGCCCTGACCGACACCGCGCTCGACCTGCTACAACCCAACCCGCCAGGTATTCAGGGTGGCTGGATGGCCCTGGCAAGAATCATTAAAGGCCACACCGGCGATACCAACCAGATTCAGGAACAGCTGAAGAGCTGGAGAGAACGGTTTCCCAGCCATCCGACCATTCCCGGCCTGCTTGATGGCTATTTCCAAAAACTGGAGAGCCAGTACCAGCGCCCCAACCACCTTGCCATCCTGCTCCCGAAATCGGGGCCCTACGCCAATGCCGCCAAGGCATTGCGGGACGGTTTCATGGCGGCCTACTATCAGCAGCCGCCTGAGAGTCGACCCCAGCTGGTTTTCTATGACAGCAGTGACAGCGCTGATACCTGGCCGCTCTACCGACAGGCAGTGGACTCGGGCGCGGACATGGTGATCGGCCCTCTGAACAAGGAGGGAGTCGCGCAACTGGCCCGGGCCGGCGAACTCGAAGTCCCGGTACTGGCCCTCAACCAGGTACCTCCGGAAACCACACCACCGGTCAGACTTTATCAGTTCGGCCTGGCCCCGGAAGACGAAGCGCGGCAAATAGCCGAACGCGCCTGGCTTGACGGCCACACCCGGGCCATCATTTTCACTCCGCAGGACGATTGGGGTGACCGGATATTGCAGGCATTCCGCGATCGCTGGGAGCGCCTGGGCGGCATCCTGAGCGAGCAACAGCGCTATGACGCCAAAGAGAACGACTTCTCTGGCGCAATCCAGGCGCTGCTGAATCTGGACGAGAGCCAAGCCCGGCGCAGCCGGCTGCAGAAGCTGTTCGGCCAGCAACTGGAGTTTGAACCCCGCCGCAGAGAGGATGCCGACTTCATTCTCCTGGCAGCAAACCCTCTCAAGGCGCGACAGATCAGGCCCCAGTTCCAGTTCCATCATGCCGCCGATATACCGATCTACGCGACCTCCAGCATCTATACCGGCGTACCGACCCCGACTGAAGACCAGGACCTGGAGGGTATCAAATTCCCGGACATCCCCTGGCTATTGCTAAACGAAGGCGACAACCCGTTGGCACGGGATAACCTGGCCCGCCTCCTGCCTGACAGCCAGGGTACCTATCGCCGTCTCTACGCCATGGGCATCGACAGCTTCCGTCTGTTGCCGCATCTCGGGCGATTGCAGTCTTCCCCTCGGGAATCCATCGAAGGCAAGACCGGCAACCTTTACCTTGACAGTATCCGTCAGATCCATCGCCAACTGGTCTGGGCCGAAATGTACAAAGGCGTCCCCAAGGCGATCGGTTATGCTCCCCGCATGATGAGCATGACAGATGAGATGGAGAGCCTCCCTGCCGCCCCCGCCCCCGCACCTTCGGAATCCGAAACTCCGGGAGCCCGCGGTATCATACCGGAGGCCGGCGCCGCCACCATCAAGCCGGCAGAATAGACGGGTGACACTTATTTTCCAGGGTCGGAAAAAAGGGCATGACGCCGAGACACGTGCGCAGCACTATCTGGAGCAGCAGGGGTTGTGTACCCTGCAACGCAACTATCTCTGCCGTGCGGGTGAGATTGATATCATCATGCTGCAGCGGGATACCGTAGTGTTCGTCGAAGTACGCTACCGCAGACAGAACCGCTTCGGTTCTGCAGCCGAGAGTGTGACCCGTACCAAACAACAGAAGATCATCCGCGCCGCCAGTCACTGGCTGAGCCGTGAGAACCGGCACAACGCCCCTTGTCGTTTTGACGTAGTGACCCTCACCGGTGAGGGTGAGGCGCAGATCGAGTGGATCACCGATGCCTTTCAATAGGCCCTGGGAACTTGTCTAGATGAACCTGATCGAACATATCAACGAGACCTTTCATCAGAGCGTGCAGCTGCAGATGGAGTCTCTTCCCGTAGTCGCCGAACCCGTTGCCAGAAGTGCCGAACTGATTGTCCGGCGGTTGCTCGAAGGGGGGAAAATTCTCACTTGCGGTAATGGGGGAAGTGCCGGCAACGCCCAGCACTTCTCCTCCATAATGCTCAACCGGCTTGACCGCGAAAGACCCGGACTGCCGGCGATTGCGCTGACCACCGATTCTTCGACACTGACCGCAATAGCCAATGATTATGACTACGACGAAATTTTCGCCAAGCAGATCCGTACCCTGGGACACCCGGGCGACCTGTTGCTGGCCATCACCACCAGCGGCAACTCGGAGAATGTCAATGCGGCCATTGCAGCGGCCCACGAGCGGAAGATGCTGGTGATTGCCCTCAACGGGCGCGACGGCGGGCGACTCTCGGGACTGCTGCAGGAGGGGGACGAGGAGATCTGCATCCCGGCCGAATCGACGGCCCGCGTACTCGAAACCCACCTCCTGATCATCCACTGCCTGTGTGATCTGATAGATAAACAACTCCTTGGTAACTAAGGGAATAATGGAGAACCTCATGAAAAGAATACTCGCGCTGTTTGTCATCTCAAGCCTCTCCCTGCCGCTGCTGCAGGGTTGCGCCACGGCCGTGGTCGGTGGTGCAGCCACCGGCGCCTCGGTGATTCACGACCGACGCTCGGCCGGCACCATACTGGATGACAAGACCATTACCGTGAAGATCATGAACGAATTACTTAATAACCCGGAACTGCGGGAACACAGCAGCATGAGCGCCACCAGTTACAACCAGGTGGTGCTGCTCACCGGACAGGCGGAAAACGCCGACTATCGCGCCCAGTTCGAGCGCATCGCAGCCGGCACGCCGATGGTAAAGCGCACAGTCAACGAGGTGCAGATCGGGCCCAATGCCACACTTACCGAACAGAGCAAGGACAGCTGGATCACCTCAAAGGCGAAGATCGAACTGTTCAATATCAAACTGCCGCAGTTCGATCCGACCCGGGTCAAGGTGATCACCGAGAAGGGCGTGGTCTATCTGATGGGCATGGTGACCCCCGAAGAGGCGACCGCCGTGGTGGATAAAATCCGTTATCTGAGTGGCGTCACCAAGGTGGTCAAGGTCTTTGAGTACATCTGAGGAGCATACTGCAAAACCGATTAGCGAAGCGGTACGACAAGAGCTGATTGCGATTGTCGGTAGCGTGGCGGTATTGACCGACCCCGGGGATTGCTGGCCTTACGGCTACGACAACAGTCGCCGTCAGGCCCTGCCCCAGGCGGTGGTGTTCGCCACCACCCATGAGCAGGTACGTGACATAGTGGCTCTTTGCAACCGGCAGCGGATCCCATTGATTGCCCGAGGCAAAGGAACCGGCACCACCGGCGCCACGGTACCGGACCGGGGTGGCATCATCCTGGCCCTGGAGCGAATGGACCGGATTCTGGAGATCGATCCGGCCAACCGGATCGCCCGGGTTGAACCCGGTGTGACCAATCAGGCACTGCAACAGGCACTGCAGCCACACGGCTTCTTCTGGCCGCCAGATCCCACCAGCGCAGCAATCTGCACCATTGGCGGTAATCTGGCCTACAATTCAGCCGGGCCGCGAGCGGTTAAATACAACACCCCACGGGAGAACACTCTGGGGTTGCGCGCGGTCACCGGTGCCGGTGAGGAGATCAGGACCGGCGTCATCACCACCAAGGGAGTGGTGGGTTATGACCTCACGCGCCTGCTGATCGGCTCGGAAGGAACCCTGGCCATTATCACCGAGGCGGTACTGAAACTGACGCCCCTGCCGGAGGCCAAGACCACATTTCAGGCTACCTACCGGGACATGCACGCTGCCGCCCGGGCGGTTTCGGCCATCATGGCCCAGCCGATCACCCCCTGCGCCCTGGAATTCATGGACGGTGCCTCCATCGACATGGTGCGCAGCTACTCCGACCTCGATCTGCCGGACAGTGTCGGCGCCCTGCTGATGATCGAGGTGGACGGACCGGAGCATGGCCTGGCCGAGTCACTGCAGGCGGTGATCGAGGCCGCAAGGGTCGAGGGGGTGATCGATATCGAGGTGGCCCACAGTCAACAGGAGATCGAGCGGCTCTGGCGAACCCGCAAGGCACTGTCACCCACGCTGCGCAATATCGCCCCGAAAAAGATCAACGAAGACGTGGTGGTGCCGGTTTCACGAATTCCCGATCTGATCAGCGGGCTTGAACAGCTGTCACGCAGTTACGATATCCAGATCGTCAACTTCGGCCACGCCGGCAACGGCAACATCCATGTCAATCTGCTGACCGACCCGGATGATCCGGAAAAGATGGCGCGCGCCCACGAATGCCTGGGGCAGACCTTTGATCTGGTGCTGCAGCTCGGCGGAACGCTCTCCGGTGAGCATGGTGTGGGGCTGGAAAAACGGGACTTTATTGATCGGGAAATTGACTCCGCAACGCTGCGCCTGATGCACGCTATCCGACACCAGTTCGACCCCCTGGACATCCTCAATCCCGGCAAGACCCTGCCGGAGATGGATGCATGATGCTGAAACCGACCCTGGCCGCACTGCTACTGACCTGCAGCATCTCCGCCTTGGCCATGGAGAGTCAGGTCAACATCTCCGACATAGCCGCTGAGGGCCTGAAGGGCTGGCAGGAACACGACTTCAAAGGCAAGACCCAATACCGGGTGATTAATCTCAATGGCACACCGATGATCAGTGCCCATAGCGATGGTACCGCTTCCGGTCTGTATAAAGAGATCCGGGTGGATCTGCAGGAGACACCCTACCTCAACTGGCAGTGGCAGATAGAGCAACCGTTGAGTGGCCTGAATGAGCAGAGCAAAGCCGGCGATGACTACAGTGCCCGGGTCTACGTGATTATGCGCAGTGGCCTGCTTCCGTGGCGGACCCGGGCCTTGAACTATGTCTGGTCCAGCGGCCAGCCGGCGGGGTCGGACTGGCCCAATGCCTATACCGACCGGGCACGCATGATTGCCGTCCGCTCCGCCACCGACCGCCCAGGCCGACTGTACAGCGAGCGCCGCAATATCCAGGAAGACTTCCAGCGTTACTTCGACACCCGAGTGCGCTATATCGACGTCATCGCCATCATGACCGACACCGACAACTCGGGCCGGCAGGCTCACGCCTATTATGGCGACATCTACTTCTCCAAATAACCAGCCGCCCCTCGCAAAGAGAAACATATTCACACCTCGGCCTCCACACCCCGCACCTAAAATGGTATAAAGTCGCACCAATTTATCCAGCGGCCATTTCCGTCATCCGGTCCGGCCCCATGCTTACAACCTGTAGTCCGGCATCTGAATCGAGGAGCAATTGCGTGACTTACGTCCTTAAAACCCTGTTTTTCCTGTTGCTGGCCCTTCCCGGCGCGGCCCTGGCGGCGGCAACCGGCGACAACAACCTGGATCTGACCAGTCACTGGGTGGGGTATACGGCCATTGCCATCTTTGCCGTAGCCTATCTGCTGGTGATGGCCGAAGAGTTTACCCATCTGCGGAAATCCAAGCCGGTCATCCTGGCAGCCGGCCTGATCTGGTCGATCATCGCCTGGTACTACGCCAGCCATGGCTTTACCCATGAAGCCGAGGCCGCGGTACGCCACAACCTGCTGGAATACGCCGAATTGATGCTGTTCCTGCTGGTAGCGATGACCTATATCAACGCCATGGATGAGCGCAACGTGTTCGAGGCACTGCGCTCCTGGCTGGTGGCCAGGGGCTTCGGTTTCCGGCAGCTGTTCTGGATCACCGGGGTACTCGCCTTCTTCATCTCGCCGGTTGCCGACAATCTGACTACCGCCTTGCTGATGTGTGCGGTGGTGCTGGCGGTAGGCGGCAGCAACAGCAAGTTCATCCTGCTGGCCTGTATCAACATCGTGGTCGCCGCCAATGCCGGCGGCGCCTTCAGCCCGTTCGGTGATATCACCACCCTGATGGTGTGGCAGAAAGGGGTACAGACCCCCCAGGGGGTGGTTGCTTTCGGCAGCTTCTTCGCCCTGTTTATTCCGTCCCTGGTCAACTGGCTGGTGCCGGCGGCCATCATGCATTTTGCCGTACCCAATGAACAACCCAGCGGCGGTGGAAAACCGGTGGCCATGAAGCGGGGCGCCCGACGCATTATCGTGCTGTTCCTGCTGACCATTGTCACCGCCGTCAGTTTCCACAATTTTCTGCACATGCCACCGGTCATCGGCATGCTGACAGGCCTGGCCTACCTGCAGTTCTTCGGCTTCTACCTGAAGAAGACCTATCATCGTGAACGGAACACCAGCAACGGCGAGGCCGCCACCGAACTGGAACACGATGGCCAGATGGGTGACCTGGTCGCCTTCGACGTGTTCAGCAAGGTGGCGCGCGCGGAGTGGGATACCCTGCTCTTTTTCTATGGCGTGGTGCTGTGCGTGGGCGGCCTGGGCTTCATCGGTTACCTGTCGTTGACCTCGGAACTGATGTATATCCAGTTGGGTGCCACCACCGCCAATGTGATCGTCGGTATTCTCTCCGCCATTGTCGACAACATCCCGGTGATGTTCGCCGTACTCACCATGCTGCCTGACATGTCCATGGGACAGTGGCTGCTGGTCACCCTCACCGCCGGTGTCGGTGGTTCGCTGCTCTCCATCGGTTCCGCCGCCGGGGTGGCGCTGATGGGTCAGGCGCGTGGCCGCTACACCTTCTTCGGTCACCTGAAGTGGGCGCCGGTGATCGCCCTGGGCTACGCCGCCAGCATCTATACCCATCTCTGGATCAACTCAGCCATTTTCTGATTCCGGGTAACCACCGGCAGGCACTACTGCCGGTGGTTCGGACTGCATGGTTTCCGTTATCATGGGCGCTGGTTCATTGACACCAAGCGACAACATGCAGATCACCCGAACAACACTCAAGCTGATCTTTCTCTTGCTGCTGTTCAACAGTGGTGTCGCCATGGCGGCCGACGTGGACCGGCTCCTGCCGACGATGACAGCGCACTGGAGCGGCTATTTCGCCCTGGCGGCTTTCGCCCTCGCCATCCTCCTGGTGAGCTTCGAGGAGTACACCCACCTCAGAAAATCCAAACCGGTAATCATCGCCGCCGGCATTATATGGGCATTGATCGGCTGGTACGCGATGACTACCGGCACTACCGATCAGGCGGAACAGAGTGTGCGGCAAAGCCTGCTCCAGTATGCCGAGCTGATGCTGCTGATCCTGGTGGTGATGACCTACATTAATGCCCTGGGTGAGCGGCGTGTGTTCAAGACGCTGCGCGCCTGGCTGTGTAACAGGGGACTCAGCTATCGCGGACTGTTCTGGAGCAGCGGGATCACCACCTTTCTGCTGTCGCCGTTCCTCGACAACCTGGCCAGCGCGCTACTGGTTGGTGCCCTGATCCTGGTGATCGAGCCGGATAATCGGCGTTTCATCAGCCTGGGCTGCCTGAATGTGGTGATTGCCGCCAATGCCGGCGGCGCTTTCAGCCCGTTTGGCGACATCACTACCCTGATGGTCTGGCAACAGAATATCCAGAGCAGCAATGGCACCCTGGACTTCTGGAGCTTCTTTAACCTGTTCATTCCGTCACTCATCAATTTCCTGATACCGGCCTGCGCCATGCACCTGGCATTGCCGAAGGGAAGACCAGACCCTCACTGCGCACCGACCCGTATGCTGCGCGGGGCAAGACGTATTATCCTGCTGTTCATCTGCACCATCGCCACGGCAGTATTTTTCAGAGGTGTACTGCACCTGCCGGCCGTGATCGGCATGCTCACCGGCCTCTCCTACCTGCAGTTCTTTGGCTTCTACCTGAAAAAAACCCACCGGCTCCGGGAAGAGGGGGTGGAGGATGCCGAGCAACTGGCATCACCCATCCCGATCGACAGCAGAAATCCGTTTGATGTGTTCGTCCGGGTGGCCCGGGTGGAGTGGGACACCCTGCTGTTCATCTATGGCGTGGCACTGTCGGTCGGGGGACTCGGCTATATCGGTTACCTGGCCATCGCTTCCGATATCATGTACAGCCAGTGGGGCCCCACCTCCGCCAATATCGCGGTCGGTCTGGCGTCGGCGGTGCTGGAGAATATCCCGACCATGTACAGCGTGCTGACCATGATGCCGGAGATGTCGCGGGGCGAGTGGCTGTTGGCGACCCTGAGTGTCGGCACCGGCGGTTCCGTGCTGGCGATCGGTTCGGCCGCCGGCGTGGCGTTGATGGGGCAATCCAATGGCAAGTACACTTTCTTCAGCCACCTGAGATGGACGCCGGTGATCCTGTTCGCCTATGTTGCGAGCATCCTTACCCACCTGTGGCTGAACGCCCGCCTGTTCTGATCTGCACAGCCGCCACAAAACCGTAAATCGGGGTGACGAACGAACTCCAACAGCATGCGCACTCGCGTGAAACCCCGCCGGGGTTCACAAGCTCACCCCAACTACTAATTGAATGGGTAACCGGGGTAAATCAAAACAACAGGTTCATCATGCCGATCATCACTACCAGGAACAGCAGTGTCATCACGCCACCGGCTCGCATAAAGTCAGGCACCCGATAGCCGGCCGGCCCCATGATCAGTGCGTTTACCTGATGGGTCGGTATCAGGAAGGAGTTGGAGGTGGCAATGGCCACCGTCAGGGCAAACACCGCCGGGTCGGCACCCACACCAATGGCGATGTTCACCGCCAGGGGGACCAGCAGCACGGTCGCACCGACATTGGACATCACCAGGGTAAAGAAAGTGGCCAGTGCGGCGACCGCACTTTGAATCACCCAGACGGGCATTTCGCCAACCACTGAAATGGTCTGCTCGGCAATCCACTTGGCAGTGCCGCTGGTCTCCACCGCCAGTCCCAACGGAATCAGGCTGGCCAGCAGAAACACTGTCTTCCAGGAGACCGCCGAATAGGCCTCTTCAATCTTCAACACCCCCGAAAGCACCATGCCGATAGCTCCTGTCAGCAGTGCAATCGAGAGCCGGATATCGGTGAACAGCACCATGGAGAGGGCTATCACAAAAAACAGTCCGGCCCATCCCACTTTCTGCGGGCGGGTCTCTTCATGGGGATATTCCGTGGTGACCACCACGAAGTTGCGGTCCGATTCCAGGCGCACCAGGGAATCCCAGGTGGTATGCACAACCAGGGTATCGCCCGCCTTGAGCGGAAGATCACGAATATGGTCACCCTCATGCAGGGTTTCGCCGTTGCGATGCAGCGCCACCATGGCGACGCCGTAGGTCTTGCGCAGCCAGACATCTCGGGCGCTCTTGCCAATCAGTTGCGAGCCGGGGGGAATGACCAGTTCGGCGATACCCGCCTTGGTGGAGGCGAGGGATTCGGCAAACGACTTGAGGCCGTTACGCAGCCGCAGATCGAATTTCTCGACCAGGCCTGCCAGATGTTTGGGCGAGGCGAGCACACCCAGCACCATACCACCTTCAATGGCGAAATCGCGGGCCAGATCGCCTCGTCCGATACGAATTCGGCCATTCGCTCCCTTGGTGGCAATCACACGGACCCGGTATTCCGTCTCCACGTCATCCAGCATCATACCGACCAGCTCACTCTCCGGTGGTACCACCACTTCAAACAGGGCGTAGTCGATGTCATAGATGCGCTGAAAGTATTCCATAGAATTGGTGGCGGTCGTACCGCTGTCGCCACCCGCACCCGGCAGCACGAAGCGGCCTGCCAGCACAAAATAGATAATACCGGTAGCCACCAGGGCAACACCCACCGGGGTGACGGAAAAGAGTGACCAGACCTGCATCTGATGATCAGCCGGCAGGGCCTTGTTGGAGGTCAGAATCAGATCATTGAGCAGGATCAGTGGCGAGGAGCCGACCATGGTCACGGTTCCGCCAAGGATGGCACAAAACCCCATCGGCATCAGCAGTCGCGACATCGGCAGGCCGGAGCGAGCGGAGATACGACTCACCACCGGGAGAAACAGTGCGGCGGCACCCACGTTCTGCATGAAGGAGGAGATGAACGCCACGGTGCCCGAAATGATGGGGATGATCCGCTTCTCGGTACTGCCGCCGGCATCGAGAATAAACGCCGCCACCTTGCTCATCACGCCCGTCTTGTCCAGCCCAGCGCCGATAATCATCACCGCAATAATGGAGATCACGGCATTGCTGGAAAAGCCGTCAAACAGATGGGTGGTGGAGACCAGTCCTTCCGACAGCCCCATGATCGGTGCCAGCAGGCTGGTCAGGCCCAGTAACACCATGACGGTCAAGGCGGCCACATCCACACCGACCACTTCAAATGCAAACAGATAGATGGTCAACAACAGCAGGGCAGTGACCCAGGCAATCTGTATGCTCGGAACAACCGTTGCCATGCCGATGGCAAGCAGCGTAAAGACCACAGCCGCGACAATTTTTTTCACGTCCAGCGTGATCGATTCCTTCTTCTCCAGCGAGACCGCAGACTCCATCAACTGTTATACCCCGAAAATTAATATTATGATTATCGGCCACCCTGAATCCGGGGCAACGCGGCATAGTCCGAGCCCCAAAAGACCCGCCCCGAACTGTTCACCTGATATAGCCAGGCAGTCTGCATATACCTTATAAGATTGCCGGCCTGGCAGCCAGCCACACCCGGCAAATTGGGCACGGAAGTATATCAGTCCAGTCTTATATTTATCAAGAAAGCGCCCTGCGCCCCATCGGCCCGACGCCTATCAATGCTTTACTGTATCGTCAACAAATAATCACGCCAACCGACCCTTCCAGTCCAGTTGAAATATGTTAATCTCATTCGTTTACGACCCGATCCGGTAACGCTCCATGCCACTCGTCAACGGTTTTCATCTGCGTAATCTGCAAGGTGATATCTATGGCGGTCTGACGGCCGCGGTGGTCGCTTTGCCCCTCGCCCTGGCCATGGGCGTCTCCTCGGGAGCCGGCCCGATTGCCGGTATCTACGGCGCTATCTTCGTCGGCTTTTTTGCCGCGCTGTTCGGCGGCACGCCGGCACAGGTTTCCGGACCGACCGGCCCGATGACCGTGGTCATGGCAATGATATTCACCCAGTACACCGGCATGTTTCCGGACAATCCGGCGCACGGAGCTGCACTCGCTTTTGGCGTGGTGGTCCTGGGCGGGGTGTTCCAGATCATTTTCGGCCTGTTGCGCGTGGGAAAATTCATTGAACTGGTGCCGCACCCGGTGATTTCAGGTTTCATGAGCGGCATCGGCGTCATCATTATCCTGCTGCAGATCGGCCCCCTGGTGGGATTCGACAGCCCGGCCCGGCCGCTCCTGGCCATGCAGGCCATCCCGGATTTTCTCAGTAATATCCAGCCAGATGCGGCGACCCTCGGACTGTTAACCCTGATTGTTGTTTATACGGTTCCCGCATTTCTGCCACAACTCAACAAACTGATACCCGCTCCGTTGATTGCCCTGATCCTCGGCACCACGGCGGTATGGTTCCTGTTCCCCGGAAGCAGCGCACCGCTACTTGGTGAGATCCCTACCGGCATTCCCACACTGCAAATACCCGCCTTTGACCTGCTATTACTTCCCGGCATGATCAAGTCGGCCCTGACCCTGGCCGCTCTGGGCGCCATCGATTCACTGCTCACGTCACTGGTGGCGGACAATATTACCCGCGGCTACCACAAGTCTGACCGGGAGCTGATAGGCCAGGGCATAGGCAACACGGTGGCGGGCTTTTTCGGTGGTCTGCCGGGTGCCGGGGCCACTATGCGTACCGTGGTGAACATCAAGGCGGGCGGCAGGACTCCCATCTCCGGTGCCCTGCACTCCCTGATTCTGCTCGGCTGTATTCTGGGTGCCGGCGGTTTGGCCAGCCATATACCCAAAGCGGTACTGGCCGGCATCCTCATTAAGGTGGGCACTGACATTATCGACTGGGACTACTTCAAACGGCTGCGGCAGGTCCCCCTGTCCGGCATTGTCAAAATGCTGGTGGTGTTGCTGCTGACGGTATTTGTCGATCTGATGATTGCCGTTGCGACCGGCATGGTGATGGCCAGCATGCTGTTCATGAAGGAGATGGTGGATCTGCAGCTAAAAAGTATCAGCACCATTACCGATCCCGATCAGACCGAGACTCCCTTGTCCGATGAGGAGAAGCTAATCATCAAGGCGGCCAGGGGTGACATCCTGCTCTACCACCTGGCCGGCCCCATGAGTTTTGGCGCCGCCAAGGAGATGTCCCGACGGCTGGCCCAATTTGATCAGTATCGCGCCCTGGTGCTGGATCTCAGTGACGTGGCCAAGGTTGACTTCACCTCCAGCCGTGCCCTGGATGACATGATCTTCAATGCCCAGAGTACCGGTCGCCAGGTTTTTCTGGTGGGCGGCCGACCCCAAGTCTACGAGATGCTGCAGAAACAGGGAGTATTGGGCCGCCTGAATGAGGGGCACCAACACAACCGGCGCCTATCCGCCCTGCAGCATGCAGCCGCCAGTATCGGCATCCCCGCCGGCTGATGCCAGGTCTGTTACAGTGGCTGGTCAACACTCCATACCGGGGTCAGAAAAAATCACGGCTAGACTGATAAAAGCAAGCACACACATAACAATGGCTTATAGATAAGGAAAATTATTGTTACTTCTCCTCCCGCTTCACCACTGTCAGAATTGCCGGTAATCTGGAGAAGAAGTTATAAACTCAGGGGTTTAACATGTCCAAACAACATCCGATCGTTGCCGTTACCGGCTCATCCGGCGCAGGGACCTCCACTGTAAAGCGTGCCTTTGAGCACATTTTTTATCGTGACGGCGTGACTCCGGCCATTATCGAAGGCGACAGCTTCCACCGTTATGACCGAGTTGCGATGCGCGAGGCCGTTGCCGAGGCATCAAAACATGGAGAAAACCTGAGTCACTTCGGCCCTGACTCCAATCTGTTTGGCGAACTGGAGAAGCTGTTCAGGTCCTATGGTGATCACGGCAACGGCAAGAAACGCTACTACCTGCACAGCGAGGAAGAGGCGGCCGAGCACAATGCCCGCCTGGGCACCGCCCTGGAACCGGGCCAGTTCACCCCCTGGGAGGATATCCCGGGAGAAACCGATCTACTGTTTTACGAAGGCCTGCATGGCGGGGTGGTCACGGATGACGCCAACGTCGCCCAGTATGTCGACCTGCTGATCGGGGTCGTTCCCATTGTCAACCTGGAGTGGATTCAGAAGATTCACCGCGACAATGCCGAACGCGGCTATTCAGCCGAGGCCATTGTCGACACCATCCTGCGTCGCATGCCGGATTACATCAACTACATCACGCCGCAATTCTCGCGCACCGATATAAACTTCCAGCGCGTTTCCACCGTCGACACCTCAAACCCTTTCATTGCCCGGGACATTCCCAGTCCGGACGAAAGCTTTGTGGTCATCCGTTTCCGCGACCCCAAGAAATTCAAAGTCGACTTTCCTTACCTGCTCTCAATGCTGCATGACTCTTTCATGTCACGCCGCAACTCGATCGTGGTGCCCGGAGGGAAAATGGGGTTGGCTATGGAGATTATCCTGACTCCGATCATCGAACAAATGATGGATGAGAGAAACGGCTGAGAGGCCTGTGTTTCCGATCAAGCCCCGACAGAGGAATGGTAGCGAATTACAGGAGCGGCTTCGGCGGCGAAGCCGCTCCTATTTGACTGATCCGCTTACTGCGGCGGCTGCGGCAGGGGTATGGTCTTTCCGTTGACACTCAGCAGTCCGCCAGAGAGTGTCGCCTGGGTAGCAATCATATCGCCCTGCGCCAACAGAATCTCCTGACCGAGCAGCAGACTCAGTTGCCGATCGGCCAGTGTTGCCGCCATCTCCTTCAGCTGTTCGGTGTCAGGCATCTCACTTTCAGGCTCGATCAACCGGCGCTGCTCAAACTGCCGCAGCAGATCGGCCTCCACCTTCTGCTGCACCAGTAGCATGAACAACCGCTTCGGCATCTGTAGCGACGCGTCCGCAACCAGCTTATTGAGCACCGCCGGCGCATTGCCGATCTCTTTCAACTCCAGACCAACCGACTGAACCGAGAGCTTGCCCGTTATTAATCCATCCGGGGTCTGAATACTGAGCTTGTCAATGGTCACTACCGGATCACCCTTGAGCAGGGCCGGGGCATTGCCCATCAGCACACTCAACAGCGCCATCCCTTTCTTTTCATCCGACAGCTGCTGGGCATTGATCTCATCGATCGATTGCTGGACCTGCAGCAACGCCTTGGGTGACAGATTACCGACTCCCAGCTGAATATCCGCCGGACCGTATGCGGTTTCGTTCACCTCCAGCTCTTCAAGCCGGTAACGGACAGAGGCGCTGACCGCGGTCTCGCTGGCGTTACTCTCCGCGTCTATGCCCAGTTGACGTATTTCAAATCGGCTACCGGCCTCCTCATCCCGCAGGCCAATGCGGCCAATCTCGAACCGCCCCCCTCCCAGCATCAACCCGGAGATATCCCTGCGGGAGTGCGAGTCGAACTGCATCCCATCAATTTCCAGTAGCTGCCCACTCTGTTGTGCCAGCCGCAACGTCGGCAGGGTGAAACGGGCATCCACCTGTTCAAAGGCGGCATCAAAACGCATTTCGCCCTCGACCCCACTGAAGCGGATTGAAGGGCGCTGACCACTGGCCGGAATCTCACTGGCCGGGAGGTCAATCCGCGTACTGCCCTGACCATCTATTCCGATCAGTGTCCTGACCACCGCCTCATAATCCGCCGGCAGCAGTGATTCACCCTCCACCCTGATGTCACTCTGAATATCCGCCAGCCGGACTCCTTCGGTCGTTAACGGCCCATGCACAATGTGACTCACCAGAGAAAAATTCAGCGTTTCCGTCTTGCTGCGATCCGCCCCCGCAGGAATCCTGACCAGAAAACCGGTACGACTCTCGGCACCAAACCAGGCCCGCTGGTAATCCTGAGAGACCAACTCGACTCCTCCTTTCGCAAACTGCTGCATCAGTCCCTGATAGTACTTCTCCACCTGAAAGCCGATGATACCGGGAGCCGCCATCAGGACAGCACCCAACACCACGAACAGGGCGATAAAACGCTTCATAATCATCCTCTCTTTATTTTTATAATCCACACGGCTGGGAGATAACATCCCCTGCGCCACGGCAATACCGACTAGCTGGAACTATTCAGCTGGGCGCAAGGTCCTGATCAATTTGATACACCAGGGAGGGGAGATGGCCGATCACCGAGTCACCCACGACAGGTTATCCCACCGCCCGGTCGCTGCCCGACTCCAGCGCCCGCTTGATGACCGCCAGAACAGTTTCACGGTCAAGACCCGCCATCTGCAGCTGTTCAGCCGGTGTGGCATGTTCAATGAAGTGGTCAGGCAAACCGAGATTGATGGCACGGACCCGGTGCTGAATAGCCGCCAGGTACTCATTGACGGCAGACCCGGCACCGCCCTGTATAACATTCTCTTCCAGCGTGATCAGCAGCGTATGGGTATTGGCCAGTTGCTGCACCAGCGCTTCATCGAGCGGTTTGACGAAGCGCATATTGGCTACCGTGGCATCGACTTTCTCCGCCACCTCCAGCGCCGTATCCAGTAGACTGCCGAAGGCCAGGATCGCTATCCGCTGACCCGACCGTCGAATCTCACCCTTACCCAGGGGCAGGGCCTCCAGCCCCTCGGCCACCTGGGCACCGCAACCGGAGCCTCGGGGATAACGGACCAGGGCCGGTCCCTCATGCTGATAGGCGGTCTGCAGCAGCTTCCGGCACTCATTCTCATCCGATGGCGCCATCACCACCATGTTGGGGATGCAGCGCGCATAACTCAGATCAAAACTACCGGCGTGGGTGGCGCCATCGGCCCCCACCTGGCCGGCCCGGTCCACGGCAAAAGTGACATCCAGGTTTTGCAGCGCCACGTCATGGATGAGCTGATCGTAAGCACGCTGCAGGAAAGTGGAGTAGATCGCCACCACCGGTTTCATCCCGTCACAGGCCAGGCCTGCAGCGAAGGTAACGGCATGCTGTTCCGCAATGCCCACATCGTAATAGCGATCAGGAAAACGTTCCGCATACTGCACCATCCCGGAACCCGAGCACATGGCCGGGGTAATCGCCACCAGCCGCTTGTCGGCCGTGGCCGCGTCGCACAACCAGCGGCCGAAGATCTCCGTATAACTGGGACCGGAGGCGCTCTTCTTATCCATCTTGCCGGTCTTGGGGTCAAACGGGGTAACCCCGTGATAGACCAGCGGGTCCCCTTCCGCCGGCTTGTAGCCTTTGCCTTTCTGGGTCACGACATGCAGCAACCGCGGGCCATGCATCACCTTCATGTTCTGCAGGGTGGCGGTCAGGGTCTCCAGGTCATGTCCGTCGATCGGGCCGATATAATTGAATCCCAACTCTTCAAACAGGGTGCCGGGCATCACCATACCCTTCATATGCTCTTCCCAGCGCCCCACCAGCTCGGAAATATGCGGCAGGCTGCTGAGAGCCGATTTTCCGCCCTCCCGTACCCGGGTATAGAACTTGCTGGAAAGCAGACGGGCCAAATGGTTTCTGAAGGCGCCGACAGGATCCGAAATAGACATGTCGTTATCGTTCAGCACCACCAGCAAATCCAGATCCAGCGCACCGGCGTGATTAAGTGCCTCGAACGCCATCCCGGCGCCCATCGCCGCATCACCGATCACCGCCACCACATCGCGCTTGATGTTCTGTTGCTTGGCAGCAGCGGCCATCCCCAGTGCCGCGCCGATAGAGGTGCTGGAGTGGCCGGCGCCAAAAGTATCGTAGTCGCTCTCCTCGCGCCGGGGAAAACCGGAGATACCATCACGTTGGCGCAGGCTGCCCATGCGCTCGCGACGACCGGTCAGAATCTTGTGTGGATAGGCCTGATGCCCCACATCCCAGAGCAGCCGATCCTCTGGGGTGTTGAGTACATAGTGGAGTGCAATGGTCAGCTCTACCACCCCGAGTCCGGCGGCGAGGTGCCCGCCCGTGCGTGACACGGTTTCAATCAGAAAACAGCGCAACTCCTCGGCCAGCGTCGGCAAACGCTCAGGCGGCAGCAACCGGAGATCCCTGGGATATTCGATACTGTTGAGCAGTTTGAATGTTCCAGACGATCCTGACCTGCTGCTCTGTTGCCGCTCTGACATGCCCTTACCCGTACGTTCCACTGGAGGCCCCAGCGGCCATTGTAAAGTATAGCCGCCGGGAAATATCCACCCGTTTACTGGTGGAAGCTGGCTCCCGATGCTGGTGATTGTGCAATCGCAATAAGCGAAACCGGCCATTCTAGCCTAACAGGCCGCGCCAAGTCCCTACCTAATTTTCTGAATTTCGGCCAGACCATCACCCAGCAGAAAATCATGGAACGCCTGGGCGGAGGGTGACAATCGCTTGCCACGGCGGTGCACCATGAACCACTTCTTCAGCAGCGGAAAACCCTCCACATCCAGGGTGACCAGCCGACCGGTTTCCAGCTCCAGTTCAATGGTGTGGGCCGAAACCACCGCCAGACCGAGCCCGGCCCTGACCGCCTGCTTGATAGCCTCGCCGCCATTCAGCTCCATGCCACAGTTCAGCTCAAGGGCCTGTTCCTGAAAAAAACGCTCCAGCGCCAATCGGGTACCCGAACCGGCCTCCCGCATCAGAAAGGTCTCTTCGGCGAGCTTTTGCAGTGCAATATGCTTCTCCCCCACCAGCGGGTGGTCAGGTGGTGCGATCACCACCAGCGGATTATCCATAAACTCTTCATATTCCAGATCAAGAGCTTCAGGTGGCTGCCCCATCAGCACCAGATCCTTCTCATTCTGATCCAGCATACGCATGAGTTCCTTGCGGTTATTGACCGAGAGGCTGAGACGCACGCCGGGATAGCGACGGGAAAACGCGCCCAGGGCACGGGGCGCAAAATAGTTGACGGTACTGGCGACGGCGATATCCAGACGGCCGCGACTCAGGCCCTTCTGAGCCTCCATCACCTCTTCCATCTCATCCAGTTGCCGGAAGATGGCCTTTCCGTAAGTGTGGAGTTCCCGACCCGCTGCCGTGAGGTGAATTTTCTTACCCAGCTTCTCAAACAGCGGTAGGCCGACACTCTCCTCTAACTGTTTGATTTGCATGGAAACCGCCGGCTGACTAAGATATAACTCATCAGCCGCCCTGGTAAAACTCAAGTGATTGGCTACGGCCTCGAACACTTTTAACTGACGAATCGTGAAATTCATAACGCATCACCCCGTACTTACACATAAGCGCTACCTTATCACAACAATCAAAAAGTTTTAGTTTTATTTATAGTGATCGATGGCTATAGTCACCGCAACTCCTGAGGGAGAAGCCGAATCAACGCATCGCACTGTACCAGACAGCCCAATCAAAATTAGAGAGTAGTGAGGTAACAACAGATGGCCCTTGACCAAACCAGTCGCTATGCCGACCTGAGCCTGAACGAAGACAAGCTGATCGCTGACGGCAACCATATCCTGGTTGCCTACACCATGGAGCCCGCAGCCGGCCACGGTTATCTTGCTACCGCGGCACACTTCGCTGCCGAGTCCTCCACCGGCACCAACGTCGAGGTTTCCACCACCGACGACTTCACCAAGGGTGTCGACGCGCTGGTGTATGAGATCGATGAAGCCAACGGCATCATGAAGATCGCCTACCCGAATGAGCTGTTCGATCGCAATGTTACCGATGGTCGCATCATGCTGGTCTCTTTCCTCACCCTCGCCATTGGTAATAACCAGGGCATGGGCGATGTAAAGAGCGCCCAGATGCAGGATTTCTACGTGCCACCCAAGATGCTGCAGCTGTTTGACGGTCCCTCCAAGGACATCAGTGATATGTGGCGTATCCTGGGTCGTCCGGTGAAGGACGGTGGTTACATTGCCGGCACCATTATCAAACCGAAACTGGGCCTGCGTCCCGAGCCGTTTGCCTCGGCAGCCTACCAGTTCTGGCTGGGTGGCGACTTCATCAAGAACGACGAGCCCCAGGGCAACCAGGTGTTCTGCCCGATGAAAAAGGTGATGCCGCTGGTCGCTGACGCCATGAAACGCGCCCAGGACGAGACCGGACAGGCCAAGCTGTTCTCCGCCAATATCACGGCGGATGACCATTATGAAATGCTGGCCCGCGCCGATTACATCCTGGAGACCTTTGGCGAGAACGCCTCCCACGTCGCCTTCCTGGTGGACGGTTATGTCGGCGGCCCCGGCATGATCACCACGGCACGCCGGCAGTATCCCAACCAGTACCTGCACTACCACCGTGCCGGTCACGGTGCCGTCACCTCGCCCTCCTCCAAACGCGGTTACACCGCTTTCGTGCTGGCCAAGATGGCCCGTCTGCAGGGTGCGTCCGGTATCCACGTCGGCACCATGGGTTACGGCAAGATGGAAGGTTCGCGGGATGACAAGATCATCGCCTACATGATCGAGCGGGACAGCTGTGACGGTCCGTTCTATCACCAGGAGTGGTACGGCATGAAACCGACTACCCCGATCATCTCCGGTGGCATGAACGCCCTGCGTCTGCCCGGCTTCTTCGAAAACCTGGGCCACGGCAACGTGATCAACACCTCCGGCGGCGGCTCCTACGGCCACATCGACAGCCCGGCGGCCGGCGCCATCTCCCTGCGCCAGGCCTACGAGTGCTGGAAAGAGGGTGCCGATCCGGTCGAATACGCCAAGGAGCACAAGGAGTTCGCCCGTGCCTTCGAGTCCTTCCCGCAGGATGCGGATCAGATCTTCCCCGGCTGGAGAGATCGCCTGGGCGTGCACAAGTAAGCCGTTAAATCGCTGTGCAGAACAGAAGACCCCGCACCCTGGTGCGGGGTTTTTTATTTACTCGAACTTACCCCCGCGTTCCCACGCTCTGGGTGGGAACGCGTATTTCTGGGAACCGGGTCCCACTCCAAGGTGCGCCCCACCCCTTGCTTCCAGTAACGGATCGAAGCCCCTATCCCGCTGCCAGCATGGCCCGAATCTCAGGCACGCAGGAGCCGCAGCCACTCCCCGCCTTCAACACCTCGGCAATAGCCTCGACACTGTTCAACCCCTGTACCTGTATCCCCGCCTGGATGCGCTTCTCCCCAATCCCGTGACAGGCGCAGACGATCCTGCCCACGTCCGCGCGTTTATCCGGCGCATGACCGGAGAGCAGGCTGGCCCTCTCAGCGATGTCCAGTGATGCCTTGCCAAACAGCACTTCGATCCAGTCGCGCGGCGGCAGCTCCAGATCCGGACCGATGAACAGGCAGCTCTCCAGGCTGTTGTCGACAAAGCGGGCGGCGCGATAGCGGTTGGCGGCCCGGTCGGAATACTCCATCCAGCCGACCTCCTGCTCCGCGCTGCAGAGATAGGAGCGGGCCATCCCGGCCCAGTCCTGCGGGGTCAGATCGCCCGCCATCTCGTAGCGCCAGCAGCCCGCACCCCGGGAACGTGCCCAGTAGTCAGCCCCGACCGGCTGTAACCGGCGGCGCGAAAACAGGAATCCGTGCCAGGCATAGCGGCGTTCACGGATGCGTGCCCGACCCTGCTTGAACTCCGGCTGTCCGGAGAGCGGATCGGTCACCCCCGGCAGCAGCGCATTGACCCGGCCGGTCTCGGCAAACTGGCCATTCCAGTGCATCGGCATGAACAGACTGCCCGGTTGCTGGCCGGCGGTCACCCGCACCCGTACCGTGGCGCTGCCCGTGGGACTCTCGATGCACGCCAGGGCTCCATCGGCCAGGTCGTACAGAGCCGCATCATCGGGATGGACCTCCGCATAGGGTTCGATGGTGTGACTGGCGAGTCGGGGTGACAGGCCGGTACGGGTCATGGTGTGCCAATGATCCCGCACCCGGCCACTGTTCAGGGTCAGCGGATATTCCTGGTTTGGCATGTTTTTCGGCGGTCCGGGCGTCACCGGCACAAACCGCGCCCGGCCGTCTTCGGTACAGAACAGGCCCTCACTGAACAGGCGACAGGTGCCGCTGGGCTCCCTCCTGGTGAGCGGCCACTGGCGGGGAGTGAGTGCCTCATACGCGGCATCACTCAGATCCGCGTAGCCGCTGATATCAAAGGCCCGGTGGCCACCGCGGTTTTCAAAGCCCGAAAGGGCCGCATGTTCACGAAAAATCTCACTGGGGCGCTGATAGTTGAATTGCCTGGAAAAGCCCATGCGGCTCGCCACCTGGCTGACGATCCACCAGTCCGGCCGCGCCTCCCCCGGCGCAGGCAGAAAGGCTTGCTGGCGCGAGATGCGGCGTTCCGAGCTGGTGACCGTACCATCACGTTCACCCCAGGTGGTGGCGGGCAGGCGGATGTGCGCCAGCTCCAGGGTGTCCGTCGCAGCCACGCAGTCGGAGACGATCACCAGCGCGCATTTTTCCAGGGCGCGACGTATCCGATCCGAGTCCGGCAGGCTGACCGCCGGATTGGTGGCCATTATCCAGAGCACCCGGATCCTGCCCGCTTCCACGGCGTCAAACAGATCGACCGCTTTCAGTCCACCCCGCCGGGGTATTGCCGGTGCCTCCCAGAAGCGTTTCACCCGCTCCCGATCCGCCTCGGACTCAAGCTCCATGTGGGCGGCCAACTGGTTGGCCAGCCCTCCTACCTCACGCCCACCCATGGCATTGGGTTGCCCGGTCAGGGAGAAGGGTCCCATACCGGGACGACCAATACGACCGGTCAGCAGGTGGCAGTTGATAATGGCGTTGATCTTGTCCACGCCGCTGCTGGACTGATTGATGCCCTGGGAGTAGACGGTAACCACCCGCTCGGTACGGGCAAACAGGCGATAAAAACGCTCCACCGCTGCCGGCGCGAGTCCGCAACCCTTGGCGACCCGGGCGATATCCGGGGCATCCAGGGCTGCCACCGCCAACGCGGCCTCACTCTCCCGGGTTGCCTGCCGGACGAACAGGCTGTTGCGTTCACCCTGTTGTTCCAGGTAGACCAGCAGGCCGTTGAACAGCAGGGCATCCGTACCGGGCCGGATCGCCAGGTGCAGATCAGCCGTCGCGGCGGTAGGTGTCATTCGGGGATCGATGGTGACGATCTGCAGATCCGGATTCTGCTGTTTGCTGGCCATGATGCGCTGGTAGATCACCGGATGGCACCAGGCGGCATTGGAGCCGGCCAGCACAATCAGCTTGGCCCGCTCCAGATCATCATAACTGCAGGGCATCACATCGGCACCGAAGGCACGCTTGTGTGCCGCCACGGCGGATGACATACAGAGGCGGGAGTTGGTATCGATATTGGCCGCGCCGATAAACCCCTTCATCAGCTTGTTGGCCACATAGTAGTCTTCGGTCAGCAGTTGACCCGAGACATAGAAGGCGACCGATTCCGGCCCATGCTCACGAATCGCCTGTTGCAGGCCATTGGCCACACTATCCAGTGCGGTATCCCAATCCACCTCACGACCGTTCACCATCGGCGTCAGCAGGCGGCCCGATTCACCCAACGTCTCACCCAGGGCACTCCCCTTGGAGCAGAGTCGGCCATAATTCGACGGGTGCTCCGGATCGCCCGTGATGGTCACCGCACCCGAGGGTTCCCGTCTGGCTATAACACCACAACCGACGCCGCAATAGGGACAGGTGGTCCTGACTTCCAGGGACATCAGTATGCCCTCCCGATAACGGGGCGGCCCGGAAACCGCTGCATCACCACGAGGGAGTGAGGCTCAAGCGAAAAACAACCAACCACTGACATGGACAATACCTCCTGCGAATACAGCAGCATTCAGCAAGGAGCATGCCATCGGTAAGAAATGCGCCAGAATCAGCGCCGGTAAAAATATTTTCAGAGTTATCGGTCAGCGGCTGCAGCCACCCTGGTGCAGCAATGCACCGTTGCGGTGCTTATCAACAATCCACACAGGGTTGAACCGATTATCCGAGACCTACGGTAACCGTTATTCGAGAATGTCGGCCAAGGCTTCGCAGAGCCGTTGAGTCTGCTGGTCGCTACCGATGGTGATACGCAGGAACTGGTCGATCCGGGGCTGGCGGAAGTGCCGCACAATAATGGATCGCTCCCGCAGGCGGGCGGCCAGCTCCCCGGCATCCCATCCGGGGTGGCGCACAAACAGGAAATTGGCCGCCGACGGCAGCACCTGGAATCCCAGCGTGATCAACTGTTGTGTCAGATGCTCCCGGGTGGCGATCACCCGTTGGCAGGTCTCGGTGAAATAGACCCGATCCTCGATCGCGGCCACCGCGCCATTAATGGCGAAACGGTCCAGCGGGTAGGAGTTGAAGCTGTTTTTGACCCGTTCCAGAGCCTCGATCAGTTCAGCGTTGCCGAGCGCAAAACCGACCCGCAACCCCGCCAGGGAGCGCGATTTGGAGAAGGTCTGGATGACCAGCAGGTTGGGATAGCGATTCACCAGGGCAATGGCGGACTCACCGCCAAAATCGATATAGGCCTCATCCACCACCACCACCGAATCCCGGTTGTTATCCAGGATTGCCCGGATAGCCGTGAGCGGCAGCAACCGGCCGGTGGGCGCATTGGGATTGGGGAAAATAATCCCGCCGTTGGTAATCCGGTAATCATCCGGGTCGATCTCGAACCCTTCCGTGAGCGGTACCTGTTTGAAGGCGATATCGTAGAGTCCGCAATAGACCGGATAAAAACTGTAGGAGATATCCGGGAACAGCAGCGGCGACTCATGTTTCAGCAGCGCCAGAAAGGTGTGGGCCAGCACCTCATCGGAGCCATTTCCGACAAACACCTGTGCCGGGGTCAGCCCGTGCAGATCGGCAATCGCCTGCTTCAGCCGCTCGGCATTGGGATCGGGATAGAGCCGCAGGCTCTCCGCCGCCTCTGCCGCCATCGCCTGTAGCGCCCGGGGTGAGGGCGGATAGGGGTTCTCGTTGGTATTGAGCTTGATCAGATCGGTCTGTTTGGGCTGCTCTCCCGGCACATAGGGGGTGAGCGTGTGAACGACCGAACTCCAGTAACGATTCATAACGGGACCTGACGCCATCGCGGGTTGTTTTGTGAGCAGCCGATGATACCGCTAACACGGCAGCGTTCCCAGAGCGGTAGAGTGGTCATGTATCACCGCAGTAAGCCACCCGGTCACTCCCGCATCGACGCTCTCCGGGATCTCTGTCAGAATCACAGCCTTGGAGATAACCGTCCGTACCCTCAGGAGAAGTACCATGTCTGTTCGTTATGCAATCCTTGCCAGCACCCTGTTATTGTCCACCACAGCAGCGGATGCTGCGGATATGCAGATTACCCCCGGCATGTGGGAAGTTCAGATCACATCGAAAATGCCCATGCTGCCCCAACCCACGGTCAAGAGTATGCAGCACTGCTTCACCGCCAGCCGGTTGTCTCCAGACGAGATCATGCAAAATGCCAACAACTGCGAGTTCAGCGACGTGCAAGCGAGCAGTTCACAGGTGAGCTGGAAAATGGCCTGCACCGGGCATGGTGGCAACATGACCGGTACCGGCCACTTCGAGTCACAGGGCGACACCATGAACGGCACCCTGCAGATGTCCATGGAGATGCAGGGTCAGCAGATAACGATGGATCATCAATGGTCGGGCAAGCGCATCGGTGAGTGCAAATAATCAGCCGGGGCCTGTAAACAGGCCCTGAATAACCCGCTCCCGGTTCAGGCATGGCGGCCGACACAGGCCGCCCGCATCCACCAATCACCCCTCCCCGCGTCACTCCGGCTTCTTTTACCAGAAGTTAGATCCACTTCCTAAAATAAATATCATAAAAGTATTGCAATTGCATGATATTGCGTTATTTTTAATATGAACCGCAAAGGAGGCCTGGATATGTTGAAGAAACTGGATATACACATCTGCCATAGCTGTCCGCATGAACTGGTGACCGGCGTCGCCTGCGACTGGCGCCCCATGGATGAGTGCCCCTATATACAGCCGGAAGAGCCGAAAAAACGGCGCACCGGGCTGCATCTGGTGCCGCTTCCGCTCTCCAGCGAGACGGACGCCATTCGCAGTATTGACTGACAACGGGGTTTTACCGCCTCCGGGCGCGTTTGCCGGCGACGCGGGTAATAGCACACTCGCCTGAACCGGTCAGGGTAACTCCTGCGGCCACATCCGGTTCATTCGCCCGGAGCAATCTTGCTGATGCGGCAGCGGGCGCTGCGCAGACTGTTTGATCCACTGACAGGGTCAATCTCTTCCGCATCAATCAGGCCATTGTAGTGTCGTCCACCGAGGCCATCACCGGCCTGCCACCAGCCATACTGGGCGCAGACCACATTCCGGTCCAGCGACTCATTGAACCGTGCGCGGGCGCGTATCGAGCCCTGCGGCGTCGTGACGACCACCCACTCTCCCTCGGCAATGCCGCCGTTAACAGCCGTGTCCGGATGCAGTTCCACCAGGGGATCGGGCATGCGCTTGCGCAGTGACGGCACATTGCGCTGCTGGCTGTGACAGTATTGCACCCATTTGGCCGAGGTCAGGCGCAGCGGATAGGCGGCATCCCTGTCCGAGCCGGATACGAAGTCCGGTAGAGGATCATGGCCTGCGGCCTCGAAGCGGGAGGCGTAGAGCTCCAATCTTCCCGAGGGCGTGGCAAATCCCTGCTGGCGGTATTTCTGATACTGCGTCTGCAGTGCCAGATCGATGCCCTGGGGATGCTGCTGCAGTGTCTCCAGGGCAACCCCGGACGGCTCCAGCAGTTTTTCCAGCGCCTGTTGCATGTCACCACCAAAAAAGTGATCGGCCAGTCCCAGCCGGACGGCCAGCTGAAAGACAATCCAGGTATCGCTTTGCGCCTCCCCTCGGGGCGGAATCACCGCCGGACGCAACTGCAGGTGTGACTCCGCCCGCTGTGAAACCTGGAATCCGGGATAGAGTCCGGATCGCTCCCAGGGGGAGGCGACCGGCAGAATAATGTCGGCATAGACCGCCGTCGGATTCATGAACAGATCGGCATGCACGTAAAATTCCAGCTGCTTCAGGGCCGCCTCCGTGTGTGCCGTCGGCGGTTTGGTCAACTGCGGATTACTGCCGAAGCTGATCAGCGCCTTGACCGGATAGGGTACCTGCTCGACCACCGCCCGGTAGAGATCAAGCGATGTGATCCAGCCCATGGTGCCCGGACCCACCGGACGCTCTCTGAATCCCAGCGTCTTCTGGCGCTGTGCCTGATCCAGCAGTTCCAACCCGAAAAAGTTGGCCACTGCCGGCTTGGCGAAATAGACATTGCCGCCGGGGGCGTCAAAGTCGCCGGTCAGCGCGTAGAGCAGGGAAATGGCGCGGGACGTCTGGCTCGCCTGCGGCTGCTGGGCGGTGCCGGTCCAGGTAAAATAGCTGACCGGTCCCTGCTCATGCAGCAGACGGGCGGTTTCACGCACCTGTTCAGCACTGATACCGGTGATCTCCGACTGCGCTTCCGGGGCATATTCCCGGCAACGCTCCGCGTAATGCT
This sequence comes from Sedimenticola selenatireducens, assembly GCF_963675335.2. NCBI lineage: Bacteria > Pseudomonadati > Pseudomonadota > Gammaproteobacteria > Chromatiales > Sedimenticolaceae > Sedimenticola > Sedimenticola selenatireducens. The sequence continues at coordinate 630,524 of NZ_CAXXYC010000004.1, forward strand.
GGAATACCGGCGAGCAGAGAATCCGACCCTGCAGCGTGGTCACCAGATAGCTGCCGAACAGGGCCGCATCGCCGGCGACTGAAGCATCATCGGAGGTCGCTGAATCCGTGATCAGTGGAGCGTTCCGTCGCCCGTCCCACTGCACGTATCGCTGACTGGACCCGCCCGGACGGATATCCGCTTCGGTCAGCAGCCGGCCATTGTCACCCCGCACCAGAAACGGGCCGTTACTCCAGCGGCGAATAAACGCCTGGTCATACCAGCCGTTCTCAATCAGCACATGGGCCAGGGACATGGCCAGGGGGCCGTCACTGCCGGGGCGAACCCGCAGCCACTGGTCCGCCAGCGCGGCCAGCCCCGCCCGGCGGCAGTCGATCACGACCAATCGGGCGCCACGCCGTTTGGCCTGGCGTACCAGATTGGCCTGAGCCAGCCAGGAGGTGGTGGGGTTGAACCCCCACAGCAGGATGCAACCGGTCCGCTCATAATCGGGCATACCGATACCGCCACCCCAGGTATGCATCGGGGTGAAATCCTTGTGCCAGTTGCAGTTTTCCGTGGCAAACACCGTATTCGGCGAACCGTAGGCGTGGGCCAGGCGGTTGATCCAGTTGAAGCTGTCGGCGATCCCGGTGCCACTGGGTGTGGTCACCGAGAATGCCACACTCTCCGGACCCGCACTGGCGGCGAGCTGTTGCAGGCGCTGACTGATGGTCTCGAGCGCCTCATCCCAGCTGATCGGCTGCCATCCGGGATCGGCGGCGCCTTTGGCCCGGGTCCGCTTGAGCGGTGTCAGCAGGCGCTCGCTGCTGTTCACCCACTCCGGCGCGGTACGCCCCTTGATACAGAGGTGCTCACCGGTCGGATGGTCGGGATCGGGATCGACCGCCACCAGCCGGCCATCGCGCACCGTGGAGATACAGCCACAACGCGAGATGCAGAGCGCACAATAACCGGGAACCCGCTTTTCCATCTAAAACTTCCTCAACCGCCGACGCCAAATACCGATAACACCATTACTCTATTCAAGCATACCCTGGCCATCCAAGCCTTTGTGCAAATTAAGCACCCAACCCGATTACCGTTATACTCTTACCTGTGTGCCTGAATCAGCGGCGCGTTACCCCGGACATCAAACAACCATCACCCTATGCTGCCACCGCTACCTGACCCGCACGCCATCGCTGTCCTGCTACTGATCGTGGTCGCCCTCTATCTGTTCACCCGGGACAACATCCCGCTGGAGACCTCATCGCTGCTGATCCTGGTCAGCCTGGTGGTCGGATTCGAGGCCTTTCCCTACACGCGCAACGGTATCACGCTGCAGCCGGGTGATTTTTTCAGCGGATTCGGCAATGAGGCACTGGTGGCGATCTGCGCCCTGATGATCGTCGGCCAGGGTCTGGAGACCACCGGGGCGCTCCGGCCACTGGCGGCCCTGCTGTCCAAACTCTGGGCCACCCGGCCCCTGCTCTCGTTCCTGGCCACCCTGCTTTCCGCCGCCCTGCTCAGCGCATTCCTCAACAACACGCCGATCGTGGTGATGCTGTTGCCCATTCTGATTGGCGTCTCAATCCGCAACAAGCAGTCCTCCTCTGGCATCCTGCTGCCGATGGGCCTGGCCACCCTGCTCGGCGGCATGGCCACCACCATCGGCACCTCCACCAATCTATTGGTGGTGGGTATCGCCGCAGACCTGGGCCTGCATCAATTCGGCATGTTCGATTTTGCCTTACCGGTGGTGGTTGCCGGAAGTTTTGGGCTGCTCTATCTCTGGCTGGTTGCGCCGCGACTGCTGCCCCCACGCCAGGCGCTGCTTTCTGATATGTCACCGAGAATTTTTGACGCCCTGCTCCATATCAACCAGGAGAGCTTTGCCAACGGCAAGACCTTGGCTGAGATACTGGAGAAAACCGACCGGCGCATGAAGGTAGACAAGATCCAGCGGGGTGTGGGGCTCAACGTGACCCGCCTGCCGACCGCCGAGCTGCGCGAGGGCGATCGCCTGCTGGTGCGGGACACGCCGGAACTGCTGAAGGAGTACGAACAGCTGTTGGGCGCCACTCTGTATAACGCCACTGATATCGAGAATCCCATTGATGAAGAGCACCCCCTCTCCTCGGAAGGCCAACTGCTGGCCGAGGTGGTGGTTACGGAAGGCTCGCCACTGTATCGCCGCACCCTCAAGGAGCTGCGCTTCGCGGAACACAACAACGTGGTAATCCTGGCGATTCACCGCTCCCAGACCCAGGGCCAGCAGACTATCAAGAAGGGCATGGGGGATGTGCGTCTGGAGAGCGGCGATGTGCTGCTGGTGCAGGGCGCAGCGGATCGTATCGAAGCGCTGAAAAGCAGCGGCAAGCTGCTGGTACTGGACGCCTCGGTCTATCTGCCGGAGACCCGACGGGCACGCCAGGCCCTGCTGATCATGGCGGCAGTGGTCACATTCGCCGCTACCGGCCTGCTGCCGATCGCCACCAGCGCCCTGTGTGGCGTCGGGCTGATGCTGCTGACGCGCTGCCTGGACTGGGAGGATGCCGCCTCCGCCCTGAGCACCCGGGTGATCCTGATCGTCGTGGTGAGCCTGGCGCTCGGCCTGGCGCTGATGCGGACCGGCGGCGCCGAATACATTGCCAGTCTCTATGTCGCCGTCTCCACCGGACTGCCGATCAGCGCGGTGCTGGGCGGCCTGATGCTGATGATCGCCATCCTGACCAATGTGGTATCCAATAATGCGGCGGCGGTGATCGGCACCCCAATCGCCATCAGCATTGCCAGTCAACTGGGACTGCCCGCCGAACCCTTCATCTTGTCAGTGCTGTTCGGCGCCAACATGAGTTACGCCACGCCCATGGGCTATCAGACCAACCTGCTGATCTTCAGCGCCGGGGGCTACAGGTTCAGCGACTTCCTGCGGGTCGGCATTCCACTGACACTGATCATGTGGCTGGGACTGTTGAGCATGCTGATCCTGATGTATGACCTTTAAAAACCGCTCCAGCGCCCCCACCATGGGACCGGTTACATTCAAAAGCACAAAAATCTCACTGACCTGAAGGACCATCCATGATTGAAAGAAACCTCGAGCGGGCGATGTATGCGATGCGCTGGGTGCTCGCGCCCATCTACCTGGGATTGAGCCTGGCCCTGCTCGCCCTTGGTGTAAAGTTTTTCCAGGAGGTGTACCACCTGCTGCCCCAAATCTTCTCGGTCACCGAGACCGACCTGGTGCTGGTGGTGCTGTCGCTGATCGACATGGCGCTGGTGGGCGGCCTGCTGGTGATGGTGATGTTCTCCGGTTATGAGAACTTTGTCTCGCAACTGGATGTTTCGGAAAATACCGAAAAGCTCGCCTGGCTCGGCAAGCTGGATACCAGCAGTCTGAAGAACAAGGTGGCCGCCTCCATCGTGGCAATCTCATCCATCCACCTGTTGAAGATCTTCATGAACGCGGTGAATATTAATAACGACAAGCTGCTCTGGTATGTGATCATTCATTTGACCTTTGTGGCATCAGCCGTCGCCATGGGCCTGCTGGACGTCAAGACCAAACACCACTGATCACGCCCGCGTCACTGGTCGCCCTTCATGTGGTGACGAATTTTGAGGTAGAATCCGCGGCGTATCGGGATGTCCGCATCTGTTCGCCGACATCCGGCTTCCCTGACCTCGTATAACCAATGGAGAGAAAATGACACAGCCGGAAACGCCAATTGATGCGCTGTCGACACATGTCGTCAAGGTAAGTAAAAGCGATCTGCCACTTACTTGCCCCAGAACCGACGGCCCAACCACCGGCCTGCATCCGCGTGTTGTCATACCCTTGAAAAACCCCGGGGATGAAGCCAGCTGCCGCTACTGCCGGACCCGTTATCGCCTGGAAGAGTAAACGGCGGTCAAAAAACCGGCCGGACCATGTGGGACGGGGCGTTGAAGCCGGACCGGTGCCTGCTCAGTCCGCAAGGAGGAAATTCACCGCATCAGCGGCATGAATAGCGGTCGTATCATAGAGTGGAACCTCCGTCTGTTCCGGCTGTACCAGCAGGGCGATCTCGGTACAGCCGAGAATAACCGCCTCCGCGCCAGCCCGCTGCAGATCAGCGATAATCCGCAGGTATTCGCGCCTGGAGGCCTCGTGGATCTGCCCCAGACACAACTCTGTGTAGATGATTTGATGCACCCGTTCCCGGTCATCCATCTCCGGCACCAGTACATCAATCCCATACCGTTCCTGCAATCGATCCCGGTAAAACGGCTGCTCCATGGTGAAGCGGGTGCCCAGCAGGCCGACCCGCCGGACACCATCAGCCAGCAGTTGCCGGGCCGTGGCATCGGCAATATGCATTAGCGGGATCGACAACGCACGTTCAATCCGATCCGCCACTTTGTGCATGGTATTGGTACAGATAATCAGGCCATCTGCGCCGGCCTGCTCGACTGATCTGGCGGCCCGCACGAGAATATCCGCCGTCGCCCCCCAATCACCCTGGTGCTGGAGCCGCTCGATCTCTTGAAAATCGACACTGTAGAGAATGATTTTGGCCGAGTGTAACCCACCCAGCGCGGCTTTCACCCCCTGGTTGATCGCACGATAATAACTGACCGTCGACTCCCAGCTCATACCGCCCAGCATGCCTATTGTTTTCATTATCTGTCACCTGCATCCGCTTGTGTGGCAGGAAATCACCGCGCCTGCCCCAGCCTCTGAAAATCGTCGGAATAAATGCAAACAGCTACTTTATCCATCACCAAATATAATACGATGACCGTCGTTCATAAATTTATTATTATTAACCTAATCAGTAAAAACTATTATTACTCCAGTTGAATACCTACTAATCTGCTGGACAATCTTGGTTATCGCAAGACGGGGTCGTCATGACAGAAAACAGTGAGCAGTACCGTATCCAACAGGAGCCTTTCTACCAGCCGCAGGGCGATGAAATCGCCCTCTACCAGGCCGCCTACCAGGCGCGCATGCCGGTGATGATCAAGGGGCCGACCGGTTGCGGCAAGTCGCGCTTTATCGAACACATGGCGTGGCGCCTGAAGCGGCCGCTGATCACCGTGGCCTGCAACGAGGATATGACCGCATCCGACCTGGTGGGCCGCTACCTGCTGGACGCGGACGGCACCCGCTGGCTGGATGGTCCGTTGACCGTGGCGGCACGTATCGGCGCCATCTGCTACCTGGACGAGGTGGTGGAGGCGCGCCAGGATACCACCGTGGTGATCCATCCGCTGACCGACCATCGCCGCACCCTGCCGCTGGACAAGAAGGGCGAGGTGGTCGCCGCCCACCCCGACTTTCAGCTGGTAATATCTTACAACCCCGGCTACCAGAGCCTGATGAAGGACCTCAAGCAGTCCACCAAGCAGCGGTTCTCCGCGCTCGATTTCGACTACGCACCCGAGACACTGGAGGTCGAGATCATTTGCCAGGAGACCGGTATCGACAACGACACCGCCGGCAAGCTGGTAAAGGTCGGCCACACCGCCCGCAACCTGAAAGGCCACGGTCTGGATGAGGGCATCTCCACGCGCCTGCTGGTGTACGGTGCCCAGCTGATCAGGCAGGGGGTTGAGCCGACCGCCGCCTGCCGCATGGCACTGGTGCGCCCGATCACCGACGACGCCGATATCCGGGCCACCCTGGATCACGCCATCGACAACCTGTTCGCCTGACCGGCAAGCAAATGACGGAGACACTCCGCGGGGACCAGCACTGTGAGCATTGAGGAATCCGCCCTTCAGGCCTACCGGGAGCAACTGACCTGCAATTTCCAGCAGCTGGACCTGCTGTTTGGCGACTGCATGGAAGAAGCCGCCGCCAGCCTGAGCGAGGCAGGCATCAAGAGCTATCTGGAAGGCGCCTCCCTGGTCTGCATGATCGGCCGCGGCTTCGAGCCGGTGCTGGTTTATCTGGAGGAGATGCCGCAGGTGGCGGCCCGGCTGGGCGAGCCGGTACTCGGCCTGGTCTCGCAAAGCGTCTGGAAGATCTCCCGCACCCCCAATGGCGCCATCATCCTGCCGTTCCTGCAGACTCTGCCGGAAGCGGCGCGGCGACTCGGCAGCGAGCAACAGCTGGTGCGCTACATCGACATGCTGCTGAACATGTTGGAGCGCACCAGCAGTTCCATCCACGGCGGGCAGGCCACCATTCCCAGCCCGGGCGCCAAGGAGTATCTGCAGCAGATGCCCTATCTGCTGAACCAGCTCTCCCTGGAGGGGATACGCAACTGGACCGAGTACGGCATTCGCAACTACTCCAACCACCCCGAGCGGCAGAAGGACTTCTTCAGCCTGCAGTCCGCCGACAGCCGCGCCATGCTGCAACGGGAGCGCCACGGTACCCTGTTTGCCGATCATGAACGCCAGCTCGATCTCTACCTGCGCGCCCTGTGGCAGGACAAGGACCACCTGGTCCCCTACTCCACCGCCTTCGACGAACTGCGCAAGCCGATCCCCTACTACGACTCCCTCGGCATCCGCCTGCCGGACGTGTTCGATGATACGGAAAGCGGCGTACCCGGCATCGACCGCTATCGTGCGGTGCTGGCCCATATCGCGGCCCACCGCCGCTGGAGCCACTTCATCTTTGCCGACAACTTCAGCCCGTTCCAGCGCATCGCCATCGAGCTGCTGGAGGATTCGCGGGTGGAATACCTGGCCATGCAGCAGTATCCCGGTCTGCGGCAGCTGTGGCTGGCGCTGCACCCGGTGCCGATCGAGGGCGAGTGCGACCCGGAGAAGGAGTCCTGTATCCGCCACCGCCTGGCCATGCTCTCCTACGCGATTCTCAATCCGCACCACAGCTACCGCAACCCGGATATTCTCGACGCGGTGGCACAGTTCCATGAACTGATGCAGGCCGGCGAGACCAGCACCCAGGCGATCGTGCCGCTGGCAATCTCCTTTATCGCCCGCACCCGGATCCAGAATGATCAGGCCCCCAACGTCTACTTCAAGAACACCGTGGTGGAATACCGGGATGATAACCGTCACCTGTGGAAGTTCATCGAGGAGGGGGACGAGGAGGAGCAGTTCGAGGTGGAGCGCAAGAAGATCGAGCAGGAGCCGCTGAACACCCTGCCGCCGCGCCACTATCCCGAGTGGGACTACAAGACCCAGACCTACCGTCCCGACTGGGTCAGTCTGTATGAATCGTTACATCCACCAGGCGATGCCAAATTAATCGATGATCTGTTGACCAAGCACAGCGCCCTGGCCAAGCAGCTGGAGCGCATTCTCGACCTGCTGAAACCGCAGCAGTATGTGCGGGTGCGCTATCAGGAAGAGGGTAGCGAGCTGGACCTGGATGTGGCGATCCGCTCCCTGGTCGATTTCAAGGGCGGCGCGACACCGGACACGCGGATCAACATGAGCCATCGGCACGACGGCCGCGACATCGCGGTCATGCTGCTGCTGGATCTGTCGCAATCCCTGCACCAGGTACCGGAGGGGTGCGAGCAGAGCATCCTGCAACTGAGCCAGGAGGCGGTGGCGCTGCTGGCCTGGGCCATCGACCGGCTGGGGGACAGTTTCGCCATTGCCGGCTTCTCCTCCAACACCCGGCATGAAGTGCGCTATCAGCACATCAAGGGCTATAGCGAGAGCTGGAACGATCAGGTAAAGGCGCGGCTGGCGGCCATGGAGGCCGGCTACTCCACCCGCATGGGGGCGGCGATGCGCCACGCCGGCCACTACCTGGGTAATCGCCAGGCGGAGAAAAAACTGCTGTTGATCCTCACGGATGGCGAGCCCTCCGATATCGACGTCCAGGATGAGCGGTTGCTGATCGAGGATGCGCGCAAGGCGGTCCAGGAGCTGGACCGGGACAACATCTACACCTACTGCATCAACCTCGACCCCAGGGCGGATGAGTATGTCAGCGATATCTTCGGCAAACAGTACAGCGTCATCGACCGGGTAGAGAAACTGCCGGCCAAACTGCCGGAGCTGTTCCTCTCCCTGACCCGCTAAATCGACAGCCCACAAACGACCAAACCCCGCCGGGAGCTACCCGCCGGGGTTTGGCCAATCGCATGCAGGTATCACAGGAGGGAGTACTGCCCTGCAACCTGCATACGACCGATCAGTTGGCCGGAGCCGTGGTGGTCACCACCTCGAACTTGGCGAATTCAGCCGGGTCCAGCTGACCATCCTTGTTCACATCCAGCACCTCCCACTGCTCACTCAGACCCGGAATGGCCTTGGCCTCTTCCTGGCTCAGGGTACCGTTGTTATCGGTATCCAGCACCACGTCGGTTTTGCTTTCTGCCGCAATCACCGCAGCCGCGGCCAGGGAAGCAAACAGGAGGGTCATAATCTTCTTGGTCATAGGGAACTCCGTTTATCAATAGTTGCAAGATTAGGCCGGCTGCCTCGGTGCAGTCAGCTGAGCAGATAACAGCAAGCACAGTGCCAACTTTAATTAATTATTAATAATCAACCAGTTAATGATTTTTTTATCAAAGCAACCATCGCCCCACGCGGTGCACCTGTCGTCACCGCACGACAACCACCGGAAACGGACCGGGCAACCGGTTGATTTCCCTCCGATCAACACTGTTGCCATCCGGAGACAGGGTGAGACAACGATGTTGTTGAAAGACCATGTCCCAATTACCTGTTGCATGAAGCCTGGTCTTTTTATTGAAGTGATTTATGCTCAAAAATCACGACTGAAGCCTTTCCCGGTGACATTTGCCCGCCGTGGTGGAGGGCCTAGTCTGCAGAAAGCCCGCCCCGAGCCGAATTCACGGTGTGGTGCCGCTTGTACCGGGACAATGCCCAAGCCAACACAGCACATACATTTGGTACAACGTCCATGGAAAGCGCTACCGGTAGCGGATGATCCACCGCATTACCGGCATGACGCTGCCAGCAAAAAAGCTTATAGTTTATGTGCGAATAAACGGAGAGCACCGGGGATTGCATGAACAGCAAAGGAACCGCAATGATCCCACCCTTGCAGCGAGCACGTCGGTTCACTGCGGTTGGCCTGTTGATGATACTGCTGCTGGTGACGGCGGGTGCCGTCCAGTCACAGAGCCGGATCGGCCTGCCCAGTAGCATACGTATTGAATCGATCACCCCTAACAGTCTCAATCAGGGACAGTCCGCCACACTGCTGATACGCGGCCGCGGTCTGCGCGCCGGGATGGGCATCGATCTCGGTGAAGGAGTCAGCGGTGGTACGCTCACGATGATTAACGATGCCTCTGCCCGGGTGGTGGTGCGCGTACATCCAGAGGCTGCACCGGGACCGCGCAGATTGTCGCTACTCGTGGACGGCATTGCCCGTTTACAGAACCCGACCGTAACCATCACCGCCCGCACCCCTGGCAGGACCCCCCAGCTGGCGCTTCCCGAAACCCCTGTCGCCCCCCGCCTCTCCGGCGGCTTTGCCCGGACCACACCCGCCGAACCAGCCGTTGGCGCCTCCCCCTCCGTGCCGCTGCGTCTGCTGCGGGTGACGCCCAGCCGTTTACAGCCAGACCATCGCTATACCCTGACTCTGGCCGGCCAGGGATTTGCCAGCGGCATGAAGCTCGATTTTGGCGCGGGCATTCTTCCGCGCGGCCCGGTGCGGGTGATCAACGCCAATACCGCCAGCATATCGGTACAGGTCACCAGCGATGCCCTGCCGGGATTCCGTACTGTCACGGCATCACTGACGGCCGCGACCGGCACGCCTGGCATGCTGGCCCTGCCAGCGGCAACCAGCCAGTCAGAAGTTGCACGCGCACTGGAGATTATCGACACCACCAGATCCATCGCATCACCACCACCCACGGGCGGTTTCGCGCCACCCGCTCGCGATGGGGAGTTTACACCCAAACCACCCGGTGGCGGCTTCGTTCCGCCCCCTGCGGCACAGCCAATACCCACCCCCGTCATCACAACCATCACGCCCAGTCAGATGACTGCGGGTAAAAGCTACATTGTGACACTGCAGGGAGAGAACCTGGACAAGTCAATGCTGCTCGACTTTGGTGACGATATCCAGCAACAGGGTTCACTGATCAGCATCGGCAGTAACAGACTGCAGACAACCCTGAAACTGAACAAGCAGGCCAAGACTGGCAAACGCCAGGTCATTGCATCCACCGGCAAGGGCAAAAGCGCCGTACAGCAGCCGGCGCAGTTTTCCGTACTCAGTGCCTTGGGCCTAAAACCGCAACTGAAACCCCAGCAGGTCAAGCTCAAGCTGCCGAAACTGGATCTTGCTGAAATACTCAAGGCGCGTATCGACCTGCAGACACCAGACTGGCGTCAGCAGGTCGCCTCGCAGGCGCCACTGAAAGACCCGGTAACCGGCCAGCCGATGGGCCCGCCAACCCCCATTTACAAGGTGGATGTACCGCTGCTGCATGACGAAGTGCTGTTTAGCTGGAAAGAGGCCAACCCGGGCACCGCCGAGTGGTTCGAGATTCGCTTCTACGCCAAGGGCAAGTTAGCCGCCAAGCGTCGCATTAATCCGGTCGAATATAAGGTGCTGGGCAAAACCATTCCGATACTGCCCACCTGGTTCCGGCCCGATGCGGTGTTGCTCAACGAACTACTGAAACCTGCATCATCTGCGACGACCAAACCGGTACAGGATCATGGCAATGCACAACAGGACATCGCGCAGCAGGGAGGTTTCGCTGCCCAGGCGATCGGGCCGATCAGTGGCGTTCCCGTCTCGGCGGAAATGGCGGCCCTGGGCAATGCGAATGCCCAACTGCACTGGGAAGTGGCGGGATATCGCAAATATCATGGCTCCGGTGTAGTGAAAACCGCCCTGGTGGAACAGCCGGTCATGTATGCGGCGGCAAAACAGGCAGCCCCCGCGACCCTGAGTGACGCGCAAACAGCCAAACCGGGAGCAGACTTTATCGAAACCGAGATCGCGCTCTCCGAGCGTTGGCCGCTCAAGTCGCCCAGCCCGCCCACCGGCCTCAACTGCGACAATGAAACGGGTGGACTGAACCTCATCAACCTGGACAAGAACGCCAAGCAGCAGGGCGGTGGCGTCGTGATCGAGGCGGGGGACGGCCATGTCGGCGACCGCTTCCGCGTCAAGGGCACATTCAAACTCGACAACAGCCCCTATGCCAGTCACCCCCAGACCCAGCAGACCACCTTTAACCACCCCCTCAACGGCAAGACGGTACTCGCTACCGGGTGGCTGTTCGATAATGTCTTCGTGGACTGGGGTGACGGCACGGTAACTCCGTTCTCCATGGTCCAATCCGGCGATCCAGGCAGCTACGCCTCCGATAATCCGCTGTCATTGGGCGAAGGGCAGCAGCACAGCTACTCGGGTACCGGTCCCTACACCATTCGGATCTATCAGCTCTCAACCGATGACGTGCAGCAGGGCGGCCAGATACAGGCGGTTCAGTCGATCGACAACAACCAGGACCTCTATGCCCAGGTCTCCACCCTGACGGCAGGCGGTCACACCGGCCAGGAGCAGATGAAATGGTCCCAATCAGTGGCCGGCCGCGCCTTTATGGTGTTCTGTCGCAACGTTCAGATAGAACCACGTACCGATCCCGCCAGCTACGGCCCGCTGCAGCTGGTGGATATCGGCATCGACGGCCTTGCCGGGCAACAGGACCCTGCTCCGAACCCGACCCATGCCGGCCAACGTAAAAAACCTGCTGCGAGCCCGACCGGGCCGGCACTCTCTGTCGCACCGCAATCCCCTGCCACTCTGACGGTTCAGGCACAGCCCCAACTCGATCTGGCGCTGGATTTGCCCAGGGTTTCCACCTGCAGCCAGGAGCTGACCGCCAAGGCCTCGGTACGCTACACCGGACAGGGCAAGGCGCGGCTGCGCTGGCTGCTGGATGGTGTCTCCATCGGTGAAGAAGAACGGATCCTTGGCCCCTCCCAGCCACGCAGCCAGGAAGACCTGGCCAAACTGGCGGGCAAAAAGAGCTGGTTTGACCTGACCCCCATCGCTCCACCCCGGGTGGATGTGGAAAGTGGGCTGCCGTCACCCCCCATCGGGCTGAACAGCCTTGGCAAACGCTCGCTCAAGGTCGAGGCCGAGGTGGTGCCAGAACCCAAACGGAGCAATCTTTATGACACGCTCACTGCCGCCTTTGGCGCCAACGGCCTGAAGCGCAATCCCGAACTGGTCAAGGCGCTGGCCGGCGAGTTCAAGAACGCACCGAAGGTTGGCGTGTTGTCGCCCCACAAGCTTGCACAACCGGGGCTCAACCCGGTCAGCTACCTGAACCAGCCGCTGCAGCAGGTCGCGGCACTGGCCGAGCCCATCCAGCTGGCAGCACTATCGCTCCAGCCTGGTGTCTTCTCCACCCTCAGTGACGCCACTTTCTCTGCAGTCGGTGAATTAACCCTGAACAAGGAGCCACCCAATTATGTTGTTTCGTCGCCATTTGACTATCTGGTCGTGGGAGCCGATGCGAAACAGGCCTGCACCTTCGAGTTCCCGGTGCCGGGAGGGGTGTTCACCATTGCCGGACTGCAACAAGCCGGCGGGGTCCCAAAGGTCTCGGAAAAGAACGGACGCTACAGCGGTGAAGGCATACTGCTGGTAAAACTGCCGAGCGGTGGCGATGCAGTCAAACAGTGGCCGGTGCCGATCAGCTTCAAGGACTGGCAGCTGAAAAATGACGGTGTCACCGTGGCGTCCGGCGAATTCAGCATTACCCAGACTGGACTGACCGACCTGCCACTACCCGCCCTGAAGGCCTCGATCACAAAACTCCAGGGCAAGGCCGGTGTCGGCGTTGATGCCTGGCTTAACGCACGACTCAGTCACCCTGAACTGCTGGAAACACAATCCGGCAAGCCACCCGCCTGGCAGAATGTCCAGGGCCTGCTTTCTCCAGATGGCGACTGGATTGCTGACGACCTGGCCATGGCCGACACCCAGCTCTATCTGGGCGGTTACCGTATCGACCCGGACAAAATCACCCTGGATCTCAGTCTCACCGCCGGCAACGGTGCCGACAGCGCCTGCGGAGGCGGCACCGGCAGCCAGTTCCTCGGCGTGCATCTCGGCAGTCAGGCAAAACTGACGGCGTTCGATTTCGGTCTGCAGGGCACACCTGCAGGCAAGGTGGACAACTGGGCCGTTGATGCCAGCGGCGCCTGCGGCAGTGGCCAGCTTGGGTCCTTCCAGGCGGCGCTCGACAAGGGCAAGATCGCTTGGGATGGGATCGCTGTAAAGGCCGACAGCGGTAAGCTCAAGGCCACTTATAAAAACCTGCGTGTCACCGTGCCCTGGATCAATGCCGAACTGAAAGGCAGTGGTGATCCGGTGTTCAAAGCCGGACAGGGCCCCGGAAGCATCGCTCTGGCACTCGAAGGAGAGGCGGCGCCGGTGACCAACGGGCCGATCACCCTGCAGGCAACCCATCTTGCCCTGACCCGGAAACCGGACATCGGCTGGGCCGTAACCTCGGACACGCGCTTCGATTTCGCCGGAGCAGACAAGACTTTCGCCCGGGATGTATGGCTTTCCGGGCTGCTGTTCGGCATGGACGGCAGGGCCTATCTGCCAAACGGGTCACAAGGCGCCACACTCACTAGCACCAGCGGTTTCATCGCCCAGGGTCCGGTCACGTTGAAATCGGCCAAGGTGACGGCACCAACCAGTGGCAGCGACCGCCTGCTGTTCGATTTCGTGGCCGACCTGAAGCTCTCCAAGGCGCTGGAGGCGAAGGATATGCCGGTGAGTTATCGCATCACCGAACCCGGCAGTGGCAATTACCAGGGCAGCGGCCCGGTGGTGGGCCAAGTGCCGATCACCTTCGCCTTCCCAAAGACCGACACCATCACCAAGGGCACCATTCATCCCGAGTATGTGGGTGAAGGTGCGGGCAGCCTGGCGGCAACCAATCCGCCTGCCCCCTTGAGCTGGGTCACCCCGGCCCAGGCTGCGACCAAGCAGGTGATCTACCGCGGCACCACCAACATGAACTTCTTCAAGAGTTCGGCGCTGCCGGTCACCGGCGCTTTCGAGCTGGGCTATTTCGGCAATAACGATTACTGGGCGGCTGTGTTGACTTACAACATCCCGCCGCCGGGCATCACCGTGGTTCCCAACCTGCTCAATCTCTATGGCCTTGGCGGTGGACTGGGCTACAACGTCGAACCCGGTTCACTAAGTCACAACCTGGCCAATGTCATGCCCAAGACCACCAACAGCAGCGTCTACGGTGCAAATCTCATCATGGGTTCGGCCTTCGATGGCGGCTTCGCCTATACCCTGAAAGGCTACTTCAATATTGATCCCCAGAATCCGGCACTGAAGATGGATTTTGGCCTCTGGCTACTCACCACCGGTCATGGTGGTTCGGCACCCATCAACGGATCGCTGAGTTACGGCAGCGGCACCTTCCATGCCGAGATGGGCGGCGAGCAGACCTTCATGGGGGGCTTTGCGCGAGTCAAGTCCAACCCGAAGGCCCTGCAGGCCCACTTTGATGACGGCGGCGACTGGCACCTCTACGCCGGCACCGACAGCAACCCGGTAGCGGGCGAGGTAGCGAAACTGATCAATGGCGGGGTATGGCTCAATCTGGGGCGAGATGAGGGATTGAAGATCGGCGCCAAGGCCGACGCCAAATTCCCCGACATCACCTGCGACGGCGGCACCTGTGCCTATGTCAGCGGCAATGTGCGCGCCGACGTCACCATCACCCCGCAACCCCAGGCGACCGCCAACAACCAGGTGGGCGTCGAGGCGAAGGGGTGTCTCGCCGGCGGCTGCCTCTCCATGGGGGTCGATGCGGACATGACCGTGGCAGGTCCCAGCCCCATCAAGCTCAAATATGGTTTTAACCTCAATGGCTGTCCCATCGGCAAGCTCACTATTTCACTGAAAGTGTTGCCAGCGCCCCCTGACCCCGGCGTATCGGGCAGTCTTTGCAGCCCCGCAGAAATCGGCAAAGCAGTGGTCGAGGGGGCGGAGAAGTTGGGCAACGCAATCGGCAAGGCCGCAGAAGGCGCCGTCAATACAGCGAAGAAAGTCATATGTCTCGGTTTCTGTTAAATCCATACAGCATGCTGGCGGCCCTGCTGCTCTGCCTTTCCCTGCAGTCGACGGCCCGGAGCACGGAGGGATCAACAAGTCAATTCTACATCGCCTCGGATGGCCGGGGTGGGGTACACCTGTTGTGGTGGATTCCACCCGAGCGCTGGAGCGAGGGGGGCTTTCGACTTGAAGACGACCAGGGCAATCTGCTGGTGGAGCAGACCGGGCCCGGCGCCAACCGTGAGGCGATGCAGCAGCTCACACAGGAGCTGCGCAACGACATTCAGCGCCTCGCCAATCCGGACAACCCGATCCGCACCAGCGCGGGCAATGCAATCAGCCTCGGTATACAGACGCTGGGCAACTGGGAATTCGCCAAGGCCCTGGGATTGGGGGTAGAGCTCTCCGGGCTCACTCCGCAGCCAACCGGATTTGCCGTGCTGGGACTGGGAAAGAACGGAAAACCGGATGGTAAGTACCTCAAGACCGAGCCATTTAACCTGTCCCAGTCCACACCGCTGCAATCTGCACCCGTGAAGCTGCGCGGCATCACGGCGGCCAATGGTGTGCAACTTTACTGGCAGGGCCCCGACCAGCACCTGCTGCCAATCCTGGCCTATCGGGTTGAACGGGAAAGTGAGGGGGAAAGATCACTCCTGACCCCCCAGCCGCTGATACGGGGAAGCGACTGGCCCGCTGACACGGTGGCCTTTACCGACGCGACACCGCCACTGGAGAGCGAGGTACGTTATCTGGTCAGCGCCATTGATGTCCTGGGACGGCCCAGCCAGGCGGCGATACTCGATCTCTTTGTGCCCGATCTCAGCGCCCTTGACCCACCCGGCAAAATAACCACCGACACCACAAAAGAGGCCATCGAGATCAGCTGGCAGGCCAACCCCAGCCCCCATACCAGCGGTTACATCGTGGAACGCTCGCCACTCCCGGCCGGGCCCTATGAGATACTCACACCCACCGGCCTTCCAGGCAACCAGACCCAATACCGCGACACTCCCCCCGCCCGGGCAACCAACCTGTTCTATCGGGTACGCGCCATCGACCCGCACGGCAATGTGGGTGAACCGGGTAACGCCGCTCTGGCACGGCGTTCCGCCGAGGCGCCAGCCGCCCCCGGCGGGCTGAAAATAGCAGCGGGACACACCCGGGTACGCCTTGCCTGGGACCCGGTTCCCGGGGCCTTCGGTTATCAGGTGGAACGGCGCGTACCCGGAGGTGCCTGGCAGGCGCTGGGTAATCTGCTCACCCAGGAGCCACGTCTGGACGACCATCTCGGTCCGATGAACGGCAGGCGCCTGGAGTACCGGGTCAGCGCCGTGGCCTGGGGAGATGTTGCCGGCCCCGCCAGTAAGCCGGTGGCAGTGGATCTCCCGGACACCCTGCCCCCGGAAGCCCCATCAATCGTATCCGCCGAGAGTGTCAATGGCAGCGCTCTGTTACGCTTCCATCCTGCCGCCCCGGAAAACCAGACCGCACAGTTACTGGTACTGCGTGGTGGCCCTGACGATCCCGGTCTGGTGATTGGTGATCCCCTGCCGGGCAGTGCCCGGGAGTGGCGTGATGCCTGGGTACTTCCGGGCGAAACCTACTGGTATCGGCTGGTGGCACTGGACGCCAGCGGCAATCGCAGCGATCCCGGTGAAGCAGTAAGCCTGGGCATTGCTGCCGTTATTCCCGTGGCACCGCCCCAACCCGTGGCCCACTATGAGGCCAAACCGTTCGCCCGGGTAGTGATCGACGTTACCCTCGCTCCGCCGGATCACACCCTGGTGCTGGAAACCCGGTCGGAGGACGATACCCGCTGGCGCCATGTGACCGGCGCCAGCACTGGCAATACGGTTGTGGACACCCATCCGCGACAGGGCAAAACCGACTACCGTGTCCGTTGGCGCACGCAACAGGGTCTGCTCGGCCCTCCTTCACCGGCCATTTCGGTGGAGATTCATTGACAGGAATAGGACAGACCTGCATGGGGCGTGACGGATTTCCTCATCCCGCGCATGGCTATTGACGGAAGCCGCTAAAATTGCTGTTATTGAAAAAATTTTTCAATGATGGGCAAGAGCGCCAGCCTGGGGGATCACAGTCGATGAATGCAGGATGCAAGTGGTCAATCAGGCCGACCCGGCGTTGTCTTACTTTACTCTCGCTACTCTTCATATCACCGGTCATGGCCAACTGGACACCCGAGCTGGCAGCGCCGGCAGACAGCGGTTTCAGACAACCGGCAGAGGCGATTCGCCTGTTCATTCCCCCGGATGTACCCGTGGAGACACTCCAGCGTCTGACCCTGGAACTGGACGATATCGATGTCACCGCCATGGTGGGACGCGAAGGGGATTACGCCATCTTTGTCCCGGTCCAGCCACTCGGTTTCGGCCAGCACCGTCTGCGACTGCTGGAGAACAGCGCCGACGGCTCCATTATCGAACGGGGTTTCTGGAGGCTGGAGATTCGCAAGTCGGCCGCCTTCCGGGAGGCCACACTGAACATGGCAACATCGGCAGAGCTCTCACAGCGACTGGCCGAAAACAATCTCAGCGACCTGCCCCCACAACGCACCCAGGGTACCGGCAGTGCCATCATTCAGGGCCGCGCTGCCGATAATGACTGGCAGGCTGGTGTGAATCTGCCACTGTTCTATAACTCCAACAGTGAGGGTCGTGAAGTCGACGTCGGCGAGTTCCTGATGGATTGGCAGCAAAACGCCCTCAGCGCCAAGGTGGGACACCATCCCATCTCGCCGGACAACCTGGTGATGTCCGGGTTCAACCGCCGTGGTGTCTCGGCAAGCTACAGCGCACAAGCTTTCGACACCCGCGTAACCGGCTTCAGCATGCGTGGCAGCCAGCTTGCCGGCTTTCAGGGCGGCCTCGGTGTAACCGATAATACGGATCAGGTGAACGGTGGCGTAGTAACGGCTTACCCGATCAACCGGACCGACGCCAGCATGGCGGTTTCCGCCATCTACCTGTCTGGAGAAGCGCCCGATACCGGACAGGGCGTCGCTGGCAGTTCCCTGGCCACCGGTGGGGATGCCTGGAGCATCATGGCGGACAACCTGTGGCTGGAGAAGCGTCTCAGACTGCGGGGTGAGTATGCCAGGACAGACTATGATTTCGACGGAAGCGGCGGGTATGAAAGCGAGAAGGATGACGCCTACAGCCTGTTGCTGACCTACAAGCCCTGGATGGACAAGCAGGTGAATGACCAGTATCTGGACTGGAATCTGGGCACGGAATACCGGCAGGTCGGCACCTATTTCAAAAGCGTCGCCAGTCCCGGCTCCACCGCCGACCGGAAGACGGCGCGGCTGTTCAGTGATCTCACCTGGGGAGGCTTCAATCTTCAGGGGCAACTCTCCCAGGAGACGGACAATGTAGTGGATTTGCCGACCCTGCCCCGCCTCAGGACCCGCCTGGCCACGCTCAGCACCACCTATACGCCAATGCCGGACTATACGCCAGAGGGCGAACTGGTAACCGGCTGGATGGGATATCCCAGCTATTCGCTGTTCGGCAACCTGCAGAGCGCAAAAACCACCGCCCGCTCCTCCGCGGATCCCAACACCTGGGTGGACACCCAGACCCGGATACTGGGAGCCTCGGCCAACTTCAGCCATGACAACTGGAGCTGGGGCATCAACCACACCTGGACACGCCTTTATGATGATTCAGGCGAGGGGGGCACGCCCACCACGAATGAATCCCGTAGCCGCTCCACCGGTCTGGACTTCTTTTTCACCCTGACGCCCAATTACACCCTGACGCCACATGTAGCCTGGGATGAGACCGCCTATCTGGATCTCGGTTATACCGACAAGAGTCTGCTATGGGGCGTGGGCCTGGATGCGCGACTGATTCCTGACCAGCTCACTGGCCGGCTGGAATACAGTCTCAACCGCGCTTGGGTCACCAACGATTCATCGGACAATACAACCGATCAGGTATCGGCCAGTCTGACCTGGAATGCAGTCAAGTCCAGCCCAACCCGGCCGGGTGTATCTTTAACACTCAGTGGTGATTATCACGAATATTCAGATGCGATTGTTACCGGCAATGACAAGGACAGCTATCAGCTCTTTTTGCGGGCACTGATTGGCTGGGCGGGAACCTATTAATGGAGTCTGGAATGCAAGCCACTGTCAGAAAATTTTATCTGCCCCTGCTCCTCGGGTATGCGCTCTGGCTGATCTCGGCAGGCGCTGTCCAGGGGGCCGTGGTCAACCTGGTATCCGGCGTATCACCCAGCCGGGTCGCCCTGGCCCGAAACACACAGGTGGTGGCCACCTGGCAGGTTGAGAGCATCAACCTGTCCGCTGGTGACAGAATCATCTCAACCCAGGGAAGGTTTCTCAGCCCGCTCGGGGGCGGGATCATCGGAACAGTCTCAAAGGGATTGACCCGCACGGTCAAGAGCAGCGATCTCGGCATGGGCAACAGTTTCATAACCCTGACGGAAGCCGTCCAGGTGCCAGCCTCGATTGTCTACAGGGCACAAAAGCTGGGGCTGAACAGCTTTATCTATCAGCGCGATTTTTATGACACGGAGAACCCGTCTGATATAGAGAGCGGCTCGGTCACACTCCACATCACCGGGGCTGGATCAGCCGGTTTAGGCATCAATCGTCAGGAAATCCGTTTTGATGACGGCTCCAGCATACGACGTCTGCTAAGCACCGAACCACTCACCGCCCTGACACAACTGAATTATAGTGGCTCGGGCTTGCTCAAGGGCGTCTGGGAGCTCGCAACACCTTCAACCACCTACGGTGAACCGGTCTATCGACGACTGGCCAATGTGCGCCGTTTTCTCGGCGCCGGCGGCCAGGTATTGCTGACAAGTCCTGCGCTGGAAACCCGGCAACCGGGGCGTTATCTGGTTCGTTTCAGGATTGAAGAGCCGGGCACGGAATTCAACGACCTTTCGATTGAGTATTTTGTCGCCCAGGAAGCGGCAACGGTGACTCCCCTGGCGCCCATTGATCTGGTATTGGACACACCACTGCACGGGACCTATCTGCATCCCGACACCCGTTTCAGTTGGCAGCAGGTGCCCGGTGCACAAGCCTATCAACTGGAGTTCTACTCGCAACCGGCAACCCGGGAGATCACTCCGGAAGGGCTGGCGGAAGCGGGGCAATTCACTTCGGGAAAACACCCCGGCACCCTGACGGGGCCACCGGAAGCCGGCGCCCTGTTGCCCGCTTCCCAGACCCGGCTGTCGCTGTCGGAGGTGACCCGGGGACACCTGCAACCCGCGCAGTTTTACTGGTGGCGAGTATTGGCCATCGGCAAGAACGGCCAGGTGGTATCCCAGAGCCCGGTGCGTGAAATACGCCTGCCGTAACCGAATATGGGGCCGGTGTGGCTTATGCCGAATCACACCCGGCACGGTTGCCGGCAGGACACCGCATCCGGCAGGCAGTAGTTAATCCGCCTCAGTATCCTGCTTGAACCGTGCAGGCTCCAGGTGATGGCGTTTGAGCAACTTATAGAACTCGGTGCGGTTGCGTTTGGCAAGCCGGGCCGCCTGGCTGACATTGCCATTCACCCGCCGCAGCAGCTCCACCAGATACTCACGCTCAAACTGTTCCCGCGCCTCCTGGAATCCCGGCAACAAGGCGGCCTTCTCTTTAAACGCCTTCTCAACTTGCTTGACGGGTATGATCGGCGTACTGGAGAGCGCCGTCAGTTGTTCCACCACGTTCTGTAACTGGCGCACATTCCCCGGCCAGTCATATTGCACCAGGGCATTCAGCGCCTCCGCCGAAAAGCCCTTGACCCGATTGCCATAGCGGGGGCTGAGCCGTGCCAGAAAATGGCTGGCCAGCAGGGGGATATCTTCCCGCCGCTCACGGAGCGGCGGCAGAGTGAGGGTAACCACATTCAGGCGATAGTAGAGGTCCTGGCGAAAGTCCCCCTCTTCCACCAGCGCATCCAGATCATGATGGCTGGCCGAGATGATGCGCACATCTACCGGAATATCCTGGTTGGCGCCCACCGGCCTTATGCGCTGCTCCTGCAGGGCCCGCAGCAGTTTTACCTGGAACAGCGCCGGCATGTCACCGATCTCATCCAGAAACAGGGTGCCGCCATCGGCACTGCGGAACAATCCATCCCGCGATGAGACGGCGCCACTGAAGGCCCCCCGTACATGCCCAAACAGCTCCGACTCCAGCAGTTCCGCCGGGATGGCGCTGCAGTTGACGGCCACGAAGGGCGCTGTGGCACGCGGACTGACCTGGTGTACCGCCCGGGCAATCAGCTCCTTGCCGGTGCCACTCTCACCATGAATAAACAGGCTGGCATCACCCTGGGAGACACGCTGCACCTCCTGCAATAGCTGCTCCATCGACTGACTGCGGGTAATAATCTCAGCGCGCCAATCCTGCTCAACCGAGGATTCATCATCTCCCTGTGGCCAGCCACCCAACCGCAGCGCCTGCTCCACCTGTGCTATCAGCTCCTTGCTGTCGAAGGGCTTGGTTAAAAACCCAAAGACCCCCTGACGGGTCGCTTCCACCGCCTCGGCAATTGTGCCGTGGGCTGTCAGGATAATCACCGGCAACAGCGGATAGTACTGTTGCAGATAACGGAACAGCGCCAGTCCATCCATCTCCCCCATACGCAGATCCGTCACCACCAGATGGGGCTTGAACTGGGGTACCAGACCCACAGCCTGCTCGCCACTGTCCGCGCACTCGACCGATAATCCGATCGCGGTCAGGCGCAGAGAGAGTAGTCGCAGCAGACTCGGATCATCATCGACCAGTAGCACCCGCTGGTTTTGTGACGGTCGGGTTTGTCCCTTGCTGTTTTTCATCAAGCCTCTGGTTAATACTGGTTTCGATGTGTTTCAGATCACGCAACTGGTTCTCCAACAGGCGTTTGGCCTCAGCAACCTGGGCTAGTCTCTCCTCCAGTCTCCTCTGCTCCGCCACCGCCTTGCTGAGCTGTTGACGCTGACGCTGCTGTCGTTGCAACAGGCTGATCTGATAATAGGCGAGCCAGCCCGTCTCGCGCGAGACAAAACGCTGCTCCAGCAGATGATTGATCAGGGTAATCGCCTCTTCCGGCTCTCCACAGCCTTCCACCTGACTGATTGCGGTGGCCAGATACCAGCCGGTCCAGAGATCCCCGTCACGGCTAAGGGACTGGCGCATCTCGCCACACAGGATCAACTGATCCTGGCGCGTATGAACTTGAAAACGATTGGAAAAGTCTATCAGATTCCGCAACGCCCCTCCTGATATATCCACCGCCGCTTCAGTCACCCGCACAGGAGCATCGTTTCGGGCCAACGGCTGCTGACACCCCGACAACAACAGGAGGCAGAGCCAGCAGATCCACTTCATTGAGTCACCTCCGATATTCTTCGCTGCGTCAAAGGCAATTCCAGGCAGATCCGGGCACCCGAATATTCATCCGTCGCCGCCAACAGGGTGATCCTGCCCCGGTGGCGCAGGACGGTATCGTTCACCAGGGCAAGCCCCAGACCAGACCCCTTGACACTGGAGCGCCCGACACTCTGCCCCTGATAGAACTCCTGAAAAACAAAAGGCTGATCTTCCGGCGAGATCCCCTCTCCCTGGTCTTCTATCAAAAAAATGCTGGTACCCTCATGAACCGACAGGCCAAGCCTGATCCGCCCCCCTTCCGGTGAAAACTTGATTGCATTGCTCAACAGATTACCCAACGCCATCCTGATCGCCTCCCTGTCACCCTTTACGGTTACTGGCTCCAATTCATCAACAATCTGCAGCCGCCGGTTTCGCACCAGCAGCCGGTAGTCATCCAGCAATTTTCTCAGCAGCTGCGCCAGATCAAAGTCATGCGGCTCAGCCAGGGTGCGCTGATTGGCCAGACGCTGATACTCCAGCAGGTTTTCCACCAGCCCATTCAGCTGCAGCGCACCGATGGTCATCAATTGCACGATTTCACGTTGCTCCTGGTTCAACTCACCCACGACCTCATCCTCCAGCAGATCGGCACCTTCCCGCAGTGTTGCAAGGGGGGTCTTTAGTTCGTGGGAAATATTGCGGATAAACTGCTGCTTCTCTCCTTCCAACGCCTTCAGCCGCTGCCGCATCCAGTCCAGATGGCGACCCAGATCCTCCAGATCACTGGGTCCGTTAATCACGATGGGCCGGTCAAACCGTCCCGCACCCAGTTCACTGATAACCCGTTCGATGCGCTTGATCGGCCGGGTCATAAGATAAACGAACAGCAGTCCCAGAATCAGCGCCAGCGGCAGGGCCAGCAGTGCCCACTGCAGCATGGAGTGACGTACCCGGTCAGCCTCGTGAGCCAAGGCCTCAGCCTCTATACCCACCTGTCGGCCACCGGTATGTAATAACGCGCGTGCCTGCAGTGTCAGGGTAGCATAGCCCTGCAGGTCATCTGCTGTCAGGCTTGCCCCGGACTCGGTAATCTTCGTCTGTATGTGTTGAAACATCCCCTGTTCAGCCGCAACCAGGCCTTTCAGCGGTATGCGCAGATTATTCGGCAATCCGTCAAAGCGCAGCCCCCGAGCCACCTCGACAAAGGAGTCATGGTGCTGCCGGTACACCTGGAGCAGTTCCGGATCCTTCAATACCTGAAACTGCCGGATGCCGCGCTCCATGGATATCAGGCGTTCCAGCAACGTGCGACCGCCCTCATTGGCGCTTACCGTCTGGAACAACGCCTGTTGACTCTTCTCGGTATACCGGCTCACCGACAACAGACCTGATATCAGCGCCATCACCAGGGGCAGGGTAACCAGCAGGAATCCGAACAGCGACCAGTGATAGAGCGAACCGGTCGGAATACGCCTTTCGGTTGCCGACACCATCGGCTCAACTTCTGACATCACATGAACCCGGGTTTACCATCGGGCGACCGACAGTCACAACGATAGACATCATTCAAAGGAACTCCCTGCCATCCCTGCTGCCTTACCCGGTCGTGCATCCGGTTGGAAAAGCTGGCAGCATAGGGAATAGTCAACAGATTGAGTATAGAGCAGTTCGCAGATCCGGCTATTGCCGGGGCTGGCAAATCAGAGTAGATATAAAACTGAGAGTCCGTTCACTATCCGCACCACCACCGCATGAGGTAAAAAGTGAAGCATGAGTAGAGGCAAAACCCTGCTGCTGGGATTGAGCGGATTTGTACTGATTCTTGCGCTCGCCTTTTATAATGGGACAGAGAAGATCGAGCAAGACCTGAAATTGCGGGGAGAAACCGCATTGGCAGAAAACAAGCTGCAATGGGTAAGCCTTGAGATCGATGGGCGCAACCTGCACCTGCGGGGAGAGGCACCATCGAATAAAATGGCTGACCAGGCTCTACATCTGCTTGAAGCACTTGAAGGCGTCAACCGTGTGATTGACGAATTCACCATGCTGACCGGCAAAGACGCCACCACCACATTACCGGTCGATGCGGCCGCCTGGTCATCCAGCATCAAGGAGCGCTGATGCCGGAATCAAGGGAAATCGGCTTATGCGGCACTGCCGCCGGCCGGGCACCGCGCGGCACGGCCAAGGGATAGATTGATGGGTTACCTTTTTTTTCAGATTCTCATTTGGATACTGCTGGCATTCGGACTGGGCGGCATCATCGGCTGGCTGCTGCGCGGCTTTACCCACGCCTTGCAGGATGACGAAAAGGGCGATGGAGAAACTATCGGCCGCGGCGATGACCATATCATTGTGTCACTGCTTCGGTCGGAGCTGAGCAGCCATAAGAAACGCCTGCGTGAGCTGGAATCAGCCGCCGGCACCAGCAAACCAGATACGGAAAAGCCAAAGCAGCGGGAGATCACCGACGACTGGCGCCCCGCCGCGCTGGCGGAACCGAAAGGAGAAATGGATGATCTCAAGAAGGTTCGCGGCATAGGCCCGAAGATCGAGCAGACCCTGCACAATCTGGGAATTTTCCACTATTACCAGATTGCCGGCCTGAGTCGGGAAAATATCCTCTGGCTGAATCACCATCTGCACTTCCCCGGCCGCATTGAACGGGAACAGTGGGTTGAGCAGACCCGGGAACTGGTAAAGCAACGGATTGATCAGCCTGAGACCGCCTGATCCTCGCCACTGATCACCAGGGTCATTGTCGCCGCCAGCAGAGGATACGGTTATTGGCCGGCATCTCGAAGTCCTGCATCAATGCCATGCCGGCGGCGTTGGCCAGACAGTCCAGGGCTTCGAAATCCCGCACACCCATGGCCGGGTCCCGCTGCTTCAGCCAGCCATCGAAACGCGCATTGCTGTCGCTGGTAAACCGGCCCTGGTAGTTGAACGGACCGTAAAGGGCAAACAGACCACCCGCCGGGAGCAACCCGCCGACACCGGCAAACATCGCCTCCACCTCCGGCCAATGCATGATATGTGCAGTATTGGCGGAAAATACCGCCTCCACGTCCAGCGAAGGCCAAACGGAGCGGGCCACATCCAGTTGCAGCGGCGGGCGGACATTGGGCAGTGCCGCTTCCTCCAGCCAGAGGCGGATACCGTCGTGGTACTCCAGGCAGTCGCTGGTATGCCAGGTAAGGTGCGGCATGGCGGCGGCGAAGTAGACGGCATGCTGCCCGGTACCGCTGCCGATCTCCAGCACCCGGGTCAGCTCCGCAAACAACGGCTGGATCACCGACAGGATCGGATCACGATTCTGGTCACAGGACTCGGAATAGGGCTTCATTCTCTCTCCTCGGACCGGCCTGTCACTCCGCCAGCCCCTCACGATAGGGATTCGACGACTGCAGCTGCTCCAGGTAAGCGGCAATCGCCGCCTGTTCATGCTCGGTATAGCGGGCAATCGGTTCGCGGAAACCGTCATCGCTGATCCAGTGGCTTGACCGGGTCAGGGTAGGAACGAAGCCCCGGGAAAGCTTGTGTTCCCCCTGGGCGCCCGGTTCGAAACAGCTCAACCCCTGCTCGATACAGTGTTCAATACCCTGGTAGTAGCAAGCCTCGAAATGAAGCCCGTCCACCCACCGGTCGGCACCCCAGTGGCGACCGAAGAGTGTGGTGTCACTCTGGTACATCAGCGAACCGGCTATGCACTCACCCTCCAGGTCGGCCAGTACCAGCAGCACCCGGTCCGGCAACTGTTCAGCCACCTGCCGAAAGAAGGCGTAATTAAGCGTCGCCATCCCCCACTTCTCACTGAATGTCTTGTTGTAAAAATGGGTAAACTGCCGCCAGTCCTGATCTGTGGCCGTGTGTCCGTTCAAGCGGCGTAGCGTCACCCCGGCATCAGCCACCCGCCGTCGCTCCTGACGGATGTTCTTACGCTTCTTGGCGATCAGACTGGCCAGAAACCGGTCAAAATCCGGGTAACCGTGATTATGCCAGTGAAACTGAACATCGTGTCGGGTCAACAGACCCTGACCCGCCAGAAACTCAAACCCCTCCGGGCTGGGAAACAGGCAGTGGAAACTGCTGGCACCCATCTGCCCGGCCAGTTGCAACACTGTTTCCAGCAGCAGGGGAAACAACTCAGATTCCTGACCCGGCAGTGCCAGCAGTCGCTGGCCCGAGGCCGGCGTATAGGGAACCGCCGAAACCAGCTTGGGAAAATAGGCCATGCCGGCGCGTTGATAGGCATCGGCCCAGGCGTTGTCAAACACGAACTCACCATAGGAGTTGTACTTTTCGTACAGCGGCATGGCTGCCACCAGATGATCGTCGCGATACACACCGATATGTCGCGGTAGCCAGCCAAACCGCTCACCGACACAACCCTGCTGCTCCATGGCATGCAGGAACTCATGGCGGATCAGGGGATTGTTATCCCGCACCAGCCCGTTCCACTCTGCGGCGGGTATTTCACCGATACTGCTGTGAATGGCTATCTGCAACCTGACCACTTCCAAATCATATTTCCACTAACCGGAATGTAGCAGCGGGTCAACCGGTTGAATACCGGTGAAAACTGATGATTATCGGCAAGGGATCAGAGTCGGGCCGGTTTATATCATTGCCCGATCCAATCTGGCTCCACCCCGGTATATCAGATCAGAACGGCACGCTCGGCCAGTCCGCTTCATCCTCATCGATCACCTCAGCCTCCCCGGCACCGGCCTTTACCCACTGCTGCATCGCCGGGCTCTCAAACAGCGTACGGGCATAGACCGTGGAGACCGCGTCCAGTGGTATCTCATAACTCAGCAGACGCATCACCACCGGGGCATACATGCAGTCAGCGACACTGAATTCCCCAAACAGCCAGGGGCCAGAAGCGCCATAACGCTCACGGCAGAATTGCCACAAGCCCAACACCCGGTCGATATCCCGCTGCGCCTCGGGCCCCGGCTCAAATCCCGGGAAGCGCCGACGGCAATTCATCGGCAGTTCGCCGCGCATCCCGAAAAAACCGGAGTGCATCTCGGCGCAGACCGAGCGGGCCACCGCCCGGGCAGAACGCTCTTCCGGCCAGCCCCGGGTCTCGGGAAAACGCTCCACCAGATACTCCAGAATCGCCAGCGAATCCCACACCTCCAGATCTTCATCGATCAGTATCGGCACCTTGTTGTCGGAAAAGTGTACCGCCAGATCCCGCTCCATGCTGTCAGTGAACAGGCTGACCTTCTTGGTCTTGAACGGGATCGCATGATGGGCCAGAAAAAGCCATGGCCGCAGGGACCAGGAAGAGTAGTTCTGATTGCCGATTACCAGTGTCAGTTCCGTCATAACGCCGCCTCGCTCAAGCTGATGCCATATCCGACAGCATACACAAGCCTTCCCCCGGTGTCAGGGACGCCTGTTGCCGGAATGGATTACACTATACAATCATCGGCTTACTTTTATTTTCCACAAGAGAGAGACCATGCGCCACGAAACCGACGACCTTCGCATCGCCGCCATTAAAGAGTTGGTAGCCCCGGCTGAACTACTGGCAGAGTTCCCCGTTAGCGATGCGGTTGCCGATACGGTGTTTAACGCACGACGCGAGATACACCGCATTTTGCATGACGAAGATGACCGGGTACTGGCGATCGTTGGCCCCTGTTCGGTACATGATCCGGCAGCCGCGCGTGATTATGCGGCAAAACTGAACATGCTGCGTGAGGAGCTTGCGGACGATCTGCTGATCGTCATGCGGGTCTATTTTGAGAAGCCGCGCACCACCGTCGGCTGGAAGGGACTGATCAATGATCCAGACCTGGACGGCACCTTCCATATCAACAAGGGGCTGCGCCTGGCACGCCAGCTGCTGCTGGATGTCAACAGCATGGGACTGCCTGCCGGCACCGAATTTCTCGACCTGATCAGTCCCCAGTACATCGCCGACCTGGTGAGCTGGGGCGCCATCGGCGCACGCACCACGGAGAGCCAGGGGCATCGGGAGCTGGCCTCCGGCCTCTCCTGCCCGGTCGGCTTCAAGAACGGCACCAACGGCACCCTGCGCATCGCCCTGGACGCAATCCGCGCCGCCTCCCAGCCGCACTGCTTCCTGTCGGTAACCAAGGAACGCCACTCCGCCATCTTCACCACCACCGGCAATGAGGATTGCCATGTGATCCTGCGCGGCGGCACTCGTCCAAATTATGACACCGAAAGTATCAACATTGCCTCGGAAGAGATGGAGCAGTCCGGATTCAAACCGCGTGTGATGATCGATTTCAGCCACGCCAACTCGCGCAAGCGGCACCAGAAACAGATCGATGTGGGCCATGATGTGGCCGGCCAGATCGCCCGTGGCGACCGGCGCATCAACGGCGTCATGATCGAGAGCTTCCTGGAGGCGGGACGCCAGGAGTGGCGTGCCGACGAGGAGCTGGTGTACGGCCAGAGTATCACCGATGCCTGCATCAGCTGGGAAGACACCGAACCCCTGCTGCGCACCCTGGCCGAGGCGGTGCGCCAGCGCCGCACACGCCACAGTAGCTGACGCACAACCTCGGGTCGTCACGCCACGGCGCGACGACCCGAGGTTTCGCTGGCCTGCTTATTCGTTCTCCGGACGCCTATTTCTCGTCAAAACCGGCGGCGTGATACCAGCGCCGGGCCTCTTCCGGGTCCTGCTCGACGCCCTCGCCCGTCTCATACATCATCGCCAGGGTAGTCTGGGAACCGACCAGCCCCTGCTCGGCGGCTTTGGTGAACCACTCCACCGCCTTGGCGCCGTTCTTCTCCACGCACTCACCCTCCATGTACATAAAACCCAGGCCATGCTGTGCCAGCGCCATACCGCTCTCGGCTGCCGCCTTCATATACTTGTAGGCCATCAGCTGATTGACTGTCATACCCAGTCCATTCTGAGCCATGATGGCCATGCGGTACTGGGCCTCAGGATTGCCGTTTTCGGCCAGACCCGACAACAACTTGGTGGCACTGGCGAAATGCTTCGACTCAAAAGCCGCGATTCCGCTGCCCAGTTCCATATCCAGCTGTTCATCATTACTGCTCATTGTCTACCTCCGGTTTATCCGGGCTCATACCCCATCACTGACGGCTTCGCCCATGGTTATTTGTAGTCATACGATCCGGCTACCGGGTGGAGTAACCGCTTATCCGGCCTCCGCCAGGGGAAAACCGGCCTGTTGCAGCCACGACTGCCAGAGCCGGAACAGATGTTCATCAACCGCACCCAGGGCGGGCCGTACCGCCAGCCCTAGCCGTTCCTGTTCGGTTGCCTCCTGATTGAATACCCCGCCTGCCTCGGAAAAAATCAGCCGGCCGGCGGCGTAATCCCACAGTTTCTGACCACCATGCAGGTTCAGATGAGCCCGTCCTGCCGCCAGCCAGCACCACTCCAGTGCAATTGCGCCAAAACAGCGTTGTGAACGGTAGGGCGGCCGGTTCGACAGGCGCACCGCCAACTCCGGCGTAAGCCGTTTTAGATCCACAATGGCAATACACTCTTTCAAAGTGCCCGGCCCCCGATGCAGCCGCAGCGGCTCATCATTGAGCCAGGCGCCCCGGCCCAGTTCGGCACGGAAGCACTCGTGGCGAACCGGGTCGTAAACAATGCCCAGCACGGCCCTTCCCTCCACCACCAGGGCCAGGGAGAGGGCAAAATAGGGTAGTCCCGCGGAGTAGTTGGTGGTGCCATCCAGCGGATCAACACACCAGTAACAGTCATGCGCGGCCAATGCCTGCTGTTGCTCTGCGGTCATCTCCTCCCCCATCAGCGGGATCTCTGGCCAGCTGGCGGCCAACTGTTCAATCAATCGGCTCTGTACCGCCAGGTCGGCATCGGTCACCAGGGTGCCATCACTTTTGCGCGTCACATCCGGATGGCGATAGCGCGAGAGTACCTCGGCCTCGGCAATATCGATCAGGATATGCTGCAGTTGTCTGCTGTCGGGCCATGTAGCTGTATTTACGGATTGCCTTGTCATGCTTCTATCATCCCGTATTAGGGGCTACCGGGCAATCAACTGCGTCCGCGCAAATCAGAGGGTTTTCCCCCTTGCACCTTATCCACGCCACCCCTAAGCTTCCCCCCATGCACTTTGTTTTAAGGTAACTACTCGCCCCAGTCCGCACACAGAGAGCACAGAGATATGCTCGGCAAAAAGCACATAACCGCCAAGAACGCCAAGCACACAAAGGAAAACCGAGGCTTTTTCTTGGCGGTTACAATGCAATTTATGGGAGCTATGAGTGATGAGGGTAAGCAGTTACGTTTTGAGCCATAAAAGGAGTAACAGGTAAGTGGTACACCCGAGTATCGGTAGGAGTCTGCTGTTGCTGATTGCCCTGCTGCCAGCCCTCTGCCTGGCGGGGGCCGACCTGGACCGGCAGCGCAGCGGATTTCTCGCTGCGGAACGCATACTCTCCGCCGGCGATCTGAAAAAATACCACAGCATCAAATCCACCCTGCAGAGCTATCCGCTCTTCCCCTACCTGGAATACCAGGCGCTGCAGCTCCAGCTCTCCAGCCTGGACAGCAGCCAGGTCGATGACTTCATCACCCGCTATGCCGACTCACCCCTGGCACAGCGAATGCGGCGCCTGTGGCTCGACGAACTGGCCAGCCGGGGCAAATGGTGGACCTACCTGGTGTTCTACCGGCCCAAGCTCGGGGCAACCTACCAATGCCACTACCTGACCGCGCTGCTGGAGACCGGCAAGCCGGAAAAGGCGTTGGCCGAAGCGGCACCGATCTGGCTGCATCCCCGGTCCCGGCCGGAAGCCTGCGACCGGATTCTGCAGAGCTGGATTGACGCCGGCAAGCTGACCCCCGCGCTGGCCTGGAAGCGGGTCGAACTCGCCATGCTGGCCTCCGAAAGCCGCTTCGCCAATTACCTGAAACGCTATCTCAATCCGCAACAGCAGGCATGGCTGCAGGCCTGGCAGGAGCTGCAACGAGATCCACACCAGATTGCCTCCATCACCTCCCGGCTGGAGGCAAGCCCAGCGCGAAAACGCATCCTTCTGGACGGCTTCAAACGTCTGGTGAGAAAGGATATCGACAGCGCGGCCACCATCTGGAACCAGCTACAGAATGAGATCGCCTTCAGCCGGCAGGAGCGCTATCGGGGTCAACGGGCGCTGCTGCTGGGACTGATACGCAACGACCATCCCGACACCCTGTCCGCCCTCGGGGCATTTACCCCTTCCGGCAAGGATCACTCCCTGCATGAATCCCGCCTCAGGAGCGCATTGAGAAAACGGGCATGGCCGCAACTATTGGGTTGGATAGCTGAACTGCCTGACAGCCTGAAGAACTCTGATCGCTGGCGCTACTGGCAGGCACGTGCCTTGGCGGAGACCGGAAATAAAGCAGATGCCCAGACCCAATTCGCCGCCCTGGCCAAAGAGCGCAGCTATCACGGTTTTCTCGCCGCCGACCTGCTGGATCAACCCTATCGCTATGACCCGACCCCGCTGGACCTTCAGCAGTCGAACATCGACCAACTGGCGCAGCAACCCGCGCTATTGCGGGCCCGCGAATTATTTCAGCTCGGCCGGTTCCTGGACGCCCGGCGTGAATGGTATGCCGGCGTGCAGAATCTGAAGCGCCTGGACCTGAAGCGGGTATCCAAGCTGGCCCAGTCTTGGGGCTGGCACGACCGGGCGATTTTCACCCTGGCACGCACCGGTTACTGGGACGACCTGGAGTTGCGTTTCCCACTGGAGCACCAAACCCTGGTAACGGAAAAATCGGCAGAAACCGATCTGGACAAGTCCTGGATCTTTGCCGTGATCAGACAGGAGAGCGCCTTCTCCAGCGACGCCCAATCACCGGCAGGGGCCAGGGGGCTGATGCAGCTGATGCCGGCAACCGCCCGCTTTATCGCCCGCAAGGAGAAAATGAAAAAACCACGCCTGGCTCAGTTATTGAGGCCGGAAGTCAATATCACCCTGGGAACCGCCTATCTGAATCATGTCTACCGGCAGTTGGGAGAACACCAGGTGCTGGCCACGGCAGCCTACAACGCCGGCCCGCAAAATGTGCTGAAATGGCTGCCGGACGCCACCCTGCCCGCCGACATCTGGGTTGAGCTGATCCCGTTCAATGAGACCAGGCGCTATACCGAGCGGGTATTGAGTTATGCGGCAATCTATGACCAGCGCCTGAACCAGCCGCTGCAGCGGCTCTCTGCACGGATGTCACCCGTGCGCCCCAGAGACCAACTGGCCGCCAAGGGGATCAGTGGAACAGGCGTGGCGCTGTAGTTTTTTCTTCTGCCGTGGTGCCGGAGATATCAGGTAGCGGACGGCGCCGCTGGTTGGACTGTTCAATGGCGTAGGCGATCATCTCCGGATCACTGATAACCTGGTAATAACAGCGCCCATCCGCCGCCTGCCTGCCCGCCTTTTCACCGTCCCACACGGTAACTGCCGCTTCCCGGATTACCAGGACGTGCATGTGCCCCTCCAGATCCGGATAGCGGGCTACCAGCAGATGGTCGTTGTTCGACCGTTTGCCACTGTCCAGCTCAATCCGGCGGAACGACAGTTCCGACTTCAGTTTGTAGTAGGCCGGAAAATCCAGCTCAATCCCGTTCACGTTATAACGAATCAGTTTGTCCGTACTCTCCTTGTTGATGATCTCTCTGGGCGCCGGAGCCAGCACCACCACTCCACGACCCAGCCGTTTTCCATATTCAGACCGTTTCACCGCCGCCGAACAGGAAGAGAGCTGATCCGCCCGGTTGATGGCCGGCGAAATCATGATCTCGCGTCCTTCGTCATACAGGAAGGTGGGTGCTTCGTCACTGAAGGCGATACCCAGCCCAAGCTCCAGCTCCGGCAGGTCGTTCTGACGGTTTTTCACGTTCTGGTTATCCACCACCTGGAGAATTTTGCGCGCCAGTCCACAGGCGTGGGAAACACAGAGCCATTGGTAGGGGGTATCCTCGTACTCAAAAATACTGAGAATCACCGCATCACCCTCGATAAACACCTTTTTCGCCCCATAACTCTCCAGCAACTTATTGATCGGCTCAAAAAAATTGAGACTGAAATGGGAGGCGGGATTGAGATTGCGGTTACGCAGCTCATTGGTCATGACCGTAGAGCCACGCACGTCCGCCTTGATAATGACGTGATTACGTATGCGATGCTGTTCCGGCTTCAGCTCAACGCGCAATGGGAACTCCAGCAGACTGCCGTTGCGCCGGGAGAGCTCAATATCCTCAGGCCGCACCAGTAAGTGGATACGATGCATGGCAACATGCGCCTGATAGGCCTGCTTCAGGTCGCGCCTGAACAGGGCGAAGTGCCGCAGAAAACTGAAAATTCGCCGTCGGCGCCGTGGTGCCGGCATGCGCCGGATGATCAAAAGCATCCGGTCCAGGACCTTGATCACCTGTGCCGGCACGGCCTTACCCTGCAGACTGTTGAGCTTCCTTTGCAGATCCCGTTTCGTCATGCGACCGGAAAGGTACTGGCAGATTATCCGCACCGGCACCTGCCGGTTCAATTCGTGATAGACGCCGGGTGCCGCATGGCAGGCCAGCAGATCAAGCTCTACGCGGCTGCCCTGAAATGCCTTCAGTATCCGTTTCATCAGACGATGATGAAATCCGGGCCATTTGGCATTTTCCCAGGTAACGCGCAGCCGGGGAGCGTCATAGTCGGTACGGATTGCGCTTCTGTGTTTTACCGAATAGACAATGCGGTCGATATTCTCCGGGATATCCAGCCAGGAGCAGTGGCCATTTTCATATTCCGTCGGTTGCAGCGAACGCTTCAGCAACATCAGGCTTTCCGTATAGCCGGGTAGCCCGCCCTGCTCACCCTGGTGGCGACGCGCCGTGGTCTGTATATCGCTACCGGTGGCGTCGAACGGATCAGCCGGATCCGCACTCCAACACCAGGAGGGCAGAAACTCCGCAAACAGACCTGTTACCAGGCGATTGACCCGATCAAAACCATCCTGATCCTCCCTGTCGGTGCAGACCAGGGGATAGTGACTCATCACCTGCTCATCGGCCCACAGCGAGGGAAGTTGCAGCATCGGATTGAACAGCAGCGGTTTGGGCACCGGCCAGGATTGGCCAAGGACTGATTTACGCAGTTTACTGAGACGCATGTTTTCGATCTTCAGCATCTCGCGGAACAGCCGGCGGGTAATCCGATAACGAATGGCCGCTTCATTCCTGGCCAGCAGCACCAACCGGTCGTGCAGCTGAACCGAACGACCGGTAGATTGGTGACTGTCCACACTCTTGGCGCGCTGCACCTGATTGCGCAGGCGATCATACTCCTGCCCCACCAGTTGCAGCAGGAACTTCACCACACTGAACTGCAACAGCTGCACCATCTCCAGGCGGTTGTACTTTCTGGCCCGGTCGACCGTCAGCTCCATCAGGCCGGCATAACCCTCACGCAACGCCTGCAGATCTTTATTGTCGGGAGGTGGAGGCGGTTCGCCCCAATAGTTTTCCGTCACATCGTGCAACATGGAACGGCGCACAAACAGTCGGCACCGATCCATGAATTCCTGACTCAGCGTGACATCGATCCGATTGTTATCAATGCCTATCGGCAACCGGTCAAACAGC
The DNA here is from genome assembly GCF_963675335.2 of Sedimenticola selenatireducens. NCBI lineage: Bacteria > Pseudomonadati > Pseudomonadota > Gammaproteobacteria > Chromatiales > Sedimenticolaceae > Sedimenticola > Sedimenticola selenatireducens. Next base: position 665,499 of record NZ_CAXXYC010000004.1, read on the forward strand.
AGCTTGAACGGCTTTTTGAACTGTAACGGCTTACTGAACTCCTCCGCATCCGGACGCCAGCGAAACAGGTTATCAAGCTTCGTCACCATGCCTGGCCCTTCATCCTCAGTCCGTCGAGTCGGTCATTGCAGCAGCGCCCTGACCACTTTATCTTCGAGCTCTATGCGGCTGGCCAGATCCTCGCCGAGAATGGAGAGGTCCCTGCCCAGATTGTCCAGAGGTTGCCGATGATCGCTCAGGTCGTACTTGTCATTGAATTCCACCACCAGATCCGTTACCTCGGCAATTTTCGGATAGGCCGCTTGCGCCACCCTGATCACCTGGCCCCGGCGCTCTTCACCCGTATTGATCCGGTCAAACACCTCGAAGTGTCCGAAAGCGACATAATCAACCAACAACTGACAGAAATCCCGCAACAGCTGTTTTTCCGGCTTGTCCGGACTGAAGGAATCAATGCCGGCCAATTTGCAGTACAGGACCAGCATCTGCTGACGCTCGTCCAGCCACTTGTCCACCATCGCTTTAGTTCGGGTGCGGCGCTCTTGTCCGTCACCATGCTGACTTGCCATCATTGTGCGGCCTTTGTTATCTGTCTTGTGCCAAAAGATAGCCTAAGATAAACCCCATTCCGGGGAACAGGCAAGTTTCTCCATATCCTTGAAATTACTTATGGAATTTTCTGGTAAAATGCGAGGTGCCCGGGACGACGTGGAGAAGGGGACCAAGGTGAACAAAAACCGGCTGCTCAGACTGCTGATTCTGCTGGCGCTATTGCCGCTGGAAGCCGCTGCACTCGACTATCCCAACCGCTACAACAGCATGGCCGAAACCCTGTTCGACATGATGGACGCCTTCTCTTCGGCTTATCAGAAACGGCTGCACGAGCGGACGCGGGATTATTACGGTTACCCGGGCGGCGCTCCCGGCTACGCGCCTTATCCGGCTCCCGCCTATGGCCCTCCTGTCCCACCCGGGCCGGTCCCGGTACTCAATGGCAGCTGGCAGGGTGAGAGTGGAGAGATACTGGTGATCCGCAACGGCCTGTTCAGAATTTTTCTGGACCGTGACAATTTCCGTGATGGTCGTCTGGCACAGCCGGAACCCCAGCTGATCATCCTGCAGGATCTGAACAGCGGCCAGTTGCGGCCCTATGCATTCGCTGAATCAGACGGGCGCCTGTTGATGCAAGATCCGGCCGGCAACCTGTTTCGCTATATCCGCATCGGCTGGTGAAACCGCCTACTGTCCGGCCTCGCGCAGCAGCTTTTGCATCCGCTCCTCACGCACCGTTTCGGGCAACTGGCCGAGAGCCCGGCTGGCGGCATAGAAAGTCGGCAAATCCCCCCCGGCCTGTTCCAGCAGCCGCCTGAAGGCCGGCACCCGCGCCTCGTAGGTGGCGATGGAGGCCAGATGAGCATTGTTCAGGTCGCGACCGAACCAGCCGTCGAAACCGCCATATCCGCCCCATTGCTGTTTTAGCCGCGTATAGCGCTCCCTGAGTTGCTGAAACAGTGCCGCCTTGCGCTGTGCCATCAGCGCCCTGTCCAGGGGCCGCCGATAGAGGACCTCCAGCGCATCCCGCGTGGTCAGCAGCAGATCAACCAACTGACGTTCCCTTCCATGCGACTCCTGCCACTGCATGAAGGTCGGACCATCTCGACCACCCAGCCAACGTTCCACTCCCTCCTGCTCCACCAGGCTGGCAAACGCCTCATTGAAGGCACTGTCATTCCTGACATAGAGCTGCTGATGAGCCAGTTCATGAAAGATCAGGCCGGCGATTCTCGCTTCAGGCCACTGGATCACGGTGCTGGGGAAGGGGTCATCAAACCAGCCCAGGGTCGAATAGGCCGGTACCGGCTGCACCGCCACATCCAGTCCCTGCGCCTGCAATTCATCCGCATAGCGCTCGGCCTGCTCCCTGGAGAAGTAACCCCGATAGCTGACGCAGCCGACAAACAGGAAGCACCACTGCTTCGGCTGTATGGAGAACGCCGGCGCCGCCACCACACTCCAGACGACCGCATCGCGCTCCAGCGCGGCGTAGCTGCGGTAGCTGTTATTGTCAGGCAGGCCCAGCACCTCCGTGGCAAAGGTGCGCATTGCCCCGATCTTCTGTAACTTCTGTTTCAGTGGCCGCGGGGTTTGCGGGTCCTGCAGCAGTTGCGAAATCGGTTGACGCTGCCCCATCAGCTGCAGATGTCCGCCGATGGACTGGCTATAATAGCCCAGGCTGCTGCAACCTTGCAGGAGGCCCAGGAGAGCAAACAGGATCAGGCGGTTTCGCCATGGATGCCAGCTGCCGGTCATCGTATAGAAAGGGGGGTTATCGTATTCACATGGGCGATTCTAGCATCTTCGGCATGCATGCCTATCTGGTTGGTGGCGCCGTGCGGGATCAACTGCTTGGCCTGCCGGTCAGCGACCGCGACTGGCTGGTCACCGGTGCCACGGCCGAACAGCTGGTCGCCCAGGGTTATCGCAAGGTGGGCCAGGACTTCACGGTCTTTCTGCATCCGCAGAACGCCGAGGAGTATGCCCTGCCACGCGGGGACACTCGTGGCAGGAACGAGCAGGAGCAGGTGTGCGACGACCTGATGCAGCGGGATCTCACCATCAACGCCATCGCCCTGGCAGCGGACGGCAGCTACCTCGACCCTCTGAACGGCCGACAGGATCTGCAGGCACGCCGGCTGCGCCACACCCCCACGTTCCAGCGTGATCCGATCCGGGTACTGCGGCTGGCGCGGTTCGCCGCCCGATTCGCTGACCTCGGATTCCGTGTGGCGGAAGAGACCAGGCAGCTGGTTCGGCAGATGGTGAGCCAGGGCGAACTGGATCAACTGGTACCCGAGCGGGTCTGGTCGGAGATTGTGCGGGCGCTGGAGGGTGCCAATCCGGGAATTTTCTTCGAAACCCTGCGTGATCTTGGCGCCCTCCGGGTAATCCTGCCCGAGCTGGACCGCCTGTTCGGCATCCCCCAGCCGGAACGGCATCACCCGGAAATCGACACCGGCGTACACAGCATGATGGTGTTGCACCAGGCATGCGCGCTCAGCGCGGAAGCGGAAACCCGGCTGGCTGCCCTGCTGCACGACATCGGCAAGGGCACCACACCGCCTGCCGAGTGGCCCAGCCATCACGGCCATGAGCAGCGCGGCGCCAAACTGGTTGACCGCCTGTGCGACCGCTTGCGCATCCCGAACCGGTTTCGCGAACTCTGCCGGCTGGTGGCTGAGTACCATACCCACTGCCACCGGGCAGGTGAGCTGAAGCCTGCCACCCTGTTGCGCACCCTGCAGAAACTCGACGCCCTGCGCCGCCCCGAGCGGCTGGATCAGTTTCTGATCGCCTGCGAAGCAGACGCACGGGGACGCACGGGATTTGAACAGCAGCCCTATCCCCAGGCCGACTATTTCAAGGCAGCCCAGCGTGCCGCCGCAGCCGTTGACACGACGGCGCTGGCGGGAAAGGCCACCGATCAGCGGATGATTCCGGAGATCATATTTCAGGCCAGAAGCCGCGCCATCGCGTCAGCCAGAAAGCAGTGGCTGGCGCGGGAGAATTGAGCCATTCAGAGCCTCTGATCAAGTCTGGACCTAGTTAGATTGTGAGCCAAAATGATCAGATTCAAGGCGCAAATCGCACGTAATAGCCGGCTATTGCGAAGATCTGCAACACAGAAGCTGGGCGTTCCGGGCGCAAGATACCCGTTTATGACTTGATCAGAGGCTCCTTTAAGTGAAGCAGTGCTCAATTTTCGGCATCGGCGGACGACACCCTTGATCAAGGGGGTAACCTCTCTCCGACAGGGTGTGCGGTCACGACGCCGCGCGCCGGTTTAGATCCAGACGGGACCAGAAATGAACCATAGCCTGCAGATCGAAGTCCCCGGCTATCGTATCGAGCGTATCCTCGGCAAGGGCGGCATGGCGACCGTCTATCTGGCCACCCAAATGTCGCTCGGCAGACCGGTGGCCCTCAAGGTCCTACATGATCCCGATACCCCGCAGTTTTTTGAGCGCTTTTTCAACGAGGGGCGCTGTATCGCCCGGCTTAATCACAGCAATCTGATCGCCATCTTCGACATCGGGCAGGGAGATGGCTTCTACTACATCGCCATGGAGTATCTGCCGGGCGGCGATCTGAAATCACGTATCGTGCAGGGCATCAGGCCGGCCCATGCCCTGAAGATACTCAGCCGACTGGCCGGCTGTCTCGCCTACGTACATGGCGAGGGGGTGATACACCGGGACATCAAGCCGTCAAACATCCTGTTTCGCAACGACGGCTCCCCGGTATTGACCGATTTCGGTATCGCCAAGCTGATCCAGACCGACAACGATCTGACCGTCACCGGTACCGTGATGGGCAGCCCCCACTATCTCAGTCCTGAACTGGCCCAGGGCATCCGTCGGGTGGATGGTCGCTCAGATCTCTATAGCATGGGCATTATCCTGTACGAGATGCTCACCGGCAGAAAACCCTATACCGCAGACAGTTTTGCCGCCACCCTGATGGCCCATATCCAGAAGCCCGTGCCGCAGCTGCCGGAACAGTTTGCCGACCTGCAGCCTGTCCTGGACAAACTGCTGGCAAAAAAACCGGAAGACCGCTTTCAAAACGGCGCCGAACTGCTGATGAACTTACAGGCCGTGCGCGGCAAGATAAGGTCAGAAAAAAAACCTGCAACCAAGAGGCCGGGCGAACACGAACCGCCACCGCCGGAAACCCAGGCACTGGAGGCCGCATCCGGCTTCCCTCATCGCTTCCATTGGCTGGCATACGCCGGCCTGGGACTGTTTATACTGCTGGGCTGGCTCGGACTTGGCCAACGCCCGGTCGACAGCGATACGGAACAGCCGCAGACGAACGAGATCAGCACCACAGCAGGCGTGGAATCGATGGCCGTGGTCGCACCCGCCGGGACACTAGCGCCGCCCTCCTCAGGAGTGAACGAGACAACAGCCGAAGTAAGTAGTGATACCGAAGCGGACTCTGGAGAGGCACCCGCCGCATCACCAAAAACCGCGACCCCGGCTTCGGATATCGGCAAATTACTGGAGAAGGCACAAAATCGCCTGGCGACGGATCGACTCAGTTATCCAGCCGAAAACAGCGCCCGCTTCTATTTCGACGCGGTGCTGAAGCGGGACCCGGACAATCCGACCGCCATCAGTGGACTGGAAAGAGTAGCCGACCGCTACGCCGACCTGGCACAGATGCAGATTGACAAGGGACGCACGCTGAAGGCCAGGCGTTATCTCTCCCAGGGGCTGGAGATCCGTCCCCGGCACGAGCGACTGATTCGCCTGACCAACCGACTCAACCGGCCGGTCGCCGCCCCCCGCGATGACAATATTTTTAATCGTCTGGACCCTGAGCTTGACCGCTAGCCGGTTATCCAGGCGTGCATGCACGAGTCATCGCCCTGCTTACGCCGATTGCCGTCAAGTTTGTGTAGCCTGACTGACACCGTTCTCCTTCAACGCACCTGGGTCGCCGGCGAAAAAAAGGCGCCTCCCTCTCGGGAAGCGCCCTGTTCGCGGGTCAGTGTGAAACTGGCTAAATCTTGAACTGCCCGACAATCCGCTGCAACTGCCCCGCCAGGCTGTTCAGCCCTTCACTGGCCGATGCGGTCTGCTGCGCTCCATTGGCCGTCTTTTCGCCAATCTGGTTAATCCCCACCACATTCCGGTTTATCTCCTCGGCCACCACGCTCTGCTCTTCCGCCGCGCTGGCGATCTGGGTGTTCATGTCGCTGATCTGATTGATGGCGGAGGTGATGGATTCCAGCACCTCACCGGTTTTGATGGCAAAATCCGTCCCTTTTCTGGCCTGGGAGTTGGTCTCATCCATCGCCTTCACCGCCTCCTTGGAGGCTGTCTGCAGGCGTTCGATCATCTCCTGGATCTCCTGGGTCGACTGCTGGGTGCGGGAGGCCAGGGTGCGGACCTCATCCGCCACCACGGCAAATCCACGCCCCTGCTCGCCGGCCCGCGCCGCCTCGATGGCGGCATTCAGGGCCAGCAGATTGGTCTGCTCGGCAATATTGCGGATCACATCCAGCACCCCGCCGATCTCGACGCTGTCCTGCTCCAGCTTGCCAATCACCGCGGCCGCCTGCTCAACCGTCGCCGACAGGTTATGGATTGTGGTGATGCTCTCATCCACCGTACCCTTGCCCTGTGTCGCCTCGTTTCTTGCCTGCATGGCCGAGTTGGCGGCGGATTCGGCGTTCTTCGCCACTTCCTGTACCGTGGCCGCCATCTGGTTGGTAGCGGTAGCAGCCTGCTCGGTCTGCCCCTGCTGGTTACTGATACCGTCCCGAGTCTCCTCGGAGACCCGGGAGAGTTGCTCGGCCGACACCGACAGGTTCTGCGTCACGCTGTTCAGTTCACCGACCACGCCCTGCATCTTGTCCAGGAAACGATTGAACCATCCGGCCAGTTCACCCAGCTCGTCCTTGCTCCGGGCATCCAGCCGACGGGTCAGGTCACCCTCACCTTCGGCGATATCCCTGACCGCATCCACCGTGTTCTGGATGGGGCGCACGATCAGTCCGGTAAAGACCCATCCGACCAGGGCACCCACGACAAACACCAGCACGGAAATACCGATAGCCACACCGGCAATGGTGCTCTTCAGCGACTCCACGGAACGGAACGCCTCCTCGGTATTCATTTTGGCAACAACCGCCCAATTCAAGCCGGCAACTTTCACCGGCGCATAGGCCGTTAGTACATCCACGCCCCGATAGTCCGGATATACCGCTACGCCGGCCTCACCGGCCAAAGCGGCTTCTGTCGCCGGCGACCGTAGTTGCTGTACACCAACAGCCGAATGCTTGGCCTGCACCCTGGTCAACCGCTCCCCTGACACGCCCGTCTGGCGCAGGCTCTCCAGATAACCGGTCTCATCCTCAATCTGGAAGCGGCTGTCGTTACGCAGTGAATAATCCGCTCCAACAATCAGACTTTCACCCGACTCACCCAGGCCGACTTCGGCCCATTTGCGGTCATGGGTCATGATGCCGGAAAGCCGGTCAACCGAAAGCTGGAAAATCAGTACGCCGAGACGCTTGCCGCGATTGAACACGGGCGAGGCGACAAACGCCGCCTGGTTGTCGTAAGAGGGGGTATAAGCGGAAAAGTCGGTCATGGCGATAAAGCCCGGGTCATCTGCTTCATTGGCCTGCTTGAACACCTGCCCCAGACCGGTCCCGGCAAACGGTCCCTCCAGCAGTGAAGTGGCAAACTCCGCCTTCTTGGCCACGGAATAGATCACTTCTCCGGTCTTTGAATCGACCAGGAAGATATCCGCATAACCAAACCGCTCCTGATAATCCTTCAGTGATTCATGGAATCTTTTGTGCATCACCTCATACAGTGAACCATCATCTGGCGTGATCAACTTGCTCTTTTCGCCCAGGGGATTGGGATTGGCGGCAATGTAGGCATGCTGCAGGGTGATCCCGGTTTCACTCAGCTTTTCCAGCCAGTTGCCGGCATCAAAGGTGCCGCCACCGTTCTGTTTCCGGTACTCATCGGCAAATGCACCGTTGTAGTGGGCCAGCAGCTCCTGACGCATAGCACCCAGCTTGGCCGCACCCGCATCTCCTGCCGCCTCCACGCTTGACTGGTAAAGCCGGTAGGCATTAGGGAGGGAGTTCAGTGCATCGGTAATCATCCGGTTGTCGGACAGCGTTACGATCTGTGCCTGCACCGTGGAGAAATAGTTTTCGATTGCTTTCTGCGTACTGTTTCTGAGCGCAATCATCTGATTCTGCGCCTTGGTTTCCAACGCCTGACGACCATTATCAACGGCCACCCAGCCCAGAACCGCACATACAACCACCACAGGAATGAGCATTAGCAGACTGGCACCAACAGTCAGTTTTGTTTTGATCTTCATAATTAGAAATATCCCAGCCGGCAATCCGGATTGATCATGAGGTATTTGTCAGTATTCGGGAACAAACAGGAATCTGTTATCGACAACGGTCCCGCAGCTTGCCGCCAGAACTTCAGCGGGCACGTAAGGAGGTAGCGACAATTGCAATTGAAACTTAAATCAAATTTCCTGTTCGGGATAAAGATAAGTACATCAATACATGCTTCTGAATATTGACTTCCGGGGAACAATAGATCAGACAAACTGACCGGCGGTATAACCCGATGACCAGGCCCATTGAAAATTGAAACCACCCAGGTGTCCGGTCACATCCATAACCTCACCGATAAAAAACAGGCCCGGCCGGCGTCTGCTCTCCATGGTCTTTGAAGAGAGTTCATCGGTATCCACCCCACCCAGGGTCACCTCGGCCGTTCGATGCCCTTCCGTGCCCGCCGGTTTCAGGGTCCAGCCATTCAACTGCCCGGCGATCTGGCAAAGCACCTGGTCCGGTATTTCCGAAACCGGCCGCTGTGACCACTCTGTCCAGTACAGCATGATCAATTCACTAATTAGTTTCTTGGGCAACTGTTTGGCCAGGAGATTTTTCAATAATCCCCTTGGGTGGGTTTTTTTCAGATTCAACAACCACTCATCCGCCGCCATTTCCGGCAACAGATTTATCGTCACCGGTTCGCCCGCATGCCAGTAGTTGGAGAGTTGCAGCACCACCGGTCCGCTCAACCCCCGATGGGTGAAAAGCAACTGTTCAGAAAAGGCGTGACCGCTGGTGCACATGCTCACCGGCAGCGAAATACCCGCCAGACGCGTAGTCACCTCTTTCATTCGATCGCTGAAGGTAAAGGGCACCAGCCCAGCCTGCTGGGGTAACACATTCAGACCGAACTGCCTGGCGATGGCATAGCCGAATCCGCTCGACCCCATGCTCGGTATGGACAGACCACCAGTCGCCACCACCAGGGAGGCCGAGCCAAAGTCGCCCTGACTTGTGTTCAGCCGATACTCTGCTGCATGGCTGATCTCCAGCACCTCACAACCGGTTCGCAAGGTGACACCCGGCTGATCGCATTCCGCCAACAACATGTCAAGGATCTGCCGGGCCGATTCATTGCAGAACAGCTGCCCATGGTCCCGTTCGTGGTAGGCGATGCGGTAACGCTCGACCAGCGCAATAAAATCCCACTGGGTATAACGCTTGAGGGCCGATTTGCAGAAATGGGGATTTTGCGAGATATAGTTGCCCGCTTCCACATGACGATTAGTAAAGTTACAGCGCCCGCCACCGGACATCAGGATCTTCTTGCCCACCTTACGGCTGTTGTCCAGCAGCAATACAGTGCGGCCGCGCCGCGCCGCCGTTGCCGCACACATGAGGCCGGCGGCGCCGGCGCCGATGATAATCACATCATACTGATTCACTGCTTCATCCCGGATGGTGGTATCACTCAGGGTTTGGACTGGCATCCGCGGGACGCCCTGTCGCCTGGCCCCCATTATCACACAGACCGGCCTGCACCATCGCGCATCGATTTCTCCCAACATTTCGCCGGCAATGAATTACAATAGCCGGCAATTTCGTTTTATTGCGCTCAAGGTGATTCCGTTGTTATCCAGCTTCCCGCTCCACCCCCGCCTGCTCCAGACTCTAGACGCCCTGGGGCTGAGTGAGGCGACCCCCATTCAGCAACAGGCCATACCGGTAGCGCTGGAGCGGCGGGACCTGATCGCCAGCGCCGAGACAGGCAGCGGTAAAACCTTCGCCTTTCTGCTGCCGACCCTGGATCATTTGCTGAACACGACGGCTCCCGGGAGCGGAACCCGGGTGCTGATCCTGGTGCCGACCCGGGAACTGGCCCACCAGATAATCAAACAGGGGCAAAAGCTGACCCGTTCCACCCGGCTGCAGATCGGCCTGATCACCGGAGGGGAATCATTCAAATACCAGCGCGCCCTGTTTCGCAAAAACCCGGAGATTATCGTGGCAACCCCGGGCCGGCTGCTGGAACACCTGGAACAGGGCACGCCCGACTTCAGCGAGTTGGAGGTACTGGTCCTGGATGAGGCCGACCGCATGCTGGACATGGGTTTCAGCGAGGATGTCCTGACAATCACCGGGCAATGCAACAAAGCACGCCAGACGCTGCTATTTTCCGCCACCCTGAGTCACCGCGGACTGAAAGGCATGACCGACACGCTGCTACGTGATCCTGCCACCATCACCCTCAGCACGGTACGTGATCGCCATGGCAACATCATCCAGCAGATCATTCCGGCCGATGACAAGATCCACAAAAGAAGCCTGCTCGCCTGGCTGCTGCAGCACGAGACCTACGACAAGGCGCTGGTGTTCACCAACACCCGGTTGCAGGCCGACGCACTGGGGCCGGAACTGCGAAATGAAGGGCTGCGGGCCGGAGTTTTGCACGGCGACATGAGCCAGGACGAACGCAACCAGGTCATGGCCTTCCTGCGCCAGGGAACCATCAAGGTCCTGGTGGCCACCGATGTGGCCGCGCGCGGGCTGGATATCAAGGGCGTGGATCTGGTGATCAATTTCGATATGGCGCGCAGCGGCAAGGATTATGTGCACCGCATCGGCCGTACCGGACGCGCCGGAAAACAGGGTCTGGCAATTTCGCTGATCGCCCACCAGGAGTGGAACCTAATGACTGGCATCGAGCGCTACCTGAAACATGAATTTGAGCGGCGCACCATCCAGGAGATAGCAGGCAAGTACCGGGGCCCGAAAAAACTGAAAAATTCCGGCAAGGCGGCTGGCGGTAAAAAGAAATCAGCCACTGACAAGGCGGAGAAGAATCAAGCCAGGAAACCCAAGCAGCGCCTGCGCGACCAGAAAAATATCGGCAAGCGGCGTAAACCGAGCGCTGGCGGAACGACCGACACCCCACGCGAGGCCGGGCATAAACCCCTGACCCGAAAAACCGTGAAACCGGTCAAACCGGACTGAAGCGGAACCCGACCAATCCATGTTCGATAAAAAAGACCTGATCAAACTGGCCAAGATGGAGATGCCATTCGGTAAGTACCAGGGACGCGCGCTGATCGACCTGCCGGAAGCCTATCTCATCTGGTTTGCCAATCAGGGTTTTCCGGAGGGACAGTTGGGGCGGCTGATGGCGCTGGCCCTGGAGATCAAGATTAACGGACTGGAGAGCCTGATAGAACCGCTCAAGCGAATGCCCACCATTCACTGAATCCGGCATCAGACCATGCGGAGCTGACTCTCCCGCAACAGTTCATTGGTAAGATCGATATCGAACAGATCGGGGAAGAACTCGCCCCCAATCCAGCGGATCATATAGTCATGTTCAGGATGCGAGGGGTCGGCCGTCGCCTCCAGAAACTCATCATAACCGGGCGGACCTCCGACATCCTCGGGCGGACAGGCGCGCTCGCCATAACAACAGGCCGGCAGCGGCTGCGACAGGTCGTAGGGCAGAATTTCCTCAAGCACCACCCGATGTTCCCAGGCATCGCCGAAGTCATAGATATAAAGCAGACTGTCCCCCGGTTTCTTCAGTACCTGACGCAACCGGGTCTGCCGTTCATCACGCGTATCATCCGGAAACTGGTCATCGGGTACGCCGTATTTTTCCTTGCCCTTGATGAACATGTGCATATGGACATTGGTCCAGCCCATGACGACCTGCAGCGTCTCGTGCAGATTCGCAAGGGTATCGCTATCGGCGACCCGCACCTGGCGCCACACCTCGGGAATAACCCCCAGGAGACTGATGTTCAATTGATAGACCTTACGTAAATAATCCATATTCAAAGCACTGCGTATACTCCCGACCGACTGCCATATTATCAATCTACCGGGAGAGTAAAACCCTTACCTGCCAAAATGATGATCTTGCGCAATAGCCTGGACACTCACCAGTCACCGCACTTCGTTTTTGATTATAGGCCGATTTCCGGGCTGGATGCGGCAGCCGCAGGAGCGGTTACGCCCTACCCTGAAGTCTGCTAGGCTGTAGCGTGAGCTGTTGCATGAGCCGACAGCCAGGCCTTCAGACGAACGGAAATATAACAAGCCATGGAAAACACCGACAAGCTGGCAGTGCTTATCGACGCGGACAATGCGCAACCGAGTATTGTTGACGGATTGCTGTCCGAGATAGCCAACTACGGCACTGCCAGCGTCAAGCGCATCTATGGCGACTGGACTTCGCCAAGCCTGAAGGGATGGAAAGAGGTACTGCTGGAGCATTCGATCCAACCGATGCAGCAGTTCGCCTACACCAAGGGAAAAAACGCCACCGACAGCGCCATGATCATCGACGCCATGGACCTGCTCTACACCAACAACTTCAACGGTTTCTGCATCGTCTCCAGTGACAGTGATTTCACCAAGCTGGCGTCAAGAATCCGGGAATCCGGTCTGCTGGTTTATGGCTTTGGTGAAAAAAAGACACCCGCGCCTTTTGTCTCCGCCTGTGACAAATTCATCTACACCGAGGTATTGCGGGCGAAAAGTGATGAAGACGCCGCCATCGCCAAGAAGAGCAGTGGCGAACTGAGGCGTGATGCCAAACTGGTCAATCTGCTGCGCAACGCCGTCAACACCTCTTCCGATGACAGCGGCTGGGCCCAGCTTGGACCGGTCGGCAGTAACATCGCCAAGCAGTCGCCCGAGTTCGACCCGCGCAATTACGGCTACGCCAAGCTGGGTGAACTGGTGACTGCCACCAAGCTCTTCGATATCGAGGAGCGCCAGGTCGGCACTACCAATTCAAAAATCCTTGTTGTGCGTGACAAGCGCAATAAGTAAACGCCCGTCCCGCTATTCCGCGCCCCAGTACTGGGTACTGGTTGGTTCACCCAGATCCGCCTCCACCAGCCGCCGCCGCACTTCCAGCAACCGTTCTATCAACTGCGGCTCCTTCGCTTCATAGGCTGCGGCATCGGGCGTCCGTTTGACCACCACGCCCAGCAGTTCGGTAATGGCATTGCCAATGGAGTTCTGACTGATGGTGATAATCAGACGCCCGCTGTCGTCCCGGTATAGCAACTGCTTGAAGGCCGGCTGCCAGCGGATGGCGTTGGCATACTTGGCATCGTGTACACACTGGTCACGCACCTTCTTGGCTGTCTTGAGGAAATCATTGTTATAGAGCAGGGTGTTTTCGATCTGTTCGGGGAAATAGGCATCCCTGGGGATCGGCGCATTACGGGTGGAGACCTGGGTGAAGAAGGTGCGATAGAAGTCGATGAAGCCCATCAGAATGGCATCGTATTCACGCCAGAAGCGGATGCTCTTCAACACCTCCACGCCCCCCTGCACCTCCCAGCTCGGCAAGCCCTGCGGGTAACCGGTCAGCTCGATTCGACACGTGCCGTCGGTAACCGGCCTGAGGATCTGCAGATCCAGCTGGGAAAAGAACTCATGGTAGACATCATGCATATAGGCCTGAAACAGGCTGTGCTGGCCACCGTCCGTCAGGTTCGGATTATCCGGATCGGCAAACCGTGCCCGGCGCAACTGCTGTTTGTCAAATACGATAAAATGGTTGTGCAGCATGCGGATGCTGGGCACGCCGGGCGATGTGAGCGGCCAAGTGGCATCCAGGCTCGCCTCACCCGCCAGAACCAGCGCCTCATCCGGGTCGGGATACTGCTCCAGCATGAACTCGATCAGCACCTGATTCATACGGTTCCAGACGTGTTTCACCTGATCCGGCACCTGGGTGCGACGCACCGGGCGACCCAGCGGATCAAGTATGCAGTTGGAGGTGTTGTAGATGATCGAGGCATCGAACTCGTTGCTGTGACCCAGCGCCTTGCGATAGAGCAGCAGGTTTTCCGGATTCACCAGCAGACCGTTGTTGTGCACCAGGTCATTGAGGTTCTCGGTACTGTTGAAAAACTCGTTCGGCATCATCCCCTCCGGCACTTCGAGGGGGATGGGACGGAACGGGGTTTCGATCTCGCGCGGACCTGACTGCATAGCCTGAACCTCAGTTACAATATTCTGTTTATACCGATATAAGTTATTGAAATAAATAACTATTTAATACATTTCGGCACATCATAGAGGAACAGACAGGATAAGCAAGCGGTGACACCCAGTGCATCAGTAATTAACATTGATTGCCGTGCAGAGATAACGCATAAGGGCGTCGGCAGATCGAAAATCCTCCAGCACCGACCGGCCAAAGCGGGCCGAGTGAATCGCCTCCGGTTCAATGGCTTTGATGGCGATAAAATCCTTTCTCTTGAGATCCTCAATCAGCGGGTGATCGGCGGCAAAACCACGGGGCGGCCGCTTCAGACTGTCACCCTCAAGATTAAAATGCCGGGCGAAGGCCGGCGCCTCCACCGCCTTTCTCCAGGCCGCCGGATTATCATCCATGAAGGTACGGATCTGGTTCAGGATTTTCGAATCAGGGTGCCAGATACCGGCACCGACAAAGCAGCCTTCCGGCTCAATATGCAGATAGAACCCGGGGGCATGCACATCCTTGCCCAGCTCATGGCGAAACTGGATGCCGATATTGGTCTTGTACGGGGTCTTGTCGCTGGCAAAGCGGGTATCGCGATAGACCCGCATCAGCGAGCCCCCCACCTTCTTCGGAATGGCGCGAAAATGGGGTGAGATCTCAGTTAGTCCGGTAGCCATGGATTCAATGAAGGCCAGCGCCGGCTCCCTGACCAGGGCCTCATAGCGGTGCTTGTTGTCATTGAACCAGGCCTTGTTATTGTTTGCCTTCAGTTCGCTGAGAAACGGCAGGGTACCTTGTGGAAAACCGTTAAACAGGGCCATCATCGCCTCCTGGTGCCGTTATCAATAAGGGTCGGCTATCGCTAAGAAAACTCTAGCGGCTGGATCAATAACCCGCCAGCCAGATCATCATCGGCAGGGTTACCGCCGCCACAATGACCTGCACGGTGATCAGGTTGGCCATCAGTGGGGCATCACCACCCATCTGCCGGGCCAGGATGTAGGAAGTGGACGCGGTAGGCACCGCAGCGGCAATAACGGCTACCGTACGGGGCATTCCCTCGATGCCGAACAGCCAAGCCCCGAGAAACATCAGCATTGGCATCCCCAGCAGACGGATGGCCGCGCCGAAAGAGACCAGCAGGCGATGATCCAGCACCAGGGAGAAGTGCAGACCCGCACCTACCGTCAACAGACCAAGCCCCAGCGCCCCACCACCCAGGATGTCGAACAGGGAAAAGATCTGCGATGGCAGCCCGATGCCGGTGAGATTGAGTACAGCGCCAATCACACAGGCGATGATAAAGGGATTTTTCAGCAGTTTGTGCAGTACCTCACCCAGACCACTGTCACCATCGGTAAAGCGTGCCAGTACCGAGACATTGATGACATTCAGTGGCGGAATAATCACCGCCATGATAATCGCCATATAGGCCACGCCTTCATCACCATAAAGCAGACCGACAATAGACAGGGCTATAAACCCGTGCCAGCGGGTCGCCCCCTGAAACAGGCTGGTAAACGCCGGGCCGCCAATACCCAGCCAACGCCGCATCAGCGGTTGAAACAGTAACAACAGCAGGCTCATGCCAAAAATGGCAAACAGCACCATGGCAGAAAACAGCAGAAGTTCCGTGGAGGCAATCCTGGCAGTGGCCAGGGTCTTGATCAGCAATGCCGGAAACAGCACGAAGTAGCAGAGATTTTCAAAGCCGAGCCAGCTCTCATCGGTGAACAGTGGGGTCCGACGCAACAGCATTCCCAGCAGGATAATGGCGATAACCGGGATCAGTGCGTTGAATACGGCGATCATGGGACGGGGAGTTCCTTTACGGCGAGACAACCCGGCCCTGTCCAGCCGGAGAAAGGAGCTATTTTAAGCCAAATGATCGGCAAGACAAAATAGTGCCAAGACGGCACAGCAGACCACTCAGATCGGCTGGATGGCCGGTAATACCGGCCATCCCGAATTTACATCTTGAATATCTTTGGTTGATAAAGCGGCGAACCCTGGCCGTTGCTCGGGCAACTGCCATTATTGGTCGCACAGGGCGTGGGACCAGGCAACTCGGCCTTGCCGATACGGTTGTATTCCCCCTTTTCTTCCGCCCAGATCACGGCATGGGCAGGGACCTCCTCGGAGGGAAAAGGGATTAACTGGCCGGTAACACCATCGTTTTCCAGCACCTGGTAGGTCTCGCCAAACAGTTCCAGGATATCGCCGGGTTCAAAATCGCTTTTATAGGAAGACATAAAATTCACTCGCTGAAATGTTCCACACAGAGACAATCTAGCCGCAAATTCGTATCGCTTGCAACTATTAGTTGGAAATCAGAAGTGGATTCAGATCGGCATGAAGACCGCCGAAGCGACCGACTGTATGATGGTCTTGATGCGCCGATTGCTGCTCTGCGCAACAATCCTGGCCATCCCGTCCTGCAGCGCTATCAGCTTACCGAACAGGCGCTCATAGCTCAGATTGATCACCGGGCCCACCATCTGATTACTGACCAGAAACAGCCGGCCGGCACTGTCCCGGGTGTGACCCAGTTTCCAGGTGGCGATCTCGATATTGCGGGCCGCGTTGTAGAGTTTTTGCGGGTCCAGTTCATCGGTGAGATAGAAGGTCTGCTTGTCGTTATGCGCCGCCAGGATCATGCCCCGCAATCCCTCGATAAAGGCCAGCACCCGGTCTCCCCGGTAGTCCTCATCAAAGGTCAGCATCACCGCATCCGTGCCGCGCTTCTGCTGCAATTCAGGAAAGTGCCCGGTCCGCCCGATCCCGAATACCCGGTCGACGGCCTGTTCCAGGCTGGCGGCACCCCCCTTGCGCCACTCCCGGGGATTGCGCCGGTAGAGTTTCTCCATCAGCTCCCGCAGATGCTCCATGGAGAAACGAATCTGGATCTCCGCCACCATATCCACATCACTCTTGGCGATATCGTCCATCTGGAACTGCCGGGTCTTGATCGGTGAATTTCGATCAGGTGTGCCGCCACAGCCAATCAGCAGCAGCGGCAGGATCAACAGCATCCACCTACAGCCGTTCACGCATATCCCTCATGGCAAAACCGCTCAACGGCTGGTCCCAGCCCCGGGTCAGCCCCAAAACCTTGAAACGCTCACCCATCTCGGTAGGCAGGGTCAGACGCTTGACCCCCTGCACCAGGTCCAGATGGAGTGCTGCATCGTTCGGATCGGATTCGGCCACCAGTCGGTCCAGTCCACTGCCCATCAGGAAGAAGGCCTGGGTGGTGTATCCGGCCACATTGAAACCGGTCGCCACGGCCGCCTCGGCAATCGCGGTAAAATCCACATGCGCGGTAATATCCTGCAGCCCCGGGTAGACCAGCGGATCTGCATGGGCGCGATGCCGGTAGTGGCACATCAGGGTGCCCCGGCGACGCGCGGGGTGGTAGTACTCGGCGCGGCTGTGTCCGTAATCGATCAGCAGCACCGCGCCCCGCTCCAGGCACCCTGCCAGGGAGGCCAGCCAGGGATCGGCGCGCAGATTGATTTCCGATTCAAAATCGTCAGCCGCTTCCAATTGGCCCAGGGGAGCAGCCAGGTGCCGGGCAAAACCGGGCGATGCCGGCTCGCCCCAGGTCAGCTCGAACCGCTCCCCATTCCAGCTGACAAACTGCTCCAGCAGGGTGCCTGATGAGAGCCTGAAACGGTGCACCGGCATGGCGTCCAGCAGCTCGTTAGCGATCACCACGCCGGAAAAGGCCGTTTCCGGAAAGTTCTCCAGCCAGCTCACCCGGTCAACCAGATGGGGGGCGCGCTGACCCAGCGTCTGGCGCTGGCGCTGGCGCAGCTCCGGGCTCAGATCCAGGATCAGGTAGCGCTCCGGCAGGCAGTCGAGCCGTTCCAGCTGCAGCAGCAGATCGGCGGCCAGGATACCGGAACCGGCCCCCACCTCCAGGATCGTGCCACCGCCCAGACCATCAAGCACCTCCCGGCACTGATGTGCCAGGCAGCGAGCAAACAGCGGCGAGATCTCCGGCGCCGTTACGAAGTCTCCCGCCTCGCCAAACTTGCGCGCGCCGGCCGTGTAATAGCCGAGCCCCGGCGCATAGAGGGCCAGCTCCATGTAGCGGTCAAAGGGTATTCTGCCACCGGCCCTGGCAATCTCATCCCGGATCAGCGACACCAATTTCAGACTATGTGACCGGGCGTCCGCATCCGGCTCCGGCAGCTGGGCCACGACAGCCTCGGCCGCCCGGGGGTTGATCCGTTCAATCATGAATTTCGTAAACTCGTGGGTTCGGTATAAAGTGACAGCTAGTCAATCACACTATTCATGGCTAGTTTAGCAAGACCGGGGATAGAGCAGAAATCGAGGGAGTACCCAGCGTGACTCAAGAGAACCGACCCGTCGTCCTGATTACCGGCGCCGCCCAGCGGATCGGCGCGACGATTGCCCATAGCCTGCATCAGTGCGGCATGGATATCGCGCTGCATTATCACCGCTCACAAGCCCCTGCGGAAACGCTTAAAGAGGCACTGGAGCAGGAGCGGGCGGACTCGGTACGGCTGATCCAGGCGGATCTCAACGAACCGGAGCAGCTTGCCGACATTATTCAGCAAATCGACCAGTGGCGCGGCCGGCTCGACCTGCTGGTCAACAACGCCTCCAGCTTCTACCCCACACCGCTGGAGCAATTGAGCTTTCAGCAGTGGGATGACCTGATGGGCATCAACCTCAAGGCGCCGTTTTTTCTCGCAACAGCCGCCGTGCCCCTGCTCAGGGTGAGCCGCGGCGCCATAATCAATCTGGTGGATATCCATGCCGAAAGACCGCTGAAACATCACCCGGTCTACAGCATGGCCAAGGCGGGCAACGCCATGATGGTGAAATCCCTGGCCCGGGAACTGGGCCCGGAGATCCGGGTCAACGGCGTGGCTCCGGGGGCCATACTCTGGCCGCAACAGGAGCTGGGCGAACAGACCAAGCGCGAGATCATCTCCCGCACCGCGCTGGAAAGGTCCGGCACTCCTCAGGATATTGCCCGCACCGTGCGCTTTCTGGCCCTGGATGCACCCTATATCACCGGACAGATCATCACGGTTGACGGCGGCCGCAGCGTTCAGCAGTAACCCGGGCTACAGCTCCAGGCCGGTCTCAAACGGCACTGGCCAGAGGCGTTGGGATGCGCGGTCAAACCGCCGCCAGAGTTCACCGTAGGTTTCATCCAACTCAGGATGTCGGCTCTCACCCGCCAGCTCCGACAGGGGCAACAGGACGAAGGCGTAGCGGGTGATCTCATCCCGTGGCAGGTGCACACCGGCCATATCGATGATCTGGTCACCATAGGTCAGCAGATCGATATCCAGGGTCCGCGCGGCAAATCCCCCCCCTTCCCGGGTTCTACCGTGCGCCGACTCGATGGTGCGGAACAGCCGGATCAACTCCTCCACCGGGCGATCCGTATCGACCCCCACCACCAGGTTATAGAAGGCGTCGCCGGCAAAACCGACCGCCTCGCTCTCGTAGATCCGGGAGATCAGCAGGGTGCCGAATTCGGCCTGCAGGTCATGCAGCGCCGCACGGATATTGCGCTCGCGATCGATATTGCTACCGAGACTGAGCCAGATTCTCTCCATATCAGAACCGCTCGCCCCGTTCGATAATCACACCCACGTCGGTAGCGGCGCTGACGGCGCCAATCTTGTTCACGGTCAGTCGCACCCAGCGCACATCGAACTCCTGGCGAATGATCTCGGCACAGCGCTCCGCCAGCGTCTCTACCAGCTGGAACTGACTCTCCTCGACAAAGCTGATCAGCCGTTTCGAGACCGCCTTGTAATCCACCGCATCGGCAATATCCTCGGAGGCGGCCGCGCGTTGCACATCGGTACTCATGTCGATATCAAGCACCACGGTCTGCCTGATCTCCCGCTCCCAGTCGTAGATGCCGATCACCGTATCGATCCTGAGATCACGTAAAAAAACTATATCCATGGGTATTCCGTATTCCTGAAGTTGTATCGGGTCATGGTAAAACAGCCGCCAAGGATAACAAATACCCTTGACCCTGAACCCCCGCACCCGGGAGAATTCCGCAGGTCCGCTGGGCACCGGCCCACCGCTTAGGATTTGCCATGACCAACGCCTTACTGATTATCACCGCCTACCTGCTGGGTTCCCTCTCCAGCGCCATTATCGTCTGCCGCCTGATGGGCCTGCCGGACCCGCGCACCCAGGGCTCCAACAACCCCGGCGCCACCAATGTTCTGCGCCTGGGCGGCAAAAAAGCGGCGGCCATCACCCTGCTCGGCGACAGCCTGAAGGGCTTTTTCCCGGTCCTGGCCGCCAAGCTGCTGGGCGTCGCGCCCCTGGTGCTGGCGGCGGTCGCCATGGCGGCCTTCCTGGGACACCTCTATCCTCTGTTCTTCCGCTTTCAGGGCGGCAAGGGGGTAGCCACCGCGCTGGGTACCCAGTTCGGCATCCACTGGCAGATCGGCGGACTGGTAGCCCTGCTCTGGCTGCTGATGGCGAAGGGGCTGAACATCTCCTCGCTGGCCGCGCTGGTATCGATGGCACTGGCACCGCTGGTGGTCTGGTATATCTGGCCGGCACCGGAACTGATCTGGATGCAGGTACTGATGAGCCTGATCCTGTTCTGGCGCCACCGCAGCAATATCCGCAATCTGCTGGTCGGCTCGGAGGGTAAGATAAAAGACGAACAGGGGCCAGAAGCCTGATTCAAAGCCCGGCCAGGGAATCCATCGGCCAGCGGGCGCGGGCGCCAAATCCCAGCGGTTCATGCGCACCTGCCCGCAGGCGCTGCCAGCCGGCATAGGCGATCATCGCGCCGTTGTCGGTACAGAACTCGGTTCGGGGATAGAACACCCGGGCCCCCTCCTTTTTCATCGACGCCTGCATCTTTTCGCGCAGATGCCGGTTGGCGCTGACACCGCCGGCCAGCACCAGGGTACCGGCACCACATTCGCGTACCGCACGGCGACACTTGATCACCAGTGTATCCACTACCGCCTCTTCGAAGGCGCGGGCGATATCGGCCTTGGTCTGCAGCACGCTCTCCTCGCTGTCCTGGGGACCGATCTCACGCTGCAGGGTATTCAGGGCGAAGGTCTTGAGACCACTGAAACTGAAGTCGAGTCCGGGTCGATCCGTCATCGGGCGGGGAAACCGGAAACGTCGCGGGTCACCCTTTAGCGCCAGCGCCGCCAGCTCCGGCCCACCCGGATAGGGCAGTCCCATCATCTTGGCCGTCTTGTCGAAGGCCTCGCCCGCCGCATCATCCAGCGACTCACCCAGTAGCCGGTACTGGCCAATCCCTTTCACCTCGACCAACTGGGTGTGCCCCCCGGAGACCAGCAGGGCGACAAAGGGAAAGTCGGGACTCTCCGACTCCAGCATCGGCGCGAGCAGATGACCTTCCATATGATGCACACCCACCGCCGGCACCTGCCAGGCCCAGGCCAGGGTTCGGCCGATCGCCGCACCCACCAGCAGGGCGCCGACCAGACCGGGACCAGCGGTATAGGCGACACCGTCGATATCCGTCTTGCCCATGCCGGTGTCCGCCAGCAGACTGGAGAGCAGCGGCAAGGTCTTGCGCACATGGTCCCGCGACGCCAGCTCCGGCACCACGCCGCCATAAACCGCATGCAGATCTATCTGACTGTGCAGCACATGGCCGAGCAGCCCCTGCTCACTGTCGTAAATGGCCAAGCCTGTCTCGTCACAGGACGTTTCTATTCCCAGTACCCGCATTTGTTTCTCAGATCGTTTCCGTTCAGGAGACAGCACCGTGCCTGACTGTCTCCAAAATATATAAAAAAGGCGCTCTCGACGCAGACGCTATATTGTAAGATGGATGGGCCAGCGGCGCACCCTCCCCGCCCACCATATCCCAACGGGGAGCCGTTCCGGTAGAGTGCCTGCTATCCAGGCATACCCGTGGAAGAGTCCATAATTTTTTTTGCAAAACTCCACGACAGTGCGTAGAATTCGCGCTCTTAAGTTTCCAGCATCCCGTTGGTACGATTTTTGAGGTGGGAAATGCCCAACGTACGAGTTAAAGAAAACGAGCCGTTTGAAGTCGCAATGCGCCGCTTTAAGCGCGGTTGCGAGAAAGCCGGCGTTCTGGCCGAAGTGCGTCGTCGCGAACACTATGAGAAGCCGACGACCGAGCGTAAACGCAAGGCCGCCGCTGCAGTAAAGCGTCACCTGAAGAAAGTCTCCCGCGAAAACCGCAAGTGGGACCGTCAGTACTGATCTGACCCTGGTCTCGGTTCAATCCCATGCTTAAACAGCGCATCCAGGATGATATGAAGGCCGCCATGAAGGGGGGTGACAAACCCCGCCTTGGCGTAATTCGCCTGTTGATGGCCGCCATCAAACAGCGTGAAGTGGATGAGCGGATCGAACTGGACGACACGCAGATTCTGGTTGTGCTTGACAAGATGGTGAAGCAACGGCGCGACTCCATCAATCAGTACGAACAGGCGGGTCGGTCGGAATTGGCCGAGCAGGAAGCCTTCGAGATCACTATTCTCCAGGAGTACCTTCCGGAAGCCCTGAGCGAGGAAGAGATCGCCGCCATGATCCGTGATGCGATCCAGGCCACCGGCGCGGAGTCACTCCGGGACATGGGCAAGGTGATGGGGCAACTCAAGCCCAAGATGCAGGGACGTGCCGACATGGGAGCCGTTAGCGCCCTGATCAAGCAGCAACTCAGCAGCTGATCCGACACACCCCTTCAGCGCCAAACAAAGCTCTGGCATATTACATGGCCGGGGCTTTTTAGTCTCTGGCAGTAGATAACTCAGGGTACTATTGCACCATGGCCGGAAAAATCCCTGCACACTTCATTGACGAACTGCTGAACCGGGTCGACATTGTCGACCTGATCAACGGCCGTGTGCCCCTGAAAAAGGCAGGCAAGGATTATCAGGCCTGCTGCCCCTTTCACAATGAAAAGACCCCCTCTTTCACCGTCAGCCGCGAAAAACAGTTCTATCACTGCTTCGGCTGCGGCGCCCACGGCACCGCAATCGGCTTTCTCATGGAGTATGACAATCTGGGCTTTGTCGATTCGATTGAGGAGCTGGCCGGCAAGGCCGGGCTTGAGGTGCCACGGGAGGGCGGGGGCGAAAGCGGTCCCGACTACCGGCCACTCTACGCAACCCTGGACCAGGCCGCACGCTTCTATCAATGGCAGCTGCGCAAACACCCGGACGCCGGCAAGGCGGTCAGCTACCTCAAGCAGCGGGGACTAACCGGCGAGATCAGTGCCGATTTCGGCATCGGCTATGCCCCTACGGGCTGGGACAACCTGATCCGGCAAATGGGACAAGACCCCAAGGGGCTGGAATTGCTACGCACGACCGGCATGATCTCGGAGCCCGAGGCGGACAAATGCTACGACCGCTTCCGCGAGCGTATCATGTTCCCGATCCGCAATCATCGCGGCCAGACCATCGCCTTTGGCGGCAGAATCCTCGGTGACGGAACACCCAAATACCTCAACTCACCTGAGACCCCGGTGTTTCATAAGGGCAAGGAGCTGTACGGTCTCTACGAGGCGCGCAAGGCATTGCGTAAGATCGAACGCCTGCTGGTGGTTGAAGGCTACATGGATGTGGTGGCCCTGGCCCAATTCGGCATCCGCTATGCGGTGGCGACACTGGGCACCGCCACCACCACGGAACACCTGGAGCGGCTGTTCCGCACCACCTCTGAAGTCATCTTCTGTTTTGATGGCGACCGGGCCGGCCGCGATGCCGGCTGGAAGGCCCTGGAGACCAGCCTGCCGCACATGCGCGACGGCCGGGAGGCGCGCTTCCTGTTTCTACCGGATGGCGAGGACCCCGACACTCTGATCCGCAAGGAGGGACGAGACCGGTTTGAACAGCGCATTATCAGCTCAACTCCGCTCTCCAGCTTTCTGTTCGACAAACTGGAGTCGGAAGTCGACATGACTTCCCTGGGCGGGCGGGCACGGCTGGCGGAACAGGCAAAGCCGTTGCTGGGCAAACTGCCATCCGGGCTGTTCCGCGAGATGATGTACCAGCGCCTGGCACAGCGGGTCGGCCTGGAACCGGGGCAACTCGGCTCCCAGCCCGCCACCGACACAAGCCACAGAACCCGCCCACCCCTGCGCAAAAAATCCGGCGCACAGCAGATTCTCTCCTCGGTCCGCCGCGCTATCACCCTACTGCTGATAAAACCGGAATTGGGGCAAATCACCGATCTTCCTTCAGAATGGCGCGGATTTCGCGCACCTGGCATCGATTTATTGAGCCAACTCCTTGAAATCGTGCAAAATCAGCCTAACCTTAGGACAGCGCAGATCATCGAACGCTGGCGCGACGAGCCGGCGTACCACCACCTGGAAAAGATCTGGAGTACAGCAACCGAGCTGCCCACCCCCGAAGACGGCATGGAAATGGAATTCCGCGGAGCCTTGCAACGGCTCGTGGAACAGCAGCGCGAACAGGAAACCACCCAATTGCTGGAGAGAGTCAGCACGGGAGATGCTTCCGAACAGGAGAAGCAACGCCTGGGCCAGCTACTTTCTGAAAAACAGAAAATCGCTGACTCGCATAGACGTTCGGATTGACGTGACCGGCAGAGCGTGAGCCGGAGCACATCAAAACGGAACTTTTTAATCGTGCGCGTATAGAAAACCTGCGAAATTAAGGTTATACTTCGCCGCTTGACATTCGCGCACGCCCCTTAGAATTTAAGGCAGGAAATGGATAAGGTACAGCAGCAATCCCAGCTCAAGCAACTGATCGCGAAAGGTAAAGAACAAGGTTTTCTCACCTACGCCGAAGTAAACGACCACCTACCCGACGGCATCGTAGAACCCGAGCAGATTGAAGACATCATCCGGATGATCAATGACATGGGCATCCAGGTACATGAGAGTGCCCCCGATGCCGATGACCAGGTGATGAGCGATTCCGCCGTTTCCGCCGACGATGATGCCGCTGAAGAGGCCGCTGCAGCACTCGCCAGCGTCGACAGTGATTTTGGCCGCACTACCGATCCGGTACGCATGTACATGCGTGAAATGGGTACCGTCGAACTACTCACCCGCGAGGGTGAGTTGAAGATCGCCAAGCGCATCGAAGAGGGGCAAAACCAGGTCCTGACCGCACTCTCCACCTATCCGGACACCATCAGCAGCATTATCGAGCTGCTGGCGAAGGTCGAAGCGGAAGAGATGCGCCTGACCGATGTTATCGTCGGCTTTGCCCAGCCCGAAGAGGAAGCGGAAGTGATCGCCCCGCCGATCCCCGCCCCGAAAAGCAGTGATGCCACCGCCACGAACAAAGACATCGACGAAGACGACGAGGATGAGGACGACGATGACGCGGAGGAGGAAGACCCCAACCGTGGGCCCGATCCCGAAGAGGCCGCGCGTAAGAGCGAAGTCCTGAAAAAAGCGTTCAAAGTCCAGAGCTCGCTGCTGGAGAAACACGGTCGCGAACACAAAAAGACCATCGCCGCCGCCGAAGACCTGACCACCGCCTTCATGGACTTCCGCTATAGCCCGAAGGTGTTCAACGCGCTGGTGGAAAACCTGCGTGAGGCGATCGCCTTCGTGCGCAGCCAGGAACGCGCTATCATGGACCTGTGTGTCAACACGGCCCACATGCCGCGCAAGGAGTTCATCACTTCTTTCCCGGATAATGAGACGGACCTCTCCTGGATCGATCGCCAGATCGAGAAAGGCCAGGGCTACTCCGGCGCACTGGAAGAGTTCAAGGAAGACGTACTGCGCGCCCAGAAAAAACTGCTGGAACTGGAACAGCGCTGCAAGCTCACGATCTCGGAAATCAAGGAGATCAATCGCCAGATGTCCATCGGCGAGGCCAAGGCGCGCCGGGCAAAGAAAGAGATGGTGGAAGCCAACCTGCGTCTGGTGATCTCCATCGCCAAGAAATACACCAACCGCGGCCTGCAGTTCCTGGACCTGATCCAGGAGGGCAATATCGGCCTGATGAAAGCGGTGGACAAGTTCGAATACCGGCGCGGCTACAAGTTCTCCACCTACGCCACCTGGTGGATTCGTCAGGCCATCACCCGCTCCATCGCGGACCAGGCCCGTACCATCCGTATCCCGGTGCACATGATCGAGACTATCAACAAGCTCAATCGTATCTCGCGCCAGATGGTACAGGAGATGGGACGCGAGGCCACCCCTGAAGAGCTGGCCGAGCGCATGGATATGCCCGAGGACAAGGTCCGCAAGGTATTGAAGATCGCCAAGGAACCGATCTCCATGGAGACCCCGATCGGTGATGATGAAGATTCACACCTGGGCGACTTCATCGAGGACTCCGGCGTCATCTCGCCGATCGACTCCGCCACCGGTGAAGGCCTGCGCGAAGCGACCCAGAACATGCTCTGCGGACTCACCTCGCGTGAAGCCAAGGTGCTGCGCATGCGCTTCGGCATCGACATGAACACCGACCACACCCTGGAAGAGGTCGGCAAACAGTTCGACGTCACCCGCGAGCGTATCCGTCAGATCGAGGCCAAGGCACTGCGCAAACTGCGTCACCCCTCGCGCTCGGAGAACCTGCGCAGCTTCCTCGACGGAGATCTGTAACCACAACCGTTTTACGGGCCTATAGCTCAGTTGGTTAGAGCAGTGGACTCATAATCCATTGGTCCCAGGTTCGAGTCCTGGTGGGCCCACCAATATTAAGTAGTAAAAACAAAGGGTTACGCTATTTGCGTAGCCCTTTTTTGTTGCGGCCAAAATTTCTCTGTGTGCACTAGAAACAACGACTTAGCGCAGACGTGCACAGAAAAATACGATAGAGTGCACACATAGTGCACACTGATCAGGGGGTTACGCACCCTCGCCAATTCCTACCATTCAGCATCTCGCGTGCAATTTGTGTGCACTCTGAAAGGGAGAACTAATGGCATCATTCACTAAGCTCAAGTCCGGAAAATGGCGCGCCCAGATCCGCAAGGATGGCGTCTATACCAGCAAGACATTTACCACCAAGACGGCAGCCAGGACTTGGGCGCAACGAATCGAGGTAGCTATTGAGACAGGCGAATACCAAGCGGAGCAGGTCCAGCTGCCGACTCTAGGCAAGCTCCTGGACCGATATGAAACCGAAATCACCTCAAAAAAGAAAAGTAATAAGGCCGAGCGTTCACGTCTGCGTACACTGCATGCCGATGAACTGGCCAAGCAGCCGCTAGAACGAATTACAGCGCCTGATATCGCCGCCCTACGGGATCGCCTTGCCAAAACCCGCTCCAGCGGCACGGTGCGTCTTATGATCGCTCTAGTCAGTCACGCTTACACGGTGGCCCGTAAGGAGTGGGCGATGCCGGTGTCCAACCCAGTAATGGACATTCGCAAACCTCCACCAGGACGCGCCAGGGATCGCCGCCTCTCCCGCGACGAAACCGTCCAACCCCAGTTGTTCCGACTGGGGAAGTCTCACAGAAACCCGGAACTGCTGATCATCATCCGTCTGGCCATTGAGACAGGCATGCGGCAAGGTGAGATCCTGGGACTGACCTGGGAAGATGTCGATTTGGATAGCCGCATCATTCACCTGAAGGACACCAAGAACGGCTCAGATCGCGGGGTTCCGCTATCCCGCAAAGCTTTGCGGATGCTACGCCACCATGAACCAGATGACGCCAAAGGGAGTTTATTCTCCTATACCGGTGATGGACTGAGAGCATCCTGGAAGAAGCTTCTGAAGAAGGGGGGTATCGAGAATCTCCGCTTCCACGATCTTAGGCATGAGGCGGCAAGCAGGTTTTTTGAAAAGGGCTTAGACAGCATGGAAGTCGCCGCCATCACTGGCCACAAAACTTTGCAGATGCTGAAACGGTACACACACCTGAGCGCTGCAAAGCTGGCAGACAAGCTTTAGGCTCCGCACTACACAGGGTCTAAGCGACCAACAAGTTGGACGCCATGGCCGCAAGCGGCCACACCTTCGGGGCGCCAAGACCAGGACAAATCACGCTCGGCACGTGCGCGAGCCCTACCTTATAGTGGAGTGTTATATCAAGGATACAAAAGCGTCAGGCAAGGAAAGGGGCAATGGGTTTATTGAGAGATTAGAGGTGGAGCCGAGAATCTACGTCTTATCATATATCATAATTAATAACCCAGTTATTTTTTAGAAGAAATGCGTCCCCGGGACGTTTTCATGCAAAACGACAGTAACTTATTGTTATCAACGGCATATTATCACTTTCCAATTAAATTTTAATTGCCATTATTAGATGATTTAGGGGATTGGCTGACTGGTAACCCGAAGGGTCAGCCAGCAGGGATACCAGGGGCTGCTTTGTGAGAATAGTACCTGACCCATGCATGAGTCGTCCCCAGGAGAAGACCCAGAGGCCGCACCGAGAGCCTTGGCGTGGTCCCTTTACTGCTACACCTAACTTGCACCTGATGGGACTGATCAACTATGTGATTCACAGAGATCAACAGACATCAGCACACAAAATTATCAATATCCACCTTTCTATCTCCCATTGATCCCACTGCGGCAAGAAACATCCAGAAGCGGACGCTCAATCCATTACCTGGCTTGACCATAAAAATATTAAACCATCTCCTTTTCTTCGAATCGCCATTACTTCGTTTTGCTACTTGTCCAGCGATGCCCCAGCCAGACCCCAGGGCGATTCATTCAACCATGTCTCGACCTGGTTGGCGGGCATTGGACGACCCATATAGTAGCCCTGGCCTGCATCACAGCCGAGCGCCTTGAGCTGCGCCCACACGGCTTCGTCCTCCACGCCCTCTGCCACCACGGTGAGCGCCATATCGTGTGCCAGGGTGATGGTGGAGCGCACAATACTCGCCGAATCGGCGTCATCCAGCATGTCGGCGACAAACGACCTGTCTATTTTGATGGTTGCTACCGGTAGCTTCTTAAGATAACTCAGCGACGAGTAACCGGTACCGAAGTCGTCAATGTAGAGCGGCATCCCAAGATCGCTTAAGCGTGACAAGATCTCCAGTGCACCCACAGGATCTGCCATGACCGCGCTTTCGGTGATCTCCAGTTCAAGCATCCCTTTCTCCATATTGCAAGCCGCGCACATCTCCTGGATCTTATCCAGCAGGCGTGGATCCTGGAGGTTGATGGCGGAGAGATTGACCGCAATCGGTAGATGGATACCGGCCTGCCGGAGTGCGGTCGACTGGCGTATCGCGGATGCCAATACCCAGTCCGTGAGAGCCCGGATCATCCCGGTACGCTCCGCCAGCGCAATGAACTCATCAGGAGGAATCATGCCATGGGTTGGGTGTGACCAACGCGCCAGGGCTTCGAAGCCATTGACGTGACCGGACCGCATGGAGATCTTTGGCTGGTAATACAACTCCAGCGCATTATCTTGCAATGCCCGGTTCAGGTCGGAGGCCAGTGCCAGATGACGTTTCTTGTCAACATCCTGCTCGGGCGAGTAAAAGGCGTAACCGTTTCCGGACAGCTTGGCCAGCTGCATCGCCAAATTCGCGCGACGTATGATCTGTTCCCCGTCGGTTCCGTGCTCAGGAAACAGGACGATGCCTACATTCGCCCTGACAACCAGCGAGAAATCATTTACGCTGAAGGGCTGATTCAAAAGCGCCAGGATACGGAGTACTGTCTGCTCGGCGTGATCGGCATCCGATTCCGGTAACAGCAGTGCAAATTCATCGCCACGCATACGGGCAACGAATTCGCCCTTTTCCGTCTCTTGCGCTATACGTTGCGCCGACACCTGCATCACTTTATTGCCGGCCTCGAAACCCAGAGTATCATTGATGTCACGCAATCGCTCCAGATCAAACAACAACAGGGCGAGACTGTGATTCCGCGAGTGCACGCCAGTGATGGCGTCATCCAGATGCTCTTCTAAAGAAGCGTGATTGGGTAGGCCGGTCAACGCATCGTAGTACGCCATACGCTGGATTGTCGCCTGCGCCGCATCGTGCTTGATGCGAGTGCGCAGGGTGGCGATGCCATAGGCCAGATCCTCCGCCATTTCCGACAGGAGTTCGATCTCAGCCACATCAAATGCATCGTCCTCTTCCGCATAAATGGTAATAGCGCCCATCACTTCCTGATCCACATACAAGGGCAGCGACAAGGCCGTCTCGATTCCCTGCTCACGGGCCGCCGCATGCCATGCCTGGTATCGTGGATCACTCTGAAGCCCATGCGCCACACAGTGCCTGCCGGTTCGGATCGCTGTGCTGGTGGGGCCATTACCCCGTTCTGTTTCATCCCAGGTGATGTGGAGTGTGTCGAGGAAAGCCTTATCAGTACCGGCCTGCGCCACCGGCCGCACCGTCTTTTCCGCGTCATGTTCCGCGAAACCGACCCAGGCCATGCGATAGCCGCCGAGTTCCACCGCTACACTGCACATCTTTTGCAGTAAGGATGACTCATCAGCAGCCCTCACCAGCGTGCGGTTACCGGCGCTCAGGGTACGCAACGCAAGGTTGGTACGTTGCAGTTCCTTGTCATGAATTTCGGCTTCATCTCGCTGCCGTTGCAGCGAAACGGCCATCTGATCAAAGGATTGTGCCAGTTGTCCGAACTCATCCTGCGTCCTCTGCAATGCAGTTCTGGCGCTGAGATCGCCATTGCCGAGGCGTTCGCTGGTAAGCGCGAGAATCCTGAGCGGATGCAGAACAAACGTGCTACTGCCCTTCCATGCCACTGTGGTCACCACAGCCACAATCAGAAACAGCAAAAGCAAATCACGTTTAAAGCGTGCATCAAGATCAGCATAGGCGACGTCACGTGGAATACCGACACTGACATAGACGCTGTCTGAACCGGCCTGGTGTAGGGGCGTAAAGGCATAAAGCCGGTGAATACCCTCCGCATCGATCGATTCATCGGTGCCTTCCACGCCACGTTCGAGGATCATCCGGACGAACGGCGTATTCTGGACCGACTTGCCGAACCATTTGTCCGGATCGGGTTGATGCGCCAACACCGTACCATTTCCATCCAGAATGGTGATGGTCGTGCCTTGCGGGAGCGGAATATCGGTCAACCTGCGACTCAACCAGGCAAGATCGAGCGCGGCGAAGACCGCCCCATTGACCCGGCCATGATCATCACGTAGCGGGTAACCGAAATTGATAGCGCTCTTACCGGTGATACGTCCAACCTGGTAGCCACCAATGGCAAAGTCACCTGTCTCCATGGCGCGGCGAAAATAGTCCCGATCCTCGATTCGAACTGGAGTCGGCATGGGTAAACCGCTGCAACGCATCAGGCCATCAAGGCCACTGACGCCGAAGTTGGCATAATAGGGGTATCGCACAAGAAGGTTGGCAAATTCGCGGTTACAGACGGGCCCTGCATCCGGTGCACGCACACTCGGCAACTGCGCCAAACCAGGCAATAACTGCCGTGCCCCGGCGATGAGCTCCCGTTGTTCCAGCAGAATCAGACGGGCCAGCCTCAGCGCGACACTCTGCATATGCAGAGTCTCTTGCTTGCGCGCCTCGAGAGCGTTATGCAGCAACAGCCCAAACACCGGCACGATGATCAGCATGAGCAGAAACAACAGTCGCACTCGAAGGCTGGAAAGCTGGTTCTGGCGCATAATAATTCCTTATTACCCCTGAGGCTCAGCTATTATGGTGCTAGGCACGAATATCGTAATATGCCGCCAATATTTCTATACTAGTAGCTCTATGTGGGTTCTATGTTTAGGGATAGTTATGGAGTAAGGCATCCCGCCCATAGAAGCTTATTCCTTAATGTTCCTGAGTTTATCAGTCTACATCCTGGTTGAACAGCCACAAGACGAGCGTCCGCAATATGTCGGCAATTGCCCGTCCACTGTATAGTTCACCCCAGCCCTCGGCTTGTCAGTAGAAAATAGATGAGTCTCCTTTCTTTCGGAGTCGGTCCTAGCTATAAACGGATGCCTCCCGACTTCGGCGTGGCGAATTGCTCGGGTTCCTTGCCGAGTGGAAAGGCGATCATGTACAGCACATTGACGTGCATCGGTTTGCTGTCCGGGTCAGAACCCCATTTCACCTGCATCTTGCGTTCGGCGTAGCGAAGAGAAACGCCAAGTGTTTTTAACGAGTCGATGTGGGACTGCATCTCGTCATACACCTCAAATTTCTGTGTTTCGGTATAGTCATCCGCGCAATCCCGGTACTCCCTGAAATAGTCCACCAGTGTTGCGAAGGCCTCATCCGCTTCGCGGGGCAACTCGAAGCCGGGTTCCGACAGGTCCATCGGGCAGATTTCGGCGAGTTTGGCCAACTGTTTGCCTGTAGTCAGCGGAATCGCTGTCAAGGTGACATGTTCTCGATCGAACTTTTCTTTCGACAATTTTAGTTCGTCTTCGGATGGAATGGTGAACGACTTGTTGAGTATGTCGATGTCCTCAAACTCAAACGCACTGGCAAGGGCACGGCGGGTATCGAGGCTGGCGGACAAGCCTCGTTCGACCCGCTGGATTGTTCTCACATTGAGACCAGAGATTTCAGCCAATTGCTCCTGCGACCATTGCCGCATCTCGCGGAACATCCTGATGTAAACGGCCAGTTCGGCGGGTGTCAGCAGGCGGGTTTGTTTAGTATCTTCTGTAGCGTTCATTTCGTAGCTCCATCGTTTTCAATCGATGTAGCGAAGTATGGGGAGCCAAAGGCAAGGGCAACACGACAGGAACCCGACAGTTAGCCGACAAGCAACAGCACTTAAAAGAGATTATCTGGGCCCTTTTATCTCCAGTTTCCGTCCATAGAAATATATTCCTGAAGTGATCAAAGTTTACCAACCTCGTTGAACAACCAAAAGATAAATGGCAGCTTCATGTCGGCAATTGCCTGTCCACCGTACAGGCGAGATTCATCCAAAAGCGGCCTATCGGAGCATTTATGCTTTAGTCGGCTGTAGCCAATATCGGACATTTTATAAAGATCAATCGCTCCTTTTACTTTAGTAGGCGTCAGTATGATATATGACACCGTTTTCCTGCTTTAATAGGATTTGTGATTTCCAACTAGCAACTATCAATAAGTTTCATATCATCTTCATCAAAGCGCACAAATTTATATTTTCCCTCTGCACGCTTGATTGAAAATCGTCCTTCCTCGACAAGCTGCTCAGCATAATCAAACATAGCCTCAAGCAATTTTGATTTATCATGATCCGGAATATTCAGGTATCTACCAAGAGATTTTTCTACCACGAAAAACTCGTCTGTAGGCTCAAACAGTTCTGAATAAAAAGCATGTTCAGCAAACTCCATGTGCAATATCGGCATCTTGAGATCAGCGCACCATCCAAACATGATAATTTTTTGGTCATCTTCCTGACTATCGATCTCATCCAATAACTGTAAAATGTCTGATCTACTTCCTACTGATTTACCCTGCTCTCTGAGCACCGCGCCAACAAGGAATGGCAAGGTTAATCCTCTGCGTCTCCTCTGTCGCCAGACATTTAGTAACCTAAACCAGACAGGTTTTTCGATATCGGGCACCATATTGTATTACCATTCATTCCAACATAGATTCCATTGCTTTACAGCCTCCTTCTTCATTACTGATTCCCCTTTTACGGATTCATTTGTATGAATATAAATGATCAGATTTTCTGATGACAGACCGGATTGGATGATGCGCGGTGGTCTGTTCAGCCAATAGCAGCATTTTAGCCCAGATCCCCCAATGTCCGCTATTGCACATAGGAAACGTTTGTTTAACCAACATCGCTGGATGAAACCATCCAAAAGCTGACCTACGATATTATTGACCCGCAGTCTCATATGCGACCAAAGCCGACCTAAAGATGTTAATCCTTGTTTTGAACATCCGACTCAAAACACCAATCATATCCGTATGCCTTTTTGCGATAACCGTATCCGGTCGTGCAAGGCTTGCGTAAACAAACCGAACTGATCGATGAAACACAGTTTGTATTCTTGGCTTTGCCTTCCGCGACTAGCCACCTCGCCGCTTCATGTTGGCTTGGAAAAGTTTTTAAAACTTCCCCTGTTTTTAAATCAATCATGTAAACCGGTTTACTGCTTTTCTTAGCCGCTGCATTACCTGCTTTAAGTGCATTAGCTTTTGCTTTTTCAGGGTTTTTCTCGCGGTATTGTTTTAGTGAGGCTTTGCGTTTTTCTTTGGTTTCCGGTGTTGTCCGTGAGGCAATTAGTTTTTCTTGCCAGGCTTGATATGCCTCTGGATTATTTTTAACCCATACATCAAAGCTGGCTTTTCGTTTGGCTTGGATTTCTGGTGAACTAATCGCATCACGATTATTTTTTCTCGCTTGTTCGTATTCTTCGGGATTTTCTGCCATCCAATTCTTTATTCTTTCACTCGACATGACCCGATATTTTTCATCGCTCATGACTTCTTTTATTCGCTGACTACGTGCACGAAGCGCGGGTGTATCGCCGGATTGAAATGCCTTTTTAGCTGCCTCAATCATGGACTGATACTGTTGAGGATTATTATTTATGTGCTCACGTTTCCTTTCACTGGTTTCAGTAATTGAGGGGTGTTTGGTTGTACCACCCCCGCCAGCGACAAGATTCAAGCAACTTTCATCAACCAAAAGTTCTTCGTCTACCAGGGTCGATTCTAGCTGTTCGGTTTCTTCTGCCGTGTCAAAAACTGCGATATAAAAGCGGGAATACTTATCTGCATTATTTTTGAATTTATTTTTAAATTTCAGCCCCGATCCTTGATAGCGTATTAATTCGGACCATGTGGGGCGATTGGCTTTTCCAATGTAATATTCGCCATTTTCCATGTTTACCTGGACATACACGACCCGGTAATAACCATCGCCCTTATTTCGTAGATGAAACAATTCCCTCAGCGGTATGACATCAAACCAGTGATTTTTGATTGCAATGCGTTCTTTCTGAAATCCTAGCTTTGCTAGGTTACGACTTTCATTAGAAGAGTTGAATGGGCCATTATCCATAGCCAATTCAATTGGATTGAATTCTTGCCAGATTTTGATGTTGTCATTTAATTCAATAATCATTTTTCAATAATGACCATTTCTTGCTGGTAACTGCGTGTGGATATTACTTCTTTATGACAGGGGTTCAGCATTTTGGGACATTTCAGACTGCCAAACACCCAGATTATCCAGAAAGCCGTTTGGTCTGCTTCGTGCCGTTAGGTGAACTCACCAGACGCTATCCTATCCAGGATCGAAATCACTTCATCCATACCTTCCTCGTCTCTAAGTATCGAGTAAGGGGTGCAGCCATTCAAGGCATTAATTGGTGTATGCAGCCACTTCTCTGCTTTAGCCGCATCTTGAAATGTAGCGACAGCCAACTTCTCAACATCTTCTTTTGTGTAATTCATACTTTTGTCCAGTACTGGCCGGTTTCTGAACTATAGACCGGTAATCTGAACGGCCGGTATATGTCGAAACCTACCGATGACGCCTGCCATCCAAGAGCGGACGTTACGCCCAAAATACTCGCGTGTCTTTTGCGACGGCTGCTTTTCTTGTTAGCGCTATTTTCAGCAACCTGGTTCGTCATAGTGAAAATACTCATTGAAGGCTACGGTGCTCATAAATGAACTTTCAGTGTTTATTGTTCCAAGTAAATCGTTAGTGTCTTTTAGTGCACGCAATTGGTGAGGCTGGGCAGTTTCATTACCCGATAGTAGCTGACTAATTACAGTTTCTGACCAATCAACGGTTGGAATTCTTGGCCTTATAAAAGCAACAATTTCATCTAGAGGTAAAATATTGGAATCGAAACTATACCAGTTATAACTTCCATCTTCTGGGCTCGACATGCTTGGATAGCGGACATAATCAAAATATCTCTCGAAAAAAGTAACTCTTCTTTCAAGTTCTTGGTTAGAAAATGATTCATCATGTTTGGCTGCCTCTTTACATAAACTGCCAATTCGATGACCCCAAGCAGGCGACCCTTTCTCCACTTTTATTCCATGCCCTAGTAGAAAAGATTTCAAGTAAAGTTCAATTGTCCGGTGAGCATATACCGGAGTCTCAATCATAAAACCAGTAAACCACAACAGTCTTGTTGCGATATAGCTGTTATCCGCATATCGAAGCCAATCATTGTGGTTATGGTTTGATTCGATCACTTAAGTACCTTTTGCACTAACACTGCTAATCAGCCTCGTAGCTTTTTGCATCGCCTGAATTAGCCTTGTTGGGCCATCTATCAGCAGGTTCAAATGGGTTCTCTGGATTGGCTACCCGCAGATAAGGTATCAGCTCTGGTTCCAGACGCTGGCGCTCCTCCATTGTCGCGACGAACAGCTTCTTTGCAGCAGAGCGAAAGATAATGGTGGCTTCCTTCGTCAAAGGCGCGAGCCCCCAAGATTTTACTGGAAGCACCATGTCTCGTCCCGCGACCTGCAAAATGACTGGTTCAACCTGAATCGCTTCATCATCAGAATGAGCGAGCACCTTGTTGCGATCCTGCATAACGACCTTATGGATTGCTCGTTCTTCAGAGTTTAGAACCCGCAAGAGGCGGCCAGGAAGATCAGGCACACCGCCGGCAGCACGTGATGTGTTTCCCGAAAACGGCCGGCAATAAGCGATTATCATGGAGCAGTTCATGGCCTCAAGAATAACGTAGCTCTCTTCAGGGTAATTCTCATGTAACTGCTGGTCGAGAATGTAGGAGGACGCAAGCTTCGCATGTTTAAAGTCTGCGTACGACAGCAGAATGCGCTTGTACTGACGCATCTTGCCGTCCAACTCGGGAGTCAATGTAGCCATTCTCGTTCTCTATTTTTGCGCAACGCTGTTAATACAGCCCGCACATCCGGCGTAATGTTCTATCCAGGCCCTATGGTTAGGGATGATTCTGGAAAGAGGCATCTCGTCGATAGAAGAAAAATCCTTAACCATTCTGAGTTTATCAGCCGACATCCTTATTGATCAGAACAAGAATGTGCGTCCGCTCCATGTCGGCAGTACACCTTGTGCCTTGCTTTTTATTATTAGTGCGCTTTTCTCGATTTCCGCACATTATCGAGGCCCATATTTGGGTGTTTGGCCACACTCATTTCATACAGTTCGTCCACCGTGTATCTTGCCTCCACAATCTTCTGAAGGAGTTGTAGTTCTTCATATTTTTGTTTCCCTACCCAATTCAGATGCGTATCAATCAATCCGACTAATTTTCTAAAGAACTCAATTTCCGGTGCAGTCAGCCGAAAAGACTCGAGGTTTACACTACCCAAACTCCTTTCTCTTTCGTGAGTGTGCAAATACACCCTTACTCTATGCTCTTCTAAATCATTCACAGAATGGGCTATATGCTTATCCCTAATATCTATGGCTAGATTGTGAATGCTCAGGTCGGGTTCGGTGATTGTTGCCAATAATTCTTTTTGGACCTTTGATCTAACACCTCCCTTAAAACACCTTCCATACTTCACCAAAATCGTTGTTGCATGACACTCCTTGTTGATCTTCTTAACTTCAGATCCGTTTTCTTCGAAGCCATCAAAAGGTACTAAATATTCTTCGCAGAGTTCTTTGCAACCTTCTAGGTCGAGCTGCATTCCAACCAAATCGAATGCTCTTTCCGATTCAGGAAGACTTAGATTTACGTAACTGATCATAGCCATTTGTTGTTATTTATACAGCCAGCACATCCGGTTCAATATACAGCTGTAGAATAAATTGACGATTCTGACACACCGTTCTATCCATGTTCAATATTCCGGGATGATTCTGGAGTGAGGCATCCCGCCCATAGAAGTTCATTCCTTAATATTCCTGAGCGTATCAGCCGACAACCTTGTTGAACAGCCACAAGATGGGCGTCCGCTCTATGTCGCCAACTGCCCATACCCTGTTTAGGGAAGAGCCATCCAAAAACGGACGTTATCGTCAGCCTTAACCTGCGATTTGTTGACAGTGAGTTCTGCGAACGAAAAATGCATCCAAGTTAACGGTCTTGTTGGGTGTGATGTCGTCAATGCTTACCTGCACGGTATTCCTCTATGTCTTTTTTAATCACTTCTGGAGATGGATTAAACCAACCAAAACAGTGATATAGCCACTCGGTCCACTCTTGGGTCACAGATGCGGGAGAAGATATAAGCTCCTCTATATTAATTACTTTTTTTCTCTTAACTATTGATTCAGCGAGTGAATAATATTCATGCCAAGCCCGGTTCCAGTCCGTTGTAAGAACAAGTCCTTTCACGTTTACTAACGATATATCAAGAACAACTTCACCCTCATATACACCTGCTGCCGCCAACCTCGTGGCAAACTCAACAATTTCCGACATGGTATAGAGTATATTGACTGTCGACATAAACCCTGGAACCGAATCCAATTCCAAATCGCGATAGTGGTTTAAATGCCCTTTAGTATCATTCAGCAGTTTCTGATGCCAATCTTCGTCCACTACTTCATTTACACTGAAAAGGTGAATAAATTGGGCGCTTTGATAGAAGCGCCAATACTCCGTATGCCTACCACCGCCACCTGACCAGTTGCCTACCCAGTTAGAACCCGCACCTGACTGGCCAGGTTGGTGGCTTATGTGAGGATAATACCAACCCCGCATTCTAACTTGATGGCGCTCAATAACTGCCTGACACTCACTTAATGATGCAATCTTTTCGGGTTCATAACTGGTTGGTCGAAAATTGACTCTCCAATATGGGATACCCTCAAAAGGCACAGGAAGATTGATTGAACCATTCATAGTCCTTGCAACTCCTGATCAAATGCTTCATCAGGCGTTTCACTATTTACACCAGACAGACCAATTCGACTCGCCGCTTCGATGATGCTTCTCGCTCTTTTTTCTGCTGCAAGCTCTATCAAATCTCTAATTTCATTCGAATCTTCAACTTTCTTTGTTTGTGGCTTTCCGGGAGGCCGAATCAGAACATCGCTCTTGGAAAAAGCTTTTGATTCGTTTGACGAATTTCGCTTACAAATACATGGAAGATGAGAAAACTCTGATACCTGAATCGCAAGGTATGATTTTTCATCTCTATACTTAACGACAACGACATCTAGATCCAATGGAATGGAGGCGTATTTAGTCACAAAATCCGATATATCATCAAAATCATAGGTGCCTATATGGTCATCATTTATGCCAGTTAATTCCCATGCTTCCCCCCTCTCTGAAACACCCACAACAATAATTCCACCATCTCGTAGGTTCGCCATTGCCATTGAAGTGCGTGTGATATGCCACTTGAGATTGTCCCACGGCGCGGATTCTTTAAAATCGACACTTTGGCTCTCTTGGCACCGATCCAAGCTTTCCCAGACTCGTCGGTGTAGCCTTGCATGACCAGGCATATCTGAAGAGGGAAGTGCACTCACTAATAGATCATCCTTTTCTATACAACCAACGGCTGGGATAACAGGAGAGCGAGCGATAGCGAGTGAATCCTGTGAAGTCCATGGTCATATTCTCTCTCGGATTGTTTTGTATGAAATAAATATAACCCCAGCACCTACAAGTGCTATCTGCATAGTTACATCCGAAAGTAATGAAATTTTCGACGGATCGTAAGCGCAATATATGAGAGTACAGCCAGTTGGAATTGAGGCGGCAGCAAAACCAGATACAAAAAAATCTTCGATTGAGGTTTTTTTCCCCTTAACCTTGTGCATCGCCAAAAGAGCTAGAACACAAATCAGCACCAAAGTAACAGAAATGGCATTGATGGTTAAATTGTAGCCAAAGAGGTTCATTTACCACCTCCGGCTTTAGAATGATTTGCTAACCATGCTCCAATTAACGCTCCGGCGACTGCCCCAACCGGGCCCAAACCTAAGCTAGCCGCGAGAATACCACCCCCAACGGCGGCACCAACCTCGGAAACATCGCTTTCCTTGGCTTTCGTTGTTACAGATGCCCCTTGAAGGTGATAACCGTTCTTCTGAATATTTGCGATTACCTCGTCTGCGTCAGCAGCGATAAGTTTCATACCATGGTTAATGGTTATTGTTTTAAAATATTGCAGCTTCCCGAGTTTATGTGTTAGCTCATTTGGTAATAGGGCAATAGAGCTTCCAGAAGGTACAAACAAGTATGCCCCGTGAACTTTTTGTGATTGGTATATATCAGTTTCCATATTCTTTTATTTTTGAATATAACGCTGTGTATACAGTCGGCACATCAGGCGCAAAATACAGCTGTAGAATAAATTGACGATCCCGACACTTAGTTCTACCCATGTTCCATGATAGGGAATAACAATGGAGTGAGGCATACCGCCAATAGAAGCTCGTTCCTTAACATTCCTGAGTCTATCAGCCGACAACCTTATTGAACAGCCACAAGATGAACGTCCGCTTCATGTCGGGGGACTAAACCGCTACCGCGGTAGTTGGCACTCCGATTCGGCCGTGTCGATTTGCTGAGCCCGCGGCTCTGTTTTCTATGTTGAAGAATGAGGCAATCCGCCTCGTTCTGAGACAGGAGCAGAGCGATGACCCAATCGACTCAAGCTATCAGCCCGTTACGCCAGCGCATGATCGACGATATGCGGTTGCGCAAACTCTCACCCAAGACGCAGACCGGCTACATCCGCGCGGTGAAACGGTTGGCGGGTTTTCTCGACCGCGCACCCGATACCGCTACGGCCGAAGACCTGCGCCGCTTCCAGCTGTACCTGGTCGATCACGGCATCTCGCCGGTCTCGTTGAATGCGACGATCACCGGGCTCAAGTTCTTCTTTGAGGTCACGCTCGACCAGGCGCAGCGGATGACCAGGATGCGTTCCGTGCGCGTGCCACGCACATTGCCGGTGGTGCTGAGCCGGAATGAAGCGGCACGCCTGATCGCCTCGGCCGGAAACCTCAAGTACCAGGCCGCGCTGTCGGTAGCCTATGGTGCTGGCCTGCGCGCCAGTGAGGTGGTCGGACTCAAGGTCGGTGACATTGACGGCGAGCGCATGGTACTGCGCGTCGAGCGGGGCAAAGGCCGCAAGGATCGCTACGCGATGCTCTCACCCGTGTTGCTCGAGCGTCTGCGTACCTGGTGGCGGGTCGCCCATGCCCAGGGCAAGATGCTTGAGGGAGGCTGGCTGTTTCCGGGCCAGAATCCGATCAATCCACTCAGTGCCCGTCAGCTCAACCGTGCCGTGCATGCCGCGGCGACCGCGGCCGAGATCGACAAACGCGTCTCGATGCACACCCTGCGCCACAGCTTTGCGACCCACCTGCTCGAGCAGAAGGTGGATATCCGCGTGATCCAGGTGCTACTCGGGCACAAGAAGCTCGAGACCACCGCGCTGTATGCCCAAGTGGCGACCGAGGTCCTGCGCGAGGTGATCAGTCCTTTGGAGACAACCTCACCCTCGTAGGGAGTGCCCGTGGCACGCCCCGCCTTGGAGGTCGCGGATATCTTCCGCGCACACGGTCCGGCCTGGCGGCAGACCCAGCGCGGCCACTTGAGCCTGGGCCAGCTCAAAGTCATGTCGGCGATTGAGCAGTGCCGCAGCGCGGCACTGGGTGGCCATGTGCTGCATTGCCCCGCCTGTGACCACACCCAGATCGCCTACAACTCCTGCCGCAACCGGCATTGCCCGAAGTGCCAGGCCAGTGCCGCCCGACGCTGGCTCGAGGCCCGTCAGGTCGACCTGCTGCCGATTGAGTACTACCACGTCGTCTTTACCCTGCCGGCCCCGATCAGTGCCATCGCCTATACCAACAAGGCGCTGATCTACGGTCTGCTGTTTCAGGTCGCAGCCGAGACCCTGCGAACCATTGCCACTGACCCGCGGCATCTTGGTGCACAGATCGGGCTGACCTTGGTCCTGCACACTTGGGGATCGGCGCTGATTCATCACCCGCATGTGCATGGCATCGTCCCCGGCGGTGGCCTTTCACCTGACGGGCAACGCTGGATCGCCTGCCGGCGGGGTTTCTTTCTGCCGGTGCGGGTACTCTCGCGGCTGTTTCGACGACGTTTCCTCGAAGCGCTCGCCCAGGCCCATGCTGCCGGCCAGCTGAAATTCTTCGGTGACGATGCCGCTCTGGCAGATGCCGAAGCCTTCGCCGACTGGCTCGCTCCACTACGGAAATGTGAATGGGTGGTCTATGCCAAGCGCCCATTTGCCGGACCGGCGGCCGTACTCGCCTATCTGGCCCGCTATACCCATCGGGTGGCCATCGCCAACAGCCGGCTCATCGCCCTGGATGACCGGGGTATCACCTTCAAATGGAAGGACTACCGCGCCAAGGGCAAGACCAGGCACAAGACCATGACGCTCGACGCCGGGGAATTCATGCGCCGCTTCCTGCTGCATGTGCTGCCACCTGGCTTTCACCGTATCCGACACTATGGCTTGATCGCCAATGCCGGGCGTCGCGAAAACCTGGCACGTGCACGTGAACTGCTGCATGTACCGCCTGATCCCGATGATGCGGTGAGCACCAGTGATGCAATGTCTGAGTTCGGGCAGCCGACCTACGTCTGCCCGGACTGCGGGGCACCGATGGTCATCGTCGAGACTTTGGCGCATGGCCAAATGATCCGTGCACCACCCGGGCTACGAGGCGCAGCATGAGCACCGGCGCCCTCCGCGTTTGTTATCCCTATCGTTATCGGCCGGTGCCGATACGGGCCGCTTTTGTGCTTTGCCATCGAGACCTGCATTTTTGCGTGCGACGCGAGCAAGAAGTTTGGTCTGTCCGGCATGCTGCTGACTACCTGGGCGATGGCTTCGCCTGCATCACGGACCGTGTCGTCACCGCATGCCACCAAGCGACGATTCAAATCCCCATAGCCATGTGGTCTACCCAGACCACCGTGAAGCATCCCGCGGTTTCCTCCCTCGGGGCTTATCCGACGCCTGCCCACTGAACCTCGGTGAGTACCCGCAGTTCTATAGCTGAGGCCAGGCATCCGATGAACCCTTAACAGCAATTGCCCGTCCACCGTACAGGCGAGATTCATCCAAGAGCGGACGTTTACTCCAATACACGTCTTCCCGTAGAAAATAGATCCGTCCCTGAGGTATCCCCACAAAATAGCGCTTTAATTCAGTAAGTTAAGGGGTATAGTTCACCTAAAAGAGCGTGTGCAACGGATTTTTTCCTCCGAACTCATCACTTTTCGGGGGATCCGATGCACACGCTTTCGATATTATACAAGCTTCTGGCGCAGTCAGTTCCCGTTCATGCAAAACGCCTTAACGCAATCACGGCCGCAGTCCATGCCCTATCCCAGGGTGCGACAGCCACAGTCACTTCACTGGGTCGCCACGTTGCTGGGGACGCCTACGATAAGCACAAGATTAAACGGATAGATCGTCTGTTATCGAACCCACATCTTTTTCATGAACGCCATGCCATCTATGCGGCCGTTGCCAGGCGTTTAGTTAAAGGGTTGCCGGTACCCATTATAGCGATTGACTGGTCTCCACTGTGCGCCGACCAAAGTTGGCAGCTACTGCGTGCCGCACTCCCGGTGGGAGGTAGAGCCATTACGCTTTATGAAGAAGTCCATCCCCAATCAAAACTTGGCAACCGTAACATTCAGCATCTATTTTTGGATCGGCTGGCAACGATAATTCCTGCGCCATGCCGTCCTATCATTGTTGCCGACTCAGGATTTAGAACACCGTTCTACCGATATGTTGAGAGCACACTGGGATGGCATTGGGTTGGGCGTATTCGGGGACGTGAT
Source organism: Sedimenticola selenatireducens (assembly GCF_963675335.2). Classification (NCBI taxonomy): domain Bacteria; kingdom Pseudomonadati; phylum Pseudomonadota; class Gammaproteobacteria; order Chromatiales; family Sedimenticolaceae; genus Sedimenticola; species Sedimenticola selenatireducens. Next base: position 709,034 of record NZ_CAXXYC010000004.1, read on the forward strand.
TTTATTCGAACAAGCAATGAGACAGGCCAATGGTTGAGCGCTAAATCGGCGTATCAGAAAGCAACGACAAAGGCCAAACAACTGGGCAATATTCAATGGGTGAAAAACAATCCATTAACCGCCTTTGCTGTATTGCTCCGACAATCAAAGAAAAAACGTACGGCACTTACTTATGATGGAAAGAAGCGCCGGTCCAAAAGGAATAATGTGCATGTCAAACGAGAAAAAGAGCCTTGGCTGCTGGTTGCCTCATTATCATTGCGAGGCCGCACACCCGAACAGATTGTTAAGATCTATTGTACAAGGATGCAAATCGAAGAAGGCTTTCGGGACTGTAAAGCCAACCATTACGGATTAGGTCAATCTCAAAACAGACGAATGAATGACAAAAGACGATCTGTTTTGTGTTTGCTGACTACATTGGCTACATTTATTCTTTGGTGTATTGGCGTAGCTGGAAGACAAACTGTTCTAGCAAAGCGAGTCAGAGTGAATTCATCCAGCAGGCGTGAGCCTTATTCTGTTGTATTTCTGGCGCGCCTGTTGATTACACAGAAGAAATTCCGCTTGCCTGAGAAGACAGTGATGTCTTCGATAAATACGATAAAGCCTTACATGGAGTCGATACTGTGCGGCTAAATTTTGTGGGGATACCTCAGGATCCGTCCCCTTTACTCGTGATTAGCGGAAAACTGAAGCAGAGCTGTTTGCGCATAAAATGGCGCGAAGCGACATGCGCATACAGCGGCGCGTAGGTTTTTCTGCTACATTACCTTGTTAAGTGCCAGCCTCGATTTGAGTTCAGTTACTTCCATGACAGGGTCAGATCTATGCACCATGGCATGACAATTTGGGCACAATGGAATTAGATCAGATATAGGATCAACCTCGTATTCGTCTCCTATCTCTGCAAGAGGCTTGACATGATGTACATGTATAAAGCCTGCGCCGATATCTTCGCCATATTTCTCAGAAAAATTAACCCCACATGCTTGGCAATCGCAGCCCCAATGCTCAATACATTTCTGTCGTGCTTCACGATTCCTTTCATAGGCATTAACGACCACTACTTTTTTCGCACCCTCAACCAGAGTGTCGTCTGGAATATCGTCAGGATAGTTAATTTCTATACTCAAAGATGAAAGTAGTTTCCGCCAATTTTTGCTCAGGGAAAGTCGTATTTGGTCTTGCCACCATCCATAATCGAAATCCGGTCTTTCATACATATCAAAGTATCCAGAACCGGGATGATATTTGCGTTCATCTTGATCCGATTTTGATATTATCAAACCCGTAATCGCTGGTAGATCGGTGCCTTTAATCCATTTCGCGAGCTCTCCCATACCGTGCCGATCCAGACTCTTGCCTACTGTTTTAGCTATCAAATCGAAACCCAGAGCGTTGTGAACCTCAGAATATGAAACGTATGTTTGAGGCTGCTCAACTCTAACTTTTCCGCTTTCTATATGTCTGATCAAATATTCCAGAATCTGTAATGCAGGCTTTGAAAGCATGAGATCTCCTGTAGCACTTAACAGCTGATTCTACAGCCGAGAATATATTGACGATTTCGACTAATCGTTCTTACTTAGCTCTATGTTTAGGTGTGTTTGGTATTTTCTCAGAGAGTTCGAGTAAGAAATCAAGAAGACGAGAGCGTACCTGGGTAAGGATTTGGATAAGTGTGTACTTAGGAATCTCACACCACGCGCTTTGAACCTTATAGCCACTGGCGAATTTTACGCTTAAGAGCCCATAGAGCGCATGTGATATCGGACGCTGGACTGAATCCCCCTCAGAATTGGCAAGATCTTCAATTGCAGATATTCCCTGCCTGAATTCCGAGCGTTCCAGAGAATCCCGGATATCATCTTCCAAGTGATACACGGGAACATCGACTTCATTGGCACTGTATGCAGCATTCATGATGTTGGCTTTGACTATTGAGCCAACGACTCGGTAATCGGGAAGATCTTTTACACCACCATATCCATCTAACTCGTGATTTACCCATTCAATCAGTTGTTTTTCACCCAGTTTGTGTAAAAGTACTTTAGTCTTAATAAGCGCATCTGTCAGATTTGGCTTTTCTGAGGAGAGTATTTCGATTATTGGGTTTATGAGATCCATCTTGGTCTTCCGTTTTTACGCATAACGCCACGGCTCACACGCGGAGTTTGTCGTTGCGTAGCCAATTGTTAGCATTTCTTTCATCCTTTTAGCGCAGAATGCCTCTCTAAGTGCAATTGGGTGTTTATTGGTAACCCTATTGCCGCCGTCAACTGCTGTTTTTCTTTGTATCCTACATGATGCATGTAGACATATTGAATGACGATTTCTTTTAAGACACGGCCGCAAGCCGGATTATCTTTTAATCTAGAATATAAATTCCCAATTGTCGTGATGTCGAGATTTTTCATGAACTGCAGTTGTATCGTTTGGTTAATTAACGAAACAGCAGGAGTTTCTTTTTGCCCCTCAATTGATACATAGACCTCATCTAATTCTTTTGTTCCAACTGAAAATCCGATTTTTCTAATAACCCCAAAAATGACTCCATACGTCATCAATAGGAATAAATTGCGCGCCTCTTTTTCCAGACTCTCATTATCTATGTTTGGATTTTCGAGCAAGTGATGTTTGATATTGTCTACGATCTCGTCCTTTGCGGTACTCGATGCGGAAAGAAAGAACTGTAGAAAACGGAGGCCTACATCATATGCCTGTTCTGTGAGCGCTACTAACGTATTTCGGGGTAGTGAGCCGTGCCTATTACGTAAGATTTGTCCAATAATCTCCATTCCCTTAAATGCTTTGTTGATTTGAGCCAGTAGAGCTGTAGGCTCTAATTCGCTCGATTTCTTTTCGATCTCTCTTTCAGTATTCTCCGCTTCATCCTTTAACAAATTATCCTTTCTGCGTTCGCTCTCCACGTCGCGCTGCTCTAAAATTAGCTTAGGTATTTCGTCAATAAATTCCTTCATGAAATGCAAATCATCACTGGTTAGGGTAGCCTCGCCGTGACCATCAAAAAGCTCCATCATGGCAAGTTGCAGTTCATCGATAATCCATGCATCCTTCGAGTGGTGAGTAATAAATATAATTATGTTTGCACTATCTTCACGATGTAACTCTGCAATCAGTTCTTGAATCTTAGGTCTAATATCATCGGATCGATACAGATTCTCCGATAAATATTTGGCAGCATAGAAATAGTAAATATACTTGTACTTAAATCGCAGCCCTTCGGTGCTATTGAATAGAATTCCCGCTAGAACCAAGTTACGCACTACGATGTCCTTGTCTATCGAGATGTATCGCGCATTGTATTCCCTTGCAAATTCTTCAAGCCCACCTTTGTCAACGGCAAGTACCTTTTTCACAAATGCATAGCCAGCGAGTTCCGTCAGAAAATTGATATAAACTTCAATTTCGTTGTGACTTATCCGTGTCTTTTCCAGCGCTCGATATATGAGGTACTGATAACAATGTCCATAAGACGTTAGCTCAACCCCTAACGGAGAATATGATTCAAACGTTTGGAGGATCGTCAATAGATAGATTGGCTTCGAAGGTACTATATTGTTTCTAACCAAGGTGTCGGCATGGCGTTTCAATGCATCAATGCCTTGATACAATTGATCCTCCTTGATTTCATTCTCGACCCCAAGCTCTACCCATTTCTTCGTGAGTTCATATCGTTTCACATTGCCAAATAGCATCAATTCATAGTGGGCAAAGCCATCAAGCGACGGTATATCCGGAACGATATACTGAAATGATGTGTCTGCAATAATGACGATACAATCAAAAAACCGCTTTGCAACTTCAATGAATGTGATCTGGTGCTTTCTATTTAGCCTTGTCTTCTCGTAATCATCGATGATTAGGGATTTTCCATTCATGGCTCGGTAATTCGCGAAATCAAAATTATCGTACTGCTGCCGCAGCCCGGATTTCGCGATTTTTTCGATATCCGTACCCTTAACATCCTCGCCCGTTATCAACAAAGGGGTCTGGCCATCATTCACTAGCCTCAGAAACATCATCTTAGCCAATGATGTCTTCCCGGTTTGTTCGTCGCCGAATATCAAGGCCCAGCCGCGAGTGACACTTGGCTCGGATGCGCTGACGGTTAAAGCAATTTCGTCAGACTCAATGTCCAGTAACCGCAAATCTTGATACACAAAAATATCTTGGAGGCTGACGACATCTTTGTTTCGATGCGCTAGCTCCACTTCGGACTCGGTTAGCCATTTCTTGAATGGTTTCGCTATTTCTTGGGCCACAACAGGTAACGACGACTGAGCTTCAATCTTCAGTCGTTCTTGGCGATCACTGAGAACCTTCTTCATTCCTTCAATGACGCTTAGCCACGCGTCGTCGGCATCATCCCACCTGCTGACAGGAATCGCCTGATCTGGAAGTGCTTGCAGATTACCCAAGAACGTTGTCTGCCAGTCACATGGCCTAATCACAATTGGGATAACGATGGTTGTATCTACATCGTGGCGGCGAATTGCTGCCTCTAATTCTTTTTCAATACAATAGTCAGATGCCAAAAAATCTGGGCTGACCAGAAATACAACAATGTGGGCCCGTTCTAGCGCCCCGGATATCTCCGCTGCCCATTCCTGGCCTGGAATGATCTGGCCATCGGTCCATGATTTAATTTGGCCTTGGCGTTCGAGTTGCGAAAGACCGACTTCCAGCCTCGTTTTGAACGCGCGGTCCATGTGGCTATAGCTTATAAATACTTCGATCATTGAAAACTCGGCATATTTGTTTATTAATGTAAAGCGGTTGTTTATTAGTACAGTACTAGCGCTGGTTATACAGCCCGTACATTTAGCGCAATACCCAGCCGTAGAATATATTGATGATTCCGGTACATAGTTCTATCTATTTTCCGTGTTTAGGACTAATTCTGGAGTGAGGCATCCCGCCCATAGAAGCTCATTCCTTAACATTCCTGAGTCTATCAGCCGACAACCTTGTTGAACAGATACAAGATGAACGTCCGCTTCATGTCGAAATCTCCCGTAGACGCCTGTCATCCAAAAGCGGCCTGTCGGGTTGACTATGATTTAGTCGACTGACGCCATGAAGGGGACTATGACAGATTGAATAGGATATCGACACTAAACTAAAGTAAGCGGTCATTAAACCCCGTCTTGCAGCAGAATCACGTCCTCACTAAGCTGTCACCATTCAAGTTCCACGGTAACAGCGCTTCGATCTCATCCAGGCTTTGTGTCGCAGGCAGCTCTTTAAAAATCCGTTTCAGATAACCATAAGGTTCCTGTCCATTGGTCTTCGCAGTTTCGATCAGGCTGTAAAGCGCCGCACTGGCCTTGGCACCTCGGTCTGTGTCACTGAATAGCCAGTTTTTTCTGCCAATGACAAAGGGGCGGATCGCGTTCTCAGCGACATTGTTATCGATCGACAGACGACCATCTTTGGTATAAACGGTCAGCTTGTCCCAGTTCTTGTCCAGATAGCCCAGGGCTTTTCCCAGAGCACCTTTCGGCAGTACATGATGCAAGGTCTTATCCAGCCAGACGCGGAGCTGCTCAAGCACCGCCACGCTCTCCTGCTGGCGAACCTGTTGACGTACTTTCGGTGGCTCGTCCTTGATGCGGCGTTCGATATCATAAAGTTTACTGATATGGCTTAACGCCATATCCGCCTTGCCCGCCTTGGGCTTTTTGCCCTGGGGTGCCGCTGCCTTCTGTGCCTCGATAAACTTCCGACGTGCATGTGCCCAGCAGCCCAATGGCGTGATGCCCTGGGTTTTGCCTAGCGCGTGATAACCGGCATAGTCATCGGTTTGCAGATAACCTTCAAAGCCATCCAGGAGTTGTTCGGCAACGCTTCCGCTGCGGCTTGAGGCATAGTCATAAAGCACGATCTTCTTATCTGGCGGGCCACTGACACGCACCCACATGTAGGATTTGCTCTGGGGTAATCGGCCTTCTTCCTTGAGTACTTGTACCGGGGTCTCATCACAATGGATGATCGGCCCTGACAGCAGTTGATCGTTGAGCAGATTCAGCAGCGGTTGGACTAAGGTGCCGCATTTAAGCATCCAGCCAGCCAGGGTATTGCGCCCTAACGTAATACCACTCCGTTGCAGGATCTGCTCCTGACGATACAGTGGCAAAGCATCTTGATACTTGGCAATCGCCACATGGGCTAACAGACCGGCGCTGGCATTGCTCTTAGGAATCGGCTGTGGCGGCAACGGCGCAAGTTGCACACCCGCCTCGCAAGTCTGACAGGCGTATTTCTTACGCACATGGACCAGTACCCGCACCTGGGCTGGAATGATATCCAACTGTTCACTGGCCTCTTCGCCGATAAGGGTGCGCTGACAACCGCAGGGACAGGTCTTCTCGGCTTCTGGCAGATCATGTTCGATGCGGATACGCGGCAGTTCCGACGGCAGGGGCTTGCGTCCACGCGGCTTTTGCTTGGCGGTAGACGGCCGACTTTGGCTGGCCGGTACTTCGTCAGCAGGCGCCTCGCTTTCCTCACACAGCAGCTCGGCCTCATCAAACAGTTCCGCTTGTTCCGATACCTTCTCACTACGGGTGCCAAACTGGCGATGGCGCTGTAAACGAATATACTCTTCAAGCAGGGCAATGCGCCGTTCCTTACGGCTGATTTTCTGCGTTTGGTTGCTGAGCATTAACTGCTGCTCAGCAATGATTTTCTTCAGTGCGCCAACATCATCAGGCAGGTTTCCAACAGCAGCTTTCATGGCGGTTATTTTACCGCATAATGCCTAGATTACCGAGTCAAAATACACACGTTGATGGGGTTTGTTGTTCCAGATATCAAAACCATCCAAGAGCCAGTTTAACTCCTGACCGCTGAGTGATAAGGGCGCATCCGTGTTCATCGACGGCCACTTGAAACGCTGCCGTTCCAGGCGCTTGTACCAGACAATGAAACCATTACGTTCCCAGCACAGCATCTTGATCTTATCACGGCCGCGATTACAGAAAACAAACAGGGCTTGGATATTGGGTGATAGCGCCATCTCCCGTTCGACCAAGGCCGACAGACCATCAATGGATTTACGCATATCCACTGGATCGGCATACAGGTACACTTGTACCGACTCGGATGGGCGCAACATCACCGTGCCCCCAGCAGGTTGCGCTGAACTACCGGCAAGACCTGCTCCAGCGAACCAACCGGCACCTCCAGGCGCAGACCCCGGACCGATATCACAATCATTGTCTCAACATGGCGATTGGACATAACAGGAATCAGTTTACCGGCCACAGCCGGTGTGGCCAGGCGTTTGCGCCAGTAACCGAATGTGGAAAACTTCAGATCATGTTGTTTGCAGTAGGCCTGCTGGGTCAGCCCGCTCTGTTTCCAATCGGAAAAATGCGCTTTCCAAAAGACTGCTTTCTCTCCACTATCCATTCTATTCTCCCCATGAATTTGAAGGTCGCAGCATAGAGGAGAGGCCGCCTAAAAAAATAGATGGGGTTTATTGATCGCTTACGAATATATTGATGATTCCGGTACATAGTTCTATCTATTTTCCGTGTTTAGGACTAATTCTGGAGTGAGGCATCCCGCCCATAGAAGCTCATTCCTTAACATTCCTGAGTCTATCAGCCGACAACCTTGTTGAACAGATACAAGATGAACGTCCGCTTCATGTCGAAATCTCCCGTAGACGCCTGTCATCCAAAAGCGGCCTGTCGGGTTGACTATGATTTAGTCGACTGACGCCATGAAGGGGACTATGACAGATTGAATAGGATATCGACACTAAACTAAATGCCTAATTAGCTCTATTCTTAAGGGAATTTAAAGACATTTTCCATGCAATGCAGATGCTTTAAAGAATCACTATTTTTCAAGTGGAAGTTATAATTTCCTTCCCTATTAGGGATGTCATTTACGTCAATTTTCCAATGCTTTTTTAGATAGTAAACTAGCACTGCTTTTTCGGTGATAACAAACTCTCTTTGGCCCTTATTTAGTCCAAACTCTTGAGTTAAGGTGTCTACTTTACTCGACGATAAACTAGGATGTAACGTTAGTTGCAATGGTACAACCAATTGCCAATCAGTATCTTGAGGCAACGTTTCAGGCGGACTGGCAACATCATTTGGGGCTTCGTTTACGTTTGCTAGTCTTGAAAAATCAAAACACTTGAAATTACCTTTTCCTTTTGTAGGTTCTCTATGAAAGGCTCTAAACATCCATGATTGTCCATCATAGAAAAATGCCGTGGGTAAAAGAGTTCTTTCACCATGGTTCCTGCTATTACCAGAAATATAGTTACATCTTATTGCCGTTTGAGAGTATATAGCTCTTGTTACTTTACTAACGAAGTCAGTATTTAAATGATGAGGAGTTGCTCCTATCCTTTGATAAGGGAGCATTGGGCGGCTATATAATTTATTTTTGTTAAAACCACTTGCTAGCATTTCCAAAGCGGTCTCAGCATCTATGTCTATTAGGGGCTTGAAAGATTCCCGTAAGATTACGTTCTTTCTTAGCACTCGATCATAATCAACATTGTTAGCAGATAATTTCTTATATTCTGCAATTTCTTTTGATGCGGCTGCTTCCCCAATACCAAAGAAATCTAGAAGGTCAGAACGGTTTAACCCCCCTAGGAATCTTAAAACAAAATCTATATATGCAAATCGCTCCGCGCGTTGAGCATTATAGTTTTCTACCAGTTTTTCATATGTGAAGCTTTCCAAAATCCACCTCTATGCTCATATGCTTTAGGCGCACATATTATCCAATTATAGGCGTTCATGGCAATTCATTAAAATAACATGATCAAGCACTATTGACAGGTCTAGCACGTATTAATACAATACGTGCTATCGGTGAATTAGTTTGTTGCCATCATAGGTTCTTCACCAAAATTAAATTGACCCCAAAGGATTAAGACTGTGACTAAAAAACGCGATATCCATATTGTCCCCCACAAGGAGGGGGGATGGGCCACAAGAAAAGAAGGTGCAAGCCGTGCAGGTACACGCCACCGCACTCAGCAGGATGCCATAGATAGGGCAAAGCCTCAGGCGCAAAGGGAGAAAGTCGAAGTTGTCATTCACCGACCAAACGGACAAATCCGAGATAGTGATAGTTACGGAAACGACCCCTGTCCACCAAGAGACAAAAAACACTAAATATCATGAAGATAGAGCTAAAAAAAACGCTGCGGGAAATCGGGTCAAATCTAGATCGTGACTTATACCCGTGCGTTCACAATGGTGGGGTTGTAAAGCCCGGCGGTTCCATCATTGTTCCATCATCACCGGGTGAGGACATTTACGATGTCGACGAAAGAACGGAGCGATCCGCAGCCAAATCACGGGAAAGGGCCACCAGACGGCAAGGGGCGTCCAGACGATCCGGGCCGTCCGGTACAACCGCACAGTTCCTCCTCTCAAGTTTTCGTACGAAGTACGAATCTGAGATAGGTGCCGTACGGGAGGCATATCCCGGGACCCAAATCTGGCAACGAGCGGAAGGGATGTGGCTGCTAACAGAAAGCTTGGTATTACCAGGGCTGGGAAAGAAGGCCACATTCCTGACAGCCATACCCTACTCACCGGTATCTGTCCAGAAAAGCTGGGGGTTCTGGACAACACCCATATCTTGTGAGTGGATTGGACCTCGCCACACGAACTTCCCCGACGGGTCGATATGTGCCTTCAATCCCTCGGCTGGGACGTGGAAAATCGGCGATAGCCTTGTCAGTCTTCTGGATTTATACACCTTGTGGGCTTTTCGGCATGAACATCTGAATGTCTTTGGTCGCTGGCCAGGACACCAAGCTGTACCCCATGTATACGAGCGTATAACCGAGTCAAAGCCGGATGAGTTATGCGGGTGTGATGCTAAGGGTCTTAAGTACAGTGATTGCTGCCGACAGAGTGACTTGTCACAACCATTGAGTAAGAGTTTCGGAGATTTTTTACGGATCACACAAGGTAATCTCTGCCGCAATCCACCAAAGGTAATAGAGGATACTGTAAGACATCGAGCAACGCCTCCACCTATCAAACGCCATACATTCTCTATAATTCCGGTACCAAAAAGTTCTATCTGATATTTTTTACTAACTGCCAAATTTGCTAAGTAAGTTTCTCTAGGGACGAGCTATCCTGGAAGTTTCAGCTATTCGCCCACGGACCGCTTCATGTCGGCTAGCGCCCTTCCACGATCAGCCATACTTTAGTTCCTGCTACGTCAATGGAGGAACTGCTATGCAATTACTCACCCATCAATCTTCTTACCGTCCACCCTGGAATAAAGGAAAGCTAATTGGGCAGAAACGCCCCCTCAAGTTGAAAGAGATCTGGGCCATACGGATTCGGATTGAACTTGCACGCCGGACAAGAGACCTGGCATTGTTTAACTTGGCCATAGACAGCAAATTGAGAGGTTGTGACCTGATTAAACTGAAGGTCAAAGATGTTGCCCATGGTGAAACAGTATCAAAAAGGGCCATAATTCTTCAGCAGAAAACCAAGCAGCCAGTCCAGTTTGAAATCACAGAACAGACCAGGGAGGCGGTTTCCAACTGGATCAGCCAAGCGAGCCTCTCTAGTGACGACTATCTGTTCAAGAGCAGAATCAGGAATTCACTTCATATTTCATCCAGGCAATATGCCAGAATTGTTGATTCTTGGGTGGCTCAAATTGGTCTTGATCCGACAGCCTACGGTACACATACAATGAGACGAACCAAAGCCTCACTGATCTACCGCCGCACAAAGAACCTCAGAGCCGTTCAGCTACTACTGGGACATACCAAGCTGGAAAGTACAGTGAAGTATCTTGGCATCGAAGTTGATGATGCGCTTGAGATGGCGGAAAACACCGAGGTCTGATTTCAAAGCAGACGGTGACGCCCCCGATTGAGGGGGCGTTTGCCATCCAGAAGCAGACGTTAACGTTTAAGCTGTGGGGTGTGTCGTATCGTCCCACACGAGCACATTGTTGGGCGAACATTATCCGCCACGCTCGATCTCTCTTACCTTAATTACCGCCACCGGCCCGATCCAGAAAGCGGCGCCGCCTAGAACAAGACCTGCGATTACTCCGGGCCAACCAATAAGAAATAAACCAAGAAAGGGGGCTCCTATTGTGATTGCTATTGCCGTCGCTAGAACCAGTGGTTTTTTTTCATAAAACTCGCGACGCCTTTCCCAAGTGATATGACCCGCAACATCAATTTCTTCTGCAATGCCAATAGATATGCGCCGACCCTTTTGTCCACACTCAGGACAAGGGGAGGTATGCCCATCGGGCAGACCCGCTCCACAATGAATGCACTCTATCTTGTCCGTTTCTTCTGCCATTCTTACGCCCAACAAAGCTGTAGAAAAAATCCTAAAATTAATGTTTTTACCTTTCTAAATCACTTGCGAATAAAATTCCATCATATCTTTAGACACACGACCAATTTCTTGGGTTTTTTCTACAGCCTCAACGCCTCGCTTCACCGGAAGCAAAAAGCAGAGCTACGAGGGAGCGGCACTTTTTGCTGTCCGAGTGTATGCGATTGTTGGGCATAAATCGCCCGTTAAGACAGGATAAAACTGAGTTCATTCAGAATACCCACATCTGCTGGTTCGAGAATCTCAATTTCATAGTCGAATTTTTGTTCGAGAAAACGCACCCAGCCTCGTTTAATAGAACTCAGTATCGCTGGTTCAACACCGTCTACCCCGTCACGCGCGTTTCCGCTAACCCAGAGATTCGCTGCTTTGCCAAGAGTTTCGTTATGCATTGGCATGGTAGGGACTGTGTAAATAAAAGATGCGATCTGGGAATAGCGGTTTTTCAACAAGTTGGCCAGAATGTAAAAAGCGACATCAGGCGTTAACGCGCTGTTTTGCTCATTGACCAAAATTAACAACCCCTTTGCACCTTGCGCACCATGTGTATTTTTTGTGCGCTTGATTTGCTGGTTCGCTTTTTCTAGGGCGCTCTTCAAAGGTGGCTTTAATATATCGACGATCTTTGGCGCAAGGGATTCAGGGATAGTTACTTTGCTTCCATTCATATGGTTTTTCGGGATCTTTCCTTTCCGAAGCCACCCCTGGATCAGCTTGTTCGCTTTTTCGCCTACGATCGGATCATTGAAAAACTCCTTTCGAAGGCATTTGAGTTCGGCTACGACAGTTCTACCCTCAAAAAGATAATCTGCATTACTCGGCCTGTCCCTATTGGGGGCAAACAACGAATCAGTCAATTCGCCTCCGTACCAAACAACAAACTCATCGAAGATCGCCTCACATGGATTTGCAGATTGCTTGCCGGGGTCATTCATGTTCTTCTGACCAACGTCTGTATTAAGAGAACTGGCGCGGCTTGCCTCGCCAGGTCGGCTGGAATGACGGACTGGGCCTCGTCACCAGAACTTCCACCACCGAGAACGGAAGCGCTTGTAGCGAACCAACGGAATCGACTCAGGTTCAAGCAGTGAGGCATCTATATAGCCCTCAAGCTGGTAGCCGAACTGTTCCTTCAAAGTCGCCTCCCCAAATTCCAACGCCGCCAACACAGGCGGCTGAAACGTAGTGTAGGCCGTCCAGTACAATGTGCTTTTTACATTGCGCGATTGTGCTTGGCCTTGTTAAATATTATTTGGTGAATGTTGTCTTACAAACTGTGCACCACCATGCTGGTTGACCTGCAAAATCTGTTGACTCATGAAGTTTTGCAGACAAGCCTTTTGAGTCATAGCAAGGCTGGCAGATTGGCCCGTCTGTTTTCTTCTTATTTAACCAATATGCCACTCCATCAAAAGTGAGATCTGCTTTGAACTCTAGTTCTTTTTCAAGACTAGATATTTTACTTTTTAGTACATGATTCTCTTCTTGGAGTTCTAAGCATGCTTCACGAAGCTCCATGATCTTTTCCTGTGCCTCAAGCGTCGAGCCCTTCTTAATCAGATTAACAATATCTGTATATTTAGGGATTGCCATATTCGTCCTAGAGTCTGTGAGTATTGAAATTTAACGCTGATTATACAGCCCGCACATCCGGCACAATCTACAGCTGTAGAATATATTGACGATTCCGGCACATTGTTCTGTCCATATTCCATGTTTAAGGATGATTCTGGAGTGCGGCATCCCGCCTATAGAAGCTCATTCCTTAACATTCCTGAGTTTATCAGCCGACAACCTTGTTTAACAGCTACAAGCTGAGTGTCCGCTCCATGTCGAAAGCAGAAGTTTAATCCTTAATATATCTCACGGTGTCGGTCAGGCTATATCACTCAGTTGAGCTACCACCTTGTCCATAACCTCGTTGTAAATCAAATCTCGCGCCAAAAATCGGGCAAAGTACCGTCGAGGGTACATAGGGCCACCAACACTGGAGCTCAACGGGAACCTCCTATGCAATTGCCCAACAAAGTACGAACTTTCAACACGTCGCTCTCCATGAATCCCGATAGCGGATCGGTGAAGTACACTGGTGCAGCTTTCGGAAACAATCCCGGATCATCATCAATGGCCAGCCACGACTCATTTCTGCGTCCTGCTCTTTTCAGGAAGAGCAGGATCTCATTGTATCGGCAGTGGAGAGTGGGGCCATTCATTGGCGTAACCCCCACTACCGGCTTACCCAATGGGGCCAGGAAAGCCTCCAGCTCCAGGAGGTGGTTGGTCTGGCGCCAGGACGAACTCACTACAATTTCAATCTCGAAATCACGTAGTGCCATAGCGAGTGCCTCCATACATCGAGGCAGAAAGGCCGGCGAGCCAATCCGTGGGTGCACCACACCATCGAAATCCAAGAATACAATCATCTAGCAATCTCACCATCAGACTGGCACTCGCCCAGGTTGGTATGCAGATGGGCAAACCAGTTGAGGATATTATCCTTCTGGCCAAGCCATACACTGGGATAGAAACTGCTCCATCTCATCAGTATCCCCTGTATCATAAAAGCGAATCATTTTCTCGTAGTATTCCAGTTGGTCTTGCGCTGGAATACTCACCGGCATGTACTCATGGCTCACGAGCAATCCGTTCATCAATAGCTGAGCAGTCCTTCTGTTGCCATCCCAGAAGAATTGGTTAGCTGAACACCGAAGGAAAAGTCGGAATGCCGCCGTGGGCATAGGGTCTTTTTCTGTCACATCTACCAGCTGATCGAAGATCATTTCCAGCTTATCGGGAGAAGGAGGGCGGTGATTTGTGCCTGAAATCGACACCATGCCATCCCTGAACGTCCCCACAGACAGTGCCTCGCCTCTGGCAACCAATGCGTTAATCTCGATAGCCGTCTGCTTGTCGAGAGAAAAGGACTCTTTCTCGACCAGTTGTATCAATCGGTCCCAGCCAGCTGAAATTCGTAACACCTGGTCTTGGTCGCTGAGTTTATGCCCACCAACGGTAATGCCATCGAGCAACGTCTGGACCTCGGGAAACGTATAGGGATTGCCCTCCAGCTTGGCCATATTAAATACCAGGCTGGTCTTAACCTTTTTGGCAATGAACAGCGCCTTTTGCTTACCCACCTTTTTCATTATATTGCCCATGGCCACTACGTAGTGCTTTCATCGCGTCCTCCGGCGTTTCAAACCGATCGATCGCCAGACATAATACATCCTGCCATGAGGGGGTAGGGTCGACAGCATCAAGGGCCCGGCGGATCTCCCAACCCACATCACCCTCCCCCGTTTTGAAGTTATTGAGCGCCCCCCGCAACTGAATAATCGGAAGCCGCTGTGCTTTCAGTTCTTCCGCCAGGCGATCCAGACCCTGCGCCCCGGAATAGGCCTGGCGCACCTCAAAATCCGGACTAAATACGAGGGTCACATCGCGCACATTTCTTAGCACCCAGAAGCGCCCTTTGATCTCACTAGGAGATTGGCCGACAACCTGCAATTCACTGAACAGCCAACTACCAGGCTGTTCCGGCACCCATGTCTTCAGCATATCCAGCGCCTCCCTTGATAGCGAGGAAAAATGCATACTCCCGACGGTCGGATCCCCGAATTCATCCAGCTTCAATATTTCAAGCAGCCGCTGTATTCGGCTGGCGCTGATCCGGTACGGTGAGCCATTGAGGTAATCGTTGACAGGGGTAGCGCTTACCTCTGCCCGTATCGCCAACTGTCGCCTCGATACGCCCAAGATCTGCCTGAATTGCTCTATTTTCTCGTGGGTTAGCATTAAATGCTCCGTTTTCCCAAAAAACCAATTGACAAAGATACAATATGCACTAGTTTACACTAGTGCAAGCTTTTAATCCGCAAACGGAAAAAACAACAATGACAGAATCAGACACAAACGCCGAGCAGAAAGCGCCGTGTCCAGAAGCGCTGCAAGAGGTCATCGACGACATCGACCGAAGACAGCGGCGGCCTAAGCACCGTGTTTTTGAGGGCATTCCGGAGTTTCACAAGGATGACCACCACTATCTAAGGAAATTCAGGGAATTAGCGAATGGTATTCCGATCCATCAACTGGAACTGGATAAGGTTGTCTCTGCCATGCATCTTCTGCAGGCCCAGTTCCCCTGGTTCACGCCCGTTATCGATAAGATCTTCAAGGGCCTGCTCTTTCGAGTAGCCAATGGACATCTGGAGTTCAAATTCGACCCGATACTTTTGGTTGGGCCTCCTGGTATCGGCAAAACAAAATTTTGCCGGGAATTGGGCAAGTCTTGCCATGTGCATGTCCAGTTCCAATCGGCAGCTGGGTCGGCAGACAATAAGCTTTTCCAGGGTACGGCGCGGGGTTGGGGCAGCACCTACCCGTCGCTGCCACTCGTCATATTTCAAGAATCCATGGTAGCGAATCCAATTGTTATCGTGGACGAAATTGATAAGCTGGGGACCAATCGCCATAACGGAAACCTGATCGACACCCTGCTCCAATTCACCGAGCCGGAGTCGTCCACCAGATGGTATGACGAATGCCTGCTGAAAACCTGTGATATATCCAAAATCAACTGGATTTTTACGGCGAACGACGCATCCGAGATTCCAGAGGCACTGCGTTCTCGACTGAAAATCGTCCACGTCGAAGGCCCAAGCCCTGAGCACTTCGATGTGGTCCTGGAGGGCGTGTTGGGGGAGTTCGCACACAGTTTGAATATTGACCCCCGCTTTTTCCATCTCGATATGGAAGAGCGGGCAATCCTAAAGGAGACTTTTTTAACAAGCAGCATCCGGATCTTTGCCCGTTTGCTGGAAAGCTTCCTCGCCCGCAAAGACGACTATTTGAGAAGGGTGGCTCACTGATTGAGCCTGGGCGTGACTTATCATCCGATGATGGAGCAGTTTTTCATAAAAGGTACGCGCTACTACCAGATCACCCTAACGCGGGATCTGCTGGGCGATTGGGTCGTAACCAAGATTAATGGACGCCGAGGATCCAGGCTGGGACGCATCCGGAATACCCCGGTAGCCTCGGCAAGAGATGGCAGGGTATTGATCGAGGAGGCCTCTCGCTTGCGCATCGCACATGGCTACCGATTGAGGTGTGCGGCGGGAGCAAAGCGTCCACACGACTGACTTGTTATGCGTTTTTGGAGATTGAGAAATGATTGATCCAAACTGTAAGCACGGACTACCACGAAGCGAATGTGCGCAGTGTTTTAACGAGTTCGGAATACCTGCTGATGCGTACCTTGACGCGATAAACGAAGACCCTGCATTTTCCGATTTGAGATCTAGCGGCGAGACTGTTGATGCAATGCGATTATTTGACCTACCGCTAACCAGCGTACTGAATGGCGAACGTATTGACCTGAGTCTTGGAATCGGAACATTGCGACACGCTGCCGAGAACCACCCAGATTTATACAACCCAGACAAACCAAACGAACCTGCCGTTGATGTTACCGACGCGACAGAATTTGCCATGGTAGTGGTTGAGGAAATAAACCGAGAGGACGAGGAAGGCAACACGCTGCTGACACGCATGATTGACAAGGCCATTTTACAAGCCGTTGAGAACGGATGTGAAGGCGTCAACCATGACGCATAACAGGTGGCCAGTAAGAACACCCTGTGAAAATCCAGGCACTATCCGATCTGCACCTGAAGTGCAGGCGTCAGTGCTGGAAGATCCCCGGCACTATCGCCGATGTGGTAGTTTTAGCGGGTGATATCAGTATCAACGGAGCAGGAGTCGAGTGGGCCAGAGAGGAGGCTCAACGGCTTGGCAAGCCGATTATCTATGAGCCTGGTAATCACGAGTACTACGAAAGTGAGTTCCATTCGGATAACCCAAGAGAACCAGCAATCCGAACTCTTCACACCAGAGGACGCCCTGACACTGCACCAACAATCGCTCCAGTGGCTGGCAGCGTCATTGGAAACCAGTACCGAAAAAACGGTGGTGGTTATCCATCACGCCCCTTCTCCAGTCGCTCAGTTACCGCAGGAACCGGTATCACCGATCAGTGGGGCATTCTGGAGTGACCTGGAGTACCTGATGGGGAATCATATCGATGCCTGGTTTTTTGGACACACGCACCATTCCGTAGATAATTTCGTTAAGGGTACCCGACTGGTCAGCAACCAGCGTGGGTATCCGAGGGAATCATGTGGATTCGACCCCACATTCGTGGTCGAGATCTAATCTGTAACAGTTCCTATACAATCCAGCCCATCACAACCCATTTTTGTAAACGCTCGCTTACAGTTACCGGGGCCTACTCCTCGGCCATCCACCTTGAGTTCGTCCTAATGTCGTTGGCGTAGTAGTTTTCGATCACGCGACTGGTATTGAGATTCCGGCCCTCATGGATATACCCAATGATATCCTTGCATGATGCTGATTTAGTGATCTTTGTTGGCTTCATCATGGCGTCTTTCTTCTGTAACAAAAGTCGTTACCTATGAAACCATATGCGTTCCCTGCGTAACAAAATGCGTTCCCTGCGTAACAAAATGCGTTCCCTGCGTAACAAAATGCGTTCCCTACGTAACAAAATGCGTTTGTGGTGCATATACTTTTTAGGGTCAGATTTCTCATGGTTAGATAGCCAATGAGGAAACGATATCGGAGGTATATCCGATTGATCGAGTTAGCCCCTGCGCCAGCGAAGGACAGCGGTAAGGAGGCCAACAGCCCGGCAGAGATGCGCACTAGGCCACCCAGTTCTGGGACTGACAACAACGAGGCAATGGCACTGAAAAGGTAATCATCAAGCCAATTCACAAGGTTTACTGAGCATGAGGGATGCGGGATTCGTCGATGCGACAAGCGCTCTGCAACTCCTCTCTGGACCCGTAATTATGAAGAATATTCACACGCAAATTACGCCAATAAATACTGCTAACAAACTGTTAACACCAAGTAGGAACACCCGGCCAACTGCTAACAAAATACAAGCAGTTTGTTTGCAGTTTGCTAACAGATTGCAAGCAACTTGTTAGCAAACTGCTAGCACCTGTAGGAGATAACACCATACGAACTTTGTAAAAGGTGTTATCTCTCAGCGTTCCCTCGGCCTGGCTTATGTAACAGTAACGTGGGGAGACCAAAAAAACTCCAAGCATAAGCGTAAATAATGCTACACGAATGTTACAGAGACAAACTGCCCTTACCTACCCACTCTTGACAGGAAAGATGGCAAGTAAAACGGGATAATTGCATATTTCGGCTCATCCTGAACACCCATTCCGGCGCAACGTGAACACCGAGGTAACTCCTCTGCGTCATCAGCCAATCTAACACGTCGCCCTGACGTTCGAATGCCCGACGATGATCACCGATCCAATGCAAAATCTAGAATCTCCCCTCGTCGATCATAGGGAACGATAGTAACCCCGGTGTCTTCAAGCATCTCCAATGCTTCTTGATAGGCATGCTGGCGACGATTGTTACCGGTGGGGCCATCCACCGCGAATAGCGCTCTCTCAGGAAATTGATTCCGCTTTTTCAGCTCACGAATCCGGAACTCCCATTTGCCGCCATGTTCGATTATGCGGGTAGAGTCGGGTTGCGCCAGGGTCAATGGTTTGATGATCTTTGTGGGTACTTTGTCGTGCGTCTGGACAAAGGGGAATGGGACGCTGAACTCCTCGTCCCCCAGGCGTTCCTTGTGGAAGCGCTCTTCAACCCGGGCCTGAAGGAGAAGGTCACGAATGCCTTCCTCCAGCACTCTCTCCCGATACTGCTTGGTAACGAAATCCCGCCCCACGTAGAAGGCGTACAGCTCATCAAGGGTCTTCTTCGGTTCCTCGGCAAGCACCACGCGAGGCTCACCGAAGCGCACGATAGTCTCCCGTGGGCGGACCATCTCGGCAAACATGCCCTTGGCGAAATCTTCATCATTGATCTTAAGCCGACGGTCGAAGCCATGGGCCTTCAGCAGGTCCCGAATCCGCCCAAGCTCTTCGTTCAGATCCTTCATGGCGCTGCGGAACACCTGCGCATCCAGTTCCTTGAAGAAGTCGGTGATGCGCTTGTGACGTCTAGTCAATAGCTTGAAGCCGAAAAAGCGTGCCTTGGGTGCCATCATGACGATACCCACATTGGCGAACTCGCCGGTCTCAACGAACGGCGTGAAGCGCACAATGGCGTATTGGCAGGGGGTCTTTTTCATCTCCAGCTCCAGAATTCGTCGCGCTCATAGCCCTTAAGCAGGTCATAGACCGTATCGGTGTCGAAATCCACCGGAACCGTCATTTCAGCATCCAGATACCACCAGGCTTCGGGGATTTCGGCAAGGATCTCATCCCAAGCAGTGAGCGCTTTCGAGAACCGTAGAGTATACTCATCACGCCGAAAGAAGTCACCCGAAAGCTCCTGCGCTTGTCCGCTAAACGCATGATAATTAACAAAATCACCTTTTTTTGCATTCGGATCGAAGGCCTGGTTGTGATCAATAACCACTAAGCCATGGCCGCCGGGGGCCCAGAACAGGTTGGGGTTTCCGCCCTTCTCCCCCAGGCAGCGGTCGGCATTGCGCACCCACCAATCGAAGATCAGCACATCCTGTTGCAACGCTCGTGGGACCTCCTCCACGCCAGATACGGTCAGCTCGGTCACGAGGCGCTCCCGTGAGCCAAAAGCCGGCCCCGATCCCAAACCGCTCAGGTCAAGGCCAAATCCCGCCTCCATCAACTCCTCTGGAACATGGACCATTTCAAACGGCGCAACCGGCAGGCCGACCAGTACCGCCAGACGGCCCGCCACCCATTCGCAGATCTGACTGCGCCGACCGGCGTCCAGTCCTTTGACAAAATAGATCGCGCCATCATCGCCGCGGCAGATAAAGGGTTTGGTCACCCCCTGCTCCGAGCGACGAAGGACCTCGACGATCTCAACCGGCATCGGCCACCTCTTTGAGCTCATGGGTCAATAGCTGACCACGGAAGGCGGCGTCGAGCAGTGAAGATTTCAGGGCGGTGAGCTGGTCGAGGCGTTCCAGGGTTTCGGCTTCGAGGGTGCGGGTGTGGTCGGCGAGGGCATCGAGATGAGCGACGATGCTTTTTTGCACACTGATAGGAGGGATGTCGAACTTGTAGTTAAAAAGGTGCTTGCGGTTCACCTTAGGCATACCTGCGCGGCTCGAACCTTGATTTGCGTAATCGGTGAAATTTTCTGTCAACAGTAAGTAATAAAGATAGTCCCGAAACAAAAGTTGGTTATCAGGTGTGAGCGGATAAATATCCGCACTACAAAGGCCAACTGAATCAGGGCGCGCCACCTTCATCAGGTATGGACGAATTTTACTATAAAGAACCATCCGGCCATCAAAAGGAAACTTGCCCGAAATAAGCTTCTCTTCGCGAGCTGTTTTTAAGCCGGAAAGCTTCCCAGTTAGACTTTCTATATTTGCTCCACCGACATGGAGCATATCAATAAACTCTGGCTCGCGAGGGTCAGCAAGTTTTGCTGTTATTGAACACACTTGTTCCAACGATACGGTTTGCCATTCAGAATGTGATCGACGGTACTCAGTGTTCAACGCACTCGCAAACAGCGCTTTGGAGAGTTCGAGGGTCCCCTGGAGGTGGGTGATGGCCGTGTTAATGCGGGCGAAGATCGCGTCGAGCTTGGCGACGATGCGTTTTTGTTCATTGAGGGGTGGGAGGGGGAGACAACGCTTTTCCATTCCCCCCTTGGTTGCGTGAGTCATCGCTACGCCGTTGCCCTGAGCCTTGATTTCCGCAGAGTCAAGCTCCAGCAGATGGCAGAGATAATACTTATCAACCAAATCCGATGTGACAATTTTCCATATATGATAATGAAAAATTGCCTTGGGTCCTCGCCATATCTTCGGTCCAAATGAAGCGGACCACGCATACAGCAGGTCACCTTCTTCACAATACTTCTCAGGAGGAAGCTCAAGGTCAGAGTAATACCAGCTCCTGTTAGAGAAAAAGTTTCCTACGCGCAGCACAGGAACGGGCCCCTCCTTGAGCAACTCCTTTTGCTTATACGCCCTCCCATTTATTAACGTCGCCACTTCACCCAAGGGTCTCCACTCCCAGCCCTCCGGCAATTCATATAACTGCTGCTCCATCGCCTACCGCCCCCCCAGCAGTTCATCGATCTCGCCCAGCAGGTGGGTCACCGCTGTCTCCTTCTCCTGAATCAGCTCCAGGATCTTGCGCGGCGGCAGGTGCTCCACGTCGGTCTGTTTGGCCGGGTTCTTGGCGGAGAGGTCGTAGTCTTCCATGAGCTTTTCCACCGGCACCGTCCAGGAGCGATCGGCTGTTGTGCGCTTGGCATACAGCTCGACGAAGTCGGCCAGGTGGCCGTCATTGAGGGGTTTGTTCTTGGTCAGCTTCTGTTCCGGCTCGCACTCGTAGAACCAGGTCTCGGTGGTGCCGCCGCTGCGCTCGAAGAAGAGGACGTTGGTCTTGACCCCCGAATAGGGCAGGAAGACCCCGGCAGGCAGGCTGAGAATGGTGTGAAGGTTGAAGTGCTCCAGCAACTCCCGCTTGACCTGGGTGAAGGCGCTGTTGGTCTGGAAAAGCACCCCCTCGGGGACGACTATCGCGGCCTTGCCGCCACTCTTGAGCGACTTCATGAAGTGCTGCAGGAAGAGCAGCTCGGTGGCGTTGCTCTGGATCGGGAAGTTCTGCTGGATCTGCGCCTTCTCCTTGCCGCCGAAGGGCGGGTTGGCGAGGATGAGGTCGTAGCGGTCCTTCTCCTGGATGTCGCGGATGTTCTGGGTGAGGGTGTTCTGGCGGTAGAGGTTGGGCGACTCGATGCCGTGGAGGATCATGTTCATCATGCCCATCACGTAGGCGAGTGTGGTCTTCTCGTAGCCGTAGAAGGTCTGCTGCTGGATCCGGTCCCACTGGGTGGTGGTGAATTGCTGGCGTATGGCCTTGAGGTGCTCGAACGCCTCGATGAGAAAGCCGCAGGAACCGGCGGCGGCGTCGTAGACTGTCTGGCCCGGCCGGGGGTCGATCACCTGGACGATGGCGCGGATCAGCGGGCGCGGAGTGTAGAACTCGCCAGCATAGCCACCCGCGTCACCCATGTTCTGTAACAGCCCTTCGTAGACCTGGGAGAGCTCGAACAGCTCGGTCTCAGACTGGAAGTTGAGGGTGTCGATGATGTCAAGCACCTCGCGCAGGGTGTGGCCGGAGGCGATCTTGTTGTCGAGGTATTCGAAGATGGCCCCGATCTTGTAGCGGAAGGCGTTGGGGTCGGCCTGGCTGTCGTTACGGAAGCCCTTGAGATAGGGGAACAGCTCGCGGTTGACGTACTCGCGCAGGTCGTCGCCGGTGCGGGCCTCGTTGATATCCGGATTACCGTCCGGGGTCTTGGGGCAGGCCCAGCGGGACCAGCGGTGCGCCTCGTCCAGCACCGGGGTGTAGTCGACCCCCGAGAGGATCGCCTCGTCGGTCTTCTCCGCCTCGTAGTCGTCGAGGAACTTGAGAAACAGAATCCACGAGGTCTGCTCGGTGTAGTGCATCGCGCCGGAGATGCCATCATCGCGGCGCAGGATGTCGGTGATACGGTCGATTTTTTGCTTTAGTGACATGGGTTAATTCAGTTTCCCAACGATGAAGTTGTACATGTTTTCGATGTCCGCGCTGATCTCGTCGGCTGGGATCAGGTTGATGTAGGTTTGTAGTTTTTCAGAATTGAGACCTACCCCATCCTCGTTAATGAATGGATTCACGATCTCTTTGACATCAAGCTTGCGAATGTCTTCGTTATCGCACGGATCATTAGGCTTAAGATGGCTAGCAACCGCTAGTGCGTCGCCATTAACCTCATGCAACACCCCGTGATGGTTAAGCGCAGTATAGGATAGAAGATAGTTTTTGATCTCTCTTCTCTTCCAAGCTAGTAGAAAAACTTTGACGTTCTTGTTACCAGGCCACTTGATCTCCCTTATTCGCCTCTTCTGCTGAACGTTGTTTATTACAACACCGTTAGCGCCGTCTATATCTGCCAAAGGCAATTCATCGCGATCACAAATCAAAAATACGTGGCTTGTACAAAATTCAGAATCCACACCACTTAAAGACTGCGTCCATTGCAGCTTGGGCTCTCCGATTGTCTGAGATATAGAATTAAATCCCGAGGACTCCTTAACAGGATAAATACTGGATAACCGGTCAACATCTAGTTCCTTTCGCTCTGCTAATTTCAGAAATATTTCCCAATCATTGAAATCATCCAGCAATGCCATGTGAGATATTTTCGCGCAGACTTCGTACTCCACCGTCCGAGCACGTGACAAAACTTTAAGACGCTCAATCAGCTTTTTCAGCTTGTCGTCATTACAAATCCGCCCCTGCTCCACCACCTTGATGGCGTGAAAGTCATTAGCGGTGATCGAATCGATGAGATGAGTGGTGGTAATTGCCCTACCCTTGAGCTGACCGAGGATGCGCCAGAGGCGGTCGATATTCTTGTAGTGGAGGTGGGAGTCGGCTTCATCGAGCAGAAACAGGGTGTTGTCCGCATCAAACAGGTCGATCAGGGCGTAGAGAAACAAGAGTTGATATTCGCCGTCGCTGAGCTGGTCGAGTTCCAGGTCGCCTTTAAGTTTGAGTTTGAATTTGCTGCGGTCAATGAAGTAGTCATTATCAGCTGCCTGGGTAAAGAAACTTACCGTGGGGTTGTCATGCGGCTGTGGGGCCGCATCACCCTCGAAGGCCTCATCAGGGCGCTCGGTGTCGTAGGACGCGTCCAGCACCGTTCTAGCGCTCAGTTCAATGCCGCGTTTGCGCAGGGCGTTTTCGAAGTCGTAGGCATGATCGACATTGGTTTCGATGAAGCTGGTCAGCGAGCGGAAGTACGGGGTGGCGCGTAGCGTTTCTCTATCGCCTTTGGCCTCCTCTGCCAGCGCCTCCTGTACTCGCTCGGCGTAGCGCTTAGCCACTTTGAACTTCATCTCCAGCCGCGTGCTGATGTCGTCGGACTGCGTTTTCGTGACTGTCTGTTCATCGACATAGCCGTGGGTGCGCAGGAAGTCGCGCACCTTACCGTTTGAATGCAGGCAGGTCGCCAGAAAGATCAGCAGCTTGGACCAGGATTTATCGAAGTAGAAACAGGACAGATTTAGCGATCGCCCAGCGCTGCGTTCTTTTTTCAAGTAACGGCTAAAGCGTTCCGAGAAATTTTCGTTCTGACCGGAAGAGAAGCAGACAATACGAAGTTCGGCGAAGTCCTTCCTATCCAGCTTACTCTCGAAAACGCTGTGCAGAATGCAGGACTTGCCCGAGCCGTTTTCGCCGATCAGGGTGGCGATCTTGTCGAAGCTGAGTCGTTGCTGGGCGTTGTGTAGCGGGTTGGGGGCGAGGTTCAATTCCATGGTCTAGGCACAGTGATAGATTTGGTGTTGGAGTTGACGAAAGGCGGCCAGCACGTTGGCCGGACTGCCACCGAATACCCGCTTGGCATCGTTGATGGTGCCCAGCCCCGACATCCTGATCAGCCCAGGCATGCGATCGCGGGCCAATTCGGTGACGCCAGTCTCCTCGTAGCGGTCGAGCACAAAGTGGAGAAAGTCTTTGGCCGGCTTCTGCTCAAACTGGGCGAAGAAGGCACTGCTGGCGCGGGTGGCCTCGGCACGGGCTCTCCGGGTCGCCATGGGGTGTTCGAAGGCCAGAAAGGCGAGCAGATCGAACAGGTCGCTCTTTTCCGCCCCAAACATGCGGCGCAGGGTGGCGAGCTGTTCACGATCGAATCCGGCCTGGGCGAGTTGTTGTAGCAGGTTCTCGCGCTGGTCGGGGTCGGACCAGGTCTCCCGCAGATCATCAATCGAATCAAACAGGCCCGGCAACCGGGTCATCAGGCGTTCGACGAACTGCTGGGTCGAGAGTGGACGGCCGTTCTCGTCGATGTAGCGGATCTCGACGTCGATTACCTTGATTTCCCGGGCGGCGCTGAGGCGCACGGTGAGTTTTTCCCGAGTTCGCGGCTCGGGCTGGTCCGCGGCGCCGGTATCGTTTGCCGTAGCCTCCTCGTCGGCCCGATCCGCCGTGTAGGGCGGGGGGGGTGGTTCGTTAATATCGACCACGGCGGGGGTCTCGACGGTGACGGGATCGCCATCCCAGTCTGCATCGTAGAAGCGGTTGGTGGCGCCGCGAAAATCGATGATGGTGAAGTAGTCCTTACCATCGAAGATTCGGGTGCCACGACCGACTATCTGCTTGAACTCGACCATGGAGCCAATCGCCCGGTCGAGGACGATGTTACGCACGTTGCGGGCATCGACACCAGTTGTCAGCATCTGCGACGAGGTGAGAATGGTTGGGATGTTGCGGTCGTTGTCTTGAAATCGCTCCAGCAAATCACGTCCCGGTTTTCCTTCGTCACTGGTCACGCGCACACAGTAGTGGGGATCGCGCACCGTCTTGTGCTGATTGATCATGTCGCGCATGGTCAGCGCGTGATCCTGGTTGGTGCAAAAGACGATGGTCTTTTCCAGGGGGTTGATGTTCTGCAGGATAGTCCGAGCGACCAGCTCGGTGCGCTGGTCAGCCACGATCTTTTTATCGTAGTCGTTGGTCTCGTAGAGATCCTGATCGGATTCGCCCTTGATGATTTCGTCATCGGTGGTGAGCACCAGCTCATCCAGGTTGGTGCGGATGCGCTTGACCCGATAGGGAGTCAGGAAACCATCGTTGATCCCATCCTTGAGCGAGTACTCATAGGTGGGGGAGCCGAAGTAGTTGTATGTGTCGATATTGTCGGTGCGCTTGGGGGTGGCGGTGAGCCCGAGATGCACGGCAGGAGTGAAATGTTCGAGGATGGCCCGCCAGGAACCCTCGTTGTTCGCAGCCCCCCGGTGACATTCGTCGATAATGATCAAATCGAAGAAGTCTGAGGGATATTCCTTGTAGTAGCCGCCGATATTCTCCCGCTCGGCAATGGCCTGGTAGATTGCAAAGAAGATGTGGGCGTTCGTCGGCACCACGCCATTGCGGCGGCGTATCTCATCGCCATCGATCTTGACAAGATCCTTTTCGTAGGGGTTGAAGGTATTGATGGCCTGGTCGGCAAGTATATTGCGGTCGGCCAGGAACAGGATACGTGGCCGGCGTGAGCCTGGGCTCTGCCGATTCCAGCGCGCCTGAAACAGCTTGTGGACGATCTGGAAGGCGATGAAGGTCTTGCCGGTGCCAGTGGCCAGAGTCAGCAGCACCCGCTCTTTACCATTTCCGATAGCATCTGTTGCCGCGTGAACGGCCAGTTCCTGGTAGTAACGAGGACGTATTCCTACTTCAAGCTGGAACGGCGTATCACGAAGTAACTGTGCGAGGTCATTGGACTCAGCCGTGTAACAGACAAGCAGTTCCGTTGGCGTGGGGTAACACTCGACGTACTTACCCTTGCCTGATTCCAAATCGAATTCGTAGATCGTTTCGCCGTTGGTGGAATAGACGAACCGAATGCGGAGCTTTGCAGCATAGTCGATCGCCTGCTGGAGACCCTTAGTAGGATGAGCTGACCGCTTTTTGGCTTCAATGATGGCAAGATGTCGGTTTTCGCTATGGAGCAGGTAATCGACGAAGCAACGGGAGCCTCGCTGGTTACCAGCGTGTTTTCGGCCGTCGGTGAAGTAGTGCTCCCGGGCTATCTGACTACCCGACCACCCAGCAGCCGCTAGTGCCGGGTCGATAAAGTTCGCACGGGTATCAGCTTCCGTGTTCATTCGATGCGGCTTTCCCTGAGGAAATAGACATTACTTCGCGACAATTTCCAGCCCTTTTTGCCGACAGTAGTCGCGGATCATTACCTCGATCATGTTGGCTAAGCTGCGTCGCTCCTTTTCGGCAACTGCCCTCAATCCCTCCTTCACTTCCGGAAGCACACGGACGGTTAGGGTCGTCGATTTGTTTTCGGCCATAATTAACCCAATTGTCGAATGGATTTCAAATGTACTGCAGATATACTAACCCGGTTCCTCCGAACAAGGAACGTCAACATGGCCACCCAATACCAACAACGCCAGTTTTTCCGTCGTGAGCCGAACGCACTGCTGGCCAGCTACTTCGAGGCCAGGGATACCAACTTAGGCGTTGCGGCCAGTCGATCGGCCAAGCGATGGGCTCAGTGAACGAGGTTTTCCACAGAAATAGACAATCAACTACAGGTTTAACTTACAGGTAAAAACTATAGGTAAACCTTACAGGTTTAGGGGGGGTCGGATTATGCGTACCTAGGGGGTCCGATTATGCGTAGATTTTGGGTTTAGGGGGGTCCGATTATGCGTACCTAGGGGGTCTGATTATGCGTGGATAACCCGCCAAACTAACAGGGTTATCCACATGTGAATATGGTCAGACGCGGTAGGGAATCGGAGGCGGGCTGGGCATCATCAGGATGCCACCTGCCACCTTCTTAACTTTGGCCTGGGGGTAGACGGCCATCGCCTTCTGGAGTGCAGGGAGAAACTTCTTTTTGAAATTCTTATCGGCTTCCGGGCCTGTGTACTCCTGGCCTAATTGTTCTCGAAGGCTGCGCCAATGGAGGATCAGGGCGCGGCCATTGATTCGGTGGAGACGGTCGGCCAACATTGCATACATATCCATCGCCAGAGCGCTGCTGGTCAGCGCGTTCATGGCGCGAAGATCCAGGGGGACAGCATGCCCGGTCAGGGTCTGGTAATACTCCTGAGAAAAGGTGATCGTGCCAGGCCATAGCGTGCCCTGTTCATCACTGTTGGCCAACCAGGCCTTAAACTGCGTGATCGGCCTACCGTTATAGGTGATCGCGGTGGTGACGGTGTTGAAGCCCAGCGTCATGCTGCAAGCCGAAAGCGCCTGGATCTGCTTGCGAAACGCGGTATAGGTGCCGGTGCGGCCTCCGGTAGAGTCCTTGCCAAGCCGCTTCAAAAACTCTCTGGCACTGCTGCCCACCTCAATCTCTGGCGATTTGTGCCGTAGCGCCTGGGTGTTCAGGTAGGCCATGACCAGACGAGGCATTGGGCCGTAGGGCAGCGGCTGCTGGACGAACTGCCTGCCGTCCCATAGCTTCCCTGCGCGAACGCATAGCCCGGCACCTCCACAAATGCGCTCGAACTCGAACCCGTCAACCTTGGAGCGGGGCAGGCCTACTTGGCACATGATCGAGTGCATGAATGTCAGGTCATTTCCGCCTGGCGGATTGGCTGCAATCGCCAGCCCGGCGTCGATCACCTGCTGCTGCCTATAGCTCAACTTTCGAGACTGGCCAAATATTCAGCCATCATCCGCGCTGGGACAATCTTCCCGCGCCGACCAGGAATTTTCCTCATTATCACCGGCAGTGCCCCCCGCTGGTCTGCGACTTGCGCGGCCCGTCGGCTGATGGCCAGCACCTGCGCGACATCCTCAATTCGCAATAGATTGGAAAAACGCTCCACCAACCCCCGCTCTAATTCGCTAATCCGCATCTCGCTGTTCATCTTTATGCACCATGTTGATCGGGTGGGCTACATTGTGCATAATCGTTGATGTAACATCAGTAACGTAATATTTGACTATTACAACGTAATATTTACACAAAACGATTATTTGTGATGAAGAGTGATATTAGAATTGCTGAATTTGTTGAAAAATACAGAGAAGACCGGTTTCCGAACGTGCGCCGATGTCAGGAACGCCTGAAGCTGTGGGACCCGTACGCCGAACTCATGCGAATCGATGATAGGATTATCGAGGACGCAGCCAGGATTCCAGCCCTGCAACGCAGGTTCGAAAAGATAAACAAAATGAGGGCGAACCTCATCACGCAGCTGGCCAACGGCACAGAGGGAATCAGTACATTATTCCCAAAACCTAAAAGCAAACGGACCTTGGGGAGGCCCTCCTATACTGTTCTCCTCACCCCCGATACAAAGAACCAAATAGTAAGTTTTATTAATTATCTGAAAATGTCGGAGTCCGAAGCATACAGGCAAAAAACGAGTGAACTAGTTGAAATCTCCGCGCGCCGAGAAACCATAGGATGGATGGATCTCCATGAGGCCGATCCCAGTAGTTTCGACCGATATTTCAAATTCAATCTACATGAATTTAAGCTCCAATATATCCGAGAGAACAATCGAGGCTGGGAAGTTCCAAATGGCGAGGTGTTATGGATACATGACCACAAGCTTATAAGGGGCACCCCAAGTCCCTGGGAATGGCTGGCACCAGCGATTCTGGAGTCACGCGAATACATAGGTGTATGCGCATTAGATTCTTGCCAGCAAGTTTTCTATAAGGCGAGATCGAATAAAACCACATGCTCTGATCGGTGCCGGTTAACCCTCGCCCAGCGTGCCTATAGGAAAAGAAATGCAGGGACATCATGTGCGGATGTCAAATGATTGAACACATACTGGGAATACGATGTTTAACTAGCTGATTTATATTTATATTATATGGACTCATAATCCATTGGTCCCAGGTTCGAGTCCTGGTGGGCCCACCAACGACAAAGGGTTAGCACGGTTTATCCGTGCTAACCCTTTTTTATTTACCCGCACTATTGAATAAAAGCCACCACCCCATTCCTTTATTCCCGAACGGAAAATTCAACATATAGCTGACTTTCGCGGGCTTTTTAAGAACTTCCATTTTCATCCAAAAGCTGCCGTTCATATCGATGTCCGTCTTGTCTGTAGAGAATAGATCGGCCCGTTTTCTTATCCAACGAGCGGCCCTATATGTAAAGAGAACGTTGTGTAATCAATGACTCTGACATTCCCCCAATAAAACGGAGTGGTTTAGAGAGTGGTACATGTTTCTTCGTATTCTATTGGGCTCATGTACCCAATAAACAAATCCATTCACTCATGCTTTCTAACTGCTCACGCCGCAAGCGTGAACGCGAGACCGCCGCCTGCGATCCCTCGCGCTTCATCGTCGAACCCGGTGATGATGTTCGCATGCCCAAAAAACCAGCAGCGCCGACGCCAAGGCCAGCGGCAGCGACAGACTCGCGGAGCTGAAGGCGATGCTGGGCTGACACAACCCAGCAATCAAGATAGGGGCATCCCTACTAAACTCACGTCCAGGGGCCTGCAACGACCGCACTTCGGCCCGAATATCTTATTGACGCAGATCCCAAATCTGCCGCCTCCAGCGTAACTCCCAATCGGCCAAACTTGCGTTCTCCCTCAGCAAGCCATCGATCAGATGCTGCCTCAATGCTGCGGGTTCATGATGCGAATCCGTAAGCAACTCCTGCAACAATTGACGGCGTTGCTGCTGAATACTGTCATCGGGGTGATGCATCAAGGCATAGACCAGCGCCCAATAGGCCGCATAGTACTGTGAGGCGTTATATGAATCCGGATCCCGGGTAAGCAGGCGCATCAAAGCGGGGGCTTTGCCCCACTTCAGCATCTGGATGAACTCTTTCAGACGCTGTTTGTTGACGTGGCCCATCACTTTTCCTTCGCCCTCGTCCGCCGTTTCCATGTACAGGGAGATTCCCTCATTCAGCCAGGTGGGAAGCGGTCCGAAAGCAAGGCTCAGGTAATGGTGGCTCGCTTCATGGCGCAGTGCGACGTCCAGCCAGTATTCGTCACCGTTTCGGCAGGCCACATGCAAAACCCGCCCTTCCCGCTCGTAGTACCCAAAAATGGCCAGGCCATTGCCGTCCGGCAAGTCACGCGTCTCCGGGTATAGAATAATCCTTGGCGCAGGAACCGTGGTGCCGAACTGGGCCTGCAAGCGACGATGCGTGTCCTGCCAGATCGACTCAGCCGATTGCATGTCGCACCCCCCGTCGGCACGAGCAAGTCCCGCGACGACCAAGAGTAGATAACCTAGCAATCGAGTCAGGGGGCTCAACGCGATGGGGGAGGCACAAAGAATTCGTTACGGTAAGCATCCGCAACGGCCACGGTCAACGCACGAATCGCCGGCTCGTCCCATGTTTGATCCTCGTTCAGGATCATGCTGCGTTTCACCCTCGCCTCCACCCGGAGCATGAACTCATAGATGGTGATGAAGACCCTTTGTCTTGGCTCCGGCATGTCGATGAATCCGACGCCATCCACCAGCCCCGCCTTGGCCGCGGCCAGTGCCAGCCGGGAACCCAGCTTAGGAGGGGCCACATCACGGTGGTCAGTGCGGATGTAATCCATCATCCTGCGCACGGTCGCGTCGTTGATCCAAAACCGATGGCGTAGCCGCGGATTGGCTTCCTGATATTCGGCCAGAACTTGGAAATTTGGATTGAGCAATAGGGCATTGGGTGAATTGATCCGGTCGAGCTGCAGGCCCAGGTGCTGTTGTGCCCAGCCGTCCCAATAATCCTGCGCGCGCGGTGCCGGCTGAGGGAAGGGGTCGATCTCGGCGAGCCCGGCCAACCGGAACAACTGAGAGATGAAGCCCGCACAGTAGCTCGTGTTACTGTCGGCGCTGGGCCACTTCATGTCGTAATCGAACTTCATCGGGCGCCCGGAAAGCACTTGAAAGGCAACCGCCAATGCGCCAGCAGGGGGCTTGACCCTGGGGCGAAGCAGGGCCAGGCGAAAATTACGCCTTAACATCGCATCCGGTTCGCTGACCTGTATGCCCGCATCGTTGAAGCCAATGATCCGCCCCCCTTCCTTTGGCAACTCGATATAGATCGAAGCGTGGGTATAAAGACCTAGCGGGTAGCCGAATTGCCGGTTAAACGACGAGACGATATTCAAGCCATCATTCAGGATGATGTCGCCATCCTGCAACATCGTTGTCGTACCCGGAAATGGATGGGACACATTTGGCTGGGCTTCTTCGGCCCAGGCCGATGCACAATAAAAAAAAGCCCCCAGTAAGAGGGCCTTTATCCAATGCCTACCTGGCACTAATTCAGCGCCCACGCGAAGTTGAGGCTTGCTGCAGTCGTGTCGAAGCCATCCCCGCCGACAGAGCGGCTCAGGTCAAACGAAAGCACCGAAAAATTGCTGACACGGTGAGTCAAACCAACTCCGATCACGTTGTAGCGTGAGGTATCATCGAAGCTGTTTTGATGGAACTGGACGGCCTGAACATTTCCGCGCACGGACAGCTTGTCCGAGAGCTGGTGGCTCAAGCCTGCCGTGGCGAGGAGCATGTTGCCGTTTTTCCCCATCATGGATTCGGCGCCTTGGTTGTGATAGCCAATGGCCTCAAAACCGAGTTGCAAACGCGTCTCGGGCATGAGTTGCTTGCCAAATGAGGCGCTCAGGCTGGCGAAAGCGGTCTTCAAGTCGCTGAAATCAGCGTACTGGAAGGGGCCCGCAGTATCGCGCACGGCGTTGACATCCGAAAACGAGGTGTAGTTGTAGCCCAAGCGGCCGCCGAGGTCCAGCGTCATACCATGCACCTGCTCCTTGAATAGGTGATAGCTCGGCGCGAAGGTGACCCCTAGCTGCTTATTGTCTAACGCAGAGTATTGACCGCTGTTCTCGGTATGCCGCAGGGGGATCCAGACGCTATAGCCCCAATCGCCAAAATCCTGCCTCAATGAGACGGCGATGGCCGCGCTACTCATCCGCTGCTTGGTGCCCAACAGGGAGGCATCACTGTCGATATTGGTTTGCCCATAGCCCAGACCGGCCGACAGGTCGAGCACTTCGATGCTGACATCCGAGGGGCGTACGCCGTAATCCGTACAAGTCGTTTGCCCACTTGAGTTTGTTATGCATTCCGTTATCGGTTTTATCGTCATCCTGCCCGTGTTCTGATCATAAGTTTCTTCGTACGTGACACACCGCGTGCCACTCGAAACATCTGGTCCACACGACTCACTCTCACTCTCCCGCACTGTCCTATTGGAAGATGACGAGCTACCACCGCTACCGCCGTTACCGCCGATACCGCCTGTCAATATGATTTCTGCGGTTTTTGCGGGTTTTGGGGTAGCAGCGCCGCAAAAACTCAAGGCAACATAACCATGGGTAGCATGGTCGTAGCACAGCCCCCCCCTGTAAGTGTGTAGGGGGCCGCCATCGCGACAGGCGCAGCCATCCATAAAAAGCCGAACACAAACAGTGCCATAAGAGATTTTAGCGGCCGGGGCAGTTGAAGAGGCATGTCAATTTCCTTCGCGATTAGTATTTTTATTTTGGAGGCACACCATTGACGCCGACATGTGCCGTGGCCAAGGTACATCCTCCCATGGAAGACAGTGCTGATCAATATCGTGTGCCCTAAATTAATGTCAGGGGCAATCGGTGCGACGAAAGAAACAAACGACACTGACCCTATTGTTTTATTACGCGGTTTTAGATATTCGCTGAAACCATCCAAAAGCAATGGGATGGACTCCTCCTCACCTATCGGCATCGGTGTGCCAAACTGAGATTGCGATTTCAGTTAACGGTGAAAAGAGGGCTCCACTATGGAGGTTAGACGAGTTGGAGTTGATCTGGCAATAAACGTATTCCAACTACATGGTACTGACAAAACGGAAAGACCCTTTGGAAACGTCAGTTATCCCAAGAGAAGTGGTTGAGATTTTTGTTCGAACAGATAAAGCCTGGAGCTGAGTTTGGCATGGAGGCCTGCGCCGAGGTTAATCACTGAGCCAGACTGCTCCGTGACGCTGGCCACCTAGTGAAGATCATTCCACCTCAGTTCGTAAAGCTGTTTGTAAAGAGCAATAAAAACGATGCTAACGATGCACAGACGATCTGTGAGGAAATGGCACGACCTAATATGCACCCAGTTGGCATCAAGACGGTTGAACAGCAGGATATCCAGGCAATACATCGTGTTCGTGAAGAGCTTAAGAACCACCGTACAGCTAAGGCCAATCAGATACGGGGGTTGGTTGCAGAATATGGTTTAGTTTCACCGGCACAACTGTCGTCATTGCGAAGCGCCATTCCCATGTGGCTGGAAGATGCCTCCAATGGTCTAACGATGCTTTTTAGACAGTTGTTAGAAGGACTCTGGATGGATTTATGTGCACTGGATCAGCGCATGGTAGAGCTTGATAAGCAGATAGCCATCATTGCCCAGGAAAACCCGACAGCCAGGCGTTTGCAGCAATTACGGGGCATCAGCCCCTTGATAGCGACTGCATTAGTCAGCACGATGGGTGATGGTACTCAATATCGAAAAGGCAGAGACATGGCGGCAGCCATTGGTTTAACGCCAAGGCAGCATAGCTCTGGAGGTAAAGAGCGGTTACTTGGAATCAGTAAGCGAGGTGACTCCTACCTGCGATGTTTGCTCG
Organism: Sedimenticola selenatireducens; assembly: GCF_963675335.2. Lineage (NCBI taxonomy): Bacteria > Pseudomonadati > Pseudomonadota > Gammaproteobacteria > Chromatiales > Sedimenticolaceae > Sedimenticola > Sedimenticola selenatireducens. The sequence continues at coordinate 743,623 of NZ_CAXXYC010000004.1, forward strand.
TGCATGGTGCGCGTTCTGCAATGTACGCAGCAAAAGATAAGGATGACCGGCTCAGTCGCTGGATTACAAATTTACAAGAGAGGCGACATGCCAATGTGGTTGCAGTCGCTATGGCTAACAAGCTGGCAAGAATAGCCTGGGTGATAATGAGCAAAGGTGTCGATTATGATCCAGACTTTTCTCCGGCAGCTTAATCGGAAATGTTGAGGAACGAATAATTATACGACGATTGCGAACTAAGCTGTGTAATGGCAAACAGGTCGAACTGGCGCAGATAGAACCCGAGAATGTCCAAGTGTGTAACAACACGAAAAAGCAATAGGGAATCTATGCGCGAACAACCCATTATGGTCCGGCATCAACGTATGCCACCTCAAGAGGCCGGATATACGTATGCAGTCGAGCCTACAGCCGTGAACAGCTTACTTGCAAACGAGGAGGAGTCCATATACGGATATTAACGATCAGAAAAAGATCGGGGGCAGATGAAAATTTCTTCACGTCCAAAGTACGATTTTAGATAGTTTTTCATCTGACCCCAAATCTTCATATCCGGTGAGACCAGTAAACCAAAAGCCACTCGGCAGAACCGCAAAGTGCCCGATGTTTGTGGTCATTTTGGCATTGCCTGTAAAGACATTTTTTATTTACTGAATGCGCTCAACTTCAGCACAAGTTGGCAGCATTACGAGTAAGTGCACCGGCTTATACTTTTTTTAACGCCGCACTTCCAACTCGATCCAGTGTGGGATCTTGGCTATTTTTGATTTGTCTCCTGGCATCCAAAAGCGGGCATTAATACCGAAATTAGCGGCATAGCGTCACCTGAAACCGATGGTTAGCCTTCATTTTTCTGATATCCATGGGCCTTGGTTAAAACAGCCAACAGCTTGTTTCCATCATGCCCAAGTGGCATAAGAGGAACATAACTTGTGCTGTAGTTATATAGCTCGCTGCTTAACGCGCCTAGTATACGGCGGATGACATCAACTGAGTTTTCCAGTTCGTCATATGTTGGTCTAGGCAGAAGTTCTGGATTCAAAGCATGCTCATAGTCGGTGTGCGAGAGAGCCTTGTTTCTTAATTTTGAAATGTTTTTCAAATGTCTATCCAGCTCAGATAGCAAGCCTTGTACTTTGCTATTTGTTTCATTGGAAAGATTCTCTTTTGCTCGGTTGATCATGTTCCTAATACTTGCGTTTTCATGCCCCATAGATTCATTGCGATCCGATAAGCGACAAAGTGACATCATCAAGTCATCTATTACGAGCTTCTGGAGAAGCTGGAAAACGTTTGAGCCACTCTTGTTCAGTAAATCGATATTTGACTGACCAGAGTCGAAGAGCTGACAAAAGAGCCCCCAGCGATAGCGTAGCTGAAGGAACTCTCGTTCTATGGCATTGAATAATTCTCTGTTCTCGTAGGGCATGATCTTCGTCACCAGATTGAGGGCTGATTATACGCCTCGCGCCACACTGGTATTATGTGGCTCGCGCATACCGTGAAATAAGAGACTTACTGTTCTGGGTGACAACGATACTACCTATATTCCTTTAGGGATTCCAGGTCTCGTATTGGGATAACTCCTAGCAAATGCCATTGTTGACGATAAGTCAAAAAATGGCCGGAAATAGATATATCCCATTCAAATGATGAGAGGTAGCTATATGTCGGCAGCCGTCCTTAAAGGCAATTGGGGGAATGTCTGCTGAGATCGCGTAACAGCGTTGTGTTGGAACGAGGTAGCATGGTGGTCCGGCACCTGCACACCCAATGCAGAGGCCGAAGCTCCCGCAGCCTATGCCTCACTGCACACACCGCCAACGACACAAGCAGCAGACGCTTGTTGTAACTGATCCAGGCCATACCTTGAAATCGCAAGCGCTATCGAGGGATTAGTCTAGGGGTGGGGAAAGTTTTGTGGTGCCCGGGTATGCATTCCCACGCAGAGCGTGGGAACGAGTACAATCATCGAGTTTCTCAGTGGTTACGACCAGACCCTGCTCGGCAAGGCGTTCGAGGGATTAGTCTAACGGTGGGGAAGATTTTATGATGCCCGGGTATGCATTCCCACGTGGAGCGTGGGAACGAGTAGCGAGTAGCGGTAGGGAAGGTTTGCGATGCCCGAGTATGCGTTCCCATGCTCTGCGTGGGGGAGTATGCTGGCTAGTCAAACAGGAACTGTGTCCGCTGTTAACCGGTGACCGGAGATTTCGCGCCCTGGCCAGCGACACAAGCGGGACAGGCCTGTAGCAGCTGATCCAAATCGCACACTGGTCTATGCTTGGAGCCATTGTTAACCACATCCCACTCAGTAACGGGAGAACGCCATGCAGCACCGGGTTACCATCGACGGCAATGAGGCCGCCGCCACCATTGCCCATCTCACCAACGAAGTCATTGCCATCTACCCCATCACCCCAGCCTCTCCCATGGGTGAACACGCGGACGAGTGGTCGGCACAGGGGCGCAAGAACCTGTGGGGCACGGTGCCCGGCATCGTAGAGATGCAGAGCGAGGGTGGTGCCGCCGGTGCCCTGCACGGCGCCTTGCAGGCCGGGGCGCTCTGCACCAGTTTCACCGCCTCCCAGGGTCTGCTGTTGATGCTGCCCAACATGTACAAGATTGCCGGTGAACTGACCCCCATGGTGCTGCACGTGGCGGCACGCTCGCTGGCGGCCCAGGCGCTCTCCATCTTCTGCGATCACGCCGATGTGATGGCGACCCGCGGCACCGGCTTTGCCCTGCTGTGTGCCAACTCGGTACAGGAGGCGATGGACATGGCCCTGATCGCCCAGGCGGCGACCCTGGAGGCCCGGGTACCGATCCTGCACTTCTTCGATGGCTTCCGCACCTCCCATGAGGTGGCCAAGATTGAGACTATCGATCAGCAAGTAGTAGGCGAGCTGATCCGTGACGAGTGGGTGCAGGCGCACCGCGAGCGTGCCCTCAATCCGGAACATCCGGTGCTGCGCGGCAGCTCGCAAAATCCCGACGCCTATTTCCAGGGACGCGAGAGCGTCAATCCCTACTATCAAAAGATGCCGGTGATCGTGCAGGGCATCATGAACCGCTTTGCCGAATTGACCGGCCGGCAGTACCACCTGTTCGACTACGTCGGTGCCGCCGACGCTGAACGGGTGATGGTGCTGATGGGCTCCGGCGCCGAGGCGGCGCACGAGACCGTCGACCATCTGCTGGCGCGCGGTGAAAAGGTGGGCCTGCTCAAGGTGCGGCTCTATCGTCCCTTCGATCCCACTGCCCTGCTCACCGCCCTGCCGCCGACCGTACGACGCATCGCCGTGCTTGATCGCACCAAGGAGCCGGGAGCCGACGGCGAACCGCTCTACAAGGATATCCTGACGGCTATCGCCCAGGCATTCTCCACCGGGCAGTCACCCTTCCGCGAACTGCCCCTGGTTATCGGCGGACGCTACGGCCTGTCGTCCAAGGAGTTCACGCCGGGCATGATCAAGACGGTATTCGATGAACTGGACCGGGAAAAACCGAAGAATGCATTTACCATCGGCATCCATGACGATGTCACCCACAGCAGCCTGGAATGGGATGCCGACTTTCACACCGATGCGGCCGGCGCGGTCAACTGTGCCCTGTTCTACGGCCTCGGTTCCGACGGCACCGTCAGCGCCAACAAGAACAGTATCAAGATTATCGGCGAAGCCACCGACCTGCATGCCCAGGGCTATTTCGAATACGACTCCAAGAAATCCGGCGCCGTCACCATTTCGCATCTGCGTTTCGGCAAACAGCCGATCCGTTCCAGCTACCTGATCGGCAACGACCAGGCACAGTTCATCGGCTGCCACCAGACCATCTTCCTGGAACGCTACGACATGCTGGAGCGGGCCGCACCGGGCGCCGTGTTCCTGCTCAATACCGCGACCCCGGCCGAACAGGCCTGGAACAGCCTGCCACGCCACATGCAGCAGCAGATGATCGACAAGCAGTTGCGCTTCTTCGTCATCGACGCCTACCGGGTGGCACAGGAGAGCGGCATGCAGCAGCGTATCAACACCATCATGCAGACCTGCCACTTCGCCATCTCCGACTTGCTGCCGCGTGACGAGGCCATCGTCGCCATCAAGCGGGCGGTGGAGGATACCTACGGCAAGAAGGGCGGCAAGATCATCGAGCTCAACTTCCGCGCCATCGATGCCGCCCTGGCCAATCTGCATCAGGTCGCGGTACCGGACAAGGTCACCTCAACATTCGAGCGCCCACCGGCGGTGGCCGCCCATGCGCCGGATTTCGTACAGCAGGTGACCGCCAAACTGATCGCCGGGCACGGTGATCAGTTGCCGGTCAGCGCCTTCCCCGCCGACGGCACCTGGCCCACAGGCACCACACGCTGGGAGAAACGCAATATCGCCCTGGAGATTCCGGTGTGGAACGAGGAGCTCTGCATCGCCTGCGGCAAGTGCCCGTTCGTCTGCCCGCACACAGCCATACGCAGCAAACTGTTCGACCCCAATCAGGCCACCAATCCGCCACCCACCTTCAAACACATGCCGGTGAAGGGCCAGGAGTTTCCCGAAGGGGCGCATATCGTCTACCAGGTGGCGGCGGAGGATTGCACCGGCTGCGGGCTCTGTGTCGAGATCTGCCCGGTCAAGGACAAGGCCCATCCCGGGCGACGCGCGCTGAACATGGCACCGCAGCCGCCGCTGCGGGAACAGGAACGCATCAATTTCGATTACTTCCTCGCCCTGCCGGAGTTCGACCGGCGCGAGGTGCGCAACACGGTAATGAAAAGCGCCATGCTGCTGCAGCCGCTGTTTGAATTTTCCAGCGCCTGCCCCGGTTGCGGCGAGACCCCCTACCTGCGCCTCGCCTCGCAACTGTTCGGGGACCGCATGCTGGTGGCCAACGCCACCGGCTGCTCCTCCATCTATGGCGGCAATCTGCCGACCACCCCCTGGGCGCAAAATGCCCAGGGGCGCGGCCCGGCCTGGAACAATTCACTATTCGAGGACAACGCCGAATTCGGCCTCGGCATGCGCATTGCCATCGACAAGCAGCAGGAGCACGCCGCCGAACTGCTGAAAGGACTCGCCAACCAGATCGATCCGGAGCTGGTGGAGCAGCTGCTCTCGGCCACACAGCAGGACGAGGCAGCGATCCAAGAACAGCGCCAGCGCGTGGCCGCCCTGCGCCGGCAACTGCAGACCATCGAGCAGCCGGAGGCACGGCGATTGGAGGGCCTGGCCGACATGCTGCTCACGCGTAGCGTCTGGATCGTCGGCGGCGATGGCTGGGCCTATGACATCGGCTTCGGCGGACTGGACCATGTGCTCTCATCCGGGCGTAACGTCAACATCCTGGTACTGGATACCGAGGTCTATTCCAACACCGGCGGCCAGACCTCCAAGGCGACACCGCGAGGCGCGGTGGCCAAGTTCTCCGCCGGCGGCAAGCCCACTGCAAAGAAAGACCTGGCCATGATCGCCATGGCCTACGGTGATGTCTACGTGGCCCAGGTGGCCTACGGCGCCAAGGATGTACAGACCCTGAAGGCCTTCATGGAGGCGGAGTCCTGGCCGGGCGTGTCGCTGATCATCGCCTACAGCCCCTGCACCGCCTGGGGGACCGACATGGTAAACAATCACGCCATGCAGGACCGGGCGGTACGCAGCGGCCACTGGCCGCTGTTCCGCTACGATCCGCGTCGCGCCGAACAGCAGGAGAACCCGCTGCAGCTGGACTCCAAGGAGCCGTCGATCGCCTATCGCGATTTCGTCAGCCAGGAGACGCGCTTCAGCATGCTCTGGCGCAGCCACCCGGAGGCGGCCGAGCAGTTTCTTGGCGCTGCGCAAAAACACGCCATCAGTAACTTCCGGCACTACCGCCAACTGGCGGAACTCAGTTATGCCAAACCGGGCACGAACAAACCCGATGCAGCAAAGGAGTGATCATGGACCTGCGCACCACCTATCTCGGCCTGACACTGAAAAACCCGCTGGTACCCTCCGCCTCGCCCTTGTCACGCAGCCTCGACATGGCCAAAAAACTGGAAGACGCCGGTGCCGCCGCGCTGGTCATGTACTCCCTGTTCGAGGAGGAGTTGCAGCATGACCAGGAGGTGATGGATGACTACCTCAATCACCAGACCCTGGGTCATGCCGAGGCGGCCAGCTTCCTGCCGCTGCATGGCGACCTGCCATCCCGGCAGGATAGCTATCTGGAGCAATTGACACGTCTCAAGCAGGCGCTGGAAATCCCGGTCATCGCCAGCCTCAACGGCATTACCCCGGGTGGCTGGATCGAGCACGGCAAGGCGCTGCAGCAGGCCGGGGCCGATGCACTGGAACTGAACGTCTATTACATTGCCGGCGACAGCAGGATTAGCGGGGTTGAGGTGGAACGACGCTATATCGACCTGCTCCATGAACTGCGCCAGCACGTCACGCTGCCTATTGCCATGAAACTGTCCCCCCAGTTCAGTTCAGTAGCCAATATCATCAGCCACCTGGAAAGGGTGGGGGCCAACGGCGTCAGTCTGTTCAACCGCTTCTACCAGCCCGATATCGATATCGACAGCCTGCGGGTAACGCCCCAACTGAGCCTCTCCAGCTCCGCCGACGCCCTGCTCGCCATGCGCTGGATCGCCATGCTGTACGGCCGGGTGAAACTGAGCCTGGCCGCCACCGGTGGCGTTCACAACCACGAGGATGCGGTGAAGATGTTGCTCGCCGGCGCCGACGTGGTGCACCTTTGCAGCACCCTACTAATCCATGGTACCGGCAGGCTGGCGGAGATTCTGCGCGGCATCGAGGATTGGCTGGAGGAGAGCCCCTACGAATCGATTGAGCAGCTCAAGGGCACCCTGAGCCAGCAGCATACCGGTGACACCTCTGCCTACGCCCGGGCCAACTACCTGCAGCTGCTGAACAGCTATCTGCCTGCCGGCGACGGCTAACCCACTATTTGCCAATCATGACCCGATAATCTGTTTCACCCCGTTATCTGTCGAATGGAATAGACAGGTCGCGGGGTTTTCCGGACTTCACCGCGAGTGAAGTCCTGAATGGCACCTGCAGGCACGGCGCCCCGCCGCGATTTCGGCCCGGGGGCGGGCCTCCTACAGGATAAACTCACAGCCGGAGAGCGCCACCATCCGCTCCGTGATACATAAGACGCCCCAGGCCAAGCGTGGTGAATTAGCAATTGCTTAAGCTTTCCGCCGCGTGACCGATATATAGTCTAAATAGCCAGGCAGCCCCCCCATAATGAACCTCAAACCCCGTTTTCTCCTGGTCACCATACTGCTTATCGTCCTTTCAGCCATTGCCGGGTGGTGGTCCGCGCGCACGCTGGCGGAAGATATTGTCGAGCAGTGGGCGATGCGCTATGCGGAGAAGCAGGCACTCTACGACAAGAGCCGCACCCTGCAACCGATCCTGCGGGAGATCGCACTGGCACGCCAATTAGCCAACTCCCAATATATCCGGGAGTGGGCCCGTCATCCGGGTAATCGGAAAAATACCCGGAGTGCAATTGCCGAAATGGAGAGTTTCCGGCAAAACTTCCAGGGCCAGAACTATTTTGTCGGGCTGTTGAAAAATGGACATTACTACTATAACAATGCGGAAAGTGAATACAGTGGCAAGGAGTTCCGCTATGTCCTCGATCCGAAACAGAAGAAAGACGCCTGGTTCTACGACCTGATCCAACAGGGGCGGGACCTGCATATCAATGTCAATCCGGACCTCGAACTGGGCATTACCAAGCTCTGGATCGATATCCTGATTCGCGACGGCAACGACATACTGGGAATTGCGGGAACCGGACTGGACCTGACCGGCTTTATCCAGAACGTAGTGGAAGAGGGAGTGCCCGGCGTCACCAGCCTGTTCGTCGATCACGCAGGAGCGATCCAGATACACCGGAACCAATCACTGATCGATTTCGGCTCCATCAGCAAACAGACCAACGAACAGCGCACCATTGATCTGCTGTTCGATCAGGCTTCCGACCGCAAGGCAGTGCTGGCGGCGATGAAAGCACTGGAGGATCTTCAACAGACAGTCATCACCGAGTTTGTCAGTGTCAACGGCAAGCGCCATTTGGCCGGGGTCGTCTACCTACCCGAGATCGGCTGGTATGAAATCACCCTGCTGGATCTCGACGTATTACTCCCATTCAGCCAGTTCGGCGGCATCCTGCTGGTTTATGCCATTACCCTGTTGGGCGCATTCTTGCTGTTGAACCTGTTTCTCAACCACCAGGTGCTGAACCCGTTAAGTCAGCTTGACAGGGCAATGGCGCGGGTCGAGTCGGGTGAGCATGTAGACAAAACTCTCGGGGAGCAGGGAACGGGAGAGGTCCGTCGCCTGATGCAGCGCTTTATGCACATGGCGCATGCCGTACGGGAATCACGCCACGACCTGGAGTCCAAGGTACAGGAGCGGACCCTGGCGCTGGAGCGGCTGGCGAAGATCGATCCGCTGACCGAACTGCTGAATCGGCGCGGCATGACCGAACGGATTGAATCAGAACTGCAGCGCATTCAGCGCGAGTCGAGTCACATAGGACTGCTCTGGCTGGATGTCGACCTGTTCAAACAGATCAACGATCGGTTCGGCCATGCTGTGGGCGATCAGGCGCTCAAGGTTATGGCGGAGATTATCCGTGAGACCCTGCGCCCCTATGATGTCGCCTCGCGCTGGGGCGGCGACGAATTCCTGGTGCTGGTACAACCGGCAGATGCCGAAACCCTGCACCATATCGGCACCCGCCTCTGTCACCAAATCACCGAGAATCGACAGGTGACCACTATTGATGGAGATACCATCATATTGAGCGCCAGCATCGGCGGACACCTGTCCCGAAAGAATGAACCACTGGACAGCCTGCTGCAACACGCCGACCAGGCGCTCTATGCCGCCAAGGCGGCAGGGCGCAACTGCTTCCGCTCATCTGAAGACCACCACACCGGCACAGACGGGAGCACCCTGCCCTCCGTTATCGGTTAATTGCCCTGCAGTGATCGGCTACACTTAGGAACGGTAAACAGTCCTGTGGAGTCGGTAGTGAAAACAGCCCGAAAAAACAAAAAAGACCGACCCAGGGGACGCCAGGCGGACGCGGCCGACCTCGCGGCCATACAGTCTTACCTGGACGCCGGCCAGGGCCGGAGGGACCGCCTGATCGAGTATCTGCATCGCATCCAGGATGACCGGGGTTATCTGGACAGCGGCCTGCTGACCGCACTGGCCGAAACCCTGCGGCTATCCACCAGCGAAGTCTACGAGGTGGCCAGTTTCTACCACCATTTCGATATCGTAAAAGCCGGCGACTCGCCACCACCTCCCCTGACCGTCCGGGTCTGTGACTCCATCAGCTGCCAGCTGGCCGGAGCCGAGGCACTGATCACTGAGCTTAAGGCAGCACTGGGCGAAGGGCTACGTATCCAGCCGGTCCCCTGCGTTGGCCGCTGCGAATGCGCACCGGTGGCAGTGGTCGGAACCAAACCGGTTACCAACGCCACCACGGCAAGCGTGCGGGATGCCATTGCACGGGGCGAACGAACCGACAGCCCACCGGCGACTGCCCGGGACTATGCTGCCTATAAAAAGAGCGGCGGCTACACCGCACTCAAATCCCTGGTGGAATCCGGCGATGCCGCCGCCCGGGAAGCCGTAATCGAAAGCCTGGAAGCCGCCAACCTGCGCGGACTGGGCGGCGCCGGTTTTCCGGTCGGAAGAAAGTGGCGCATCGTCAGGGATTACCCGGCGCCGCGCCTGATGGCGGTGAATATCGATGAGGGCGAACCGGGCACCTTCAAGGACCGGCACTACCTGGAACATGATCCACACCGCTTTCTGGAGGGGATGTTGATCGCCGCCCAGGTGGTCGGTATCGAGACCATCTACATCTACCTGCGTGACGAGTACGCCGGCATCCGCGCCCTGTTGCAGCGGGAGCTCAAGGCCCTGCGCGACGCCCCGCCTTGTCGACTGCCCGAAATCGAACTGCGGCGCGGTGCCGGAGCCTATATCTGCGGCGAGGAGTCCGCCATGATCGAGTCGATCGAGGGCAAGCGCGGCCTGCCACGGCTGCGCCCCCCCTATATCGCGGAGCAGGGGCTGTTCGGCCGGCCCACCCTGGAACACAACACGGAGAGCCTCTACTGGGTCCCGGAACTGCTGGAAAAGGGCGCGGCATGGTTCACCAGCCAGGGACGTCGTGGCCGCCAGGGGCTGCGCAGTTTTTCCCTCAGCGGCCGGGTCAGGCGGCCGGGCGTCTATCTCGCCCCCGCCGGTATCAGCGTGCACGAGCTGATCGAAGAACAGTGTGGCGGTATGCCGGAGGGGCATCGCTTCAAGGGTTATTTTCCCGGCGGCGCCTCGGGCGGCATCCTGCCCGCCAGATTGGGCGATCTGCCGCTGGATTTCGACACCCTGAATGACTATGGCTGTTTCATCGGCTCGGCCGCCATCATCGTCTTCTCCGACCAGGACAGCGTGCGAGATCTGGCACTCAATGCGATGCGCTTCTTCGCCCACGAGTCCTGCGGCCAGTGCACCCCCTGCCGGGTCGGCACAACCAAGGCCGCCCAGTTGATGAGTGAGAACACCTGGGACCAACCCCTGCTGGAGGAGCTCTGCCAGGTAATGGCGGATGCCTCCATCTGCGGACTGGGTCAGGCCGCCCCCAATCCACTGCGCTGCGCGATGAAATATTTTCCGGAGGAGTTTAATTGATGGCCAGGCAGACCGGACAACCGCAAACGGCCGTCACCTTTACCCTGAACGGCACACCGGTCACCGCACGCACCGATGAAACCATTCTGCAGGCGGCCCAACGGCACGGCGTGGAGATCCCCCGCCTCTGCTACACGGAGAGCCTGCGCGCGGACGGTAACTGTCGCGCCTGCATGGTAGAGATCGACGGCGAGCGCACGCTCGCCCCCTCCTGCTGCCGCCGACCCAGCGAGGGGATGGTGGTGCAAAGCCGATCGGAACGGGCCCTGCAGGCACAGAAGCTGGTACTTGAACTGCTGCAGTCGGACATGCCCCATGACCAGGAAAGCTATACCCCGCATAACGAGCTGGATGATTGGTGCGACAAACTGGGCGTCACCCGCACCCGCTTCCCGGCACGGCACCGGCCGGCCCCTGACAGCTCTCACCCCGCCATCGCGGTCCGCCTCGACGCCTGTATCCAGTGTGGGCGCTGCCTGCGCGCCTGTCGTGAGACCCAGGCCAATGACGTGATTGGTTTCTTCGGTCGCGGCAGCGCCCTGAAGATCGGTTTCGATCAGGATGACCCTATGGGTAGCTCGAGCTGCGTCGGCTGCGGCGAGTGCGTCCAGGAGTGCCCGACCGGTGCCCTGATGCCGGCCGGCGAGGTGGGCATCCAGCCGGTCGACCGGCAGGTGCACTCGGTCTGTCCCTACTGTGGTGTCGGCTGTCAGCTTACCTATCACGTCCGGGAGAACCGGATCCTGTATGTGCAGGGACGGGATGGTCCCGCAAACCGGGGGCGGCTCTGCGTCAAGGGACGCTACGGCTTCGATTACGTCAGCCATCGCCAGCGCCTGACCAAACCCTTGATACGCCGGTCTGATGCCCCGAAGCGGGCCGCGATGGATATGGACTACGACAACCCCCTGCGCGACTTCCGCGAGGCAGAGTGGGAAGAGGCGCTACGGGTCGCCGCCGATGGTCTGCGGCAGATCCGCGACCGGACCGGCCCGCAGGGTCTGGCCGGTTTCGGTTCCGCCAAGGGCTCCAATGAGGAGGCCTACCTGTTCCAGAAGCTGGTGCGTACCGGCTTCCACAGCAACAATGTGGACCACTGCACCCGGCTCTGTCACGCCTCCTCGGTCGCGGCGCTGCTGCAGATGATCGGCTCCGGCGCGGTCTCGAATCCGGTGGCCGATGTGGACAAGGCCGAGGTGATCCTGCTGATCGGCGCCAACCCCACCGCCAACCACCCGGTGGCCGCCACGTTCTTCAAAAATGCGGCGCGTGCGGGCAAGACCCTGATTGTGATGGACCCGCGCAGGACCGAGATCGCCCGGCACGCGGATTTTTTCCTGCAGTTCAATCCGGATACCGACGTGGCGCTGCTGAACGCCATCATGCATGCCGTGATCCAGCAGGAGCTGGTGGACCGGCAGTTTATCGAGCAGCGCACCGAGGGTTATGCGGCGTTGAAGAAACACCTGGCCGATTACACCCCCGAGCGCATGGCGCCCATCTGCGGCATTCCCGCCGAGACCCTCTATGAAGTGGCCCGCATCTATGCCGGCGCCCGGGGCTCGATGATCTTCTGGGGCATGGGCATTTCACAGCATATCCACGGCACCGACAACGCCCGCTGCCTGATCAATCTGGCCCTGATCAGCGGCCAGATCGGTCGCCCCGGTTGTGGACTGCATCCACTGCGCGGACAGAACAATGTGCAGGGCGCGTCCGACGTGGGGCTGATCCCCATGGTCTATCCCGACTACCAGCGGGTGGACAATCCGTCGGTGCGGGAGAAATTCGAGGCGCTCTGGCAGGTTCCGCTCGATCCCAATCCCGGGCTCACCGTGGTCGAGATCATGCACGCCATCCAGGCCGGGACCATCAAGGGCATGTATATCATGGGCGAGAACCCGGCCATGTCAGATCCCAATCTCAACCAGGCGCGGGCGGCGCTGGCATCGCTGGAACACCTGGTGGTCCAGGACATCTTCATGACGGAGACGGCCCACTACGCCGACGTGATCCTGCCGGCCTCCGCCTTCCCGGAAAAGGACGGCACCTTTACCAATACCGACCGGCGGGTGCAGATGGGACGCCGGGCGATCGATCCCCCGGGCGCGGCGCGCCAGGACCTGCAGATCATTCTCGATCTGGCGAAGCGACTCGGACTGGACTGGAGCTACAGCGGGCCCAGGGAGGTGTTTGAGGAGATGCGCCGCGCCATGCCGAGTATTGCCGGTATCACCTGGGAGCGGCTGGAGGCGGAAAGCGCCGTCACCTACCCCTGTGAACAGGAGGGCGATCCCGGCACCGAGGTGATTTTCACCGAGACCTTCCCCCGTCCCGGGGGCAGGGCGGCGTTGATCCCAGCCGCCTTCAGCCATGCCGACGAACTGCCGGACATGGACTATCCGTGGATTCTGATCACCGGGCGACAGCTGGAGCACTGGCACACCGGCGCCATGACCCGCCGCGCCAGCGTGCTGGATGCCCTGCAGCCGCAAGCCGTAGCGATGTTGCATCCCGATCATCTACGTCAACTGGGCGTGTTACCCGGAGAGCCGATTCGCATACGTTCGCGACGCGGTGAGGTTGTCATCCCCAGTCAGAGCGACCGGGGGCTGCAGCCGGGCCAGATATTCCTGCCCTTCTGTTATTACGAGGCGGCCGCTAACCTGCTGACCAACGAGGCGCTGGACCCGGATGGGAAAATTCCCGAATTCAAATTTTCCGCCGTCCATGCGGAACCCGCGTGAGTTGCAGACACCCCGGAAAACCAACCCGGCCCGGCCAGTTTTCCTGAGCACCCGGCACAAGCGTCAGACGCCATGGCGCCGCAGGAAGTGATCAATATCCCGCAGTGTCGGGCTGGAGGATAACACCCTGGTGATCTGAAGATTCGGACGCCGCCTGTCACTCTCCGACCCGATCCTTTCAGGATTGCGTTTGCGATCCATGAATTCCCGGGCAGACAACAGTTGGTCGTGCAGTCGCTGCTGTTTAAAATGGGTAATGAACCAGCTCCCTGCCTCGTCCGGAAATATGGAAACCAGGCCGTGATACTCAACAACCCCGTTGCCATCCTGAAACTGGAGCACGTCACAGCTGCCTATCGAGGGCCATTGGGTAAACGGAACATGAAAACGCTTTTTCAACACTTCGCCGATCAGCCGCCTAAGCTCCCGATTGGTAGTCGCGCTGGGCACCCGGGGTAAAAATATCTTCATAAATCCATTTCCCTATTGGTTTTTGAAGTATAGCGTGTGCGGATAAAACCTGTTCGCAGCGACAGGTCTCTCTGACTATAATGTCCCTTAAATGCGCGCTGAATCGGTTCGTACCGTGTGTGCTCTTGTCCCACAACATAACCACAGAACGATAACCCTATGGCCACACCCAAAATCAACGATGACCCGCTCTACCAGATGCTCCGTGAGGGACATATTGAAGAGTTCAATCAACACCACCAGTCCGGGGCTGCCTGTGATCTGCGGGGGGTCGATCTGCGCTCTCTGGATCTGCGTAAGCTTGACGCAAAAAATCTCGACCTTCGGGACAGCTATCTGCGACAGGCAGACCTGCGCGGACTGGATCTATCCGAAACCAACCTCGAAGGGGCCAGCATCAGCGGTGCGAAAATCTCCGGCACCCTGTTTCCCAAACAACTAACGGCGGAGGAGATCACCCTCTCCCTGGTACACGGCACGCGCATGCGCTACCGCTGAACACTGCGGTTTTTCCAAACAGACCACCAGAAAAACATTTCGCGGCGGGCACAAGCGTCGCGCGAATCAGGACGGACGCCCATCGCCGCGGAACAGAGCGGCCATGGCGGGCAGGTCTATCCTGTGTGGATGCATGCTGATCGGGCGCGTATGGAAGTGCCTCAATAATCCTCATCCAGCTGATCCAGGATATTCCGCGCCACCTTGGCCTGTTCAGGACCGGCTTCTCCCAGGATCTCATAGAGCAATCCGCGGGCCTTGACCTGCTCATTCTGATCGCGCAGCTCCTGAACGCGCCGCAGTTTCTCCTCGATCACCTCGTCATACATTCCTTCGTCATCGGACTCACCCAGGTCGCCGCCCGCTTCCTCTTCAGCCTCGAGGGCATCAAACTCGTCCACGACGGCATCGAACTCGTCCTCAAGCTCTTGTTCCGTCATCGGCCTGAACCGTTCCGGGTCCAGTGGCTGGTCATCCATGTCGAAAGCGGGATCGCTGACAAAAGCCGGCGCGGCCGCCGCCGGGCCTGATTTCTCCGGCGTGTCATCGGATGCGTCGTCCGCGGAGGAGTCATCATCCCGGTCTGCCACCTGTTCACGCCGCTCCTTGTCGCGCTTGACCATGCGCGAGAAGAAGACGCCGATCTCGAACAGCACCCACATCGGCAATGCCAGCAAGGTCTGGGAGATAACGTCCGGCGGGGTCAGCAGCATGCCGATGCAGAAGGCACCGACAATGATATAGGGCCGTTTCTGCACCAGACTTTCCGGCGTGGTCATGCCCATGGAGACCAGAATAATCGTGGCGATCGGCACCTCAAAGGCGATACCGAAGGCAAAAAACAGGCTGAGGACAAAATCGAGATACTTGGCGATGTCGGTCGCCATGACCACACCCTCGGGCGTGGTGCTGGCCATGAACGCGAACACCAGCGGGAAGACTACGAAATAGGCGAACAAGACCCCAATGTAGAACAGAAGCGCACTGGAGGCCACCAGTGGAATCATCAGCCGCTTTTCATGCTTATAGAGCCCCGGAGCGATAAAGGACCAGAGCTGGTAGAGGATGAACGGCATGCCGATAAAGATCGACGACATCAGGGTCAGTTTGAACGGGGTCAGGAAGGGCGATGCCACCTCGGTGGCGATCATGGAGGAACCTTCCGGCAGATGGGCCATCAGCGGTCCGGCCACCAGCTGATAGATGTCGTTACTGAAATAAAACAACGAGGCGAAGATTACACCGACGGCTATCACCGCCCGCAGCAGCCGATCACGCAGCTCCAGCAGGTGGGAAACAAAGGGTTGTTCTTTCAGGGCATCGAACCCTTCATTATTTGTCGTCATGGGGTTGGTTGCGGCTATTTCGGGGAATCACCGGGCTTATCCGATGCGGCATCCACATCCGCGGATTTCTGCTCCATCTCACGGACCGACTTGTTGGCTTCCTGGGTAAAATCGCGCAGGGTTTCGCTGGTCTCTTCCACAATCTCTTCCAGCGGATTGAGCTGCTTTTTCTGCTCTTCGAGGATCTCTTTCAGCTCCTCGGCCTTGATCTCCTTGTCGATTTCGTTTTTCACCTGCTGCAGCACTTTCCGGCCCTTGCCCAGCCATTTGCCGGCGGTATAGGCCAGTTTCGGCAGACGTTCCGGCCCGACCACCACCAGCGCCACCAGCGCGATGATTCCCAACTCCCAGAAGCCGATATCAAACATAGTTCAAAAAACCTGACAGTCAGTTTGCAGGGTGGGCAGATCAGGTGTTTTTGGAATCGGAGGAGTTTTCCTTTTTGGTCACCTCGCCTTCAATGATCTTCTCCTCGTCGGCCTGCTCCAGTCGCGCGCTGTCATCACCCTTTTTTTCGTCCTTCATGGCGCCCTTGAAGCCCTTGACCGCATTACCCAGATCAGAACCGATATTTTTGAGCCGCTTGGTGCCAAACAGCAGCAGGACAATTACCAGAACAATCAACAGCTGCCAGATACTGATTCCGCCAAAACCCATACTCTTCTCCACATCAAAAACAACGGTCTGATTCGGATCGAACTCACGACCTACTGAAACAATCGACTGACCGACGAAGCCTGATCCGCCGGGAGATCATGATAATAACTGAAAAAAACCTCAGGCGCAGGGTTTTTAACTGCCGTATCACTTGCCCCGCCGGGCCTTCTCCTCCAGACCGGAGAGGCCGAATCTGCGATCCAGCTCATCCAGTACATCCTGGGGTTTCAGCCCCTGGTGGGCCAGCAGGACCAGGCTGTGAAACCAGAGATCAGCGGTTTCGTAGATGATTTTTTCCCGATCACCATCCTTGGCGGCCATGACTGTTTCGGTAGCCTCTTCGCCAATCTTCTTCAAAATGGCGTCCAGCCCCTTGCTGTATAATTTGGCCACGTAGGATGAATCGGGATCGGCATTCTTGCGCGCCTCCAGTACCTCGGCGAGTCGCTCCAGCGAGTCACTCACAGCCGTACCTCCACACCCTGATCGGCCATGAAACGCTTGGCCTCTTCAATACTGTATTCGGCGAAATGAAAAATACTGGCGGCAAGCACCGCATCGGCCCCGCCCTGCGCCACGCCATCCACCAGATGCTGCAGATTCCCCACGCCGCCAGAGGCGATCACCGGCACGGTCACCGCGTCACTGATGGCCCGGGTCAACTCCAGATCGAAGCCGATTTTAGTACCATCCCGGTCCATACTGGTGAGCAGGATCTCTCCGGCACCGTATTCGACCATCTTGCGCGCCCATTCGATGGCATCCAGCCCGGTAGGTTTGCGGCCGCCGTGGGTGAATATCTCCCACTTCGCCGGCTCACCCTCGGCGCTGGTCCTCTTGGCGTCGATCGCCACCACAATGCACTGGGAGCCGAAACGGCTGGTGGCTTCCTTAACGAACTCGGGATTGAATACGGCAGCGGTATTGATCGCCACCTTGTCGGCACCGGCATTGAGCATGCGCCGCACGTCCTCGGTGGTACGGATGCCGCCGCCCACCGTGAGCGGGATGAACACCTCGCTGGCCACCTGTTCCACCACGTGCACGATGGTCTCACGATCATCGGAGCTGGCGGTGATATCCAGGAAGGTGATCTCGTCGGCCCCTTCACTGTTATAGCGCCGCGCCACTTCCACCGGATCGCCGGCGTCGCGGATATCGACAAACTTGACGCCTTTCACCACGCGCCCGGCATCCACATCAAGGCAGGGTATGATTCTCTTGGCCAGCATGCTCTCTGATCTCTCTGGTTGTTCCGAACGTTCAGTCGCTCAGACGATCCGCCAGCGCCTGGCCCGCGGCAAAGTCGAGGGTGCCTTCGTAGATGGCGCGACCGGTAATGGCACCCATGATGTTACGGGTGTCCGCCTGGCACAGCGCCTCGATATCGCCAATATCGGTTATGCCGCCGGAGGCCACGATGGGGATATTGACCGCATTGGCCAGGGCGGCAGTGGCCTCCACGTTGGGTCCGGTCAGCATGCCGTCACGGCCGATATCGGTATAGACGATGGCGGAGACCCCGTCCTGTTCAAAGCGGCGCGACAGTTCGGTCACCTCCTGATCGGTTACGGTGGCCCAGCCGTCGATCGCCACCATGCCCTCCTTGGCGTCCAGGCCGACTATCACATGGCCTGGGAAGGCGGCGCAGGCACGGCCGACAAAGGCCGGCTCCTTAACCGCCTGGGTACCGATAATGACAAAATCAACCCCGGCATCCAGGTAGGCCTGGATAGTCTGCTCATCACGGATACCACCACCCACCTGGATCGGCAGATCGGGATAGGCCTTGGCAATGGCCCGGATCACGCCGCCGTTGACCGGCTCACCGGCAAAGGCGCCGTTCAGATCCACCAGATGCAGCCGACGCGCACCCGCCTCGACCCAGCGCCCGGCCACTTCGACCGGATCATCGGAGAAAATGGTCTCGTCATCCATGCGGCCCTGGCGCAGCCGGACACAGCGGCCATCCTTCAGATCAATTGCGGGTATCAGTAACACGTTCAGTACCTATATCAAAGTCAATAGCAACGAGGGTTGCTTTCAGAGTTCCCAGTTGACGAAATTGCGCAGCAGCCGCAGGCCGGCATCGGCGCTCTTCTCCGGGTGGAACTGGGTGGCAAACAAGTTGTCCCGGGCGATCACGCTAGTGAACGGGATACCGTAGTCGGTGGTTCCCGCCACCAGATCCGGCTCTTCCGGGTCAACATAATAACTGTGCACAAAGTAGAACCGGGTCTGATCCTCGATACCTTCCCAGAGTGGATGCGCCCTGGTCTGGCTGACCCGGTTCCAGCCCATCTGGGGGATCTTCAGGCGGAGTCCCTGGGCATCCCTGGACTCGGGAAAGTGCCTGACCTGTCCAGGGAAAAGGCCCATCAGCCGGGTGCCCTGATTCTCTTCGCTGAAACTCATCAGCACCTGCATGCCCATGCATATGCCAAGAAACGGTTTGCGTTGGGCCGCCTCCAGCACCGCACGGTTCAGGTGGTGGTTAGAGATCGCCGCCATGCAATCGCGGGCCGCGCCCTGCCCCGGAAAAACCACCCGGTCGGCTCGCAGAATCAGTTCCGGATCATCGGTCACCTGTATCCGGTCATCCGCCCCCGCTACATGCTCGATCGCCTTGGAGACAGAGCGCAGATTACCCATGCCATAATCAATGACTGCAATGGTTTTCGACATAACTTCAAACTGCCAGAGAGTAGAGGATTAAAGGCTGCCCTTGGTGGAGGGGATCACCCCGGCCATCCGCGGATCGGGTTCCAGCGCCATGCGCAGCGCCCGGCCAAACGCCTTGAACAAGGTCTCGGCGATGTGGTGGCTGTTGCGACCACGCAGATTATCCATGTGCAGGGTCACCCCGGCGTGGTTGACGAATCCCTGAAAGAATTCGTAAAACAGATCGGTATCAAACGCGCCGATCATGGCGCGCGGAAAGGCCACATCGAACTCCAGGCCGGGCCGGCCGGAAAAATCGAGCACCACCCGGCTCAAGGCCTCGTCCAGCGGGACATAGGCGTGGCCATAGCGGCGAATACCCTTTTTATCACCCACCGCCCGGGCAACCGCCTGTCCGATCGCAATGCCAATATCCTCGGCCGTGTGGTGCCCATCGATGTGCAGATCACCCTCGGCGTTGATCTCAAGATCAATCAGGCCATGACGAGCCACCTGATCCAGCATGTGTTCGAGGAACGGCATGCCGGTATCCAGGCGCGATTCGCCAGTACCGTCCAGGTTCAGGCTGACCCGGATGCGGGTCTCCAGGGTATTACGTTCGATCTCAGCTTGACGCTGCATGGGTCGACTCCAGCGGGTTCAATAATCGTCCTAGGTCGGACTCGTGCTGCCGGACCTGGGTGCTCCCGGACACGACGTCCGACTGCATCACCAGGCCCAATAGGCCATTCTATGGGAAATGCCTGATTTGTCCAAGGATGGACTTATGCCGCGAAGGCACCCCCCCACCCGGGTAGGAGCGGCGCCCCGCCGCGAATTCGGCCCGGGGGCGGGCCTCCTACAGGTCAGGCCCCGCCCAGCGGGTCCGGCGTGACCAGGTGTCGGAGGCAACCCACCCCGCTGGGGTAGGAGCGGTGCCCCCGCCGCGAATTCGGCCCGGGGTGGGTCTCCTACAGGTCAGGCCCCGCTCGTGCGCCCAGCGTGAAGATGTGTCGAAGGCACCCGTGTAGGAGCGGCGCCCCCGCCGCGAATTCAGCCCGGGGGCGGGCCTCCTACCGCACAGCCCACCGCTCGCGCCCCAGACAGTTCACACCTGCAACCAGAAGGTAACCGGACCGTCGTTGATCAGGCTCACCTGCATGTCCGCACCAAATTGACCAAAACCGACCGGCGCATATCCCGACGCCGCCTGCCGACACAGATAATCGAACAGCTGCGCGCCGATTTCCGCTGGGGCCGCTGTGGAAAAACCGGGGCGGGTCCCCTTTTGTGTATCGGCTGCCAGGGTGAATTGAGGAACCAGCAGCAGGCCGCCGCCGATATCTCTCAGATTCAGATTCATCCGCCCCTCGGCATCCGGAAACACCCGGTAACCGAACAGCCGCTCCAGCAGTCTGTCCGCCTGTCGCTCGCTGTCCCCGGGTTCAACACCCACCAGCACCAACAGACCGCGGTCAATCTGTGCGACCCGGTGGCCGGCAATATCCACATGTGCCGTTGAGACTCGCTGCAGCAGACCGATCAAGCTCATCCTCCTCTCTTCTTTATTGTTTAGGCAGCTCCGCGATTGCGGACATTGCAAGGGTGTAATCAGCATCCTTCAGATTATTCCTACACGGCACCCGGATTCAGCGCACAGCATCTCCCCGGGAACGGTGGCAATCTATAGCTGTCGCCAAATTATGGATGCCAACGGATAGGCAAAACACTTCACGGATGATTCCACGGACGGGAACCCTTTGCCAACCAAGCCCGGCGACATGCCCCGACAGCAGGGAAGGCTGCCGGGGTTTTTTTATTGGCCCCGTCCCGGCGGCGTGTTGCATGGGAACGGTACATTATCAGACACGGATCTA
Organism: Sedimenticola selenatireducens; assembly: GCF_963675335.2. Lineage (NCBI taxonomy): Bacteria > Pseudomonadati > Pseudomonadota > Gammaproteobacteria > Chromatiales > Sedimenticolaceae > Sedimenticola > Sedimenticola selenatireducens. The sequence continues at coordinate 764,604 of NZ_CAXXYC010000004.1, forward strand.
CCCGCGATTTTCCTCGCTGAAGCCGCTCCCGCAGACTTGTTTCCCCGACCAAATCAATACCAACATCTTATCGGGACAGAGCCCGTCCATTGGAATCCTCAGTCCGAACTGGTCTCCCGGGACGCCCGCTTCCGTTCATGCTCCTTCAGATGACGCTTACGGATGCGGATGGCGCTGGGAGTCACCTCAACCAACTCATCATTTTCGATGAACTCCAACGCCTGCTCCAGCGAAAAGCGTACCGGCGGGGTCAGGATGATGTTCTCGTCACTGCCGGCGGCACGGATATTGGTCAACTGTTTGCCCTTCAGCGGATTGACCGTCAGGTCGTTGGCCCGCGAGTGGATGCCAATCACCTGCCCCTCATAGACCGCCATGCCGTGCTCAATGAACAGGCGCCCGCGCTCCTGCAGATTGAACAGGGCATAACCCAGCGCCTTGCCGGTGGAGTTGGCGATCATGACGCCGTTATTGCGCGGCGCGATACCGCCGTGCTGGGCCGGACCGTAATGGTCAAACACGTGATAGATCAGGCCGGAGCCGGAGGTGAGGGTCATAAACTCGGTCTGGAAACCGATCAGGCCGCGTGACGGGATGATGTAGTCCAGGCGCACGCGTCCCTTGCCGTCCGGCACCATGTCCTGCAGGTCGCCCTTGCGGCTGCCCAGGGCCTCCATGATGCCGCCCTGATCCTCCTCTTCCACGTCCACGGTGAGCTGCTCATAGGGTTCGCAAACCTCGCCATCCACCTCGCGGAAAATCACTTCGGGACGGGAGACCGCCAGTTCGTAGCCTTCGCGGCGCATGGTCTCCAGCAGGATGGAGAGATGCAGTTCGCCACGGCCGGAGACACGGAATTTTTCCGGGTCGGTGCCCTCTTCCACCCGCAACGCCACATTGTGGATCAGTTCGCGTTCCAGCCGCTCCTTCAACTGCCTTGAGGTGAGGTATTTGCCCTCCTTGCCGGCGAAGGGCGAGGTGTTGACCTGGAAGGTCATGCTCACCGTCGGTTCGTCCACGGTCAGGGGCGGCATGATCTGCGGGTGCTCGGGATCACACAGGGTATCGGATACATTCGGTGCGGCAATTCCCGACAAGGCGACAATATCGCCGGCCGAAGCACTCTCTACCTCAACCCGTTCCAGACCCAGGAAACCAAACACCTTGCCGATCTTTTCCCTGCGCTGATCACCGTCACGGGAAATCAGGGTGATCGGCATATTGCGCCGCACCGTACCGCGGGTAATGCGGCCGACCGCTATCGCACCCACGTAACTGTTGTAGGCCAGGGTCGAAACCTGCATCTGAAACGGCGCATCAGGATCCACGTCCGGGGCACTGCAATTGTTGACGATGGCCTCGAACAGCGGGGTCATATCCCCTTCCCTGGCGCCGCTGTCACTGCTGGCATAGCCGTTGATGGCGGAGGCGTAGATAATCGGGAAATCAAGCTGCTCATCGGTGGCGCCGAGGCGATCGAACAGCTCAAAGGTCTGATCAATCACCCAGTCCGGACGGGCGCCTTCGCGGTCGATTTTGTTGACCACCACAATCGGTTTCAGGCCATGCTGGAACGCCTTCTGGGTGACGAAACGGGTCTGGGGCATCGGCCCCTCCACCGCATCCACCAGCAACAGCACGGAGTCCACCATGGAGAGCACCCGTTCAACTTCGCCACCAAAGTCGGCGTGTCCCGGGGTGTCGACAATATTGATCCGGTAGTCATTCCAGGTGATCGAGGTATTCTTGGAGAGGATGGTGATCCCCCGCTCCTTCTCCAGGTCATTGGAGTCCATCAGCCGCTCCAGTGGCCCAAACCGATCGCCAAGTGTGCCCGACTGCTGCAGGAGCTTGTCGACCAGGGTGGTTTTTCCATGATCGACGTGGGCGATGATGGCGATATTACGTAACTGTTTCATGTGCGGGACCGCGAACCAAGGTAGATTAAAGGCGGCGCATTATATACAACTTCATGATGGCTGGCTCATCTATCCTCTGTATGCGCCCATTTTTCTTCGGTTCGCATTAAGTGTCAGTAAGTTAGAAAAGATTTATAAGGGATAGCTTGCAACAAAAGTGACATCCGCTTGTCACAAAAGCGCTTTGTCGGTTACTCACAGAACCTGTGGATAACTTTGTGGACAAATTCCGGGAAACCGGCTTAAAGCCGCAAGAATGCTATTGTCAGGTTAGATTGATAATTTTTCATACAGTTTATTATCTATAACAATTACAATGACTTACAAATTATGTATAAAAAATCAGTTCACCTGTTGACATCATTTTTTAACTAAGTTAAAGGCACCGGAACAATGTGCATAACAGTGACGCAAACTGACTAAAGGCAAAAAAATTTGTGATCTTCGACTTGGACAGACCGCGGTCTATCTGAAAGAATGCCTGAAAAAATCTACCATCCACATTGAGGTACGCGTGAAAAAATTCCTGACTCTTTTGGCACTGCTGAGTGCGATAGCAAATCTGCAGGCCGAGTCCCGTTACGTGACGGATCAGTTCAAGGTCACCTTGCGCTCTGGAGAGAGCGCCACCCATAAAATCACGCGCATGCTGCCCAGCGGCTATCAGGTAGAGCTGATCAGCAGCAACCCGGACAACGGCTACTCCCTGGTAAAAACCCAGGACGGCACCACCGGCTATATTCTGACCCGGCAGCTGATGCCGATTCCGAGTGCCCGGGATCGCCTGGTCGCGGCAGAGGCAAAGCTGGCCGAGCTGCAGGAGGCTCCCGGACTGCTGAGTGCAAAATTGAGCAAACTGCAGGACGACTACAAGGCCCTCTCCGGCCAGCACCAGAAGCTGCAACAGGAGAAACAGGCGCTGGACGATGAACTGCAATCCATCAAGCGCACTGCCGCCAATGCCGTACGCATCTCCAACGAACGTAATGATTTACGCAAACAGGTAGCCACCCTGACCCGGGAAGCGGAGGAGTTGAAACAGACCAATCGCGAACTGGGCAATGACAGCGCCCAGCGCTGGTTTCTGATCGGTGGTGGGGTGGTGGTTGGCGGTATTATTCTGGGACTGATCCTGCCGAGTCTGCGGGTGCGCAAACGCAAAAGCTCCTGGGGTTCGCTCTAGGGGAACGACCCTCAGGCGACCTGGCCCGACCCTGGCCAATGCCGGCGCCCACGGGGCGCCCTATGGCGTGTACAGCGCAAGGTTGGAACCATAGGGCGGCCGCGCCCACCCTATGGATCGGTATTTAAAAACGCCCCTTGATGTGCATACACAGAGGCAGGTCTCAGCGCTTCAACTGACTGAGATCCCGTACCGCCCCGCGGGCGGCACTGGTGGTCAGGGCGGCATAGGCGCGCAGCGCCTGGGAGACCACCCGCTCACGGTTAACCGGCTGCCAGGCCTGCTCCCCTTTCGCCTCCATGAGTGCCCGGCGATCTGCCAAGACTTCATCGCTGACCACCAGATTAATGGTCCGGCCGGGGATATCGATTTCGATCCGGTCCCCTTCCTGCACCAGCCCGATGGTGCCCCCCTCGGCCGCCTCGGGTGAACAGTGGCCGATAGAGAGCCCGGATGTGCCGCCGGAGAAGCGACCGTCGGTGATCAGGGCACACGCTTTACCCAAGCCCTTGGATTTCAGATAGCTGGTGGGGTAGAGCATCTCCTGCATACCGGGACCGCCCTTGGGCCCTTCGTAGCGGATCAACACCACATCGCCGGCCTGGATCTGATCATGCAGGATGGCGTCCACCGCCGCCTCCTGGCTCTCGAAGATACGTGCCGGACCACTGAATTTGAGAATCGACTCGTCGACGCCGGCGGTCTTGACGATGCAACCCGCCTCGGCCAGGTTGCCGTAGAGCACCGCCAGTCCGCCATCCTGACTGTAGGCGTGTTCGATATCGCGGATACAACCACCCTGACGGTCCAGATCCAGATCGGGCCAACGGGTCGACTGGCTGAAGGCGGTCTGGCTGGGAATGCCCGCCGGACCCGCCAGATAACGACTGCAGGCGGTCTCGTCCCGACTGCGGCCGATGTCCCATTTTTCAATCGCCTGGCCCAGCGTGCCGCTGTGCACGCTGCCGGCGTCGGCATGAATCAGGCCACCCTTCTCCAGTTCGCCCAGGATGCTGATTACCCCACCGGCGCGATGCACATCCTCCATGTGATACTGCTGGGTGGAGGGAGCCACCTTGCTCAGGTGCGGCACCTTGCGCGACAGCCGGTCGATGTCTGCCATGGTGAAATCCACTTCCGCCTCATGGGCCGCCGCCAGCAGGTGCAGCACCGTGTTGGTGGAGCCGCCCATGGCGATATCCAGGCACATGGCGTTCTCGAACGCCGCGAAATTGGCGATGGAACGAGGCAGCACCCCTACCTCGTCCTGTTCGTAATAGCGCCGGGAGATGTCCACCACCAGCCGCCCCGCCTCCAGGAACAGTTCACGGCGATCCTCGTGGGTGGCCAGCAGGGAGCCGTTGCCCGGCAGGCTCAGGCCCAGCGCCTCGGTCAGACAGTTCATGGAGTTGGCGGTAAACATGCCGGAACAGGAGCCGCAGGTGGGACAGGCGGAGCGCTCGATGACGGCCACGTCCTCATCGGACTCGCTGTCATCCACCGCCATCACCATGGCGTCCACCAGATCCAGCTTCAGATCCTTGCCATGCAATCGGGTCTTACCCGATTCCATCGGACCACCGGAGACAAACACCGCCGGGATATTCAGCCGCAGCGCGGCCATCAGCATCCCCGGGGTGATCTTGTCGCAGTTGGAGATGCAGACCATGGCGTCGGCGCAGTGGGCGTTGACCATGTACTCCACCGAGTCGGCGATGATATCCCGCGAGGGCAGCGAGTAGAGCATGCCGCCGTGGCCCATGGCGATACCGTCATCCACCGCGATGGTGTTGAACTCCTTGGCCACGCCACCGGCCTTTTCAATCTCGCGCGCCACCAGTTGCCCCATGTCCTTGAGGTGGACATGCCCCGGCACGAACTGGGTGAAGGAGTTGACCACGGCAATGATCGGCTTGTCGAAATCCCCGTCGGTCATTCCGGTGGCGCGCCACAGGGCGCGGGCGCCAGCCATGTTGCGTCCATGGGTGGTGGTACGGGAACGGTATTGGGGCATGTTCTTCTCCAGCGTCGCGAAATCAACAATTGATTATCTAATTATCCACCATTTGGACCTTTGCAGCACCCCTCGCAGACTAGGGGTTATAAGAGATACGGTAAACCACTCCGGCATGATCATCCGACACCAGCAGTGATCCATCCGGCATCACCAGCAGATCCACCGGCCGGCCAGTCACCCCATCCGGGCTGAGCCAGCCCTCGGCGAACGGGGTATAGGAGGTGACCTGGTCGCCCTCGATGCGCGCCAGTCCGATGCGATAGCCGTCCGGGACAGTGCGATTCCAGGAGCCGTGCTCGGCGATAAACAGCTGCCCCTGGTAGTCGGCCGGGAACTGCTCCCCGGTATAGAAGCGCACCCCCAGTGCGGCCACATGGGCGCCCAGCTTCAGCGCCGGCGGCGTAAACTGGTCACAGGGGCGCTCACGCCCGTACAGCGGGTCGGGGATTTCGCCGCCATGACAATAGGGGTAGCCGAAGTGCATACCGGATTCCGGGGCACGATTTAGCTCATCCGGCGGCAAATCATCCCCCAGCCAGTCCCGACCATTGTCACTAAACCAGAGCACAGCGCTGCCCGGCTGCCAATCAAAACCGACTGAATTGCGCACCCCGGCGGCCATCACCTCCCGTTCGCTGCCATCCGCCTGCATGCGCACAATAGTGCCAAAACCCGGTTCGTCACAGATATTGCACGGGGCACCGATGGCGACGTAGAGCCGTTCATCGGGGCCAAACGCCAGGTAACGCCAGCCGTGGTGAGTCTCTGTTGGCAGGCGGGCCAGCACTGACGGTTCGGGCGGCCGCTCCAACTGCTGCTCGATCCGATCATAACGGACGATACGGTGATTCTCCGCGACATAGAGTGCTCCCTGGCGGAAGGCGATGCCGTTGGGCATGCGCAGCCCATCGAGCAGAACCCGTGGCGGGTCGAAACGGCCATCGCCATCCCGGTCCGTCACCGCATAGACCCGCCCAGAGCGACGGGTACCGATAAACAGCGTCCCCTGATCTCCCAGCGCCATGGAGCGGGCATTCGTCACGTCATCGACGGCAATCTCGATCCTAAACCCGGCCGGTAACCGGATATCCGACAAATCCGCCGCCTGGATCCAGCCACACCAGAACAGCATCGGCAAACCCACTGCTATCAGTCGCATAACTCTGATCCCGGTATCAGTCATAATTAATTAGCATAGTCGATTCCCTTTCCGGCGAAAATTTAGGACTATAATCCAAACCACGACTTGAGCACGATTCAACACTATGACCACAAAAAGCGAACGCACCCAACAGCGCATCATTGATGCCGCCAACCAGCTGTTCTACCGCAAGGGCTACAACCGCACCTCCTTCACCGATGTGGTGGATGAAGCGGAGGTACCGCGGGGAAATATCTACTACTATTTCAAGACCAAGGAGGAGATGCTGCGGGCGGTGATCAAACACCGCATGGAGACCACCACGCTGATGCTGTCGGAGTGGGAGAAGAGCATCAAAACCCCGCTTGATCGGCTGGAGCGGTTCGTGCAGATCATGTATGACAGCACGCCGGCCCTGCTCCGTTCCGGTTGTCCGATGGGATCCCTCAATGTGGAGTTGGCGAAAGACCAGCCGGAACTGAAGAGTGACGCCAAACAGTTGTTTGACCTGTTTCAGCAGTGGCTGGCCAAACAGTTTGCCCAGATGGGTTATCCGGAGGAGGCGCGGGAACTTTCCCTGGAGCTGCTGGCCAGAGGCCAGGGGATCATTGTGATCGCCCAGGTATATCAGGACCCCGGGTTTCTCGAGCGCGGCACCAAGGAGATCAACCGCTGGCTGGAGAATCTCGACCGCTACGCATGAGCGCCGGGGACGCTTGGTGGATGCGCCATCGCTTCTCCACCCTACAGGCCTCCCGTACTGATATAACAAACCCCTATTAATCCATCAGACCCCCAAGAGGATCTATGTCCACACCCGCCCTGATTCCGATGATCGAACAGTTGATCGCCGCCCCCTCGGTCAGCAGTATCAGCCCCCAGTGGGACCAGTCCAATGAGCAGGTGATCCAGCACCTGGCCGACTGGTGCCGCAGCGCGGGATTTCAGGTGGAGGTGCTGCCGATCCCGGGCCATGCCAGCAAGTTCAACCTGGTGGCGAGCGCCGGCAAAGGGCCGGGCGGGCTGGTCCTGTCCGGTCATACCGACACGGTCCCTTATGATGAGCAACGCTGGCAGAGCGACCCGTTCCGGCTGGTGGAACGGGACAACCGGCTCTATGGCCTCGGCACCTCGGACATGAAAGCGTTCTTCGCCCTGGTGCTGGAGGCGGTAAGGGGGCTGGATCTGAGCCAATTGAAGCAACCCCTGACGCTGCTGGCCACGGCGGATGAAGAGAGCAACATGTGCGGCGCCCAGTCCCTGCTCGAGACCAACCGCCGGCTCGGCCGCTACGCAGTGATCGGCGAACCGACCGGACTCAAGCCGGTTCGCATGCACAAGGGCATCAGCATGGAGATCATCCGTCTGCACGGGCGCTCCGGCCACTCCAGCAATCCGGCGCTCGGGGTAAACGCGCTGGAGGGAATGTATCGGGTGATCGGGGATATCCTGGCCTGGCGCGATGAACTGCAGGCGCGTCACAAAAACCCGCTGTTCGAGGTGGAGGTGCCGACTCTCAACCTGGGACACATCCACGGCGGTGACAATCCCAACCGCATCTGCGCCAGCTGCGAGCTGCAGATCGATCTGCGGCCGCTGCCGGGCATGGTATTGCAGGATCTGCATGACGAGCTGGCACAGCGTCTGGAACGGCTGATGTCGGGCAGCGAACTGCGCCTGGAGATCATCACCCCCTTCCCTGGTATCCCGTCCATGGAGACCGCCGCCGACAGCGAGATTGTGCGCACTGCCGAACAGCTTACCGGCCACACCGCGTCATCCGTCGCCTTCGGTACCGAGGCACCCTATCTGCAGCAGCTGGGCATGGAGACCCTGATCCTGGGACCGGGCGATATCGATCAGGCGCATCAGCCCAACGAATTTATCGGGCTGGAGCGCATCCAGCCGATGGTCGGCCTGCTGCAGGGACTGATCCGCCGCTTCTGTCTTTGATAGTCTGATCGGGGAGCGTTTCGTTAGCCGTGAATAAACGCAAATGGACGCGAATAGCGCATTGAAGGTGCGGATTTATCCGCCACTCACTCCCCGGTCATGGCATACGGGAGCTTAAGACGCGACCCGGGAAGCAGGGCATAGTGGTCAAACCAACCCCGGTTCATCTCCAGTGCATACAGGGTTCCCGGTGGCGAATGATACAATTGCTCGCCACCATCCGGTTGCATCGACATCACCGACTGCAATACACCATGGCGATCAAAGAAACCCACATCCAGTGGTAGCCGGGTATTGAGCATCCACAGGCTCACCTCCTGCGGCTCGGGAAAAATCATCAGCATCCCCTCATCCTTGCCAAGCAATTCACGGTGCATCAGGCCACGCTGGCGCTGCCTGGGGGTGGCGGCCACTTCCACCCGGGCGTTGATGTTGTTTACCTGAACAGTCACCCGGCGGGACTCCAGGCAACCCACCAGCGAGAGGATGGTAAACAGCAGCAATAGCAAGTAGCTTGATTTGTTCTGCTTCAGCACTGCACTTTCTGTCTTATCAAATAGACAATAACCGGTTAACGGCTGATTGTAGTATTCGACGATGTTTGAAGACAATCATGAAGCCTGATGACGCCAGTCCCTGCCGGTCAGGACGCTGCCTGGGCCATAACCGTATCCGCCACCCGATGCAGGGCGGCAACGGTGGGGATGACCAGGGGATTATTACTCGCACCGGGATAGACCACGTAGGCCGGCAACTGGAAGCTCGGCGCCCCGTCTACCCGGTACAGTCGCCCCTGCAGGATAAGATCCTGCACCAGGCGACGCGGGAAATAGCCCGATCCCCCATCCGTGAGGATCAGTTGCAACCCCAGCCAACTGATACCGACAATGAGACGGGGGCTGCTCAACTCCGGCAAACTGCCGCTTAACTGAGTCAGAAATTCGGGTCCCCAGTCCACATGTACGTAGCAGTCCGGATCGGGCACTTGCGTGGCCTGCCCCCGACTGGTGACCAGCACCAGCTCCTCTTCCAGCAGGCGCTCAACCTGGAGTGTCGGTCGGTTTTGCGGGGTATACATGATGCCGATATCCAGGCTGCCATCCACCAGCGCCTGCATCAACCCCTCCTCGAAGCCGATCTGTGCCCGGATCTGAATATCGGATCGCTCCGCGCGCATGTTCTCCAGCAGACGCAGCAGCAGCCCGTCCCACAGGCCAAAGCGCCCACCAATGGTCAAAGAGCCATTGAATTCCCGGGCCACACCGATCTCATGCCTGGCACGCTCGAGGGTCTGGACCATATTGGCGGCATAACGGAGAAACCGCCTGCCGCTGGGAGTCAACACGGCACCAGCCTTGTTGCGGACGAAAAGATCGCAACCGAGATACTCCTCCAGGGTACGGATTCTACGACTCACAGCCGCCTGGGTGACATGCAGGGTTTTCGCGGCCCGGATAAAACTTCCGGTATCCACCACTTTTAGAAAGGTACGAGCAAATTCAATATCCATCGAGTCACCACCGAAAGCGTCCGCCAAATATAATATAACAATATTTAATATTAACGTTGATTATTTGTCGTTTGTGTAATCAAAAACCCTGGGATAGGGTGGATCCGTAGGACAAACTCACGAAATGGGAGGATACGTACTATTCCTGCGGGATACCCCCTCCCTTGCCTTTCCCGGTCAATTCATGCAGCGGGGCACTGACACTGATGAAGCATCTGCTCGAATTACTCAAGTGGGATCACCTGCGTTTTTCGGCGCTGCTAAACTACCTAGTAGGTATTGTTGACGGCGTGGAACAGGGCGACGAACCGGATTATGCCGAACTCATCGAGTTGATCACCTACCTGAAACCTGGCCTGAAGGGCCGCCACCAGGCGGAAGAGCAGGCGCTGTGGCAGACGCTTTTACAATACGCCGGCCCGAGAGGGCAGGTAGTGACCGAATTGGAGGCAATCCATCAATCGGTGATTGACAGTGGCGAGGCGCTGGAAAACGACATCCGTACGGCACAAGAGGGTAGCTGGCTTTCGCCCGACCGACTGCGGCAACTTACCGACGACTTTGTCCGGGCGTTCCGGGAACAGATGGAGATTGAAGAGCAGAGCCTTTTTCCACTGGTGGAGTCGGTCATTCCCGACATCGAGTGGTGCGGTGATACCACCTCGGTGAACGACAGGGGCAAACCGCTCCCGAGCAAAATTGACTGGCAATTCTAATGCTCACCGCCCCGCAGGCCGCGGTCTGCCCCAGCAATTTGATCACCAGCCCCGGGGAGGTTCACTGATCTGGCAATGCTGAAACAACACCGTGCAAGGGGAGCAGAAACAGACGCTGAGTCCGCGAGGATGACAGCATATTGAAATCGACACAGACAGGAGCACCAAACCATGTCTCACAAATCTCCCCCGCTCGCTTCAAGACACCCCCCCCGTACAGCTGAAGCCCGTCTGCAATCACTGTTTAGTGGTTATGACGGTTTCGGCATGATTATCTATTTCTGGGCTCTGATCGGTTCCTTTATTGCCGCCATCACGCTCATTGCGGCCGGCTTCGCTTTCTGGAACTGGTGGGTGCTGTTCCTCGGCCTGCTCGCCGTACGCAGCTATGCCTACCTGGGCAGAATCGGACAAGACCTGATGGACAAGATCTCGCCGTACGATGGCTAGGAGTCTGCCGAGGGTTGCGTCTCCGTCACGCTTTCGTGGGGCGGGCATCCTCCAAACCCACTTTACAGTGCGGGCCGTGCCCGCCTTCCGATCGGTGAAATGATTCCCGGCGCCCACGGGGCGCCCCATGACCAGGCATCAGGTCACAGCATCAGCCGATCAAGCAGCCAGCAACGTAACCTGATAGATCAGGCAATGCCTGATTATCTCGGGTTAAGCGCTCGAATTATTCCGTAATGCAGTTTACATTAAGGGCTCAGGCCAGACTTGGACCTTCACCCTGAATGTTGGCGCTAACGGGAACAGTACGCGTGGCAAATAATAGAAAAAACAAGCATGACCCTTTCGTCGATTGGTTTCGCAACTCATCACCCTATATCCATGCCCACCGGGGCAAGACGGTGGTCATCCTGTTCGGCGGCGAGGCGGTAGCCGAGGAGAGCTTCGCTGATCTGATTCATGACATCTCCCTGATGCACGGACTCGGCATCAAGCTGGTGCTGGTGCACGGTGCACGTCCGCAGATTGAAGAGCGGCTCGGGCTGCACCAGACTGAAATGCAATACATCAACGGTCTGCGCGTCACCGATGAGGCGGCGCTGGCCTGCGTCAAGGACGCCACCGGCGCGGTGCGGGTCGAGATTGAAGCACGCCTCTCCATGGGGCTGGCCAACTCACCCATGGCGGGGGTGCATATCCGGGTGGTCTCCGGCAACTTCGTCACTGCGCAACCGATCGGCATCCGCAACGGGATAGATTACGGCCACACCGGCATGGTGCGGCGTATCGACGCCGACGCGATCCAGCGCGTGGTGGATGCGGGCGCCATCGCCCTGGTGCCATCACTGGGCTATTCACCCACCGGCGAGGTGTTCAATCTCGGCGCAGCCGACGTGGCCAGTGCCGTGGCCATTGCCCTTGGTGCCGACAAACTGATTATGCTGATCGAAGGCAAGGGGGTCACCGACACCCGGGGGAAAGTACTGACCAATGTGATACCACGGGAGGTGGAGTCGATAATGCAGCGGCGCAGAAGCCTGCCGGAGGAGCTGGTGCAGCAGTTGAACTGCGCGGTAAAAGCGTGCCGGGGCGGAGTCAAACGGACCCACTTGATCGGACGCCAGATGGATGGCGCCCTGCTCAAGGAGCTGTTCACCCGTGATGGTGTCGGTACCCTGCTGACCGCCGAACCCTATGAAGAGATTCGCGGCGCGCGCATCGACGACATCGGCGGCATTCTGGAGCTGCTCGGGCCACTGGAGACCAACGGCACCCTGGTACGCCGTTCACGGGATCTGCTGGAAACCGAGATTGAGCGCTTCACCGTGGTGGAGCTGGATGGCACCATTATCGGCTGCGCCTCCCTGCATCCCTATGTGGAGGAGCGGATCGGCGAACTGGCCGGTGTCGCGGTGCATCCGGCTTACCGCAACAGCGGGCGCGGCGACGCCCTGCTCGCCCACATGGAGAGGCGGGCGCTGAGTGCCGGCATCAACCGGCTGTTCGTGCTTACCACCCAGACGGCACACTGGTTCCGGGAGCGGGGATTCGTTCCGACCCAGGTCAATACCCTGCCGATGGCCAAGCAGCAGCTGTATAACTATCAGCGCAATTCCAAAGTATTCATCAAGGGACTGTGACCGGTATGGCTCACGGTTCCAGGACGGCTGTACTGACGGCCATTGTCTCCAACGCCATTGTCACGGTGATCAAGTTTATCGCCGCCCTGATCAGTGGCTCGGCAGCCATGATGAACGAGGCGGTCCACTCCCTGATGGATACTCTCAACCAGGGATTCCTGTTGATCGGATTGCGTGAAGGAGAGCGACCCGCTGATCAGTTCTATGCCTTCGGTCATGGCCAGAAAAAGTATCTCTGGAATCTCTGGAGCGCCATCGGCCTGTTCTCCATCGGCTCCGGCCTGGGTCTTGCCCACGCCTGGCACTCCTGGCACGATCTTGGGCAGAACACAGCAGCGGAGCCGGTCACCATCCTCGACCTGACGCTGAACCCGCTCTGGGTCAATCTGACCGTGCTGGCCATCGCCTTTCTGCTCGAAGGTTACTCCTTTCTGGTGGCTCTCAAGGCTTTTCTGCAAAAGATGCGTCTCACCAAAGTCACCAATCCATTCCGCTTTCTACTCCTGGCAGACGATCCGACCCTGGTGGCAGTGGTGCTGGAGGACTCAGTCGCCATGCTCGGACTGGCGTTCGCCGCGTTGGGAGTCGGCCTCACCGCGCTCACCGGCAACGGCGTCTGGGACGTGGGTTTCTCCGCCCTGATCGCGGCCATGCTCGGCATGATCGCCTTCTATCTCGGTTACACCAACATGCGCTTCCTGGCGGACATGCGCGACAATGAGGCGGAGGCGCTGTTTCTGAATATCGTTGCCGCACATCACCAGGTGGAGCGCTGCCATGATCTGCGCTCTATCATCATTGACGAGACGCATACTATCCTGGTCGCCGAGGTGGAACTGCGCGAGGAGGCCGTGGTGCCGGGTCTGCATGAGCGCATCCAGACCGAGCGTGAGGCGATTCTGAGCCAGCTACCTGCGAAACGCAGGGACGATGCCAGGCTGCACTGCTATGCCGCAGCAAGGGCGGCCGTTATTGTCAGCCTGAAACGGACTGAAGAGATCATTGATGAGCTGGAAGCAAACATCAGGCAGCGGCTGCCGCGGGTCAGCCATATCACCCTGGAAGTCGAAGGCATCAGCCAGCCCGCAGAGCTACCCGACGAGCCCCCTCCCTGAGCATCACCCCCGACCTGCTGTCACAGACACCTTCTACACTCTGTATAGACCCTCCTGTCCGACAGACAGGCCGCTCAACCCAATACCTTCCCAACAGTCGGGACAAAAGCGCAAATCATGACCAGTGAAAACGAAACCTCTCCATCCCAGACCCCGTTACTGGACCAGATCATTGCCGATCTGGAGACCGGCCGCCAAGAGGCACTGACCCAGACCCTGCTCGCCACCCACCCGGCGGAGGTGGCCAGCCTGCTCGAATCCCTGCCGCCCGAGCAGCGCAGTGATCTGTGGGAAGCGGTCCCCGTGGCACAGGAGAGCGAGGTACTCTCGTTTCTGCACGATGAGGCACGCACCACCATTGTCGATGAGATGGACCCGGGTGAGCTGGTTGCGGCCGCCGGATCGATGGCACCGGAAGATCTGGCCGAGTTCATTGACGAACTCCCCGAGGATCTGACCAGCAACCTGCTGCTGGCGCTGGACACAGACCACCGGAAACGTCTCGACAGCGTACTCAATTACGAGGAGGGAAGTGCCGGACGACTCATGAGCACCGACGTTATCAGCGTGCGCAAGGACGTCACTATTGCCGTGGTGATGCGCTGGCTGAGGCGACACGAGTCCCTGCCGCCCCACACAGACAGCCTGATGGTGATCGATGACGAGGGTGACTATCTCGGCAAGCTGGATGTCTCGGATGTATTGACCAGCAACCCCGCCACCCTGGTCGAGGCGGTGATGCAACCGGAGGCTGTCACCGTCCGTGCCGATCTCAGCGAGCATGATGTGGCCACCCTGTTCGAGCGCCGCGACCTGATCTCGGTGGCGGTACTGGACACCAGCGGCAAGCTGCTGGGGCGCATCACCATCGACGATATCGTCGATGTCATCCGTGAAGAGTCCGACCGCACCCTGCTGCGCAGTGCCGGCCTCAATGAAGAGGAGGACATGTACGCGCCGGTACTGCCCAGCGCCCGCCGCCGTGGCCTGTGGCTGGGCATCAACCTGATTACCGTGTTTGCCGCCGCCTGGGTCATCGGCCGCTTTGAGGAGGCGCTGGATCAGATCGTGGCCCTGGCCGTGCTGATGCCGATCGTGGCCAGCATGGGGGGCATCGCCGGCAGCCAGACCCTGACCCTGACCATACGCGGCCTGGCGCTGAACCAGATCGCCAGTGCCAACGTGCGCTGGCTGACCATCAAGGAGCTGCTGGTGGGCGCCGTCAACGGCGTGGTCTGGGCGCTGGTGGTCTCCCTGGTCACCTATCTCTGGTTTGGCGAACCGGGTATTGCCATCATCATCGGCACGGCCCTGATACTCAATCTGCTGGCGGCAGCCCTTTCCGGTATCGCCATCCCACTGCTATTGAACCGCTGGGGCATCGACCCGGCACTGTCGGGCGCGGTAATCCTCACCACCGTTACCGATATCATCGGCTTCCTCAGCTTCCTTGGCCTGGCCACACTGTTTCTGATCTGACCACCGACCGGCGCGAATAACGCCACACCCGGCCATCCTTCGGCTCTGGCATCCTCGACAACCAGTTCCCGGCGTTGTCTACCACCGCCATCCCTGGCGGCGTGCTTCGTTCTACATCCACCATCCCTGGAGTCGTGGCCTACGCGGTATAAGTCCGTCCCCAGGCAAAAAAACGGGCTACCGGATTGCCCCGGTAACCCATCAGGTATCACTTCCTTAACGCTATTTATTATTTCTAGGGCTAGGCCTGCAAGGCGTGGCCTGACTCTCTGCGATTTGCCACCACCTGGCCGCGCATTACCGTGATAAGGAGCACGCCACCCAGCAGCAGCAGGGTAGAGGGCTCCGGCACCTCGTTGGATGGCCCGGTGCCACCGACGCTGGCCAACTTGAAGAAATCATTACCGTAGTAATTGGTATTACTGGTGCCACCCAGGTTCGGGTTCAGCGCACTGATCAGCCAGTAACTGGAAGAGACCTCCGCGGGATTCACCGCGGTAGTAGCGGTGCCGGGGTTGTAGTAACTGCCGATGGTGGACCAGCCGTTGCTGGCCAAATCACCGTACCCCATGGCACTCAGATTGGAGCTGCCGCCACCCGTATAGGCGCTCATGGAGAAATCGGAATCGCCACTGACCCAACCAAACTTCACCTGATCCAGGGTAACCGCGGTACCGCCGAAATAGAGCAAAATGGAATCAATACGGTACTGGTTGTCGGTTGCATGTTCGGGGCTGCCCTGATTCACGTCGTCCGGGCTGGTGACACCTAAGCCACCTGAATATCTGTAGATGCTCCGCTTCACCAGGTCACCGCTGCCGTAGTTGCTGGAAGTATTGGCAGCGGAAATGGAATTCGACCAGGCCGTGGCCGTGACGCTGGGAGCCCCGCCGCTACCACTGAATGTCATGCCGGAACTGTTTCCAGTGTATGAACCGGTAAAGCTCCAGGACCAGTCTGCCGCCGCACCGCCTGATAGCAGCAGGGCCAGAATTCCGGGGATTAAGATTGCCGTGACTTTCTTGCTATTTTTCATATATGCAACCCTGGCAGTAATTTTATTATTCGTACGGTCTTGGTGGCCGTTACAAACCTTTGCAGATAAACCTCAGCAATATACATACCAAAATTAATTACGCTTACTACTCAAATAGTTACATCAGTAATTTTTATTTAATCAGGTCGGAATGTAAAAAAACCCGACACTAATTCCCGGTTGACAACTGCTCCAACAAGGACTTTGCCTGGACCAGATCGGCAAACTCATCACCTGATCCAACCAACTCCTGCAACTCCTGTCGGGCTTCATCCTTGCGTCCCAGCGCAACCAGCGCGGCAGCGATATGAAACCGAATACCCTTGTTTGAAGCCTCCCTGAGGCTGGCATTGCGCAGATAGCGCAGGCCCTCGGCGGGCTTGCCTGTTGTTACCAGTATCCAGCCGAGGGTGTCGTTGATGGCGGGATTCTCCGGCGCCAGTTCCTGCGCCGTGCGCGCCAGGGCCAAGGCGCCGTCCTGACCCTGCCTGAAGCGGATCATCGAGAGATTGTTAAACACCTCAGGATCCTTGCTGTCGGCATTGATCAGCGCCTCGTAGACCACCTCCGCCGCACGCAGATCCCCAAGACGCAGGTACCCTTCAGCCAGCGCCTTTTTTAATGGGCGGCGATCACGCTCCCCGGGAATCGCCTCTATTTTTCCCTCCAGAAGTTTCACTCCGGTCTGTACATCGCCGGCGAACAGATAAGCCTGGTAGAGCCGCAGCACAGCATCCTGCGTACCCTCCATTTCCATGGCTTTTTTGTAACCGGCAATGGCCATGGCGAACTCACCCCGCAGCATGGCCAGTTCGGCCTGTAAACGATAACCGTCCGGTTCGTTCGGATGAAAACGCATGAGCTGGCTAATGATCTTTTCGGCCGGCTCGGGTTTCCCCGATGCAAGCTGAACTTCGGCCAGGGCGACCTGGGCCGGCACAGAACGGGGGTTATCTTCCAGCACTTTCATCAGTGCCCAGGCGGCTCCTTCCAGATCCCCTGCCGCGCGCAACAAACCGGCGGCATCCAGCAGCACCGGCGCATTATAGCCTGCCGCGTTGGACATGCGCCGAAACTGGGTTCTCGCCATGTCATGGTTATTCTGGGCCAGATGACCGAGCCCGATCAGACGCATCACCTGAATGTCATCCGGAAACAGACGCTCAAGCGTCTGTATATGCTGATTGAGTTCATTGACCATACCCAACTTGATATAGAGTTCACCCAGGTAAAGGTTGTTTGTAACCGATTGCTCATCCAGCGCAACTGCCTTGAGTATCAGCTCAACCGCCACCTCCGGTCTGCCGGCGGCCTCCTCGAGCCTGGCCTCTTCAAGCATGACCAGTGTGTTTCCCGGGTGATTCGCCCTGGCCTTTTCGATGCGGTTTCTGGCCTGCTTCATCCTGCCTGCGGCCAGGTCGATCTTGACCAGATTTAACTCCGCACCAAGAAATTTTTCATCTTGCTTCAGTATCTGTTCAAGGTGAGCGGTAGCGGCCGGTATCTCCCCGGCCGCAATCTCAGCCGATGCCAGCAGGTTCACCAGTGTCAAATCTTGCGGGTTGCGTTCACTGAGAAGTTTGGCAATTTTGACTGCCTGGGCATTCTCGTTACGCCTGAGATGCTCCAGGACCAGGGTTACCCCGGCCAATCGCGCCTCCTCTGTTGCAGCGAACACCTCACTCAACTGTTCCACCCCGGCTTCGCTCTGCCCCTGAGCCAGATAGCCCAGGGCGATTTGGGTGCGAGCCTCCACCGCATCACCACCCTGCTTTACCGCCCGATCCAGCAGCTCGATCGCCCGCAGGTACCGCCCCTGTTTCATGTACGCCGTTCCCAGCATGGTCAGCAATCTATAGTCATTCGGTATCTCTTCGAGTGCCGGTTTGAGTACCCGGATCACCCTGTCGTACTGACCTCTGTCAAACAAAATGGAACCCATCAGCTTGCGTGCTCCTGGATTCCCCGGAGCCCGCCTGACATAAAGCTCCAGGCCGGCATAGGCCTCATCCATCTTGTTCAGGCTGTAATCGATCAGGCTCGATAACAGCAGGGTCTCCAGATGCGCCTGTTTCACATCGGTGGGAAGTTTGGCCATGATGCCGTCGGCCTCCAGCATCGCCTCCCTGGATGCCGATGCATCGCCGAGACGGGAGTGGGCCACGCCACGCAGATAGGCGACCTGGGGATCAAAGGCTTGTTCCTTGCCGATCTTATCCAGCACCTCCAGCGCCAGGCCATACTTACCCATATCCATGTAGGTGCCGGCCATGGAGACCTGGACCTTGTAATTGTCCGGGTTCAATTCCAGCGCCTTGCGATATGCGTTGATCGCCGCATCAAATTGATGCCGCGCATGGGCAACCGAGCCCTTGGTGTGCCACACACCGGAGTCCTGCGGCCCCAGATCCATCGCCTGCCGCAAGATCCCGTCTATGGCGTTGAAGTCACCTTTTCGCAGAAGCACATTGACCAGCCCCAATAGCGGGCTGGTCGCGGCCGGATTGAATGTTGCAGCCTTTCTGAAGGCCTGCTCCGCAGGATCAATCTCACCCAGCTCCAGGTAGGCGCCCCCCCGGATCGTCATGATCTCCGCATTCAGATCCGGGGAAAATTCACCCTCATGGATCTCATCCAGAATCTGCCGGTACTTTCTCTGCTGCCGATAGGCTTGCCCCAGGGGTATCGAGACAAGCGCCCGATCAGCCCCCAGCCGCAAGGCCGTATCCAGCTCCCGCTCAGCCAGGGCACCTTCACCCTGTTGCAGGTATGCCCGTCCCAGCAGCAGGTGTGCCGCCAGGAATTCCGGATCATCCCGCAGCGCATTCTTCAGATGGATAACTGCCGTTGCCAACTCCTTTTGCTGGAACTTGATCAATGCCTCCTCATACAGGGAGGCAATACCCTGCCGCTCTACAACGGCCATTGCAGATCCGCCATACCCCACACCCAGCAGGCAAACCATGCCGGCAGCCTTGAAAAATTGTTTTGTATTCATGATTTGCAAAGTATCGCCATCCCGATGACTCGATTAACCGCCCTGATTTGTTCTGACAGCCGATTGATCAGTTGCACGCCCACAACCATAAACACCCTGACTGATTCAGGCAACCATCCTCCGCACGGGAGGTCTGTTAATCTATAGCGGCCGAACTGAATCCGAGAACAGCCCATGATGCCCCACTACCCCACACTCTTTATCTCGCACGGCGCACCCGACTTTATCCTGACGGAACAGGAGGCGGTCACGGCTCTCAGGGAGATTGGTGAACGTTTCCCGCAACCACGGGCGATTGTCGTCATCTCCGCCCACTGGACCCGCCATCCGCTTGGCATCACAGCGGGAACGGCACACCAGACCATCCATGATTTCGGTGGTTTTCCCGAAGCGCTCTATCAGTTGGCCTATCCGGCCAAAGGCGATCCCGAGCTGGCCACCAGCATTGCCGACAGCCTGACAACCCATGGCTTTGACACCGAACTGATATCTGACCGGGGACTTGATCACGGCGTCTGGATACCATTGATGCTGAGTTACCCGCAAGCGGATATTCCGGTAGTCCAGGTCTCACTTCCCTCCGGTGAACTGAAGGAGTGCGCCCGTCTGGGCAAAGCACTGATGCCGCTACGCGAGCACGGCATGCTGATTATCGGTTCCGGTGGCTCGGTGCATAACCTGGGCGCCATGAACCGGGAAGGGCACACCGATGCCTGGGCCAGCGGATTTGAGTCCTGGTTACAGAAGGCCGTGGAAGGTAACCGCTTCGACGATCTGCTGACAGCCGAACAGGCCACTCCGCTGTTTCGCACCGCCCACTCGACGCTCGAACATTTTGCTCCACTGGTGACTGCCTGGGCTGCGGGTGATCAGACCAGACCGGGCAAACGCCTGCACCACAGTTTCACCTACGGCAATATCGGCATGTCGATGTTTGAGTTTCACTGATGGCAAATTCTCCCGACAAGCAATGGCCAGGTTGAAAAACAGCACCGGACACACAATGCTACAAATGGCAACGCACCTTGTTACAACCCATACGCAACCATGAATCAAAAACTGACCAATGATCACAAGTTACGCAATCTGGGACACACCCTGCTACTGATCGGGAGCATGGCGCTGTTGCTGGCGCTGATCAGTGAACTGCTGTTTGGCGAAGGGGTCTGGCCCTGGGTGTTCGCCGGGGTAATACTCGCCATGAGCACCCTGCCCGACATCTCACCACACTGGTTGTTGCGGCTATATCAGGCACGGCGGATTTATCCCAACGAAGCACCGGACCTGACCCGGCTGATGGAGGAGATCGGACGACGTACCGGTGTCAGCCCCACACCCACCCTATACTGGATTCCCAGCAGCACCAGCAACGCCTTTTCGGTTGGTAGCCGTGACGATTCCGCCATTGCCCTCACCGACGGTCTGCTGAAGCTGCTGAATCCGCGGGAACTGGCCGGGGTGCTGGCCCATGAAACCAGCCATATCATCAACCATGATATGCGCCTGATGAATCTGGCGGATCTGATCAGCCGCCTCACCCATATGCTGTCGATGATCGGCATCCTGCTGGCCTTTATCTCTCTGCCACTGGCACTGCTGGGCATGGCCCCGCTGCCGCTGTCGGGTCTGCTGTTGTTAATCGTGGCACCCACCCTCAGTGCGTTGCTGCAACTGGGCCTCTCCCGTGTAAGGGAGTTCCAGGCAGATTTGAGTGCGGTGCGTATAACCGGCGACCCGGAGGGCCTCGCTTCTGCGCTCGGCAAGATCGAGCATCGGCATGCCAGCCTGTGGCAACGCATCCTGCTGCCGGGTTATCGCGACCCGGAGCCTTCACTGCTCAGAACCCACCCCGATACCGCCGAGCGCGTGCGGCGTCTGCTGGAACTCCGGGACGAGGCGGAAACGCTTGCCCGTCCGATTTTTCCAGGTATAGGCAAGAACACTCGGTTGCCGGGTAGTTTTCATACATTGCGATCACCGCGTCACCGACTGTTTTTCAGGACCTGGCACTAAACAGCACCACCAGTTTTCAGCTTCATTTCATCACCCCGTGTAATCATTCGACGTAGAAAGTCAATGAATCGGACTGACACTTGGTCCGCGGGGTGGACAAAACATGACAACTGGAATCCTTGCAATAATTATCTTTGCGGCGATTGTTGTTCAGGTGACCATCATCATGCTGATCAGCCTCTACCGTCGCCGCAAACAGTTCAGGGCGGGGGCATCCGCTCTCTCCGGAATGCAGCCGTCCGCCAGTCCAGACGTCCCGGCAACTGCTGAAGCGAACGCCTGGAAAGGGTTCAGGCAATTTGTGGTTCAGCGCCGGAAACTGGAAGATGCGCAAGGCTCCATCTGCTCATTTTATCTGGCACCGGCCGATGGCAAACCCCTGCCGCCGTTCAAGCCAGGGCAGTTTCTGACCTTTAAGCTGGACATAGAGGCGCCGGCGCCCCAGGCGGGCAAATCCGTGATTCGCTGTTACTCCCTGTCCGACAGCCCTGATCCGAACCACTATCGGGTATCAATCAAGCGGGTGCCGGCCCCAGCCGACCGACCGGAACTGCCGGCCGGTGTCTCATCAAACTATTTCCATGACCGGGTGACGGAAGGTACCCATCTGCAGGTCCGCGCCCCGTCCGGCCATTTTCACCTGATCCAGGAATCCACCCTGCCGGTGGTACTGATCGGGGGAGGTATCGGCATTACACCCATGCTCAGCATACTCAATACCCTGCTGCAAACGGGCAGCCAGCGGGAGATCTGGCTGTTCTACGGTATCCGCAACGGCAGCGAGCAGATCATGCGGGAGCAGCTCCTCTCGCTGGCGGAAAAACACCGCCATTTTCATCTGCACTGCTGCTACAGCAACCCAACCGCCAACGACGTTGAAGGTATTGATTTCCAGCACCGGGGACGAGTGGATATCCCACTGCTACGCGCCACCCTGCCGTTGACGCGTCATCAGTTTTACATCTGCGGCCCCAAGTCGATGATGGAGAGCCTGGTTCCCGGCCTGGAAGCCTGGGGTGTGCAGAGCAGCGACATCTATTACGAATCCTTCGGACCCGCGACGCTCATCCGGCACGACAAACCCGAAACAGACAACCCTGAAGTGGCTGACAACAATATCACCGTGACCTTCAGCAAATCCGGCAAGCAGATCCCCTGGGACTGGAATAGCGGTTCGTTGCTGGAGTTTGCCGAGACACAAGGCATCGATGTGGACTCCGGCTGTCGGGCCGGCAGCTGCGGCGGCTGTCAAACAGCCATCGAGTCCGGCGAGGTGGAGTACAACCAGCAGGCCGATGCGGATGTGCAGCCGGGTCACTGCCTGCTATGCATCACCCGTCCCAAGAACAACCTGACCCTGGCTGCTTAGGACCTGTTAAAAATATGCAACGCTCACTCATACGCAAAGAAGTTATTCCTTTCCTGCTGATGTTCGGCTCGCTGATCCTGGCCACCCTGATCACCGATGCCTTGCTGCACCAGTTTGAACTGGCCTGGATCGGACGCTGGCTGGGCATACCCGGCACACTACTGATCCTGTCATCATTTCTGTATTCGCTGAGAAAACGGAAAAAAATCAGTTTCGGCAAACCCAAGACACTGCTCACGCTGCATGAAACCCTGACCTGGATCGGCGCGCTGTTCATCCTGGTGCATGCCGGCATTCACATTTATGCCATTCTGCCCTGGCTGGCCCTGATTGCCATGCTGATCAACGTCATCAGCGGCATGACCGGAAAGTTTCTGCTGGATCGGTCAAGGCGTTTTCTTGCAGAGAAAAAAGAGCTTTATCTGCAACAGGGGCTTTCCGAGGTGGAGGTTGAAAAACATCTTTTCTGGGACGCCACTACCTACGACCTGATGAAACAGTGGCGCACCATCCATCTACCGATCACGCTGGCCTTTGGCGTCCTTGGCCTCACTCATATCCTCAGCATCCTTCTTTTCTGGCAATGGAAATGAATAAACAGAAACTCACCCTGATCGTCGCGGCCAATCTCCTGGTACTGGTCGCGTTGGCGATCCTTGCACCACAACTGATGATCAGCCCGGGCAATCCGGTTGCCGCACATGCCGAACTGGCTGACGACTGCTTCGCCTGCCATACCCCGTTCATCGGCAGTACAGCGGAACAGTGTATCGCCTGCCACGCAGTCGCTGATATCGGTCTCAAGACCACCAAAGGCATAGCGATCGACAAGGAGCAGAAGAACGTCGCCTTCCATCAGAAGCTGGTCGAGGAGGACTGCATCGCCTGCCACAGCGAACACAAAGGGGTACAGCCGTTCCGTCCTATCGGTCGGTTTTCACATGCCCTGCTGGAAGTCTCGGTGCAGGAGCAGTGTGACAGCTGCCATAGCAATCCGCCAGATGCCCTGCACCGGAAGATCAAGGGTAACTGTACCCAGTGCCATAGCAACGAAGCGTGGTTGCCCGCGACATTCGAACATGACAAGTATTTTCGCTTTGACCGGGATCACGACACCGAATGCGCCACCTGCCACATCAATAATGACTATGCAAAATACACCTGCTATGGCTGCCATGAACACTCCCGCTCAAAAATCCGTGAAGAGCATTTTGAAGAGGGCATTCGGGACTATGAAAACTGCACCGAGTGTCACCGCAGCGGCGACGAAGACGAGGCTAAGCGTATCTGGCGATCCGGCGGCTACAGGAGTGAGATGCAGCGCCAACCGGATGGACGCGGATATAACGAGCGCAGCTACAGAAGGCGTGAGCATGATGACTGACAACAGATTCCAGACAGGAGCCAAACAATGAATATCAAACTGAACCGCACCCTGGTGAAACCACTCTTCCTGGCGGCTACCGTGGCAATGTCGCCGACACTCACCCAGCAGGCCGTGGCCGATGGTGGCGGGGCATACTCTGGTTATGACGCCAATCAGGATGGATACCTGGACCGCAATGAGTTCAAACCGTTTGCTGACACCAGGCAAAAACGCTCCGCCAGCCCGGAGCTATGGAACTTCAATCGCATGGATGCCGATGGTGACGGCAAGATATCCGAACAGGAGATGGTAAACACCCTGATGGAAGAGGTGAAACTCAAACGCCGGCAGAACCCCTGATTTCAACCTTGCAATTATCGGGTCGAACCCGTTGGGTCAAACCCTACGCATTAAAAGAATTGCAGGTTACATCGGCGGAAAGGTAGCCCAGCGATATTTCCGCTATCGATGGTCTGGATGAATAGTCGGATTTCGCTGTGTCAATCCGACCTGCTCAGATATAAATCCAACCGCACCAAATTCCGCCGCCGTTTTAAGTTTGGTTTCAGCTTTCGCTGTTAGGCTGTTTTCAACCTGACTGGAGATAATGATGAACACACAACTGTCGAGAAACGAGATCAAGGTATGGGACCTGCCGGTACGGCTTTTCCACTGGTCGCTGGCCAGCTGTTTTTTAATCGCTTATGTGACCGAAGACGACTTCGTCACCCTGCATACCTATGCGGGATATACGATTATCGGGCTGATCGCCTTTCGCTTGATTTGGGGTTTTATTGGTTCCCAACACGCCAGATTCAGCGACTTTACGCACCCACCAAAAACAGTCATCACTTACCTGAAGCAGGTGATCCGCTTTCGGGCAGATAGATTTATCGGTCACAATCCAGCCGGTGGCGCCATGGTCTTCGCCCTGTTGATATCACTGAGCCTGGCCATCCTGTCAGGCCTGATCACCTATGGCGCGGAACAATCCTCAGGGCCACTTGCCGGACTCATGGCTACCGCGCCCCTTGCCATTGGCAAGGCCGCCGAAGAGGTGCATGAATTTTTTGCCAACCTCACGCTTGTACTGGTTCTGCTCCATCTCGCCGGCGTGGCAATAGCGAGCATTCAACATGGAGAAAACCTGGTCCGCTCCATGATCAGCGGACGCAAACAGACCCATCAATAATCGATTCACCCGAGCCACAGAAAATGAAATCAGGAAGATTGATTCTATGGATATTGCTGAGTGTGGCAACTCAGGTTTCTGCGGACGCCAATGCACCCCACAGGAGAAGGGCGACCTGATCCTGTTTATGCAACAACAAAAGAGCTGAATATTACCAAGAGGTATAGAGATGAATCGAATGAACTTTATCGTCGCATCAGCGATCGCGGCATCACTACTGGCAACCACCGGAGTAGCGCTGAGCAGCGACGATGACGGCAAAAAATCCCTGCTCTCCTGGTTTGAGCGGAGCACGCCGGGCATCGACCCGGTCGAGACCCGGCTTTATTCCAAAGAGTGCGGCAGCTGCCATTTCCCCTATCAGCCGGGACTGCTGCCGGCCGCCACCTGGGAAACCCTGATGAACAATCTGGACGACCATTTTGGTGAAAATGCCGAACTGGCGGAGGGTGATCTCAACAGCATTCGTAACTTTCTTTTGAACAATGCCGCCGGTCGCGCCAACTACGGCCTGCCAAACAAGATCATGGCGGCACAGGGAGACCGCCCGCTGCCGTTACGCATTACCGAGATGCGCTACTTTGTCTATGAACACAGCGACCTGAAGCGAAACATGGTCGAGGACAACCCGCAGGTAAAATCATTCAGCAACTGCGACAACTGTCACCAGGGCGCGAAGCAGGGGTTGTATGACGAGCATGATGTAAATATCCCAGGATTTGGTCGCTGGGATGATTGACCACGCGGTCGCCTAAGGAACGGAATTTTTGTGGGAGCGGATTTATCCGCGATATTTCGCGGATAAATCCGCTCCCACGGGGTATTGATCGTAGCTGTAGGTCGCGTTAGCCGAAGGCGTAACCCGACCTGCTTGTGGGTCGGTCAATTTGCCGGATTACGCTGCGCTGATCCGACCTGCCACTAACAAACATACAAGCGGCGCCCGCCGCAAATTCGGCTCCGGGGCGGACCCCCTGCAGGTCAAACCCCACCCCGGCAACCACCCGAACCCGTAGGAGCTTACACCCGATCAGGCGGCGGAGCCGCGCCCCGTGACTGCGGGGGTTTTACCCGCCTCAATGCGTGCCAGAAACTCTGCCATGATCTCGTCATACAACACATCACCGAGCACCTGATCCTCAACGCCCGCCTCGATGCTCGGATTGTCGTTCACTTCTATCACCACCACGCCCGCATCGGTCTCTTTCAGGTCCACGCCGTACAGGCCATTGCCGATCAGATTGGCCGCTTTCAGCGCGGTTTCGATCACCTTCTTTGGCGCATCCCCGACCGCGAAGGTACGGAAATCCCCCTCTTTCTCCTGGCTCGCATGATCATAGATCTGCCAGTGATCCTTGGACATAAAATACTGGCAGACATAGAGGGGTTTGCGATTCAGGATACCTACCCGCCAGTCGAACGGCGTGTAGGTGTAGGCCTGGCCCAGCAACAGATCCGAGTCCTTGAACAGGCGCCTGGCCACCTGCTCCAGCTGTTGCCGGTTCTCCACCTTGTACACTCCCAGGGAGAAGGAGCCATCGGGCACTTTCAACACGATCGGGTAGGCCAGCCGCTGTTCCAGTTCGTCCAGCCCGCCGGCACGCACCACCACGGTCTCCGGGGTGGAGACCCGGTTGGATTTCAGCAATTCCGCCAGATAGATTTTATTGGTACAGCGCAGGATGGAGTCGGGATCGTCAATCACTACCAACCCCTCCGAGGCCGCCTTCCGGGAGAAGCGATAAGTGTGGTGGTCTATGGCCGTGGTCTCACGGATAAACAGGGCGTCGAATTCACTCAGGCGACCAAAATCCTTGGGCAAAATCAACTCTGCGTCCAGGCCATATTTCTTTGCCGCCCGGACAAACTTCTTCAGGGCCTTGGCGTCGGAGGGAGGCATCTCCTCCTGCGGATTCTGCAGAATGGCAAGATCATAGCGGCCCTGACGTTTCTGTCGCGGGGCCTGCCAGCGCTTGCTGAGATAGCCCTGTAAGGCCTCTCCAAATTCACTCTCCTGTTCATCGGAGAGATCCTGAATCCCCAGTGAACGAATGCCGGTAATGCGCCATTCACCCTTTTTTTCAAACGAAACCCGCATCAGGGGCGCACGAAACAGTTCAAACAGTTCCCGCCCAAGGGACTGGAAGTCGCGCAGCGGGGAGTTGCCGAACATCATGGTCACACTGAACGATGTGGTCTCGACCCCCTTGTGCCGTCGACCCAGTATTCGTTGCACCTGTTTATCCAGGTCTTCGGTCTCCAGCGAATAGAGCGACTTGCGGCTCAGGTCGCGCAGAGTGCGAACCGAGGGAATGATCTTGTGACCTCGCGCCTCCGCCAGCAGAGAGCAGTAATAGCCCTCACCCAGGTAGCGCTGGGAACGGCACAGATTGACAATGCGCAGTCCTTTCTTCTGCTGCCACACCGGATCGGTCAGATATTCCGCCGCCGTCACCACCGGGTAGCCGTCGATCCGGCCCTTCCAGTAACTGGTCCTTTCCACAAGCAATAGATGTTCAGGCATCGTATTTATAACCTTCCATATCTCTGTTCATTCAGGGTACAGCACCACCATCGCCTGCAGCCCAATCCTGCCATAGCGGGTCATGCTGACAAATTTATCCTTGAGGATAGGCATGTGTATCGAGTCGATCAGGGTCTCCCCCTCCTCGCGATCGACATAGGGATCATTCACGTAGATAAAGTTTTCATCCGCGCCGGTCAACACCACCCAATGGGGTACCCGCGCCTTATAAATCTGCCATGAACTGATCAGTACCAAGGGTATACCACCGCGCGCCAGGCATGCCTCAATCTCACTCACTCCAAAACCGTTGCGGTTGATTGGTACGTCTCGTGAGCGCAACTGTTCGAACATATCCTCCTGCACCAGCCGCATTACCTCTTTTTTGTGCTCGCTGCGTACCGAGTCACCCAGGTGAGTACCCTCGCCGGTGATGTAGATGTCAACGGGATAACCCCGCTTGATCGCAGCCAGCGCCAGGCCATAGGGACCGCAACCGCCATGACCCGAAGTCATGAAGATAGTGGTTGCCTCGCGCCACAGGCGCAACTCCAGCGTACGGGAAAAATCCAGTTCCGGGGTCAGCGCCTTCATCGCCATCATCAACGAGGCCGCACCACAGGTGAACTCCAGGCTCTGTTCGTAGAAGGGGACCTGGGCAAGATCCGGATGCAGATCCGGCGCCAGCGACTTCTCCAGCCGCCAGGCATCCATGTGATCTTCATAGTAATCGGGGAACTCGCCCAGCCGTCGATACCCCAGGGATTCATACAGGCGCACCGCCGTTTCATTGTCCTTGCGCACCTCAAGCCGCAGATAGGCCCGGTGGTGGGCCCAGGCCTCGGTTTCGGCCGCCTTCATCAGGCTGCGTCCCAGACCTTTTCCCCTGACCTCGGCCACTACCGCTATGGAATAGAGTCGGGCCACGGAGGTGGCGCGTGAGAACAGCAGCACCACGTCCCCTTGCAGTTCTCCGTTCTCCTCACCCACCAGGATCGAGGCATTACCCTTGGTCAGCAGATAGCGAAACTGGCGTTGCGAAATCCGGTCTGCCTCGAAGCAGCGCTGCTCCAGCGCCACCAGGGCGGCCAGATCACCGGGTACGGCCTTGCGTATCTGGAAATCCGGCTTTTGGTTTTCCGTGATCATTGTACGTGCCTGAAAAACAGCTCATACAGGGTCAGCACTATTTCGATCACAATGAGGATGACGATATACCATTCAACGCGCAGGGTACGACGATCCTGCAACAGCCCAAGCAGGGTCTCCGCGGTATTGCTGATCAGGTCCAGCTTGCGTTCCAGGGCGATCTGTCGTTCACCGATCTCGTACTCGTTTTCCAGGCGTTTCCAGATACGTTCCAGCTCCGGATGATCCCACAGGATATCGGGCTTTTCTCCAACCTGGGCACGCCCCACCATGCGATGCTGGATCTGCAGTATCTCGCCGATATGACCGAGCAGTTCGTTGACCTGCCGGGGCAGGCGCCCGCCGGACTGCATGCGTTCGGCCAGCGGCTCAATCCGGTCGAACGCCCCGGCCGCGCGCTTCTCGTAGTCATCCAGCACCAGGCTCTTGGCCA
This sequence comes from Sedimenticola selenatireducens, assembly GCF_963675335.2. Classification (NCBI taxonomy): domain Bacteria; kingdom Pseudomonadati; phylum Pseudomonadota; class Gammaproteobacteria; order Chromatiales; family Sedimenticolaceae; genus Sedimenticola; species Sedimenticola selenatireducens. The sequence continues at coordinate 793,807 of NZ_CAXXYC010000004.1, forward strand.
GGATATCCGCCACCACCTGCAACAGGGGCAGTTCGGCCACCGGCAGAATCAGCTTACCCTCTTCAAGCCGTTCGGCGGCATCCGGGATTACTTCGATATCCAGGGACTCAATCGTCAGGCTGTCTAAAGGCTCCAGCACAAAATCACGCAGCAGCTGCAGAAAGGAGGCCTCGGCCAGCGCGGATACGTTGAACAGCACCACTACACCAAAGCGGAACAGTACGGCATACCCCCCCTCCTCCACCTCGATGGTAGTGGGGTCACGCGAGAGGATTTTTACCTGGCTGAGGCGCCGCAGCTCAATGCCTTGCCCGATAAGAAGGGAACGAACGGTGGTGGTCGATTGCAACATGAGACTATCCCGGTCATTACAATTAAGTCGCTACCTGAAGGGGGTCATCCCTATCAGGTAGCAGGTGCGATCTGTTGTTACTATTGAATAATGCACCGCATACAGCCGGCTTATCAAAGCAATACCCGGGTTATTAGAGTGCACGGGCGCGGCTATAGCAAGAGAGATATCCTATGTCATGGATATTTTGGCCAGTCTGGATTGATCGACTTGAAAGGGGACCGGTCCGGTCCAGCGATGAGTGATGCCCGGGAAGGGCACCACCCCGCCCGAAGGCTGTCAGTAATCGTCGTAACCGCGCCGCTCCTGTCTGGCGCGATTCCTGCTCCGGCTGCGTGGCGCCTCATCATCAGCGAAGCGGTTTCTTCCCCGGCTATTGCGGTTCCGGCTAAATGGCCGATAACCCGGCTCATCGAACTCGTCAACGAACTCATTCCGCAACCTTTTACTCACAACGGTAATCTCCTGATTTAATGAAGAACGCCCACCGGGCATCTGACGCAGAGATTTAAACCAAACCGGGTGTTTTTAAAAACAAATATTTTTTGTCAATTCGGATAAAAAGTTTTGTGGTGAAACACTTCCTGACAGCCCGCTATAGCCTCAACATAAGCGGACCACGGTGCGGTTTCCCATCGCCGCCGTAACCCAGCCGATCCACCCCTTATTCCCCCTGGGAGTTACCATGTCTGAAACTGCAAAACTGATCTATCAAGGTGCGGAGTACGAACTGCCGCTGATCTATGGTACCGAGGGTGACAATGCCATCGATATCCGCAATCTGCGTAACCAGAGCGGACTGATCACCTTCGATCCCGGATTGGGAAACACCGGTAGCTGCGAGAGTGAAGTGACCTTTATTGACGGCGAAAAGGGCATTCTGCGTTATCGTGGTATTTCACTCGATGCGCTTGAGCACCACCCCAACTTCGTCGAAGTCGCCCTCATGCTGATCTTCGGTGAATTGCCGAACAAGGCACAATACGAACGCTTCAGCACCAGCCTCACCAATAACGCCAACCTGGATGAGGATATGAAGCACCACTTTGCCGGGTTCCCCCGCTCGGCACCGCCGATGGCTGTGCTCTCCGCAATGATCTCCACCCTCTCCTGTTTCCATCCCGAATTCCTGGAACTGGAGGATGCCACCCAGGTGGAGCGGGCGGCGGCCCGGCTGATCAGCAAGGTACGCACCCTGGCCGCCTATGCCTACCGGCGCTCACGTGGCCTGCCGTACAACTACCCCGACCCGTCGCTGCCTTACGTGTCCAACTTCCTGCATATGATGTTCTCCGAGCCTTATCGACAGTACACCATTGATGATGATGTCCTGTCCGCTCTGAACATGGTGTTAATCCTGCACGCCGACCACGAGCAGAACTGCAGCACCTCCACGGTACGCATGGTCGGTTCCAGCGGCGCCAACCTGTTCGCCTCCTGCGCGGCCGGCGTCAGTGCCCTGTGGGGGCCATTGCACGGCGGTGCCAATATGGCAGTGATCGAAATGCTGGAGGCGATCCATAACGGCAATATGACCGCGGAAGAGTATGTGGCACTGGCCAAGGACAAGGACAGCCCGGTGCGCCTGATGGGTTTCGGTCACCGTGTCTACCGAAACTTCGATCCACGCGCCACCATTCTGCGTGAGGTGAGTGAAAAACTGCTGGAACGGATGGGCAAAAAAGATCCGCTGCTGAGTATCGCCCGCAAACTGGAGGAGATTGCCCTCAAGGACAGCTATTTTATCGACAGAAAACTTTACCCGAATGTGGATTTCTACAGTGGCATCATCCTGCGCGCCATCGGCATACCGACCAATATGTTCACCGTCATTTTCGCCATCGGCAGGCTACCCGGCTGGATCGCCCACTGGTACGAGCAGAAGCGCCAGGCCGACGGCAAGATCTGGCGGCCTCGCCAGGTCTATATCGGCAACAAACAGAGCGCCTATACTGTTCGTGCAAAACGGGGCTGGTAAGCAATTACCACTAAAATAGTGGCGTCGGTTGCACGATATCCGCGTGCAACCGACATCTTCCCGACGATCAATTTTGGCAATCGTATCGACAATAAATATTCTCTCGAAAGGGATCCTGCTATCCCTTATAAATAGCGCCGGACATTCGGCCAGCCGATGATCCGGGACGCTATTTTGTCACTTGCCTGACTGAATCCAAAACCTCCGGCAACTGACCGTGATCTTTGCACACTGAGGAAATTTGTGTATGAAAAGAGCTTCGTTGTACAGCTTGTTAATGCTGCTGCTTGCCTTTGGTGCCACCGGCGCCGTCTTTGCTGAAGAGTCGCAGGAAAGCCTCGAAGAGCGCTGCCGCACCTTCGCCAAAGAAGATGGCGTGCCCGCCGCAGAGATGGCTGACTATCTCAAGGAGTGTGTCGAATCCCTCAAAGAAGAGGGTGCCGAGAAGAAAGAAGAGAAGAACGACTGATAACACCCTTCTCTGTTGCGGGTTATCCCATTAACTCGCCACGACCGGCCAGCCGCGAGGCTGGCCGGTTTTTTTAGCCCCGCCCTGAATATCTATTGATATGGTTTACGGGATCACTCCCTGGATACACCACCCACCACTAACATCCAGCACACCGTTAGGATAAACTGCCCGGTTATGGCGGAGGCTGCTCCGCACAATCACATTAAACCGGAGTTACACCATGTCCTACGATCCCAACAACATTTTTGCGCGAATTTTGCGGGGCGAAATCCCCTGCAACAAGGTCTATGAGGACGAATACGCCCTGGCGTTCCACGATATCGCACCCCAGGCCCCGGTCCATGTGCTGGTCATCCCCAAGGGCGAGTACATCTCTTTTGATGATTTCTCCCAGACCGCCCCGGCCGAGGCCATGGCCGGCTTCTATCGCGCAGCCCAAAAAGTAACCCAGATGCTGGAACTGCAGCCGGGTGGTTATCGTATTCTGGCCAATACCGGGGCCGACGCACACCAGGAAGTGCCGCATTATCACCTGCATATCTTCGCCGGCTGCGACCTCGGCTGGATGATCAAACGGGGACTGGTGTAAATACTCCACTGGCTAAAAAGCCGGATCGGTCGGCAATTCGATCATTTACTCTCTCTCCGTCCAGGAGAGAGAGTAAATGAGACAGCAGCGCTTTTTCGTCATCAGTTCATTCCCCTCCATCGACACCCATCAAACACCCGCGCTGGGGAGCGATCTGCCACGCCGCCACACGCAGGTTATTGGAGTCACGTCCACAGACAACTTCATGACAGCACTCAGGAACAATATCCCCGAAGCGGAAAATAAACCCACAATTGGATGCGAATTGGACTATATTTAGCTACAAGTCCGTCTTTTTTCATAACCAATCGATCGACCGACCTACCTTGGGAATAAAGGCACCCCCTGTCGCCTTCCATCATGAAGGCTACTGCGCACGGTCGGCAGTAGCATTCGGCTTGCCAACTCTGTCAACTCGCATCACCACCTGACAGGTCCAAATTACTCAATTCAGGAAGATTTACCCATGAGCAAGACTCACCACGGCAACAAGGAAGCAAAGAAAAAACCAGCCATGTCATTGCAGGAGAAACGCGCAGCGAAGAAGTCCAAAAAAGACACCCAGCCCTTTTTGAGTAATGACCGGAGCCGTTAGCTTTTCATATCCTGACCTTGCCGGCCCGGAACAGGTAATGTTCAGCGCACCTGTACCACCAGCTGAAATCGAACATGCCATCAACCATCAGGATTTGCCATGCAATTGACCCGCTATCAAACAACCTCCCCGGGAGAAACCGTGATCTCATTTCCCAGGCTTGAATGCTGGAACGCAAAGACCAAAGTGGCGACCGTCGCGGCGGACGTAAACAAAAAGCGTGTGCTATGCCGGATTCCGCTGACCTTGCTGCGGGAAAGATTCGGCGCATCCCCGGAAGAACCGATGCAGGCCGTCACTACGCACCGGCTGACGATACAGGAGGCGGCGCGCAAGCTGATCGAGAACGAGTCCTTCGAAGAGGATGGTTCAGTCTGGATTGGCGCCCAGGACATCTAGGTATCTGACCGGAACTGCGCCACCTGACCCGTTATTCGTGAAATCGGGTGGAGCACGAAAGCTGCAGGATACCGTCCTGAAACACCCACGATTCCGGGGGCTCGGGATTAATGCGGTTCGTGCCTCACCGACACGGGGTCTGCGCCCTCACCCTCCAGGGGAGACCGGTACGACCATTACCGGAATGGAGCTGTTGTGGATGACCTTGCGTGTCGTGGAGCCCATCAGCTTGTGACCAAAGGAATGATCCGTATGGACCCCCATTACGATCAGCCCGGCGTCACGTTTCTGCGCCTCCTCCACAATCACCTGCGCCGGCTGGCCGGTCACGACAACAACATCCACCTCGGGCGATCCGCTTTCGCCTGCTATCGCAGCACGTTCATCCTCGAAAAAATCGGCCAGGCGTTTTTTCATATCCTGCCTGACATACTCATAACCCTCTTGTTGCAGGCGTCGGCGCTGGTCGGCATCAAGATAATTTTCCATCATTGCCCGACTGGTACTGCCCATCGGCTCCAACGCATGAATCATGACAATCTTTGAGTGGTACTTGATCGCCAGGCTGACCGCAAAACGGAAGGCAGGCCGCATGTTTTGCCCCATATCACTGGCATAAAGGATGGTGTTGACTTCGGGTAGCATGTTGACGACTCCTGGACTCAATTAAACTCAAATCATAGGCCATCGGCGGTGGGCAGGTGACCGACTCACGGAAGAGCAGCACTGTCTCTGTCCGATCGGTTGTAGCATGATGAATGGAACCATGCCCATGGAGATCGCAGTATACGACGGGCGACACCCTTGGGACAGGGTAGCTTAATCTCCACCCGGCTTCATTCACGCAGCCCCATCACCGAGCCAGTGGCACAAGGCTGCCGAGATCGGGTATTCCGCTCAGACGGCCCGGGGGAGAAGGTCCTCTGCTGGATTGGTAAAGCGGCGGTAAACGGATACAATTTCACACTCTACGACCAGAACGCCACTACCGATGATTGACCGCCGCCTCTGCATTGCCCCGATGCTGGACTGGACCGACCGCTACTGTCGTTACTTTCTGCGCCTGATCTCCCGACATGCCCTGCTCTATACCGAGATGGTGACCACGGGTGCGTTGCTGCATGGCGACCAGCCCCGGCATCTCGATTTTGATCCTGCCGAACACCCGGTGGCATTGCAATTGGGTGGCAGTGATCCACAGGAGCTGGCGGCCTGCGCCCGACTGGCCGAGCAGTGGGGCTATGACGAAGTCAATCTGAATGTCGGCTGTCCGTCAGACCGGGTACAGTCGGGGCGTTTCGGCGCCTGCCTGATGGCCACCCCCCAGGTTGTCGCGGAAGGCGTTGCCGCCATGCAGGCAGCTACCCGGCTGCCGGTCACGGTCAAACATCGCATCGGTATCGATGAACTGGACAGCTATGCGGCGCTGGTCAGTTTTGTCGGCACCGTGGCCGAGGCCGGCTGCGAGACCTTTATCATCCACGCCCGCAAGGCGTGGCTGAACGGCCTCAGCCCGAAGGAGAACCGGGAGATTCCGCCACTCCGCTACGATGTGGTGCACCAAATCAAACAAGACTTCCCCCAACTGGAGATCATCATCAACGGCGGTATCGCCAACCTGGAGCAGGTCGAGGAGCAGTTGCAGCAGGTGGACGGGGTGATGATCGGGCGCGAGGCGTACCAGAATCCCTGGATACTGGCGGAGGCCGATCGCCGCCTGTATGGCGATGATCACCCGATCCCCAGCCGCCATGAAATCATTGAACAGTTGATGCCGTTCGCCGAGCAGGCCCATGCCGCAGGCGCACCGGTCAACCGCATCAGCCGCCACATCCTCGGGCTGTTCCAGGGGCAACCCCGTGCCCGCGCCTGGCGCCGGCACATCAGTGAAAACGCCCATCGGGCAGGCGCCACGCCCGAGGTGATCCGCGAAGCCGCCAGACGGGTGCCGGAAGCGTGATCATCTCAAAAAAGGCTATTGAACCTTATCTCACCAAGGACGGTTCGCTGATCCGCGAACTGCTGCACCCGGATCAGCAGTCAGTAAAAAACCAGAGCCTGGCCGAAGCCATCGTCCCACCCGGAGTAACCACTCACTTGCATCGACATCTTCGATCGGAGGAGATTTACCACATCACCGCGGGGTGCGGCGTAATGCAACTGGGAACAGCTGAATTCGAGGTAAAAGCGGGGGACAGCGTTCTGATTCCGCCCGGCACGGCACATGCCATCCGCAACAGCGGAGATGATGATCTGCTGATCCTCTGTTGCTGCGCCCCGCCCTACCGGCATGAGGATACCGAACTGTTGTAGCGGGCAGCCCGGATGAAGTCGCCACCACCGAAACCGGAAGAACCATGCGGGTTTTGTCGGGTTACGCCTTCGGCAAACCCGACCTAGGGTGCGGATGGCTAGAATCAAACGTAGCTCGGACTAGCGACAGCGTAATCCGACACTCAATCTACCACGCATAAGATCGTCCGGATCTCGTCCATAGGTAAGTGGTCACTTTCGACAGCCACCACGTATTTCAACTCATCCTCGGACAACGGCTCGGCGGTCGCCAGTTGCTGCTCAAGCACATTGAGCGTCGCCTCGGAGGGATCGCTCCCCTGCTGCTGACGCTGCCGGATACGCTGGCGCAGCACCGCCTCCGCCACCCGAAAATCGAGCATTAGAAAGGGCACATCGAGATCCGCGGCCAGCTTCCTGAAGCGCTGCCGATCCGCCTGACGCAGAAAGGTGGCATCCACAATCGCCACCCGCCCCGACTGGATTATCGCCTCGGCAAGTTGCTGCAGACGCTCATAAGTGCGCGCCGAAAAATTCGTTGCATAAATCCCGCCCCCCAGCGCCGAGCCGCTTGACCGGGAGCCTTCGATGCCCGCCAGCCGTCGGCGTTCCACGTCCGAGCGAACCCGCACCGCCGGCAACCGTTCAATACAGCTCATGGTCTGGGTACTCTTGCCGGATCCTGACAGGCCATGGGTGATAATCAGGCCACCCCCTCCCTCCCCGGTATAACGCAGAGCCAGTTGCAGATAACTGCTGAACCCGGCAGTCAACTCCTCCTGCATTTTCGGGGAGATATCCGGCTGGTCGAGACGTATTGCCGTCACCTTGGCCCGCACCATGGCCCGATAGGTCTGGTAAAAGCCCAGCAACGGCAGGGCCTCGTAGTCCCCACTCAACTCCAGATAGCGGTTGAGTAGCCGCCGGGCCAGTGGCTGCAAGTCCTTCTGATCAAGATCCATCAGCAGAAACGCCAGCTCACTGATCACATCAATCCAGCGCAGCGCAGGATTGAACTCAATCCCGTCGAAAATCAGCAGCGCATCCCCGTCCAGGGCAATATTGCCCAGGTGCAGGTCACCGTGACACTCACGGATGAATCCACCGGCCTTGCGTTTGCGCAACAGCGGCGCAAGCTGTCCCGCCCGCTCCTCGGTCCAACGGGCGATGCGTTCCAGCAGTGACAGCGCCTGGGTATCTTCCGTTAACGGACGAATCTGGGCGAAATTCTCGAGCATGGGAAACAGCACCGCCTCGGGATCACCCCAAGTCGCCCTGCTATCCACCCGGCCAATCTCAGCATGAAATCCCGCCAGCCGGTCGGCCAGACGGTCCACCAACGACGGGGTAACCAGCTCCAGGTGTTCAGACAGCAGGCCGGTTTGGTCGAAACGACGCATGCGCACGGCATACTCAATGGCCGGGCTGGCAAAGGGTTGCGGGGCTTCCGGCGTACCGCCGATCGGGATCACCTCCAGATAGACATCCGGGGCCAACCGTCCGTTGAGGCGGATCTCCTCCTGGCAGAAATGACGGCGTCGCGCCAGGGTTGAGAAGTCGAGAAAGCCAAGATCCAGCGGTTTCTTGATCTTGTAGGCGTAACCACCCACCAGCAGGACAGTGGAGATATGGGTCTCGATCACCCGATCCGGCCCTATACCATCCGGCCAGCAGGCGGGTTGCCGCAAGCCGTCCACCAGCTGCGCATGCTGGTTCGACCGGCTCACGTCTTATTGCTCCATTGAATGATTGACATAATATTAGAATATGCTAATATGTTTTTCATTTCCCGGGCCATCCGCTACGCCCCGCATGAACAACCCCGAATAGAGGGAGGTATAACATGACCATCGACCGTATGATTCTCGCCTTTGCCGGCTTCTTCATCCTGCTCAGCCTGGCACTCGGCTGGGAGCAGAGCCCACTGTTTCACAGCACCAACTGGCACTGGTTTACCGCTTTTGTCGGCCTGAACCTGTTCCAGTCTGCCTTCACCGGCTTCTGTCCGCTGGGCAATATTCTCAAGGCACTGGGCGCAAAACCGGCCTGATTTGCAGGATAATTGATGGGCACGCTTCGCTTCGCCTACATGGATGTAGGTGAGGGGCGTAAGCTGGGAGCGGTAAGCCTTGCCCATCCTACAACTGGCTGTCTGGCGACCGGAAGCGCCAGTACAGCCCGCCAACTCCAAGCGGCAATCCTGGACTTATAACACAGGCTCGGCGTACAGATCGTGTGCATCCGAGCCGGTAATCGTTACCTCAACAAAATCCCCCGGTTCCAGATCCCAGCCGCCGGCAATCAGTACATTGCCGTCGATCTCCGGCGCATCGGCGGAACTGCGGGCGATCACGGTATCCTCGGTCACCCCATCCACCAGTACAATCATCTGGCTGCCGACCTTGTCGGCCAGGCGCTCCCGGCTGATCTGCTCCTGCACCTCCATGAACCGCTCCAGTCGCTCCTGTTTGAGCGACTCCGGCACCGGGTCCGGCAATGCGTTGGCGGTCGCCCCCACCACCGGCGAGTAGGCAAAACAGCCCACCCGGTCCAGCCGCGCCTCCTGAAGAAATGCCAGCAACTCATTAAAAGACGCCTCCGTCTCGCCGGGAAAACCGACAATAAAGGTGCTGCGCAGGGTCAGGTCGGGACAGATCTGTCGCCAGTGTCGAATGCGCTCCAACACCCGCTCACTGGCGGCCGGGCGCTGCATCGCCTTCAGGATCGCGCGATTGGCATGCTGCAGGGGCATATCCAGATAGGGCAGGATGAGCCCCTCTGCCATCAGCGGAATCAGGTCATCCACGCTCGGGTAGGGATAGACATAATGCAACCGGGTCCAGGCCTGCAGATCACCCAGGGCCGTGGCCAGCTCTTTTAGCCGGGTCTTGAGGATTTTCCCACCGACCAGGTCAGTGCGATACTTGAGGTCCACGCCATAGGCGCTGGTATCCTGTGACACCACCAGCAGTTCACGCACCCCGGCGCTGACCAGATTTTCCGCCTCGCGGACCACCTCTCCCACCGGCCGGCTTACCAGGTCCCCGCGCAATTGGGGAATGATGCAAAAGGTACAGCGGTGATTACACCCCTCGGAAATCTTCAGATAGGCGTAGTGGCGCGGCGTCAGTTTGACTCCCTGGGGTGGAACCAGACTGACATAGGGGTCATGGGGGGCCGGCAGATGGGTATGCACTGCCTGCATCACCGCTTCATAGGCGTGGGGACCGGTGACCGCCAGCACGCCCGGGTGCACCGCACGCACCTCGTCCTCCCTGACGCCGAGGCAGCCGGTCACAATCACCCGGCCATTCTCGTTCAGCGCCTCGCCGATGGTCTCCAGCGACTCCTCCACCGCCGCATCGATAAAGCCGCAGGTGTTGACCACCACCAGATCGGCCCCCTCGTAACTGTAGGCGATGGCGTAACCCTCGGCACGTAACTGGGTGAGGATGCGTTCGGAATCGACCAGATTCTTGGGGCAGCCGAGACTGACAAAACCGATCTGCGGAGACGGGCTGTTCATGAGAATCAGTTGAGTGGCGTGGCAAGCAGGTCGGTCAAGGCGACCGCCTGGGCCTCCTGGCGTATCTGCAGCACAATCCGCTCCTCCAGGGCCAGATCACCACTGAGGATATGGGGCAGCAGCTGATCGGCGAACTGATAGATAATCGCCATGCCGGCCCGATTCCGTTCATCCACAGCATCCTGCGAATCGATATGTCGGGCCAACAGCCGCATATAGTCCTGGAACTGCTCCCCCTGCTGCTTCAGAGGCAAAGCCTGGAACTCCGGGGTAAACAGGATAACCAGCACCTTGCCCTGACCGTCGACCGGATCGGAAATGGTGATATTCATTGGCCCTTCGATCAGCATGTCATGTTCCTCACTACGGTTCTGGTCCGCGTTAATGATCAGCGGTAATTAGTCGCCAATTCTACCCCATCAGGCCAGTGATAATAGCCCCCCGGCGAGTGCGGACTTGCCGGCGCCTGACTTATCTTAATAAGAATTATTTTTTTGCACTCCGCGCATCGGTTACAAATGAGAAGTGATCAATGAAGCTTATCTGCATATAGATTTTCATGCGGGACATCGACATCAAAATGTATGAGAGGATGCGATGGCGTGGCGGGTCTCAAGCCATTAAAAAAACAGGGATGGATACCTAAAGCAGTTCAAGGGGTTTTCGATTGAAAAATTGTAAGTTATGCGGTTTCAGTAAAGCGTGCAACAGCCTTCCCGGCATCTGTATCATTCTCCAATACGCCAGCATCGCGGTCCTGCTCAGCGTACTTGGCTATCTCTTCGTCACCCAGGAACTGCTCTCCTGACGACCAACCACCCGTACTAACCGATCAAGAATAATCCTGTCAGGCGGCTGCTGAATCGGTCGTTATGGGCACCGCCCAAGGGAAACGCCGGGGCGGCACCACGGCCGCTGTGCGCATCCGCTGCCGCAGCGACTCCTTATCCGCCGCCAGAACCAGCAACGCCTCTTCCATACTGAGCTCTTTTACTTCGTACAACGGAAGAGTGCTGGCAGGGCCATAGTCTTTTATAATCATAATCTTATCCAATATATGTGAATTTTTGGATGAAGAAAATAATACGCCTTATTGAAAATATTGCAATAGTCTCGCCAATCACCGACGCACCCACGCCCAAGAGGCACACAAAAACCCACTGCAGGAGGCCCGCCCCGGGCCGAATTCGCGGCGAGGGCGCCACTCCAACAGGCGATTCGCCCTGACGATTGATAGGCTGGACGCAGACCAGCAGCACGAGCCGAGACGCTCCGTTGTGCAGTTGCTATAATCTGGCATCTTTACCGCTGCACAGATGCTGACATGGGCTACAGATTATCCAAGATTTACACCCGCACAGGGGACAAGGGCACTACCGGGCTGGGCGACGGCCGACGGGTAGACAAGGACAGCACCCGAATCGAGGCCATAGGCACCATTGATGAGCTGAACTGCCTGATCGGCATTCTGATCACCCACAGCCCACCGCCGGAGATAGAACAACTGTTGACCGGAATCCAGCACCGCCTGTTCGACCTGGGGGGCGAGCTGGCCATGCCGGGCTACAGTGTAATGAGCGACCAGGCCGTCACCGACCTCGAACAGCACCTGGACCGGCTGAATGAAAACCTGCCACCCCTGCAGGAGTTCATCCTGCCGGCCGGAAATCTGCTGGCGGCCAGCTGCCACCACGCCAGGGCGGTGTGCCGTCGTGCCGAACGGCGTCTGACGCAGCTTGCCAGAGACGAAAATGAACAGGTCAACCAGACCGGACTCAAATACCTCAACAGACTCTCGGACCTGTTGTTTGTCATTGCCCGCGTACTGGTACGGCATGATGGCGGTGAAGAGGTTTACTGGCGCAAAGAGATATAGCGCGATCACGCGCAGCTTTCACCCGACCAGCTCCCAACCAAGACGGAATCGCAACCTTGACCCAACAACTACCGGAAATCACCAGCAGCAACGAGGTAACCCTGCACTTCGCCATTGCGCTCTGTGACGGCACTGTAATCACCACGACCTTCGATGATGACCCGGTCACCCTCACCATGGGCACCGGCAACCTGACAGAAAACCTTGAAAAAACCCTCTATGGTTTGAAGCCAGGCGAGAAACAGTCGCTGATCCTGGAGGCGGAGAACGCCTTCGGTCCCCGGGACGAGGAGAAGGCCTATTTCATGCCCCGCAGTTCATTCCCGTCGGATATGGAGCTGGAGCCGGAACTGGTTATCAGTTTTGCCACACCGGCCGGCGATGAGCTGGCCGGCATTGTCCAGGAACTGGATGAGGAGCAGGTAAAGGTCGACTTCAACCACCCGCTGGCCGGCCATGATATCGTCTTTACCGTCCAGATCATCAGCATCAAAAACCCCTAAGCGCGAAACCGGATATGCCCATGGAAATACTGCTCGCCAATCCCCGTGGTTTCTGTGCCGGGGTCGACCGTGCCATCGAGATCGTGGAACGGGCCCTGCAGATTTTCGGCGCCCCGATCTATGTACGTCATGAAGTGGTACACAATCGCTATGTAGTGGACAGCCTGAAACAGGCCGGTGCCATTTTCGTTGACGAGCTGGACGAAATCCCCGAAGACAGCACGGTGATCTTCAGCGCCCACGGCGTGGCACGGGCGGTCAGGGAAGAGGCAGAACGGCGCAAGCTGCAGGTGTTTGACGCCACCTGCCCACTGGTGACCAAGGTCCACCTGGAGGTGGCCCGACACAGCAGAAACGGCCATGAGGTGATCCTGATCGGCCATCGGGGCCACCCGGAAGTGGAAGGCACCATGGGGCAGTACAACAACCGGGACGACCGGGGCGGCATCTACCTGGTGGTGACCGCCGACGATGTAGCGGGATTGCAGATCAAGGACCCGAAGAATCTCGCCTTCGTCACCCAGACCACCCTCTCCATGGATGACACCGCCAAGGTCATCAGCGCCCTGAAAACCCGCTTCCCGCAGATCCAGGGCCCAAAGCAGAATGATATCTGCTACGCCACCCAGAACCGCCAGGATGCGGTCAAGGAACTGGCCAAACAGTGCGACCTGGTGCTGGTAGTGGGCTCGCCCAACAGCTCCAACTCCAACCGGCTGCGGGAACTGGCCCTGCAGTCCGACACCCCCGCCTACCTGATCGACCGGGCCGATGACATCGACCCAAACTGGCTGAACGACGTCAACATGGTCGGCCTCACCGCCGGCGCCTCCGCCCCCGACCTGCTGGTGGATGAAGTGATAAAAAAGCTCAAGGAGCGCGGCGCCACCTCGGTCAGGACCCTGAGCGGGCGCGAGGAAAATGTGACCTTTTCGCTGCCGCGGGCGTTGCAAAACAGCTGAACTTCCCCACTGACCACTACAGATTTCGCGAGAGTTGCCGCTATCTGGTCAGAACAAAAAATAACAACCACTGCCGCCAAACTGATTGTCCAGGCAGATAATTGATCATTAATGGCCACGTGAAAGAGCATCGACGCCTGATTATTGTCACCAATATCAGCTTCTGGGAGCGGAAGATTGGGGCACACGAAAGAATCTTCCGAATGGCCTCATTCCTGGCATCATATGGCCTGGATACTCTCATTTATTATACCGGCGACAAAAAAATACCGAATGACTACGAAAACACCCTGTTTTCGATACTTTCAAGCAAGCAATTGAGGAGCAAAATACCGAAACAGACAGCACTCGTTTTTCGGGTCTCAGGCTGGCTAAAGGAGATGACAAGGGTTACAAAACACCTGCTTATACATCGCACGCGCCACGAAACAAACCATGGTTCCTGGCATGCAAATATCAGCGAAGTTGACCGCTATGTTTTCAATCAGGTCGTTAAAAAAATCGAGCCCCATTACATACTAGTTGAATACATCTGGCTGACGCGGTTTATAACAGGCTTAAAATACAACCTTCGTCAGAGATTAATAGCCATCATTGACACTCATGATGTTATTTCTGACAGGACATCTCAATTTGATAAAGAAAACCGCTTGTTGCAGCAACGCGCCAATGTAGAACAAGAGGCAGAGGCGCTGCGGCATTACGATTTAATCATCGCCATTCAAAAACATGACGCCGAAAAATTCAGGGACATGCTCCCTTTTGGCAGTGTCATAATTGCGCATCATGCACACCCCATTAATAGCCCAGTAAAGGCCAGCGACAGAAAGCCGGTCCATCTACTTTTTGTGGGTTCGCAAAGCGCGCCAAATACAGATGGCTTAAACCTTTTTCTGGAGCATGTATGGCAACCGCTGATAGATATGTATGCGGATGACTTGATACTGCATATTGTGGGCTCGGTATCCAATAATTCCGCTGACTTTTACTCGCGCAAAAACCTCATTATTCATGGCATGGTGGACTCAGTGGACGAATATTATGAAAAGGCGGATATCGTCATTGCACCCTTGACATACGGAACAGGGCTGAAAATCAAGGTCGTGGAGGCACTCTGCTTTTCAAAGCCGTTGGTCACCACAAATATTGGCGCAGAAGGGTTGGAGACCGCCAGAAACCAGGCTTTTCTGGTTGCGGACAACTGGAATGATTTCTGCTCAAAGACAATGGCACTTATAGATTCCACCGAACAGCGCAACAAAATGGCTCAGTCTGCTTATGAGTTTTCCAACTCCATGTTCACAGAGGCGATTGCGTATAAACCTCTGGCAGATAAACTTGGCTTATGATCAATATTGGCGAATTAATTGTCAGGTTTTTCCGCCGCGTAACGGTAATCCAGCACCTCAGTGACAGAATATAATTCCGCCACGATAAAATGCCATTTATCGGAAAACATCATCACTCTGTCTTTTCAGGGTGGAATGCATGTCTGGTTTTATTTAAAAGGATGGACATGAAAAGAAATCACATTCAAGGCTTCTCGCTGATTGAGTTGATGATCACTCTGGTCGTCGCGGCCATTGTACTCACCCTTGCAGTCCCATCACTCAGCGATGTCGTCACCAGAAACAGGGTTACTGCCGAGATTAACGCGTTGATCGCCACTTTAAATGAGGGGCGATCCGAGGCTATCAAACGGGGACGACCGGTTAGTTTATGCAAGAGTGGCAACGGAACTTCGTGCGGAGGAAACTGGCAGGATGGCTGGCTTTTGTTTGAAGATATCGATAACGATGGCGCGCTGGATGCCGGCGAGACCCCGATAAAAATCTCCAACGGTTTTACCTCCGGCTCTGACACCCTCACCTACACAGCGACCAACACCTACGTGCAGTTCAAGAGCGATGGCTTTGCCTTACAGACCGGCACCTTCAAGTTGTGCGAGAGTGGCGGGGCTGCCAAATATGCACGAGCCGCCTACATCAGCCCGACCGGGCGAGTACGCCTCAGCAGTGATAGCAACGGTAACGGCATCCATGATGACGGCCAAACCACACCCAATGAATTGAGCTGCCCATGAAACAGAATGGTTTTACGTTGGTTGAAATACTGGTCGCGGTGCTGGTGCTCTCCCTTGGTTTGCTTGGGGTAGCGGGAATGCAGGTGATGAGCGTAAAAAACAGCAACAGCGCCTACCAGAGAGCCCAGGCAACCCAGCTCTCCTATGACATTATCGACAGAATGCGGGCAAACCGCGATGAGGCGGAAAAGACCGGTTCGGGTTATGTGGTCGCTTTCGGTGGCTCCTACTCGGCATCGTCTGCCTGTGAGACTGGCAACTGCTCACCCGCCTCCATGGCGACCTACGATATTGCAAACTGGAAAACCACACTTGCAGCCACCCTTCCCGGAGGCGATGGCAGCGTCGCTATCAATACCGCCAGCAAGATGGTCACCATCAACATCCGCTGGGACGACCTCTTGGTAAAACTGGTTTCCGGCGAGCAGATCCAGTCGAGAGAGCCACTGACACTCACTTTCAGGACCGAGCTATGAAGCCGTTACATGCCACACTCCCATCATCCATCAGGGGTCTGACCCTGGTTGAGATCATGATTGCGCTGGTCCTCTCACTGCTCCTCTCTGCCGGCGCCATTCAGATCTACCTCAGTAATAAAACCTCCTACGAGACATCCGAAGCACTCTCCCGCATCCAGGAGAATGGACGCTTTGCCATTGAATTTCTTACCAAGGAGATTCGCATGGCCGGGTTTGTGGGCTGCTCGGTAACCAAGATAGCCAACTCTGTCGATGATACAACGGGCAATTGGAAATACGATTTCAACAACTCAGTTCTGGGGTTTGACGGCGGCAACAGTACTTTCCCCAGCGAAATCGCCAGTAATGTCATCAATGGCTCGGATGCCATCATCATCAGTCGCGGTGACGACACTGATTTCTATATCGACAGCCATGTGGCCAGTTCCGCCACTATCCACCTGACCAGCAATCATGACATCAAACAGGGTGAGATATTGATGATCGCCGACTGCCTCAACAGTCAGGCCGGTATCTTCCAAATGAGCAACGTGAACAACAATAACACCATTGATGTTGTTGATCACAACACCGGCAGCAGCACTTCACCGGGCAACTGCACAAAAATCCTTAAAGGCAATTTTGATTGTTCCGACCTCTCGGGTGCCGTATCTGCCAACTACAACGAGGAATCCAAGCTTCTGCGAATGAAAAATTCCATTTTCTATATTGCTAACGGCAGAAACAACAGCCAGGGCACCGCCATTCCTTCGCTCTACCACACTTACCTTGCCGCAGGTGGAGGCAACGCCGTGGCCTTAACCGAGGAACTGCTCGAAGGCATCGAGAACTTCCAGATTCTCTATGGCATAGATACCGATGCCACCGCCGATGGCGTCGCCAACCGCTACGTCACCGCCAATAACGTCACCGACTGGAACAAGGTAACCAGCGTGCGACTGTTCCTGCTGGCCCGCTCCATTGAGCCGACCGGCGGCGGCGTCAAGCCTTACACCTATATGGGCACTACTTCAACATCCCATACGGACCGCTACGTCCGGCGGCAGTTTACCGCCACCATTCAAGTACGCAACCACGGACTTGACTTATGAACAGAACAAACCGTCATCCAAAACAGTTTGCTGCAAATAAACAGCAGGGGATTGTCCTTGTGATCTGCCTGGTGCTTCTCCTGGTCACGACACTGCTGGGAGTAACCGCAATGAGCACCACTTCGCTGGAAGAGCGCATGACCCAAAATGAGCGGGACCGGCAGACCGCCTTCCAGGCCGCCGAGGCGGCCTTGCGTGAAGGCGAACGCTATGTCTCAACCCAGGCCACCAGCTCGGGGGTATTCGAGAGCAGCTTTACCGACACCTGCACCAATGGCCTCTGCACCCGTCGGGAAGATGACGCCAGTTTTGATAAAACCAAAAGCCCCTGCGATACCGGCGGCATCAGCGACCGCTGGGACATGTGGAGTTGTGCCACATCTCACTCGGGCAATCTTGCTGTATGGACCACCGCCGGCAGACACCGCACCCATGCCAACGCCAGCCTGGTCAGCAGCAAAGGGATAACAGCCGCGCCCAAATATATTATCGAGTTCTTCGGCTATCAGAATGATGGCGCCACTCCCGCCTGCTCACCCTTGGGACTGGGAGTCGATAATTGTGATGAATTGTATCGTGTAACCGCCTTCGCAACCGGCGGAACAGACGATGCCAAAGTGATGCTTCAGTCAGTCTATCAAGTCGAGTTCTGACAGAATCCAAATGCAAGCGAGAGTATATGTCATGAAAATCTCAGACCTTTTTTATGGATCAAAGCGCACAATCCAGGCCATCTGTTTCACTGGCCTGATTGCACCGGCCACCTTGCTTGCTGCCGTATCAGGGACAACATCCGCCGATTTCAGCGGGGTACCCACGGTCTCCAGCCCAAGTTCGCCGCCGCTGGTCATGCTGGCCATGTCAGTAGATCACCAGCTGACGCACAAGGCCTACACCGACTACAGCGACCTGGATGGTGACGGCCAGCTGGATACCGGCTATGCCGATACTTTTGACTACTATGGCTATTTCGACAGTAACCGCTGCTATTCATACGAATCAGCGAACAACCGATTTACCCCAGAGGAAGCGGCATCCGGAGCAAACAGCCACGAATGCTCCGCCGCCAACCGCTGGAGCGGCAACTTCCTCAACTGGTCTACCATGACCCGGATGGATGTGGTGCGCCGGGTCCTCTATGGCGGGCTGCGCTCCCAGGATAATTCACAGACCAACCTGAAGCGTGCCTATATTCCCAAGGACGTGCACGCCTTTGCCAAGGTCTTCGCCCCCGGCAGCACCACGGAGATGCTGAAATACACGCCGTATAGCAAAACCGCCATCACCCTCTGCAACGTTTCCACCAGCACCACATCCGACCCCTACGTCAGGATCGCCGATGGCAGCTTTCCGCGATGGGCCGCGGCGGAGGTCACCCAGTGTCAATGGAACAACGGCAGCTCAACACCAAGCTCCGCGACCAAAAAACTGGACGAACTGGTTGTTCAGGTGCGCGTCTGTAAGGACGCAACCACACTAGAGACCAATTGCAAGCTCTACCCCAACAGCGAATACAAACCCACCGGGCTGCTACAGCGTTATGGCGAGGATGGCATACTCCGGTTTGGCCTGATGACCGGCAGTTATGACAAGAACACCAAGGGTGGCATGCTGCGCAAGAACATCATGCCACTGGCAGGCAACAGCAACGCCAGTGACGACGAGATCGATACCAGCACGGGACGCTTCATCAATCAGGCTACCACTGACACCGGCATCATCAACGCACTGAACCGTATTCAGATCGCCAAATACAACTTCGTCGGTAACAAATACGATGACTGCAATCCCCACAGTATCACCGTTTCCGACTTCAAGTCACAAGCCGTCAGCACCAAGAGATGCAGCGACTGGGGCAACCCCCTGGGCGAAATCTACATGGAGGCACTGCGCTATTTCTCAGGACAGACTACGCCCACCGCCAGTTTTGACGGCACTGATACAACCTATATAGCCGGTCTGAACAAGTCATCCTGGACCGACCCCATGTCTGCGGATGAGTGGTGTGCCAGCTGTGCCATTGTGGCCATATCCACCGGGCTGAACTCTTTTGACCGGGACAACCTCTCCACCGCAGGCATCACCGGATTAGCCAGTATTACCACCGCCACCAATAATGTCGGTAATATCGAGATGGGCGGCTCTTTTGCCGGCAACTATCTGCATGGCGGCAGCGATGGACGCTGCACCTCGAAGTGGGCGAACACTCTCGCTGACATAACCGGCATCTGCCCCGAAGTACCGCAACTGGAAGGGGGCTTTCATATCGCCGGCCTGGCACACCACGCCCACATTACTGATCTGCGCACCGGTACCGGCTACCAGGACACGCAGAAAGTCGACACCTACGCGGTTGCCCTGGCTGAAACACTACCCAGCTTCAGTGTTAAGGTCGGCGGTGCCGGAAAGGAAATCACCTTCCTTCCGTTTTGCGAATCCAATAAAGACGGGGGTACGCCTGCAACGAATGACCCCGACTGGCAAGCCTGCAGTATCACCAACGTGATTGTCGAGAGCCAGTATTTTGATAGCAGCGGCAATCTGGCCTCCGGCAGCCTGCTGATCTCCTGGGAGGACTCCCTCTGGGGCAATGACTACGATCTGGACGGCATGGAGCGGATCGAATTCTGTGTTAAGGGTTATTGTGACGAGATCGGTCAAAGCAATGCGGGAGTGGCGAGTGACGAACTCAGAATCCGCACCCGCGTGGTTCACGCCTATGCCGGAAATGCCCTGCGCTTCGGCTACACTATTACCGGCAGCACAGCCGACGGCGTTTACTACCCGGTCGTGCGTCCGGGCGGACAGAATTTCAGCGCCAGCGACATGGACAATGATAACGCAGGCTCTGAACCAGCGGCCAATATCACTGATTTCACAGTGGGATCTTCTACCGCCACCCTGCTGAACAACCCCCTGTACTACGCGGCAAAATTCGGCAGCTACACCGATCTGGACAATAGTGGAGATCCCACCTACAACAGCAGCACTACTGACACACGCGAATGGGACAATGAAGACACCGACGGCAATCAGACTCCCGACGGCATTCCTGATAATTATTTTCCGGTACGCAATCCATCCAAGCTGGAAGCCCAACTGGGTAAGGTGTTCGGAAAAATTGTCAGCCGGGTTTCCTCCGGCACGGCAGCAGCCGTGGTATCAAACAGCACATCCGGTGAGGGCGCGCTCTATCAGGCGCTCTACTACCCGCAATTTGAAGACAATGACAACAGCGTTAACTGGGTTGGACTGGTTCAAGGTATGTTTGTCGATGACAGAAGTAATCTGCGGGAAGATGCCAATGGCAACGGCTATCTGGATGACTGCAATACAGATCCGGCAATCGACATCTACCTGGACACCAGCACGCTACCGTATTCAACCAAGATCAAACGCTATATCAGCTCGAATTGCATCATCGTAACACCATCAGACGTGAAGCTGGATAACACGCTCACGCTGACACCATATACGACCCATCCGGTAACCGATCTGCGGCCCATCTGGAATGCGCGCGATGAACTGGGCAAGCTAACCAATACCAATGTGGTTGCGCAGCGTACCTACGCCAATTCCGCTTCTACCGGTCGGCATATATTAACCTCGACCAACGGGTCGACCCTGATCAACTTTGATGCAAGCACGTTTGGCTCGACCAATTACACCTATCTCGATGTCATTGATGAGCCTACAGCGGATAATGTAATCAATTATGTGCGTGGCAAGGACGACATCACCGGCTTTCGCACCCGGTCGGTGGATTTCGACTCAAGCACTACCGGCGATGAAGTCTGGCGTCTAGGGGATATTATTCACTCATCACCGGCTGTCATCGGAACCCCAAGCGCCGGCTATGAAACCCTATATAACGACACCAGCTATCTTAACTTCAAGACTCAGTACGTAAACCGGAGAAACCTGGTCATTGTTGGGGCCAACGACGGGATGATCCACGCCTTTAACGGGGGATTCTGGGATGACTCATTAAAGGCGTTCAAAACCACCAATTCCGGAGAAACGGCACACCCGCTTGGAAGTGAATTATGGGGCTATGTGCCCAAGGCTCTTTTACCCCACCTCAAGTGGCTGACAGAGCCTGACTACCCCCATGTCTATTACATGGATGGCCGGCCGCTTATCTTTGATGCAAACATCTTTACCGCCGACGCTGATCATCCTCATGGCTGGGGCACGGTTATGGTTATGGGCATGCGCTTCGGCGGTGGCCCTATAACGGTGGATGTCAACAATGACAGCCCGGGAAACACTACAGATGACGAGACACTGCGCTCCTCCTATGTCGTTCTCGACATCACCAACCCTGAAGTGGCACCGAAATTAATCGCAGAACTCAGTCATCCGAATCTCGGTTACACCACTGGTATGCCAACAGTTATCAAAAAACGTAGCGCTGGTGGTGATCTTGATTGGACGACAAGTGGGGATAATACCAATCAATGGGAATTGGTATTTGGTTCGGGACCAACCAGCCACCTGACCGGCACAAGCACACAGAATGCTCAACTATTCAGATACAATCTGGTGACCAAATCCTTTGTCGCCGGCTTTGCACCGGCAGACCTGGGTGAAGCAAACAGCTTTGTCGGCAGTGCCACCAGCACCGACTGGGATAGCGATTTTATTGACGACATTGTCTATTTCGGCATTGCTGGAGGCACAGAGGCGATGCCGGATGGGAAATTGAAGCGCTTAAGAGTTTCCGATGGAGCGTTGTCTACACTGCTGGCTACCTCACAGCCCTTTACATCCAAACCGGCCACTAAAATCGATACCACCGGCAAAAAATGGATTACTGCTGGCACTGGAAGATTCTTTGCGACCACAGACAGTGATAATGTGCAGACCAGTTATCAACAAAGCATGTATGGAGTAAAAGAACCTGTTGATGGCAGTGGAAACCTGACCTATGCAACCGTTTCAGCCGCGACACTGGTGGACACCACCAATTTACAGGTATTTACGGATGGCAGCCTGCTGCCAACCACATTTACAATTGGCGGAAACCCAGTCACAACCTACGACCAATTGGTAGCCGCCATGGCAACACAACCCGGCTGGAAAAATGACTTTCCAACCACATCAAATACCGAACCCAATACGCGCAATGTTACCAATCCAGTCATAACGGGTGACTTGTTGATATTCACTGACTACACTCCTGGAGAAAAAAATCTCTGTGACGCGGGGTCCAGCCGACTGAATGTCACCAACTATGCAACTGGCACTGCCATTCCGTATGGGCCCATTGGTACAGATTCATCGGTCACCAACGGCACGGCTGAACTGGCAAGCTCTACAGTTGATCTTGGAGTCGGACTTGCGTCTGATCCCGTTATCCATAAGGGCTCCGGCGGAGGTACAACGGGCGGCAGTGTCATAACGGTATTTACCCAGGGTAGTGCCGGTGACGTCACCCGTTCAAGAGTGTTCATACCTGGATTGGCTGACGCCAAACGTCGCTCCTGGCGCCAGATTGATTTCGCGAACTAAGGATAATCAGCCTGTAAAGCTGAAACCCATGAGAGGAGTTCAAATACAAATGCCACTAAACAAGGACAATATGACCATTAGGCGATCTCATGGTTTTACGCTGATCGAATTGATGATCGTGGTTGCGGTTATCGGCATTCTGGCCGCAGTTGCTTATCCGTCTTATCGCGACCAAATCATAAAAACCAATCGAACTGATGGGAAAAGCGCACTGTCGCAGGCAGCAACGCTGCAGGAACGCTGGTTTACCGAGAACAACAGCTATACAAGTGACATGACCAAGCTCGGCGGGACCACATCCCAAGAGGGACACTACACCATCTCCGTCGCAATAGGTGATATCAACGGCACAACTTGCGATTCATCGGCACATACCAAAGATAACTGTTTTGAATTGACGGCAACACCTGCAGGAGCTCAGGCCGCCGATGGGTGCGCGAACCTTGAGTTGGATAGTTTTGGACGTAAAACCGTCTCCGGCACCGACAACAGGTGCTGGTAATCGCCAGAACCATATTGAGCTGTCAGCACAGTCACTTGCAGAAATTGGACTAAATTTTACCAAACTGATTATAATCGTCCCATGAACCAAACCGACCCACAGAACAGCGAACATCGGAAAAAGATCGTGCAGCTGCTGCGCAGTCACGGTATCAGTCCGACGGTACAGCGGGTGAAGATCGCCTCCACCATGCTGCTGCGTCCGCAACATCTATCGGCGGACCAGGTACTCACCCTGACCAATCAGACGGGCCGACCGGTTTCCAAAGCCACGGTCTATAACTCATTGGGGCTGTTCGCTCGCAAGGGGTTGATTCGGGAACTGTTCGTGGACCCGGAACGGGCCTTTTATGACTCCAGCACCCATCCGCACCACCACTTCTACAATGCGGTGACCCAGGAGATCTGTGATATCGATGAAAGCGCCATCCAGATCAATCTGAATGCCACGCCTCCACCGGATACCGAGATAAGCGGGATTGAGCTGGTGGTGCATATCCGTCCCCGGAAATAGCGCTGAAACCGCCTATTTTCCAGCTACTTACCCGGCCAGTAACGGTTGTACCCGGCGCAACATTTCTTTATACTCCCGTTCCCTTTTGCGTTCACAACCCGATTGCGGTGAAGACAGAAAAGGGTTCCCCATAAGCCACCCTAGCTCAGTTGGTAGAGCGCGTCACTCGTAATGATGAGGTCGCCGGTTCGATTCCGGCGGGTGGCTCCATTTCCCCCTACGCACCCTGGTCACTCCACCCTAAAACCCCTCAATATCCATGGAACTAAAGATTCCCGAAACACCGCCGTTAATCTGTTGCATATAAAAGAGATCCGACACTAAAGCCGGACCGGATAAAGGAATCACAACGATTCTCCATGGGAGGTAGCCGCGTGTTCAATACAATGAAAATCCGTCACAAGGTCTGGGTTGGCTTCACCGTGCTGCTGGCCATTATTGCCGCCATCTCCGTCCAGACCCTTAACAGCCTGGACAATGTGGAAAATTCGGTCGTTGAGATGGTGCAGATTCGACAACCCACTGCCCTGCTCTCCAAGGAACTCTCCGCCAGCGTCCACCAGACCGCCAGCGCACTGGGCTTCTTCCTGTCGACCAAGGAGGAGAGCCACCGAGAAGGATTTTTGAAAGGGCTCAAGGACTCGGAAACCCTGGTGAATCAGCTGAGAGGGCTCAAGGCAGTCACCTCTGACAGCCAGTCCGCGGCGCTGGTGGAAGGTCTTGCAAAAGATCTGGAACAGTTCCGCGCCCTCGGCGATCGACTGCTTGATACCGCTACCAGCTATGAAAAGAACTTCCCCGGCATCGCCTTTGCCAACTCCGATCTCAACCCTATGAGTCGGATCATGGTCCAACTGACCTCCCAGATGATCGCCTCGGAGCAGGAAGAGGAAGCGACCCCTGAACGGCGTTCACTGCTAACCCTGTTCGCCGATCTGCGTTACGCCTGGAGCAATGTCATGAGCAGCATCCGCGGCTATCTGGCATTTCGTTCAGAGGCGGTTATCAACGATCTCAATCTCTATCTGGAGCGCACGGAACAACTGCTCGGCCGGTTATCGGAATACGAGGATGAACTAACCCTGGACCAGACCGATTCACTGCAGCAGTTCCAGAACCAATTGGCCACCTACAAGGCCAATATTGACAAGATGATGCAGATCCATGGTGGTGACCAATGGCGTACCGATGCCTGGCTGGTCCGCAGTGAGGCGACCCCGCTTTTCAATGAGATCGACAACAAGCTGACCGCCCTGGAGTCACTGCAGTCCGATGCCATCATCCGGACCAACACCACATTGATTGATGAAACCACCCAAACCACTCTGACCGTCTCGACCCTGATGGTCATCGGTCTGCTTATCGGCCTGTTCATGGCCTGGCTGATTGGCCGGGCCATCTGCAAGCCGCTCAGCGAAGTGGTCAATGCCCTGGATGATATCGCCCATGGTGAGGGTGACCTGACCCGCCGCCTGGAGTGCCGTACCCAGGATGAAATCGGCCACCTGGCGCAGGCGTTCAACACCTTCATCATCAAAATCCAGGCACTGGTGCAGCACACCGCCAATGCCACCGGGGAGGTCATAAGCGCGGTGGCCGAAACCACTGAAAGCACCCGCAACATCAGCCGCATGGTGCTGGCGCAGGAGCAGGAGACCCAGCAGGTGGCGACCGCCATTCACCAGATGTCCGCAACCATCAGCGAAGTGGCCAGCAATGCCGCCAGCGCCTCGCAGGCGACCCGTTCGGCCACCGAAGAGGCAGCAACCGGACACAAGACGATGGAACAGACCGCCCACTCAATCCAGGCCCTGCATCGTGAAATCACCAATGCGGCAAGCATCATCGGCCAGGTGGAGAAAAACAGCGAGGGCATAGGCAGTGTACTGGACGTCATCAAGGGCATTGCCGAACAGACCAATCTGCTGGCATTGAACGCGGCCATTGAGGCCGCCCGGGCGGGTGAACAGGGCCGGGGATTTGCCGTAGTGGCGGATGAGGTGCGTAATCTGGCGACTCGCACCCAGGAGTCCGCCGGCGAGATCGAGGAGATGATCCGTAACCTGCAGCACAACACGCACCAGGCGGTAAAAGCGATGGAGAACGGCTGCACCACGGCGGAAGAGAACGTACAGCAAGCCAACAGCGCCCGCACATCTCTGGAAGCGATCAATGCCGCCATTGAGACCATCAATGCCATGAACCGGCAGATCGCCCTGGCTTCTGAGCAGCAGAGCAGCGTCTCCGAAGAGATCAACCGGTCGATCATCTCGATCAGCCAGGAGAGCAAGAGCGCCGCCACGCTTTCCCAGCAATCGATGAACACCACCACTCACCTGGGGCAACTTGCGGCAGAACTGCAACAGGTGGTTCAGCAGTTCAAAATCACATCCGATGAGTGTGCGAACCCGCCTGTCACCGGGGAATCCAACCAGATCACCGAAGCGCTGGACAGGCAGGAAGAGCAGGCCGCCTGACAACCGTTATCGATAATTCGATATTGCAAAGCCTGCAATCGGGCTTTGCCAGGCACAAAGGGTAGCCTGGTTGGAGTGCAGCGGAATCCGGGACGAGCCCACCAACCCGACCCCGGATTCCGCCATGATGGGTGCGAGGATGGTTTCTGCAGGGGAAGATGGCGGCTGCATTCAGCCTGCGTCTGATTGCCTGGAAAATCGCCAAAGAGCCCTGGGACTTGCCTGTACAGGCAAAGCCTGCAAAGATGCTCAACCTCGCACCGCAGACCCACAGAAGCAACATGACCACACTGTTCGTTAACCGCTTGACGGCGATAGACTTCTCTTACCTAGATCCCGCTGCAGGCCTGTTGGGCGAAAGCTGGCTGGTGGATATCGAACTGGACGGCTCACTCGATCATCAGGGCATGGTGCTTGATTTCAGCGAGGTAAAAAAACAGGTCAAGCGCTGTATAGACCAGGAGTTCGACCACCGTTTGCTGGTCCCGGCGCGCTATGCGCATTGCCGGGTCCAGCAGCAGGAGCACCGTTGCGACATCCGCTTTCAACTGACATCAGGGGAGACCCTGGTACACAGCGGCCCAAATAGCGCGGTGACCTTAATCCAGGCGGAAAACATCACTGAAGAGAGTCTGATCAAGGCTATTATCGACCGGCTTCAACCACTTCTGCCGGACAATATCCAGGGATTACGCCTGCGGCTCTACGCCGAATCGATAACCGGCGCCTGGTACCGTTACAGCCACGGATTGAAGCATCATGCGGGAAACTGCCAGCGCATCGCTCACGGACACCGCTCCCGCATAATTATTTATCGCAATGGCGTGCGGGACCAACAGCTGGAAGCGAATTGGGCAAACCGCTGGCGGGATATCTATATCGGAACCAGCAGCGACCTGCAGGACTCAGTCCAGCAGGATAATCAGCTGTTCTACCACTTCGGCTATACCGCCAATCAAGGGCTATTCAAACTGGAAATCCCAAGTCACCGCTGCTATCTGGTTGACAGCGACACAACGGTGGAGAACCTGGCCCAGCATATCGCCGATACGCTGAAGCGAGAGCATCCGGATGAGGCATTTCGGGTCGAGGCGTTTGAAGGCGTGGACAAAGGGGCCGTCGGGCATAGCTGATCCGGAATATCCTCAAGAGGTAAGGGGGTCAAGGATCACTGAGAATGAAGGCACACTACGCCTCACCTGTATGGATGTAGGTGAGGGAGCGTTAGTGCTTTGTCGGGTTACGCCTTCGGCTAACACGACCTACCGCTCAACCCGAAATGTGTCATCGGGTAGGAGCGGCGCCCTCGCCGCGAATTCCGCCCGGGGCAGGCATCCTACGAGAGTAGGTCTTGTCGGTTAACTCTCCTCAGCGATCAAATTCCAGTCGCCGACCCAGCACGGCATCGTTGACCCGGCCATTACGGTAGGCCATCTGTCCATTGACGAAGGTGGCGACAATCCTTGAGCGCAACCGCTCGCCTTCCATCGGCGACCAGCCGCACTTGTAGAGCACATCCCGGCGCTCCACACGGGTGGGGTTGTTCAGATCCACCAGCGCCAGATCCGCCCAGTAGCCTTCGCGCAGATAGCCGCGCTGACTGACATTGAACAGGCGTGCCGGGGCATGGCTGGTCTTCTCCACCAGCTGTTCCAGGCTGATCAGACGATCATGATAGAGCTCAAACATCATCGGCAGGGCCCACTGCACCAAAGGCAGCCCGGCGGGCGCCTTGAAGTAGCTGTTGAGTTTTTCATCCAGGGTATGAGGCGCGTGGTCGGTCGCTACCACATCAATCCGCCCCTCCACCAGCGCCTTGCGCAGCGCGTCCCGATCGGACTTGCTCTTCACCGCCGGATTGCACTTGATAAAGCTCCCCTTGCGCGCATAGTCCCGGTCATCAAAATAGAGATGGTGCACACAGGCCTCGGCGGTGATCCGCTTGGCGTCTGGCGGTCCGGGCTCAAACAGCTCCATCTCCCGCGCCGTGGTCAGGTGCAGCACATGCAGCCGGGTATCATGTTTTTTCGCCAGCGCCACCGCCATGGAGGACGAGAGGTAGCAGGCCTCGGCACTGCGGATCTCCGGATGGCACTCCATCGGCACATCCTCACCATACTTTTCGCGATAAGTCTCCTCCATCTGCTGGATGGTCGGCGTATCTTCACAATGGGTGGCAACCAGCAGTGGCGCATCTCTGAAGATCGCCTCCAGCGCCTCCTCCCTGTTGACCAGCATGTTACCGGTCGAGGCCCCCATGAAGACCTTGATCCCGCACGCCTGCTTCGGGTCCAGGGCCACGATCTCATCCAGGTTATCGTTGGTGGCGCCCAGGTAGAAGGCATAGTTGGCCAGAGACCGGTCGGCCGCCAGAACATATTTCTCCTCCAGCGCCCGACGGGTAGTGGTCTGCGGATTGGTGTTGGGCATATCCATGAAACTGGTAATACCACCCGCCACCGCCGCCCGGGATTCGCTCCGCATGTCCCCCTTATGGGTGGCTCCCGGCTCGCGAAAATGCACCTGATCATCAATCATTCCGGGAATCAGGGTATGGCCCTCGGCATCCAGGACCCGTGCCTGCTCCGGTACGGCGATCTCCGGCGATATTTGCTCAATCCGTCCGTTGCGGATCAGCAGGTCGCCCTGCAGAATCCGCCCGTCATTCACCATGGATGCATTTTTAATCAGGATTTGCTCGGCCATTGATTACTCGATTCAATAGTTAAAAAGGGAAACAGGAACTACGCCGGGCCCGGGCAGGACCGGGGCTAATCATACTCCCGGTCTTTCCAGCGCCGGATTGCGGTAAACACCTCTGCACCATCGGTCAGGACGTGCCCCATATAGCGCTCAGCCGCCACGCGCACCTCCGGCACAGCCACGCGCAGGAACGGATTGGTCGCCAGCTCGGTGCCCAGCTTCGAGGGGACCGTGTTATCCCCCTGTGCGAGCAGTGCCTGGACCTCCTGCTCGCGCTTCAGGATTGCCGCACTTTCCGGCTCCACCCACTTGGCAAATCCCAGATTGGCCAGGGTATATTCATGGGCACAGTAGACCAGGGTATCCGCCGGCAACCCGGCGATTCGTTGCAGCGATGCATGCATCTGCGCATGGGTACCACCAAAGATCCCCCCGCAGCCGGCAGAAAACAGGGTATCACCACAGAATAGCAGGCCCTCTCCATAATAAGCGATATGGCCCTCGGTATGGCCCGGTACCTCCATCACGCTAAAATCAGCCTCCAGCCCCGGGATCTGCGGGTGCTCCCCCTCCTTCAGCCGGACCTTGATACCGCGTATGGATTCGTTTGCCGGCCCCAGAACGGCGACCCCGGGAAAGGCAAACTGCAGATCCATCACCCCACCGGTGTGATCGATATGTTTGTGGGTGATCAGGATCGCGCTCAAGCGCAACCCACGCGCCTCAAGCCAGGCCAGCACCGGAGCACTCTCGCCCGGATCGACCGCCACAGCCGTCTCACTGCCTGGATTGTGCAGCATCCAGATAAAGTTATCTTTAAATGCCTTGACTGGTGTAACTTCCAACATAGCCTGATATTCCGTCGGTTATTTACCGTAAAGCGTTTCCGGGTCGATCAACGGTTCACTCACGACCTCGACCCGGTCCCCGCGCACCGCATTGTAAAAACAGGTGCGGCGGCCGGTATGGCAGGCAGGGCCGGTCTGATCGACCAGTAGCAAAATGGTATCGCCGTCGCAGTCAAAGCGCATATCCTTCAATAACTGTACCTGCCCGGACGATTCGCCCTTGCGCCACAGTTTCTGACGTGAACGGGACCAATAGCAGACCCGCCCCTTCTCCAGGGTCTCATCCAGTGACACCCGATTCATCCATGCCATCATCAGCACTTCACCGGTATCGTGCTGCTGGGCTATGGCCGGGATCAGGCCATCGCTGTTGTACGGAAGACTATCCAGCACCTGCTTCAACGGCAGGCTCTCGCCCAGCTTGAACTTTTCACTCTCTTTCATTATTGGATCCAATCGGTTTGCCTATGCTTTCCAGGGAAATCATACCACCGATAGGACGGCGCAATGTACCCCGGGCCGGTAGAGTGTGACTGATGCCTTACAGGGAAGCAGAGTGGTATACTCATAGGCAAGGTATACCTACCAGGAATCAGGCAGTGACCGAATACACATCAAAACTGAAACAGGCCGGACTCAAGGTCACTCTGCCACGACTCAAAATCCTGGAGATTCTGAGTCAAGGCGAGGGACAACACGCCAGTGCCGAGGATATATACAAAATACTGCTAACCCATGATGAAGATATCGGTGTCGCCACCATCTACCGCGTGCTGACCCAGTGTGAACAGGCCGGGCTGGTGAAACGCCACCAGTTTGAGGGGGGAAGGGCGGTATTCGAAATCGCAGAGGGCGATCACCACGACCACATCATCTGCGTCCGTTGCGGTGTGGTCAAAGAGTTCAACGACGAAACCATTGAGGCCAGACAGCGCCAGATCGCAGAGAAGGCCGGGTTCAAAATGGCCGAACACAATATGACCCTGTACGGACTCTGTAAAAAATGCCAGCAACTCCCGATGGAGAAATAAATTCGGCATCATGCATATATTCAGAATATCCTTCATCAACCAGGCCAAGGTCTACCAGCTCTACGCCGAGTCGGTCAGACAGGCGGAGGTGTTCGGTTTCCTGGAGATTCGTAATCTGATCTTTGGCGAGACCAGTAGCGTGGTTATTGATCCTGCCGAGGAGAAGCTTAAGGCTGAATTCGGCGGGGTAAGCCGCACCCTGATCCCGATGCATGCAGTCATTCGCGTGGATGAGGTGGAAAAGCGGGGTCAGTGCAAGATCATGGAACTGGACGGCAACGCCAATATCACCCCCTTCCCCAATCCCTGGTTCCGGCCCGACAAGGGCGCGGACAGTTAATGCCCCGAATATCGAACCGGCATTGAGAATAATCATTGTCGACCGGCACACCGCCTTTCATTATAAGACAACTATAATGTTCGGTGATCCCAATGACGGTGAAACGCCCACTGATCATCTATCTGTTGTTGCCGGGACTGTTGCCGCTGGCCGCCTGCTCGCCAGAACCACCGGCCACCGACAAAGAGATGAGCGTGCCTGCCCTGATTACAGCTGCAGAGCAGGGCGACATATCCAGGGTCCAGAACCTGCTCTCAGCGCACGACCCGGTGGACGGCCGGGATAGTTGCCAATGGACCCCACTGATGAAGGCGGCACTTTATGGTCACATCCAGGTAGCGGACCAGCTGATCAAGGCCGGGGCCAGAGTGGACTTGGTCGATAACGGTGGTTACACGGCACTGATGCTGGCTGCCTCGAACAATCATGCCGGTCTGGTCAAGGCCCTCCTGGCATGGGGAGCCAACCCGAACCTGCAGGAGTCCACCAAAGGCTGGACGGCACTGATCTGGGCCGCCAAGCGGGGGCACCTGGAGAGTGTCTCAGCACTAATCAGCGGCGGAGCCACCGTCGGCACGATAGATTTTGCAGGAGAAACCGCCCGCTCCTGGGCAGATAAAAACCATCACCCCCAAGTAATTCGATTATTGGACAGTTCCTGAGATCGGCGCAGCCAAAAAGCACACGCCGGTAACTAAAACCTGACCGCCATGGCAAGGAAGATCCATCATGAACATCAGCAATGATCAAGAGTTAAAAAACGCCCTGAACAACCTTCCAAGAGAGCAGCAACGCCTGCTCGGCGCACGCTTCACCCAGAGCGTATGCGAACAGGTAGATAATCCAAGTTTGATGAGTGCGTTGAAAGTGGCCCTGATATCGGACAGTACCGACCAGGAGCTGAAGGATGCCTTCAAGGTGGCGAAATCCATCGCCACCAAGACCTATACCGCCTGTGGCCGTGACGCAGACTGGGGTCTGCAGGCGGAACACTTCATCGCCGCTGCCTGTGCCGCCGCGCTGACTCCCGACGCACTGATAACGGAAAACTATAACGCCGCCTGGAAAGCCGCCATTCAATCACGCATGGCAAAAAACTGCCTGATGATCGAAAGCGACTCCGGTGAACTGGAAAATGAAGCCGACAGGCAGTACAGGCTGACCGAGAAGTTTCTGGGTGAATGATCGCGACAGATCAAAACCCTGAAATTCACGTTGAAAATTTGGTCGCCCTAAGGCGTATTATCGGCTGGTAATCTTTTGCACCGGGCCGAAGCCTTTTATGGCGAGACGCCGCGCGGACAACCATAGGATGGGCGACGCTTATCACTCCCGGCTCGCCCCTCGCCCGCATAGGCGAAGCGTAGCGTGCCCATTGAACACTGAGCAGGTGATAATGAAAGACCAACTAACCGCACTGATTGCGGATGCCCTGCATCCGGATCATCTCGAAGTAATCGATGAGAGCCACATGCACAACGTGCCAAAGGGCGCACAATCCCATTTCAAGATCGTGGTCGTCAGTGACCAGTTTGAGGGCCTGCCCCTGGTAGCACGTCATCGCAAGATCAACGGCCTGATCAAGCCACTGTTTTCAGGCAGCCTGCATGCCCTGGCGTTACATACCATGACACCGGCAGAGTGGGAATCACGGCGCGGCAGCGCCCCCGACTCGCCCCAATGCATGGGTGGATCGAAGTAAGGAATCCGGCGATTTTGGGATCGGAGTCAAGACGTCTCCGCTCTAACCCCCTGCCCCCGCTTGCACTTTCCCGGTTTTTTCCTTACTTTCAGTAAACCATAATAATGAAAGGGGGGTGGGTATGACGATTTGTTCACAAATCAAGGGCTATGCACGCAATCATGAACGGATTGCCGACTTCTCATCGCTCCTGGCGGTAGCCCTGCTGTTTTCCACTATCTGGATCGTCATTGATTATCAGGCCAGTATCTTCAGCTGGACCCAACAAAGCATCCTGCTGCACGGCCCGGCAGTCATACTCCTGCTGGTACTGGATGTCTTTCTCATCATCATGCTGTTGAATATCGGCTCCACCCGCCTCGAAGGCCCGGGTGATAATCGATCAGATCGCTGCTTCGGCACCTTTCGGGGGCGACGCCATGGGGGCTTCAACCTCGGCACCGCATTTCGCAACTGGGTCCAACATATTGAACAGGTCAACAAGAAACACCGCTGAACCCGTGTGCCGGGAAACTCCGGGCACGGGGGGCGCGACCCGGGGCCTGTATCGAATCCTCATCACCGCACTCATACTGGCCCTGCTGACCGGCTGCGCCTCCATGGCCAGGGAGCGACTGGCAACCAACCTGGCCAGTGCGATGCTGAACCAGGATGATCCCGATATTGTCCGGGCCGGGGCTCCGGCCTATCTGCTGTTACTCGACGGCATGATACGCGATAACCCGAACGATCAATCCCTGCTGCTGGCCGGCTCCCGCCTTTATGGTGCCTTTGCCACCGGGCTGATCCGTGAACCGGTCCGGGTCAAGCGGCTTACCCAGCGCTCCTGGGAATATGCCCAACTGGCATTTTGTGCCCGATACAGGGAGATCTGTGAACAGACGGACGCCCGCTATGACCAGTTTGCTGCAACTGTCGACCGAATCGCACCAGGCGAACTGAACCTGCTCTACGTATATGCCACCAGCTGGGCCGGCTGGATCGCCGCCCGCAGCGACGACTGGGGCGCACTGGCCGATCTACCCAAGGTGGAACACCTGTTGGAGCGGATCATCGCCCAGGCACCGGAATATGACCAGGGCCGGGCACAGCTCTATCTGGGGGTCATGCACTCCCAGCTACCACCGGCACTGGGCGGCAAGCCGGAAATCGGCAAGGCGCATTTTGAACTGGCAATCACCTACTCCGGCGGGCACGACCTGATGGCCAAGGTGGAATACGCCCGACGCTATGCGCGGCTGGTGTTTGATCAACCGCTACATGACCGACTGCTGCATGAAGTACTGGCGGCCCCGGCGCAGGCGCCAGATCTGACCCTGAGTAACATCCTGGCAAAACAGCAAGCCGAACTGCTGCTGAAGGATGAGTACTTCTAGACTCTGCCGTGGCAGAATAAGCATCAAGATTACGCCAATTAAAAACAATGCCTGGATGCCCCATGCCAAAACGCCTGCTCATACTGCTGCTCTTGCTGATCCCCGCCACCCAGATCCACGCTACCACATTGAAGATAGCCACACTGGCACCGGACGGCACCAGCTGGATGAACATGCTTCGATCCGGTGCCAAAGAGCTCGAACAACGCACCGATGGGCGAGTAAAACTGCGCTTCTATCCCGGTGGCGTGATGGGCAACGACAATAGCGTGCTGAGAAAGATCCGTATCGGGCAGCTGCACGGAGGCGCCCTTACCGCCGGCGGACTCGCAGCCGTCTACCCCGACATTCAAATATACAGCTTTCCGTTTTTGTTTCGCTCATTTGCCGAAGTGGACTTTGTTCGCGAACGCATGGATCCACTGTTGATGGCCGGCTTGAAAAAAGCTGGATTCGTCAGTTACGGCATCAGTGAAGGGGGGTTCGCATACCTGATGTCGCAGCAGCCGCTGGGGAACGTGGAACAGCTGCTGAAACGCAAGATCTGGACCCCGGAAGGAGATC
Source organism: Sedimenticola selenatireducens (assembly GCF_963675335.2). Lineage (NCBI taxonomy): Bacteria > Pseudomonadati > Pseudomonadota > Gammaproteobacteria > Chromatiales > Sedimenticolaceae > Sedimenticola > Sedimenticola selenatireducens. Next base: position 828,574 of record NZ_CAXXYC010000004.1, read on the forward strand.
AGATCAGCCTCAGCGCCTTCCAAAGCATCGGCGTCTCACCGGTGCCACTGCCCCTGACCGACGTACTGACCGGGCTGCAGACCGGCCTGATCGATACCGTCGGCTCATCTCCATCCGGCGCCATTGCGCTACAGTGGCACACCCGGATCAAGTATGTGGCCGATATCCCGCTGATCTATCTGTATGGCACCCTGGTGATCCGCGAGCAGGCGCTGAAGAACATCGCTCCCGACGATCGAAAAATCCTTAGGGAGGTCATGGCGGATCGGTTTCGGCAGATCAACCAGCAGATCAGAAACGACAACCTGGGAGCCCGGCAGGTGCTGGAACAGCGAGGCATCCAGTTTCATCAGCCGAAGGATGGAGAGCGTGAAAGCTGGCAGCAGTTGATTGGCAAGGTGGAGGCGGATTTGAAAAAGGAAAATCAGCTTGACCCGGTGCTCTTCCAACAGATTCAACAGCTGCTGGATGATTTCAGGAAAACGCAGAGGTAAGGCATGAAGACCCGCAACCTGCTGGCCGACCTGCCGGACACCGGCCGGGAAGAACAGATGGAAATGCTCGCCGGGAACCGCCACGCCAGACTACTGCGCATTATCAGTCCACCCCGCTTCAACTCAAGGCCGTTTCTGCAGCAGGAGGACGAGTGGGTGATGGTGCTGCAAGGTAAGGGAACCCTGGAAGTGGAGGGAAAGCGCCTCCAACTCGCTGCGGGCGACAGCCTGCAGATACCCGCCGGAACACCCCATCGGGTGGTAGACACGTCCACCGACCCACTCTGCATCTGGCTGGCACTGCACTTGGACTGTTTTATCCCGCCTCCCGGAGAGACAACTTGAGAGTGAGACTGGATCGGGCAAGAGCACAGCTCCAGCGGCTGGAGGACCTGCTGCTTGCTCTGCTGCTCACGGCCATGATCCTGCTTGCCACCAGCCAGATCCTGATGCGCAACCTCTGGGACTACAGCCTCGCCTGGGGAGACCCGACCCTGCGGCTGATGGTGCTGTGGATTACCCTGCTGGGCGCCGTGGCGGCGACCCGGGACAATAACCACATCCGCATTGACCTGCTCACCCGCTACCTCCCGGAATCGGCCGGCCGTATCGCCCGCCGACTGACCGATGGCTTCACCGCGCTGGTATGCCTCCTGCTGGCATGGCATTCAGCGAGGTTCGTGCTGTTTGAATACGAGGATGGCAGCCGTTTTCTCGACCTCCTGCCGATCTGGCCGTTTCAGCTCGTCATGCCGGTCGGTTTTTCCATCATCGCCCTGCGACTGCTGCTCAGCAGCTTCACAGGGCATCCGCGGCAAAGGGAGGCCGGATGATCCTGACCGGTCTGCTGCTGTTGCTGCTGGCGCTGCTGGGTGCGCCGCTGTTCGGCATTATCGCCGCCAGTGCCTTGCTCGGCTTCTACCGCTCCGATATCGACCTGTCGGTCGTGGCCATCGAGTTCTACCGGATCGCCGAGATGCCGGTACTACTGGCGATCCCGCTGTTCACCTTCGCCGGCTATCTGCTGAGTGAGAGCGGCGCCCCGCGCCGTCTGGTACGCCTCACCCAGGCACTGCTGGGGTGGATGCCGGGCGGCCTGGCGCTGGTCTCCCTGGTAGCCTGCGCCCTGTTCACCGCCTTTACCGGGGCATCCGGTGTCACCATCGTGGCCCTCGGGGCCCTGCTCTACCCGGCCCTGACCCAGTCCGGTTACCGGGACAACTTCAGTCTTGGTCTGGTCACTACCTCCGGCAGTCTAGGACTGCTGTTCGCCCCGGCGCTGCCGCTGATTCTCTACGCGGTGATCGCCCAACAGCTGGGCATTGCCCATAACATCACCGTGGACGCGATGTTTCTGGCGGGGATTCTGCCCGGCCTGCTGATGCTGAGCCTGCTGGCCGCCTGGTCCATCTTTTCCAACCGCTCCCTGCCCCTGACCCCCTTCTCCGCGAGCGAGGCGCTGGCGGCCGTGAAGGATGCCATCTGGGAGCTGCCGCTGCCCATCGTTGTACTGGGGGGCATCTACAGCGGCTTCTTCGCCATCTCCGAGGCCGCCGCGGTGACTGCCTGTTATGTGCTGCTGGTGGAGGTACTGATCCTGCGCGAGATCCCGCTCGGCAAACTTCCGGTGGTTATGCGTGAATCCATGGTGCTGGTAGGAGGTATCCTGTTGATCCTCGGGCTCTCCCTCGCCTCCACCAACTACCTGATCGACGCCGGGGTACCGAGCTTGCTGTTCGAGACCATTCGGGAGCTGGTCAGCGACAAGCTGACCTTCCTGATCCTGCTCAATATCTTTCTGCTGATCCTCGGCACCATGCTGGACATTTTTTCCGCCCTGGTGCTGATGGTGCCGCTGCTGTTGCCGATCGCCATCGGCTACGGTATCGACCCGGTCCATCTCGGGATCATTTTCCTGGCCAACATGCAGATCGGCTATTTCACCCCGCCGGTGGGGATGAACCTGTTCATCGCCAGCTACCGCTTCAACAAACCGGTACTGCAGCTCTATCTGGCCACCCTGCCCTGGTTCCTGATTCTGCTGGCGGCTCTGCTGGTAATCACCTACTGGCCCTGGCTGTCACTCGCCTTGTTATAGAGCCGTTGTCGGCTTACGCTGCGCCAAGACGACCTACCAACGGGAAAGGAACAATACCGTAGGTTGAATCAACCGGCGGGGCGTAATACAACATCCAACAGACCATGTCACGGAAATCGGCAGCACCTAGCGATGCCCCAGCAGGGCGTCCAGATGGGCCAGCACGCTGCGGGCCAGGGAGCCATGTTCATAACCCCCTTCCAGGGTCGAGACAATACGCCCCTCGGCATACTGGTCGGCAATGTCCTTAAGCAGGGAGGTTACCCAGTCATAGTCCGCCTCGCGCAAACGAAGGTGACTCATATCATCCGAGATGTGGGCATCGAAACCGGCGGAGATCATTACCAGTTGCGGCTTGAAGTGGTGCAGGGCGGGCACCCAGTGCGCCTCCACCTGTTTACGGAACTCGGCGCCATTCGCCCCCGCCGGGAGGGTGATATTGACGATGTGGTCCGTGTCCGTCTCATGCCCGGTAAAGGGATAAAAAGGGTGCTGAAAGCTGGAGCAGAACAGCACCCTGGGATCGGTGGCGAAAATATGTTCGGTACCGTTGCCGTGGTGCACATCAAAATCGATGATCGCGACCCGCTCCAGTCCATACTGCGCAATTGCATGGGCCGCACCCACCGCCACGTTATTGAAATAACAGAAGCCCATGGCGCGATCACGCTCGGCATGATGGCCGGGCGGGCGTATGGCGCAAAACGCCGAGGTCACCTCTTTGCTCATCACCAGATCAACACCCATCACTACCCCGCCGACTGCGCGCAGCGCCGCGTTCAGGGTATTCGGCATCATAAAGGTATCGCCATCCAGCTCCAGAATCCCTTCATGAGGCGCATCGGTAAACAGCATGCTGATGTAATCCGGATCGTGCGCCAGCTCCAGCTGCTCGCGCTTCGCCAGTGGGGCCTCGTACTGGTTCAAGGCGAGCTCCATTCCGGTACTGATCAACAGGTCCTGAATGGCACGCAGGCGCCCCGGCTGTTCCGGATGATCTTGACCAACATCATGCAACAGGCAATCGGGATGTGAAATATAGGCTATAGGCAAAACTCAACCCTCAAAAAAATGTAAAATCACCCTCACGCTGGAGTCTGTCGGGCTTGACCGATCGTAGCAAGGGAAGGCCGGTTTGAGACAGATTTTCTGATCTTTCGAGACGAATAGTGGAGCTATTCAACGAGAAAGATCGGAGAATATGGCCAAATCCGGCTTTTCCGCAGTAGATCAGTGTTAAGTCCGACAGACTCCTAAACTACTCTATTCTTTTCCTACGCAACAGGCAAAAAGACAATGGGCCCACACCATCTCGACACTCTTTTCTCGCCCAAGAGCATCGCCGTATTCGGCGCCAGCGAAAAGCCGGAAAGTATCGGCACCCGGGTCTTTAAAAATCTGCTTCAGGCCGGTTTCAAGGGCGAGCTTTACCCGGTCAACCCCAGCCATAAATCGGTTCAGGGTCATGCCTGTTTCAAACAGATCGGTGATATCGAACACCCGGTCGATCTGGCGGTGATCACTGCACCGGCAAAGACCGTGCCGGCAATTATCCGTGAATGTGGTGAACAGGGTGTTCGGGCCGCAGTGATCCTGACTCCGGGGTTTCGTGAAACCGGTCCGGCGGGTGCACGTATCGAGCGGTCGATTCTGGAGACCGCCAGGCACTACAATCTGCGTCTGGTCGGACCCAACTGCCTGGGCCTGATGCGCCCCAGCGTCGGGCTGGACGCCACCTTCCTGGAGACGCCCGCACCGGCCGGTGGTCTGGCACTGGTCTCCCAGTCCGGTGCCCTCTGCACCGCTATTCTGGACTGGGCAAAACCCCATCAGCTCGGTTTCTCTACCGTGGTCTCGCTGGGCAATGCCATCGATATCGATTTTGGTGACGTCCTGGATTACCTGGCTTCAGACTACAAGACATCGGCCATCCTGCTCTATATCGAGGGGATTCACGATGCCCGGGCGTTCATGAGCGGCCTGCGTACAGCCGCCCGCGCCAAGCCGGTCATTGTGCTGAAGGTCGGCCGGCATGCCAGGGGATCACAGGCGGCCAGTACCCATACCGGGGCCATGATCGGCTCAGATGATGTGTTTGATGCCGCACTGGAACGGGCCGGCGTGGTCAGAGCCATGACCTTCGGACAACTGTTCGCCGCCGCGGAAATACTCTCGGCCGGGAAAAAGGTCAATGGCAACCGGTTGGCCATTATCACCAACGGGGGAGGCCCCGGCGTCCTGGCCACTGACCGGGCAGAGGACCTGCGGGTCGAAATAGCCCATCTGAGTGATGAGACAGTTGCCGCCCTGGACAAGCACCTGCCGGGCAACTGGTCCCACAGCAACCCCATCGACATCACCGGCGATGCCGGTGCGGAGGCCTATGGCGAGGCGGTCAAGGCGTGCCTGAAGGACCCCGGGGTGGATGGCATCCTCACCCTGTTCACCCCCCTGCCCATGAGCAATCCGCTGGATTCGGCCCAGGCTGTGATCGAGGCGGCCAAGGAGAGAAAGGGCAAGCCGGTACTGGCGTGCTGGATGGGGGAGACGCGCATTCGCGAGGCGCGGGAACGACTGTCGTCCAACCACCTGCCCAGCTTTATCACACCGGAGCGGGCGGTCGAGGCATTTGCCTACCTCTCCCGACACTGCCAGAACCAGAAGCTGCTGCTGCAGACTCCGGGACCGCTCTCGGATCAGCGCGAACCCGATGTGGAGGGAGTCCGGCTGATCATGGAGGCCGCACTGGCTGAGGGTCGGGAAATGCTCTCCGATCTGGAATCAAAGGCGGTATTGCGCGCCTTTCACATCCCCTGCACCCAGACCATTGAGGCCGGCACGCCCACTCAGGCCCTGGTGGCGGCGGAGACGGTCGGCTTTCCGGTGGCGCTGAAGATCAACTCCCCAGACATCAGCCACAAATCAGATGTGGGAGGGGTGCGGCTGAATATCACCAACGCCCCGGAGGTCCATAGCGCCTTCAAGTCGCTGGTAGAGTCGGTGCAGAAGCGGCACCCGGAGATGAAGATTCTGGGTGTTACGGTGGAACCCATGTCCTCCAACCCCAATACCCGGGAGCTGATGGTCGGGGTGAAGCGTGACCCGGTCTTCGGCCCGGTCATTGCCTTCGGCTCCGGAGGCACTGCCGTGGAAATACTGCGTGACAGTGCCGTGGCCCTGCCACCACTCAACAGCCTGCTGGCACAGCGCCTGATCGCCCGTACCCGCGCGGCCAAACTGCTGGAACCGTTTCGGCAGATGTCTGCAGTCAACCCGGAGGATGTGGAGCATGTGCTGTTGCGGGTATCCGACATGGTCTGTGAACTACCCCATATCAAGGAGATGGATATCAATCCATTGCTGGCGGATGAGCATGGCGTTGTGGCGGCAGATGTGCGTATTCGAGTGGCGCGGCCCTCTACGGCACCCATTCCCTACGCCCACATGGCCATCCACCCCTACCCCTCCCAACTGGTCAACCGCTTCCACCTGCCAGACGGCACTGCCCTGACCATACGCCCGATCCGCCCGGAAGATGCCGACACGGAGCAGGAGTTCGTGCGTAACATGTCACCGGAAGCAAAATATTTCCGTTTTATGCAGACCATCGATGAGCTGACACCCGAGATGCTGGCGCGCTTTACCCAGCCCGACTACGACCGGGAGATGGCACTGATCGCGGTTATTAACGAAAATGGCAAACGGACCCAGCTGGGCGTGGCCCGCTACACCGTCAACCCCGACAGCCAATCCTGCGAATTTGCCCTGGCGGTACTGGATACCAAACGCCGCATGGGCATCGGCTCAAAACTGATGGAAGCACTGATGGAAGCAGCCAGAACCCGGGGCATCCGCCTGATCGAGGGTGAGGTGCTGTCGGATAACAACCGCATGCTGTCATTGATGCGTAGACTGGGTTTTGCCATCCGCAATTCCCCGGAAGACACCGGCATAAGGATTGTTGAGCGCTGGCTGTGAGACGAGCTGCCGGGGTGCCCCCCTGGCCTGCAGGAGGCCAGCCCTCGGGCCGATTGGTCGCGGCACTGTCGTGGATCGATCATCGCGGCGAGGGCGCCGCTCCTACAGGCAGGTAGGCCGCAAGGTGGGTTAGGTGCGCCTTGCGCGGGAGGTGGCCGTTTACTCTGCACCATGCGCGCGCCGCTAACCCACCCTACCACTGAGAATAGCCGCCCATAAAAATAGGGGCAGGCACGGAGGCCTGCCCCTACCAGCGATGAATTGAATCAGATCTCTATGGCGTGCTTCTGGACGCGATAGAGCAGGGTATCGCGGGTCAGCCCCAGCAGACGCGCCGCCTTGCTGCGATTACCACCGCTCATGCAGATCGCCTGGCGGATGATATCGCCCTCCAGCGCAAACAGATCGACCCCCTCTTCCGGCAGGGAGAACAATCCCGCCTTGGCCGCGGTGGCGTTATCCCGTCGCATCTCCAGTGGCATATCGGCAGGCTGGACAATGGCCCCAGGCATCAGGATCACCATGCGCTGACAGAAATTGCGCAGCTCCCGCACATTGCCGGGCCAACGATACTGTTTCACCAGATTGCGTGCAGTAACCGAGTAGCGCGGGGCCTTTCGGCCATGATGCCTTGCCAGATCGGCGGTAAACTGTTTGAGCAACAGCACAATATCATCGGTACGCTCACGCAGCGGCGGCAACGCCAGCGGCACCACATGCAGCCGATAATAGAGGTCTTCGCGGAACTCGCCGGACTTCTGCAGTGACAACAGGTCGGTGCAGGTAGAGGCCAGCACCCGCACATCGGGGTAACCGGCATGGCGCGCCTCCACCGACTCGATGAAATGCAGCAGCTTGGCCTGCGCTTCCAGTGACAGATCCGCCACCTCATCAAGATAAAGGGTGGAACCACTGGCCGTAGCCTTCAAATCCGCCTCGAACTGCCGCTCGTCGATACCGGCACAACCGATCATCCGAAAGCGACCGTTCGAGCGCCGGCTCGCACTATGGATCTCCCGGGCCATTGACGCCTTTCCCGACCCCGGCTCCCCGGTAATCAGCACGGTAACATCCGTCCCCGCCACCATACGGGCGGCATTTACCGCCCGATTGAATACGGGTGAGCTGCCATACATCTTTTCTGCAACACTGTTCATATCCGTATCACTCGCTGTTAGTTGGGTGTCTGTTGATATGCAGTCACATCAAGCAACCCCGGAAACCATAGGGTCAACAGACCTAGCAATATAATAATCAACCCGACCGCCACCTTCAAATAGGGATTTTGCGCATAGCGGTAGAGCCGTCCGGCCAGCATGCCGGTTGCCACCACCGAAGGCAGCGTGCCCAGACCGAAGGCCGCCATATAGAGTGCGCCATCCACCGGCCCCACCTTGGTAGCAGTGGAGATCAGCATGGTATACACCAGTCCGCAGGGCAACCATCCCCAGACCGCCCCATAGGCCACCGCCTGTGGAATCGATTCAACCGGCATCAGTCGGCGGCCCAGCGGTTCGAGCCAACGCCACAAAGGGGCGCCGAGCCGCTCCACCTGCGCCAGACGCGGCAGCCAACCCGCCACATGCAGACCAATCAGCACCATGATCAGCGCGGCGAACCACTGCAACCAGCGATGTCCCTCTCCGGGACCAAGCGCCTCCAGCAGTGCACTGCCCAGCAGACCGATCAAGGCCCCGGCGGCCGCATAACTGAGCACCCGCCCACTGTTATAGGCCAGCAGAAAAATCAAAAATTTAACATTATTCTGTCGCAGGGTGGGCGGCAAACCGTAGCTTAGCGCCCCCATAATGCCCCCACACATGCCGATACAGTGCACGGCACTGAACAGCCCGACAGTAAACGCCAGTGGCAATGACAGGTCCAATTGTGTTCCACCATCTCTTATCCGGCCCACGGGTAGCACGGAGTGGCCCGTGTCACCCGCCGATGTGATGACCCGTCAGTGCCATCACCTGCACAACATCTTCTCGCATCGCTATGATATGCCATTCTCCACCAATATGGATTGATCAATAACAATTGCTCCCATCATACGGCACAATTCCCTGCTACTGCGGTTGCCGGGAAAGACTGATAAAGTGAGCGGGCCGCGCAAGTCACAGGAATAATAATGAAAGAGTTGCACGATCTTGAACTGATCCTGACATCCCATACACCGGTCATCGTGATCGAATCACTGGAAGAGATACGGGTCACGCAGATGCTCACCCAACTCGGCCTGCGCCTGGACCGCCCGATGTACCAGTGGACGGTTACCGAAGGACTCAAGCGACTGGAGGCAGATCTCGGCGTGCAGAAGTTCACCTCGGAACCACGGGAAGTCCTGAAACATATCAAGGCCCTGTCACGGCCCGGCTATTTTTTGCTACTGGACTTCCACCCTTTCCTGGACGACCCGATCCATGTGCGGCTGATCAAGGAGATTGCCCAGGAACACGAACAGATTGCCAAGACCCTGATTTTCCTCAGCCACGATATCCCCATACCGGCGGAAATCAGACACCTTACGGCACGCTTCAATCTGCGTCTGCCGGATCGCGCCGGCATCAAGATGCTGATCAAGGAGGAGGCGCGACGCTGGCAGTCACAGAACCGCCGCAAGGTGCAGGCTGATCCCATGGCCGTGGACCGGCTGGCCTCCAACCTCACCGGCGTCACCGCCACTGACGCCCGTCGCCTGATTCGATCGGCGATCGAAAATGACGGCGCCATCAGCCGTGACGACCTGCCCGGACTGATGAAGACCAAGTATGAACTGATCAATCAGGACGGCGTTATCGCCTTCGAATACGACACCGCCAGCTTTGCCGAGGTGGCCGGTCTGACACGCCTCAAGGAGTGGTTGAGCCATCGCCACAAGTCCTTCGCCGGGCAGACCAGCAGCCTGGATCAGCCGCGGGGCATCATGCTGCTGGGGGTCCAGGGGGCAGGCAAGAGTCTGGCCGCCAAGGCGGTCGCCGGCGCCTTCAGCGTGCCACTGCTGCGCATTGATTTCGGCATCCTTTATAACAAATACATTGGCGAAACCGAGAAGAACCTGCGCAACGCCCTGGAGATCGCCGAAAGCATGGCACCTTGTGTACTCTGGATGGACGAGATAGAAAAGGGCGTCTCTCCCGGCCAGGCGGATGACGGGGTATCGCTGCGCATACTGGGCACCCTGCTCACCTGGATGGCGGAAAACCGCAGCCAGGTATTTATCGTCGCCACCGCCAACGATATTCAGCGCCTGCCGCCCGAACTGATACGCAAGGGCCGGCTGGATGAGATCTTCTTTATCGATCTGCCCGGTGAAGAGGTGCGCCGGGAGATTTTTGATATCCACCTGCGTCGGCGCAATCAAGCCCCGAGCGGTTTTGACCTGGAACTGTTGGCCAGTGCCAGCGAGGGTTTCACCGGCGCGGAGATCGAACAGGCTATCGTCTCAGCCCTCTACGCAGCCCAGGCGCAGGAGAGCAAGCTGGATACCCGGCACCTGCTGGCCGAGATAGAACGGACCCGCCCGCTCTCGGTGGTGATGGCGGAAAAGATCACGCAACAGCGGGAGTGGGCAGCGGGCCGGACCGTAGCGGCAGACTGAAACGCGCAAACCGGATACCATAGCCCACCCGATGGCAGTAACAACAGAAGTTATCCTGGAATCATGCAAACCACACATCCCCTCGGCCAGCTCAGCGCGCTGCAACAGATGATGACTCAGCTGCTTGAGCCGCTCAGCGACCGCGAGTGTCGCCACAGCTACCACCCTTCACTTGCCCCCCTGCTCTGGGATTACGGCCGCGCGGTCTATCTGGAGACCTGGCTGTTGCGACAACAGATTCAGGGAGAGACGGATATCACCGACCGGGTGGCGGACATATTTACCCCTGGTGCGCTGCCGCCCGAAACTCAATGGGAGCGACTCCCCCCCAAGGATCATCTGCTGAACTGGGCGCTGGAACTGCAGGACGAGAACCTGATGCGACTGGCCAACCTGGACAGACTACCAGATCATCCGCTGCTGGCGGAAAACCGGCTGATACTGCTGATCAACCAGTCCCGCGCCCTGCTGTACGAGCAGATGCTGCAGACGCTGGTGGAGCAGCGGCTGCAACAGGCGGAAGCCTACCGGGTAGTGCGCCCGCTCATCGCTGAAGCCCCGACAGCAGACCAGGTCGGCGTCTCCCAGGGACATTATCGGATCGGCGCCAAGGGGGATCCCGCCGCCCGCGATAATGAGCAACCGGCCCAGGTGGTCAACCTGAGCAATTTCCGCATCGACCGGCAACCGGCCAGCAACGCCGCCTGGCTCGCTTTCATGCAGGCTGGGGGCTATGCCATGCGGGAGTACTGGAGCGAGCAGGGCTGGGGCTGGCGCCAAGGCGTCGATAGCCACCCCCATCACTGGCGCCGCGATAACCATGGCGCCTGGTACGGGATGAGCCTGAACGGCCCCGCCGATCTGCTGCCGGAAGATCCGGTCATGGGCATTTCCCAGCACGAGGCACAGGCCTATGCCCGCTGGGTCGCCTCGCTGGGTGGCGAACTGAGCGGTGCCGTTCTGCAGCACGAATACCAGTGGGAAGTCGCCCTGCGCACTCGGGCAGTAAAGACATACGGCCGGATTTGGGAGTGGTGCGCCAATCCCTTTGAGGCCTACAGTGAATTTCAGCCGGGTCTCGATCCCGAGGGCGGCATCGAGCAGTTCGCTCAGGGACATTATGTGCTGCGGGGCGGCTGCCTGCACAGCCAGCCGTCGATCCGGCGCCTCAGTTTCAGACATCACGCCGCGGCCGGGGACAGAACCCTGTTCGCCGGTACCCGGCTGGTCTTTCCCCCCAAGGAACAGTAACGATGATCAGCTACGACATGCCGCTCTACCGCCCCCCCAGCGAAGGCAACAACCTGATTATCCAGGCCACCCTGGGATGTCACTTCAACCAGTGCTCGTTCTGCTCCATGTACAAGCAGAAGCGTTTCACCATCCGACCGCTTGAGACGGTGTTCGCGGAAATCACCGAGGCCGCCCGGGCCTGGCCGGACGCCCAGCGGGTGTTCCTGGCTGACGGCGACGCCCTGACCCTGCCGACCGATCATCTGCTGGCGATTCTGGAAAAACTGGCCGAGGCGTTTCCGCGGCTCAGCCGGGTCTCCTGCTACGCCAACCCGAGCGATATCCTGCGCAAGCGGGAGACCGAACTGGCGCGTCTGCGGGAACATAAGCTCAACCTGCTCTATGTCGGCATCGAGTCGGGTTCGGGCACCATCCTGAAAAAAATCACCAAAGGCGCCAGCCCGCGAAGCATCCAGGCCGCCCTGGAGAAGGCGCATAACTGCCGCCTAAAGGTTTCGGCCACGGTCATTCTCGGCCTGGGCGGCAAGTCCCGTTCAGAGGAACATATTCAAGGCACTATCGAACTGTTGAGCCGCGCCCCGGTTACCTACCTGTCGACCCTGCAGCTGTTTCTGGAAACCGGCGAGCGGCAGCACTTCCTGGACAAGTTCGGCGAACCCTTCTCCCCCCAGGACGACCAGGCCATTCTGCGGGAACAGCGCCGGCTGGTGGCCGGTATCGAGCCCCCCAACCCAATCATCTTCCGCTCCAACCACGCCTCCAACGCCCTGGCGCTGGCTGGCAACCTGCCACGGGACCGGGAACGACTGCTGGCCCGGATCGACCAGGCGTTGACGTATGGAGAACAGTTGCGCCCCCGGCAGCTGCGCGGTTTGTAGGGGCAACCCACTGAGGTTGCCCGCCCAATACCCGCAGGTATGATGCACTCAGCCAGCGGACTCGGCTTCCCATAGGGAGGGCCGCGCACGGCGCCCGTGGGGCGTCCTATGCTGAAATCGACCCGCCCCATTTCGGGCGGGTCAAAAATGCACCGCAGTCTTATTCGCCCTTCTTCTCTTCCAGGGCTTTGGGTGCCTCGAAGGAGAGCAGTTCCACTTCAAAGATCAGGGTTTCATTGGGTCCGATGGCGCCAGGAGCACCCACCTCGCCATACCCGAGGCTGGAGGGGATGAACAACTTCCACTTGGCACCCTGATTCATCTGGCTGATGCCCTCCCGGAAACCGGGAATCACACCATCCAGCGAGAAACTGGTGGGTTCACCACGGGCATAGGAGCTGTCAAACTCCTGGCCGGATATCAGCGTACCACGATAGTGCACGGTGACGGTTGCCCCCGCCATGGGCTTGTCACCGTCACCCGCCTGCAGTACCTGATACTGCAATCCGCTGGGCAGAACGACCACACCTTCCTGTTTACTGTTGTCCGCCAGGAACTTTTCTCCTGCCTGCTTGGCAGCGATCGACTCCTGCGCCTTGAGCTTGGCCATCTCCTCCTTGGTCTGACGGAACGCCTCGGACATCTGCTCCGTGGTCAGCTGTGTGGTATTGCCATTGCGCACATCATCCAGCGCCGCACCAAAGGCAGCCCCTTCGACAGTTACGCCCTGCTGCTTCAGCTGCTGGGCGAATTGATAACCCAGGGCATAGCTGAACCGCTGCTCCAGACTGGTCAGATCGGCAGCCTGGACCGAAAGGGTAGCAGTCGCTAAAACCGCCGCGGTGATGATTGGTTTTATAGACACAGACATTGATTTTCCTTTGTGTGATTAAAATTGGCCCCTTTGGGCCCGTGGGTACAATCGAACGCGTTGAGAAAAAATATCCTTTAATATTCGTCAAATAATTGCAAATAGTCACAATATTGACTATCTTATCCTTGGCAAGCGCCCATTTGACCTTAGTACTGGAAACGGTACGCCCTATCCGGAACCCATTATGGCAATCAACTCCATTTCGGATACCGCCCTTCAGGGCATTCAACGCGGCATGCGCCAGATGCGCCGCAATGCGACGGATATTGCCAGCGCAAACCAGCTCACCGCAAAAACACCAACCAAGGACGCCGTTCGCGCCCTGGTCGAACTTCACCAGAGCAGTCTCCAGACAAGCGCGTCGGTCAAGGCTTTCAAGACAACCGACGCCCTGATAGGTTCCCTGCTTGACGTGAAGGCGTGACCCAGTCTACGCATCAAAAAAGCGCATCGACAGATCGATCGCCTTCACATCCTTGGTCAGGGCGCCGACCGAGATATCATCCACGCCGGTCTCGGCAATTTCGCGAATGGTCCCAAGCGTGACACCACCCGATGCCTCAAGACGCGCCTGCCCCTGGACTTGACTGACCGCCTGCCGCAACGCCTCAAGGGTGAAGTTGTCCAGTAGAATCCGCCGGGCACCGGCCGCCAGCGCCTCCTCCAGCTCGTCTTGCGACTCCACTTCCACTTCTATCTCAATATCTGACGCCAGCTGTTGAGCCAGCTTGACTGCCGCTGTCACCGATCCGGCGGCCTTGATGTGATTCTCTTTAATAAGCACGGCATCAAACAGACCGATCCGGTGATTGTGGCAGCCCCCGCAGGTGGCGGCGTATTTCTGCTGTAGCCGCAGACCCGGCAGCGTCTTGCGTGTATCCAGAATGCGCACTCCGGTACCTGCCACCGCATCGGCGTACTGCTTTGCCAGGGTAGCGGTACCCGAGAGAGTCTGCAGATAGTTCAGCGCCGTACGCTCACCCGTCAGCAAGGCGCGGGTATTGCCACTCAACTCACAAACCAGCTGGTCAGGCGCGATCATTTCACTATCGCGACAACGCCAGTCGATAGAAATCGTTGGATCAAGCTGCCGAAACACCTCGTCAAACCAGGCGACTCCACAGATCACTGCGGTCTCCCGGCAGATTACCCTGACCCGGGATTGGGCGTCAGCCGGAATCAGCGCCGCCGTCCGGTCGCCCGTGCCCAGATCCTCCGCCAGCGCCAGTCTCACCTGGGCCCGGATATCTTCCAGATTCGGCAAGGACAACTCAACCGATCTCCAGCAGTTCCACCTCGAACACCAGGGTCGCATTGGGCGGAATCACACCGCCGGCACCGCGTGCACCATAACCCAACTGGGGCGGAATGGTCAGCTTGCGCTTGCCGCCGATCTTCATCCCCTGCACACCTTCATCCCAACCACGAATCACCTGCCCGGCGCCCAGTGAAAAAGTGAAAGGATCATTGCGATCAAGACTGGAATCAAACTTGCGGCCATCGGTAAGCCAGCCGGTATAGTGCACCACTACTCGCTGACCCGCGGCGGCGACCGCACCCTCACCCTCTACCATGTCATCGTATTTCAGACCGGAATCGGTCATCTTTTCCGCCATTTTAATGCCCTCTGGATTTGAATGAATTTTCATAACTATTCAGCTATCCCGATAAACTCAAGATGCAGGATAGATAGTGACAAGTTTTCTTATTGTATACTGCCGACAATCTCATTCACCAGCCAGACAACCCTACTCCGACTCATACCGGTGAATTTATCAGCGAACAGCAGGAGCGTGCTCCGCGACATAAGTCCATCCCTGGCAACGCCGCTCCCGCACATCCTTGTGCTCGGCTCTGGCCTCCTGCTTCGCTCTACCTCCTCCATCCATGGAGTCGTCTGCGGCATAAGTCCATCCCTGGACAAAAAATACCCCCGCAGGGCGGGGGCGTTAACGGCACAGTAATTCAACTCACAAATTCACTCTTCTTTCTTTCCACCCGGTGTTGTCGACGCCGACCGGTTAAGGGTCGCCAACATCGAGTTCAGCGCCCGATCCATTAGCGGCACGCTGACGGCCGGCAATACCACTGCCTTACCGCTACGCAGCCATACCCCCAGTCCCTGCTGGGTCACCTCCGCCACCTTCATTCCCTTGCGGTTAACAAACAGGCAACTGCCACTGATGTTGCTGCGCCAGGAAAGTTTGGCACGTACCACCGTCCCATCCTCCTCGGTCAGCTCCAGCCAGGTACCCACTTCCAACTCCCTGGCCTGCGCGTCGAACTGGTCGGGTTCGCTCTCAATCGGGGCACTACGCGCATCCACCGACTCAAGGACGATCTCTTCCATGACATCACCCGCCCCATCAACCTGATTATCCTCATCGGCCTGATCGGCATCTGCGGATTCCAGGGCGCGACCTCCGCGCAGGCAGGCCAGATGACGTGCCTGCAGTCCCTTGAAGGCGCGGGTCATCTTGTGCTGGTTATAGGAGATCCCGGCAAGCCCCGCACGCAACGCCTTCAACAATTCGGGTATGGAACGCAACAACTCCTGACGCTCACTGTGGCTGGGCTTGGGCATCACGCTCCAGACCAGGCGATCCATAAGATTTACCGCATCGGTCCACTCCTCGCTCTCCCGACCCTTGCGCAGGTAGATCAACAGCAGGACATCATTCCAGCCATCCCGCACCAGGTTCTGCACTACATCGGGAACGGCGCCATAATTTGACAGACAGTGTCCTATCTCATCCGCCACATGACGCTTGGCCTCTACCAGCGCCTCCTTGCCCTGGGTCACCTGGGCGGCCCGCTCCTCTGCGACATGAGCCCCCCGCTGCTCACGCTCAAGAAAGGCGGCAAACTGCTCATACAACTCATCAAACAGAGTCAGGTCATCATCAAACTTGGTCAGTATCCGCCCGACCGCTGACTCGATATGGGCATACAATCCATCACCACTGCGACCCGACTCTTCCGTCCAGCCGATCGCCGCCTGCGCCATGGCATTGAGCAGCCGCCGCGCCGGGTGATCCTTGCGGCTGAAAAAGCTCTTGTCCAGAATCGCTACCTTGAGCATCGGGATCTGCAGCCGCGCCAGCAGGGCGCGCATGGCGTCGGAAAGACCTGGATCCTCAAGGATGAATTCAAACAGCATGGAGATGACATCAATGGTGTCGTCGTCCGAACGGCCAATCGCAACCTTTCCGGAAGCCGCCCGACCTATCTGGGGCATGCTCAGCAGCGCATTACGCATGGCCCCGGCATCCAGCGCCTGTCCGGCAGCCGCCACCTGGTCGCCCTGGTGCTGCAGCACGGAGAGCGCCGAAAGCAGGTTCATCGAATCGACATACTGGACCGAGGTCGACACGGACTGCGTGGCCGGACGCCGCTGCATCAGCAACTGCTGGAGTGTGGCGAACACCTCGGCTTGCAACCCGGGATCCTCTCCCGGTGCATAGGCCGCACCCTCAGCCGTAGCGCCGTATCCAGACGAACCGGAGGCGCGATAGGGTGAATTGCGCCGCACGGTCGGCTTGATCTCCGGCTGGATTCCGGCCTTGGCCAGGACGGCATTGATCTGATCATAAAGGGGAGCTAGCTGGCCAATGACCTCTTTTTCAAACTGCTTGTAGATCACCAGCTTGACGGCAAGCGTAACTTCGAGCGTGGCCATCGATTGCTTGAAGGCCGCACCGAAAGAAGCCGGAGCAAGCGGATTGCCCGCCTCCCCAATAGTCGCCCCGTTCAGCAGGTAACTGAACCGCTCATCCAGGGCGTACAGATCCCGATAAAAACTGTTGTTGCCCTTGGACACCATGCCCGTGATGGCCAACCCCTCTTCCAGATCGTCACTCTCCACCAGGCCCAACTCATCACTGGTAAAGGAGGCATCCGGCGCATCGTTCGGAACCGAACCGGGACCATGGGTCCAGAAACGGTCGAAGCGTCCCAGCACACCCTTGTTAAAAGCGCTCTGTATCTGCTCACGCTCGCGACGCAGGATACGCATTGCTTCGAAATAGGCCGCCTGGCTCTTGTCGTTCCCCGCCTTATCCGCATGGGTATACAGCACATCATCCAGCCGTTCGAACAGCGCATCCATGCGCTGCGGCAAAAACTTCACCAGCAACTGCCGACAGGCGTTGATGGTGCCGTGGTAACCCTCCCGGAGAGTCACCCCCTGATCACCCGAACGCTTACCACCAAAAGAAATGATATTTCCGGCCTTCATAACTGGATTCCAATTGTCACTTGTTTCTCATTACAGAACCGAGAGCAACCAACCAGAGAGCCCTCTACAGTATGGAGTCTGGACGCCACCCGCGTAAGCTGTCGTGAGAAGCGTCACAATTACCCATAAGTCAAAAAAATGTCACGCAAAAACGTGACCCAGCTCCCAATTAGCACCGCCATTCACTACACTTTGCATGCCTTCATCAACAAACTCAAGATAATGGCCCGGCGTAAAACAATCCACACATCCGATTAACATCAATTTGTCCGTCGTGTATTGTTACCGCGTGAACAGACTCATGCGGCATTTCAGCAAGGCCCTGGCGGAGAGTATCCGTGACCTACTACCCATTGTAGTCGTTATTGCTTTTTTCCAGTTACTGGTGTTCAGGCAACCAATCCCCGACCTGGGCAATCTGCTGTTTGGCACCCTGCAGGTGGTGATAGGCCTGACCCTGTTCGTGCAGGGCTTGAAAATGGGCCTGTTTCCGATCGGCGAATCGATGGCCCATGATTTCGCCTCCAAGGGCAGTATCCTCTGGCTCACGCTGTTTGCTTTCGCACTGGGATTCGGCACCACGGTAGCCGAACCCGCCCTGATCGCCATCTCTGACGAGGCCGCCCGGGTAGCCGCAATCGGCGGGATGATTGCCCAGAGTGAACCGGAGATGCAGCGCTATGCCGACGGTCTTCGCCTGACCGTGGCGGTATCCGTGGGACTGGCCATTGTGGTTGGGGTCATTCGTATCATCAAGGGATGGCCAGTACAGTATCTGATCATGGGCGGCTATGCCGGGGTAGTGATCATGACCGTCTTCGCCCCGCCCGAAATCATCGGCATTGCCTATGATTCGGGCGGGGTCACCACCTCCACCATCACCGTCCCCCTGGTAACTGCGCTGGGCGTCGGGCTGGCCAGCAGTATCCGCGGCCGCAACCCTATGACCGATGGTTTCGGCCTGATCGCCTTCGCCTCACTCACCCCGATGATCTTTGTCATGGGCTATGGAATGCTACTGTGATGAACTGGCTATCTGATTTCCTCGGCACACTGACTTCAACCATTACCGATGTGCTGCCGATTGCAGCCATCCTGTTCGGATTTCAGCTATTCGTACTGCGCAAACGGGTAAATCACCTCGGACAGGTGCTGGTCGGCTTCCTGCTGGTCCTGCTTGGCCTTGCCTTTTTTCTCCAGGGACTGGAAGAGGCGCTCTTTCCCCTTGGCAAGTTGATGGCGGCACAACTCACGGCACCCGAATTCCTCGGTATCAGCCAGACGGCAGATGAACTCAGCAATAACTGGCAGCACTATCTCTGGGTCTACCTGTTTGCCTTTGCCATCGGCCTCTCCACCACCATCGCCGAGCCCTCCCTGATCGCGGTGGCAATCAAGGCCAATCAGGTCTCCGGCGGCGCGGTGGGTACCTGGGGCCTGCGCATTGCGGTGGCACTGGGAGTGGCGATCGGCATTGCCCTTGGGGCCTATCGCATCGTTACCGGCACCCCGCTGCACTACTACATCATTACCGGCTATGTTGTGGTGCTGATCCAGACCCTATACTGCCCCAAGGCGATTATCGCCCTGGCTTATGATTCGGGTGGCGTCACCACCTCCACCGTAACCGTACCGCTGGTCGCGGCCCTGGGGCTGGGTCTCTCAAGTACGATCCCCGGGCGCAATCCCATGCTGGATGGATTCGGGCTGATCGCCTTTGCCAGCCTGTTTCCTATCATGAGCGTCATGGGCTATGCACAACTTAGTGAATGGCTTGCCCGACGGGCAAGAGCAACCCGAGCGAAGGAAGAACAATGCATTTCAAACTGATCATTGCACTGATTGAAGACAGCAAGACCAATATTGTGGTCGATGCCGCCAGAAATGCCGGCGCCACAGGTTCCACCGTGATCAACCAGGCCCGGGGCGAGGGACTGCAGAAGAGCAAGACCTTTTTCGGCCTGAGCCTGGAAGTACAGCGCGACATGGTGCTGTTTCTGGTTGAGGAGCATTTGAGCCGCAGCATTCTGGAAACCATTGCCGAGGTCGGTGAGTTCGATGACAAGCCCGGCACCGGTATCGCCTTCCAGATCGATGTTGAGGATGCTGTCGGGGTCAGTCATCAGATCAGGCAACTGACCCGCGTCGTGGAGGACGAGCTGTGAGCAAACATGAGATCATCCGTGTCCGGGATGTCATGAAACAGAACGTGGATACCGTGGATGGCATGGACACGGTCGAGGCCGCATTACGGAAGATGGATCACGTCGAGACCAAGACCCTGGTGGTCAACAAGCGGGACGAGAACGACGCCTACGGCATTGTCATGTTTTCCGATATCGCGAGAAAGGTGCTGGCCAGGGATCGCCCGCCATCCAGGGTCAATATCTATGAAATAATGACCAAACCGGTGATTTCCGTCGAACCTGACATGGATATCCGCTACTGCGCCCGGCTGTTCGACCGCCTGCACCTGTCACGCGCCCCGGTAATCAGCAAAGGCGAGATCCTGGGAGTGGTCAGCTTCTCCGACATGGTGGTAAAGGGTATCAAAAAATGAATCCTGCAGTCTGGTCCGGCTGGCTGGAATCGGCACGCCGATGTCCCTCACCCAATCAGGATGAGCGGCCCGACTCCTGCGCAGTTGATCTGCTGGTGATTCACGGCATCAGCCTGCCGCCGGACCAGTACGGCGGCCCCTGGATCGACCGGCTGTTCCTTAACCAGCTCCCCCCGGACGAGCATCCCTACTTTGCCCAGATCCATCAAATGCGGGTCTCCTCGCATCTGCTGATCCGCCGGGACGGTGAACGGGTGCAATATGTCCCGCTGCACCGGCGCGCCTGGCACGCGGGCCAGTCATGCTTTGCCGGGCGGGAGTGCTGCAACGACTTTTCCATCGGCATCGAGCTGGAAGGGAGTGACGACACGCCCTATACCGACGCGCAATACCGGGTACTGGCCGAGACCATCCGGGAGATTCAGCAGCACTACCCGGCGATCACGGATACGCGGATCGCCGGGCACTGCGACATCGCCCCGGGCCGCAAGACCGACCCGGGACCGGCCTTCGACTGGCAACACCTGAAACGGCTGCTTGTGAAAGGTGAAGGGTGAAGTTGCGCAGGGTGGATAAGCCGGTAGGCGCATCCACCCTACAATATCGGGACGGGCGCCGACACGGACCGGCTATGCTTTCGAATCAACCTTGCGCCCGACCAAGGCGTCGACAAACATCAGCACCACCCCCAGGGTGATGGCGATATCCGCCACATTGAACGCCGGCCAGTGATAGGTGTGGTAGAAGAAATCCAGGAAATCGATAACATGACCGATCAACAACCGGTCCAGCAGATTTCCCAGCGCCCCGCCGATCACCAGGCTGAGTGAAACGGCCAACAACCGCTCATGTTTCAGCCGCGACAGCCAGACCACCAGCACTATGACGACCACGGCGGCCACCAGGGCAAAAAACCAGCGCTGCCAGCCCCCCTGATCGCTCAGAAAACTGAACGCAGCGCCCTCGTTATAGGCCAGGGTCAGATTAAAAAATGGCAACAGCGGGATGGTTTCATAGACCATCAGGCTGGACTCAACCAGCTGCTTGCTGACCTGATCCAGTGCCACGATTACCAGTGATAGCCAGAGCCAACGATGCATAGATCCGCCCCTACTGCTGCCTGTTCCGTCGTGTTACAGGGTCAGGCAATCCGCCTGATCTCACCCTTGCCGTCCACATTCTCCACACAGCGCCCGCAGAGGGTCGGGTGTGCCGCATGACTACCCACGTCCTCACGGTGGTGCCAGCAGCGTCCGCACTTCGCGTACTCAGAGGCGCGCGCCAACAGGTACAGGCCGGGAAGATCGGTCTGCACCGCCTCATCCGGCTTCTCCGCCAGGCTATGGACCCGCGCGTAAGAGGTGATCATCACAAAACGTAACTCATCCTCCAGCTTGTCCAGGTCGGCGCGTGCCTGATCGTCACAGTAGAGATCCAGCTCGGCGTCCAGGGAGGAGCCGATCACACCAGCGGCCCGCAATTGCTCCAGTTGTTTGCCGATCGCCGTGCGAATGGCGATAACCCGACCCCAGAATTCGCGGTCGAAGCTGTCCCCCTGATCAAGTGCAAACAGCCCCTCGTACCAGGTTTCGATAAACACCGTTTCACTGCGTTGGCCGGGGATAAACGGCCAGATCTCATCGGCGGTAAAGCTGAGTATCGGTGCCAGCCAGCGCACCATCGCCTCCATCACATGATAAATAGCGGTCTGACAGGAGCGGCGGGCACGGCTGTCGGCCTGGGTGGTGTACTGGCGGTCCTTGATAATATCGAGATAGACACCCCCCATCTCGGGTCCGCAGAAGTTGTGGATCTTCTGGATGATCAGATGGAACTGATACCCCTTGTAGGCCTCGATGATCTCCTGCTGCAACTGCAGCGCCCGATCCACCACCCAGCGATCCAGTTCCACCATCTCTCCCGGCGCCAGCATATCGGTTGCCGGATCGAAGCCGTTCAGATTGGCCAACAGGAAGCGCGAGGTGTTGCGGATACGCCGGTAGGCGTCAGCGGTGCGTTTCAGGATCTCGTCGGAAACGGTCATCTCGCCGCGGTAATCGGTCGCCGCCACCCAGAGTCGAATAATATCGGCGCCCAGTTGTTTCATCACATCCTGGGGACTGACCGTATTGCCGAGGGATTTGGACATCTTGTGCCCCTTGGCGTCCACGGTAAAGCCGTGGGTCAGCACACCGGCATAGGGCGCCCGATCGTGGATCGCCACCGAAGTCAGCAGTGATGACTGGAACCAGCCACGATGCTGGTCGGAACCTTCCAGATAGAGGTCTGCCGGATAACGCAACTCCTGGCGGGGTTCCAGCACGGCAAAATGGGTCACGCCGGAGTCAAACCAGACATCCAGGGTATCCTGCACCTTGTCATAATCCTTTGCCTGTTCACCCAGCAGCTCTTCCGGATCCAGGGCGAACCAGGCCTCGATACCCTGTTCTTCGATCCGCTTTGCCACCTGCTCGATCAAGCCCGGGGTATCCGGATGCAGATCACCGGTCGCCTTGTGCACGAACAGGGTGATCGGCACGCCCCAGGTACGCTGCCGGGAGATACACCAGTCGGGCCGCCCCGCCACCATGCCCTCGATCCGGGCACGTCCCCAGTCGGGCGTGAAGGTCACCTTGTCGATCTCCGCCAGCGCGGTCTGGCGCAAGCCCTTCTGTTCCATGCTGATAAACCACTGGGGCGTGGCACGGAAGATAATGGGCGTCTTGTGGCGCCAGCAGTGCGGATAGCTGTGGGCCAGCCGCGCCTCCTGCACCAGGGCGCCCCGGGACTTCAACACCTCGATCACCTTTTCATTGGCGTTGAACACATGCTCACCGGCAAACAGCGGGGTTCCCTCGACAAAGCGGCCGTCCCCCCCCACCGGATTATCCACGTCCAGCCCATAGCGCTGGCCAACGATATAATCATCCAGGCCGTGTCCGGGCGCCGTATGCACCGCACCGGTACCGGCTTCCAGGGTCACATGTTCGCCAAGGATCACCGGCACAATGCGATCATAAAAACAGTGCTTGAGCCTCAGGCCCTCAAAGGCGTCGCCGCGACCGTAGGCAATCACCTTGTAATCCTCGATACCCCAGCGCAGCATGCTGTCCTTGAGCATCCCCTCAGCCAGGATCAGGCGCTCCCGGCCGTGTGGGCCATTCGCCTGCACCACCACATAATCCAGCGCCGGATTCAGTGCCACCGCCTGGTTGGCCGGCAGGGTCCAGGGAGTAGTGGTCCAGATAACCAGCGACAATGGTCCGTCACCGTGACCGCCCGGCACCGAGTGGCAGCTGGCCATCAGAGTCTCGGGATTCAGCACCTCGAAGCGCACATCAATGGCGAACGACTCCTTGTCCTTGTACTCCACCTCGGCTTCCGCCAGCGCCGAGCGGCAGTCGGTACACCAGTGCACCGGCTTGGAGCCCTTGTGCACGTGGCCGTTCTCGACAATGCGCCCCAGCGCCCGCACAATATCGGCCTCGGTTTGAAAGGCCATGGTCAGATAGGGATTCTCCCAATCACCCACCACGCCCAAGCGCTTGAAATCGGTACGCTGTCTGTCCACCTGCTTGCCGGCGTACTCGCGACAGGCGACACGAAACTGGGCCGCCGTCACCTTGCCGCCGGGCTTGCCCACTTTCTTCTCGACCTGGAGTTCGATCGGCAAGCCGTGACAATCCCAACCCGGTACATAGGGGGAATCCATGCCATCCAGGGTATGGCTCTTGACAATGATATCCTTCAATACCTTATTGACCGCATGGCCAATATGGATCTCGCCGTTGGCGTAGGGGGGGCCGTCATGCAGTATGAACTGGGGGCGGCCGGCGAAGGTTTCGCGAATTTTGTGATACAGCCCCATCGCCTCCCAGCGCTTGAGCATCTCGGGCTCACGATTGGCCAGGTTGGCCTTCATGGGAAATCCGGTTTTGGGGAGGTTCAGGGTACTTTTATAATCAGTCACTATCGAATGCCTTGTCGCCGCCGAATCCGGCCGCGCGATCTGTCTGGTAAAATTTCCGGTGGTTATCGCCGAATCGTTCAATGGCGATGCTGCTGTGGCAATTACACCACTGATTTAAATCCGATTCACTTACTTATCAATGCCAAAAAAAGCCCGGGCCTGCGCGGCGTCCCGTTCGATCTGCTGACGCAGGGCATCAAACGATTCAAAACGCCGCTCATCCCGCAGCCACTTACGGAATTCCACCCCCACATGCTCACCGTAAATGACGCGTGAGAAATCAAACAGGTGCACTTCCAGCAGATAACGGGAATCACCCGTTACTGTCGGACGATTGCCGATATTGGCCACCCCGGGCAGCGAGCCCTCGGCCAGCCCATGCACCATCACCGCAAACACGCCATGTACCGGACTCACCTTGCGGTGCAGATCGATATTGGCGGTGGGAAAACCGATGGTCCGGCCCCGGGCGTCACCATGGGCCACCCGGCCGCAGATCTGGTAGGGACGGCCCAGGTTACGTTCGGCCAAATCCAGGTTTCCCTGCGCCAGCGCCTCACGGATACGCGTGCTGCTGACCCGCGCCTCACCATCCATAAAGGTATTCATGTTGGCCACTTCAAAGCCGTTAGCCTCACCCACCTGGCGCAGCAGATTGATATCACCCACCCGACCGCGGCCAAAACGGAAATCGTCCCCGACATAGAGGAACTTCACATCCAGCCCGTCGACCAGCAGTTGCTGGACAAACTGCCGGGCCGACATGGAGGCGAGTTTCCGGCCAAACTCCAGCAGCACCACCCGATCGATCCCGGCATCCTTGAGGGCCTGCAACTTCTCCCGCATCCGGGTCAGTCGTGCCGGCGCGGCATCCGGTGCGAAGAACTCCTGCGGCTGTGGCTCAAAAGTGACAACCGTGGTCGGCAGACCGAACGCGGCCGCCCGCTCCCGGAGATTCCGGAACACCGCCTGATGCCCGAGATGCACACCATCAAAATTACCGATTGTGGCGACACAGCCCCGGTGTTCAGCGCGCAGATTGTGGAGACCGCGGATAACCTGCATCGAAGCCTGCTCAATAGAGTCCAAAACGCTGCATTATAGGCAATGTTTTATCACAAGTCCCTGTTCCTGCATCGGACCCATCGGCGCAATCCGTAACCCACACCCAACTCAGGAGGCACTGTTGCGAAAATGGCGCGGTCCGATGCCCAGCAGCGCCAATGCGGCAAAGTAACTGCCGACACCCGCCAACACCCAGAGCAGCAGGCGCCACACCTTGTCCCAGGTCGCCCCCCCCAGCCAGGAGGCGAGGTCACCCACCCCCCAATAGAGCAGCCCACCCATCACGGCCGAGGCGAGGACACCCCGCAGGATCAGCAGCGGCCAGCCAGCCTCCGGCTGGTAGACCCCTTCCCGGCGTAACCCGCGATACAGCAAAAACGCATTGAGGGTGGCGGAGAGCGAGGTGGCCAGCGCCAGCCCGGCATGGGCCAGGGGGAATACCAGGATAATATTCATCACCATATTGGCCACCATGGCGATCACCGCGATACGCACCGGTGTACGGGTGTCCTGCCGGGAGTAGTAACCCGGTGCCAGCACCTTGATCAGGATAAAGGAGAGCAGTCCCAGCGAATAGGCCATCAGGCTCTGCCGCGACATGGCCACATCGGTGGCATCAAACAGCTCCGACTGGAACAGGGTGGCGATCATCGGCCCGGCCAGCACAAACAACCCCACCGCCGAGGGAAGCCCCAGCAACAGTCCCCAGCGCAAAGCCCAGTCGACCACATGCGAGAAGCCCTCAGGTGACTCCGTGGCGTGTTTTTTCGACAGATTGGGCAGTATCACCGTAGCCAGCCCCACCCCCAGAATGCCCAGGGGAAACTCCATCAACCGGTCGGAGTAGTAGAGCCAGGAGATGCTGCCGGAGACCAGAAACGAGGCGATCAGGGTATCCAGCAGCAGATTGAGCTGGGTCACCGAGACTCCGAACAGTGCCGGCAGCATCAGCCGGCCGATGCGCCGCACACCGTCATCTTTTGGCGCAAACACAAACCGCGGCAGCAGCCGGATCCGGCGCAGAAAGGGGAACTGAAACAGCAGTTGCAGGATACCGGCAAGCAGCACACCCCAGGCCAGCGCCATGATCGGACGATCCATCTGCGGCGCCAGCCAGAGGGCAGAACTGATCAGCGATACATTGAGCAAAACCGGGGTAAAGGCAGGAATACCAAACCGGCCGTGGGCATTTAGAATACCACCGGCAAAAGCGGTCAGGGAGATGAACAGCAGATAGGGAAAGGTAAGCCGCAACATATCCACGGCCAGGTCCAGCTTGCCCGCCGAGCCGATGAACCCCGGCGCAAAGATCATCGCCAGTACCGGCGCTCCCAGCACCCCCGCCAGAGTGACCGCCAGCAGCACCGCTCCCAGGGTACCGGCGACGTGATCAACAAAACGCTTCAGCTCCGCAAAACTGCGGCGTTCCTTATATTCAGTAAGCACCGGCACAAAAGCCACCGCAAAGGCCCCCTCGGCGAACAGGCGGCGCAGAAAATTGGGGATCTTGAAGGCGACAAAAAAGGCATCGGTTCCGGCATTGGCACCAAAGGTATGCGCCACCACCAGATCACGGACAAACCCGAGAATCCTCGACAGCAGGGTATTGGAGCCCACCTTGGCCAGTGATCTGAACATGCGATTGAGTGCTACCTGTAAATGCCGCTGCCAGCGGCCAAAGGGCGGATTATAGGCTTTTTATACCCTATTTTCAGGGGAATCCGTTAGAATCCCCCACCTCACCTGCTGACGGTGTCACCTCACCGGAACAGGCACAATACCGACAATTAGCTGTTGACAAACGGCTACCCAGCCCCCAGAATACCGCGCTCTTTAACGAGATACTCATTTACTGAATTTTTTGGAGACAGACCTTGGCCAACTCACCACAAGCCCGCAAACGTGCGCGTCAGGCCGAACAGCATCGCCAGAACAACGCGTCGCGTCGCAGCAACATGCGTACCTACCTGAAAAACGTAGTGAAGGCATTGGCGACTGGCGATAAGGAAAAGGCTACCGAAGCTTACCAACAGGCGGTACCGGTGATCGACCGTGCGGCAAACACCGGCCTTATCCACAAGAACAAGGCTGCCCGTCATAAAAGCCGCCTGAATGCACAGATCAAATCGCTGTAAACAGTAGCGCCTGTGCATCAAGAGAAACCGGCCAAAAGCCGGTTTTTTTCTGCCTGTAACAAAACCCTATCCCGGCAACAAAACGGCATCGGTAAAACAACCGATCCGCTTGAGTTATACTTCCCCGTTCAACGCATCAGACCATCAGCAGAGGGATGAACCAACATGGCAGCAGCACCGGGCAGTAGCAAAAAACGCCGCCATCGCCTTTTCATCATTCTGTCAATCCTGCTGATCCTCGTTACCACCACCCTCTCCCTGCTGCCGCTTGGCATCGATTACGGACTCACACAATGGATCAAACAGCACGGCGGCGAACAGGTGTCGGTCGCCAATGTCGACTTCAATCCCTTTTCCGCCACCCTCAGACTGGATGATCTGAAGGTAACCAATCAGGGCAAAAACAAACTCACCCTGCCCAGACTTGACCTGCAACTGGCCTGGCGTCCACTCTTCAATAAACAAGTGGTCATTACCGGCATGGATCTGTCGGGCGTGGTGCTGAAACTGATCCAGAACGGCACCGATAGCCAACTGCAGATTGGCGGGATGCAGTTTTCCGCACCCGTAAAAAAGGAACCGACAGAAGCGACACCCTGGGCCGTCAGGCTGAATCGCATCGGCCTTAGCAATGTGGTGATCGACTACCAGGGCGCCAAGCTCTCCACTCAAGTCCAGATCGAAAGACTGAGCCTCACCGACATTGCCTCGGACAATAAGGCGGGCATTGCCCAAGTGGAGCTGCAGGGCAGCATCGACCAGGCACCGGTCAAGCTTAACGGGGGATTCACCCCATTCGCCGACCATCCCTCCTTCAAGGGCGATATACAGATTCAGTCGCTGGTACTCGACACCTACGCCAAGCTGGCGGAGCCGCAGCTTGAGCTGCTGAAGGGGAAGCTGAGCATGAATGGCGACATTTCCCTGCTGACCCGGCAATCAGGCACTCCCCGGATCACCCATAACGGCGCTCTCAACCTGGCCAGCTATCAGGTCAATTACCAGGGTCAGGTGATAACCGGCGACCAACTCTCCTGGAAAGGTCGCCTTAGCCACGACACCGATACCCTTTTACTCAACGGCAGCCTTACTTCGGCGGAAGTCCGCTTCAACTCAAAGGACGGGGATAACGACTACCATCATAGAGCGCTGGAGTGGCAAGGTGATCTGAAGCTTCACTCAACGGCTTCCACACAGAACATCAGCAGCAACAGCCGCCTCAATATCCAGGCGCCGGAAATTGGCCTGGCGGACAGCCGCTCAGCCATGGAACAAATCGGGCTGTCACTGGAAAACGCCACCCTCACACTGTCGGGGGAGGATTTGTCGACCCGATTGCCAGGCGGATTGAAACTGGCGGGGATCAGTCTCACTACACCAACCCGGGAACTGATCAACGAATCTCTGAACTGGGAGGGCACCGTACAGCTCAACCGGCAGGAAGCCCTGACCACCCTTGCCCTTGAAGGCTCCCTGGAAGATGGCCCACTACAGCTGAAATCATCGGGAGACCAGGCCACGATAGCGCTGCAGAATCTCACCTGGCAGGGCGGACTGGAGCTCGAGCAGGATCAGCATGGAAACCGCATTAAACCATCCGGCGACCTCACGGCCACGGGTTTTGAGGCGATCGATAGCCACGCCAAACTGCAACTGCTTTCCATCGAATCTCTCCGTATCGACCGTCTGGCCGGCGACGATAAAAATGCGGTGACGGCGGCACTGATCGATGTCCGATCGATCAGTGCCGGGGCGGGATTAGCGGATACCGGCAGGGACAACCCGGCCATGCTCACCCTGGAAGGCATGCAAATTCAGCAACCCGGCTACTCCATTAGCAATGGACTGCGGATCAACAAGATCGAGACCACCGGCCTGAAACAAGCGCTGATTCGCCAGCCGGACAAAAGCCTTAACCTCCAGCAACTGGCCGATGCCATCCGGCGACTAATCGAGAATAACAGCGAGACAGCTCGAGAATCATCGGACCAACCCCTGCCGGTCATGATCGATCAACTCACCCTCGACGGTGACAGCCTGCTCGGTTTTGAGGATCGCACTACCGACCCCGTCTATCATCTGCGCCTCAAACCCGAGCTGTTCCGCATGAATGGCATCACCAATACCCCGGCAGACACACCCGCCACTTTTCAGCTCAAGGGTATATTGGACAAAAGCTCCATCCTGGAGCTGAACGGCGACCTGGCACTGTTCGCAGCAGAACCCACCTTTACACTCAAGGGCCGTATCGAGGGACTGGAATTGCCCCCGCTCTCCGCCTATACCATTCCGTTGATGGGCTACCGGCTTCAGAGCGGCAAGGCCAACAGCGACATTCAATTTACGGCAAAGGCGGGACAGATTGACGGCAGCAGCGATCTGGTCCTCAACCAGCTGCAGGTGGAGCCGCTCAATTCTGAAAAGATGGCAGCACTGCAACAGCAGTTAAGCATTCCACTGGAAACCGCCCTCGGCATGCTCAAAGACAAGAACAGTCAGATCAAGCTGAACCTGCCGGTCAGCGGCGCTATCGATAACATCCAGGTCGACCCGAGTGACGCCATCAACCAGGCGATCGGGAGAGCCATGAAGAAGGGTGCCAGAACCTACCTGGCAACTGCCCTGTTTCCTTTCGGCACCCTACTTACCCTGGTGGAACTGGCCGGGGACGCGGCAGCGAAGATTCAGTTGGACCCCATACCGTTCGACCCTGGCTCCAGCCAGTTAAATCCCGACCAGCATGAATATCTGACCAAGATAGCCCAACTCTTGAATGATCGCCCGGAGATATATATTCGACTGTGCGGCGTCTCGGCGACGACCGATATCGAGGCCCTGCGGCAGGCCGAGCGCCAGCGCCTGGAAGCGGCAACGGAAAAAGAGAAGAACCGATCAGAGAGCAGCCGAAAACAGCCACCCCCTGCACCACCACCCACGATCGAAATCAGTGACCAACAACTCAACCAATTGGCCGTTGACCGCGCTACGAGCATTGAGCGCTATCTGTCAAACACCCACCAGACCAAGACAGAGCGCCTGGTCAGTTGTCAGCCGCGGATAGAGAAAACAGCGGAGAAGGCCGCACCGAGGGTCGACCTGCTGATTTGACAAGATGGATCAGACCAGGACCAGGTTATCGCGGTGAATCAGCTCTTCCTCATCCACATACCCCAGAATCTCCTGGATGCGACCGGAGGCAACTCCCTTTATGCGATCACTCTCTGTTGAGTTGTAGTTGACCAGGCCCCGGGCAATCTCCCGCCCCTGCTCATCGACACAGACCACCATTTCACCGCGAGAGAATTTGCCGATCACCTGTTTTACGCCAACCGCCAGCAGGCTGCGGCCGGACTCCCGTAACACACGCACCGCACCGGCATCCACCACCAGGCGTCCACGCACCTGAAGGTGGCCGGCCAGCCAGCGCTTGCGTGCCGCCTCCGCCTCCTGTACCGGCAATAATAACGTGCCGACCGGCTCCCCAGCGGCAATCCGGGTCAATACCTTATCCCCCACCCCAGGGGCGATTATGGTGGCGGTGCCCGAACGTGCGGCCAGCCGGGCGGCCCGCACCTTGGTCACCATGCCACCCTGCCCAAGCAGACCGGAACTTCCGCCGGCCACCTGATCCAGCATGGGATCATCGACCCGGCTCTCGTCGATCAGCACCGCCTCGGGGTTGTAACGCGGATCACAATCATAAAGCCCCTGCTGATCTGTCAGCAGCACCAGCAGGTCCGCCTCCACCAGATTGGCCACCAATGCCGCCAGGGTGTCGTTATCACCAAAGCGCAACTCCTGATTGGCCACGGTATCGTTCTCATTCACCACCGGCACCACCCCCAGGCGAATCAGGGTGCGCAGGGTACTGCGGGCATTCAGGTAACGTTTCCGATTGGTCAGGTCATCATGGGTCAGCAGCACCTGGGCGGTGTGCAGACCATGCTTCTGGAAACAGGTTTCGTAAGCACGCACCAGTCCCATCTGGCCAATAGCGGCCGCCGCCTGCAACTCATGCAGCGTAGTCGGCCGGGCGGTCCAGCCCATGCGGCTCATTCCCTCGGCCACAGCCCCGGAAGAGACCAGGATCAGCTCATTGCCCGCCAGCACCCAACTGGACATCTGCTCAACCCAGCCGGACAGCGCTTCCCGCGCCAGACCCTTGCCATCGGCGGTCAACAGGGCGCTGCCGATCTTTACTACCCAGCGCTTGGCCGACGTGAATTTTTCTCGGGACATATTCATGCTGCTGCCAACTACTCTTTCAGGGGATCCCAGGGCTCTTCGGCCTTCTCTACCACTTCAACCGGCTCGTCCTGCTCACGCAATGTCTTCAACCGCTTCATCAGGGCCTGCATCAGCTCACGAGTCCCTTCTCCCGACAGGGCCGAGATTGAATAGACCGGCCCCTGCCAATCCAGTTCCTCCAGCACGACCGCACGTTTCTCGGCAAACTCCTCAGCCGTCATCAGGTCAATTTTGTTCAGCACCAGCCAGCGCTCCCGCTCATACAGATCATCACTATACTTTTCCAGCTCGGAGGCGATCAGGCGCACCTCTTGCGCGGGCGAGACCCCGTCATCCATCGGCGCCATATCCACCAGATGCAGCAACAGCCGGGTGCGATTCAGGTGTTTGAGAAACCGCAGGCCCAACCCCGCCCCCTCGGCCGCGCCCTCGATCACCCCGGGAATATCGGCAATCACAAAACTGTTGCCGGTACCCAGACTGACCACCCCCAGATTGGGATGCAGGGTCGTGAAGGGATAGTCCGCCACCTTGGGCGTGGCGCTGGATACCTTGCTGATCAGGCTGGACTTGCCGGCATTGGGCATACCCAGCAGGCCAACATCCGCCAGCAGAATCAACTCCAGCAGGATATCCCGCTCCTCACCCATAGAGCCGGGGGTAAACTGGCGCGGCGACCGATTGGTACTGCTCTTGAAGCGGGCATTGCCGATACCGTGAAAACCGCCCTTGGCCACCAGCAGTCGCTGCCCGTTACTCAACAGTTCACCTATCAGTTCTTCGGTCTCCAGGTCGGTCACCCGGGTACCCACCGGCACCTTGATAAACAGGTCCTCGGCGCTGCGACCGGTACAGTTGCGCCCCATCCCCTGCTGACCGCTGTGCGCCCGGTGACGCCGCTGATGGCGAAAATCCACCAGCGTATTCAGCCCGGAGTCGGCCACCAGATAGACGCTGCCCCCATCACCACCGTCTCCGCCATCGGGGCCTCCCCGGGGAATATATTTCTCGCGCCGGAAGCTGACGGCGCCGTTACCGCCCTTGCCGGCTTCTACGCGAATCGTGGCTTCATCAACAAATTTCATGGGCGTGCCCGCGGCTGTAAAAATCTATCGTCATAACGTAAAAAGCCCCGTCATAAGACGAGGCCTTTTTTGTTCTATAGCGGTGGCGCGATCAGGCCGGAATCACGCTGACATAGCGACGATTTTTCGGTCCTTTAACCTCGAACTGCACTACACCGTCCACCTTAGCGAACAGCGTGTGGTCTTTACCGCAACCCACATTAACGCCATTGTGCACCGCTGTGCCACGCTGGCGAATAATGATGCCGCCGGCATTAATAGTCTGGCCACCAAATACTTTCACGCCAAGACGCTTCGACTCAGAATCGCGGCCGTTACGTGTACTACCGCCTGCTTTTTTATGTGCCATTGCCTAACCCTGCCCCTCAGCCTGCGCTGATTCCGGTAATCTCGAGTTCTGTGTACCACTGACGATGTCCCTGGCGCTTCATGTGGTGCTTACGCCGCTTGAACTTCAGGATCGTCACTTTCTTTGCCCGCCCATGGGATTTAACCGTAGCGGTGACCTTGCCACCGGCCACATAGGGCGTGCCAATCTTAATATCTTCGCCGTTGGCGACCATCAGCACTTTATCAAGATCGAGCGAAGCGCCTTCTTCAGCACCCAGCTTTTCAACTTTAAGTGTATCGCCCTCGGAAACCCGGTACTGTTTACCCCCGGTCTGAATTACGGCATACATACCAAATCTCCGCAAAAAATCTGCTAATTTCGGCGCGCAAATAGACAACGCGCCAACGAAAGAGGCGGAATTCTACCCGTGACAGCGGCACAGGTCAATCACCACACACAAAAAACCGCAAAAACAGCTCGCGTCCCTGAAGAACCGGTGGACCCCACGCTTGACAGCACCATGGCAGGCTCCTAGCATGCTCCACTCCTAATATACCCTGTAACCAAAGCAGTTTAAGACAGACCCCATGGAAATGAGCACAATCCGCGAGCTGGTTGCGGAAGATATGAAGGCGGTTGACGCCCTGATACTGCGCCGGCTCCAGTCCGATGTGGTACTGATCAACCAGGTCGGACACTACATTGTCAACAGCGGAGGCAAACGCCTGCGCCCGATGATTGTGCTGCTGGCCGCCCGCGCATTGAGTTATCCGGGCGCGGGACATATCGACCTGGCGGCGGTGATCGAGTTCATCCACACCGCCACCCTCCTGCACGATGACGTGGTCGACGAATCGGACATGCGCCGCAACCGGGATACTGCCAACGCGGTCTGGGGTAACGCCGCCAGTGTACTGGTGGGCGACTTCCTCTACTCACGCTCGTTCGAAATGATGGTGGACATGAATAGCATGCGGGTGATGGAAGTACTCTCCCACGCCACCAACCGCATTGCCGAGGGCGAAGTCCTGCAACTGCTCAACTGCAATGACCCGGACACCACGGA
The DNA here is from genome assembly GCF_963675335.2 of Sedimenticola selenatireducens. Taxonomy (NCBI): domain Bacteria; kingdom Pseudomonadati; phylum Pseudomonadota; class Gammaproteobacteria; order Chromatiales; family Sedimenticolaceae; genus Sedimenticola; species Sedimenticola selenatireducens. The sequence goes on from NZ_CAXXYC010000004.1 coordinate 862,448, forward strand.
AGAGAAATACCGCGAGGTAATCCTGCGCAAAACAGCCACTCTGTTCGAGGCCGGCTCCCGGCTCGGGGCGGTACTGGGTGGTGCCACACCGGAGGAAGAGCAGGCCATGGCTGATTACGGCCTGCATCTGGGCATCGCCTTCCAGATTATTGACGACGCCCTCGACTACAGCACCTCCAGCGAGGAGATCGGCAAGAATATCGGCGATGACCTGGAAGAGGGCAAACCGACCCTGCCGATCCTGCGAGCCATGCAGGTAGGCAGCGCCGAACAGCGGGCAGTCCTGCGGGAGGTGATCGAAAAAGGCGGGCGGGAACATATCGATATCGTCATGGCGGCCATTGAATCCACCGATGCGATCGAGTACACTGCGCGCCTCGCCGCGGAGGAAGCCGACAAGGCCAAACAGGCCCTGGAAGCAATTCCCGAATCACCCTTCCGCGACGCACTCGCTGCCCTGGCCGACTTCGCCGTCAGACGCAGGAGTTGAACATGAATTCGGGGTGTAGCTCAGCCTGGTAGAGCACTGCCTTCGGGAGGCAGGGGCCGGAGGTTCGAATCCTCTCACCCCGACCAAATTCTCTTCAGAACCCTAACCACAAACGCCGCTCCGGCATTGAACATAAAACCGGGGCCTCACGTGAGAGGGTTCGAACCGTTAGAGGTTCGACCGAATCGCGGAGCCGATTCGGCACGAGCGCAGCGAGCCCGAAGGGTGAGGGCCGGAACGGCCCGAGTTATCCTCTCACCCCGACCAAATTCTCTTCAGAACCCTAACCACAAACGCCGCTCCGGCATTGAACATAAAACCGGGGCCTCACGTGAGAGGGTTCGAACCGTTAGAGGTTCGACCGAATCGCGGAGCCGATTCGGCACGAGCGCAGCGAGCCCGAAGGGTGAGGGCCGGAACGGCCCGAGTTATCCTCTCACCCCGACCAAATTCTTTTCAGAACCCTAACCACAAACGCCGCTCCGGCATTGAACACAAAACCGGGGCCTCGCGTGAGAGGGTTCGAACCGTTAGATGTTCGACCGAAGGGCGAGGGCCAGAACGACCCGAGTTGTCCTTTCACCCCGACCAAGCATATTAAACGGCTACCAAATGGTAGCCGTTTTTATCCGTCAGCGCGATTCAAACGTAACCCAACACTCTCATACGGATGGCGGCATTACCCGTGTTTTCGGGCGTCAGACACCTATCGTTCGGTCATCGTAACCATCGAAGAGTCCGTCAAGTCACCTGTTTCCATTATCGGCAGCCATGCATACATAACCACCAGGGCCTAAGACGCAGAACCACCCCGCATCTGCAACAACACCCTTAGGCTAGTTCAAGCTTTCCTCCCAAGTGACGCTATAATCTTGGCACAATAGGATTTTATATACCGAACGATATCAGTTGAACACCGTTATGGCCGGTGCTTCAGGGCTGGCCGGCAAAATTTCGACTACCATAATCATGTCCAGAGCGATATATATATAAATTCCTGTTAAATAATCGTGCATCATCACTCATGGCTGAGCGAATAAAACCTGGAACATTTGGCATATAGGACATGATGAAATCCTCACCTCACAAGTCGACCTGTACAGAATGAAATCAGGGTCGCCTCACTCCAAACGAAACAACGGCAGCCGTTCCAGCAAGGGAGTATTGCGGATTGTCCTGGTCTACGCCGTGATCTCCATGCTCTATATTCTGTTTTCTGACGCGCTGGTCAGCCGGCTCCTCAGCGCCCCCGAGGCAATTAACGTCGCCAGCACCATCAAGGGGTGGCTCTTCATCCTGATCACGTCATTACTGCTCTATCTGCTGATGAGCCGACTGGTAGGACAGATCTCCGGGGCGGCACAGCGCGAGCAGGCATTACAGGCAGAGCAGCTCCGTACACTGACGCTGCTTAATTCGATCACGTATAACTCGACTGACGCCATATTCATCAAGGACAAGGAGGGGCGCTATATTGTTGCCAACCCTGCGTTGGCAGAGCTGCTGGACAGACCGCTGGACACCATCATCGGTAAGGATGATTTCCAACTCTTTCCTGACCCGGTGGCACAGCAGTTCTGTCAGGACGACCGGCGCATCATGGACTCAGGCAAGACCGAAACCTATCACGAGACGGTAACCACCAAGGACAAGACCCTGCCCTACCTGACGACCAAGGGTCCGCTGGTGATTGAAGGAAAAATAGAGGGCATCTTTGCCATTGCCCGCGACATATCTGCTCTCAAACAGGCCGAGGATGAGATAAGAACGGGACTGCACAACGCACAAGAGCGTGAAGTCGAACTGCAGGCGGTATTTCAGGCGTTGCCGGACATGTACTTCCGCTTATCCGCTGACGGCACCATACTGGACTATCGGGCACAAAACAGTTCAGAGCTCTATGTTCCCCCCGAGGAATTTCTCGGCAAGCGGGCCCAGGATGTTTTGCCTGCCGAATTCACCCGACTGCTGGCAAGCAAAATCATCCGGGCTTGCAAGACCGATGAGATGCAGGTGTTCGAGTATGATCTCATTGTCTTCAAAACATCTCGTCACTACGAAGCGCGCCTGATAAGACTCCCGGAACAGGACCAGCTGATCTGTATTGTTCGGGATATCACCGGCCAGCACCAGGCAAAACAGGCCCTGTCCTCAAGCGAGCAGCGCTTTCGTACCATCTTCGAGCAGGCAGCCGTTGGCGTAGCGCTGATTGAGTCAAGATCGGGGCGCTTCCTGCGCATCAACCAGCGCTACTGCGATATGGTCGGTTACACCATGGAAGAGATGACCGACGGCAGGACGTTCCGGGAGATCACCCATCCCGATGATCTCCCGGAAGACCTGGACAATGTGGCGTCAATGTTGGCCGGCGAAATAGGTCAATTCAGTAGGGAAAAACGCTACGTCCACCGAAACGGCTCCATCGTCTGGGTCAATCTGACTGCGTCCGCTACCTGGCAATCTCATGAGGAACCGGGCAATTACATCGCGGTCGTGGTCGAGATCACTGAACGCAAGCGTGCAGAGGCGGCGTTGCAGGAGAGTGAGCAACAACTACGCACCCTGATCAATGCAACCCCGGATATTATCTGTTTCAAGGATGGCCAGGGTCGCTGGCTGGAGGCCAATGAGGCTGACCTGAAACTGTTTTCACTGGGCGATGTTGATTACCGGGGGAAGACCGACCGGGAGCTGGCCGAATTCACCGATCCCCTGTATCGGGATGCATTCCTCGGCTGCGAGGCGAGCGATGAGCAGGCCTGGCAAACGGAGGAAGGCTGCCGCTGCGAAGAGATTATTTCCAAACCGGATGGGACGACCAGGGTCTACGATGTCATCAAAGTCCCACTCTACGAGGACAACGGCACTCGAAAAGGCCTGATTGTTCTGGGACGTGATGTTTCCGAGCGAAAACGGGTGGAACAGCAGTTGGCGCGCGCCGACAGCGAATGGACCCAGGCCATGGATCAGTTCGGAGACGCCATCTATCTGCTGGATATGGAACAGCATCTGCTGAGGGCGAACACGGCATTCTATCAAATGTCCGGACTGGATCCCGAACAGAGTCTGGGCCGCTCGATTGTGGAGTTGATGCATCCGCAAGGTGAGGAAGAACTCTGTCCGATCTGCAGGATTCTGGAGGAGCGGGTTGAAACGGCGATCACCCTGGAGGCAAATGACGTCCACAATCCAGACAAAAAACCGATCGAGGTAAAACTGAAACTGGTGCGGGATGCGTCCGGTATTGAGACCGGCATGCTGATCAGCCTGCATGACCTGAGCCACTCCAGGCAGGTAGAGGAGCGACTGCGCCTCGCCGCCAGCGTGTTTGAAAACACTGACGAGGGAGTAATCATTACCGACAGCAACGGCAATATCCTGGATGTAAATCATGCTTTCAGCCAGATACAGGGCTACTCACGCGAGGAGGTAATCGGGGAAAATCCCCGCCTGTTCAAATCCGGCCATCATGATCAGAGTTTCTATCGCGACCTGTGGCACTCCCTGACAGAGACCGGACACTGGCGCGGCGAGATGTGGAATCGACGCAAGAATGGCGAACTGTTCCCAAAATGGCAGACCATCAATAGTGTTGTAGATGGCAACGGTAACCTGACCCACTACGTCGGTATCTTTTCCGACATCACCCATATTAAACAGTCGCAGGAAAAGCTCGACCACCTTGGCCATCACGACGCGCTGACCGACCTGCCCAATCGTCTGCTGCTGAATGAGCGCCTCGACCAGGCCATCAAGCACGCGGAGCGTCACGACACCCTGCTGGCGATAATTTTTCTCGACCTGGACAACTTCAAACATATCAACGACAGCCTGGGCCACCCGGTGGGTGATCAGTTATTGCAGGAAGTGGCGCGGAAACTTTTACTGGCAACCCGACAGGACGATACCGTAGCCCGCATCGGGGGGGACGAATTCGTGCTGCTGCTGGAGGACATCGGCAAACCGGAAAATGCCGGTATCGCCGCGCAGAAACTGGCTGCCGTATTTGCCGAACCGTTCCAACTGGAACAGCAGGCGATACGCATCACCGCCAGCCTTGGCATCTGCATCTGCCCCCAGGACGGCAAGGATTCCGCGACCCTGCTGCGCAACGCCGACTCCGCCATGTACCGGGCCAAGGAAGAGGGGCGCAACACCTACCAGTTCTACACCGAAGAGCTGACCCGCAACGCCTTTGAGCGGGTATCGCTGGAAAATAATCTGCGCCAGGCGATCGAGAAGGAGCAGCTTCGCCTGCTCTACCAACCCCAATTCGAATTGCAAAGCGGCCGAATAATCGGCCTGGAAGCCTTGATTCGCTGGGTTCACCCGGAACTGGGAACCATCTCCCCGGCCAGATTCATCCCGCTGGCGGAGGAGTCCGGCCTGATTCATCCGATAGGTGAATGGGTACTCAGGACCGCCTGCCGGCAAGGCCGGCAGTGGCAGCAACAGGGCATCGACTTTGGCCGCATAGCCGTCAACATCGCCGGCCCTCAACTGCAGCGGGGCAACCTGGTTAATGAGGTGATTGCTGTACTGGACGAGTCACAACTTCCAACTGACCGCCTGGAGCTGGAAGTAACCGAAGGCTTTATCATGCAGCAGGCGGGATCGGCCATTACCCAGCTGCAGGCGTTGCGTGAACTGGGGCTGACCCTGTCCATCGACGACTTCGGCACCGGCTACTCCTCTCTCAGTTACCTGAAACAGCTACCAATCCACAAGCTCAAAATCGATCAGTCTTTTGTCCGCGACATACCGGACGACCGCAATGACATGGCCATTGCCGACGCCATTATCGCCATGGGGAAGAGTCTCGGCCTGCGGGTCATCGCCGAGGGGGTGGAGACCGAGGCACAGGCGGAGTTCCTGAAACAGGCCGGATGCCAGGAGGGTCAGGGTTATCTTTACAGCAAGCCGATAACCGCGGAAGCCGTGGAGGCGCTGATCACAGAACAGCCGGCATTATCCACGGAGTAACCATCCCGCAGCACAAACCCGCTAACGCAAATACTGATCAAAAAACGATTTCACGGGACCGGCCAGGGGGTTATGGTCATTCAGCAACAGGGTGAAATGATTAACCCCTGCAATATCCAGCCGCTGCCCCTTGGGTATCCAGCGGACGATGGCTTCGGTTTCCGCCTCTGTGAAGATATGTCCGCGCCTGGCATCTATCAGCCCTTCATCCGCACGGACAAACAAAGCCGGACACGACATGGCGGGAAAGTGCAGGCACATGCTGTAGAGAAAGTGCAGATCCAGATCCTTGTGCAGCCCTTGTGCCGAGGCCTTCGGTTGTACCGCCCCATCCTCAAGCAGATAGACATCCTCCCGCAGGTAGTTCTCCAGCATCCCGCCCCATTGTCGCCCGTAAAACGGCATCGCCCGCATCGCCTCGAGATAGACATCCATGGAGGGATAGGGTGATTCGAGATGAACCAGGCTGGGACGTATCGCCTCAAGTACCCGCTCCGTCGGATCCGCCCCTCCCTCCAGCAGAACAATGGCCTCCACCAGAGAAGGGCGTATCGAGGCGAGATAGGTCCCCACCGTGGCGCCAAAGGAGTGCCCCACAATGGAAAAGGTCTCCACACCCAACTGCCGGGTCAGTGCCAAAATATCGCTCACATGATAAGCAAAGCCGTAGCCTTCCTCCGGCTTATCACTGTCACCTCGACCGCGCAGATCCATGGCTATCACTCGATAGCGCGGGGAAAGGGCGGCACCAAGTTGATCAAAACTTCCTTTGTGGGCGGCGAAACTGGGCAGACAGATGATGGTTTTACCCTGACCGGGCCACTCCCGGTAACTCAGGGAGATGCCATTCACTTCCGCGCTGGCTGTTCTGCCTGAAAGCATCAGCAACCCCTACCAGTACTTTTCCATATGCAGATTGCCGGGTTCACGGGGACGCTTTTGTTGATAGCCCCGCGCCTCGAGTCGTACCGTTGCATCTTCGATCATGGCGGGATTGCCACAGAGCAAGACATGACTCGGCCCCGGTTCGAGTGCAAAACCACATAGCTCTTCCAGCGTAGGATCGTCCAGAAACGGGGGAAGCCTGCCGGTAAATCCCTGCCAGTCCTTATCGACATGCGGACGGGAGATGGTGGGGATATAGCTGAAGTGATCATTGTAGAGGGACAGCGACTCCAACTCGCGGCGATAACCCAGGTCCCAGGAGAAGCTGGCGCCGTGCAGCACCGCGATACGCCGGTCCCGGTTCGCCAGCACTTCGCTGCGCAGCATACTGACGTAGGGCGCCAGACCGGTGCCGGTACCTACCAGCAGGACATTACTTTCGACCGGCACCCGGTCCAGGGTAAACAGCCCCTTGGATTTTTCCGCCACATAGAGCCGGTCACCTTCTTGCAGGGCGAACAGCCGCGGGGTCAGGGCACCCGAAGAGACGATTGAAACGTAAAACTCCAGATACTCCTGCTGAGTACTGCCTGATGCAATGGAGTAGGCCCTTCTGATCATCGGATCGCCACCCGGCTCGGCGCCGTTATCCTCGGGCTGCGCCTCGGGAATCCTCGGCTCGTCCTGGAGCAGTCCCAGCATGGTGTACTGCCCGGCCTTGAATTTAAATCCCGGTTGATCCAGGCGCACCTGCAGGATGCGGATCTCTCCGGTAACTTCAATACATCGACTCACGGTAGCGTTATAACTGAACTTACTTGTTTTCATCTGTTTTTTTTGAAATGTCTGATCCAATACAAACATACCCGGCCACCAGCCCGGGTAAATTAGTTTCATTCGATACCATTATGCCGGCGATGTCAAATACCCCCGGTCATATCATTGCCAGCGTCTAGAAGTCTGTCAGACTTAACAATGATCTGCTGCGGAAAAGCCGGACAGACTCCTAGAAATGGATCACCTCTCCCAGTGTAGGAATCGACGCATCCCAGTTATATTCCTCGACGAACCGTTTCTGCAGGGCAAGCATGCTCTCACTCTCGCCATGAACCAGGTAGAGACGGGGCATGGCCTTGCGCATATGGCCGGCCCACGCCAGCAACTGGGACTGCCCGGCATGGGCGGAGAAGCCACCCAGGGTGTGGACCTGCGCCTTCACGGCAATTTCACTACCGAGGATCTTTACTTTTTTCACCCCGTCCACCAGCAGCCTGCCGAGCGTACCACGGGCCTGAAAGCCGACAATGATCAGGTGGGTATTCTTGCGCCAGAGGTTGTACTTCAGGTGGTGACGGATACGCCCGCCGTGACACATGCCGCTGCCGGCGATGATGATGGCGCCACCGGCGATCTTGTTCAGCGCCATTGACTCCTCGACGCTGCGGGTGAAACGCAGAATCGGCAGCCACTGCTGCCAGTCATGGGTCATGATCTCGCGAAATTCCGGGTCATCCTTATTGAACAGCCGGGTGTTCTGTTCATAAATCTCACTGATACTGGTGGCCATCGGACTGTCGATAAAGATATTGTTCTGTTTCAGCTGGCCCGAGTGATAGAGCTGGCCAAGGTGATAGATCAGATCCTGGGTCCGGCCCACGGCAAAGGATGGGATGAGCACATTGCCGCCACTCTGTGCCGCCGCATCCAGTGCCGCGCTGAACTCGCTCAGGGTCTGGTCCAGCGGCTGGTGATCGCGATTGCCATAGGTCGATTCCAGCAGTAACAGGTCGGCCTCGGTGATAATGGCCGGATCCCGCATCAGGGGCGCCTGGCTGTTACCCAGGTCGCCTGAAAATACCAGCTTCCGGGTCTCTCCCTTGTCCTCGATCCACAGTTCAACGATGGCCGAACCCAGGATATGCCCGGCCTCACGGAAACAGAGCCGAATACCGGGCAGGATCTCCGACACGGTGCCATAGGCCATGCCCTCACAGAGGGCCAGTTCCCGTTCCACGTCATCCATGTCATAGAGGGGCTCTATGGCTCTTTTTCCGGCCCGGGCCCGGCGCTTGTTCTCCCACTCGGCATCCTTCTGCTGCAGGAACGCAGCATCCTTGTGCATGGTCGGCAGCAGCGCCTGGGTTTGCAGGGTCATGTAGATCGGGCCGTTATAGCCCTGTTTCGCCAACAGGGGCAGCATACCTGAATGATCCAGGTGGGCATGGGAGATGATCACCGCATCAATCTCACTCACGGAGAACGGAAAGGGGGGCACACTCTCCTCTTTGTTGGTTGATTTTTTCCCTTTACCGCCTTTTTTATTGTTGTTTTCTCCCTGCAACATGCCGCATTCCAGCAATATCTGCTGTTGCCCGCTTCTGATGAGATAGCAAGAACCGGTCACCCGTTGAGCCGCACCATAAAATGTCAATGTACTCACCCGCACTCCCTCCAGTAGTAGAACAAGAACCAATACCACTCATGGCAATCATATACAGGATGCAGCCTGTCGTCCTACCACAGCGTATAATTGTTGACTCCTGTCAATCAGTAATGGCGACAGTTGTATCATGATTCTACTAGGAGTTTGTCGGGCTTGACCGATCGTCGCGAGGGAAAGCCGATTTGAGACAGATTTTTTGATCTTTTGAGGCGAATAGTGGACCTATTCAACGAGGAAGATCGGAAAATATGGCCAAATCCGGCTTTTCCGCAGTAGATCAGTGTTAAGTCCGACAGACTCCTAGACTGTTCTTACATCGTGACACTATCCACCACACGGATCCTCGGCTCTGATAATGACTGCAAATCACAAACACCAAGAAAAAAATAGACCGGACACAGCAACAGCCAACTGGCACACCAAGGAGACGAGCGAGGTTTTCCAGCTCCTCTTCAGCCATGAAGGGGGATTGAGTCCATCTGAAGTGGAGCAGCGCCGGGCCCAGTACGGTCCGAACCGACTGAATCCACCGGCTGCCCGCAGTGCGCTGGCGCGCTTTCTGGAACAGTTTCAAAACGTATTGATCTATGTCCTGCTGGTGGCAGGTGCCGTGACTACCGCCATGGGCCATTTTGTCGATTCCGGAGTGATTTTCGGTGTCGTGATCATCAACGCGATTATCGGCTTTATCCAGGAGGGCAAGGCCGAGCGGGCGCTGGAAGCCGTGCGCAACATGCTTTCACCCCAGGCCATGGTTATCCGGGACGGTAAAAGATTCACCCTGCCGGCCGAGCAGATCGTTCCAGGGGATCTGGTATTCATCCAGTCCGGGGACCGGGTTCCGGCGGATCTGCGGCTGTTTCATATCCGCAATCTGCGTATTGACGAGGCGATGCTCACCGGCGAGTCGCTGCCGGTGGAAAAAAGCATTGATCCCGTCGCCCCCGATGCTCCCTTGGGTGATCGAGACTGCATGGCCTATTCCGGCACACTGGTCACCTTTGGACAGGGAACGGGCCTGGTGGTCGCCACCGGCGAACAGAGCGAGATCGGCAGAATCAGCACCCTGCTGGCGCAGGTCGAGGTCCTGAGCACGCCGCTGACCCGACAGATGGGGCAATTTGCCAGCGGGCTCTCAATCGCCATCCTGGCGATCGCCCTGGTTGCCGCCCTGTTCGGCATCCTGGTGCACGGCAATTCGCTGGAAGAGATGTTTCTGGCCGCCGTGGGGCTGGCGGTGGCGGCGATTCCGGAAGGGCTTCCCGCCATTATCACCATCACCCTGGCCATCGGGGTGCAGCGCATGGCGGCCAGAAATGCCATTATCCGGCGCCTGCCGGCAGTTGAGACCCTCGGTTCGGTCGACGTGATCTGCTCCGACAAGACCGGCACACTGACCCGAAATGAGATGATGGTCCAGTCACTCGTGTTCGCGGACGCGGCCTTCGAGGTGGAGGGTAGCGGCTATGATCCTCACGGGGAGTTTGTTGATCGGGACGGTAATGCCCGGGATCCCGCCCACCCCTTGCTCAGCGCCTGCTGTCGCGCTGCCATGCTCTGTAACGATGCGACGATGACAGAGCAGGAAGGTGGCTGGCGACTACACGGTGACCCGATGGAGGGTGCACTCGTGGTCCTGGGTATGAAGGGCGGATTTGAGCAGGCACTGCTGGCCGAGCAGATGCCGCGGACGGATGTAATCCCGTTCGAGTCGGAACACCGCTTCATGGCGACACTGCACCATGATCATACCGGGCAGGGCTGCATCTATATAAAGGGTGCCAGCGAAACCATCCTGCCCCGGTGTGTCAGCCAATTCACCAGCAACGGCCCGCAGCCGATCGACCCGGCATTCTGGGCCGAACAGACCGAGATCATCGCCGGTCGCGGACAACGCACCCTGGCCGTCGCCATGCGCCCGGTGGATCAGGCGCAACGGACGCTTAATTTCCAGGATGTGGAGGGGGACCTGATATTGCTGGGACTGATCGGTATCGTCGACCCACCGCGTCAGGAAGCGATTGAGGCGATAACACGCTGCTACTCTGCCGGGATCCAGGTAAAAATGATCACCGGGGATCATGTCACCACCGCCCGGGCCATCGCCAACAACATGGGGATCAAGGACGCCGACAACTCACTCACCGGCTCGGAACTGGAGTCCATGGATGAGGCGTTGCTCAGCGAGAAAGCCCGCGATAACAATGTGTTTGCCCGCACCAGCCCGGAACAGAAGCTGCGCCTGGTCAAGGCGCTGCAGAAAAATGGACTGGTGGTGGCCATGACCGGCGACGGGGTGAACGACGCCCCGGCCCTGAAGCGCGCCGACATTGGCGTTGCCATGGGTATCAAGGGAAGCGAAACGGCCAAGGAATCCGCCGAAATGGTACTGGCCGACGACAACTTCGCCTCCATCGTCAAGGCAATCGAAGAGGGCAGGACCGTCTATGACAACATCAAGAAGTCCATCCTCTTCATCCTGCCGACCAACGGCGGCGAGGCGCTGACCATCCTGGCAGCCATCGCCTTTGGGCGACTGTTACCGGTGACAGCGGCACAGATCCTCTGGGTCAACATGATCACCGCCGTGACCCTGGCACTCTCCCTGGCGTTTGAGCCGGCTGAAGCCAATATCATGCAGCGCCGCCCCCGCAACACACGGGACTCGCTGCTCTCACCTTTTATGGTCTGGCGAATCCTGTTTGTTTCCGTGCTGATGGTGCTGGCGACATTCGGCCTGTTTATCTGGGAGCGCAACGCCGGTTCCAGCATCGAAATCGCGCGTACCGTGGCGGTGAATACCCTGGTCGTGGCGGAGATATTTTATCTGCTCAACACGCGCTACATCATCGCGCCGGTGCTCAACCGAAATGGCCTGCTCGGCAGCCGCTATGTCCTGATCGCTATCCTCATCGTCTCACTGTTCCAGTTGCTGTTCACTTATCTGCCGATGATGCAACTGTTCTTCCGTTCCGCCCCACTGCCGGCCGACGCGTGGCTGCGAATCATTGCGGCGGGGGTGCTGCTGTTTTTGCTGGTGGAGTTGGAAAAGCTGGTGGTAAGGCGGTTTTTCCATTAACGGTAGCGGCGCAACTGCGGGGAACGGATACCGCCCTGTTCAGGCAATTGGGGGCTCGTTCAGATGCTCCAGCCGGTAGCCATGCTGATAGATAGCCTTCAGCTGCCAGCCATGCTCGGGCGTCAGCTGCAGCTTCTGCCTTAACCGGCTGACATGGGTATCCACCGTCCGGGTGGCAATATTGGCAGTAATGCCCCAGATATTCTCCAGCAGGTGATCCCGGGAAATGAGTCTGCCGACATTGTTAAACAGCATGACGGCCAGCTGAAACTCCCGCTCCGTCAACTCACAGCGGCATCCGCCAACCTGGATTTCGCCTTTCTCGACATCGATCGAGATGTCGCCAAAGGCGAGCGGCTCATGGGAACGCTGCGGGCTGCCCAAGCGGCGGGCCAAGGCGTTTATCCGCGCCAGAGTCACCGCTTGCGACGCGGGTTTGGTGATGTAGTCATCCGCCCCCTGTTCCAGGGCGTGGACAATATCCGCCTCGGAATCCCGGGCGGTCATGAACAAAACCGGGATGTGCCAGTCGATATGGCCTCTCACCCACGCCAGCACCTCAATCCCGGACGAAACCGGCAGTTCCCAGTCAATCACCAGCAGATCGAAACTGCTGCGCTTCAGGCTGCGTTGAAAAGCGGCGGCATCGGCATGCGGATGACAGTGATGCCCCGCCTCTTCCAGCCAGAGCTGGATCAGCCTGCGCTGGTCCTGGTTGTCCTCCAATATGGCGATACGCACACCCAACCTCACAAACCGGACGATACACGGGATACAACTCAACAAGCAGAGTCACAACAATCATATCACTTCAGACGGGATGTACTAAGCTGCCGCGCAGCAGCCCTGCAGATACCTGGTGATTTCCACCGGCCATGGTGCCAATAGTATCGGGCATCATGCTGTTTCAGCACATCCAACGCCGTCACCGGCCGTTTTGGCTCACGCTGAAAGTGCGAGCCAATCAGGGGCGGCCCGTCCGCACCGCCCCGATCTGATCAGTAGTTATACCCGGACTCTTCATGGCTGAAGATATCCAGGCCCACAACCTCCTGTTCTTCAGTGACACGCAAACCACTGGTCAGCACGGCCACCAGTCGCAGAATCAGATAGGTGGCCAATGCCGTAAACAGAATGGCAACCACCACGCCGGTGAACTGGACGGTAAACTGCCCACCCATGCTGTCGATACCCTCGGCAAAGCCGAAACCACTGAAGACACCCAATTCGGTCGATGAAAGCACACCCGCCAGCAGCGTGCCCATGATGCCGCCAATGCCATGCACCGGGAACACATCCAGTGAATCATCAATCTTGAGTACCCGCTTGATGTACTGCGTCGCCGTGAAACAGACGCCACCGGCCAGCAGGCCGATGATCAATGCCCCACCGGGACCCACAAAGCCCGAGGCCGGTGTAATGGTACCCAGCCCCGCCACCATACCGGTAACCGCCCCCAGAACGCTCGGCTTACCGAACCGTTTCCACTCAATGACCGACCAGGTCATGGCGCCCGTTGCCGCTGCAATATGGGTGGCCAGCATCGCCATCGCGGCATCCCCGTTGGCCGCCAAGGCACTGCCACCGTTAAATCCAAACCACCCTACCCAGAGCATACCGGCACCGGTCACGGTCATGGGCAGATTGTGCGGCGGCATGGCGGTTGTCGGAAAGCCCTTGCGCGGTCCCAGCACCAGGGCGGCCACCAGGGCGGCGACACCCGCCGTGATATGCACCACCACACCACCGGCAAAATCGAACAGTCCCATCTGCTGCAGCCAGCCGCCTCCCCAGACCCAGTGGGTGATCGGTACATACACCACCAGTAGCCAGATGCAGCTGAACAGCAGCATGGCGGAGAACTTCATGCGCTCCGCATAGCCGCCGATAATCAATGCCGGTGTAATCACGGCAAAGGTCATCTGAAACAGCATAAAGAGCGACTCGGGGATATCGCCAGCAAGCGATTCACGTCCAATACCCGCCAGCATTACTTTACTGAAATCACCAATCCAGCCATTCCCTTCACCGAAGGCGAGGCTGTAACCAAATACCAGCCAGAGGATGGAAGCCGCGCCGGCAATGGCAAAACACTGCATCAATACAGAGAGTACATTCTTGGTCCTCACCAGCCCCCCATAGAACAGCGCCAGGCCAGGCAGCGTCATGAACAGGACCAACGCCGTCGATGTGAGTATCCATGCGGTATTGGCGCCATTCAGGGCTGCCTCCTCAGCCTGAACCATTCCGGGCAGAAGACCCGACAGGAATACCATCAATAGAGGTTTTTTCATTACATCACTCCCCAACATAAAAAACGGCACCCGCCATCAGTGCCCGTCGCAGAAAAAACAGTGACCATCGACCTCAGCCGACAGATTGTCCCTGCTAAATGCACGATCCATGCCCATGAATAAATAATTGAAAAAACATAGAGATAGATGGACGACGCCCCATAAACAACCAGAGCGTGCACAGTTAAGAGGCGAGCCAGACCCGGCTACGCACCAATAATGTGCAAACTACAGGCGCAGGCGCAAAACACCCGGCCACCTTTTGGGAGGCAGGAAAGACAAAGGCCCCGTCACTCAGCCTGAGTGGCGGGGCCGCGCCCGACCATCCCTGGCCTCGGCGGGCTTCCTGCTTCGCTCTATCTCCTCCATCCCTGGACAAAAAAAACCGCCCGGGGAGAGGGCGGCTATAAATCAGACTAAATGCCTGAAGGGGAGTCCTAAATGAACAAAAGTACACTTCTATCGCTGATGCCGTCTGAATACTCTCAGCATCGGTAATAAAGACCGGGACAATCGATAAAAGTTTCCACCTTTCAAAAAATATTCATATCAACCGGGCTACCGGCTCTCGTGGTGCCGCCTGTGCACACCTCTCGACTGCCATTCTGTGCTTAAATAGTGCTGCAGAAAAAACAACACGGGATGAAGGTTTATGAATCGTAGAAGTACCACCACACTATTCGCCCTGATCACGCTGATCCTCATCCCTTTAATCCAGCCCGTTAAGGCAGGCTGGGACCCGCGCGAAGAGCGCGGCTCCAGCAACAGCAACACCGGCAACCGCTCGGTGGATGAAGCAATCAACCGCCTCAAGACCAAGGACCCCAGCCTGAAGCTGTTTTTCAGCAAGGCCTACGGCTATGCCATATTTCCCACGGTCGGTAAGGCCGGCATGGGACTCGGGGGAGCCTACGGCGAGGGCGAAGTCTATCGGCAGGGGCGGTTCATCGGCACCTCCAGCCTCTCCCAGTTAACTATCGGATTCCAGCTTGGCGGACAGGCCTATACCGAGATCATCTTCTTCAAGGACAAACATTCGCTGGATGACTTCACCAGCGGAAACTTTGAATTCAACGCCCAGGCATCCGCCGTGGCGGTGACCGCGGGCGCTTCCGCCGACGCGGACTATGACAACGGCGTCGCCATCTTTACCATGCCCAAGGGCGGCCTGATGTATGAGGCCACCATCGGCGGACAGAAATTCAGCTTCGATCCGGCACGCTAGTTGGTGCCTGTGCATGCCGCCGAACAACGGCGCTCCCGCTCATCGACCGGCTCTTGGGCCCCAAAGCGCGCCATCCCCGCCACCATCTTGGCGGCGCCCGCTGGGCTCGGCTCATTTAGCAGGCCTCTGCGGTATGCATCGACCTTTATATACGGCTTTCCACCCGCACCATCCACGGATATAAAAAAGCCTATGTCCCAATTAGTTGTTGGTGTTGTTTTGGCTTAGCTTGGCGATTCTCCCGGTAGGAGCGGTGCCTCGCCGCCAATTCGGCCCGTGGCGGGCCTCCTACAGGTTAAACCCCTCCCCGGCGGCCAAGCGTAGCGGTAGGAGTGGCTTCAGCCGCGAATTTCGCGGATAAATCCGCTCCTACAAAATCGCCACTTCTCAGGCAACAGTTAACTGGGACAGAGCCTAAAAAAAGCCCCATGGCAATTGCCATGGGGCCTCTATATGGTGGCTACGGGTGGAATTGAACCACCGACCTACGGGTTATGAGTCCGTCGCTCTAACCGACTGAGCTACGTAGCCAGAAGGCGGGGAAATATACCGGGGCTTCCCCCACCTGTCAATTCAAAACATGCCATTAGTAGCTGCAGTCTGAAATAACGCAGCCTATCTTACTGATAAACTTAGATTTTGACAGGTCACACCCAGAGCAGGCGCTGATTGCCATGGCGGACGCTTTCATACGTTGAATCGGAAGTGAATCACATCGCCGTCCTGCACCACATAATCCTTTCCCTCCAGCCGTAACTTGCCGGCTTCCTTGGCCCCCTGTTCACCGTGACAGGCGATGAAGTCGTCATAGGCAATCACTTCGGCGCGGATGAACCCCCGCTCAAAGTCCGTATGAATCACGCCAGCCGCCTGAGGTGCCGTGGCGCCCACAGGAATGGTCCAGGCTCGCACCTCTTTTACGCCGGCCGTGAAATAGGTTTCCAACCCAAGCAGGCTGTAACCGGCGCGCACCACCCGATCCAGACCCGGCTCTTCCAGCCCCATGTCGGCGAGAAACTCCTGCCGCTCTGCATCATCGAGTTCCGCCAGTTCCGCCTCGATAGCAGCGCAAACGGCGACCACGCCAGCGCCTTCACGCTCCGCCAGCGCCTCCACCGCGGTCAATAGCGGGTTGTCGACAAACCCATTGTCGGCCACGTTGGCGATATAAAGGGTTGGCTTGATAGTCAGCAGGTGCAGATCACGTAAGGCCTGCCTCTGATCCCGGCTAAGCGCCATGGAGCGTACCGGCTCACCCGTATCCAGGTGCGCCTTGACCGCCTCCAGCAGCTCTTTCTGTGACAGCACCTGCTTGTCCCCGGTCCGGGCCTGTTTCACCACCTTCAGCAGCGCCTTCTCCACCGACTCCATATCGGCCAGTGCCAGTTCGGTATTGATGATCTCAATATCCGACAGCGGGTCGATCTTGCCTGCGACATGGACCACATCATCATCTTCAAAACAGCGCACAACGTGGCAGATGGCGTCCGTCTCGCGGATATTGGCGAGAAACTTGTTGCCCAGCCCTTCCCCCCTGGAAGCGCCCTCCACCAGCCCGGCAATATCGACAAACTGCATGGTGGTCGGAATGATATTCTGCGGTTTGACGATCTTCGCCAGCTCGTTCTGCCTGGGATCGGCTACCGGGACCACGCCGACATTGGGATCAATGGTACAAAAAGGATAGTTTTCAGCCG
The DNA here is from genome assembly GCF_963675335.2 of Sedimenticola selenatireducens. Lineage (NCBI taxonomy): Bacteria > Pseudomonadati > Pseudomonadota > Gammaproteobacteria > Chromatiales > Sedimenticolaceae > Sedimenticola > Sedimenticola selenatireducens. Next base: position 879,544 of record NZ_CAXXYC010000004.1, read on the forward strand.
CGATAGTGGCTTGTGTCAACGCATTGAAAAGCGTCGATTTGCCCACATTCGGCAAGCCGACGATGCCACATTTAAAACCCATGCTGTGTTGCCCCGACAGAAAAAGGGCAAGGATAGGGTAATTGACGGTGAGTTTCTAGCCTATAGCGGCTGTTTAAGCCGCATCAGACGATAAAAACAGGGCATTTCCGGTATTCCACCAAGTATCGGATAGGCAGCGCGTTATACCTTGCCCATGCAGTCGTTCAGACAACCACAAACAGCCTATCCAAGCTGGCAATCTGCAGAATCTCCCTGACGGCGTCGCTGGGATTGACCAGGGAGACCGGCTTTTCTCCGCAAGCATGCTCCTTGAGCTGTAGCAGCATGCCCATGGAAGAGCTGTCCATATACTCTGTAGCTGAAAGGTCGACCGTAAATTTCCACTCACCTTTAGGGAACTGCTCATATGCCGATGAGAATTCATGATGACTGGAGAAATCAAATCGCCCGGTCACTTTGAGCAGAACTTGTTGCTCGTCATTTGAATCTACCACGACAATGCCCATTAACCGTTCCTCCTGGCAGCACCAAACCGTTGTGCTTAGCAGCACAATATTACCCGCTTAAAAAGGCCACCAACAGCCGTGGTAATCTTTTACCCGCCTTGGCGGACGCGCATCAGCAGCTCCCTGGCAAGCTGCCTGAAATCGGCAACGGATCGACTGCTGGGGCGGTACTCAAAAACCGTTCTGCCGATGCTTCTGGATTCGTTGATCAGATCGGACTGACAAATCACGGATTTTAAAAAGTGGCCCGGCGCAAGGCTGGAAAACTTTGACGCTGCGGCACCAGTTAAGCGACGTCGCGACGGTATGCGATTCATCAGCACGGCATAGTCAAGCGCCCGCCCCCTGCTGGCACCAAACCGCCGGACCGTCTCCAGCAGATGCGGTAGACCGGCCGCCCCGACCTCGTCCCCGGTCACCGGCATCAGCGCCATATCCACCCCCAGCAGTGCATTCGCCGTAAGCAGTCCGGATCGGGAGGGGCAATCAAAAATCATGAACTCCTGGTCGACCATCCCCCTGGCCAGGGCCTGTTGCAGCAACAGCCCCCGCTGTATTCCGGTTTGTCCGTGTTCCTGTTCGAGCTCCCCCAACCTGACGCCAGCCGGGAGCAGATGCAGTTCATTCCGGGTGCTGATCGCCACAGACTCCATATCGAGAGCCTCCAGTAACACCTGGTCGATACCCTGAGTGGGCTGCCTGAACAGTCCCAGCCCTGCCGACAGGTCACCGGCAGGATCAAAATCCACCAGTGTCACCTGGTGGCCGGCCAACGCAAGGGCATGCCCAAGATTTATTGTTATGGCCGTCTTACCGGCATCTTTCTGGTTGTTAAAAACGGCAATGGTGTACATGCTTATTCCACTTTCATGGTGACTGTAGCACGAGCTTTCGAAAGATACTGTTCCAATCCCGGGATCTTAACAAATGCTCGCCCCACAGGCTTTATCCAGATCATGCCCTGCTGATACGAGTTGAGCAGCAGCACCTGTTGCCACGGCGAACGGCCCGTGGACGGGGCATGCGGAATCAAGACAAAAAGGAGTGGAAGAGTCGGATGGTAATAAAAGGTACAGATAAACGGCTGGTGCCCAAGCAAAAAAGCCGCCTCTGGTCACTTCTTTTCATTCAGCAGGTTCCTTACACCCTCCACCAGGACGGTAAGGTCATTCAGTGGTTTGAGATACACATGCTCTGCTGTGATGCCCTGCTGCTTTAAGGTATCGGTAAGATGAAACTCGACCGACCCGGTATGTATCAGGAAACGTAGGTTTTCCATCAGCCGGGCCGCCTTGACGATGAATACATCACCACTTTCACCGGGCAGTCGCATGTCCACAATCGCCAGGTCAAACCGCTCTTGGTGCAGCATTTCCAGGGCCTCCTCTGCACTCTCCGCTGAATCGACCACATAGTCATAGTCCTCAAGAAATGCACAAAGGCTCTCCCTGATGGATGCCTCGTCATCAATAACCAGAATGCGAAACGGTTCAGACAACGCCGACGACCCCCTTGTTGCTCATCCGCTCGGCCACGTAGGCCTCGAACTGCTCTACCGGCAGTGGCTTGCTGAAATAGTAGCCCTGATATTGACCACACCCCTTTGCCTGCAGGAATTCCAGCTGTCCCTGGGTTTCAACACCCTCGGCAATCACCTCAAGCCCCAGATGATCGGCAATGGCGATGATGGTATCGACAATCGCCGCGTTACTCTCATCCTCCGTCACCTCTTCAACGAAACTTCGGTCAATTTTTAGAATATCCAGGGGCAGTCTCTTAAGATACGCGAGAGAAGAATAGCCGGTACCAAAATCATCAACGGATATTTTCACACCAAGCAATTTAAAGGAGGCCATCTTCTCCACCGTGTCGGCGACGTTGTCAATCACCACACCCTCTGTCAGCTCCAGGCCGAGTCGCCCCGGATCAGCCCCGGTATCCGCCAGAATCCGTTCCACCTGCCCCGGAAAATCCGGCTGTCTAAACTGCCAGGGACTCACGTTAACGGCAATATGACCCAGGGACCCTGCCAGCTCACTATCACTCCAGCGCGCGATCAACCGACAGGCCGTGCGCAGCACCCAGTCGCCGATGGGCAGAATCAGTCCGGTCTCCTCGGCAACCGGAATAAACCGGTCAGGCATGATCAGTCCATGCTCCGGATGTTCCCAGCGCAACAATCCCTCAGCCCCGCACACCGCCCCCATAGCATTGATCTGGGGCTGAAAAAACAGTTTTAGCTGATTGCGCGCTATCGCCAGCCGCAGTTCCTTCTCCAGGCCCAATCGCTCGTCGGCCTCTGCCTGCATTCCCGGCAGGAAAAAACGTATGGCATTTCTTCCTGACAGCTTGGCCTGGTACATCGCGGTATCACCATGTTTCAGGACCGTATCCGCATCTTCCTCCTGTATCGGGAACAGGGTGATTCCGATGCTGGGGGTAATGTAGAGCTCATGATCACGGATACGAATCGGGAGCGAAAGCAGATGCCGTATTTTCTCCGCAATACCCTGCGCCTTTCTTGCCGTGGCCTGGGTATCACTGCCTACATCCGTCAACAACACAACAAACTCGTCGCCGCCGATCCTTGCCACCGTATCCTCTTCACGCAGGATGCTGGCCAGACGTTCCGCAACCTCACACAACAGCTGGTCGCCCACGCCATGACCGAGTGAATCATTAATCGTTTTGAAACGATCCAGATCGATCAGTAGCAGCGCGCCTTCGTAGCCGCGACGCCGGGAACGATTTAGCGTCAGCTCAAGGCGGTCCAGCAACAGGCTCCGGTTCGGCAAATTGGTAAGGCTATCGTGATACGCCTGATGCTCGATTTTCGCCTCCGCCTGCTTACGTTCAGTCACATCGCGGAATACGCCGTAAATACGCCCTTCACCAGACTGCGACTGTTCACGGGTTGCGGTGATGGCACAGGGCCGCCTTGAGCCGTCACGGCTCACCAGCAGCGCCTCAAAGTCGCTCACCATGCCGACCTGCTCAAGCCGGTCGAGCATCCTGTCGCAGTGAGCGGGATCGGCAAAATAATCCCACAGCCGGCAGCCCAGCATCCGCTCCCGTTGATAATTAAGATTATTGACGATAGACGGTGATAGCTCTTCAACAAGCCCATTGAGATCTACCTGGAAATAGACATCGGTAAGACTCTCAAATATTGAGCGGTACTTCTCTTCGCTCCGTGTCAGTTGCCTGTTCGCCTCCCGCAACTCCTCATTGGCTTGCTGTAGTTCTGCCGTCCGTTTCCTGACCTGATCTTCCAGATGCTGCTGGTAGGCCCGGTTCTCCCGGCTCAACCGACTCCGTTCCAAATTTTTCTTCACCGCATGCAGCAGTACCGAGAGATCCTGAACCGGTTTTAGCATGTAGTCCCAGGCGCCCAGGTGTAGCGCCTGTATCACATCGCCAATCACCCCCGTACCGGATACGACGATGATTGGAGTATCAGGCGCATTACTCACTACATAGTCCAGCACCTGGAGTCCATCCACTTCCGGCATCCGCAGATCAACCAGCACAAGATCAGGATTTTGGGATTCGAACAACGCTATGCCAACTCTACCGTTCTCCGCCTCCAGCACCCTATATCCGTAATCTTCAAGATAGAGATGGAAGCTCTCCCGGATCGCCTGCTCATCGTCGATCGTCAGGATAGTTGCAATGCCGACGGGATCAACACTCATAGAGAATGTCCCGACAATGCCCACCCGTGGACAGGCCAGATGCAGACAAGATGGTTGTACTGATCAAAATGCGCTTCCCCGAGGCATTCCCCTGACCAAGATTATTCAGGTGAAATACCAGCATGCATTAATATCGAACCGGATGTAACGGCAGACTTGTCGTCACATCGGCATGAACAAGAACCTGTATCACCATATCTCGACCCAGGCCGAGAAACCTTTAAGGAACATTAAACCTATAAATCAAGATGTAATTGACAACTTATTGATAATATTAAGCATAAAGACCAGCAACCACTATCCGTCCCAGACTAAAACAGCGATCGTGCATACCTGTGATCGCTTATTACAACCAGGCTGGCGGGGACAAATCAGAAACCGCAGGCATCTCACCCAATAGGGCTGACCTCTGCAGTACACGTCCATTCCTGGACAAAACCACTCCCGCATATCCCCGGCTTGGCAGTAGCATTATAGACAATACGTACCCATCAAACCGACCGGCAACAAAAAAGGCCGGGCGATGATGATCATCGCCCGGCCTTTGGTTCTGCTGGTTATTTCTTTCTTTCCAGCGTCTCCTTGATTACTTCTTCAGCGACGTTTCTGGGACAGGGCAGATAATGCGAGAACTCCATCGAGAACTGGCCACGCCCGGAGGTCATGGTACGCAGATCACCGATATAGCCAAACATCTCGCTCAATGGCGCCTCGGCCTTGATACGAATACCGGTGGCGGCCGTATCCTGGGACTTAATCATGCCACGACGACGATTCAGGTCACCGATCACATCACCAACATGATCTTCCGGGGTGTAAACATCCACTTTCATGATCGGCTCGATCAACTGCGGTGCAGCCTTCGGGATGGACTGGCGGTAAGCGCCCTTGGCGGCAATCTCAAACGCGATAGCGGAAGAGTCAACCGCATGGAAGCCACCATCCACCAACGTGACCTTGACATCCAGGCAGGGGAAACCGGCCAGAACACCCTTGTCCATGCTGGTCGCAAAGCCCTTCTGGATGGCCGGCCAGTACTCCTTTGGCACATTACCACCCACAACCACAGACTCAAACTGGAAGCCACTGCCTGGCTCGCCCGGCTCAACGATGTAGTCGATCTTACCGAACTGACCGGAACCACCGGACTGCTTCTTGTGGGTATAACTGTCTTCCACACGCTGTGTGATGGTTTCACGATAGGCCACCTGGGGCTTACCGACACTGACATCCACGCCATGGGTACGACGCAGGATATCGATCTTGATATCAAGATGCAGCTCACCCATACCCTTCAGGATGGTCTCACCACTCTCTTCGTCGGTCTCGACATAGAACGAGGGATCCTCCTGGACCATCTTGTTCAGGGCAATGCCCATCTTCTCGACGGCTGCCTTATCCTTAGGCGCAATGGCAATCGCGATAACGGGATCCGGGAACACCATCGGTTCAAGAGTGGCGGGGTTCTTTGGATCACACAGGGTGTGACCGGTTTTCACATTCTTCATACCAACGACGGCGACGATGTCACCGGCCTGGGCACGGGTCAGCTCTTCACGGGAGTCGGCATGCATCTCCACGATACGACCGATACGCTCGGTCTTTCCGGTGAAGGAGTTCATCACCGTCATACCCTTTTCCAGCACACCGGAATAGATGCGAACAAAGGTCAGGGCGCCAAAACGGTCATCCATAATCTTGAATGCCAGGGCGCGCAGCGGCGCATCGGGAGTAACGATAGCGAACTTACCGGTCTCGTTACCTTCCAGGTCCACCTCAGGCTGGGGGTCAACTTCCTGTGGGTTGGGCAAATAGTCCACCACAGCATCCAGAATCAACTGCATACCCTTGTTCTTGAACGCTGAGCCGCAGTAGGTCGGGAAGAAGTCCAGCTTGATGGTACCCTTGCGGATGCAGCGCTTGAGGTCTTCAATGGAAGGCTCCTCGCCATCCAGGTACTTCTCCATCAGGTCGTCGTCCTGCTCGACAGCGGTCTCGACCAGCATCTCGCGATACTCTTCAACCTTGTCGACCATATCCGCAGGAACATCCTGCAACTCGTAATTCAGCGGATCGCCGCTCTCGTCCCACACCCACGCCTTGCGGGTCAGCAGATCGACCACGCCCTTGAGCTGATCTTCGACGCCGATCGGCAATACCATAACGAGCGGATTGGCACCCAAAACATCCTTGACCTGTTTGACCACGCGATAGAAATCGGCGCCCAGACGATCGAGCTTGTTGACGAAGATGATACGTGCCACTTCGGAGTCATTGGCATAACGCCAGTTGGTCTCGGACTGAGGCTCAACACCACCAGAGCCGCAGAATACGCCAACGCCACCATCGAGTACCTTCAGGGAACGGTACACCTCAATAGTGAAATCCACGTGTCCCGGGGTATCGATGACGTTGAAGCGGTGATCCTTCCAGAAACAGGAGGTGGCAGCAGACTGGATGGTAATACCGCGCTCGGACTCCTGATCCATAAAGTCCATGGTGGACTCACCGTCATGCACCTCACCGAGCTTATGGATCTTACCTGTCAGCTTCAGGATGCGCTCGGTGGTGGTTGTTTTACCAGCATCTACGTGAGCGAAGATACCGATATTTCGGTAAAGGCTTAGATCTGTCATGTTCGTACTCTAGAGTTAGACATTAAATTTAGTATCCGGCGACCACCAATACAGATTACCCAGGAAGCATGAATGCCAGGGACTTTACCCCTCCACACAAACAACCCCATCTGAGTCATTGGCCCGGGCGATCTGCGGACCGACAACAATATGATCAACGTGCCAGATGCTGGTGGCAGCACGAGATGAATTGCCCAAACCTCTGCAATTAACGCAGCACAAGGCAACCCAGCCATAAATAGCCGGCTATTTTAACCCGAAATCCTGGCCGAGTGCTAAAGTTTCCTGCCTATTTTGAAAGATTTTTTCAACAGTATGCAGACCGCATACAGGCCGTCATCAACCAGGGCGGGCCGGCTGGCAGCGCAGCAAAACAACGGCAGCCCATTGTTTTTTAATGCGTTATCAATTCACCGGAATAAAAATGTGCTACCTGACACATAGGTTACAGACGATACCGGAGACATAGGTTACACATGACGGTATTTGGGAGGAATCTCAAATGCCCTGGAAAGAGTGTAACCGTATGGAAGAACGCCTTAGATTTGTTGCCCGTCTGCTTGACGGTGAAAAAATGGCTCCCCTTTGCCGGGAGTTCGGCATTTCCCGTAAAACAGGTTATAAGCTATTCAATCGCTATAAAAATGAAGGATTAGCAGGGCTGGAGGACCAAAGCAAACGCCCCTATCGGCATGCCAATAAATTACCCTTCCAAATTGAACGCGCCATTCTCAAGATCAAGACGGAACATAAGAGTTGGGGCGCACCTAAAATCCGCGAGAAACTGATTCGCCTTTATCCAATGATTCGGCCGCCAGCCAAGAGTACGGTCCATGCCGTGCTTGATCGACACGGCCTGGTCACACGCAGAAAACGGCACCACCCAAAGGCTCAAGGCACCTCGCTACGTGACAGTCAAACCCCCAATGGACTCTGGTGTGCCGATTTCAAGGGCGAATTCCTGTTAGGCAATCGCTGTTATTGCTATCCGCTAACCATGACGGATTACGCCTCACGATATCTACTATCCTGTGAAGGCTTGGAGTCCACCAAGGAAGTAGGCGCTTTTCCTGTCTTTGAGCGGACCTTTAAACAATTTGGCTTACCGCAGGCTATCCGCACCGATAACGGCGTGCCTTTCGCCTCGCCCAATGCGCTTTTTGGTCTGAGCCGACTCTCCGTCTGGTGGTTGCGCCTGGGCATCGCTATCGAGCGGATTCAGCCGGGACAACCGCAGCAGAACGGGCGGCATGAGCGCATGCATTTAACACTGAAGAAGGAGGCCACAAAGCCGCCTGCGTTCAATTTTCTTCAGCAGCAAGAACGATTTGACCAATTTTTAGAGGTCTACAATAACCAGCGCCCTCACCAGGCACTGGGCATGAAGTACCCCGGTGAGCTGTATACACCTTCCACCCGTGAATATCGCGTTCCCGAAGTACCTGAATACCCTTTTCATGATCGCACCGTAAAAATCACGAAGTGCGGACGTATCTGCATCGGCCGCCGAAAAATTAATCTCAGTACGGTGTTCGCCGGTCAATATGTGGGTATTCGCGAGGTCAGTGACAAAATTTGGCTTGTCAGCTTTATGAAATATGACTTAGGATTTTTTGATGAAAACGAAGAAAGGGTTGAGCCAGCGCCCAACCCTTTCTTGACCGAAGTGTTACCTATCTCTCCGGTATAAAGTGTGACCTATGTGCTCGGTACACACCAAAGGAATATGGAGCTGGCGACAGGAGTCGAACCCGCGACCTGCTGATTACAAATCAGCTGCTCTACCAACTGAGCTACGCCAGCCAAAATTTCGAGGGCCTATTCTAGAAGATCCCACCTGATGTGACAACGCGCGAGCAGGGATATTGTTCGTTTTTTATTGCCCCCTGGGACTCGCTGATTCTCGCGATTGCTCGGTTTACCCTGGACTGGTCCGAGCGATAATCCACCCAGTAGGTGGGAACCGTGATCAGTCTCGGCACCACGCTTGCAACATGCCCCTTGCTCGCGATCTCCTGCTGCCTGCTCTGGGCATTTTTCTTGTTGGAAAATACCCCCAAAGAGATGCCGTTTTTCTGGTCACCCTTAACAAACCGGCGGATATCCTGGATGCCACTCTCACGTAACTGCTTCACCTTTTCAATGGCCGCCTCCTGGCTCTGCATCGGGGGTATCATCACCCAGTAGCCGATCGGCTTCTCCATGGATTCCCGCCGCAGTGAAGTATCCATGCCCTGGCTTGCCAGGGATTCGGCAAGTGACCGCGCCTCGGCTCCCCGCTCAAACGGCCCAAAGGCGCCACACACCGGGGGCGTTGCCTTGGGTGTCGCCGGCATTGTAGTCTCCGGTTCCGCGGGCGGATTATCCTGATCCTCTATCACGGCGGATTTCGGCGAACCATCCAGAGCTTGCTTCGCCACTGAATCGCTCTCCTGTCGCGCCTCGGTCGCCGGAACAGGGGGTACCTCCTGTTGTTCAACCCGTTCTTCTGCCGGCACGACCTCAGCCGTGTCGCTCCCGGGATCGGCCGTTATTTTACCCGCATCGGGCATTGATGCTTCTGCCGCCCGATCTTTAGCAGATTGAGCAAGGGGGGTGTCGACCTCCGCAAGCAATTGCAGATGTCCAATGCCAGGGCGTACCTTGGGGAAATTGACCGCTGCATCGGGATCTCGCTGTAAACCCCAGCCAAGAAGTGCCAGGTTTACCAATACCAGAAGAGTGAAGAGCCATTTCATCGCGCTTAGCCCGCCGCCGTCTCTGCTATCGCAACCAGCCCCTTCATAACCAGCTCATGGTCAATCTGAAAGGAAATAGCCAACTGCATTGAGATGCGTTCGGCATCACTTCCAGTGAGAAGCAGCCTCGGGGATTCATCACAAAAGGCCGCCGCCTGATGCATGCTTCTTTCGATCAGCGCGGCTGCCGAGTTGACGGCCGCGGAGGCCACCGCGGAAGCGGTATCCCTGGCAAACAGGGTGTCGACCGATACATTGACGACCCGGGGTATCCGCGTCTGATGGAGCAGTGATTCCCGCATCAGATCGAGACCCGGCAGGATCATTCCGCCATGATGCCTGCCGCCACTGTCCATCAGGTCCACGGTGATCGCAGTACCGCAGTCCACAATGCAGGCCGCCCTGTGTTCCTGCCTGCGAACCGCCAGCAGTGTCAGCCAGCGATCAACTCCCAGCTGGCCGGGATCAAGGTAACCATTGATCACACCCCATCCTTGCGCAACGGGCCGAACCACCTGAGGGGTTCTGCCCCACCTGCCCTGCATCCAACTTATCAAACCGGACTCCAGTTCAGCGCCGGCCACATTGGCAAGAAATATTTTATCGGGGGGAGGAATATCAGCCCAGCAATGGGTCGCCAGGAGATCACTCGTAATACCGCGATGCTTTTTTGCCGTGACAGGCGACCGCCGCCCCGCCTGGAGCAGTGACCACTTAAGGTTGGTGTTACCGATATCGATGAGTAATATGTTGTCGCTTTTCATAAAGCATCCGTTCAACTTACCGCCGATTCAGGCCGGTCGAAGCGAAACCTCACCACCATGGTATGCGCGCACGCCCTCGGCAGTCTCCAGCAGCAGCGCCCCGCTTGACTCCACACCTCGATGTATCCCTTCGATCTGCCGCGCGCCCAACTGTAAAAACACCCGCTTTCCGTCATAGAGGTCGTATTGACGCCATTCCGAAATCATCGCGTTAAACCCCTGCTCTTCAAACTGTGACAGTACAGTCACCAGATTATCCAGCAGCGCGGCTACTATCCGATTGCGGGAGAGCGCCTCCCCACCAGGCACCCGCGCGAGACTCACCCACGGCTGGTCGATCGACTCCCCTTCGGCCTCCGTAAGCCGCACATTCATACCCAGACCGAGCACAACGCGACTTGGTCCGCTCTGTTCGCCGGTTACCTCTAGCAGTAGCCCTGCCAGCTTTCGGTCACCGCACAGGATATCATTGGGCCACTTCAAGCCGATATCACTGACCCCTAGCTGGCGTAAAGCCCGAATCACCGCCAGGCCTGCCGCCAGACTGATGCCGGACAATGCCGCCGGTGCCAGTCCATACGCCCAGAACAGAGACAGGTAGATGTTGCTTCCAAATGGCGAAACCCAGTGGCGGCCGCGCCGTCCCCGGCCTTCGCTCTGCCGCTCGGCGAGGCAGACGTGTCCGGATTGCAGCACAGCCGAAGCCTGTTCCATGAGGTAACTGTTGGTTGACGTGATCGTGTCATGTATCTCGATATGACTTATCCAGTCATGGCTGGTATTCGCCAGTAACGAGCGGATACGATCTGCATCCAGCAGCTCCAGTTTCTCCGGTAATTTGTAACCACGGCCACGCACCGAATGGATATTCAGGCCAAGCTGGTCACGCAGTATACCCAGTTGTTTCCATACGGCGGCCCGGCTCAGCCCCAGCCGCCCGGCCAGAGCCTCCCCGGAATGCCACTGGCCGTCCGCCAATAAATGCAAAAGCTGTCGGCGACTGTTCATCTCATACTCCACGGGCAATGCTTGTCATGCCTTGGCCTGCGTTCCAGACAGCCACCGTTGGCGACGTTCGAGCGCCCGTGCATCAACCCCATCCTTGAACCAGAGCTCACAGGTGTTGGCAACAGCGGGTAATGGAGTTACATCAAAACGCATCAACTCATCACGACGGAAAACCAGCACCTCGATCGGTGTGCCATTGATTGCCCGGGCAACAAGATTGTCCATGTTGGACTCTGTCACACGCAGGCCATCCATCGCAACGAAGACATCACCCGCTGAGATTCCGGCACGCTGCGCGGCACCCTGATCAAATACGTTGGAGATAACTACATCCCGCCCGTCAATCCGCGTGGCCACCCCCAGCACCAGTCGTGGCGGAGCAGACTCCTTGTCCTTTCCGGCAGTCTCCTTGATTCCCCCCTGGTCTGATGATCCGCTAGCGGGCCGCAAGCTGAACCCGATACCGACCTGATCCAGGTTGGCCGCGAGGTCCAGGTCATCGCAGCCGCGCACCGCAGCATCAAAATAGTCCTTCAGGTTGATGCCGGTAAAGCTCTCCACCACCCGCTCAATTTCATCCTCATCCAGCCCGATGTCACGCCGTCCATAACGGCTCCACAATTCCCGCATGATGTCATCCAGCGACAGCCTTTCGTCTGTTTTACTTCGGATAATCTGATCCAGAACCAGCGCTATCAATGCGCCCTTGGTGTAATAGCTGACGACGGCATTGGGTGCATTTTCATCCTGCTTGTAAAATTTGCTCCAGGCATCAAAACTGGATTCCGCCACGGATTGTTTCAGTCGACCGGTACCCCGATAGACCCGGCTAACAGTCCTTGCCACTAATTCGAGATAACCGCGTTGGTCAATACAGCCCGATCTCACCAGCGCAAGATCATCATAGTATGAGGTAACCCCCTCAAAGAACCACAGCAGCGAGGTATAAGCCTCTCGTGTCAGATCCGCCTGTTTTAATATCAACGGGCGAATGCGTTTGACATTCCACAAATGGAAATATTCATGACTGCAGAGCCCGAGAAACTGGCGATAGCCGTCGCTCATTTCTGTCACGCGTTTTTGCGGTAAATCATCACGCTTGCAGATCAGCGCGGTAGAACTCCTGTGCTCAAGTCCACCATAACCTTCACCCACCGCCATCACCAGAAACAAGTAGCGCTCCATTTCCGGCAGCTCACCAAAAAGCTGCACATGCTGACTGCAGACCCGTTGAAGATCAAAACAGATACGCTCCATGTCAGCATAGTGTTTACCGGTAATCACCACTTCATGGGGAACGCCGGCCACTTCAAATACGGCATGGGTAAATCGGCCCATCTCTACCGGGTGGTCGATCAGTTCTTCGTAGCTGCTTGCGCCATATACTCCGAATGCGAGATGCCGGGCGCCGCAGGAAGTCAGGGTCGTAGCCAGGCGCCAATCAGCATAAATATCACCATCCGGTGGCCTGATATCCACCAGGCAAGCCTGATCTTCCTGACCATGTACCCGGAGAAACACACTGGTTCCATTAAAGAAGCCGTGCGTGGTATCCAGATGAGCACCGCGCACCGATAGATCCCATGCATAAACCTGATAGCGGACCTTTATTGGGCCTTTGCACGCAGGCAGCCGCCAGGTCTGTTTATCCAGCTTAACCGCATCCAGCCGCGTCTCACCACAGTACACACTCAGCGAAACTATATTTCTGGCAAAGTCCCGGATCATGTAACTGCCGGGTATCCAGGCGGGCAATGAAACCAGCTGCCCTTCCGGGTCAGGATTCTGAATGGCGAGATCTACCTGAAACTGATGGGACTCTGGAGAAAATGCCTTGATTGTGTAGTCGATCATTTAGTTTTGGCTCGTGGCAATCCTTGCAGCACTCTACCAAATTAAGCGCTTAAAGAAGAGCCGGTAATGGAGGAATTTGGGGAATAAAAAAACCCCATCCGATCACTCGGATGGGGTTTTGGGAATAAAGCTTGGCAGTGACCTACTTTCACATGGGGAGGCCCCACACTATCATCGGCGATACACCGTTTCACTTCTGAGTTCGGGATGGGATCAGGTGGTTCCAGTGCTCTATGGCCGCCAAGCAAACTGTTGGCAAGCCGCTTGCGCGACTTTGCATGCATTCGGTATAGATTGTAAATAGTACATGGGTTGTTGCGTTCTTCACCAGCACCCAGCACAAAGTACTTGGGTGTTATATGGTCAAGCCTCACGGGCAATTAGTACTGGTTAGCTTCATACATTACTGCACTTCCACACCCAGCCTATCAACGTTGTAGTCTTCAACGGCCCTTCAGAGACCTTAAAGGTCTGGTGAGATCTAATCTTGGGAGGGGCTTCCCGCTTAGATGCTTTCAGCGGTTATCCTGTCCGAACATAGCTACCCGGCAATGCCACTGGCGTGACAACCGGAACACCAGAGGTTCGTCCACTCCGGTCCTCTCGTACTAGGAGCAGCTTCCCTCAAATCTCAAACGCCCACGGCAGATAGGGACCGAACTGTCTCACGACGTTCTAAACCCAGCTCGCGTACCACTTTAAATGGCGAACAGCCATACCCTTGGGACCGACTTCAGCCCCAGGATGTGATGAGCCGACATCGAGGTGCCAAACACCGCCGTCGATATGAACTCTTGGGCGGTATCAGCCTGTTATCCCCGGCGTACCTTTTATCCGTTGAGCGATGGCCCTTCCATACAGAGCCACCGGATCACTAGAACCTACTTTCGTACCTGCTCGACTTGTCTGTCTCGCAGTCAAGCACCCTTATGCTCTTGCACTCAATGCGCGATTTCCGACCGCGCTGAGGGTACCTTCGTGCTCCTCCGTTACTCTTTGGGAGGAGACCGCCCCAGTCAAACTACCCACCACACACTGTCCCCGACCCGGATAACGGGTCTGGGTTAGAACTCCAAACATACCAGGGTGGTATTTCAAGGTTGGCTCCACCAAGACTGGCGTCTCGGTTTCAAAGCCTCCCACCTATCCTACACAAGTAGGCTCAAAGTCCAGTGTGAAGCTGTAGTAAAGGTGCACGGGGTCTTTCCGTCTAGCCGCGGGTACGCTGCATCTTAACAGCGAGTTCAATTTCACTGAGTCTCTGGTGGAGACAGTGTGGCCATCATTACGCCATTCGTGCAGGTCGGAACTTACCCGACAAGGAATTTCGCTACCTTAGGACCGTTATAGTTACGGCCGCCGTTTACCGGGGCTTCGATCAAGAGCTTCTCCGAAGATAACCCCATCAATTAACCTTCCGGCACCGGGCAGGCGTCACACCCTATACGTCCACTTTCGTGTTTGCAGAGTGCTATGTTTTTAATAAACAGTTGCAGCCACCATTTTATTGCAACCTTCAATAGCTTAAAGAGTAAATCTCATCACCATCAAAGGCGTACCTTCTCCCGAAGTTACGGTACCATTTTGCCTAGTTCCTTCACCAGAGTTCTCTCAAGCGCCTTGGAATTCTCATCCAGCCCACCTGTGTCGGTTTGGAGTACGGTCTCTTATTACCTGAAGCTTAGAAGATTTTCCTGGAAGCAGGGCATCAACCACTTCACATCCAAAGATGCTTCGTCGTCACGTCTCAGGATTGTGAGTCCGGATTTGCCTAAACTCACTCCCTACTCGCTTAAACCGGGACAACCAACGCCCGGATGGCCTAGCCTTCTCCGTCTCTCCATCGCAGTAATAAGAGGTGCAGGAATATTAACCTGCTTCCCATCGATTACGCATTTCTGCCTCACCTTAGGGGCCGACTAACCCTGCGCCGATTAGCGTTGCGCAGGAAACCTTGGGCTTTCGGCGAGGGGGCCTCTCACCCCCTTTATCGTTACTCATGTCAGCATTCGCACTTCTGATACGTCCAGCATGCCTTACGACACACCTTCAACCGCTTACAGAACGCTCCTCTACCATGCGTGTAAACACGCATCCGCAGCTTCGGTACACATCTTAAGCCCCGTTAAATCTTCCGCGCAGGCCGACTCGACTAGTGAGCTATTACGCTTTCTTTAAAGGATGGCTGCTTCTAAGCCAACCTCCTAGCTGTCTGTGCCTTCCCACATCGTTTCCCACTGAGATGTGATTTTGGGACCTTAGCTGGCGGTCTGGGTTGTTTCCCTTTTGACGACGGACGTTAGCACCCGCCGTCTGTCTCCCATGATTGCACTTCGCGGTATTCGGAGTTTGCATCGGTTTGGTAAGTCGGGATGACCCCCTAGCCGAAACAGTGCTCTACCCCCGCGAGTGATACATGAGGCGCTACCTAAATAGCTTTCGAGGAGAACCAGCTATCTCCGAGCTTGATTAGCCTTTCACTCCGATCCACAGCTCATCCGAATCTTTTTCAACAGATCCCGGTTCGGGCCTCCAGTAGATGTTACTCCACCTTCACCCTGGCCATGGATAGATCGCCCGGTTTCGGGTCTACTCCCAGCAACTAAACGCCCTATTAAGACTCGGTTTCCCTACGCCTCCCCTATTCGGTTAAGCTTGCTACTGAGAAGTAAGTCGCTGACCCATTATACAAAAGGTACGCAGTCACCCCGAAGGGCTCCCACTGCTTGTACGCATACGGTTTCAGGTTCTATTTCACTCCCTTAAAAAGGGTTCTTTTCGCCTTTCCCTCACGGTACTGGTTCACTATCGGTCGGTAAGGAGTATTTAGCCTTGGAGGATGGTCCCCCCATGTTCAGACAGGATACCACGTGTCCCGCCCTACTCGATTTCACTGTTGAATAGTTTTCGTGTACGGGGCTATCACCCTGTATCGCCAAACTTTCCAGATTGTTCCACTAACAACATCAACAGCTTAAGGGCTAATCCCCGTTCGCTCGCCGCTACTAAGGGAATCTCGGTTGATTTCTTTTCCTCCGGGTACTTAGATGTTTCAGTTCCCCGGGTTCGCCTCTTACACCTATGTATTCAGTGCAAGATAACCTGCTTATACAGGCTGGGTTTCCCCATTCGGAAATCCACGGATCAAAGTCTGTTTGCTGACTCCCCGTGGCTTATCGCAAGCTACAACGTCCTTCATCGCCTCTTACCGCCTAGGCATCCACCATATGCGCTTATTCACTTGACCATATAACCCCAAAAACTCTGGAGCCATGGTGCTGGTTTATAAACTTGTTTGTTACGAATGCAACATACCCAAGTAACTAATTTTTCATGAGAAAAAATTAGTACTTATTGTTAGATAGATTCTTCCGTCACTCGCGTGACTTCAAAATCATCACCTATCTACAATCTATATCCGAATTGTTAAAGAGCATGCACTTCGTATAAATACAAAGTGGCGAACATCTCTGCTCGACACTTGATACTCATACCGGACACAAAGTTGGTGGAGCCAGGGAGGATCGAACTCCCGACCTCCTGCGTGCAAGGCAGGCGCTCTCCCAGCTGAGCTATGGCCCCGATAACCTCGTAATGAAAGTTTTTCGTTAATCAAGGCGAAGACTTGCGAAGCTTATAATCATAAGCGAGTAAGCCGACAACGCCGAGTAACGGAAAACTGGTGGGTCTGGGTGGATTCGAACCACCGACCTCACCCTTATCAGGGGTGCGCTCTAACCAACTGAGCTACAGACCCGTGTCCGTGCTACTTGATCAGGTAATTTGTGTGGGGGCTCCGACAGCGCTTCTTCCGCTATCTTAAAGGAGGTGATCCAGCCCCAGGTTCCCCTAGGGCTACCTTGTTACGACTTCACCCCAGTCATGAATCACAAAGTGGTAAGCGTCCTCCCGAAGGTTAGACTACCTACTTCTTTTGCAACCCACTCCCATGGTGTGACGGGCGGTGTGTACAAGGCCCGGGAACGTATTCACCGCGACATTCTGATTCGCGATTACTAGCGATTCCAACTTCACGGAGTCGAGTTGCAGACTCCGATCCGGACTACGACCGGTTTTGTGAGATTTGCTCCCCCTCGCGGGTTTGCGGCCCTCTGTACCGGCCATTGTAGCACGTGTGTAGCCCAGCCCATAAGGGCCATGATGACTTGACGTCATCCCCACCTTCCTCCGGTTTATCACCGGCAGTCCCCCTAGAGTTCCCACCATTACGTGCTGGCAACTAAGGGCAAGGGTTGCGCTCGTTACGGGACTTAACCCAACATCTCACGACACGAGCTGACGACAGCCATGCAGCACCTGTCTCTGCGTTCCCGAAGGCACCAATCTATCTCTAGAAAGTTCGCAGGATGTCAAGGGCTGGTAAGGTTCTTCGCGTTGCATCGAATTAAACCACATGCTCCACCGCTTGTGCGGGCCCCCGTCAATTCCTTTGAGTTTTAACCTTGCGGCCGTACTCCCCAGGCGGTCAACTTATCGCGTTAGCTACGTTACTAAGAGCCAAGATGCTCCCAACAACTAGTTGACATCGTTTACGGCGTGGACTACCAGGGTATCTAATCCTGTTTGCTACCCACGCTTTCGTACCTCAGCGTCAGTGTTGGTCCAGGAAGTCGCCTTCGCCACTGGTGTTCCTCCGGATATCTACGCATTTCACCGCTACACCCGGAATTCCACTTCCCTCTACCACACTCTAGTTCAGCAGTTTCAAATGCAGTTCCCAGGTTAAGCCCAGGGCTTTCACATCTGACTTACTAAACCGCCTACGCACGCTTTACGCCCAGTAATTCCGATTAACGCTCGCACCCTCTGTATTACCGCGGCTGCTGGCACAGAGTTAGCCGGTGCTTCTTCTAAAGTTAACGTCAAGACAGAAGGGTATTAGCCTTCCGCTTTTCTTCACAATTGAAAGTGCTTTACAACCCGCAGGCCTTCTTCACACACGCGGTATTGCTGGATCAGGCTTGCGCCCATTGTCCAATATTCCCCACTGCTGCCTCCCGTAGGAGTCTGGGCCGTGTCTCAGTCCCAGTGTGGCTGATCGTCCTCTCAGACCAGCTATGGATCGTCGCCTTGGTAGGCCATTACCCTACCAACTAGCTAATCCAACGCAAGCTCATCTAATAGCGTGAGGCCCGAAGGTCCCCCACTTTCCCCCGTAGGGCGTATGCGGTATTAGCTCGAGTTTCCCCGAGTTATCCCCCACTACTAGGCAGATTCTTACGCGTTACTCACCCGTCCGCCACTCGCCACCAAGAGAGCAAGCTCTCTCGTGCTGCCGTTCGACTTGCATGTGTTAAGCATACCGCCAGCGTTCAATCTGAGCCAGGATCAAACTCTTCACTTGAAGTGTTTTAGTCACTTTGTGGGTGACAAATCCGTGCTCGACATTACGTCTAAAAAAAGGAATTTCTTTTAGATGCTTCGTCGAAATTTTTGGCTTCAAAAGCCACCGACGGAGCACCCACACAAATTACCTAACCTGATTGTTAAAGAGCTGGCCAAACTTTCATCCGACCGAGACAGTCAATTATGAATGCCTCCGATTTTTAAGTCAATAACCTAGACCAAAAATCCTTCCCGCTTAGCAGCCCCGAGCACGTCGTTACCCCCAAGCGAGGCGCGTATTCTACGCCTCATTCCGAACAGGTCAAGCACTAATTTCAACCTTTTCGAACCACCCACTCCCTGGCGTTTCGCCCGTCAGATCCGCCGCCTCAACGACCACTTCTCCTCCGAACGAGCGGCGCATTATACGCACTCCCATTCAACACGCAAGACCTAATTTGAACTTTTTGTGACAACGCTTCATGACCCGTAAATGACCACCTGGATTCACACCAGATACACCTTCACAAAACGCCTACCGAATAACACAAAATGGCTTTTTTACGTCTGAAGAGATCGGAACTCCGCTACAAACCAAACCACAGAAGTGCCATCATCAGAGATGGAAATACAAAACCCCGAACAAAGGCGCGCAGATTGATGACCGTCGCACCCAGGATCATAGCGGCGACCTAGCGGGGAGTCTAAGGGAAACATTGAATGCCAATATCGGCAGCGCAGCCATCATCGAGCCACACCGACACCGTGACGCATCGACTGGGTAGTTTCTTATCGAAGATGTACGTGACTGGCACCAGCGTGATGTCAGGCCAGAATATCACCGACGCCCTGCGGGACAGATACAGCAGTTCGGTAGTGTCAACAAACTCTACAGAAAGACCTGCAAGCATATTGGGCGATCTGAACGACCGCCAGGCTGACTACCTCAACCCCGCCGGCCGGCTGGCAGAATTAGTGGATGAATAATATCCCGAGACGTACCAGCAATGGGAAACTTCTACTGATAATGTATTAATAAAACAGTACTTCGGAGCACCCAGTAACCACAAAGTCATCACAAAGAAAAAAGCCCACCCCGGAAGGGGTGGGCTTGTTCCTTTAATTAAAGCTTGGCAGTGACCTACTTTCACATGGGGAGGCCCCACACTATCATCGGCGATACACCGTTTCACTTCTGAGTTCGGGATGGGATCAGGTGGTTCCAGTGCTCTATGGCCGCCAAGCAAACTGTTGGCAAGCCGCTTGCGCGACTTTGCATGCATTCGGTATAGATTGTAAATAGTACATGGGTTGTTGCGTTCTTCACCAGCACCCAGCACAAAGTACTTGGGTGTTATATGGTCAAGCCTCACGGGCAATTAGTACTGGTTAGCTTCATACATTACTGCACTTCCACACCCAGCCTATCAACGTTGTAGTCTTCAACGGCCCTTCAGAGACCTTAAAGGTCTGGTGAGATCTAATCTTGGGAGGGGCTTCCCGCTTAGATGCTTTCAGCGGTTATCCTGTCCGAACATAGCTACCCGGCAATGCCACTGGCGTGACAACCGGAACACCAGAGGTTCGTCCACTCCGGTCCTCTCGTACTAGGAGCAGCTTCCCTCAAATCTCAAACGCCCACGGCAGATAGGGACCGAACTGTCTCACGACGTTCTAAACCCAGCTCGCGTACCACTTTAAATGGCGAACAGCCATACCCTTGGGACCGACTTCAGCCCCAGGATGTGATGAGCCGACATCGAGGTGCCAAACACCGCCGTCGATATGAACTCTTGGGCGGTATCAGCCTGTTATCCCCGGCGTACCTTTTATCCGTTGAGCGATGGCCCTTCCATACAGAGCCACCGGATCACTAGAACCTACTTTCGTACCTGCTCGACTTGTCTGTCTCGCAGTCAAGCACCCTTATGCTCTTGCACTCAATGCGCGATTTCCGACCGCGCTGAGGGTACCTTCGTGCTCCTCCGTTACTCTTTGGGAGGAGACCGCCCCAGTCAAACTACCCACCACACACTGTCCCCGACCCGGATAACGGGTCTGGGTTAGAACTCCAAACATACCAGGGTGGTATTTCAAGGTTGGCTCCACCAAGACTGGCGTCTCGGTTTCAAAGCCTCCCACCTATCCTACACAAGTAGGCTCAAAGTCCAGTGTGAAGCTGTAGTAAAGGTGCACGGGGTCTTTCCGTCTAGCCGCGGGTACGCTGCATCTTAACAGCGAGTTCAATTTCACTGAGTCTCTGGTGGAGACAGTGTGGCCATCATTACGCCATTCGTGCAGGTCGGAACTTACCCGACAAGGAATTTCGCTACCTTAGGACCGTTATAGTTACGGCCGCCGTTTACCGGGGCTTCGATCAAGAGCTTCTCCGAAGATAACCCCATCAATTAACCTTCCGGCACCGGGCAGGCGTCACACCCTATACGTCCACTTTCGTGTTTGCAGAGTGCTATGTTTTTAATAAACAGTTGCAGCCACCATTTTATTGCAACCTTCAATAGCTTAAAGAGTAAATCTCATCACCATCAAAGGCGTACCTTCTCCCGAAGTTACGGTACCATTTTGCCTAGTTCCTTCACCAGAGTTCTCTCAAGCGCCTTGGAATTCTCATCCAGCCCACCTGTGTCGGTTTGGAGTACGGTCTCTTATTACCTGAAGCTTAGAAGATTTTCCTGGAAGCAGGGCATCAACCACTTCACATCCAAAGATGCTTCGTCGTCACGTCTCAGGATTGTGAGTCCGGATTTGCCTAAACTCACTCCCTACTCGCTTAAACCGGGACAACCAACGCCCGGATGGCCTAGCCTTCTCCGTCTCTCCATCGCAGTAATAAGAGGTGCAGGAATATTAACCTGCTTCCCATCGATTACGCATTTCTGCCTCACCTTAGGGGCCGACTAACCCTGCGCCGATTAGCGTTGCGCAGGAAACCTTGGGCTTTCGGCGAGGGGGCCTCTCACCCCCTTTATCGTTACTCATGTCAGCATTCGCACTTCTGATACGTCCAGCATGCCTTACGACACACCTTCAACCGCTTACAGAACGCTCCTCTACCATGCGTGTAAACACGCATCCGCAGCTTCGGTACACATCTTAAGCCCCGTTAAATCTTCCGCGCAGGCCGACTCGACTAGTGAGCTATTACGCTTTCTTTAAAGGATGGCTGCTTCTAAGCCAACCTCCTAGCTGTCTGTGCCTTCCCACATCGTTTCCCACTGAGATGTGATTTTGGGACCTTAGCTGGCGGTCTGGGTTGTTTCCCTTTTGACGACGGACGTTAGCACCCGCCGTCTGTCTCCCATGATTGCACTTCGCGGTATTCGGAGTTTGCATCGGTTTGGTAAGTCGGGATGACCCCCTAGCCGAAACAGTGCTCTACCCCCGCGAGTGATACATGAGGCGCTACCTAAATAGCTTTCGAGGAGAACCAGCTATCTCCGAGCTTGATTAGCCTTTCACTCCGATCCACAGCTCATCCGAATCTTTTTCAACAGATCCCGGTTCGGGCCTCCAGTAGATGTTACTCCACCTTCACCCTGGCCATGGATAGATCGCCCGGTTTCGGGTCTACTCCCAGCAACTAAACGCCCTATTAAGACTCGGTTTCCCTACGCCTCCCCTATTCGGTTAAGCTTGCTACTGAGAAGTAAGTCGCTGACCCATTATACAAAAGGTACGCAGTCACCCCGAAGGGCTCCCACTGCTTGTACGCATACGGTTTCAGGTTCTATTTCACTCCCTTAAAAAGGGTTCTTTTCGCCTTTCCCTCACGGTACTGGTTCACTATCGGTCGGTAAGGAGTATTTAGCCTTGGAGGATGGTCCCCCCATGTTCAGACAGGATACCACGTGTCCCGCCCTACTCGATTTCACTGTTGAATAGTTTTCGTGTACGGGGCTATCACCCTGTATCGCCAAACTTTCCAGATTGTTCCACTAACAACATCAACAGCTTAAGGGCTAATCCCCGTTCGCTCGCCGCTACTAAGGGAATCTCGGTTGATTTCTTTTCCTCCGGGTACTTAGATGTTTCAGTTCCCCGGGTTCGCCTCTTACACCTATGTATTCAGTGCAAGATAACCTGCTTATACAGGCTGGGTTTCCCCATTCGGAAATCCACGGATCAAAGTCTGTTTGCTGACTCCCCGTGGCTTATCGCAAGCTACAACGTCCTTCATCGCCTCTTACCGCCTAGGCATCCACCATATGCGCTTATTCACTTGACCATATAACCCCAAAAACTCTGGAGCCATGGTGCTGGTTTATAAACTTGTTTGTTACGAATGCAACATACCCAAGTAACTAATTTTTCATGAGAAAAAATTAGTACTTATTGTTAGATAGATTCTTCCGTCA
The DNA here is from genome assembly GCF_963675335.2 of Sedimenticola selenatireducens. Classification (NCBI taxonomy): domain Bacteria; kingdom Pseudomonadati; phylum Pseudomonadota; class Gammaproteobacteria; order Chromatiales; family Sedimenticolaceae; genus Sedimenticola; species Sedimenticola selenatireducens. The sequence continues at coordinate 902,509 of NZ_CAXXYC010000004.1, forward strand.
CTCGCGTGACTTCAAAATCATCACCTATCTACAATCTATATCCGAATTGTTAAAGAGCATGCACTTCGTATAAATACAAAGTGGCGAACATCTCTGCTCGACACTTGATACTCATACCGGACACAAAGTTGGTGGAGCCAGGGAGGATCGAACTCCCGACCTCCTGCGTGCAAGGCAGGCGCTCTCCCAGCTGAGCTATGGCCCCGATAACCTCGTAATGAAAGTTTTTCGTTAATCAAGGCGAAGACTTGCGAAGCTTATAATCATAAGCGAGTAAGCCGACAACGCCGAGTAACGGAAAACTGGTGGGTCTGGGTGGATTCGAACCACCGACCTCACCCTTATCAGGGGTGCGCTCTAACCAACTGAGCTACAGACCCGTGTCCGTGCTACTTGATCAGGTAATTTGTGTGGGGGCTCCGACAGCGCTTCTTCCGCTATCTTAAAGGAGGTGATCCAGCCCCAGGTTCCCCTAGGGCTACCTTGTTACGACTTCACCCCAGTCATGAATCACAAAGTGGTAAGCGTCCTCCCGAAGGTTAGACTACCTACTTCTTTTGCAACCCACTCCCATGGTGTGACGGGCGGTGTGTACAAGGCCCGGGAACGTATTCACCGCGACATTCTGATTCGCGATTACTAGCGATTCCAACTTCACGGAGTCGAGTTGCAGACTCCGATCCGGACTACGACCGGTTTTGTGAGATTTGCTCCCCCTCGCGGGTTTGCGGCCCTCTGTACCGGCCATTGTAGCACGTGTGTAGCCCAGCCCATAAGGGCCATGATGACTTGACGTCATCCCCACCTTCCTCCGGTTTATCACCGGCAGTCCCCCTAGAGTTCCCACCATTACGTGCTGGCAACTAAGGGCAAGGGTTGCGCTCGTTACGGGACTTAACCCAACATCTCACGACACGAGCTGACGACAGCCATGCAGCACCTGTCTCTGCGTTCCCGAAGGCACCAATCTATCTCTAGAAAGTTCGCAGGATGTCAAGGGCTGGTAAGGTTCTTCGCGTTGCATCGAATTAAACCACATGCTCCACCGCTTGTGCGGGCCCCCGTCAATTCCTTTGAGTTTTAACCTTGCGGCCGTACTCCCCAGGCGGTCAACTTATCGCGTTAGCTACGTTACTAAGAGCCAAGATGCTCCCAACAACTAGTTGACATCGTTTACGGCGTGGACTACCAGGGTATCTAATCCTGTTTGCTACCCACGCTTTCGTACCTCAGCGTCAGTGTTGGTCCAGGAAGTCGCCTTCGCCACTGGTGTTCCTCCGGATATCTACGCATTTCACCGCTACACCCGGAATTCCACTTCCCTCTACCACACTCTAGTTCAGCAGTTTCAAATGCAGTTCCCAGGTTAAGCCCAGGGCTTTCACATCTGACTTACTAAACCGCCTACGCACGCTTTACGCCCAGTAATTCCGATTAACGCTCGCACCCTCTGTATTACCGCGGCTGCTGGCACAGAGTTAGCCGGTGCTTCTTCTAAAGTTAACGTCAAGACAGAAGGGTATTAGCCTTCCGCTTTTCTTCACAATTGAAAGTGCTTTACAACCCGCAGGCCTTCTTCACACACGCGGTATTGCTGGATCAGGCTTGCGCCCATTGTCCAATATTCCCCACTGCTGCCTCCCGTAGGAGTCTGGGCCGTGTCTCAGTCCCAGTGTGGCTGATCGTCCTCTCAGACCAGCTATGGATCGTCGCCTTGGTAGGCCATTACCCTACCAACTAGCTAATCCAACGCAAGCTCATCTAATAGCGTGAGGCCCGAAGGTCCCCCACTTTCCCCCGTAGGGCGTATGCGGTATTAGCTCGAGTTTCCCCGAGTTATCCCCCACTACTAGGCAGATTCTTACGCGTTACTCACCCGTCCGCCACTCGCCACCAAGAGAGCAAGCTCTCTCGTGCTGCCGTTCGACTTGCATGTGTTAAGCATACCGCCAGCGTTCAATCTGAGCCAGGATCAAACTCTTCACTTGAAGTGTTTTAGTCACTTTGTGGGTGACAAATCCGTGCTCGACATTACGTCTAAAAAAAGGAATTTCTTTTAGATGCTTCGTCGAAATTTTTGGCTTCAAAAGCCACCGACGGAGCACCCACACAAATTACCTAACCTGATTGTTAAAGAGCTGGCCAAACTTTCATCCGACCGAGACAGTCAATTATGAATGCCTCCGATTTTTAAGTCAATAACCTAGACCAAAAATCCTTCCCGCTTAGCAGCCCCGAGCACGTCGTTACCCCCAAGCGAGGCGCGTATTCTACGCCTCATTCCGAACAGGTCAAGCACTAATTTCAACCTTTTCGAACCACCCACTCCCTGGCGTTTCGCCCGTCAGATCCGCCGCCTCAACGACCACTTCTCCTCCGAACGAGCGGCGCATTATACGCACTCCCATTCAACACGCAAGACGTTTCTTTATATTTTTTCAATCACCAGAAATACCATAAAACGGAGCGTCACTTATGCCAGCGTGACTTTGGCAAAACGTCGTTTACCTACCTGGTAGATATGGCTCGTCCCTTTGGAAACGACCATATTGCGGTCATCTATTTTTTCACCGTCAATCTTCACTGCACCCTGCTTGATCATCCGCAGCGCTTCAGATGTACTGGAAACCAAATCAGCCTCTTTTAAAAGGTTGGCTATGGGCAATCCAGCCTCCGCAGTCAGTGACAACTCAGGCATATCATCCGGCATGGCACCCTGCTGGAAACGCGCCACAAAATTCTCATGAGCCCTGATCGCGGCCGCTTTATCATGAAAACGCTCAATCAACTCCTCTGCCAACATGACCTTGGCGTCACGCGGATTCATACCTTCGTTGACCCGCCTTTGCAAATCATTAATCTCGGACATCGGCCTGAAACTGAGCAGTTCGTAGTAGCGCCACATCAAATCATCCGAGATCGACATGATTTTGCCGAACATGTCATCCGGCTGATCAGCGATACCAATATAGTTATTGAGTGACTTGGACATCTTCTGAACGCCGTCCAGCCCCTCGAGAATCGGCATGGTGAGCACCACCTGCGGTTCCTGACCGTAGATCTCCTGCAGCTGGCGACCTACCAGAAGGTTGAACTTCTGATCGGTCCCCCCCAGCTCGACATCCGATCGCAGCGCGACCGAGTCATACCCCTGTACCAGTGGATAGAGAAATTCATGGATCGCTATGGGCTGACCACTTTTGTATCGCTTATTGAAATCATCCCGTTCCAACATACGCGCAACGGTGTGCTTGGCGGCCAATTGAATCAGGCCTGCGGCGCCCATTTCGACCATCCATTCGGAGTTGAAGCGGATAACGGTCTTCTCGCGATCCAGGATCTTGAAAATCTGATCCTGATAAGTCTCGGCGTTTTTCAGCACCTCCTCACGGGTGAGCGCCTGTCGCGTCACATTTTTCCCCGTTGGATCACCGATCATGCCGGTAAAGTCTCCAATAAGAAATGTGACTTCATGCCCCAGCTCCTGGAACTGGCGCAGTTTGTTAATCAACACCGTGTGACCCAGATGCAGATCGGGGGCCGTAGGATCAAAACCGGCCTTGATCTTGAGCGGCTTCCCCCGCTCCAGCTTTTTAATCAGCGACTCCTCCAGCAGAATTTCATCTGCACCTCGCCTGATCAGCTCCATCGACTCTGCGACTGACGCCATTACCCACCTCAAAAGAACAAGAACATGTCGGGGCGCACAATTTACAGGATGAAGCAAGAAAAAGTAACCGTTTCACTATATATTGCCTGTTTCCTGCCGATAGCACCGTTAATAGGCTGGCGCCTGAAACATCTCCGCCCGGAAAAAACTGGGAATAACGGAAGTTTTAGGCAATAATTATCTGAATTTTCCGGAAATTAGCGCGCCAACATGATAAACGACTATAAATCCCGAAGTGATTTTCTGAGTCCCGGGCTGCAGCCAGGCCGACGACGCGCCCGTCTATTCGTCATTCTCGGGCTGATGCTCTGCACATCTGGCATTTATGCCGCCTTCGAGATTTTTGCGGCGCCCCGTCAAATCAACGTTGCTGACAGTACCGCCGCACCCGCCGCTGCGACAACCGCACCGACTGAAGATAAGGCGGTCCAACCCCTGGCCGAGGTGCCACTCCAGCTTCCCGGACAACACCCCGAACAACAGGAGACAACAGAAGTCCTGAGCGCCAGTTCCGATTCAATTATATCGAGCCAGGGAAGTGCAATTTCAGCCACCGAACCCGCCACTCAGGATGCCAAGCCGACCCCGGGCCTGTCTTTAGAGGATAACGACACGGCAATTATCCGTGCTGCAGCAGCAACGCCTGTAAACGCCCCTGTTGAGCAGACAACTGCAGATACTTCCGCGCCCGCGGATGATCAGGATGTACTGACGACCGTAGACCATGGGACCTGGCAGGAAGAAAAGGTAAAACGCGGCGACTCTCTGGCGCTGATCTTTTCACGTCTGAAGCTTTCCCCCAATCTTCTGCATCGCATCGTCAACAGCAGCAAGGAAGCCAAAACGCTGGCCAATATCCGCCCGGGAGAGACCATCAGGGTCCGCCTTGATCAGCAGGGCGAACTACTTGAGCTTGTGCACAAGCAGAGTGAAATCCGCAGCCTGCAGATCCTTCCGCTGGACGAAACATTCACAGCACAGATCAAAGACCGGAGTCTTGAGAAACGAATTGCATCGGCTTCCGGCACTATTACCAACTCCCTCTATCTGGGTGCACAGCGGGCCGGACTGTCAGACTCTCTGACCATGGAACTGGCCAATATTTTTGGTTGGGACATCGACTTCGCCCTGGAGATACGTGCCGGCGATCAGTTCAGCCTGATCTACGAGGAGGAGTACCTGGACGGCAAGAAATACCGTAACGGTCCTATCCTGGCAGCGGAGTTCGTCAATCAAGGGAAGGTTTTCCGGGCCATACGCTTCGAGGATGACGAGGGCTACGCCAGCTACTACTCACCGGAAGGCGAGAGCATGCGCAAGGCATTCCTGCGTGCCCCGGTGGATTTTCGCAGAATCTCCTCCCGCTTTACCAAGGCACGCTACCACCCGGTGCTTGGCAAAAAACGTCCGCACAAGGGAGTGGATTATGCCGCCGCGATCGGTACCCCAATCAAGGCGGCGGGTGACGGCCGGGTCACTTTCAGAGGCACCAAGGGTGGCTACGGGCGCACCATAATGATTCGCCATGGCAGCCAATACACCACCCTCTACGCCCACATGTCGAAATTCCGCAGCAGTGTAAAAAATGGCTCCAGGGTGCGCCAGGGCCAGGTGATCGGTTATGTAGGGAAAAGCGGTCTGGCCACCGGCCCCCATCTGCATTATGAGTTCCGTGTAAACGGGGTACACCGAAACCCACTGACCATCAAGCTCCCCGCAGCAGAACCACTTGCGAAGACTTATCGGGCTAAATTCACCGAGATCAGCAAAAACCTGCTTGCCGAGCTGGACCTGATCTCAAAAACCATGGTGGCGGATGCCCGATAGGGACGCACGGACATCGGGCGAGCTCTATATTGGCCTGATGTCCGGCACCAGTATGGATGGCATTGATGCCGCACTGGTTGATTTCGAGCCGTCCCGACCAAAACTGCTTGGACACTGCTACCAACCTTGGCCGCAACCCATCCGGGAGAGACTGAAAAAACTATCCCAACCGGGGAACAACGAGATCGAGCAGCTGGGTCATGCGGATATAGCGGTGGCCAACCACTTTTCCGAGGTGGTCAGTGAACTACTGCGGCAGACAAGCACCAAGCCATGGCAGGTCCGGGCAATCGGCTCGCATGGACAGACTGTCCGGCACCGTCCTGATGCAGAACACCCCTTCACCCTGCAGATCGGTGATCCCAATCAACTGGCCGAGAAGACCGGCATTGCCGTGGTCGCGGATTTCCGGCGCCGTGATATGGCCGCAGGTGGCGAGGGAGCACCCCTTGCTCCCGCGTTTCATGCTGCATTCTTGAGGAGTCCCGTCGAGTACCGTGTGATATTGAATCTGGGCGGCATTGCGAATATCACGCTCCTCCCTGCCGACCCGAAGGCCCGGATTATTGGCTTTGATACGGGTCCAGCCAATACCTTGATGGACGCGTGGATCCACTATTCACAGCAACACCGATTTGATGCGCAGGGAGCTTGGGCAGCCCAAGGCCAGGTGATCCCTGAGTTACTCGACCGCCTGCTCGACGACAACTATTTCAAGCGCCCCCCACCCAAGAGTACCGGCCCGGAACTGTTTAATCTTGAGTGGCTGAATCAACACCTGATGAACCAGTCAAAATACCGCCCGGAAGATATCCAGGCCAGTTTATGCGCCCTCTCCAGCCACACGATTATCCAGGCGATTAACCAATATGCGCCTGACTGTGAACGCGTGATCTGTTGCGGCGGCGGCACCAGGAACCCCACCCTGATGCAGCAGCTCCAACAAGGACTCGATGCAACTGTTGAGACCACTGCCGAGCAGGGCATCGACCCTGACCAGATTGAGGCGATGGCATTCGCCTGGCTTGCCCGGCAGACATTACAACATCTGCCGGGAAATCTGCCCGACGTAACGGGCGCCCATCATCCGGTTATACTGGGTGGGATTTATCAGGCGCGAACCAACGATTCAGAAAAAGCTGATCCCGCCTCCTGAAGCAATCCGATCATCCAGCCTTGATTGATATCAAAGCGACAAATCCCACAACGGTTAAGCTATCGCATCTTATTGTCTTGTAACGGAAAAACCACACTAATCATGTTGAAAGTCCATTCAGAACCTCCCAAGCCCGAGCTTAAGCAGGAAGGCCCCGTTATTCTGGCACTGGGATTCAGGCCCTTTTTCATGTCTGCCGCGCTTTCCGCCCTGATCCTTATGCTGATATGGCTTGGTGCCTGGTCAGGCGCCTATCCGCTCCCGGCATACTATGGGGCCATCGGCTGGCACAGCCATGAGATGCTGTTCGGCTATGCCGTGGCGATTATTGCCGGCTTCCTGCTGACCGCCGTCAGAAACTGGACCGGTGTCACGCCACCGACCGGGACCCCACTTGGCCTGCTATTTCTGCTTTGGCTGGCGGGAAGAGTTGCCCCGTTCCTTTCCGGCGTCATTCCGCCGGCACTGATCGCGATAATAGATCTGGCCTTCCTGCCTGCAGTTGCACTTGCCATCATGCCCGCCCTCTGGAAAGGAGAGCAAAAGGTCAATCGGGTTTTCGTGCCGTTATTGCTGGTAATGGCGGTAGCAAATCTTTATGTCCACCTCCAGTCACTGGGGCTGACCAACACCGCCATTCGTGGCGCTGACGCCATGCTCTACCTGGTCGCTTTCCTGATTACTCTACTGGGTGGCCGGGTAATTCCCTTCTTCACTGAGGCAGTTATACCCGGGCACAGCTCAAAGCGTAACAGCCGGGTCGAGCTGGCCACCGTGATCTCACTGGGCGGGCTTATTGCCGTTCAGTTCGTCTATCCAAACGCATTACTGAGCAGCATACTGGCCTTTGCCGTTGCGGTAACACAGATACTCAGAGTCACCGGATGGTACAACCGGCAGATCTGGCAGATACCCATTCTATGGGTGCTGTTCACCGGCATGTTCTGGCTGGTCATCGGGTTCACCATGACCGGACTGGCTTACCTTGGCTTCACCGGACTCAATCTGGCGAAACACGCCATTACGGTCGGCGGTATCGGCGTGCTCACCTACGGCATGATGGCGCGTGTCGCATTGGGGCATACCGGCCGTGAAATACAATCAAATCCATTGATCAACGGCTGCTTCATACTGCTGAATCTTGCCGCGCTCTTTCGGGTATTTGGCCCGGTATTGTTGCCTGGACAATATACCATGTGGGTCCACCTCTCGGGTGGAATATGGATAATCAGCTTCCTGTTGTTCGCGGTGATCTATGTACCGATGCTGACCCAGCCCCGCGTCGATGGCAAACCGGGGTAGACTTACCCCGCCCAACCCTGCGTGGTACGGTATCTGCGTTGTTTCACGTACAAAAAAACCCCATGCTAGTGCATGGGGTTTTTTGTTCTATCTAAAGTAAACCCTAAGGTACGTTTCAGAACGGAATATCGTCATCAAACCCGTCATCCGGCATCGGCGCTGAGGATGGCGCAGAATCACTCGATGGCCGTGAGCCCGAAGCCGGGCGGGCGGAATCAAACGAAGCACTGCTCCCCTTGCTGTCGAGCATCTGCATCTCGTCCGCGACAATCTCGGTAGTGTAGCGGTCCTGGCCACTCTGATCCTGCCACTTGCGGGTCTGCAGCCGCCCTTCGACATAGATTTTTGAGCCCTTTTTCACGTATTCGCCGACGATCTCGGCCAGGCGACGGAAAAAGACCACCCGATGCCACTCGGTGCGTTCCTGGGTTTCACCACTGTTTTTGTCCTTCCAGGATTCGGATGTCGCCAGGGTGACATTGGCCACAGCGTTTCCATTGGGCATATAACGAACATCCGGTTCCTTCCCAACATTACCGATCAAGATTACTTTATTGACGCCTCTGGCCATATCTCCTCCAATTCAGATCTAAGTTGTTCCCTGGCCCTGGGGCCTGAACGGGTAATTCTACGTCTCCGCGACCGAGAATTCATCCAGCAATGTAAAATCCACGGACTGCGTATCCACTTTCAGATAGGCCACGCCCTCTTGTGCCATCACCACTGCCTCACCAACACCAGGCATGTCGCGCAAGCGTGTTTGCAGCTGCTGCGCGCTCAACGGATCAAGCACGCCCACGTTAATGAGATAACTGCTCAGATATCCCGGTTGTCGCATGCCGCTGGCCAGCGCCAGCCAAAGCAGGGAGGCCGCCGCACCAAACAGAAATACCCCCACCAGATGGTACTGCCCATAGACCCATCCACCGACCATTCCGCCCAGGAAGGCGCCGACAAACTGGGAGGTGGAGTAGACCCCCATGGCGGTCCCCTTACTCTCGGCCGGTGCCATTTTCGAGATCAGCGAAGGCAGCGAGGCCTCCAGCAGGTTGAAGGCGACAAAGAACATCAGCAACGCCAGACCAAAACCCAGGAGCGTCGCCTTAAACAGAATAAACCCAATCTGGGCTAACCCGATAGTCAGGATAGCCAGCAGGAAAATCTGCTTCATCTTGCGGCGCTTTTCCGCGATGACAATAAACGGCACCATCAGCACCATGGCCAGCACCACCACCGGGAGATAGACCATCCAGTGGTTTTCAACAGCAATCCCGGTGACATCCCTGAGGGTCAGGGGTACGGCAATAAACACCGCCGTCAGCATCATGTGCAGCAACAGTATCCCGAGATCCAGGCGCAACAGGTCGGCGTTGCGTAACACCCTGGAGAACTGATCCCGCACCGGGCTGGTATCCCGATGCATCGAGGATTTTTCCGGATCGGGGACCAGAAAAATCACCACCAGGATGCCCGTTAGCGCCAGCAACGCGGTCAGCCAGAAGATGCCCGATACGCCTATCCAGATATTCAATAACGGTCCCAGCACCAGCGATACGGCGAACGCCAACCCGATGCTCATGCCGATCACGGCCATCGCCTTGGTTCTGTTCTGCTCCCGGGTCAGATCGGCCGCCAGCGCCATCACGGCGGCGGCAATGGCGCCGCTGCCCTGCAGCGCGCGTCCGGCGATTACGCCCCAGATGGAATCGGAGCTGGCCGCCACCGCGCTGCCCAACGCAAAGATCAGCAGCCCGGTGATAATTACCGGTTTTCTGCCGATCCGGTCAGAGATCATACCAAACGGGATCTGCAGCAACGCCTGGGTCAGACCATAGGCGCCAATGGCCACGCCGATCAACAGCGGGGTAACCCCGGCCAGTTGCTCCGCATAGATGGCGAACACCGGCAGAATCAGGAACAGACCGAGCATGCGCAGGGAAAAAATACCGGCGAGCGAGAACGCCGCCCGGATTTCGATTGCTGTCAGCCGATGAAGTTGTTGCGCTTTCTTGTTCAATTACTGGGTCACTGTACCAACGGTCATCCCCTGTTTTGCAAGGGTACACCGAACGTCCACCTGTAGCCGGGAAGCATATCCCAAACCATGTTCACTCTTTGTATTGCCGCGGTTTGTTTGGCCCGAAACAGCAAGACAGCGTATAGTAACAGGTTCGCCAATTCGCTGGTATGTAGATGGATACGATACGCATACGTGGGGCACGTACCCACAATCTGAAAAATATTGACCTGGATCTGCCCCGCGACAAATTGATCGTCATCACCGGACTTTCGGGTTCCGGAAAATCGTCGCTGGCCTTCGATACCATCTATGCCGAGGGCCAGCGTCGCTACGTTGAGTCGCTTTCCGCCTATGCGCGGCAGTTCCTGTCGATGATGGAAAAACCGGATATCGACCATATCGAAGGGCTTTCTCCGGCCATTTCCATTGAACAGAAAACCACTTCCCATAATCCGCGCTCTACGGTGGGCACCATCACCGAGATCTACGATTATCTCCGGCTGTTGTATGCCCGCGCCGGTACACCACGCTGTCCTACCCACGGCCAGACACTGGAGGCTCAGACCATCAATCAGATGGTTGACCAGATCCTGAGCCTTCCCGAGGGCAGCAAGCTGATGCTACTGGCCCCGGTGGTCTCGGAGCGCAAGGGTGAGCATCATAAACTGCTGCGGGAGTTGAATACGCAGGGGTTTATCCGGGCACGCGTCGATGGCGAAATCTTCGAGCTTGATCAACCCCCGGAACTGGAGCTGCATAAAAAGCACACTATTGAGGCGGTGGTGGATCGCTTCAAGGTCCGGGAGGGACTGGAACTGCGCCTGGCGGAGTCTTTCGAGACGGCGCTCGCGCTGTCCGGTGGACTGGCGCGCATAGCATCAATGGACGAGGACAACCCGCAGGAGGAGCTGGTCTTCTCAGCCAATTTCGCCTGCCCTCAATGTGGCTACAGCCTGCCGGAGCTGGAACCCCGACTGTTCTCTTTCAACAACCCGGTAGGCGCCTGCCCGACCTGCGACGGCCTCGGCATTGAGCAGTTTTTTGATCCCGAGCGGGTAGTTGCTCATCCGCACCTGAGTCTCGCAGCCGGTGCGGTCAGGGGCTGGGATCGTCGCAACGCCTACTATTTTCAGCTGATCAGCTCCCTGGGGAAACACTACGCCTTTGATGTGGAGACCAACTGGGATGAACTACCGCAGAAAATTCGCGATACCATCCTGTTTGGCAGCGGTAAAGAGAAGATCAAATTCACCTATTTCAATGAGCGCGGACGCACCAGCAGCAACACGCACCCCTTCGAGGGGATCATCCGTAATATGGAACGACGCTATCGGGAGACCGAGTCGACGGCCGTCCGGGAAGAGTTGGCCCGCTACATCTCCACCCATCCCTGTTCAGACTGCGGCGGCACCCGCCTGAACGAAGCGGCGCGCCATGTCTTTGTGGATGACCGGAACCTGCCGGCCATCACCACCCTGCCGGTCGGCAACTGCCTGGATTTCTTCAACCAGCTACAGCTTCCGGGCAAACAGGGCAAGATCGCCGAAAAAGTAGTCAACGAAATCTCACAGCGCCTGCAGTTCCTGGTCAATGTCGGTCTCGACTATCTGACCCTGGACCGCAGTGCGGAAACCCTCTCCGGCGGTGAAGCCCAGCGTATTCGTCTGGCCAGTCAGATTGGCGCCGGTCTGGTAGGCGTCATGTATATTCTGGATGAACCCTCCATCGGGCTGCACCAGCGGGACAATGACCGGCTACTGAAAACCCTCACCTATCTGCGCGATCTGGGCAATACCGTCATTGTGGTCGAACATGATGAGGAGGCCATCATGTCGGCCGATCACGTGATTGACATCGGTCCAGGTGCCGGCATCCACGGCGGCCGGATCATCGCGCAGGGAACCGCCAATGAGATCGCCGCGAACCAGGATTCACTGACCGGCCAATATCTCTCCCGCAGTCTGAGCATTACCATACCGCAACAGCGCCACCTGCCGGACGATAACAAGCAGCTGACCATTTCCGGTGCACGCGGCAACAATCTCAAGTCGATTGATCTGAGCATTCCGGCCGGCCTGTTTACCTGCGTGACCGGGGTGTCCGGTTCCGGCAAGTCCACACTAATCAACGACACGCTCTATCCCATTGCCGCCACGCAGTTGAACCGGGCCTCCCTGGACGCGGCACCCTATGACCGGATCAGCGGCCTGGAGCATTTCGATAAGGTGGTGGATATCGATCAGAGCCCGATCGGTCGTACTCCCCGCTCCAATCCTGCCACCTATACCGGCATATTCACCCCGGTACGGGAACTGTTTGCCGGCACGCACGAGTCCCGCTCGCGCGGCTACACTCCTGGCCGCTTCAGTTTCAATGTCAAGGGTGGACGCTGCGAGGCCTGCCGCGGAGATGGCGTGATCAAGGTAGAGATGCATTTTCTGCCGGACATCTATGTCCAGTGCGACGTCTGCAAAGGCAGCCGTTACAACCGGGAAACCCTGGAGATCAAGTACAAGGGTAAAAGCATCAACCAGGTACTGGACATGACTATTGAAGAGGCCCTGGTCTTTTTTGATGCCATCCCGGCCCTGAAGCGCAAACTGCAGACACTGATGGATGTCGGACTCTCCTATATCACGCTGGGGCAAAATGCCACTACCTTATCGGGCGGCGAGGCGCAGCGCGTAAAGCTGTCGCGTGAATTGTCCAAGCGTGATACCGGCAACACCCTCTATATCCTGGACGAGCCAACCACAGGACTGCATTTTCACGATGTAAAGCATCTGCTGGAAGTCCTGCACAGACTCCGCGATCACGGCAATACCGTGGTGGTAATCGAGCACAACCTGGATGTCATCAAGACTGCCGACTGGGTTATCGACCTGGGCCCGGAGGGTGGTAATCGGGGTGGCGAAATTATTGCCCAGGGCACGCCCGAGACGGTCAGTAAAACAAGCCAGTCATATACCGGTCATTATTTAAAAAAAGTCCTGCAAGAAGGAAAGTAGCGAAAAAGATTGCAACGCTTCATGCGCCTAACCACTGCACCGGCACACCGATATCCAGCCCAAACTTCTCTACGGCGCTCCCCTGGTTAACCGCCACCTCCACCAGTCCGTTGGCATTCACATACCAGAACGGGCTGCCGATCGGCACGCCGGAAAAGGTCTCTGCATATGGAACTGACACGCCGTTGACCAGCAGCAGCAGCTTTTTGGACAAGCCGTCTCCCGATAACCCGGTTACCCCATTCCCATAACCATCGAGATAGATGATCTCGGACAATTGTGACGGCCAGTCAGCGCCGACCAGGCTCGCAGGCGTAACCGGTTCGCCCGCCACCGCCGCACCATTGCAGATAAGCGCAGCTGCAGGCGCAAAAAAATCCCGCCCATCAAATGTCCTGGATCGGTTCGAAAGATCAGGCAAGTCGATGGTTTGTATCTTAGCTTCCTTGGATCTGGCCACCACCTGGGACAGCAGACCGTTATCGGGTCCGATAAACCAGAAGCATTCACTCCTTATCAGGATCGCCCGTCTGTCGCTCCCGACGCCAGGGTCCACCACTGCCAGAAACAGCGTCCCTTTCGGCATACTGGGAAGAAAGGATGCGAGCAGATAGGCGGCGGCACGCGGGTTAAAGTCAGGTGCGTCGGAACACAAATCAATAACCGGCTGGGAAACACGCTCGGTTATCAGGCGTGCCTTCACCTGCCCCAGATAGTGACTGCCGATACCGAAGTCGGTGAACAGCGCGACCAGTTCAGGGGTATTGTTCATAACGCGCGAAAGCCAAGTCTAATTCCACATAGTTGAATTAAAGCAAATACCAGGCAATCAGGCTGCTACACATCGGAGAAAAATCCATACCCAGAAACAGAGAACCGGGCTAAAGCCCGGTTCTCTGTTTCTGGGTATTCACGGTACAGATGCGCTTATTCAGCCTCTACCGCTTCCATCTCGACTTCCGGGCGATCCACCAGCTCAACATAAGCCATGGGAGCCTTGTCGCCTGGGCGATAGCCGCATTTCAGAATGCGCAGATAGCCACCGGGACGCTCCTTGTAGCGCGGTCCCAGTTCGTTAAACAGCTTCCCGACAACCTCATCGTCACGAAGACGATCAAAGGCCAAGCGGCGTTTGGCAACGCTGTCGCTTTTTGCCAGAGTAATCATCGGCTCTGCTACACGACGCAGCTCTTTTGCCTTTGGTAGTGTGGTTTTGATCAGCTCATGACGCAACAGTGAGCAGGCCATGTTACGGAACATTGCCTTGCGGTGTGAACTGTTGCGGTTCAGTTGCCGTCCGGATTTGCGATGACGCATGGATCGACTTCCCTAAACTTAGGTTAATACTATAGATATACGATTCCGGGTCGAAATTATCGACCGTTATCTTCCATACCTTCTGGCGGCCAATTTTCCAGCCGCATACCCAGAGACAAGCCCCTGGTAGCAAGTACGTCTTTGATTTCGGTGAGTGACTTTTTGCCCAGATTCGGGGTCTTCAGCAGTTCGACTTCAGTACGCTGAATCAGGTCACCGATCATAAAGATGTTTTCTGCCTTCAGGCAGTTTGCTGAACGCACTGTCAGCTCAAGATCATCGACAGGGCGGAGCAGTATGGGGTCGATTGCAGGCCGATCCTCTTCCACTTCCTTCTCTGTCGTTGCAGTCTCATCCAGTTTCACGAACGCCGACAACTGGTCCTGAAGGATGGTAGCCGCTCTTCTGATGGCCTCTTCCGGATCGATAGTCCCGTTGGTTTCCAGGTCTATCACCAGACGATCAAGATCAGTTCGCTGCTCAACACGGGTTGCTTCAACCGCATACGCCACTCGCCGTACGGGAGAGAAACTGGCATCCAGCTGCAGACGACCAATAGGACGATCTTCCATTGAATCCGACTGCCTGTTAGCTGCTGGCTGATAACCGATACCGCGGGCCACTTTCAAGGTCATGCTGATCTCGCCATCCTTGGTCAGGTTGGCAATCACATGATCCGGGTTGGCAATCTCCACATCGTGGTCGAGTATGATGTCACTCGCCAGTACCGGGCCGAGGCCTTTCTTTTTCAGCGTCAGAGTTGCCTCATCACGGGAATGCATGATGATAGCCAGATCTTTCAGATTGAGGAGGATCTCAAGGACATCTTCCTGCACGCCTTCGATACTGGTGTACTCATGAAGAACACCTTCAATCTCGGCCTCTACCACCGCACTCCCCGGCATCGAGGACAGCAGGATACGGCGCAATGAGTTACCGAGTGTATGGCCAAAGCCACGCTCCATCGGTTCGAGTGAAACCTTAGCGTGCAATTCGCTTAACGGCTGTACACTCACTAATCGCGGCTTGAGAAAATCGCTAACAAACTCCGGCATTTCGACCTCTTGAAGGTAATCCTTACTTGGAGTACAGCTCTACAACCAGCTGTTCGTTGATTTCTGCTGGCAATTCGGATCTATCCGGCACACGCTTGAAGGTACCGCTCATGCCCTTCGCATCAACCTCTATCCAGTCGACGGTTCCAAACTGCTCAGCGAGCGCCAGTGAACTCTGGATGCGCAATTGCTTCTTCGATTTCTCGCGAACGCTCACCACATCATTGACCTGAATACGGTATGAAGGAATATTCACTACCTTACCGTTGACCTCAATGGACTTGTGGCTAACAAGTTGCCGTGACTCAGAACGCGTACTCCCGAAACCCATCCGATAAACCACGTTATCCAGACGCGTTTCGAGCAAACGCAACAGGTTGTCGCCCGTGGCACCTTTGCTCTGGGCTGCATTCTTGTAGTAATTGCTGAACTGTTTCTCCATGATACCGTACATGCGGCGCATCTTCTGTTTTTCACGAAGCTGCAGACCATAGTCGGAGAGACGACGGCGCCGATCAGTTGTCTGACCAGGCTGCTTTTCCATATTGCATTTTGATTCCAGGGAGCGAGCGCGGCTCTTCAGAAACAGGTCAGTGCCTTCTCTTCTGCTCAGCTTACACTTGGGACCGATATATCTTGCCATGATTATCTATAACTCCAGATTAAACGCGACGCTTTTTAGGCGGGCGACAACCGTTGTGCGGGATCGGGGTAACATCACAAATACTGGTGATTTTGAATCCTGCATTATTCAATGCGCGTACGGCAGACTCGCGACCAGGCCCGGGACCCTTGACATTAACATCAAGGTTCTTGACGCCGTAATCCTTTGCCCGCTCACCCGCACGATCTGCCGCAACCTGAGCCGCAAACGGTGTGCTTTTACGCGAACCACGGAATCCTGAACCACCCGCAGTTGCCCAGGACAAAACATTACCCTGACGATCTGAAATGGTAATGATCGTATTGTTAAAGGAGGCGTGTATATGGGCGACACCATCGGTGACGCTCTTCTTTACCTTCTTCCGCACGCTGCTCGGCTTTGCCATCTTAAATGTTCCTGTGAACTATATCGCTGTAAACAGTCCGCTGACCGGACTGATATTATCTCTTAATCGGACGACGCGGACCTTTCCGGGTACGCGCATTCGTTTTGGTGCGCTGGCCGCGCAGAGGCAGACCGCGGCGATGACGAATCCCACGATTACAACCAAGGTCCATCAGACGCTTGATGTTCATGGACACTTCACGACGAAGATCACCCTCGACGGTGAACTTGGCGACTTCAGCTCGAAGCGCCTCAACCTCACCTTCGGTCAAATTTTGAATCTTTGCATCTTTCGCCACACCGGCAGCCTCGCAGATACGAGCAGCACGGGTAGAACCGACCCCATAGATCTCGGTCAACGCAATGACAGCGTGCTTACGATCGGGAATATTGACGCCTGCAATACGGGCCATCAGGTAACTCCTAAAAATACAATTATCAGCTCACGTTGGGCGCGGTGAACGCACAACTTTAACTGGATTTCTTTAACAAATCAAGCAAAAAGCTTAGCCTTGTCTCTGTTTATGTCTGGCTTCTTTACAGATAACCCGCACCACGCCGTTGCGTCGGACAATCTTGCAGTTTCTGCAAATCTTCTTTACAGACGCCCTTACTTTCATGACTCAATCTCCAAAATACAGTGGAATCTATCCGACACTAACGCAGCAAGCCTGCGCCACCGCCTTTCAGATTCGCCTTCTTCATCAGCCCTTCATACTGGTGCGACATCATATGCGCCTGCACCTGTGCCATGAAGTCCATGACGACCACAACAATGATCAGCAAGGACGTTCCGCCAAAATAGAATGGAACATTCCAACCGACAATCAAAAACTCGGGCAACAGGCAAACCGCAGTTATATAAATCGCACCCGCAAACGTCAGGCGTGACATCACCTTGTCGATATAACGCGCCGTCTGGTCGCCCGGACGATAGCCCGGAATAAAGGCCCCTGAGCGCTTCAGATTGTCCGCCGTCTCCTTGGAGTTGAATACCAACGCCGTATAGAAGAAACAGAAAAACACAATCGCCAGCGCATAAAGCAATACGTACAACGGTTCGCCAGGCGCAATCTTACCGACAATATCCTGCAGCCAACGCATATTTTCCTGCGTCCCCAGCCACTGCCCCAGGGTTGACGGGAACAGAATGATACTGGAGGCAAAGATCGGCGGAATTACGCCGGCCATATTCAATTTCAACGGCAGATGACTGCTTTGGGCCGCAAACATCTTTCTTCCCTGTTGACGTTTCGCATAGTTGACCGTAATCCGCCGCTGTCCCCGTTCAACGAAAACAACGAACGCGGTTACAGCCACCGCCAGAGCAAACAGGACCAACACGGTAAGGGCATTCATCTCACCAGTACGAACCAGCTCCAACGTCCCGCCGATGGCCGCCGGCAGTCCGGCAACAATACCCGCAAAAATGATCAGCGATATTCCATTACCAAGACCGCGCTCAGTGATCTGCTCACCCAACCACATCAAAAACAGCGTTCCGGTGACCAGCGAAACTGCCGCCGTCAAAATAAACCCGGGCCCTTGATGTGACACTACGGCTATGCCGCCCGCCTGCTGGGACTGCAGAGCTATCGCAATACCCACCGCCTGGAAGGTAGCCAGAACGACCGTGCCATAGCGTGTGTACTGGGTAATGGTGCGACGCCCCTGTTCACCCTCTTTCTTCAGCTGCTCAAGCTTGGGAATAACCGCCGACATCAACTGCATGATAATAGAGGCTGAGATGTACGGCATAATTCCCAAGGCAAATAAACTTGCCCTTTCCAGCGCACCACCGGAAAACATGTTAAACATGTCCAGGATGCCGCCCTGCTGCTGATCAAACAAAACCGCGACCGCAGCAGGATTTACCCCGGGGACAGGAATAAACGTACCGATTCGAAACACCAGCAGGGCGCCGATAACGAACAAAAGCCGCTGGCGTAGCTCCGTGAACTTACCTGCCGCGGCAAGTCCGCCGGCCTTTGCACCCTGACCAGCCATTTATTCCTCGATCTTCCCGCCGGCAGCTTCGATAGCCGCACGTGCACCCTTCGTGACTCCAAGACCACGAACCGTCACTGCCTTCTCAATAGTACCGGACAGGATAATCTTTGCGCGCTTCATGTTAGCGGACAACACGTCGGCATCGTAGAGCGCCTTCATATCAACGACATCACCGTCAATTTTTGCAAGCTCGCTCAACCTGACCTCAGCCGTAGTCCGGCCTTTCCTGGAGGTAAAACCCACCTTCGGCAGACGCCGTTGCAGCGGCATCTGACCGCCTTCGAAGCCTACCTTGTGAAAACCACCAGATCGAGATTTCTGGCCCTTATGGCCCCGTCCCGCGGTCTTGCCAAGACCACTACCGATACCACGACCAACGCGCTTGGCATCTGTGGTTGCGCCTTCTGCAGGCTTAATGGTATTCAGACGCATTTCAAGCCTCCTCAACCTGGACCATGTAGCTGACTTTATTCGCCATGCCACGGGTCGCAGGAGTATCTTCTACCAGAACGCTGTGCCGAATACGCCGAAGACCCAGCCCCCGGACACATGCCTTATGACTTTCAAGTCGACCATGAACACTACGGACCAGGGTCACTTTCATCATTTTCTTCTCACTCATGACTTACCCCAGGATCTCTTTCACCGACTTGCCACGTTTAGCAGCAACGGTTTCAGGATCAGTCATTTCGGTCAGCGCATTGACGGTCGCGCGAACCACGTTGATCGGATTGTTCGTGCCAATGCACTTGGCCAGAACATTGTGCACGCCTACCGCTTCGCAAACGGCACGCATGGCGCCACCAGCAATAATACCGGTACCTTCCGATGCTGGCTGCATATAAACCTTTGCCGCTCCATGCCGACCGATTAGCGGATACTGCAAGGTATCGCCGTTCAGCTTTGCGCTACGCAGGTTTTGCCGAGCGTTTTCCATCGCCTTTTGGATAGCGATCGGAACTTCACGGGCCTTGCCACTGCCGAATCCGACCTTGCCATTACCATCACCAACAACCGCGAGCGCCGCAAAACCAAACACACGACCACCCTTGACCACTTTCGCGACCCGATTGACGTTGATCAGCTTCTCGATCAGATCGTCACCTTCCGGCTTTTCATTGAACTTTGACATAGCCCGCCCCTTAGAACTTAAGACCGTTTTCGCGGGCGGCGTCAGCTAACGCCTTGACCCGGCCGTGATATTTAAAACCGGCACGATCGAACGCAACACTTTCGACACCAGCTGCCTTGGCACGCTCGGCAATAGCCTTACCGACGATCGCTGCCGCAGTGCTATTGCCTGGCGCTCCCTGCAATTGCGCCTTCACATCCTTTTCCACGGTGGACGCACTGGCGATCACATGAGACCCATTGGGCGCGATGACCTGTGCATACATATGTCTTGGAGTACGAAAGATGGTCAGACGATTGACCGCCAGTTCGCGAATCTTTGCACGCGCTCTGCGAGCACGGCGTAAACGTGTAGTTTTCTTGTCCATCTCAGTATGACCTATTTTTTCTTGGCTTCTTTACGGGCAACATGCTCGTCCGCATAACGCACACCCTTGCCTTTATAAGGCTCCGGTGGACGGTAGGCGCGAATCTCCGCAGAGACCTGGCCGACACGCTGCTTATCGCATCCAGACACTACTATTTCAGTTTGGCTGGGAGTTTCGATGGTGATCCCCTCGGGGATGGGATAGTCCACCGGGTGAGAGAAACCAAGATTCATATTCAGCACATTGCCCTTGGCCTGTGCGCGATACCCGACACCTACCAACTGCAATTTCTTCTGGAAACCAGCACTGACACCGGTAACCATATTTCCGACCAATGCCCGAAAGGTTCCAGCCATTGCCCACTCGTCACGCCCCTCTTTTACAGGGACAACAGTGAGCATACCGCCATCATTCTTGAGGGTGACAAATGCATGCAGATCCAGCTTCATGGTGCCTTTGGTGCCTTTCACGGTCAACTCGCTACCGTTCAGGTTGACGTCCACGCCGGATGGCAGGGTTATCGGATTCTTTGCTACACGAGACATGTCAACTCCTCCGATTTAAGCCACGTAAGCGACAACTTCGCCGCCCTGGCCGCTAGTGCGGGCCGCGCGGTCAGTCATCAGACCCTGCGAGGTTGAAATAATGGCGACACCGAGCCCACCGCGTACCTTGGGGAGCTCTTTGCTGCCCTTGTAGATACGCAACCCAGGGCGGCTGACGCGCTGGATCATTTCGATTACGGGCTTACCTTGAAAATATTTCAGGTCGACTTGGAGCGTAGACTTATTGTCATTGGTCTCTACATTGAAACCAGCAATATAGCCTTCATCGAGAAGCAGTTGAGCTACAGCAACTTTCTTCTTGGAAGATGGCATGGACACAGCCACCTTGGAAACTTGTTGACCATTACGAATACGCGTCAGCATATCCGCGATCGGATCAGACATACTCATTTTTTAGAATCCTCAGGGTCAGCCATCTCTACCAGACGCGATACCCAAACGATTGAACAGAAACCCGCCTGCTGGCGAGCACCCCCTGAAAAGGGTGGTGTATTCTACATCACCAGCTGGCTTTTACAAGCCCTGGAACATCGCCACGCATGGCAGCTTCACGGAGCTTGTTTCGACACAGACCGAACTTCCGGTAAACACCATGTGGACGCCCGGTCACCCTGCAGCGATTGCGCTGACGGGATCTGCTTGCGTCTCTCGGCATTTTCTGAAGTTTCTGCACTGCCTCATCAACCTGCTCATGACTGCTCGCAGGATTATTGATGATTGCCTTCAGCTCCTTACGCTTTGCGCTGAACTTCTCAACAATTTTTGCCCGCTTTACTTCACGTGCGATCATGCTCTTTTTTGCCATGCGATTCTGCTCTGTTTCAGTTCTTGAAAGGGAAGTTGAACGCTTCAAGAAGCGCGCGACCTTCCGCATCATTCTTTGCAGTGGTAGTGATAACGATATCCAGTCCACGCAGGGTGTCGACCTTATCAAAGTCGATTTCCGGGAACATAATCTGCTCCTTCACACCCATACTGTAATTCCCGCGGCCGTCAAATGATTTTGGGTTGAGGCCACGAAAATCTCGAATACGGGGGATAGCGACGTTAATCAGTCGATCAAGGAACTCGTACATCCGCTCCCGGCGCAGTGTTACCTTGCAACCGATTGGCCAGCCTTCGCGCACCTTGAACCCTGCAACGGATTTACGTGCCATGGTGACAATTGCTTTCTGGCCTGCAATCTTCTCCATGTCATTAACCGCAAATTCCAGCACTTTCTTGTCACCAAGCGCCGCACCGACACCCATATTCAGGGTGATTTTGGTTATCCGCGGAACTTCCATCACGCTCTTGAAGCTAAACTGATCTTTCAGCTTACCCACGAGTTGGTCGCGGTAGACCTGTTGTAATCTTGCCATCTTTCTATCCGCCTCAGATATCCACGACTTCGCCATTAGACTTGAAGTAGCGCACCTTGCGACCGTCTTCCAAAGTCTTTATACCAACCCGATCGGCCTTGCCGGTATTCGGGTTATAAACGGCAACATTGGAAGCATCGATTGGCATCTCTTTATCCAGGATGCCACCGGGCTCGCCCTTGGCAGGATTAGCCTTTGCATGCTTCTTAACAATATTGATGTTTTCAACGATGACCTTTTCGTCAATCACCCGCAGAACCGTTCCCTGCTTGCCTTTATCTTTTCCGGCGAGGACGACGACTTGGTCACCTTTTTTGATCTTACGCATAGCCATGATTCACCCCTTAGAGTACTTCAGGAGCGAGCGAGATGATTTTCATGAATCGCTCGCTGCGCAGTTCACGGGTGACCGGCCCAAAAATACGGGTTCCGATCGGCTGCAGTTGCGTGTTCAACAGAACAGCGGCATTGCCGTCAAAACGGATCAAAGATCCATCCGGACGCCGGACGCCTTTCCTGGTACGAACAACTACCGCATTATATACATCACCTTTTTTCACTTTGCCGCGGGGGATAGCGTCTTTAACGCTCACTTTAATAATATCCCCGATGCCAGCATAGCGACGGTGTGATCCGCCCAGCACCTTTATGCACTGGACTCGCTTTGCGCCACTGTTATCGGCGACGTTAAGCATTGTCTGCATCTGGATCATTGGTCTATTCCAATTAAATAATCACTAAACCGAAATCGTACGATTTACCGGTGCCTGCCTCAGGATGCCTTTGTGACAACCTTGACCAGACGCCAGGTTTTGCTCTTCGAGAGCGGGCGGCATTGCTCTACCACCACTACATCGCCGATACCACACTCATTGGCCTCGTCGTGGGCATGCACCTTGGTGGACCGACGAATGAACTTCCCGTAGATCGGGTGCTTCACCTTGCGTTCGACCAGGACAGTAATGCTTTTGTCCATTTTATCGCTGACCACACGACCTTCGAGTGTGCGATTGCTGTTGTTCTGATCGCTCATGATGCTTCACCTACACCTTTCTCATTCAGCAACGTCTTCACCCGGGCAATCTCTTTTCTAACCCGCCTCATCTCTGACGGGCGCGACAACTGTCCAGTGCCCTGCTGCATACGCAGATTGAACTGCTCTTTGCGCAGCTCCAGTAACACCCCCTCTAACTCAGCGGGGTTCTTTTGACGAAGTTCACTCGCACTCATCACATCACCGTCCGTTTAATGAAGGCAGTCTTGAACGGCAGTTTTGCGGCTGCCAATTGGAAAGCTTCGCGAGCGAGTTCCTCAGAAACACCTTCAATTTCATAAAGTACCCGACCAGGCTGAATCAGCGCGACCCAGTACTCGACGCTACCTTTACCTTTACCCTGACGTACTTCCAGCGGCTTCTTGGTGATTGGCTTATCCGGAAAAACACGAATCCACATTTTTCCGCCACGTTTGGCTGTGCGGGTGATCGTGCGTCGAGCGGCCTCAATTTGACGAGACGTCATACGCCCACGGTCAACAGCCTGTAGACCATATTCACCGAAGCTAACCTTGTTACCCCGGTTCGCCAGGCCGCGGTTGCGACCCTTCATCTGTTTACGGAATTTAGTCCGCTTTGGCAATAACATGACTTAATCCTTCTTACGCGGTGCTTTACGACGCGCAGGCTTGGGCGCAGTATCTTCCTGAACTTCGTCACCAAAGACTTCGCCTTTAAAAATCCAAACCTTTACACCGATAATTCCATAAGTGGTTTTTGCCTCGGCAAAACCGTAATCGATGTCGGCGCGCAGTGTGTGGAGTGGGACACGACCTTCCCGATACCATTCATTACGGGCAATCTCGGCGCCATTCAGGCGACCGGAAATATTCACCTTGATGCCGCCTGCACCCAGACGCATTGCCGTCTGTACCGAACGCTTCATCGCCCGGCGGAACATGACACGGCGCTCCAGCTGCTGGGTAATCCCCTCGGCAACCAGTTGTGCATCGAGTTCAGGCTTACGAATCTCTTCCACACTGATGTGCGCCGGGATACCCATACGCCTGGATACTTCTTCACGCAGTGTATTGATATCTTCGCCTTTCTTACCGATCACTATTCCCGGTCGTGCCGAGTGAATGGTCACATGGGCATTTTTGGCCGGACGATCGATCTGAATACGACTCACTGAGGCCTGGGAAAGACGTTTTTTCAAATAGTCCCTCACCTCAAGGTCGGTATTGAGCATATCAGCATAGTCTTTGGAGTCGGCATACCATTTCGACGTCCACTGCTTGACAATGCCAAGACGAATTCCAATTGGATGTACTTTCTGACCCATAACTCTGCCTTACTTGTCCGACACAATCACGGTGAAGTGACTGGTACGCTTTAAAATACGGGCCGCACGACCCTTGGCTCGCGCCCTGATCCGCTTCATTGTCGGACCCTCATCAACCATAACAGAGGCAACCTTCAACTCATCGATATCCGCGCCTTCATTGTTTTCTGCATTCGCAATCGCAGAATCCAGCAGCTTTTTCATAAGGTCCGCGCCCTTCTTGTTGCTGAAGGAGAGGATATTCAGAGCCTGCTCCACAGGCAGACCCCTAATCTGATCGGCGACCAGACGACCCTTCTGGGCCGAAATACGCGCAAAACGCAATTTAGCAGCAGCCTGCATGGTTCCTACCCCGATTATCGTTTCGATTTCTTGTCAGCCGCATGACCCCGGAATGTCCGGGTCAGTGCAAACTCACCAAGTTTATGACCAATCATATTCTCGGTGACAAGCACTGGAATATGCTGGCGTCCGTTGTATACCGCAATGGTCAGCCCAATCATGTCCGGCAGCACCATAGAGCGGCGAGACCATGTTTTAATCGGACGTTTGCTATTGCTTGCCACTGCTTCGTCTACTTTCTTCATCAAATGATGATCAACGAAGGGGCCTTTCTTAATTGAACGTGGCACGTTAAATTACCTCGGTTCCATTTACTTACGATTGCGCCGACGCACAATCATTTTATCAGTACGCTTATTGGTACGTGTCTTGTAACCCTTGGTAGGTACACCCCACGGGCTGCACGGATGACGCCCACCAGAGGTCCGCCCTTCACCACCACCATGCGGGTGATCAACCGGGTTCATCGCCACACCACGCACGGTAGGTCTGACGCCACGCCATCTCGACGCTCCGGCCTTACCCAGCTTACGCAAGCTGTGCTCGGTATTGCCGACTTCACCAATGGTTGCGCGACATTCGCTGCGAATCTTGCGCATCTCGCCTGAGCGGAGGCGCAGAGTAGCATATTCTCCCTCGCGTGCAACCAATTGTGCAGAAGTTCCGGCTGAACGGGCGATCTGCGCGCCCTTGCCCAGCTTCATCTCGATGCAGTGAACATTGGTACCGACCGGGATATTCCGCAGCGGCAGACAGTTGCCCAACTTGATACCGGAATCCTCGCCAGACATTACCGGGTCACCAGCCACCAGGCCCTTGGGGGCAATGATATAGCGGCGCTCGCCGTCGGCGTACTTGATCAATGCGATATTGGCCGTGCGGTTGGGATCGTATTCCAGACGCTCCACGACGCCCGGCACGCCATCTTTATCCCGCTTGAAATCGATCACCCGGTAGCGCTGCTTGTGACCACCACCCTTGTGTCGGGTAGTAATGCGACCGTTATTGTTGCGACCGCCATTCTTGCTCTTCTGTTCCAGCAGTGGGCCATGCGGCTCACCTTTATGCAGGTCAGGATTTACCACCTTCACCACAAACCGGCGACCGGCTGATGTTGGTCTGGTTTTTACAATAGCCATACTCTTAATTCCGCTCTATTCGTTGCGATCAAGGGCCAATCAGGCACCCGCACCGAAGTCGATGTCACTGCCCTCTGCCAGCCTGATGTAGGCTTTACGAACGCCGTTACGACGACCTTTTATCTGACCGAACCGCTTGCTTTTGCCCTTGATGTTGACAACACGCACGTTATCAACCGTGACATCAAACATCAGCTCGACAGCTCTTTTTATTTCGGGCTTCTTGGCGTCAGGGGTTACCTTGAAGACAAATTGGCGATTCACATCGGCCGCAATTGTGCTCTTCTCGGAAATAACCGGTCCCAACAACACCTGCATCAGACGTTCTTTATTCATGACAGGCTCGCCTCCAGCTGCTTCAGTGATTCGGAGGTGATGAGTATCTTGTCGAAGCCGATCAGACTGACCGGGTCGAGTTCACGCACATCACAAACATCAACCCCATACAGATTCCGCGCAGCCAAATAGAGATTTTCCTCAGGCTGTGCGGCTACGATCAGCACCTCTTTCATACCGAGGGCGTCCAGCTTCGACACCAACGCCTTGGTTTTCGGTGCCTCTACCGCAAAGTCAGAGACAACCACCATACGCTCGGTGCGCAGCAGTTCCGACAGGATGGAGCGAATCGCTCCGCGATACATCTTGCGGTTAACCTTCTGCGAATAATCCCTGGGACGAGCGGCAAATGTCACACCACCGGTACGCCAGATCGGGCTTCTGCTGGTACCCGCACGTGCACGGCCAGTGCCTTTCTGACGGAAAGGCTTGATACCGCCACCGCTTACATCGGAGCGGTTTTTCCCTGCTTTGGTGCCGGCACGCGCCGCCGCCATATACGCAGTAACCACCTGATGAATCAGTGCTTCATTATAATCAGCCGCAAATACCGCATCGGAGACCTGCATGGTCTCGGTGCCGCCGTTGCCAGCCTGTACATTGAGGTCCATTTTTTTTACCCCTTGTTCAGCATCTTGATCGCGGGCGTGATAATCACATCACCGCCACTCGAACCAGGCACAGCCCCTCGTACCAGC
Organism: Sedimenticola selenatireducens; assembly: GCF_963675335.2. Taxonomy (NCBI): domain Bacteria; kingdom Pseudomonadati; phylum Pseudomonadota; class Gammaproteobacteria; order Chromatiales; family Sedimenticolaceae; genus Sedimenticola; species Sedimenticola selenatireducens. The sequence goes on from NZ_CAXXYC010000004.1 coordinate 929,202, forward strand.
AACAGGTTACGCTCTGCATCAACTCTCACTACCTGGAGATTTTGAATGGAACGCTTCACGTTGCCCATGTGGCCTGCCATCTTTTTACCCTTAAATACGCGGCCCGGCGTCTGACACTGTCCGATTGAGCCTGGTGCCCGATGTGACAATGAGTTGCCGTGCGTCGCATCCTGCATTCTGAAACCGTGACGCTTTACAGCGCCCTGAAAACCCTTGCCGATGGTCGTACCACGCACATCGACAATCTGGCCGGCCTCAAACATATCCACCTTGATTTCGCCACCGACTTCTATGCCGTCCTGCTCATCTTCAGTAAGGCGGAATTCCCACATGCCACGACCGGCCTCAACGCCGGCCTTCGCCAGGTGACCGGCCTCGGGCTTGGAAACACTTGAAGCTTTACGGCTTCCGGTGGTTACCTGGATTGCGCTGTAACCATCGTTTTCGATAGTGCGCAACTGGGTAACACGATTTGGCTCGACTTCAATAACCGTGACAGGCACTGAAACGCCCTCTTCGGTAAAAACCCGAGTCATGCCGACTTTTCGTCCTACTATTCCTAACATCGTCATTACCTCAGTTCAGTTTGATCTGAACGTCAACGCCTGCCGCCAGATCCAACTTCATCAGCGCATCTACCGTCTTGTCGGTTGGGTCAACGATATCCATCAGCCGTTTGTGGGTACGGATTTCGTACTGATCACGCGCGTCTTTGTTTACGTGTGGTGAAATCAGTACCGTGAACCGCTCCTTTTTGGTGGGCAACGGGATAGGTCCATGGACCTGTGCCCCGGTGCGCTTGGCGGTATCGACGATCTCACGTGCGGACTGATCGATCAGACGATGATCGAATGCCTTCAGTCGAATACGAATTCTCTGGTTGGCCATATTTATTACTCTATGATCTTAGCAACAACGCCGGCGCCGACGGTACGGCCACCTTCGCGGATCGCGAAACGCAGACCCTCTTCCATCGCAATCGGGGCAATCAACTTAACCGACATCTTCACGTTGTCGCCCGGCATCACCATCTCCACACCCTCAGGCAGGTCACAGGCTCCGGTCACGTCAGTGGTACGGAAGTAGAACTGCGGACGGTAGTTATTGAAGAACGGCGTGTGACGGCCACCCTCGTCCTTGCTCAACACGTACACCTCGGCTTCAAAGTGGGTGTGCGGGGTAATGGTGCCCGGCTTCGCCAGGACCTGGCCACGCTCAACCTCTTCACGCTTGGTGCCACGCAGCAGCACGCCCACGTTGTCGCCCGCCTCGCCCTGATCCAGCAGCTTGCGGAACATCTCAACACCGGTACAGGTGGTCTTGGCGGTATCCTTGATACCCACGATCGCCACTTCGTCGCCCACGTGGATAATGCCACGCTCGATTCGACCGGTGACCACGGTACCGCGACCGGAGATCGAGAACACGTCCTCGATCGGCATCAGGAACGCCTTGTCGGTATCACGCTCTGGCGTCGGGATGTATTTATCCATCTCCTCCACCAGCTTGATGATCGACGGCGCACCAATATCCGAGGTATCGCCTTCCAGCGCTTTCAGCGCGGAACCGACGATGATCGGGGTGTCGTCACCCGGGAACTCGTACTGATCCAGCAATTCGCGGATCTCCATCTCAACCAGTTCCAGCAGCTCTTCGTCGTCCACCATGTCAGCCTTGTTCATATAAACAAGGATGTAGGGTACGCCAACCTGACGGGACAGCAGGATGTGCTCGCGGGTCTGCGGCATCGGACCGTCCGCCGCAGAAACCACCAGAATCGCGCCGTCCATCTGCGCCGCACCCGTGATCATGTTTTTCACATAGTCAGCGTGCCCCGGGCAGTCAACGTGCGCATAGTGACGCGCATCCGACTCGTATTCCACGTGCGCGGTCGCAATGGTAATTCCACGCTCACGCTCTTCCGGTGCATTATCGATGTCAGCGTAGTCTTTAAATACTCCACCCCGCGCTTCCGCCATCACCTTGGTGATCGCCGCCGTCAACGTGGTCTTACCGTGGTCAACGTGACCAATGGTTCCCACGTTTACGTGGGGTTTTGTACGCTCGAATTTTTCCTTGGACACGGTTCTACCCCTTCCAGATTACTGTTTCTTCACAGCCTCAGCGATATTCGCCGGGACTTCACTGTATTTAGCAAATTCCATGCTGTACGTTGCACGACCTTGCGTAGCTGAACGAAGATCCGTCGCATATCCAAACATCTCGGACAGCGGAACCTCCGCCTTGACTTGCCGACCCGCCGGACAGTCATCCATACCCTGAACGACACCACGCCGCCTGTTCAGATCACCCATCACATCACCCATGTAATCCTCGGGCGTTATGATTTCGATCTTCATAATCGGCTCAAGAAGTACGGGATTGGCGTTCCCCGCCCCCTCTCTAAAACACATCGACCCAGCTATCTTGAACGCCATCTCGCTGGAGTCCACATCATGGTACGACCCGTCAAACAGGGTGACCTTGACATCTACCATCGGGTATCCGGCCAGGACGCCATTTTGCATCTGCTCCTGGATACCCTTATCCACTGCCGGAATGTACTCCCGCGGCACAACGCCGCCGACTATTCCGTTGACAAATTCATAGCCGCTACCAGACTCTCTGGGCTCGATCCGCAGATAAACATGACCATACTGGCCGCGCCCACCCGACTGCCGCACAAACTTGCCTTCCTGCTCAACAACAGAGCGAATGGTTTCCCGATACGCCACCTGTGGCGCGCCGACATTGGCTTCCACATTGAACTCACGGCGCATCCGGTCAACAATGATCTCCAGATGCAGCTCGCCCATCCCGGCGATAATCGTCTGCCCTGATTCCGGATCTGTAGTGACGCGAAACGAAGGATCCTCGTGCGCCAGCTTGGACAGCGCCACCGACATTTTCTCCTGATCGGCCTTTGTCTTAGGCTCAACCGCCACCGCGATCACAGGTTCCGGGAAATCCATCCGCTCCAGTGTGATATGGGCATCCAGGGCACACAGGGTGTCTCCGGTGGTCACATCCTTGAGACCGACTGCTGCCGCAATATCGCCTGCACGCACTTCCTTGATCTCTTCACGCGAGTTGGAGTGCATCTGCAGAATCCGGCCAACCCGATCTTTTTTTCCCTTCACCGGGTTGAACACACTGTCACCCGACTTGAGCACACCGGAATAAACACGGAAGAATGTCAGGTTACCAACAAAAGGATCGGTTGCTATCTTAAACGCCAGGGCCGCAAAGGGCGCATCGTCACTGGATGGGCGCTCAGCGACGCTCACCTCGTCATCCAGCACGCCCTTGATTGCCGGCACATCAACCGGAGCCGGCATGTATTCGATAACCGCATCCAGCAGGGCCTGCACACCTTTATTCTTAAAGGCGGAGCCGCACATCATCGGCGTTATCTCACTGGAGAGCGTTCTGATACGCAATCCGGACTTAATCTCTTCGACGGAAAGATCACCCGTATCCAGGTACTTTTCCATCAAAGCATCATTCGCTTCGGCGGCCGCCTCAACCATCTTTTCGCGCCACTCAGCGGCCAGTGACTGGAGTTCGCCGGGAATCGCTCGCTCTTCGAAGGTCATGCCACGGGACGACTCGTCCCAGTAGATCGCCTTCATCTTGATCAGGTCAACAACTCCCTGAAAAGCCTCTTCCGCACCAACGGCGATCTGCAGAGGTACCGGATTAGCGCCGAGACGCGTCCGCACCTGCTCGACAACCCGCAGGAAGTTAGCGCCCATGCGGTCCATCTTGTTGACAAAGGCAATACGCGGAACACCGTACTTGTCAGCCTGACGCCACACCGTTTCTGACTGCGGCTCAACGCCGCCCACCGCACAAAAAACCGCGCAGGCACCATCCAGAACACGTAACGACCGTTCAACCTCAATGGTAAAATCGACGTGCCCCGGCGTATCGATAATATTGATACGATGCTCCGGAAATTGCTGATCCATCCCTTTCCAGAAACAGGTTGTTGCCGCAGAAGTTATGGTGATACCACGCTCCTGCTCCTGCTCCATCCAATCCATAGTCGCCGCACCATCATGTACCTCACCGATCTTATGCGAAACGCCGGTGTAGTACAGAATGCGCTCGGTTGTGGTGGTCTTACCCGCATCAATATGCGCCATAATCCCAACATTCCGATACCTATCAATAGGTGTGCTTCGCGCCACGACTTAATCCGATCAACAATGTAAAAGAGCAAAAAAGGTAAAACGGGTAAAAAAGTATTTCTTACCAGCGATAATGCGAGAACGCCTTGTTGGCCTCAGCCATTCGATGCGTATCCTCACGCTTTTTGACTGCCGAACCACGCTGCTCGGAAGCATCTGCCAGTTCGCCCGCAAGACGGTGTGCCATCGACTTCTCGCTACGCTTGCGCGATGCATCGATCAGCCAGCGCATAGCCAAAGTGTTACGACGACTCGCACGCACCTCAACCGGCACCTGGTATGTCGCGCCACCCACACGGCGAGACTTGACCTCAACCACGGGGCGGACATTTTCAAGCGCCTTCTCAAGCACATCCATCGGTTCGCCACTAGTGCGCTCAGTCACGCGATCCAGAGCATCATAGATGATCTTCTCAGCTACCGACTTCTTACCATCAACCATGATCATGTTGATGAACTTCGCAAGCAACTGACTTCCAAATTTCGGATCAGGCAGAATTTCGCGTTTTGCTGCAACTCGTCTTCTTGGCATGACTTATTAACTCAGTCCTGTTAGTGAACCCAATCAGCCCTTAGGCCGCTTGGCACCATATTTTGAACGACCCTGGCGGCGCTTATCCACACCGGAGGTATCCAGACTACCGCGCACCACGTGATAGCGCACACCAGGCAAATCCTTGACACGGCCACCACGAATCAGCACTACCGAGTGCTCCTGAAGGTTATGACCTTCACCACCGATATAGGTACTGACCTCAAAACCGTTGGTCAGGCGTACACGAGCGACCTTACGCAATGCAGAGTTCGGTTTCTTCGGCGTGGTCGTGTAGACACGCGTACAGACACCACGCTTCTGCGGACACGCCTCCAACGCAGGCACGTTACTCTTTTCTACTTTGCGCATGCGTGGCTTGCGCACCAACTGATTGATTGTAGCCATTAAATCCCGTCTCCAGAGAAGCGCCTTATGCACCCTCTATCGCACCAGAAAAGCGCGCGATCAACACCCAACCGGATTGTCACCGGAACATGTTAATCACAAGCTTAAAACCTTGCCCCCACGGCCGAAATTAGCCTGGGAATAATTCTGAAACCCGAGCCCGTGTACCACTTCAGCCCAAGTGAAGAGCGCGCATTCTACGCGCCCGACAAGGAGGTGTCAACACTACCATGGCCACTCTAATGATGAAAAAAGTGGCCGCCCTGTTTTTTTAAAAAATAATCACAGGGGACGTCGGTGACGCCCCCCGTTTTCAGCAATTACTCGCTATCCGCGGTATTCAACGCCTGCTTGATAGCCTCTGCAACCTCATCGGCATCCATCTCGACCTTGGCATCCACAGACTCAGCCCCCAGCTCTTCATCTCTTCGCTTGTGACGCTCGTTATGATAAGAGAGACCGGTACCTGCCGGAATCAGCCGGCCGACGATCACATTCTCCTTTAGTCCAACAAGGGAATCGCTGGAACCACGCACCGCCGATTCGGTCAGCACGCGCGTGGTCTCCTGGAATGACGCTGCAGAAATAAACGACTCGGTCGCCAGCGACGCTTTAGTGATACCCAGCAATATAGGTGTCCACAACGCCGGATACTTGCCTTCGGCCTCGACCCGCAGATTCTCTTCCAGAACGCGGGCCTTTTCGGCCTGCTCACCACGCAGGAAGCGCGTGTCGCCCGGTGCGGTTATCTCCACCTTACGCAGCATCTGGCGAATGATCACCTCGATGTGCTTATCGTTGATCTTCACACCCTGCAGTCGGTAAACGTCCTGAATCTCCTTCACCAGGTAATCCGCCAGGGCGGTTACACCTTTCAGACGCAGAATATCGTGCGGATTGTACTCGCCATCAGACACAACCTCGCCCTTGGCTACGTGCTCACCCTCGAACACGTTTACGTGACGCCATTTGGGGATCAGATCCTCATGCTGCTCGCCATCCGCGTCCGTGATGATCAACCGCTGCTTGCCCTTGGTATCCTTGCCGAAACCGACCGTACCGGTCGCTTCCGCCAGGATTGCCTGGTCTTTCGGCTTGCGCGCCTCAAACAGGTCGGCCACCCGTGGCAGACCACCGGTGATGTCACGAGTCTTGGATGATTCCTGCGGAATACGCGCCAGGGTGTCACCGATCTGCACCCGACCACCGTCAGTCACAATGACCACTGCGCCGGAGGGCAGATAATAGTGAGCCGGGATATCAGTTCCCGCAATATTCAGGTCATTGCCATCGTCATCCACCAGCTTGACCATGGGCCGCATGTCCTTACCGGCGGTCGGACGCTGTTTCGGGTCGATAATCGCCAGCGACGAGAGACCGGTGACATCATCCACCTGTTTCTGCACACTGACGCCATCCGCAAACTCCACGAACTGTACCGTACCAGCCACCTCGGTAATCACCGGATGGGTATGCGGATCCCAGTTTGCCACCATCTGTCCACCGGCGACCTGTTCGCCGTCGGCGGCACGAATGTTGGCACCATAGGGAACTTTATAACGCTCGCGCTCGCGGCCCACCTCATCAACGACGGTCAGTTCACCGGAGCGGGAAACCGCCACCAGCGTGCCACTGTGATGCTCGACAGTCTTGATATTGTGCAGACGCACGGTACCGGCGGTTTTCACCTCAATACTGTTGACCGCGGCCGCTCGTGAAGCCGCACCACCAATATGGAAGGTACGCATGGTCAACTGGGTACCCGGCTCACCAATGGACTGCGCCGCAATCACCCCGACTGCCTCACCCATATTAACCTTGTGACCGCGCGCCAAATCACGTCCATAGCACATGGAGCAGACACCGACCTTGGATTCACAGGTAATGGCGGAACGGACCCGTACATGATCCACGCCCAGTTTTTCCAAGGTCTCTACCGAGGTCTCGGTCAGCAGCGTTCCACGATCGAACACCATCTCATCGCTGCCGGGCTTATATACGGCCTCCGCCAGCACCCGACCCAGGATCCGCTCACGCAGCGGCTCAACCACATCACCACCCTCGATGATGGGATGCATATCCAGGCCTTCTTCAGTACCACAGTCCGGTTCCAGGACCACCATATCCTGAGCTACGTCGACCAGACGACGGGTCAGATAACCCGAGTTGGCGGTCTTCAGCGCCGTGTCGGCAAGACCCTTACGAGCACCATGGGTAGAGATAAAGTACTGCAGTACGTCGAGCCCCTCACGGAAGTTGGCGGTGATCGGCGTCTCGATAATGGAGCCATCCGGCTTGGCCATCAGGCCACGCATACCGGCCAGCTGGCGTATCTGCGCCGCCGAACCACGCGCACCGGAGTCGGCCATCATGTAGATCGAGTTGAAGGAGTCCTGCTGGACCTCCTTGCCCTCCCGGTCGACGACCGTCTCTTTACCCAGATGAGACATCATCGCCTTGGCCACCTGGTCGTTGGTGTGGGACCAGATATCCACCACCTTGTTGTAGCGCTCGCCGTTGGTCACCAGACCGGAGGCGTACTGATTCTGGATCTCTTTCACCTCCCGTTCGGCGGCGGCCAGGATCGGCCCCTTCTCCTTGGGGATGGTCATGTCGTTCATGCCGATAGAGACGCCGGCACGGGTAGCGAAACGGAAGCCCATGTACATCACCTGGTCGGCGAAAATAACCGTCTCCTTGAGACCGACACGACGGTAGCAGGCATCCACCAGATTGGAGATCGCGCGCTTGCCCATGGCGTTGTTGATCAGCTCAAACGGCAACCCTTTGGGCAAAATTTCCGACAGCAACGCCCGGCCCACGGTGGTATCCACCAGGCGCCGAACCGTCTGTTCCTCTCCTTTTTCATCCTCCACTTTCTCGGTCAGGCGCACCTTGACCTTGGCCTGCAGATCCACCATGCGCGCTTCATAGGCACGATGCACTTCCGCCAGATCAGAGAACACCATTCCTTCGCCCTTGGCATTGATGCGCTCGCGGGTCATGAAGTAGAGACCCAGCACCACGTCCTGGGAAGGTACGATGATCGGTTCGCCGTTGGCTGGCGAGAGAATATTGTTGGTCGACATCATCAGACTGCGCGCTTCCAGCTGCGCCTCGATGGAGAGCGGTACGTGTACCGCCATCTGGTCGCCGTCAAAGTCCGCGTTGAAGGCGGTACAGACCAGCGGATGCAGCTGAATCGCCTTGCCTTCCACCAGTACCGGCTCGAACGCCTGGATGCCCAGACGATGCAGCGTCGGTGCACGGTTCAGCATCACGGGATGCTCGCGAATCACTTCTTCGAGAATGTCCCACACTTCACCGGTGCCGCGCTCGACCAGCTTCTTGGCCGCCTTGATGGTGGTGGCCAGACCGCGCAGTTGCAGCTTGGAGAAGATAAACGGCTTGAACAGCTCCAGGGCCATTTTCTTCGGCAGACCACACTGATGCAGCTTCAGGGTCGGACCGACCACGATCACCGAACGACCGGAGTAGTCGACACGCTTGCCCAGCAGGTTCTGGCGGAAGCGCCCCTGCTTGCCCTTGATCATGTCCGCCAGGGATTTCAGCTGACGCTTGTTGGTTCCGGTGATGGCGCGTCCGCGCCGACCGTTATCCAGCAGGGCATCCACCGACTCCTGCAGCATGCGCTTCTCATTGCGCACGATAATGTCCGGCGCATTCAGATCCAGCAGCCGTTTCAGGCGGTTGTTGCGATTGATGACCCGGCGATACAGGTCATTCAGGTCAGAGGTTGCAAAGCGACCGCCATCCAGCGGCACCAGTGGACGCAACTCGGGCGGCAACACCGGCAGCACGGTCATCACCATCCACTCGGGACGGTTGCCGGACTCGTGCAGGGACTCCACCAGCTTCAGACGCTTGCTCAGTTTTTTCAGCTTGGTCTCAGAGTTGGTGCCCTGGATCTCTTCCCGAAGGATTTCGATCTCCTTCGGCAGGTTCAGCGAGCTGAGCAGTTCATAGACCGCCTCGGCACCCATCCGGGCATCAAACTCATCACCATTCTCTTCAATCGCCTCGAGATACTGGTCATCGTTCAGCAACTGGCCGCGCTCCAGCGGCGTCATGCCCGGATCGACCACCACGAAGGACTCGAAATAGAGCACCCGCTCGATATCCCGCAGGGTCATATCCAGCAACAGGCCGATACGGGACGGCAGTGACTTGAGGAACCAGATGTGCGCCACCGGGCTGGCCAGCTCGATGTGACCCATGCGTTCACGCCGCACCTTGGCCAGGGTCACTTCGACGCCGCACTTCTCACAGACCACGCCGCGATGTTTCAGGCGCTTGTACTTGCCGCACAGGCACTCATAGTCGCTGGTCGGGCCAAAGATCTTGGCACAGAACAGGCCCTCACGCTCGGGCTTGAAAGTCCGGTAGTTGATCGTCTCAGGCTTTTTAACTTCGCCATAGGACCATGAACGGATCATGTCGGGTGAAGCCAGACCAATTTTGATCGCGTCAAAATCTTCAGTCTGCCCTTGCTGCTTCAGAATTTTTAATAGATCTTTCAAGATCGTATCTCCTGCTGTCGGGTTCCGGTGTTTGTCTCGGTATTCGCTAGGTTACAGCGCGTGATGCCGGACCCTATTCCCGCTCCAATTCAATATTGATGCCCAGAGAGCGTATCTCTTTAACCAGCACGTTGAAGGACTCCGGCATGCCGGCCTCCATCTGATGGTTACCGTCAACGATGTTTTTATACATCCGAGTACGACCGGTCACATCATCGGACTTCACGGTGAGCATCTCCTGCAGTGTGTAGGCGGCGCCATAGGCCTCCAGCGCCCACACCTCCATCTCACCGAATCGCTGTCCGCCAAACTGCGCCTTACCGCCCAGCGGCTGCTGCGTAACCAGACTGTACGGACCGGTCGAGCGGGCATGCATCTTGTCATCTACCAGATGATTCAGCTTCAGCACATACATGTAGCCAACCGTCACTTGGCGATCGAAGGCCTCGCCTGTTCTGCCGTCAAACAGAGTCGTCTGACCGCTTTCCGGCAGATCGGCCAGCTTCAACAGCGCCCGGATTTCCTCTTCAGAAGCACCGTCGAACACGGGCGTCGCCATCGGCACGCCACGCTTCAGATTACTCGCCAGCTCAACAATTTCATCGTCACTGAAACTATCCAGATCTTCCGACTTGCCGCTGGTGTTGTAGACCTTCTCCAGATATTTGCGCAGTTCGGCGATCTTGGACTTGGCCTCCAGCATTTTGCCGATCTTCTCACCCACGCCCTTGGCCGCCCAACCCAGATGAGTCTCCAGGATCTGCCCCACATTCATACGCGACGGTACGCCGAGCGGATTCAATACAATATCCACCGGCTGACCATGCTCGTCGAACGGCATATCCTCAACCGGCTGGATCATGGAGATGACACCCTTGTTGCCGTGTCGACCAGCCATCTTGTCACCCGGTTGAATGCGACGCTTCACCGCCACATAGACCTTCACCATCTTCAACACGCCTGGCGCCAGATCATCACTGGTGGTCAGCTTGCGCTTCTTCTCTTCAAACTTCTCACGGAACTCTTCACGCTGCAGCTTCACCTGCTCGGCAATGGCCTCAAGCTGGGCCGCCGCCTCTTCGTTGTGCAGGCGGATCTCCAGCCAGCGGTCCTGGTCCAGTTCAGCCAGATAAGCCTTGGTGATCTTGGCGCCGGATTTCAGCTGATTGGGACCACCATCGGCCACCTTGCCCAGCAGCATTTTCTCGACGCGCTGGAAGGTATCCCCTTCCATGATCCGCAGCTGATCATCGAGATCCTTCTTGACCCGCTCCAGTTCGGCATTTTCGATCTGCAGGGCACGGGCATCCTTCTCGACGCCATCGCGGGTAAATACCTGCACATCGATAACAGTGCCTACCCGGCCGGAAGATACGCGCAAGGAGGTATCCTTGACGTCCGCCGCCTTCTCACCAAAAATGGCACGTAGCAGTTTCTCTTCCGGTGTCAGCTGGGTTTCGCCCTTGGGGGTTACCTTACCCACCAGGATGTCACCCTCTTTCACCTCGGCACCCACATAGACGATACCCGATTCATCCAGCTTGGCCAGCGCGGCCTCGCCCACATTGGGGATGTCGCCCGTGATCTCCTCGGAACCCAGCTTGGTGTCCCGGGCCATACAGGTTAGCTCTTCAATATGGATCGTGGTGAAACGATCCTCCTGGACAACCCGTTCGGAGACCAGAATGGAGTCCTCGAAGTTGTAGCCATTCCAGGGCATGAAGGCGACACGCATATTCTGGCCCAGCGCCAGCTCGCCCAGATCCGTGGATGGACCGTCCGCCATCACGTCACCCCGGGTGATAATATCGCCGGGATTGACCAGTGGACGTTGATTGATACAGGTATTCTGGTTGGAGCGGGTGTATTTGGTTAGGTTATAGATATCCACACCTGGCTCGCCGGCAACCGTCTCATCGTCATTGACACGCACCACAATGCGGGCCGCATCCACCGCTTCAACCGATCCGCCACGCTTGGCCACTACCGTAACACCGGAGTCTACCGCCACCGCGCGCTCCATACCCGTACCCACCAGTGGCTTTTCCGCCCGCAGTGTCGGCACCGCCTGGCGCTGCATGTTGGAGCCCATCAACGCCCGGTTGGCATCATCGTGCTCCAGGAACGGAATCATGGAAGCAGCCACCGAGACGATCTGTTTTGGCGACACGTCCATGTACTGGATTTTGTCGGGACCGGTGAGCATGGTCTCGTTCTGGTAACGGCACGGGATCAGATCCTCGAACAGATGCCCCTTTTCATCCACGGCGGCACTGGCCTGGGCGATCACATAGCGCCCCTCTTCAATCGCTGAAAGGTAATCGATCTCATCGGTCACCAGGCCATCCTTCACCACCCGGTAGGGGGTTTCGAGGAAACCGTAATCATTGGTCCGGGCATAAACCGCCAACGAGTTGATCAAGCCGATGTTCGGACCCTCAGGCGTCTCAATGGGACAGACACGACCGTAGTGCGTCGGGTGCACGTCGCGCACCTCAAATCCCGCGCGTTCCCTGGCCAGACCGCCCGGGCCGAGTGCCGAGACACGGCGTTTGTGAGTTACTTCCGAGAGCGGATTGTTCTGGTCCATGAATTGTGACAACTGGCTGGAGCCAAAGAACTCCTTGATCGCAGCGGACACCGGCTTGGCGTTAATCATCTCCTGTGGCATCAAGCCTTCGGATTCGGCCAGCGTCAGGCGCTCGCGCACCGCGCGCTCAACACGCACCAGACCGACACGGAACTGGTTTTCCGCCATCTCACCGACCGAGCGGATACGGCGATTACCCAGGTGATCGATATCGTCGACGATGCCATGGCCGTTGCGGATATTGATCAGCTCTTTGAGCACATCGACAATATCCTCATTGGACAGAATACCTTCACCGGTTACTTCGTCCCTGCTCAGACGCTTGTTGAATTTCATCCGGCCGACCGCCGAGAGATCATAGCGATCCGCGCTGAAGAACAGGCTGTTGAACAGCTTCTCGGCCGCTTCCTTGGTGGGCGGCTCGCCTGGACGCATCATGCGATAGATCTCCACCTGTGCCTCCAGGGCATTGGCGGTGGTGTCGATGCGCAGTGTGGTGGAGAGATAGGGACCCTGATCGAGATCGTTGGTGAACAGCGTCTCAATCTTCTTGACGCCGTTCTCTATCAGACTCTCAATCAGCTCTTCGTTCAATTCATCATTGGCGGAAGCCAGCAGCTCCCCTGTATCCTGGTCGACTACATCGTGCGCAATGGTCTTTCCGTACAAAAAGTCGAACGGCACCTCAAGCGATTTGACTTCCGCTTTCTCAAGTTCGCGGATATGCCTTGCGGTCACCCGGCGACCTGCCTCCACGATGACGCTCTTGCCTACCTTGATATCGAAGGTAGCCGTCTCTCCGCGCAAACGCTCCGGGACCAGGTTCAGCTTCGCCGACTTCTTGCTCAGTGCGATCTTGTCGGTCTCGAAGAACATACCCAGCATCTGCTCGGTGTCAAAACCGAGGGCTCGCAGCAGCACGGTGGCGGGCAGTTTGCGGCGACGGTCGATACGCACAAAGACGTTATCCTTGGGATCGAACTCAAAGTCCAGCCATGAACCGCGGTAGGGAATTACCCGGGCGGAAAACAGCAGTTTTCCGGAGCTGTGGGTTTTGCCCTTGTCGTGGTCGAAGAACACGCCCGGTGAACGGTGCAACTGGGAGACGATCACGCGCTCGGTACCATTGATCACAAAAGTACCGTTGTCAGTCATCAGGGGCATCTCACCCATGTAGACTTCCTGCTCTCGAATGTCCTTGACCACCTTCGATTTGGCGGGCGCATCCTTATCGTAGATCACCAGGCGGACCAGCACACGCAACGGGGCGGCGTAGGTTGCGCCACGCAGCTGACACTCCCGTACATCGAACACCGGCGTACCGAGACGATAGCTGACATACTCCAGTACCGCGTTTCCGGAATAACTCTCGATCGGAAAAACCGACTTGAAGGCGGCATGCAGCCCCACATCAGCGCGGTCCGCTATCGCGACACCTTCCTGGAGAAATTTGCGATAGGAGTCGATCTGTGTCGCCAAAAGAAAAGGCACTTCCAGGATGCTCGGACGCTTGCCGAAATCCTTACGAATACGCTTTTTCTCAGTGAAAGAATAGGCCATGTTGCCGTCCCTCGATTTCTTGAGATCCCATGGATCTTCGAAAAGATACTCTTAATATATTGGTTCCAGCCAGATCCTTGCCGGAATACATCCCTGTTGCTGTGTTCCTACCCAACGCCCACATTAGGTATATGCCAACAAACCATCAAACCTTTGTCCTGCCAGATCAGTTACGGAAACAACTTTTCCATGTTCCCCAAAACCGGCTTTCCAATAGCTATCACATAGCGCTTGGAAAGCGAGTCTAGAAGCGGGAAAAGGCCGGCGGCGAAAACGCCACCAGCCCCAACCTCACGAGTGTGTGCAACTATATGAAATCAAGAATTATTTGATCTCTACTGCTGCACCCGCCTCTTCCAGCTCTTTCTTCACGTTCTCTGCCTCATCCTTGGAAACGCCTTCCTTCAGGGTGGTGGGAACGCCTTCAACAGCTTCCTTCGCCTCTTTCAGGCCCAGCCCGGTGAGACCGCGCACAGCCTTGATGACGGCAACCTTGTTGGCGCCGAACGAGGTCATCACGACATCAAACTCGGTCTGCTCTTCAGCAGCGGCAGCTTCGCCACCACCGGCAGCCGGAGCTGCAGCCACGGCAGCAGCCGCGGAAACGCCAAACTTCTCTTCCATGGCGGAGATCAGCTCGACAACTTCCATTACGGTCATGCCGGCGATTGTCTCCAGGATATCTTCTTTAGAAACGGCCATTGTTAAAACTCCTGATAATGGGTTAACACTTACAACATGTGTAGATTAAGGGATTAAAGCTATTAAGCAGCCTCTTTCGCATCACGGATCGCAGCTACGGTGCGGACCAACTTACCCGGTACCTCGTTAATGGTACGTGCAAGTTTTTCCACCGGAGCCTTCATGACAGCCATAAGCATACTGACAGCCTGCTCGTAAGTAGGCATTTTGGAAAGTGCCTCGAGATCGGAAACGGCAAGCAACTTGCCACCGATTGAGACCACCTTTACAACCAGCTTGCTATGATCTTTGGCAAAGTCTTTGATCACGCGCGCAGCAGCACCTGGATCTTCCTGCGAGAAAGCGATGACAAGCGGACCCGTCAACTCCTCTTTCATACAGTCAAAATCCGTGTTCTCGACAGCACGACGAGCCAGTGAGTTCTTGACCACACGGACATAGACGCCTGCCTCGCGCGCCTTGGCACGCAATTCAGTCATCTCACCCACGGTCAAACCACGGTACTCGGCGGCAATCGCAGAATAGGCAGTACTTGCTACTTCAGCGACTTCGGCGACGACAGCTTTCTTTTGCTCAAGATTGAGTGGCACTCGTCACCTCCTAAAAAAATGACAATGTCATTTTAACTACCAGACCTTCACCCAATCGGGTTCAGGCGCTCTCACTACAACGTGCACCATCATCAGAAAACCGAATCAGGAGCACCGTCTGCGCAGGAAATAATTAAGCCCGTCGGGCACCTGCGGTCTTTGACGGCATCCGGCCTGCTACCGGCCGGCGCCCCAAAGTTCTTTTACGACGAAAGGGTCAACCCCTCCCGCCTACAACGGTCAGACATCCAGCGAAGAGAGATCCACCTGCAGACCCGGACCCATGGTCGAGGAGATGGTAATCTTCTTCATGTAGATGCCTTTGGCGGCACTCGGTTTGATCTTTTTCAGATCAGCCAGTAGCGCCTCAAGATTCTGCTTCACTGCCGCCGGGTCAAAGCTGACTTTGCCGATGGTGCAGTGAACAATGCCGCCCTTGTCGGTACGATAACGCACCTGACCAGCCTTGGCGTTCTGCACCGCCTCGGCAACGTTCGGGGTCACGGTACCGACCTTGGGGTTCGGCATCAGCCCGCGCGGACCGAGGATCTGCCCCAACTGGCCGACAACGCGCATCGCATCGGGAGTGGCAATAACCACATCAAAGTCCATTTTGCCCGCTTTCACATCCGCGGCCAGATCATCGAAACCAACCACATCCGCACCCGCTTCCTTGGCCGCATCGGCGTTTGCACCCTGTGCAAACACGGCAACACGAACCACCTTACCGGTACCGTTCGGCAGTACGGTGGAACCGCGCACATTCTGATCCGACTTACGCGGATCCACACCCAGGTTAACCGAGACATCCACTGCCTCGCCAAACTTAACAGTGGACAGCTCTTTCAGCAGTTGTACTGCATCCAGGATTCCATACTGCTTGCCGGCCTCTACTTTTTCTTTGATGGCGCGGGCGCGCTTGCTCAACTTGGCCATGCTTATACCCCCTCTACATCAAGGCCCATGGAACGGGCAGTACCGGCGATGGTCCGCACAGCCGCATCCATATCGGCAGCGGTAATATCGGGCATCTTCACATTGGCAATCTCTTCCAACTGCTCACGGGTCACCTTACCCACCTTGACAGTGTTTGGTGTACCAGAGCCCTTGGCGACGCCAGCAGCCTTCTGCAACAGTACTGCCGCCGGCGGAGTCTTGGTAATGAAGGTAAAGCTGCGATCGGCGTAGACGGTAATCACTACCGGGATCGGCAACCCTTTCTCAAGACTTTCGGTCTTTGCATTGAAAGCCTTACAGAACTCCATGATATTGACACCATGCTGACCCAGCGCCGGACCGACTGGCGGACTGGGATTGGCCGAACCGGCCTTAACCTGCAGCTTGATATAAGCTTGAATTTTCTTTGCCATGTCTTACTCCTGATCGGGTGCAAACGCCTTTCGGCTCCCCGGATATATAGATGAGCAGGGCGCCGCCCCTCATGCAGAGGCGCGAACTGATACCTTGCTCAGCTTTTCTCCACTTGGCCGAACTCGAGGTCGACCGGGGTGGAGCGCCCAAAAATCAGTACCGAAACCTTGAGACGACTCTTTTCGTAGTCGACGTCCTCGACCACACCGTTGAAGTCATTAAAGGGTCCGTCGATAACACGGACCACCTCACCCGGCTCAAACAGAACCTTGGGCCGCGGCTTCTCAACACCTTCCTGAACTCGCTGCAGAATGGCATCCGCCTCACGCTCGGTGATCGGCGCAGGACGATCAGCTGTACCGCCGATAAACCCCATCACTTTTGGGGCATCCTTGACCAGATGCCAGGTTTCGTCGGTCATTTCCATCTGCACCAGCACATAACCGGGAAAAAACTTGCGCTCACTGCGACGCTGCTGGCCGCTGCGCATTTCCACCACCTCTTCGGTGGGCACCAGGATCTGACCGAACTGCGACTCCATGCCGAAACGTTTGACACGCTCCTCCAGGGAACGCTTTACCTGCGCTTCGAAACCGGAGTAGGCGTGAACCACATACCACCGCAATGCCATAGTATTCTCCTATCCGGTTACAGCCTGAACGATCGCCATCAGTATCATATCGAACACCCAGAGCACGATGCCGATCAGCAACACCATGGCGAACACGATTAGTGTAGTCTGAATGGTCTCCTGCCGGCTTGGCCAGACCACCTTGCGCACCTCGGTTCGCGACGCCCTGGCAAAATCCCAGACACGACGACCCGCGACCGACTGCATCGCGATGAACACCGCCACGCCAGTCACAGCCAACAGACCAAGAACCCTTACCAGGGTGGAGTATTCCTCCAGAAAATAGAACAATGCAATACCGCCCACCAGCAGAACCACTGCCAGCAACAGCTTCACTGTATCCATCCCTGAGCTTTCGACTTCAGCCTTTGCGTTCATTCCTGCCACAGCACCTCTTTGCAAAGGCGCCTTTAATAATGGCAGGCCAGGAGGGACTCGAACCCCCAACCTGCGGTTTTGGAGACCGCTGCTCTACCAATTGAGCTACTGGCCTGTAAAAAATTGTTAGTTGCCAGACGAAGAGGCGGCAAGACCTTGCGATCCGCCGCTTCCCCACATCCAGCTACAGATAACTAACAATGATCACTCTATGATCTTAGCAACAACGCCGGCGCCGACGGTACGGCCACCTTCGCGGATCGCGAAACGCAGACCCTCTTCCATCGCAATCGGGGCAATCAACTTAACCGACATCTTCACGTTGTCACCCGGCATCACCATCTCCACACCCTCGGGCAGGTCACAGGCTCCGGTCACGTCAGTGGTACGGAAGTAGAACTGCGGACGGTAGTTATTGAAGAACGGCGTGTGACGGCCACCCTCGTCCTTGCTCAACACGTACACCTCGGCTTCAAAGTGGGTGTGCGGGGTAATGGTGCCCGGCTTCGCCAGGACCTGGCCACGCTCAACCTCTTCACGTTTGGTGCCACGCAGCAGCACGCCCACGTTGTCGCCCGCCTCGCCCTGATCCAGCAGCTTGCGGAACATCTCAACACCGGTACAGGTGGTCTTCGCGGTATCCTTGATACCCACGATCGACACTTCGTCGCCCACGTGGATAACGCCACGCTCGATTCGACCGGTGACCACGGTACCGCGACCGGAGATCGAGAACACGTCCTCGATCGGCATCAGGAACGGCTTGTCGGTGTCACGCTCCGGCGTCGGAATGTAGCTATCCATCGCCTCCACCAGCTTGATGATCGACGGCGCACCAATATCCGAGGTATCGCCTTCCAGCGCTTTCAGTGCGGAACCGACGATGATCGGGGTGTCGTCACCCGGGAACTCGTACTGATCCAGCAGTTCGCGGATCTCCATCTCAACCAGTTCCAGCAGCTCTTCGTCGTCCACCATGTCAGCCTTGTTCATATAAACAAGGATGTAGGGTACGCCAACCTGACGGGACAGCAGGATGTGCTCGCGGGTCTGCGGCATCGGACCGTCCGCGGCAGAAACCACCAGAATCGCGCCGTCCATCTGCGCCGCACCCGTGATCATGTTTTTCACATAATCCGCGTGCCCCGGGCAGTCAACGTGCGCATAGTGACGCGCATCCGACTCGTATTCCACGTGCGCGGTCGCAATGGTAATTCCACGCTCACGCTCTTCCGGTGCATTATCGATGTCAGCGTAGTCTTTAAATACTCCACCCCGCGCTTCCGCCATCACCTTGGTGATCGCCGCCGTCAACGTGGTCTTACCGTGGTCAACGTGACCAATGGTTCCCACGTTTACGTGGGGTTTTGTACGCTCGAATTTTTCCTTGGACATCGACTCAATCTCCGAAAGGTTCGCTCTAAAACTTAATGACAAATAAACCCGTGCACAGCACATGCACGGGACTAGATTAATGGAGCCCATGAGCAGATTTGAACTGCTGACCTCACCCTTACCAAGGGTGTGCTCTACCAACTGAGCTACATGGGCCTTGCACTACAATCATAGAAGCCCTGTCGAAGGACTTGATATGGAGCGGGTGATGGGAATCGAACCCACGTATTCAGCTTGGAAGGCTGAAGTTCTACCATTGAACTACACCCGCGCTGCCAAGCGACGGATCGCTTACCAAAACCGCTTCAAATTCAGTGGTGGAGGAGCGGATCACTCAGGCCTGCAGCCTTCCACCTACCGTACCGCGCAGCCATTGCGCAGTACAATATAATCTGGTGGAGGGGGGAGGATTCGAACCTCCGAAGGCGGAGCCGTCAGATTTACAGTCTGATCCCTTTGGCCACTCGGGAACCCCTCCACGAAGCCCGGCATTCTGCTTGATCGCAGGGGTGCTGTCAACATTTTTTCCGACAATATACCTAACCATTTGATCTCACGAATCCATACCGATTCCACCACTCAACCGGACACCCGACATCCAGCTCCTTGTCGCGAGACTCCAAATAGTTATTAAGGAAAACCACCATATAAACCGATCAATTCACCAATAACATTCATTAATAACAATAAGTTACTAATATTCTAATATTTTTTCTAGTTGACATACGTGAAATCGATCCGCATTATTGCGGTCGCAGACAATAATAAGAATAGCGACAGTTCAGACAACAAAAACGGTAACAAGCCTTATGCCCTGCCACATCCAAGTAGCGTCAGGCATAGTAGCGGAGGAATAAACAAATGCATTTCAGAAAACAGCTGCTTGCCGCAGCGATCTCTTCACTTTGTGTCTCTGGCGCCTGGGCTACCAACGGCTATGCGCCGCACGGAGTCGGCCAGAAGTCCCAGGGCATGGGTGGCGTCGGCGTCGCCTATTCACAGGATGCACTGGCCGGCGGCGTCAACCCGGCTGGCATGGTGCACGTGGGTAACCGCATTGATTTGGGAGTCAATCTGTTCAGGCCACAACGTGAATCAACCGCCATAGGCGGCCCCACTTTCGATGGCAATGACAAGGAGCTATTCCTGATTCCCGAGTTCGGCTATAACCGGATGCTGGATGCAAACAGCTCCTTCGGTGTTTCGGTATTCGGCACCGGCGGCATGAACACCGATTACAGCGTCGGCCCATACAGCGGTTTTGGCATGACCGCCCCTACGGGCGTCGATCTCATGCAGCTGTTTATTGTCCCTACCTACGCGATAAAACTTAACGAAAATCACTCGGTGGGCATCGGCCTCAACTTGGCGGCACAAGCGTTTTCAGCCAAAGGGATCGCAGGCTTTGGTGGCTTCGGCGTCGGATCCATAGACCCGGCGAACTTATCAGACAATGGCCATGACATCTCCTATGGTGCCGGTCTGCGCATCGGCTGGCAGGGCAAAGTCTCTGATATGGTCACTCTGGGCGCCACTTACCAGACCCGCACCTACATGTCGGAGTTTGACGACTACCGCGGCCTGTTCGCCGAACAGGGCGATTTTGATATCCCCGAGAACTTCGCCATCGGCATCGCTGTTGCGGCGACGCCCAAGCTGAACATCGCCTTTGATGTGATGCGCATCAACTACAGTAAAGTGAACGCCATCGGCAACCTCAACAACTTCTTTGCAGGTGCCGCACAACTTGGCGCCGACAATGGTGCCGGCTTTGGCTGGGAAGACCAGACTATCTACAAATTGGGCTTCGACTACGCCTACAGCCAAAACCTGACCTTGCGGGCCGGCTTCAACCACGCCGACAACCCCATCCCCAGTTCGCAGACCACCTTCAACGTGCTGGCCCCGGGCGTGGTGGAAGATCATCTGACCCTGGGCGCCACCTGGACCCTGGACAGCGGCAACGAACTTACCTTCTCCTACATGCACGCCTTTGAGAACACTGTTAATGGAGACATGTCTATGACCGGGGCCTATAACCTGAAGATGCACCAGGATGCTATCGGCGTCGCCTACAGCTGGAAGATGTAACAATCTGACCAACCCGTAGGATGGGCAAAGCGCAGCGTGCCCATCAAAAATAAAAAACCCCCGACGGTAATACCGGCGGGGGTTTTTTATATGGAAAACTACCAATCAACTAGAATGCAATGCATTCATCGCTATCTGAAAACGCCCCTCGACCAGATCGGGCAGCACCCGTTCTGCCTCATCCAGCGCCCGGGAAATCGCCTCGGCATCCGGCCTGGATGGACGGCCCAGCACATAGTTCACCACCTCGCGCGCATTCCCGGGATGATCGATACCGATTCGCAACCGCCAGAACTCCTTGCCACCCATGGCTCTCACGATATCCCGCAACCCATTGTGTCCCGCATGACCGCCACCGAACTTGAGTCGCACCACACCCGGGGGCATATCCAGCTCGTCATGGGCCACCAGGATCTCGTCCAGGCCGATCTTGTAGTACTTGGCCAGGCTGGATACCGACTGGCCACTGCGATTCATGAAAGTTGACGGCTTCAATAGCCAGCACTCCTGCCCCTTGACCAGGATCCGGCATACTTGGCCGTGGAACTTCGATTCGGATTTGAATACGCCGCCATAGCGTTCCGCCAGGAGGTCGACAAACCAGAAGCCGGCATTGTGGCGTGTCGCCGCGTAGTCAGTCCCCGGATTTCCAAGACCGACAATCAGGCGGATGGGCTGTGTGGGATGGCTACTCATACGGGGACTGTAACCTTTTTCGTACAGTAGGGTTGGCGGGCGCGCCAAGCTTTGCCCATCCCTCTACCGACCGAGCGGTTGCCGGGGGGCGGTTCGGCACACTGTGCACAGGGGAGGTAAAACAGGGGCCGGACATCTCGTCCGGCCCCACAGCAGGAACAGGGGCGCAGATTACTCTTCCGCGGCCCCCTCCCCTTCTTCTTCAATCTCATCTTCCTCGACGGCCACGTGCGCGGTGTGAATTGAAACCACCTGCACGTCCTGCGGCTCGTCCTGCGCCAACGCAGGCAGCTCAACACCCTTCGGTAGCGCTACCTCAGACAGCATGACTGCATCGCCAACCTCCAGTCCAGCGACGTTGACTTCGATGTATTCCGGCAGGTCTCCCGGCAGACAGCTGACCTCCACTTCGGTGAGCAGATGGGATACCACACCACCGGCCTTGACGCCGGGTGCCACATCCTCTCCCACAAAGTGCAACGGCACGTGGGTCTTCAGCTTCTCCTTGGCGCTGACCCGCAGGAAATCCGCGTGCATAATGAACGGCCGGGCCGGGTGGCGCTGCAGATCCTTCAGGATCACCTGCTCTGACTTGCCGTCAATTTTCAAGGTCAGAATGTGCGAATAAAACGCCTCATGATCCAGCCGTTGAATCAGATCACTGTGCACCATAGAGATCATGGCGGGGTCCTGGTGAGCACCGTAGACGATGCCCGGAACCAGCCCGGCATGACGCAGGCGGCGGCTCGCACCCTTCCCTGTATCAGTACGCAGCTGCGCATTAACAACAAACACTTCTTTCATGATTTTCTCCAAACCATCAAGTTAATAAATCACCGCCACTCCGCGACCAGAAATGACAGTGAAGGACTGGCTATCACTCCATAAAGAGCGAGGTCACCGATTCATTCAGGGCGATTCTGCGCATGGTCTCCGCCAGCAGCTCCGCTATACAGATCTGGCGGATTCGGCTGCAGTGCCGCGCCTCCTCGTGTAGCTGGATGGTATTCGAGACCACCAGCTGATCGAGTACCGAATTTTCAATATTGCGAATTGCCGGTCCCGACAGCACGGGATGGGTACAGTAGGCAATCACCTGCTCCGCACCGCGATCCTTGAGCGCCTGTGCCGCCTTGCACAGGGTACCCGCCGTATCTACCATGTCATCGATCAGCACACAGGTCCGGCCCTTGACATCACCGATGATATTCATCACCTGGGCGTCATTGGCCTTCGGCCTCCGCTTGTCGATGATGGCAAGATCCGCATCATCCAGCTGTTTGGCCAGCGCCCGGGCGCGCACCACACCACCCACATCCGGCGAAACCACCATCAGATTGGGATACTTTTGACGCCACACATCGCCCAGCAGCACCGGCAGGGCGTAGATATTATCTACCGGGATATCAAAAAAGCCCTGGATCTGGTCGGCATGCAGATCGACTGTTACTACACGGTCAGCGCCCGCCGCCGCGATCTGCTTGGCCACCAGGCGGGCGGTAATCGGCACTCTGGCGGAGCGTGGACGGCGATCCTGGCGGGCATAACCAAAATAAGGTATCACCGCCGTGATGCGCTCTGCCGAGGCCCAGCGCAACGCATCGATCAGCACCAACAACTCCATCAGGTTGTCATTGGTCGGCTGCGAGGTGCTCTGGATAACGTACACATCGCGCCCGCGTACACTCTCCTGTATTTCAGCCATCGCCTCACCGTCGCTGAAGCGACCAACAATAGCCTTACCCGTGCGCAGACTGAGACGAGAAGTAATCTCGCTTACAAGTTCAGGATTGGAATTTCCTGAAAAAACCATCATGTGGCTATCTGGCATAACAAGCCTCTCCACCTGTCCGACAATCAACGGGAAACGATAACGCCTTTATATGCGGGCTGACTCAGGCAACTGCTGTGCGGATACCCGGAAAATACGGCTGGGGCGGTAGGATGACTCCGGGTTGCGCCCTCCGCCCCTTCGGGGCCAGCGGCTGCGCCGCTGTTAGGTTCGCTCCGCTCACCTTTCGAACCTGTAGGTTCTCACCCTGCCGCCCAGGCACTGCCCTGCAGATACCTTAACTAATCTGGCTGGGGCGGTAGGATTCGAACCTACGTATGCCTGGATCAAAACCAGGTGCCTAGCCGCTTGGCGACGCCCCAAAAATCTTTAAACTCAAATATTCCATCCCACTCACTGCCACCCGGGCAGTCAGGCTGGGGCGGCAGGATGACTCCGGGCTGCGCCCTCCGCCCCTTCGGGGTCAGCGGCAAGGCCGCTGCCGGGCTCGCTTCGAACCCACGGACACCTGGATCAAAGCCAGGCACCTAGGTGCCTGGCGATGCCCTAAAATTCTCGGGAAAATTCCCTGCCGCCATCAGTAACGGCGAGCTGTCCAGCCCCCTTGCCACAAACGCCTGATATCCCCCAGGCACTTGCTCCAGTACCTCGCGGGCATCGGCTTGCCGAGCAAACTCGGCGAAAACAGCACCACCCGTGCCGGTCAATCTTGCCCGCGCGTACTTTGCCAGCCAGCGCACAGCCTCTGCGACTTCAGGATAGCGCTTCAATACCACTGGCAAGCAGTCATTTTCCTGGCTGCCCGCAAGAAAGTCGCGTATTGTCGTTCGAGGAGCGTTCCGTGTCAATTCCGGATCACTAAAAACAACCGCCGTGGACACATGACAGGGCGGCACCACTACCAGATACCAGGCATCCGGCACAGAAACCGGCGACAACTCCTCACCCACTCCCTCGGCCCAGGCCGTCCGCCCCTTGATAAAAACCGGCACATCGGCACCGAGGCGCAGACCCAGCTCGGCCAGCTTCTCTTGGGAATAGTCAACCCCCCAGAGCCTGTTGAGCGCTACCAGCACAGTGGCGGCATCGGAACTACCACCACCCAGGCCGCCCCCCATGGGGATATTCTTGATCAGTGAAATATCCGCGCCTTGCGAGATGCCGGACTCCCGCTGAAGCAGTCGTGCCGCCCGGACCATCAAGTCCTCCGACTCCGGCACCGACTCATTACCCAGCGAGCGCCGGATCACTCCATCGGACCTGACGGCAAAAGCGATGCGGTCACCACAATCAATAAAGCGAAACACCGTTTGCAGCAGATGGTAGCCATCCGGTCGGCGGCCGACAATCCTGAGCATGAGGTTAAGTTTGGCCGGCGCCGGCCACCAGTCACTACTTTTATCGGAATACATGACAAAGTGACATAACAGACAACGGGAATTCTCTGACAATCATTGGCAGGATCAGATTTTCAGACGCCGCATGACTTCCAGCACATGTTCACTTTCGGGGGACTCATCAAGGATACCCTGCCAAACCTGCCTGGCCTGCTGCTGCTCACCGGTCACCCAGAGCACTTCACCCAGATGCGCCGCAATCTCCGGGTCCGGCAACTTATCGAAGGCCTGGCGCAAATAACCTATCGCCTCCTGATACCGCCCCAGCCGGAATAACACCCACCCCATACTGTCCATAATGGCGGCCGAATCCGGCTTCAGTGCCAGCGCACGCCGGATATAATCCAGCGCCTCCTGATGTCGGTTGGTCTGATCGGCCAATGTGTAGCCAAGGGCATTCAGTGCGTCGGCATGCTTGGGATCATTATTAATCACCTGCAGCAGATCACGCTCCAGGATATCCACCCTTTTCTGGGTCGCCGCATACAAACCACGGGCATAGAGAAGATCATTATTCCCCGGCATTGCGCCGATCGCCGTGTCAAACAACGCCATTACCTGCTCAGGCGTTCCGTGGTCGCGCAACAGCTCCACTTCTATCAGATAGAATCTGGCCGCCTGGTCCGGATACTGGATACGCTTCCGCTGCAACCAGTCAAGAGCTTCCCCAACCGCGCCTTCCGACGCCATCAGCCGGACGATTCGGACTTGCGCCTCATCGTTAAATTCACCACTTTCCACACGCTGATACCACTCGATCGCCTGCTTGGGTTGCGCCCTGTTTTCCGCAATTCGCCCCAGATAATAGGCCGCGACATCGGCCCGCTTGTTCAGGCTGATCAGGCGCAAAAAATGTTCGCGCGCCGCTTCATCCTTACCCAACTCCAGGGCAATCAGCCCAAGCCAATAACTGGCGCTATCGCCCTCCTGTTCTATCTCCTCCAGTTTCAGAAATTGCTCATAAGCCGGCTGCAGCTCTTTGGCATCCACCAAGAGCCGGGCGTAGGCGGATATCAGCAAAGGATCCTCGGGAAATCGGCTGACAGCATCCGCCAGAAATGTTTTCGCCTGCGCCTTGTCGCCCTGAGCCAGATAGACCCGACCCAACACCAGGTAGCCCTTCGGCCAGTCAGGATGGGCGGCGACAAGCCGGTCCGCTTCTTGTTCAGCGGCCGCAAAATCCTTATCCACCAGCGCGGCAATGGCCAGTGCATAGCCGCCCCGGGGATCATCAGGGAACGCCAATACCAGCTTGCGCATCAACTTCCGTACGGTGTCCCGTTTCAACTCGCGGTTAATCGCCGCCATGGCATTCAGAAAACCATTCTCATCCTTGTTTTCGCTGATCTGGACAATGGCCTTGAGATGCTCCAACACAGGCGCCTGTTCATTCTGGCGCAGCATCAGAACAACAACCAGCTGACGCGCAGTGAGGTCTTCTGGCGCCAGATCCACCCAGAGACTGGCCGCCCTGACCGCAAGATCATCCTTGTCCATATGCAGGGCCAGCCGGGTTGCCCGTTCAGCCGATCTGGCATCACCGGACAGCCGGGCCGCCTGGAGCTGATATGCGTAGGCTTCGCTCAAGGCGCCACGCTGCGCGGCCACCTCACCCGCCAGCAGGTTGAACACGATATCTTGGGTCAGCTCAGTGGCACGACCCGATGAGTCTGGCGATTTGATTTCAACCGAAGGTTCACCAGGCTCGCTGGAAAGCGGCGCGGCCGTGGTCGCGGGAACCGTTTTGACCGGGACGGATTGGCAGCCGACAAGTGACCAGAAAAACGTGAGGATAAGTACCCGTTGAAGCAACTGCCGCATGAACATTACACCTGAAAAACGCCCAACCCGGGGCCTGTTAATGAGAATAGATGATAACCGGGATTACAGCCAATGGACGACATTTAACTCCCGAGAAACGTCCTGCGGCTTGTATTTAACCTTTTGATAATACAAAATTTCACTTTCCAAGGTCCGACAGGCACGGATTTTATGGTAATTCACCCGGTTGCAATGTCGCTGAAAAGATTACTGATCCCAAACAGCGACAGCCGTCAGTAACAGGAGGAAAACACCATCTATACCGAAATACTGAGACTACCCTGATACGCGACAAGTTCATATGGCACTGATTACGCTCGGCCTCAACCACAAGACAGCACCCATAGGTATCCGCGAGCGGCTTACCTTTGGGCCGGACATCATCGTGGCCGCGCTGCGCAGCCTGTCGGAACGGCCGGGAATAGACGAAGCAGTCATTCTCTCGACCTGCAACAGGACCGAAATCTACTGCGCCCACACTCGTTCCGACCGGGAACAGATCTGCGCCTGGCTGGGGGAGTTCCATGGCTTGGAGCAAGAGACCATCTCGCCCTTCCTCTACAGCCATCAGGACCAGGAGTGCGTCCGCCATCTGCTGAAGGTAGCCAGCGGACTGGACTCCATGGTGCTCGGGGAGCCGCAGATCCTGGGACAGGTGAAGCAGGCATTCCAGACCGCCAATGACGCCTCAACCAGCGGGAAATTTCTCGGGCGACTGTTTCAGCACACCTTCTCCGTCGCCAAACAGGTACGCACCGATACCGCCATTGGACACAGTCCGGTTTCTGTCGCCTTTGCCGCCGTCAGCCTGGCACGCCAGATTTTCAGTGACCTGTCACAACAAACTGCCCTGCTGATTGGCGCTGGCGAGACCATCGAACTGGCGGCCAGACACCTGCACCAACATGGTGTTGGCAGAATAATCGTCGCCAACCGAACCCTGGAGAAGGCCCACCAGCTGGCTGGCCAGTTCGATGGCTATGCTATCGGCCTCACCGAGATCCCCAACCACCTGGCGGAAGCCGATATCGTCATCTCATCCACCGCCAGCCCGCTACCGGTGGTCGGCAAGGGTACCGTGGAGAGCGCGCTGAAAAAGCGCAAGCACCAGCCGATCTTCATGGTCGACATCGCCGTGCCGCGGGATATCGAGAGTGAGGTGAGCGAACTGAACGACGTCTACCTCTACACGGTTGACGATCTGCAGGAGGTGATTCAGGAGAACCTGCGTTCGCGCCAGGAGGCGGCGGAACAGGCCGTGGAGATTGTCGACCTGCATGTCGAGGAGTTCATGGGCTGGCTGCGTTCGCTGGATGCGGTAGGCATGATCCAGGACTATCGCCGGCAGGCGGAACAGATGCGCGATGATGTGCTGGAGCGGGCGCTGAAACAGATGCAGTCGGGCAAGTCCCCTGAAGAGAGCCTTAGATTTCTCGCCCACACCCTGACCAACAAACTGCTGCACACTCCCAGCACCCAGATCAGACAAGCCGGATTCGAAGGTCAGTCGGAGATCCTGGAGGCGGCAAACACCCTCTTTCAAATTAGTGAAAAAACCACTCAATGAAAAATTGGCGGGATAGACAATTTTCACGGCCGAAGGCCGCCCGTCAGGGTGCGGCACAGGGATGTGTATGCCGCATGACAAAACGGCAGGATAGCCGTTTTGCACAGCGAAGCTGCCCGAAGGGTGCAGCACAGGGATGTGCTGCATGAACGCATCCATACGCAGCAAGCTGGACCAGATTGCCGAACGCTTTGAAGAGATCACCGCCCTCCTCGCAGAACCAGAAGTCCAGAACAATCAGAACCGCTACCGGGAACTGGGTCAGGAGTACGCCCTGCTGGAACCGGTAGTGGAGTGTTTTGGCCGCTATCGTGACCTGGAAAGCGAAATTGCCAGCGCCCGGGAGATGTTGAGCGACCCGGAAATGGCCGATCTGGCGAAAGAGGAACTGGCTGAGGGAGAGCAGAGACTGCAACAGCTGGAGCCGCAGCTTCAGCTGCTGCTGATCCCCCCTGACCCGAACGATGACCGGAACATCTTTCTGGAGGTGCGTGCCGGTACCGGTGGCGCGGAGGCCGCGCTGTTCGCCGGGGATCTGCTGCGCATGTACCTGCGCTACGCTGAACAGATGGGCTGGCAGGCAGAGACCATCAGCCAGACCCCGGGGGAACAGGGCGGCTACAAAGAGGTGGTAAGCCGGGTCTCCGGCCGCAATGTCTACTCGCGGTTGAAATTCGAGTCCGGCACCCACCGGGTCCAGCGGGTACCGGAAACCGAATCCCAGGGCAGGGTGCACACCTCGGCCTGCACTGTCGCCATCCTGCCGGAAGCGGCCGAAGTGGACAATGTCGAGATCAGCACTAACGATCTGCGCATCGACACCTTTCGCGCATCGGGTGCCGGTGGACAGCATGTCAACAAGACCGACTCAGCCGTGCGCATCACTCACTTGCCGAGCGGCATCGTAGTGGAGTGTCAGGATGAGCGGTCACAGCATAAAAACAAGGCCCGGGCCCTGTCACTGTTGCAGGCCAAGCTGCTTGCCGGCATCCAGGAGAAGCAGGCCAGTGAACAGGCCGAGTCCCGTAAACTGCAAGTAGGCAGTGGCGACCGCTCAGAACGCATCCGCACCTACAATTTCCCGCAGAACCGGCTTACCGATCACCGCATCAATCTGACGCTGTACAAGCTGGACGAAATCATGACCGGCGCACTCGATCAGGTAATCGACCCGCTGACCCATGAACATCAGGCGGAACTACTCACTTCCCTGGCCCATTGATCGGCACGGGTTCCTATGACTGCAGACGGGCCGCTCTCCATCGTCGCCGCGCTTCGGCTCGCCGGACAGACACACCGCCTTCCCCCTCTGGAGGCACAGGTGCTGCTGGCCCATGTCCTGCAATGTCCCCGCAGCCACCTCTACGCCTGGCCCGAACAGCACCTGAGTGACGACCAGCAGGCAGACTTTCTGGCGCTGATTGAACGGCGCAACCGGGGGGAGCCGCTGGCCTACCTCACCGGGTACCGGGAGTTCTGGTCCCTGTCCCTGCGAGTGACACCGGACACGCTGATTCCCCGCCCGGAGACCGAATTGCTGGTGGAGTGTGCACTGGCGCTGCTCAAACAGCGGGAAACCGCAACCGTGGCCGACCTGGGGACCGGCAGTGGCGCCATCGCGGCGGCCATAGCCTGTGAACATCCGCAGGTACGGCTGGTTGCCACGGACATTTCGGCCGCCGCCCTGGCCATCGCCGAAAACAATTGTCAGACACTTCAACTGCATAACATCGAACTGCGTCAGGGCAGCTGGATGGCCAGCCTGAAAACAGGAGAGTTCTACGACCTGATCCTCAGCAACCCACCCTATGTGGCCGAGGGCGATCCCCATCTGCAACGGGACGGTCTTCCCTGGGAGCCGGTCACGGCCCTGACTTCAGGGCCGGATGGCCTGGGCGATATCCGACAACTGATCGCCGACGCCCCGCCCCACCTGCAACCGGAGGGGTGGCTGATTATTGAGCACGGCCTGGACCAGGGGAGCGCCGTTCGCCAGCTCTTTTCCCAGGCTGGTTACCGGGCGATATCGACTCACCAGGACCTGGAGTTGCGAGACCGGTTGACCAAGGGCAAGCGGCCAGTGGATGATGTAAATAATTTCGATTGAAACCATAGCCGTTAAATTCATATCGAAATGTGCGCTCAGTGCTTGATAATTTCTGTGTAGTGTTTAGGATCATAACTATGCAAAGTGACGACAGCGATCTGATCAAACTCCGGGAAATCGTATTCACGGAGTTGCACCCCGATCCTGAGCAAGCCCGCTCAGCCGCCGGACTATTGGAAGGTATCGACGGTGTTATCGAGGTTCATGCGGAGACCCATCTGCAGCTCAAGGTACGCTACCATGTCCTCAAGATTTCTCTGGAGCACATTGAAACCGCCCTGGTCGATTGCGGCTTCCATCTCAGCAGCAAACTGATCTACAAGATCGCGCGCGCCCTCTATTACTACACCGAGGAGATCGAGCGCGCCAACAACGGCTGCAGCGAAGAGGACCACAACAGCACCCGCAAGATTTTCATCAACCGCTACGAACACAGAAATCACGGCTGCTCGGACACCCGACCCGAACACTGGCGAAAATATCTGTAGCAGGACCCTACAGCAGAATATACCTTTTCAGGGGCCGGGAAGGCGGAGATGCCGTTCGGGCCATGCCTGAGCACAGATGACCTGTGACCTATGAATGATGACCAACTCCTCCGCTACAGTCGACAAATCATGCTTCCCAGCATCGGTATCGAGGGGCAGGAACAACTGCTGCAATCCCGGGTAGTGATTTTTGGGCTGGGAGGACTCGGCTCTCCCGCCGCCATGTACCTTGCCGCTGCCGGAGTTGGTGAACTGGTGCTGGTGGACTTCGATCGTGTCGAGCTGACCAATCTGCAACGCCAGATTATTCATACCACCGGCAGCGTGGGCCAACTGAAGGTTGATTCGGCACGACAAACACTGCGCGCCATCAATCCCGAGTGTCGGATCGAAACCGTCTCCACGCGACTCGAAGGGGAAGAACTGGCGCGGGAGATCAGGCGGGCCGACCTGGTGATCGACGGCACGGACAACTTCACCACCCGCTTTGCCATCAATGAGGCCTGCGTCAGCCACCAGGTTCCACTGGTATCGGGTGCCGCGATACGCATGGAGGGTCAGGTTTCCGTCTTCACCGGTCAGCCGGACGAGCCCTGCTACCGCTGCCTGTATGGCAGCGCCGCCGAACTGGATGAGACCTGCTCCGCCAATGGTGTCCTGTCACCGCTGGTGGGCATTATCGGCAGCGTCCAGGCGCTGGAGGCGATCAAGGTGCTTACCGGGTCGGGCAGTCCGCTGATCGGCCGATTGCTGGTCCTGGATGCCCTGGAGATGCAGTGGCGCAGCCTGATCCTGAAGAAAGACCCCGCCTGCAAGACCTGCGGCAACCAGCAGTAGCTATCGATGAGCAGCATAAAAATACCCGACAACACCGCCACTTACCTGGACAACCTGCGCAGGGATATTGTGTTCCAGGAGACCCTGCGTGGAGAGACGCTCACTTACCACACCACCTGGGGACTCTTCTCCCCGAAGGGGATCGACGAGGGAAGCCGGCTGCTGCTCGATTACCTGGAGGTGCGGGAGACGGACGACACTCTGGATCTGGGTTGTGGCTACGGACCGCTCGGCCTGACCCTGGCCCGGCTGGCGCCGCAGGGAACCAGCGTACTGGTGGATAAGGACTTTGTCGCCATTGATTACAGCCGGAAAAATGCCGCAATCAACGGCATTACCAATACGGAGATCTTTCTCAGTAACGGCTTCGCCCAGATAGGGGATCGCCGTTTTGACCTGATTGTCTCCAATCTGCCGGCCAAGACCGGCAAGGAACTCTATTACCTCTACTTTTACGATGCCCTGGTACGAATGAACCCCGGCGCCCGTTTCTATGTGGTAACAATCAGCGGATTGCGAAAATTCATCCAGAAAGCCTTCCTTGAAGTGTTCGGTAATTACAAAAAACTCAAACAGGGAAATACCTATACGGTAGCCATGGCCACGTTACCGGACTAGTCCGGTCGAGGGTCACCGTCCCAAAGGACAAGGTTTGGGCATCCGCGCTTGATGCTTTATAATCCTGTATCACAACAGACAGCCGGCTGTTATCTTTCTGATACCATGCCCTTGCATCCTGTAGGGATGTAGGAATTTTGCGTACAGATTATTCAGGAATCACCATGAAGCAAGATACAATCCTGGTTGCTGATGACGACATCTTCACACTCACCAGCATTACAAGCGGCCTGAGCGATGCCGGGTACCAGGTGGTCTCCGCCCAGGATGGCAAAACCGCCGTTCAACTTGGCCTGCTCGAACAGCCCGACCTTGCCCTCCTGGATATCCGTATGCCCGGCATGACCGGCATTGAAGCAGCGCGCGAATTAAAGCAACGTGGAAACATCAGCACCCTGTTTCTCAGCGCCTATTCCGATCATGATGTGGTGGAAGTGGCCACCCGGGAGGGCGCGCTCGGCTACCTGGTCAAACCCGTCAACATCCAGCAGTTGATTCCGGCGATTGAGACGGCGCTCAAACGTTCAGCCGAGTTGCAGCAGCTACAAAAAAAAGAGTCGGAACTACTGGGTGCCATCAGTCGCAACCGTGAAATCAGTGTTGCAGTAGGCATCTACATGCAGCGATTTGCCGCTGATGAACAGAACGCTTTTGACGCGATCAGGTGTTTCGCACGATCCAAAAGCCTGAAACTGGCCAACCTGGCCACCGCACTGGTAAAAGAGAGCGCCAGTCGCGATGACCTGATTGAGGCGATCTTCGAGCACAGCCTGAAAACGCGCTGATTCAGCCCCGGCGCAGCGGTCGGCAGGACGGGACTCCCTCCAGGCTACATATTGATTTCACCGCAAAGAACGCAAAGCGCACCAAGAGACACTGTGGCTAGGCAAGATTTCCGCTCCACCCGGCGGGTAAAGGATCGGAGAACACATACCGTTGTTTTGCTTCGAGTTCTTTGCGCTCTTCGCGGTTGTTCGAACGAGCAGAATCCGTGACTTGACTGACTGCATTCAGAGCTTTTTCAGCAGCAGTTCGTTGACCTGTTGCGGATTGGCCTTGCCTTTGGACTGCTTCATCACCTGGCCGACAAAGAAGCCGAGCATTTTCGGTCGCTTCTTCTCATCTGCCTTGCGGTAATTGCTGACCTGTTCCGGGTTGGCCTCCAGGACCTCATCCACAACCGCCTCAATCGCCCCGCTATCGGTGATCTGTTTCAATCCCCGCGCATCGATGATCTGGTCGGCACTTCCTTCACCGGCCCACATGGCCTCGAACACCTGCTTGGCGATCTTGCCGGAGATGGTATTGTCGACAATGCGCAGCAGCATGCCACCCAGGGCCTGGGCGCTTACCGGGCTCGCATCAAGTGACATGCCGGCCTTGTTCAGGGCCCCGGAGAGCTCCCCCATGACCCAGTTGGCCGCCAGCTTGGCATCCCCCGCGACTTTGGCCGCCTGCTCAAAATAGTCCGCCAGCCCCTTGCTGGCCGTGAGCACCGAGGCGTCGTACGGGCTCAATGCGTAGTCCCGCTCAAACCGGTGCCGCCTGGCGTCGGGCAGCTCCGGCATGGCCGCCCTGACCGACTCGATCAGGCCCCCATCCAGCTCCACCGGCAACAGATCCGGGTCCGGGAAATATCGGTAGTCATTGGCCTCCTCCTTGGAGCGCATGGAGCGGGTCTCATCCCGGTCGGCATCGTATAACCGGGTCTCCTGTACCACCGTGCCACCGGCCTCAATCAGGTCGATCTGGCGCTCCACCTCGATATTGATGGCGCGCTCCAGGAAGCGGAAGGAGTTCAGGTTCTTCAGCTCCGCACGGGTGCCCAGCGGCCCGCCCTGGGGCCTGACCGAGACATTGGCGTCACAGCGGAACGAACCCTCCTGCATATTGCCGTCGCAGATCCCCAGATACTGGACGATCTGGTGAATCTTTTTGGCATAGGCCACCGCCTCCCGGGCGGAACGCATATCCGGTTCCGAGACAATTTCCAGCAGCGGCGTGCCGGCCCGGTTCAGGTCCACACCGGTCATGCCGTGAAAATCCTCGTGCAGCGATTTACCGGCATCTTCCTCCAGATGGGCCCGGGTCACACCCACCGGCTTTAGCGTGCCATCATCCAGCTCAATCTCAACAACCCCCTTGCCCACGATCGGCAGCTCGAACTGGCTGATCTGGTAGCCCTTCGGCAGGTCCGGATAGAAGTAGTTTTTACGCGCAAATACCGAGCGCGGCGCAATCTCGGCATTGATCGCCACGCCGAAGGTGACGGCCATGCGCACCGCCTCCTGATTCAATACCGGCAACACACCCGGCATGCCGAGATCGATATTGCAAGCCTGGCTATTCGGCGCCGCGCCAAACGCCGTGGAGGCACCGGAAAAGATTTTTGATCTGGTCGCCAGCTGGGCATGAATCTCCAGCCCGATTACGGTTTCCCATTGCATATGCTGTCTCTGTAGTCCGTCTCTGTTACTCAAAACCGGCCGGGGCCGCACCGTGCCAGTTTGTCACCTGCTGTAGCTGGTGGGCCACGTTCAGCAGCCGCGCCTCCTGAAAATAGTTACCGATCAACTGCAGACCCACCGGCATGTCATTAACCGGCCTCACCGGAATTGACATCCCGGGCAATCCGGCCAGATTCACCGCAATGGTGTAGATATCCGAAAGATACATGTTGACCGGATCATCCGCCTTCTCGCCGATAGCAAAGGCGGTTGATGGCGCGGTCGGGCCCATGATCACGTCCACCTGTTCAAAGGCGGCGCGGAAATCGTCGGATATCAGGTGGCGGATCTTCTGCGCCTTCAGGTAGTAGGCATCGTAATAGCCGGCCGAAAGTGCGTAGGTACCGATCATGATGCGTCGTTTCACCTCGGCGCCGAATCCCTCTCCCCGGGAGCGTTTATAGAGATCCTCGAGATCTTTCGGATCGCTGCAGCGGTAGCCGTAACGCACACCGTCAAAGCGCGACAGGTTGGAGGAGCACTCGGCCGGTGCCACCACGTAGTAGGTTGGAATGCCCAAATGGGTATTGGGCAGGCTGATCTCCACCAGCTCCGCCCCCAGGCGAACGTACTCGTCCAGTGCCAGTTGAATGGACTCGGCAATCGCCGCGTCCAGCCCCTCGCCGAGATACTCTTTGGGCACGCCGATACGCAACCCCTTCAGATCATCATTCAGGGCCGACAGATAATCCGGCACCGGCTGTTCGGCACTGGTGGAATCACGGCTGTCGAAGCCGGCCATGGCCTGCAGCAGGGCGGCGGCGTCCTCCGCGCTGCGCGCCATCGGCCCACCCTGGTCCAGCGATGAGGCGAAGGCGATCATGCCGTAGCGCGACACCCGGCCATAAGTGGGCTTCAGCCCGGTAATACCGCAGAAGGCGGCCGGCTGGCGGATCGACCCGCCGGTATCCGTCCCGGTGGCCGCCACACAGAGCCGGGCTGCAACTGCGGCAGCGGAACCACCGGAAGAGCCACCCGGCACGCTGCCCGCCTTCCAGGGGTTGTGGACCGGACCGTAGAAGCTGTTTTCATTGGATGAGCCCATGGCGAACTCATCCATGTTGGCCTTGCCCAGCATGACCGCACCCGCCTGCTTCAGCTGCGAGACCACATGGGCATCATAGGGTGCGGTAAAATTATCCAGCATCCGGGAGCCGCAGCTGGTTTTCACCCCGTCGGTGCAGAAGATGTCCTTGTGCACGATGGGAATGCCCAGTAGCGGTCCGTCGTCACCCGCCCGAATCCGTCGATCCGCCAGCTCCGCCTCCTGCAGGGCGCCCTCTTCGCACACACTGATAAGACAGTTCAGCGCCGGGTTATGACTGGCAATCCGGTCCAGATAGGCCCGGGTGAGCTCAACGCTGGTGAATTCACCGCCCCGCAGGCCGTGCGCCAACTCCAAAATAGTATTGTTATGCATGCACTCTACCCATCAAAATCTTTCAGTCTCCCGAGATCGGCGACACTGTTTATTCTATCACCCGGGGCACCAGGTAGAGCCCGTCCTCGGTCAACGGGGCAATCGCCTGGAATTTCTCCCGCTGATCCGTTTCGCTCACCTCATCCGGGCGCAGGCGCTGCGCCATGTGCAGCGGGTGGGCCATCGGCTCCACCCCGGCGGTGTCGGCCGCGTCCATCTGCGCCACCAGGTGCAGGATATTCGACAGGTCTGAAGTGACCGCATCCAGCTCATCCTCACTCACGGCAAGTCGGGCCAGATGCGCAATTTTCTCAACATCGGATCTTTCCAGCGACATAACTTCCTCGAAATACAGGCCTCGATATACAGGCGGTTGATCAGGGGCTATGATGGTGCCGTGGCCGAGCCGGCGCAGCAGATCACAAAAGACCGTCGCACAGGCCGATCACAACCGGGATAACAAATTAAGAGGGGGAAATTAACACATTTCGCACCGCGCGTGCAGGTACTGAAATGATAAACACGCCCCCAAACCGGCATATTTTCCAGCAGAGTTCCTTGCCCAATACCCCCCGTGATTGCTAGATTACGTCTTTTCCCGGGGCATCACGATGGAAGCGACGCCCTGCAATAACTAACGACACACCTCACGGGATATCAATTTCGCAATGTTCAGACGCATACGCGGGCTTTTCTCCAACGATCTGTCGATCGATCTTGGGACTGCCAATACCCTGATTTATGCACGTGGCCAAGGCATCGTGCTCAACGAACCCTCCGTAGTCGCCATCCGTCAGGACCGAGGGCCGGGCAGTGGCAAGTCGGTTGCCGCAGTAGGCGAAGAAGCGAAGCGGATGCTTGGCCGTACCCCCAACAACATCACCGCGATCCGGCCGATGAAAGACGGGGTGATCGCGGATTTCACCGTCACCGAGAAGATGCTGCAGCACTTCATCCACAAGGTGCATGAGGCGAAATTGATCCGCCCCAGCCCCCGGGTGCTGGTCTGTGTGCCCTGCGGCTCGACCCAGGTTGAGCGCCGCGCCATCCGCGAATCGGCGGCCGGCGCCGGTGCCCGCGAGGTATACCTGATCGAAGAGCCGATGTCGGCCGCCATCGGCGCCGGCCTGCCAGTGAACGAGGCGCGCGGCTCCATGGTGCTGGATATCGGCGGCGGCACCTCGGAAGTGGCCATCATATCCCTCAACGGCATCGTCTATTCCAACTCGGTGCGGGTTGGCGGCGACCGTTTCGATGAGGCAATTATCAATTATGTGCGGCGCAATTACGGCACCCTGATCGGCGAAGCCACCGCCGAACGGATCAAGAAAGAGATCGGCTCCGCCTTCCCCGGCAACGAGGTGAAGGAGATGGAGATCAAGGGCCGAAACCTGGCCGAAGGCATACCCCGCAGCTTCACCCTGACCAGCAACGAAATCCTCGAGGCGATGCAGGAACCGCTTTCTGGCATTGTCGGCGCGGTGAAGGCGGCCCTGGAGCAGACGCCACCGGAACTGGGAGCGGATGTGGCCGAGTGTGGCATTGTCCTGACCGGCGGTGGTGCCCTGTTGCGGGATATCGACCGGCTACTGGAAGAGGAGACCGGTCTGCCGGTACTCATCGCGGAAGACCCGCTCACCTGCGTGGCACGGGGCGGCGGCAGGGCCCTCGAAATGCTGGACGAACGCGGTGGAGAATTTCTGTTCGCACTGGAGTAATTGCCGTCAGGCACCGATCAGAAAGCAAAGAGGCTGATCCCCTATTAAGCCGATCTTTACACAAGGTCCATCCATCAGTATCCGCGTGCTGCTCGCCGTGGTGCTATCGCTCGCCCTGATGATTGTCGATCACCGCCAGCATCATCTGGAATCGGTCCGCTCAATTCTTTCGACCCTTACCTATCCGTTGCAATTTGTGGCCAACCTGCCCATCGCCGCCGGCTATTGGGTCTCCGAGACCTTCGCCACCCGCACCCGCCTGCAGGAAGAAAACCGGGAACTGCACCGGGAGAACCTGCTGCTGCAGGGTAGACAGCAGAAACTGGCCGCCCTGGAAGCGGAGAATATGCGTCTGCGCGACCTGCTCGACTCCTCGTTCAAACTCGGCGACCGGGTATTGATCGCCGAGCTGATCGCGGTGGACATGGACCCGTACCGGCAGCTGGTGCTGCTGAACAAGGGCTCCAGCTCCGGCATCTACAAAGGCCAGCCCGTGCTGCACGCCAATGCCGTGATGGGCCAGGTGGTGCACGTCAACCGCTTCACCGCATCGGTGCTGATGATCACCGATGCCAGCCATGCCCTGCCGATCCAGGTGAATCGTAATGGTCTGCGTACCGTGGCCATCGGCACCGGGCGCATCAATGAGCTGGAACTGCCCAACCTGCCGAACAATGCCGATATAGAAGTGGGCGATCTGCTGGTCACTTCCGGACTGGGCGGCCGCTTCCCCTCCGGTTACCCGGTTGCCACCGTCACCTCGATCCGCCGTGAGCCTGGCGAACCCTTTGCCCTGATCAAGGCCCAGCCGAGCGCCCACCTGGAGCGGGCCCGCGAGGCGCTGCTGGTCTGGACCTTGACCCCTCCCGACCGGGACGACAGCGACGACAATTCCGGGCAGAGCGCGGAACAGCCGCCACCGGAGGAGCCATGACCCTGACCCCGAGGAGCGGCACCACCGTCATCATCATCAGCTTCTGCGTCGCCCTGCTGCTGGCCATTCTGCCGCTGCCGGACTGGGCCCAGATGCTGCGCCCGCAGTGGTACACGCTGGTGCTGATCTACTGGACCATGGCATTGCCGCAGCGGGTCGGTGTCGGCGTCGGCTGGCTGGTGGGTATTGTGGTGGACGTGCTCTCCGGCACCCTGCTGGGTCAGCACGCTCTGTCGCTGGCGCTGATTGCCTATATCACCTTCGAAATGCATCTGCGCATCCGCCTGTTTCCCCTGTGGCAACAGTCGCTGACTATCCTGGTACTGCTGCTACTGGAGAAACTGCTCTCTCTTTGGGTCATGGGCGCCGTGGGTCAGCCCACACCACCGCTCTCCTACTGGTTCCCTCCGCTGATCGGCATGCTGCTCTGGCCCTGGATCTACATCGTGCTGCGCGACCTGAGACGCAAGTTCCAGGTCAGCTAAGCCCATGTATCAGGCCACACTGAAAGATTACCTGCGCGAGAGCCGTCTGTTTCGGGCGCGCGCCATTACCGCCACCCTGATTATTCTGCTGCTGTTGCTGCTGCTGATCCTGCATCTCGCCAAACTGCAGATTATTGATCACGCCCACTTCACCACCCTGTCGCGGGATAACCGGGTGAAGGTGGAGCCGCTGCCACCAACTAGGGGACTGATCTATGATCGCAACGGCGTCATTCTGGCCCAGAACCTCCCCACCCACAGCCTGGAGATCACGCCCGAACGGGTCAAGGACCTGGACTGGACACTGCAGGAGCTGGGCAAGCTCATCAGCATCAGTGACAACGACCGCAAGCGCTTCAACCGGCTGAAAAGCCACCAGCGCCGTTTCGAGAGCATTCCCATCCGCGTCCAGCTGAGTGATGAAGAAGTGGCGCGTTTTGCGGTCAATCGGCATCTTTTTCCCGGTGTCGATATCCAGGCCAAGCTGTTGCGGGACTATCCACTCAAGGATGTGACGGCGCACATCCTCGGTTATGTCGGACGTATCAATAAACGCGAACTGCAGACCATTGATAATTCCAGTTACTCGGGGACCACGCATATCGGTAAAAACGGTATTGAAAAATACTACGAGGAGACCCTGCACGGCAAAGTGGGACTGCAGCAGGTGGAGATCAACGCACTGGGGCGGGTGATCCGGATACTGGAAAGCAAGCCGCCGGAGCCGGGAGCGGACCTGCACCTGACGCTGGACTCGGCCCTGCAGCGCGTCGCCATCGAGTCATTCGGGGAGGAAAACGGCGCGGCAGTGGCCATCGACCCGCAGACCGGGGATATCCTGGCCATGGTCAGCAAACCGGGATTCGATCCCAACCTGTTCGTGGAGGGCATCTCCTCGGCGGACTATAACGCCCTGCAGAACTCGGAGGAGAAGCCACTGTTCAACCGCGCCATACGCGGCCAGTATCCGCCCGGCTCCACCATCAAGCCCTTCATCGGCCTGGGGGGACTGGAGAGCGGCGTTATCACTGCAACCCGGAAAAACTACTGCCCCGGTTTTTTCCAGCTACCCAACCACAGCCACAAGTACCGGGACTGGAAAAAGGCCGGCCATGGCGCCGTCGACCTCTACGACGCTATCGCCCAGTCCTGTGACGTCTACTACTACGACCTGGCGCAGCAGATGGGCATAGACAAACTGGCCGAATATCTTGCCCCCTTCGGATTCGGCGAGAAAACCGGCGTGGACATCACCGGCGAGCTGGGCGGACTGCTGCCCTCCCGGGAGTGGAAGCGGCGCAGCAAGAATCAGCCCTGGTATCCGGGCGAAACCCTCATCACCGGCATCGGCCAGGGCTATTTCCTCACCACGCCACTGCAACTGGCCAGCGCCACCGCAACACTAGCCAGCGGCGGTTCCCGCCTGCAACCCAGAATAGTCAAGTCGATCCGCCGCAACGGTGAGCCGGACCCGCGGGAGCAGCCGGTCAGCCAGCAGCAGCAGATTGCCCGGCAATCCGAGTCCCATTGGGATAGCATTGTCGAAGCAATGATTCAGGTCACCGAGGGAGTGCGCGGCACCGCCCGGCTGATCCGCAACGAGCATTACCGCATTGCCGGCAAGACCGGCACCGCGCAGGTGTTCACCATCAAGCAGGAAGAGAAATACGAAGAGGAAAAACTGGAGAAAAAGATGCGCGATCACGCCCTCTTTATCGCCTTTGCCCCGGCCGACGCACCGCGCATCGCGGTCGCCGTAATTGTGGAAAACGGCGGTCACGGTGGCTCGGTGGCGGCGCCCATCGCCAAGGCCATCATGGACCGTTACCTGCTTCAGGACACCCGCTAATGGCACATTACAAACCGAGCGGCTTGCCAGAATCCAACCCGACCCGGGCCGAAGGGCTATTGGCGGACCTGCATCTGGACCTGCCGCTTCTCACCGGTCTGATCCTGCTATGCGGATTCGGCCTGCTGGTGCTGTACAGTGCCAGTGGCCAGGACATGGCGGTGATGGAACGCCAGTTGATCCGGCTGGGGGTTGCGTTCGCCGTGATGGTTGCGGTCGCCCAGGTGCCGCCCGCCACGCTACGCCGCTGGGCGCCCTGGCTGTTTACCGCCGGCATCCTGATGCTGATCGCCGTGCTGGTCGCCGGCCAGGTCGGCAAGGGCGCTCAGCGCTGGCTCAACCTGGGACTATTCCGCTTCCAACCGTCCGAACTGGTGAAACTGGCAGTGCCGATGATGATTGCCTGGTTTCTGGCGGAGAAATCCCTGCCTCCGCGCTGGAACCGTCTGGTCATTGCCGGTGTGATGATCCTGGTTCCGGTGCTGCTGATCGCCCGCCAGCCCGATCTCGGCACGTCACTACTGGTTGCCAGCGCGGGGATTTTTGTACTTTTTCTCGCCGGACTCAGCTGGCGCTTTATCGGCGGCATGATCCTCACCGCCATACCGGTCTCCTGGGTCCTCTGGGAGTGGGGCATGCGCGACTACCAGCGTAACCGAGTCCTCACCTTTCTCAATCCGGAGCGGGATCCATTGGGTACCGGATATCATATCATCCAGTCCAAGATCGCCATCGGCTCCGGCGGGATCTATGGCAAGGGCTGGCTGAACGGCACCCAGTCCTACCTGGAGTTCCTGCCGGAGGGCACCACTGATTTCATCTTCGCCGTTCTGTCCGAAGAGTTCGGATTCATCGGCATTCTGTTGTTGCTGGCGCTCTATCTGGTGATCGTCCTGCGCGGCCTCTATATAGCCGCCCAGGCCCAGGACACCTTCAGCCGGCTGCTGGGCGGAGCCGTCACCATGGTCTTCTTCGTCTACCTGTTCGTGAATACCGGCATGGTCAGTGGCATTCTGCCGGTGGTCGGCGTACCGCTCCCCCTGGTCAGCTACGGCGGCACCTCACTGGTGACCATTATGGCCGGGTTCGGTATCCTGATGTCCATACACACACATCGCAAGCTGCTGCCCACATAACGGGCGGCAATTGCACGAAACCGCGTTAACGCAAAAGGAACAAGGCATGGTTAACACCCTGACAAGAATCGGCTTTCTGGCGACCCTGCTGTACTGGCAGGGGGCGGTACTGGCGGCGCCCCCGACGGACCAGGTCGAGGAGCTGATCCAGGATCTGGCGGCGGAGAAGGGATACCCGACGCAAACGCTGCGTGAACTGCTGCAGGGCGCCAGCCGCAGCCAGCTGGTCATAGACAGTCTCAACCGCCCGGCTGAGACCATTCACACCTGGAAGACCTACCGGCCGATCTTTTTAAAGCAGAACCGGATCGAGGAGGGAGTCGCCTATTGGGAAAAACACAGGGAGACCCTGGAACGGGCCCAGGCGATTTACGGCGTGCCCCCGGAGATCATTGTCGCCATCATCGGCGTTGAGACCTTTTACGGCAAACGGCCCGGTACTATCAGCATACTCGACGCCCTCTACACCCAGGCTTATCACTACCCTAAACGCTACCAGTTCGGACGTAGTCAGCTGAAGGCCTTCCTGCAGATCCTCATGGAGGAACGGATGGAACCGGCCATGGCTGTAGGCTCCTATGCAGGTGCCATGGGCACGCCCCAGTTCATCCCCACCAGCTACCTCAGCTATGCGGTTGATTTCGATGGTGACGGCAAGCGGGATATCTGGGGCAATGATGCCGATGTGATCGGCAGCGTGGCCAACTATTTCAGCAAGCACAACTGGCGTGAAGGGGAGGCCGTTGCCCTGCCGGTCAGGGCAGTCGAGCCGGGACACCCCTACTATGTCGAGCCTGCCCAGCGCGCCACGCCACCGGACAAACCACTGGCCGATCTCGCGCAGGTCGGCATTGTCACCGGTCCCACCCCGGTCACGACTGACGCCAAGGCAACACTGCTGCATCTTCAAGGTGCCGAAGGCGCCGAGTTCTGGCTGGGGCTGGATAACTTCTACGTCATCACCCGCTATAACCATAGCAACCTCTACGCCATGGCGGTTTACCAGCTGAGCCAGGAAATACTGGCACTGAAGAACGGATCAGCCAGCTAATGAGCGTCGCGATGCCGGTAAAATCACTGCTCTATGGCGTGGCGTGCGCCACCTTACTCAGTGCCTGTTCGGTCCGCCCCCTCATGCCGCCCGGCTATCCCGATAGCGGCGACAGCGCACCGGCCCGGCGACTCGATCCCAATTCCATCGCGGACGCCACACCACGGGTTGAGCCGAAAAGCCGGCGCGGCAACCCGGACTCCTATGTTGTGCTCGGCCAGCGTTACCACACCCTACCAAGCAGTCGAGGCTACGTGGAACGGGGTATCGCCTCCTGGTATGGCACCAAGTTTCACGGCCGCTCCACCAGTAGCGGCGAACCCTACGATATGTATGCCATGACGGCCGCC
Source organism: Sedimenticola selenatireducens (assembly GCF_963675335.2). NCBI lineage: Bacteria > Pseudomonadati > Pseudomonadota > Gammaproteobacteria > Chromatiales > Sedimenticolaceae > Sedimenticola > Sedimenticola selenatireducens. The sequence goes on from NZ_CAXXYC010000004.1 coordinate 972,957, forward strand.
CACAAGAGCCTGCCACTACCCACCTATGTCCAGGTCACCAACCTGCGCAATGGGCGCAGCGCCATCGTCAAGGTGAATGACCGCGGCCCTTTCCATGACAACCGACTGATCGATCTCTCCTACGCGGCGGCAACCAAGCTGGGCATCCTGGGCGAGGGTACCGGCCTGGTGGAGGTACGGGCGCTCAATCCCGGCACCCCGCCGGTGCAAACGGCACCCAGTCCGGTGATACAGGCCAGCGTACCGACGTCCCCCGGACTCTTTATCCAGGTCGGTGCCTTCAGCAGCCGCCAGAATGCCAATCAACTGAGCCAGCGGCTGACCAGTTCGCTGGGCGAGAAAGTGCGTATCCAGCAGGTCGATCACCGGGGACAACCGCTGTTTCGGGTGCAGATCGGCCCCCTGGCCAGCGTGGAACAGGTGGACAGTCTGAGTCTCAACCTGCCCCGACTGGGGATTGTCGAGACTCAGGTGATCATCGACTGACGACCCAGGGTTAAGTGGCGCACAGAAACGGCTATTCCAGGCCGGGACGTACCACCTATCCACTATCGGCAGCGGTTTTGGCCGGTCATTCGCGTTAGAATAAGCCGATAACTGACAGAACCTCGCCTGTTTTGCGCTGTCTCTAGCTGCTTCAGGTTCAAGTAACTGACAAGGATTACCATGTTTGCACGCACCACCAGAGTTGATCTATTCACCCTTTTCGGCCTTATCTTTCTCATCCTGTTCGTCCTGCCCGTCACCGCCGCCCCGGTGCCTGCACCTCCCAGTGTCGCGGCTACCGGTCACCTGCTGATCGATTTTGACAGTGGCTATGTACTGGCAGAGAACAATGCGGAACAGCGTCTTGAACCGGCCAGCCTGACCAAGATCATGACCGCCTATGTGGTAATGAAAGAGATCCAGGCAGGTCAGGTCACCCTGCAGGATCAGGTGCTGGTGAGCAAAAAAGCCTGGCGCACCCCTGGGTCACGCATGTTCATCGAGGTCGGAAAAAAGATTGCCCTCGAGGATCTGCTTAAAGGCATGATCATCCAGTCCGGCAACGACGCCAGCGTTGCCCTGGCCGAACACATTGCCGGCAGTGAAGAGACCTTTGCCAACCTGATGAATGACCACGCCCGGCGTCTGGGAATGATAAACACTCACTTCGTCAACAGCACCGGACTGCCGGATGAGCAGCACTACACCACACCGCGGGACATCGCCCGGGTGACCCGGGCCACCATCCGGGAGTTCCCGGATATCTATCAGTGGTATGCCACCAAGGAATTCACCTTCAATAACATCAAGCAGCACAATCGCAACAAGCTGCTGTGGCGCGATGACGCGGTGGATGGCGTCAAAACCGGCCATACCGAGGCAGCGGGCTTCTGTCTGGTGGCATCGGCAAAAAAAGATGGCATGCGTCTCATCTCGGTGGTGATGGGCACCAACAGCGAGGATGCCCGGGCCAGCGAGAGCCAATCCCTGCTCAATTACGGCTTTCGTTTCTTCGAGACCCACCGGCTCTACGGTGCCGGCGAAAAACTGGCCAGCACGCGGGTCTGGAAGGGCAGCCAGGAACAACTTCGTCTGGGGCTGACCCGGGACCTCTATATCACCATTCCCCGGGGGCAGTACCAGAATCTGAATGCCGGCATGCGCATTGAACCAAAAATCATTGCCCCGGTGAGCTCGGGACAACCGCTGGGCAAGGTCAATATTGCCCTGGCCGGAGAGACCATTGTAGAGGACGACCTGGTGGCGCTGGACCCGATCGCCGAGGGGGGGCTGCTGCAGACCGCCAAGGATACCGTCCTGTTATGGCTGGAGTAGGGGAGAACGACCAGACAATGCAGGCGGCACGACCGGAAATCTACCTCAACGGGCACTTTATGCCACCCCAGGAGGGGAAGGTCTCGGTCATGGACCGGGGATTTCTGTTCGGCGACGGGGTCTATGAGGTCATCCCCTGTTACGGGGGGCGGTTGTTCAGGCTGGAACACCACCTGCAACGCCTGGATAACAGCCTGCATGCCATCCGTATGCAAAATCCCCTGGACCGTGCACAGTGGCAGGCAATCCTGCAGCGGCTTATCGGGCAACTGCCGGGCGCAGACCAGTCTATCTATCTGCAGATCACGCGCGGCTCCACCGGAAAACGGGACCACGCCATCCCCACCGGCATTGCTCCAACCGTCTTCGTCATGACCCAGCCGGCGGTGTATCCCGATGCCGCCGCCCTGGCGACGGGTATCAAAGCCGTCACCCTGGAAGATAACCGCTGGCTACGCTGCGACATCAAGGCCATCACCCTGCTGGCCAATGTTCTGCTGCGCGGTGAGGCGATGGAGCACGGCGCAGCCGAGGCGATCCTGGTCCGCAATGGCTACGCCACCGAGGGGGCCACCAGCAATCTGTTCATCGTCCTGGCGGGCGAGATCATCACCCCGCCGAAAAGCGACCATCTGCTGCCCGGCATAACCCGCGACCTGGTACTGGAACTGGCGCAACAGCACGCCCTGCCCTGCAGTGAAAAAGAGATCAGCCAACAGATGCTCGACAGCGCCGACGAGATCTGGGTGACCAGTTCCACCAAAGAGGTGATGGCGGTGGTGGAACTGGACGGCAGAGCGGTTGGAAACGGCACACCCGGCCCCATTTACACCCGTATGGCCGGCTTCTACGGCGAACACAAGGCCCTGCTCCAGGCAGGCCGGATACTATCCTGAGCGACATGAACCAAGAGAAAGATACGCTGCTGGAATTCCCCTGCGAATTCTCCGTCAAGGCCATGGGCCTCTCCAGCCATACCGATTTTGAGGCGCTGGTGATGGAGATCGTGTCAGTCCACGTCCCGGATCTGACGCCCGACGCCAGCCGCAGCCGGACCAGCAAAAACGGCAAATACCTGTCCGTCACCATTACCTTTCAGGCCACCAGCAAGGCCCAGCTGGACGCCATCTATTACGATCTGACCGATCATAACGATGTGGTGATGAGTCTCTGATGGGCAACCGCCCCGCCCTTCCGCCACTGATCCGGCAGCTGGGCCGGCAGCCCTATGAGCCGGTGTGGCAGGAGATGCAGGCCTTCACCGCCAGCCGGGATGCGACCACCCGGGATGAAATCTGGCTGGTGGAACATCTACCGGTATTCACCCTGGGACAGGCCGGCAAGCCGGAGCACCTGCTCGCCCCGGGTGATATCCCCGTCATCCGAACGGATCGCGGCGGCCAGGTCACCTACCACGGCCCGGGACAGCTGGTCGCGTACCTGCTGCTGAATCTGCGACACTACGGCCTGGGGGTGCGCCAGCTGGTCACCCTGATCGAACAGAGCATCGTGGATCTGCTGCGGGAGTTCGGGATTGCATCGGCGGCCCGCCCGGACGCTCCCGGTGTCTATGTGGACGGCAGCAAGATCGCGGCGCTGGGGCTGCGGGTGCGGCATGGCTGCAGTTTTCATGGCCTGAGTCTGAATGTGGACATGGATCTGGAGCCGTTCAGCCGCATCAATCCCTGTGGCTATCCGGATCTACAGGTGGTACAGATGCGCGACCTGACGCAACCGGTGGCGCTGTTTACCGTGGGTAACCGGCTGGCCCGCCACATCTTAAGGCGACTCGGCTACAATCAAAACGAACTAACAACAGGCGATAACATTTCCCATGAGTAAAGCCGAAGACCACAACGCCCCATCCCGGGCCACCCCCGAGACCCACCAGCGCGGCAGCGAAAAACTGGCCAGGATTCCCGTAAAAGTGGAGCCGACCCGCGTGATGCCACGCAAGCCGGACTGGATTCGGGTAAAAATGCCCAGTGGTGAGCGGGTCAACCAGATCAAGCAGATCCTGCGCCAGAGCAAACTCAGCTCGGTGTGTGAAGAGGCTGCCTGTCCCAATCTGGGGGAGTGCTTCAGCCACGGCACCGCCACCTTCATGATCATGGGGGATATCTGCACCCGTCGCTGCCCCTTCTGCGACGTAGCCCACGGCAAGCCGCTGCCGCTGGACCCGCATGAGCCGGCAGAACTGGCCGAGGCGGTAAAGGCGATGCAGTTGCGCTACGTGGTGGTCACCTCGGTGGACCGGGATGATTTGCGGGATGGCGGCGCCGGGCATTTCGTCGACTGCATAACAGCCTTGCGCGGCAGCAACCCGGACACCCGCATCGAGATCCTGGTACCCGATTTCCGTGGCCGTATCGACGTAGCACTGGAGGCGTTCGCCGAGACCCAGCCGGACGTGTTCAACCACAATCTGGAGACCATCCCCCGACTCTACCGCCAGGCCCGCCCCGGCGCGGACTACCAGGGATCACTCGATCTTTTGGCCCGATTCAAGCAACGCCACCCCGATGTACAGACCAAGTCCGGCTTGATGCTGGGACTGGGCGAGACCACTGACGAAGTGCTGACCGTGATGCAGGACCTGCGTGATCACCAGGTCAACATGCTGACGCTGGGCCAGTACCTGCAGCCCAGCCGGGACCATCTGCCGGTTGACCGCTTCGTCACACCCCGGGAATTCGATGACCTGCGCCAGCAGGGCGAGGCGATGGGCTTCGCCAATGTAGCCAGTGGCCCGCTGGTACGCTCCTCCTATCACGCCGACCTGCAGGCCAATCCGCTACTCGATCGCGATAATCAGGAGTAATCGATGAATCAGGAGATCGTCTGGGCCCTGAAACCCCTGATCCTGCCACCGGGAATACTGATAATACTGGGACTGCTCGGCCTGGTTCTGGCCCGGCGACTGATTGGCAAACTGCTGCTGCTGGCCACCCTGACCGGATTCTATCTGCTGTCGACGCCTTACTTTTCCGGTCAGCTGATGGCCGGCCTGGAGACGGTTGCCGCACTGACCGAGGCCCAGATCCGCAGTTCCAGCGCCGACGCCATCGTGGTACTGGGCGCCGGCCGACATGAATCGGCTCCGGAATTTGGCGATCAGGACACGGTCAATGCGCTGTTTCTGGAGCGGCTGCGTTACGCCGCCTGGCTATCACACAAAAGCGGCCTGCCGCTGATTCCCAGTGGTGGTACCCCGCGCAGCAACGGCCCCAGCGAGGCGGCGATTGCCAGGGTGCTACTGGAGCAGGAGTTCGGCGCAAAAGTGCTGGCCGTGGAAGAGCAGAGCCGCACCACCCGGGAGCAAGCCCGGGCACTCAAACCGCTGTTGAGCAGACGTGGCATTCGCAAGATCATGCTGGTGACTCATGCCTGGCATATGCTGCGCGCCCTGGATGTATTCGAGGCAGTCGGAATCGAGGTGCAGCCGGCACCAACCGGGTTTGCCCATGGGCCGGCTGACCGGGCCTCGTTCCACGACTGGTTGCCCAACGCCAAGGCATTTCTGAACAGCTACTTTGCCCTGCATGAACACCTGGGACGCTGGTGGTATCGTTTCCTCGGCTGAGGCGTTTCTGACAAGTTATTTCACGCTGCCCGGCAGCGGCTCCAAGAGACAGCCAGCCCGCCACAGCCGGGCAAACTGCCATCCGGCCGACCGGGCATCACCACTTACCCAGAATCGTTCGTTGCCGGCGACCGCACTGTCCGTCAACAATCCCAGAAGGTCGAGGCGGCGCTGCAATTCCCGGGCAATTGCCGGTCCGGTATCCACAATCTCCACTTCCGGTCCCGCCAGCTCCTGAATCAGCGGCCTCAGATAGGGGTAATGGGTGCAACCGAGCACCAGGGTATCCACACCCTGCCGCAGCAAGGGAGTGATGATGGACGCAATCAACTCACGTGCCCCGGCACTATCAAACGTGCACGACTCTACCTGTTCCACCCAACCCGGGCAGGGCTGTACGATCACCTGACGCTGTTGCCCATGAGCCGAGACCAGGCGCCGGAATTTTTCACTGCCCAGGGTGCCTTCCGTCGCCAAAACCCCGACCACCCCGCCCCGACTGCGACTGATTCCCGGCTTTAGCCCCGGTTCGACGCCGATTACCGGCAGCGCAAACCGTTGCCGCAGCTCGGCAACCGCTACCGCAGTGGCGGTATTGCAGGCCACCACAATGGCCTTGGCGCCCCGCTCCACCAGGAACCGGCTAATCGCCACAGAACGCCGGAGCACCACGTCAGGCGGCTTGCTGCCATAGGGGAGATGGCCGGTGTCGGCCACATAAAGGAGTGACTCCGCCGGCAACAGCCGGCGGATATGTTTCAGTACCGACAGCCCGCCAATCCCGGAATCGAAAACACCGATCGGTCCGGCAACTTCCAGGTCAGTCATCATCCCGACGATATTCGCCTTCAATCACCCGATGCTCGCCGGGTTGCTGCGCAGGATCGACACCCGGGGCGGGACGCATGGTCCCGGAACGTTTCAGGAACCAGACGATCATGGCACGGCGTATGGGCGGGATCAGGCAGAGAAAACCGAACAAGTCGGTAAAAAATCCGGGTAACAACAGCAGGATACCGCTGAGCAGCAACACCACCCCTTCCAGCATTTCGATGGCCGGCACTTCTCCGCGGTCCATCCCGGCCCGCACCCGCATGGCGGTGGAAAAGCCCTGCAAGCGGACCAGCAATCCACCCAGCACCGCGGTAAAAACGGTAAGAAATATGGTCGGCAGGGCGCCTATCTGAGAACCAACCTCGATCAGGAAATAGAGCTCAAACAGGGGAATTCCGACAAACAGCAGCAGAAGCAGGACTATTGGATTCATGGGGGCAGAGCTTACGCCCCGAATCTACGCGATTCAAGCTGACCACCACCTGCCGGGAATCGCCTCATGCCGTGTAGCCCGAATTACTCTCGCAAGAATACAGCGCACGCAAAGGTCAAAAAACTCGGGGTAAATAACAGCTCATCGCCTAATCCAGGGTCTGTTGTGATATCAGGGCAGTTTCTCCAGGTTATCGTGGCGCTCTTGGCGTCTTTGCCAGAGGTTGACGCAAAGTTCAATTCACTGAAGAAGTCTCGCCCTGCAACCACTTTTCATTTTGCGCACAACCGGGCAATCCTGTATCTTCCGGCAGATGCCCGTGGACAAGCTTTTGATCTACTGTACCTGTCCCGACCAGACTAGCGCCGCCCGGATTGCCGGCCATCTGGTTGAACAACGACTTGCCGCCTGCGTCAGCATGACGGCACCGATAAAATCGGTCTATGTCTGGCAGGATAAGCTTGAGACGTCGGAGGAGTGGCTGTTGATAATCAAGACAACGCAAGCGCGTTATCCGGATCTGCAACAGGCCATTCTCTCCCTCCATCCCTATGAACTTCCGGAGATCATCGCGGTCCCTGTACAGCAGGGCCTGCCAGCTTATCTCCACTGGATTGATGAATGTACACAACAACAAGATTGAACCCACTGCTCCTGCTACTGATCCTGCTGCTGTTCCCGGTATTTGCCGGGGCCCAGGCGGAACCGGACTACCTGCTGCCACAGCAGGCATTCAAACTCACCGCCCAGGCCGAAGACGCTGACAATATCCGGGTAACCTGGCAGATTGTCGACGGCTACTATCTCTATCGCAGCAAGATCAAAATCACCAGCCAGACTCCTGGCATCACCCTGGGCGACGCCGAATTCCCGGCGGGAAAGATCAAGCAGGACCAATTTTTCGGTGACATGGAGGTGTACCGCAACTCGGTATCCGTCCTGATTCCCATTCAGAGGGCCGCAGATGCGGGCAGTTCGCTGGTCCTGGCCACGGTCTCCCAGGGCTGTGCCGATGCCGGCCTCTGTTACCCGCCGCAGAAGGAGAACGTCTCCATTACCCTGCCCCCGGCCGCTGCTGTCCAGGAAGCGCCGGCCGCTCCCGCGCTCTCTTCCCTGGGCAACCTGGGTCAGGCACTGGGACTGCAGGAGGAGGACGAGATACTCACTCCGGAGCAGGCCTACCAGCTCTCGGCAACGGTCGAGCAAGCAGATCGAATCCGCCTGATCTGGCAGATCGCCCCGGGCACTTATCTCTATCAGGACAAAATCAGCGTAGAGCTGAAATCCGCCGACGGCGTGCAGCTCGGCCAGATCCAACTCCCACCCGCCGAGATCAAGCAGGACGCATTACGACCCGACGGGACATTCGGCGATCTGCCGGTCTACCACAACGAGATCAATCTGCCGGTTTCACTCATCCGCAGCAACCCCGCCGCCACGGACGTCGAACTCCAGGTGGGTTATCAGGGCTGCGCCGAGGCCGGGGTCTGCTATCCGCCGATCCGCAAAACCCTGTCCCTGGCCCTGCCGGTCCTGCCGGAGGGAGTAGCCGCCTCCCCCCTGCAGCAGGCCCAGCAGGCGCTGATCGCCACCCAGACACCGGATGAGGGTGCGACAGACGCGCCCGCGGAACCCGTTTCCGAACTGGATGAGATAGCCTCTACCCTTGCCGGGGGCAGCACCTGGCTGGTGATACTGCTGTTCTTCGGCCTGGGACTGGCGCTCTCCCTGACGCCCTGCGTCTTCCCGATGATCCCGATCCTCTCCGGCATTATCGCCGGACAGGGCAGCAGCATCACCACGCGCAAGGCGTTCGTCCTCTCGGTGGTCTATGTGCTGGCCATGTCCCTGACCTACACCGCAGCCGGCGTGCTGGCGGGCCTGTTCGGACAGAATCTCCAGGCAGCCTTCCAGGACCCATGGATTCTCAGCTTCTTCGCCCTGGTGTTCGTCCTGCTGGCGCTCTCCATGTTCGGCTTCTATGAACTGCAACTGCCCAGCCGTTGGCAGAGCAAACTGGCGGAACGGAGCAACCGGCAATCCGGCGGCAGCCTGGTGGGTGTGGCGATCATGGGCTTCCTTTCCGCCCTGATCGTCGGCCCTTGCGTGGCCCCTCCCCTGGCCGGCGCACTGATCTATATCGGCCAGACCGGTGACGCCCTGCTCGGCGGCCTGGCCCTGTTTGCCCTGGCCATGGGCATGGGGGCACCGCTGATTATTATCGGCACCTCAGCCGGCAAGTACCTGCCGCGGGCCGGCAGCTGGATGGACAGGGTCAAGGCGGTCTTCGGAGTCGGCATGCTGGCGGTGGCCATCATCCTGCTGGAACGGATACTACCGGCCGAAATCGCCATGCTGCTCTGGGGCATCCTGCTGGTGGTGAGCGCCATCTATATGGGTGCCCTGCGGGAGCTGGCGGTTGAGGCGTCAGGCTGGGACCGGCTCTGGAAAGGCCTCGGCGTGGTGGTACTGGTTTACGGCACCCTGATGTTGATCGGTGCCGCGGCGGGCGGCAAGGATACCGTGCAGCCGCTGCGTGGCCTGATCGCGGCCAGCGGTAGCAGTGAGGCCGCACACCTGCAATTCAGGCGCATCAAGAATGTAACCGACCTGCAACGTGAAGTCGGGGCCGCCAGCGCCGCCGGCAAGCCAGTGATGCTCGATTTCTATGCCGACTGGTGTGTCTCCTGCAAAGAGATGGAACGCTACACCTTCAGCAACCCGAAGGTGATCGCCGCACTGGCCGATGCCGTCCTGCTGCAGGCCGACGTGACCGCCAACGATGAACAGGACGTGGCCCTGCTGCAGGGCCACTTCGGCCTGCCCGGACCACCCAGCATCATGTTCTATGGCCGGGACGGGAAAGAACGGAAAGGCTATCGCGTGGTCGGCTTTATGGGACCCGATGAGTTTTCCAGCCATGTGAGGAACGCCCTGCAATGAATATCCGTTACATCCTGACCCTCCCGCTGCTCCTGCTCAGTCTCGGCCTGCTGCTCGGTTGTGAACAGGAGCCGCCAAAAACAACGCTGACCGGTAAGGCCGAGAGTCAGATGCCTGCATTCAGTTTCCCCAACCTGGAGGGCAAGCAGCAGGCAAGCGGCCAATGGGATGGCAAGGTCCTGGTGGTGAACTACTGGGCTACCTGGTGTCCGCCTTGCCGCAAGGAGATGCCGCTGTTCATCGAGACCCAGAAGAACTACGCCGAAAAAGGGGTGCAGTTTGTCGGCATCGCCATTGATGACCCCGACATGGTGCAGGATTTTGTCGATGTCTATGACATCAATTTTCCGATCCTGATCGGCAACACCAAGGCGGTCGAGCTCTCAAACCGCATGGGCAACCGTTTCGATTCGCTCCCCTTCACCGCCATCTTCGACCGCCAGGGCAAGACCCGCTTTATCCAGGCAGGCGAGGTGCACCGCGAGGTACTGGAGAAAGAGTTACTGCCGCTGCTGTAGGCTAAAATGCGCTACACGCCCTGGCCGATTGAGGCCTCCATCACAGCCCAGCCCGGCAAGTCTTTTAATTCGCTATTAATTTTCGCCGATCTTGGCGTGATCTCCGGTAAAATCTGGACAAACTGGTTCTACTCGGTCAGAATTTGCGTTCAGTTCGATTTTATTCATCAGCAGCTTCAAATGTGCAGCAGCAGCGCGCATCACCTGTCAGGTAAACAAGCATGGCGACCATTCTGGTACTGAACGGACCCAACCTGAATCTATTAGGGACCCGGGAACCGGAGCTGTATGGCCGGGACACGCTCGCCGATATTGAAGAGCGGCTGATCCACCTCACCCAAGGCGCCGGGCATGACCTCACCTTTACCCAGAGCAATGCCGAGCATGAGCTGATCGAGCGCATCCACCGCGCCCGGGATGAGCAGATTGCCTACATCATTTTCAACCCTGCTGCCTTCACTCACACCAGCGTGGCGCTTCGTGACGCCCTGCTTGGAGTGGGCATACCCTTTATAGAAGTGCATCTCTCCAATGTCCACGCACGGGAGCCGTTTCGCAAGCACTCCTATTTTTCCGATATCGCTGAAGGCGTTATCAGCGGACTGGGGGTGCAGAGTTATGAACTCGCACTTGCCGCCGCCCTCAAGCGTCTCAGCATCTAGCCACTGAACCAGGATTTACAGTCACAATGGATATCCGAAAAGTAAAAAAACTGATCGAGCTCATCGAAGAGTCCGATGTCGCCGAGATCGAAATACACGAAGGGGAAGAGTCGGTGCGCATCAGCCGCGTCAGCTCCACCGCCCCCGTCATGAGCATGGCGGCTCCTCAGCCCCAGGTGGTTGCGGCGGCGCACCCTGCCCCGGTGCACGAGACCACGGCTGAAACCAAGCCGGAACTGACGGGGCACGCGATTCGCTCCCCCATGGTCGGCACCTTCTATCGCTCACCCACCCCCACCTCCAAACCCTTTGTCGAGGTCGGCCAGCATGTCAGCGCGGGTGAAACGCTCTGCATCATCGAAGCGATGAAGATTCTCAACCAGATCGAGTGTGACAAGTCCGGTGTAGTCACCCAGATCCTGGTGGACAACGGCCAGCCGGTGGAATACAACGAGCCCCTGTTTATTGTCGAATAAAGGCCCCTGTCGCTATGATCGAAAAAATCGTCATCGCCAATCGGGGCGAAATCGCCCTGCGTATCCTGCGGGCCTGCCGCGAACTGGGCATCAAGACCGTGGCGGTACACTCCGAGGCAGACCGGGAGTTGAAGCATGTCCGACTGGCAGATGAAACCGTCTGCATCGGCCCCGCCCCCTCTGCCGGAAGCTACCTGCAGGTCCACTCCATCATCAGTGCCGCGGAAGTAACCGATGCCGTGGCGATCCACCCCGGTTACGGCTTCCTCTCCGAGAATGCCGACTTCGCCGAACGCGTGGAAGAGAGCGGCTTCATTTTCATCGGCCCCAAACCCGAAACCATCCGCATGATGGGGGACAAGATTACCGCCATCGAGGCGATGAAGGCCGCGGGTGTGCCTTGCGTCCCGGGCTCGGACGGGCCGCTCGACAACGACGAGCGCAAGACCCTGAAAATGGCCACCGACATCGGCTATCCGGTCATTATCAAGGCGGCCGGTGGTGGTGGCGGGCGCGGCATGCGCGTGGTGCATACCGAGGCAACCCTGCTCAACGCCATCTCCCTGACCAAGGCCGAGGCGGGCGCCGCCTTCGGCAACGATACCGTCTACATGGAAAAGTATCTGGAGAATCCACGTCATGTGGAGTTTCAGGTGCTGGCGGACACCCACGGCAACGCCATCCATCTGGGTGAGCGCGACTGTTCCATGCAGCGCCGACACCAGAAGGTAGTGGAAGAGGCGCCGGCGCCGGGCATCTCCGAAGAGTTGCGCAATCGCCTGGGTGAACGCTGTGCCGAGGCGTGCCGTCGCATCGGCTACCGCGGCGCCGGCACGTTCGAATTCCTGTATGAAAACGGCGAGTTCTATTTCATCGAGATGAACACCCGGATTCAGGTCGAGCACCCGGTCACCGAGATGATCACCGGTGTCGATATCGTCAAGGAGCAGCTGCGCATCGCCGCCGGCGAAGCGCTCGCCTACCGGCAGTCCGATATCCAGATCCGTGGCCATGCCGTGGAATGCCGCATCAACGCCGAGGACCCGGACAGCTTCATGCCCAGCCCGGGTGACATCACCCATTTGCATATCCCCGGGGGTCCCGGTATTCGCGTGGACACCCACATCTACGATGGTTACCGGGTACCGCCCCACTACGACTCCATGATCGGCAAGCTGATCGCCCATGGCGAGAACCGCGCATCGGCCATCGCCCGCATGAAGACGGCGCTCTCGGAGATGGTGGTGGACGGTATCAAGACCAACATCCCGTTGCAGCAGCGGATTATGCAGGACGAGGCATTCGCCAAGGGTGGCGCCAACATTCATTACCTGGAAAAGAAACTGGGTATCTAGGAGCCGGATTACCGGCCCCGTCGACTGGAGTTGATCGTGCCCTGGATACAAGCCCATCTGATTACCAGCAAAGACCAGGCACCACTGATCGAACTGCTGTTCGAGAACCTCGGCGCCCTCTCCACCACCCTGGTGGACGCCGAGGACGAACCGCTACTGGAACCCAAGCCCGGGGAACTGCCAATCTGGCAGCAGACCCGGGTCACCGGTCTGTTTGAGTACCACATCGACAGCGATCACCTGCGCCAACGGATCAATCAGGCTCTCAACAGCGATGTCACCCGCACCCTGGAACTGGAACGGCTGGAAGACCAGGAGTGGGAGCGCGCCTGGCTGGACAACTTCCACGCCATGTCCTTCGGACAGCGCCTGTGGATCTGCCCCCAGGGCAAGCGCCCCGAGCAGCCGGATGCCGTCATCGTGGAGCTGGACCCGGGGCTCGCCTTCGGCACCGGCACCCACCCCACCACCGCGCTCTGTCTGCAATGGCTGGACCACACGCCACTGGAACAACTGGAGCTGATCGACTTCGGCTGCGGCTCGGGAATCCTCGCATTGGCAGCGCTGAAGCTGGGAGCCAAGCGGGTTTACGCCACCGATCACGACCCGCAAGCGATGCAGGCGACCACCGCCAATGCGGAGAAAAACGGCGTACTTGAGCGACTGCAACTCTGCGACAGCCAACATCCACCCACGCATCCGGTGGATCTGGTGATGGCCAATATCCTGGCCGGCACCCTGATCGAACTGAAAGATCTGCTGACCCGGCTGACCCGCCCGGGCGGCCGGATCATTCTCTCCGGCATTCTCAGCGAACAGGCGCAGATGGTCAGTGATGCCTACGCCGACGCATTCAGCATGCAGCCGCCGCGGCAGCAGGAGGAGTGGATACTGCTGGAGGGACGGCGAAAATGAGCGGAGCCGGCTGAGCGTGTACACCCAGTGCCCCCACTGCCAGACCCTTTTCCGCATCAGCGCAGAACAGCTGAAGGCGGCCGCCGGCAAGGCACACTGCTGCCGCTGCGATCAGGTATTCAGCGCCCTGGACAATCTACGTGAACCGCAAGCGGACGAGGAGTGGCCGGACTCCCGCTTCATTGATGATTTTTCCGCACAACAAAACCTGGAACTGCCGTTTGACGCCCACCCGGAGGATGACAGCCCGCAGGAGATACAGAGTAGCCTGACAGAACTGCTGCAAACATTGCAGATCACACCCGAAAACGCAGTACCCGAGCCGGACGGATTGGAGGACAACCAACTGGCGATGGACGATGAGCGTGACCCGTTTGAACCTCTCTATATCTTCAACGACCCGGAAATGGATAGCGTTCAGATCGGCCTTGATTCCCAACTCCACGACACTGTCGACTCAGCCACCGGTCCAGCGCATGAGTCGACAACCCCGGATAGCCCGGCACCAATTGAAGCAGAGCTAGCGGATACCGATACTGAACCACAATTTTCCGCAATCCGGCAGGCGCCGGCCGCCCCGATCGGCCCGGCACCCTTTGATATCCCGGATAACCTGCCTGAAATCCAGCCCACTGAAACTGTTCCCCTCTCCCTGGAGGAGACCCTGGAAAATACCGCCAATGGCAGAAGGGGGACATTCGGCTGGTCGCTGGCCATTCTCTTGCTGTCCCTGGTGGCCCTGGGTCAGTTGGGCTGGTTCGGCCGCGACCACCTGTTGCGCCACCCTGCGGGCAGACAGTTATTGGAGAGCGCCTGCAGCCTGCTACCCTGTCAACTGCCACCCCGGCACGAACCGGAAAAACTCCAGGTAGTCTCCCGCGCCATCACCAGCCACCCGGATAAGGCGGACGCCCTATTGGTGTCGCTCACTCTGCGCAATGACAGCGATTTCGCCCAGGCATGGCCGCAACTTGAGCTGAGCCTACTGGACGACAATGGCGGCCTGGTCGCCCGACGCAGCTTTCGTCCGGAGGAGTACCGCAATACGACCGGGGGCTTGCTGCAGCCAGGAATCCCCGAGACCCTGCGCCTGGAATTGGCCGATCCCGGCGACCGGGTGGTGGGCTTCCAGTTCGACTTCCACTAGCCTATTAGGCCGGGCCAACCGCTTGTCCCCCCTGGCGGATCGTCGTACCATAGCCGCCTCTCTTCGCGACCACTCCAGAATTCGGCCCTGTAACGATGCGCATTGGTCCCTACCAACTCGACAACAATCTGCTGGTTGCCCCGATGGCCGGGGTCACGGACCGTCCGTTTCGCCAGCTCTGTCGCCGTCTCGGTGCCGGCATGGCGGTCTCCGAGATGATCTCATCCGACTCGTCGTTGCGGGGTAGCCGCAAAACAGTGCGCCGGCTCGATTTCGAGGGTGAACCGGGGCCGGTCTCGGTGCAAATCCTCGGTTCAGATCCCCGGACCATGGCGGAGGCAGCGCGAATTAATGTGGGCCATGGCGCCCAGATTATCGATATCAACATGGGTTGCCCGGCCAAAAAGGTGTGCAAGGTAGCGGCCGGATCAGCGTTGTTGATGGACCCTCCCCTGGTCGGACGTATCCTGGAGGCCGTGGTCCAGGCGGTGGCGATACCGGTGACCCTGAAGATCCGCACCGGCTGGGACCCACAGAACAGAAATGGCCTGGAGATCGCACGTATCGCCGAGGCTAGCGGCGTGCAGGCGTTGGCTGTGCACGGCAGAACCCGGGCCTGCGGATTTTCGGGCCAGGCCGAGTACGACACCATTCGCCTGATCAAACAGTCCATCGCCATTCCAGTGATAGCCAATGGCGATATCGATTCACCGGAAAAAGCAAAAAAGGTGCTGGAACAGACCGGCGCCGATGCTATTATGGTCGGCAGGGCCGCCCAGGGGCGGCCCTGGATATTTCGCGAGATTGCCCACTACCTGGCAACGGGGGAAAAACATTCTCCTCCCCATCCGGAGTGGATTCGCGATATCCTATTGGAGCATCTGGGGAATCTGTACGCATTTTATGGCGAGCTTCAGGGGGTGCGTATCGCACGCAAGCATATCGCCTGGTACAGCAAGACCCAACCGGGAGGTGCGCTCTTCAGACAGCGCATTAACACAACCGACTCAACGGAAAAACAAAAAGCCCTGATCGTGGATTTTTTCGATCAGCTGGCCATAAATAAGGAGCGGGCAGCATGACGATGGATGCCTTACTGGCGCAAGAATCAAACAAGCCACACTTTTCTGTGGCCAAGAACAAGGCGACTGAACCACTGCGTGAATGCGTCAGGGATGCCCTGGCAAGCTATTTCAAACAGCTGGATGGCCACAGCGCGGCCAACATCTACCAGATGGTACTGGCAGAGGTGGAGCAACCGTTGCTCGATACAGTCATGAGTCACACCGAGGGCAACCAGACCCGGGCCGCAGAAATTCTCGGCATCAGTCGCAGCACGCTCAGGAAGAAACTGGCTCTTTACGATCTCGATTGAGCCTGTTCGAGGTTTTTAGCAAATTAACCCATAACGCGGCCCGGTGGCCGCGTTTCCATTAATCATCCAGCAACAGAGCAGGATCAGGATAATGACAGCAATCAGCCGAGCCCTCATCAGTGTCTCAGACAAATCCGGTATTGTGGAGTTTGCCCAGGCACTTCATCAGCGCGGTGTGGAGATCCTCTCCACCGGCGGCACTGCCAGCCTGTTGGCCAAACAGAATATCCCAGTCACCGAGGTCTCCGCCCATACCGGCTTTCCGGAAATGATGGACGGCCGGGTCAAGACCCTGCACCCGAAGATCCATGGCGGCATCCTTGGCCGGCGCGGTATTGATGATACGGTGATGGCAGACAACAACATCGCCCCGATCGACATGATCGTGGTCAATCTCTACCCGTTTGAGCAGACCGTGGCCAATCCGGACTGCGATCTGCCGACCGCCATCGAGAATATCGACATCGGCGGCCCCACCATGCTGCGTGCGGCGGCAAAAAACCATAAGGATGTCACCGTCATCGTGGACGCGGCAGACTATGGCCGGGTGCTGCAGGAGATGGACGCCAACAGCGGCAGCGTCACCGACGCCACCCGTTTCGACCTGGCGGTCAAGACCTTTGAGCACACCTCCAATTATGATGGCGCCATTGCCAACTATCTGGGCAGCCGACTGGCGGGCGAGACCAGCGACTTCCCACGTACCATCAACCTGCAGTATCGCCAGGTGCAGACCATGCGCTATGGCGAGAACCCGCACCAGAAAGCGGCCTTCTTTGTCGAGCGCGACCATGCGGAAGCCTGTATCGCCACCGCCCGACAACTGCAGGGCAAGGAGCTCTCCTACAACAACATCGCCGATACCGATGCCGCGCTGGAGTGCGTCAAGCAGTTCTACGAGGCGCCGGCCTGCGTCATCGTCAAGCATGCCAACCCTTGCGGCGTCGCCTTCGGCAGCGATCTGACCGACGCCTACGAGCGCGCCTTCAGCACCGATCCGGAATCGGCCTTCGGCGGTATCATCGCCGTCAACCAGACCCTGGATGCCAAAACCGCACAGGCGATTGTGGACAAGCAGTTTGTCGAGGTGATTATCGCCCCTGATGTCGCCGCCGATGCCGTGGAGATTATTGCCGCCAAAAAGAATGTGCGTCTGCTGGCCTGCGGTGAATGGAACAAGGAGTCCAGCCACCGCCTGGAGATGAAGCGGGTCAACGGCGGCATGCTGGTACAGGATGCCGATCTGCAGCTCTACAATGAACTCAAGGTGGTCAGCAAACGCGCACCCAGCGAGCAGGAGATGGAAGCGCTGCTGTTCAGCTGGCGGGTGGCCAAGTTCGTCAAGTCCAACGCCATCGTCTATTGCCGGGACGGCATGACCATCGGCGTCGGCGCCGGGCAGATGAGCCGGGTCAACTCGGCCCGCATTGCCGGCATCAAGGCCGAGCATGCGGGACTGGTGGTGCCGGGATCGGTGATGGCATCCGATGCCTTTTTCCCGTTCCGCGACGGCCTGGACAACGCCGCCGCTGCCGGTATCCGTGCGGTCATCCAGCCAGGCGGCTCGATGCGCGATGACGAGGTGATCGCGGCAGCCGATGAGCACGACATCGCCATGGTCTTCACCGGCATGCGTCACTTCCGACACTAGGCCGACACTGTCGACCATTATGAATCTGCACTCTTCGATTCAACCGCGAAGGACGCAAAGTGCGCCAAGAGATACCCTGGCTGATATTGATGTCGCTTCTCGGGTCCGTCGTCGGCCATCCCGGCAAGCGAAAAATTGGGAGCGTACAAATTCGGTGCCTTTCTTCGTGTGCTTTGCGTCCTTAGCGGTTGAAATGGGGCTTTCAGAATGAACATTCATCCAACCGCCATCGTCCATGACAGCGCCCGGCTACATGCGAGTGTCGAGGTAGGCCCCTATTCGATCATCGACGCAAATGTAGTGATCGGCGAGGGCTGCCGGATCGAGAGTAGCGTGCGCATCTTTCAGGACACCCGGCTGGGCCGGGACAACCGGGTGTGCCACGGGGCGCTGCTCGGTTGCGAGCCACAGGACCTGGGCTTTGCCCCGGAAAAGAGTCGCCCCCTGCTGATCGGCGATCACAATCATTTCCGCGAAGGCGTCAACATCAGCCGTGGGGTGAAGACGGAGGGGGGCTCGCAGATCGGTGACCACAACTATTTCATGTGCGGCTTCCATGCCGGACACGACTGCCGTCTCGGCAGTCACAATATTTTTGGTCCCAACAGCGCCATTGCCGGGCATGTGGAACTGGGCGAGCGGATCTTCATCTCCGGCCTCGTGGCCATTCATCAATTCTGTTTTATCGGCGACTACGCCATGATCGCCGGCTGCGCCAAGGTGGTGAAGGACATCCCGCCCTATGTCACCTGCGACGGCAATCCGGCCCGGGTGATAGGTCTCAATACCGTCGGGTTACGACGGGCTGGCATGCCGTCGGCAAACCGGGCCGCCATCAAGCAGACTTACAAGATTCTCTATCACTCCGGTCTGAATACCAGCCAGGCACTGGCACAGCTGAAGCAGGAAAATTCCACTCCGGAAAGCGCCAATATCATCCGCTTTTTCGAACAGAGCGACCGGGGCGTCACGGCACACCGCTAAACTCAGACCGGTGCAAGATCATCTATAGATATTAAAAACGCAGGGCAAACCAACATGAACATCCTGATTATCGGCGGCGGTGGTCGCGAACATGCACTGGCCTGGAAGGCCGCCCAGTCCCCCCTGGCGGAGAAGATATTCCTGGCGCCAGGCAATGCCGGCACAGCGCTGGAACCCGGTATGGAGAATGTGCCGATCGGCGTGGAGGAGATAGACGCCCTGCTGGAATTTGCCAGGTCAAAGCAGATCGGTCTGACCATCGTCGGCCCGGAGGCCCCCCTGGTACTGGGCGTGGTGGACGCTTTCACCGCCGCCGGCCTGAAGTGCTTCGGTCCCACCCAGGGCGCTGCTCAACTGGAAGGATCGAAAGCCTTCACCAAGGATTTCCTGGCACGCCACCGGATCCCCACCGCGGCCTATGGCAACTTCACCGAGATAGGGCCGGCACTGGAATACCTGCACCGGGTCGGCGTGCCCATTGTCATCAAGGCCGATGGCCTGGCGGCCGGCAAAGGGGTGATCATCGCCCACGAAATGACCGAAGCCGAGGCCACTGTGCGCGACATGCTCTCGGGCAACAGCTTCGGTGAAGCGGGTCACCGGGTGGTGATTGAGGAGTTTCTCACCGGCGAAGAGGCCAGCTTCATCGTCATGGTGGATGGCCAGCACATACTGCCCATGGCCAGTTCCCAGGACCACAAGGCGCGGGATAATGGCGACAAAGGCCCCAACACGGGCGGCATGGGCGCCTACTCTCCGGCCCCGGTGGTCACCCCCGAGATGCACGACCGCATCATGAACGAAGTGATCCGGCCGACCGTGGAAGGCATGGCTGCTGAAGGACTCCCCTATACCGGTTTCCTCTATGCCGGCGTCATGATCAATGCCGACGGCGTACCCAAGGTACTGGAGTACAACTGCCGCTTCGGCGACCCGGAGACCCAGCCGATCATGTTGCGCATGAAATCCGATCTGGTGGCCCACTGCCTGGCTGCGCTGGATGGCAAGCTGGACACGCAACAGACCGAGTGGGATGAACGTGCCGCCCTCGGCGTGGTACTGGCAGCCGGAGGCTATCCGGACAGCTATCAAAAGGGCGATATCATCAGTGGTCTGCCAACCGTCCCTGTCGAAGGAGAAAAGGTATTCCATGCCGGTACCGCCGAAAAGGACGGCGCGGTGATCACCGCCGGTGGGCGGGTGCTCTGTGCCACCGCGCTGGGCAACAGCGTCGCCGAGGCGCAGGCACGCGCCTACGACCTGGTCGGAGCGATCCACTGGAATAACCTCTACTACCGTACCGACATTGGTTACCGGGCGGTGGCACGGGAGCAGGAGTGATCAAGCAATCCGGACCAACAACCCCCGGCACCGACACCCAAAAATGAACGGCTCTTCCGTCCCCGTTACCCGTTGCATGAGAGATAGAGCTCTCGTAGGGGCGCACATACCCGACTTGACTCACTCAAGATAATACCCGCAGACCATGCTGTTGGAGCAGAATCTAGATATTAGCCAGTGACTTGGTTATATTCAGATACCTACTAAATTCCTACTGGCGCTATCAGGATGTGGCTATTGAGTGAAACTACCTCACGGATACGGACCGTTTCAGAGAAGTGGGCGAGCACGCAACTACCCAGCTCGTTAGTGGTACTGGTATCGGGGGTAATCCTGACGCTGATCCTTTACCTGCAGGTGCATGATGAGGAACACATCTCCATGCAGCGGGAGCTGGCGAGCTGGGCGGAGGAGCATGCGACTGCCTTACAGGCAGGGATCGATGCCAGTATCCAGATTGTCGACTCACTGCACCGCCTGCATGCCGCTTCCAAAAATATCGATCCACAGGAGTTTCAAGCTTTCGTCGCACCGGCTCTAACCAAAACCCCCCAACTGCAGGCTTTGCTGTGGATACCACGGATCAGTCATGCGGAACGCGAGACCTTCGAGCAGGCCGCACGGGCGACCGGACTACGCGGCTTTCAGATTATCGATCGCACGGCCAGCGGGACAGCCCCGGCAATGGTGCGTACTGAATATTACCCGATTCACTATATCGCGCCCCTGACGGGTAATGAGGCGGCACTTGGTCTCGACATCGCCTCCCAGCCACTCAGGGTGCCACTGCTGGCATCTGCGCGGGACAGCGGTGAATTGCTCTTTTCCGAACCGTTTACACCAGCGCAGAATACGAACGGCCAACTCACCATCGCGGTTCATGTCCCGGTCTACCAGAGCGAGCCATCGCAGATGACCATTGCACAGCGGCGCGAGTCACTGCGCGGTTTCATGACTGGTCTGTTTCGCATAGAGGATCTGGTTGAGGAGGCAATGTCCGGGATGACTCACACGGGGCTTGATTTCGAGCTGTATGACGCTACCGTACCGCAGGATCGAATCAGGTTGTACCGTCAGTTCTCCCGGCCAACCGATGACACCGGGGCCGACCGGCAGCGGCTACAACAACAGGTACCCCTGGAGGTGCCGGGGAGAAGCTGGGTACTGCATTTCTACGCCACACCCGAGTTTCTGGAACGCTATCACAGCCATACCTCCGATATCCTGCTGGCGGTGGGGCTGCTGTTTTCCACGATAACCAGCCTGTACCTGTTCGTCGTATTGCGACGCAAGGCAGAGATGGCCCAACTGGCTAATGAGCTCACCTTTAGCAACCGCTCTCTCGAGGCCTCTGGAAGGCGTCTAGCTGACCTGATCGAAGCGGCGCCCATGGCTATCATGGTCGTAGATCATGAAGGGAAGCTGACGAACTGGAACCCAGCCGCCGAGAAGATTTTTGGATGGAACCGGGACGAAGTGCTCGGCAGCTTCCCACCCCACATGCAGGCCAATGATGCCAAACATTACCAGCCAGTCGGGGAAGGGGAAACGGTTATGGGCATTGAGGGCCTGCGCCTACGCAAAGATGGCTCCAAGGTCTATATACGCGCCTCCGGCGCACCCTTGCTAAATGCCAATAGTGAGGTGACCGGTATGATTGCCCTGATCGAGGACCGGAGTGATTTTTATCACACCCGGCAAGCGTTAGAGTGGCGTGACGCCATCCTCATTGCACTACAGCGGGTGGCCCGGCTGTTGCTGCAGACCGAGCGCTATGCACCGGCCATGTCCGAGGTACTGCAGGTACTGGGAGAGGCAACCCGGGTAGATCGGGTATACCTGTTCAGAAATCACACCGCGAATGATGGCAGCTTGCTCGCCAGCCAGCTCCACGAGTGGTGCGCAAAAGACATTACCCCGCAGATCGACAACCCCGAACTGCAGAACTTGTCCTATCTGGAGGCCGGCCTGGCCCGTTGGGTCACCCTGCTGCAGGCTGGCGAGGTGGTTCTGGGGGATATTGCTGACTTTCCGGAAACCGAGCAGGCACTGCTCAGATCACAGGACATCCTGTCCCTGTTGGTGGTGCCGATCCGGGTGGATAACAACTGGTGGGGTATGATCGGTTTCGACTGCTGTACCCAACGGGACTGGGATCCGGAACAGGTCCACCTGCTGCAGATCGCGGCCGATAGCCTCGGTGCCGCTATTCGCCGTGAGGATTATGAACAGCGGCTACGTCAAGCGGCACTGGTGTTCGATAATACTGTGGAGGGCGTCACCATTACCGACGCTAAAGGGTTAATTCTGGACGTCAACCGAGCCTACACTGAGATCACCGGTTACAGTCGCGAAGAGGCCATTGGCCACAAACCCAGTCTCATCAAGTCCGATCGGCACGATGCCGATTTCTATCGCTCCATGTGGGCGGTGCTACTGCGCGATGGCCTATGGAGTAACGAGATTTGGGATCGACGAAAAAATGGCGAGGTGTTCCCGGCGCGCCTGACCATTAGCGCCGTACCTAGCCCAGGGGGTAAACCCTCACACTACGTGGGCGTGCTCTCTGACCTGACAGCGCTACGCAGTACCGAGGACCGGCTGGACTATCTGGCACATCATGACCCGTTGACCGACCTGCCCAACCGGCGACTACTTCAGTTGCAACTGCAACAAGCCATTCACCATGCCAAATTCAGCAGCGCACCGATGGCTCTGCTGTTACTCGATATAGACCACTTCAAGGATGTCAACGACAGTCTCGGCCACCTGGTGGGCGATGAGTTGCTCAAGTCATTTGCCAGCCGACTGTTGGAGGAGTCGCCGGATCAGGGCTTCGTGGCACGGGTAGGTGGCGATGAGTTTGCTGTCCTGCTGGAGCACATCAGCGGTGCGCAACAAGCTGCGGAGGTCGCACAGAATCTGTTGAGCAACGCCAATCTGCCATTCACTATCAGCGGTCAGGAACTGTTCGCCAATACTAGCATCGGTATCAGCCTCTACCCCGAGAACGGCATTGATGCCGAGGTTTTACTCCGCAACGCCGATACCGCCATGCACCGTGCCAAGGATCTTGGCCGGGCTCGCTACCAGTTCTACACCCAGGACCTCACCAATCGCGCCTACGAGCGCATGTCACTGTTAGCCCAATTGCGGCGTGGTGTGGATAAAGAACAGTTTCAGCTGCACTACCAGCCACAGATCCATCTGCAGACAGGACGGATTATCGGGGCCGAAGCACTGGTCAGGTGGGAACACCCAGAGCTGGGTATGGTCTCACCGGCCGACTTCATCCCTCTGGCGGAGGAGTCCGGGCTCATCATCCCTCTCGGCGAGTGGGTGCTCCGGACGGCCTGCAAGCAGGCAGTAAGCTGGTGTGCCGGTGATTCCGGTTTCCGGCGCATCGCCGTCAACGTCGCCGGCCCTCAGGTACGTCCCGAATTTATCCGCAGTGTGCAAGCGGCTCTGGCGGAAACCGGACTCTCTCCTGCCTGTCTTGAGCTGGAGGTGACGGAAGGTTTTATCATGGGACATGCTGACGATGCGATTGATCTACTGACAGCACTGAAGTCTCTCGACGTGAAACTCGCTATCGACGACTTTGGTACCGGTTACTCCTCACTTAGCTATCTGAAGCGTATGCCTATCGACAAACTGAAGATCGACCAGTCATTCGTGCGCGGCATACCCAACGCCGAAGATGAAGCGATCGCATGTGCGATTATCGCTCTCGGTAAAAGCCTCGGCTTGAGTGTCATCGCCGAAGGTATCGAGACGGCGCAGCAACGTGATTTTTTACATGCCCAGCAGTGTGACCAAGGGCAAGGTTTCCTTTACAGTAGACCGGTTCCTGCCGATGCATTTGTGGCATTGCTCAGGGAACAGGATGTAATAACTTAGGGCAACACACGCACATCTCTTCATCGCCAATTGAAATGAAAATCCCTTGTCAAAAAGCCGGGAATATCCAAACAGTCCCGTTCCAGTCATGAAGAAAAACTCAGCCTGAAAGACTTATCCCCAACCGCAGCCTATGTGGTTGATAACCGCGGCAGCAGCCGCTGTTCAATCAACTGCCCCAGCCCGGCCAGTTCTGGATAGCGACCGGCCACTTCGACGATATAACCCAGGGTCCGGGGAATATCCCCCAGGTAACCCGGCTTGCCGTCGCGGTGATTGAGGCGGGCAAATATGCCGCTCGCCTTCAGATGCCGCTGCACGCCCATCAGGTCGAACCAGCGCAGGAACTGCGCCTCATGCGGCGGCTGTAACACACCCGATTGGACCGCCAGCTCAAAATACCCCATCGCCCACTCTTGCACCCGTGGTGTCGGCCAGGCGATATAACAATCCTTGAGTAGCGAGACCAGGTCATAGGTCACCGGCCCTGCCACCGCATCCTGAAAATCGAGTATCCCGGGACTGGGCGATGCGCTGACCAACAGATTGCGACTGTGATAATCCCGATGTACACAGGCCCGGGGCTGCTCCAAAGCGCTGGCAACCAACAGGTCAAAACAGCCTGCCAGCATCGTCTGCTCGCTATCGTCCAGTTCCAGACCGAGATGACGACCCAGCAGCCAGTCGGGAAACAGCGCCATCTCCCGCCGCAGCAACGCCTCATCGTAGAGCGGCAGACTCTCGCGTGGCCCCACCGACTGAATCACCGCCAGGGCAGCCAGGGCGTCACCATAGAGCCGGTCCACGGTTTCACCGTTCAACCGGTCCAGGTAGTGAACCGTGCCCAGATCCTCCAGCAGGATAAAGCCCTGCAGCGGATCGGCGGCATGGATTATCGGCACATGCAAACCGACCGCGCCCAGCTGTTCGGCAATGCGCAGAAACGGTGCACAATCTTCCTGTTCGGGCGGGGCATCCATGGCAATCCGGGTGCCACCGTCGGCCAGGGTAATGCGGAAATAGCGACGAAAACTGGCATCATCCGAAGCCGGCTCAATGCGGAAATCCCGCAGACCGACCCGTTCAGTCAACCATTGGATCAGGGCTTGTTCTCTCTTGGGCATCACCGGTTCCGTACTGCAGCGGGCCATCCTTCACACTCACCCAGGCATGCAGAACGGAGTGTTGAAGCAGTTGCGGCCATTGAAGAAAAAGCGATTCTATGCGATTTTATGCGGTTGTTGCCATGGCTTCTCGTATGAGAGACGCTGGAGCGGACCGCCAGGGGCGGCGGTACAGGGTACGATAAGGCGGAAAAGGCCCGTACCGACCCAACCAATCAAAAACAATTAGAGAATTGCCGTGCCTGGAATACGAAGGATGCTACCGCTTGCCATCAGTGGATTGCTGTTGGTCCCTACCGCCCAAGCCGCGTCAAAATGGGATTGTCGCGCATCCAGTAACGGCGGTTGGGAGTGTTTTCAGGACGGTGAGCCCGTTCCATCAGAGCCGGTTAGCCAGGAAAAAACTGCCCCAGGGACCCCGGATAGCGGCGATGTACCCGGGCCAGATGCCGACCAGGCCGGCGCCGTCACCCGGCCCTTGGCAGAGACACCCGCACCTGTAGCCGAGCCCGAGCCGGTGGCTGAACCCGAGCCGGTGGCTGAACCCGAGCCGGTCGCTGAACCTGAGCCGGTCGCTGAGCCCGAGCCGGTCGCTGAGCCTGAGCCGGTCGCTGAGCCTGAGCCGGTCGCTGAGCCCGAGCCGGTCGCTGAGCCCGAGCCGGTCGCTGAGCCCGAGCCGGTCGCTGAGCCCGAGCCGGTCGCTGAGCCCGAGCCGGTCGCTGAGCCCGAGCCGGTCGCTGAGCCCGAGCCGGTCGCTGAACCTGAGCCGGTCGCTGAGCCCGAGCCGGTCGCTGAACCTGAGCCGGTCGCTGAACCCGAGCCGGTCACTGAGCCGGCCGTCGAACAACCGCCAGCAGTCACCCCACCCCATTCCACAGCGACCGCGAGCAGTGCCGCGGCACGTATCGACCGTGGTCTCAACTGGAATCAGTGCGGCACCAGAGGCGCTTCCGGCGTGGGGACTATTATGCCGGTCACAGACTATGACACCCGAATCGAGGCGGATGCAGCCGACCTTTACCGCCGTGAAGACCGCACGGAGTTTTTTGGCAATGTGCAGATTGAACAGGGCAATGATCGACTGGAGGCAGACCACGCCACTTACCTGAAGGGGGCCAATACCCTGGATGCGGACGGCAATGTCTACCTGGAACAGCCAGGACTGCGCGTCACCGGCAGCACCATGCATTACAACCTGGAATCCAAGCAGGGCACTGCGACGCAGACCGAGTTCCGCCTGACCGATCCGGTAGCACGGGGCACCGCCAGCACGGCGGAGCTGCTGAACGCGGATCAATCGCGCTACGACGACGTCCGCTACACCACCTGTCCACCGGGAAACAATGGCTGGCAAGTGGAAGCGAAGGAACTGGAGATCGACCAATCGACTGGCGTGGGGGTGGCCCACAACGCCAAGCTGCGCTTCAAAGGCGTACCCTTTATCTATCTCCCCTACGTCAGCTTTCCGATCGACGACCGGAGAAAGTCCGGTTTTCTGCCGCCCACCATCGGCAGCTCCACGAATTCCGGGGCAGATATCGCCATCCCCTACTATTTCAATATCGCGCCCAATATGGATGCCACCTTCACGCCCCGCATCATGAGCAAGCGCGGTATCCTGCTGGGGGGTGAATTCCGCTATCTGACGGAAAACAACCAGGGAGAGATCCGCGCGGAACTGCTGCCGAGCGACAGCGAACAGGGGCCCGGAGAGAGCGATACCCGCGGCGCGGCCAACATGCTGCTGAACGGGACCCCGGCGCCGCGTTGGAGCTACGATATCAACCTCAATTACGTCTCCGATAACGATTACATCGATGACCTGGGCAACAGCCTGGCGGCCACCAGCGCAAAACACCAGGAGCGGCGCGGCGACATACGCTACTACGGCAGTGGCTGGAGCTTCCTCGGCCGCGCCCAGCAGTACCAGACCATCGACAACACCATTGCCGTCAGTGATCGCCCCTACAGCCGACTTCCCCAGCTGCTGCTTAATCTGGAGAGGCCGGATCAGGCAATGGGTCTGACCTACCACCTCCGTACCGAATATGTCCATTTCGGCCACAGCTTGGATAGCAAGGTGAAGGGCGAGCGGTTCGATCTGCAGCCCGGCATCAGCCTGCCCATGCGCCGTCCCTGGGGCTTCCTGACACCGAAGCTGAGCCTGCGCCACACCCGCTACAGCCTGGAGAATCAGACGGCCGGGTTGAGTGACAGTCCAGACCGCACCCTGCCGACATTCAGCCTGGATAGCGGGCTCTATTTTGACCGTGCCGGCAACTGGTTTGGCAATGCCATTACCCATACGCTGGAGCCGCGTCTGTTCTATCTCTATATCCCGGAAGAGGATCAGAGTGATCTGCCGGATTTCGATACAGCCGATCTGGACTTCAGCTTTGCCAATCTGTTCCGGGAGAACCGATTCAGTGGCACCGACAAGGTGGGTGACGCCAACCAGTTGACCACCGCCCTTACTACCCGCGGCCTGAGTACCACAACCGGCGAGGAACTCTTCCGTGCCAGTATCGGTCAGATATTCTACTTCAGGGACCGGGATGTGCAGCTCCTCTCCAGTGGAGCCGTCACCAACGAGGACAGCTCATCGATTGTCGCCGAGGTGTCCGCCAAGCTGACCCGGAACTGGCGCGCCCAGGCCGGCGTACAGTGGAACCCGCACGCCGACGTCGACGCCACGGAGAAAAACGCCTTCGGCATCCACTACCTGGATGATAAACAGCGTATTCTGAACCTGACTTATCGCTTTACCGATGGGACAATCGAGCAGACCGACCTTTCGGCACGCTGGCCGATCACCCACCAGCTGCATGCCGTCGGACGCTGGAACTACTCGCTGCTGCATAAAAAGAGCATGGAGACCTTTGCCGGTATCGAGTATGAAAGCTGCTGCTGGGTCAGCCGCTTTGTCGTCCGCGACTACCGCTCCGACGCCAATGCCGAGGGTAACCTTGCGCTGTTCCTGCAACTGGAGCTGAAGGGGCTTACCAGCCTCGGTGACAAGATTGATCAATTCCTGGAACGCGGTATCCTGGGCTATCGCACTGACAACTGACTGACACATTAATGACCACTAGAAAGACCCTGTTAAAAGAGCTGGGGCTTCTGCTCCTGAGCCTGATCATATTCCTGGGATGGCCTACCATTGTCCGCAGCCAACAGGTCGAGCCGGTTGATGAAATCATTGCCGTGGTCAACGACGACATCATAGTTCGCAGTGAACTGGACAACGAAATAATAAAAATTGTCACGCAACTGCGGCAGCAGGGCCAACGCCTCCCACCCCAGGCGATTATTGAAAAACAGGTATTGGACCGACTGATACTGAAAAAGCTGCAGCTGGAGGCAGCAGCGCGGGCAGGTATCAAAGTCAGCGAAGATATCGTGGCCCAGGCCATCAACAACATCGCCCAGAACAACAATCTGAATCTGTCCGAATTCCGCCGCGCACTGGAAGATGAGGGTATCAGTTTCAGCGGCTTCCGCCGGAATATCCAGGAAGAGATTACCCTGAAGCAACTGCTGGACCAGGAAGTACGTCGACGCATCCGGGTCACTGATCAGGAGGTAGAAACCTATCTCGCACGTCAGGCCAGCAATCTGGGGGAGCGCTCGGCTTATCATCTGCAGCACATCCTGATCGCCACCCCTGAAGCCGCCTCACCGGAACAGATGGAGAGCGCGCGTCAGCAGGCCGAGTCGATCGTGCGTTCCCTGCGTGGTGGCGCCGACTTTGCCGATCTTGCCATCACTGAATCCGATGGACGACAGGCGCTTGAAGGGGGCGATCTGGGTTGGCGTCCGGCCAATCAGCTGCCCACCATTTTCGTCGACCTGGTGATCAATATGCAACGCGGGGAGATCAGTGACCCGATACGCACCGCCAGCGGCTATCACATCATCAAACTGAACGACTATAAAGGAGGCGATCGCAAGATCGTCACCCAGAGCCATGTCCGGCATATCCTGATTAGTACCAACGAGGTAACCTCCAATAACGACGCCCGCACGCGACTGGAACAGCTGCGCCTGCGTATTCTGGGCGGAGATGACTTCAGCGCCCTGGCCCGCTCCCACTCCGACGACAAATCCTCCGCTATCAAGGGGGGGGATCTGGGCTGGACCACCCCCGGCGTACTGTTGCCCCGGTTTGAAGAGGAGATTGCCAAACTTGCCCCTGGGGAGTTGACCGAGCCGTTCCGTACCGAATATGGCTGGCACCTGGCCCAACTGCTGGAGCGCCGCGATCATGACAGCACCAGCGAGGTTCAGAAAGCCGAAGCCAGGAAGGCTATCAGCGACCGCAAGACCGCCGAAGAGAGTGAACTCTACCTGCGCCGCCTCAGGGACGAAGCCTTTATTGACATCCGTATCAGCGATTCCTGAGGAGAACGGTTAAATTGAGCATGCCACGCCCGCTCGCATTCACCCCGGGCGAACCCGCTGGAATAGGCCCCGACCTTTGCGTGCAATTGGCGCAAGACAGGCGCGACTATCCGCTGGTGGCCATCTGCTCACCGCAACTGCTGACTGATCGTGCCGCACAACTGTCTCTCCCGCTCAGGATTAATCCTTATAGATCCGGGCTGTCGGCAACGCGGGAAGCCGGCAGTATCAGCGTTCTTCCGGTAGAACTCATCGAGCCAGCCCAACCCGGCGTGCTGAATCCGGCCAACGCCCGCTACGTGCTGGAGACCCTGACCCAGGCAACCCGGGGCTGCATGGACGACAGTTTCAGCGCACTGGTAACCGGTCCCATCCACAAGGGCGTAATCAACGACTCGGGTATTGCCTTCTCAGGCCATACCGAATTTCTGGCGCAGCTGACCAACGCTTTCCCGGTGATGATGCTGGCCTGTCCAGGTCTGCGAGTGGCACTGGCCACCACCCATCTGCCGCTGAAGGATGTCAGCTCCGCTATTACCCGGGCATCGCTGGCCCAGGTGATCAGAATCCTGCACCAGGACCTGACCCGCCGCTTCGCCATAGCCAACCCCAGAATACTGGTCTGTGGACTCAATCCACACGCGGGTGAGGGAGGACATCTTGGCATGGAGGAGATCAACACCATCAGCCCGGTCCTGGAGCAGTTCCGCCAAGAGGGGATGCGGCTGGAAGGACCACTGCCTGCGGACACGCTCTTCACAACCCACTATCTGAAACAGGCGGATGCGGTCCTGGCCATGTATCACGATCAGGGATTACCGGTACTGAAGCACCTGGGATTTGGTAACGCTGTCAACATCACCCTCGGCCTGCCGATCATCCGCACCTCGGTTGATCATGGGACTGCCCTGGATCTCGCCGGCACCGGCACGGCCGACATCGGCAGTCTGCAGGCGGCTATCAAGGCCGCCCACCAGCTGACCCTGGCCGCCACAAGCAGGTAAGTAAAGAAGCAAACGGGTAGACCCTCAGCCTGCCAGCCACAACAATTAACCGCCGGAGGTACTTGACCCGCTCGCGCCTGCCCGCGCCGCCGGCGGACCGCATTCGCAGCGGGGCGCCGCCCCTACCCAGATAAACCCCAAAACACACTTACAAAAAAACGCCCGGACTAGCCGGGCAAAGGGAGGTATAACACGGTAAAAGGGTAGCCCCTTAAAACTGACATTGCCTTCCGGCAGACTGTCTGGCCCGAAGCCGGACAGAAGATCCTGAATTAGCTCAAGTAGGCCCTGGCCTCTTCGCCCGGATTGGGCAAGCCGGCGATCCGCCAGACCTGGAGACACCCTCCAAACAGGCTTTTGACCTCTGTCCTTGAAAGCTCACTACTACGGCATATACGGCGCATGGGAGGGATGGCGCCAAGGCGCAGGTAGCGATCACGTACAAATCGGATCACGCGCCAGTGGGCTGCCTGCAAGGGAGCTACCCCTTCCAATTCGGCCAACCGTTCCGCCAACTGATCATCCCAGGACTCCGCATCACACAGGAAACCATCCTCATCAAAACCGAGGGTGGCCAATACGGAACCATTTCTTGCAGATTCACTTACTCGCTGTAATGCGCCCATTGATAAAGCTTCCTACAATGTTAATAGTTTCTGCACCCATGCGGAGACGGCTTCAACCGCCCCTGGATGTGCTTGCATAAAACTATAGCGCGGCGAGACAATACATCAAAATAACTTTTCCGTCTATAGAAATAGTTGATTGTTATAACGGTAATACGAATCATTCTATATATTAGGCCCATTATGAAACTACAACAGCTCCGCTTTCTGCTGGCAGTGGCGCAGAATGACTTGAACATTACTGCGGCGGCCGAGCGGCTATTCACCTCCCAACCGGGGATCAGCAAGCAGATACGCCTGCTGGAAGAGGAGTTGGGTGTGACCATTTTTGAGCGTACCGGCCGTCAACTGACCGGGATAACCGATGCCGGCAAGGCTATTATCAGCCGTGCTGAAGCGGTATTAAGGGAAGTTGACTCAATCCGTGATGTCGCCAGTGAATTCAGTGATCCTCGTGCCGGCAGCCTCTCCATCGCCACCACCCACACCCAGGCCCGCTATGTGCTGCCCCCGGTGATCAAGGCGTTTCGCGCACGCTATCCGCAAGTCGACCTGCAGATGCACCAGGGCAACCCGGAGCAGATTTCCGAAATGGCCGCTGGCGGTGGCGTCGATTTCGCTATCGCCACGGAGGCGACAGTGGACTTCGGCAATCTCATCATGATGCCTTGCTATCACTGGAATCGCACCATCATCACCCCTTGCGACCACCCGCTAAGAGATGTCGACCCACTGACACTGGAGGCGGTGGCGGAATACCCGATCGTCACCTATGTATTCGGTTTTACCGGACGCTCCCAGCTTGACAAGGCCTTCCGTCGGCATGACCTGGAGCCGAACGTGGTGTTCACCGCGACGGACGCCGATGTCATCAAGACCTATGTCAGGCTGGGCATCGGTATTGGTATCCTGGCGAAGATGGCCTATAGCCCCGAGCAGGACAAGGATCTCTGTTCCCTCGATGCCACCCACCTGTTCCCCCCAAGCACCACAAGACTCGGCTTCAGGCCCGGTCTGTTCCTGCGGGCATATCATTACGATTTCATCGAGCTGTTTGCCTCCCACCTGACCCGGGAACTGGTGGACAATGCCGTCGAGGCGGCTTCCGAACAGGAGCGAAACGCACTCTTCACCGACCTCGTTCTTCAAGAGTATTAACCTGTTTCGCAAACCCGGTTGCAGGGCTCGAAAAAGGCTCTCCCCGGTCGAAAAAACAGCCCTCAAAAACGCCATGAACTTCGCAGCGGAAACTATTGTCGAATTCCTGTTTTTAAAATAATATCAGGCCGTCTCCGGTCCGCCAGCCCCCTGCCGAACCGGGAAGTCATCGTCGGTAATCGGGCGGTTCCATTCCGGCTCCGCCTGGGAAAAGTTTGCATAAAGCGGGGAAGAAATGAGCAAAACGAATTATTGGCACGGCTATCTTGAAGCTGGTACGAAAAGCTCACCGGTACTGCGCGACCCGAGCATGGAAACAGGCAATACGAACACCGTTTATCTCTACTCATTGAACCGCAACAAGATCCTCGAATTTCAGGCGGGTATTGTTGAGCAGAAGCTGCGGGAGCTTGGCAAGGATGAATCCGAATTGATCAGTTCGCTCAATGCGGGCTACAAAAAGGCCAAAAAAGAGTTTACGCCGCGCGCCTCGATGCGTCTGAAGCAAGTGGAACTGACACCCCAGTCCACGGCACCGGCAAAGCCGGATCTGGATGAGATTGACGATTCCGACCTGGATGATGACCTGGATATCGATATGGACATGGATGACGATTAAGCCAGCCGCCGACGCGGTTTGACCCGCACCGGCAGACAATCGACCCAACCAGGTCCAGACGCCGGCCGCCCGATGCGGCCGGCACTGTTTCAGATTTCCTCGATCCGCTCACAGACGGCATCAACCTGGGCTTCTGTCATCGCCGGGAATATCGGTAGCGACAGAGTCTCCCCACAGACACGATCCACCACCGGCAGGTCCCCCGGCCGATAGCCCAGATCCGCGTAGATCTGCTGCAGATGCAGCCCCAGTGGATAGCACTGGCTGTTGCCGATCTTGTGCTCGTTCAAGTGAGCCCGCAACACGTCGCGGCGGGGATGCCTGATAGTATAGAGATTGAAGGCATGGCGACCCTGGGCGGGGCGCACCGGCGTGACCAGATCCAGCTTTGAGAGGCGCACATCATACCAGTCGGCCACCCGGGCACGAGCGGCGATATCCTGCTCCAGTTTATCCAGCTTTATACGCAACAGGGCAGCCTGAACCTCATCCAGGCGGCTGTTGTAACCCAGTTCATCGTGGGTAAAGGGGGCGGTTGCGCCATGATTTCGCAACTTCAGCAGACGCTCCCTGAACGTTGCATCACTGGTGCTGATCAGCCCCCCATCGCCATAGCAGCCCAACACCTTGGTGGGATAGAAACTGAAACAGCCACTGTCCCCCAGACTGCCCACGACAGTCTCGCCACAGCGCGCACCAAACGCCTGGGCACCGTCCTCAATGACTTTCAACCCATGCTGCTGTGCCAACTGATTCAACGCCCCCATATCCGCCGGATTACCGAAAATATGTACCGGCAATATCGCTTTGGTTTTCGCGTTGATCCTGGCGGCCACACTGTTGGGGTCGAGATTGAAGCTCGACTCATCGATATCAGCAAAAACCGGGGTCGCCCCGACAATCGAGATGGCCTCGGCTGTGGCAAAAAATGTAAACGGTGAGGTAATCACCTCATCACCCGGGCCAATGTCCAGGGCGCGCAACGAGAGTACCAGCGCATCGGTACCGTTGGCCACCGCCACGGCAAACTCACTGCCGATATAGGCCGCGGCCTCCTGCTCAAAGGCACGCACATTGGGACCAAGGATAAAGGCCCCTCCGGCCCCGATTGCCTCAATGCGGCTGAACCACTCCTCCCGCAACGACTGGAACTCCTGTTGCAGACTGAGATAGGGCACACCCTGGGACGCTGTTTGCTGTGTCATTGTATATTCCAATAGTTCTGTAATAAGGGTGATTTCTGTCCAGTTGCACCCGCCTTGACGGGGTATCGATTGACTCCCTGGAGAGAAAATAATCGGTATTAGAGGGCTTAGGCGCCGAGGCGTCCCATAATTTCACTCTTGACCCGCATGGCCACATCCAGCGCCTCAAGTCCGACATGTCCATCCACCAGAGGAGGATTACCAGAGATGGCGCTCTCCGCAAAGGCCGCCAGTTCAGCGTCCAGCGGCTTGACCGGCTCGATGTCCAGACGCTCCATTACCACTTCCGGCCAGGCCTCACCGGGTCGCGGCTTGGGATAGGCGGTCTCGATGCGCTGGTCGATAAAATCGAGTGATTCATAGCGGTTTTCCTCAAACACCCGGATACGGCGCATGCGCTTTTCCGAGACGCGACTGGCGATCACGTTGGCAACGGTACCATTGGCGAATTCAAGACGGGCATTGGCGATATCCACATGGGCGGTCAACACAGGCGTACCCACCGCAGAAATAGCGGTAATCTCCGATTTCACCAGCGAGAGAATGATATCGATATCGTGAATCATCAGATCAGACACCACATCCACATCGGTGGCGCGCTCCACAAAACCGCCCATCCGGTGGGCTTCGATAAAGCGGGGCCGGTTGATGCGTTCCGCCAGCGCCATAACGCCGGCATTAAAACGTTCCAGATGGCCTATCTGAAGGATGACACCGGCGGCCTCGGCCAACCGGACTATCTCAGCCCCGTCCTCGACCGTGGAGGCGATTGGCTTTTCCAGCAGCATGTGCACGCCCGCTTGCAGGAACGGCCGCGCCTCATCAAGATGGGCCGTGGTGGGCACCACAATACTCACCGCATCGACCTTCCCCAGCAGATCGCTACTACGCTCAAAGGCACTGCAAGCACACTCCCCGGCCACCCGTGCGGCGGTCTCCGGATTGGTATCGACCACACCGACCAGCTCCACGTTATCCATTCGGGAATAGATCAGGGCGTGAAAACGCCCCAAATAGCCGACACCAACGACACCCACACGTAATTTATTACTCATTGATCACCCAGATTCAATTCAGAACAGTTCCGGCATGAGGCCGCAAACCTGAAACCCGGCTGATTCTAAACCATCTGATCAATCAGTGGCATCTTTAGGGCGGAAATCAGCTCTGCTGATCGCTGAGGGAGTGACCCGGATCAACTGGTTCCGAACGATCAAGCAGATGGAAAGGGACCGAAAGTGTCGCCAGCAGAGCCGCGCCTACCAGGCAATACAGAATAAAAAGAATATCCGGCTTACGCCGGTGGTGCTGGACTCTGAACATGCGACACCTCCTCGATGCATCGCAGTAATAGACTTTCAGGGAGTAGAAACGCTGGGGCCGACAGCATTCTGCCCCAATTCCAACCTGGCTGAAATTGACGCTCTTCACACCAGCCGGTCAGCGTCTCCGCCGGTTATTGAAAACGGGAACAGCCGCACAGTTGCGCTAAACCTGGAGCACGCAGGAGTGCCGACAAGCTCAAGTCCCACCCTCTTCCGTAGCCCCCGCTTCCTCGAGTATTTTGATCACCTTGGAATGTTTGCCCAGATTAGCCCGCTTCAGCGCTCCGATCCCCGCCTTGTTGCGCAGATTGACATCGGCGCCCGCATGAATGAGCGCTTCCACTACTGTCGCATGACCAAATGCCGACGCATCCATCAACGCGCTGTTGCCTGCGCCATCCACGGCGTTGACATCGGCACCAGCAGCCAGCAACGCCTTCACGGTGCGGGCATTGCCATTAAACGCGGCCAATACCAATGCGGGTCGTCCAGCGCCATTCTTGGCATTGGCATCCGCACCCTGAGCCAACAACGCCATCATCTGCTGCTCCTGACCCAGGCCGGCAGCCGCAAGCAGCAGTTGATTGGCATCGGCCGCCGCCCAGGCCGACATGTTCAGCAGCCATAACAGCATGAATAAAGATCGCTTGTTCATCCTCGGTATCCTATAGTCCACGCTCACCTGAGAGAATCCCTGATAATTTATTGAGCGACCGGACAACGATTATCTGAAGCTGCCACAATTATTGCTATGTCCCAGTTACCTGTTGCATGAGCAGTGGCCTTCTTGTAGAAGCGGATTTATCCGCGAAATTGACGGCTGAAGCCACTCCTACCGCTACGCTTGATCGCCGGAGAGGGGTTTGACCTGTAGGAGGCCCGCCCCGGGCCGAATTCGCGGCGAGGCGCCGCTCCTACCGGGCAAATCGTCAAGCCAAGCGAAAACACCACCCACACATAATTGGGACAGAGCCATAATTATCCCACGGGATCCGCTTTTCGGATAAACTCTTGCCATGCCCAGAATCGAGTCACACGCCAATCCATGAGTAAATCGCCGCAAAACAGAATAGAAGTGGATGTTCGCACCGCCTATGTCGAGGGCCAGTCCAACCCGGCGGAGGATCACTATGTGTTCGCCTACACCATCACTATCCGTAACACCGGAGAGTCCGCGGCCCGACTGATCAGTCGCCATTGGCTCATCACCGATGCCGACGGCGGGGTACAGGAGGTGTTTGGTGAAGGCGTGGTGGGACAGCAGCCTTTTCTGCGCCCGGGAGAGGATTTCAGTTACACCAGCGGCACCACACTTCCTACGCCGGTGGGCACCATGCAGGGCAGTTACCAGATGCAGACCGAATCCGGTGAACAATTCGACGCCATCATCGCCCCCTTTTCTCTGGCCCTGCCCCATATACTGCACTAGCGTTTCGAACCGGGTTTGTCCGCATGCACCGAGCCGCCATTAATGAACCGACCGTGCTGCTGGTCCTGGTCACCCTGTCCCTCCTGTTCAGTGCGATCGATCCGGTAGCCGACAGACTCACCTGGTTCCTGGAGACCGCGCCAGTAATGCTGGGACTGCTAGTGGTGATACGAACACGTCTGGCGTTTCCGCTGACACCGCTGCTCTACCGGCTGCTGACGTTACACGCGATCATTCTGATCATCGGCGGCTATTACACTTATGCCGAGGTCCCCCTGTTTAACTGGTTACGTGATAGCCTGGAGCTGTCACGCAACCACTATGATCGTATTGGTCACCTGGCCCAGGGTTTTATCCCGGCCATACTGGCGCGGGAGATACTGCTGAGACGCTCTCCACTGGTCCGTGATGGCTGGCTGCTGCTGACGGTGACCAGCATCTGCCTTGCTTTCTCCGCCTTTTATGAAATGATCGAGTGGTGGACCGCACTGGTCAGCGAGGAGGCCTCATCGGCCTTTCTCGGCACCCAGGGTGACGTCTGGGATACCCAATGGGATATGTTCCTGGCGCTTATCGGCGCGCTGCTCTCCCAACTGCTGTTGGGTCGTCTGCACGACCGCCAACTACAACTCATCCAATAGACAATAGGTTCTAAATATGGCGCTGTATGCCATCGGTGATGTTCAAGGCTGCTACAGGGAACTGATGCAGCTGCTGAAACAGATCAAATACAACCCCGACCGGGACATGCTCTGGTTCGCCGGAGATCTGGTCAATCGGGGTCCCGATTCACTGAAAACCCTGCGCTTCGTGAAAAACCTGGGGGATGGCGCCAGGGTAGTGCTGGGTAATCATGACCTGCATCTGCTGGCGATGTCGCAGGGCAACTTGAAGCATGCGGAAAAGGATCACACGCTGCGCGAGGTGCTGAAGGCAAAAGACCGGGACGACCTGCTGGAGTGGCTGCGCCAGCGCCCCCTGATGCATCACTGTTCCGAACGGAACTACAGCCTGATTCACGCCGGCCTGCCTCCCCAGTGGGACCTGGCAACCGCCTTGCAGTGCGCCGCCGAGGTCGAGGCGGTACTGCAGAGTGACGGACTCAGGGAGTTCTGTCTGCAGATGTACGGCAATGAGCCCGGCCGCTGGTCGAACGAGTTGCAGGGGATGGAACGCCACCGCTTCATTATCAACTGCTTTACCCGCCTGCGCTTCTGTGACAGCCAGGGCAACCTGGCGCTGAAGGAGAAACGGGCGCCGGGCCATCAGCCGTCCGATTTCTATCCCTGGTTTGCCGTGCCCGGCCGCGCCAGCCGTGACCAGCGCATCCTGTTCGGCCACTGGTCGACGCTGGGTTACCATGTCAGTCACAACAGTTGGTGCCTGGATACCGGTTGCCTGTGGGGTGGAAAACTGACGGCACTGCAGATCCGCCGGGAAAAGCCACCGCGACCGGTACAGGTTTCCTGCGGAGGCTACAAAAAACCTTGACGACCCCTGAAAGGTGGAACGGCAAGAGAGTTCCGCTCACCCGGCGGATCTGGCGCCGAGCCAGTTACAGCTGCATCAGCGAGGCATTCGCTCAAGCGTGAGAAAGGTATAGGCAAACGGGTTGTGCTCATCGGCACCGTGCTCCTCCCGCGCCAGTTCATGCCAGGCCTCCGTCTCATAGGCGGGAAACCAGGCGTCACCCGCCACCCGGGCGTGCACCAGGGTCAGATAGAGGCGATCCGCCCTCGGCAACAGTTGACGGTACAGGTTCGCCCCGCCAACAACCATGATCTCGTCCACCTCGCCGGCCGCCGCCAGCGCCTGCTCGATCGAGTGCACCAGCAGACACCCCTCGGCCCGATAGGCCGGGTTGGATGAAATCACGATATGGGTGCGACCGGGCAGCAGGCCAGGCAGCGATTCCCAGGTTTTCCGCCCCATCACGATCGGCTTGCCCAGGGTCAGGCGCTTGAAGTGTTGCAGGTCGGCAGGCAGGCGCCAGGGCAGGCGATTATCGCAACCGATAACCCGGTTTTCGTCCATCGCGGCAATGAGTGAAAGGATCGGCTGTTTGTGCATGCCGGGGAGCATATCACGTCCATGGTCTAAGCTTTACTCTAAACGGCAGTAGCACGCCGTTCGTACAATAACAGCAGATAACATGGGACTGACGGCATGCGGCTTATCACCATCAGCCACCTGAGGCAGATTATCCGGCGCACCGGGATGGATGATTTTCTCCGGCAGAGTCTGTCAGCCCTTGAAGCCGCCTTTAGCCGCTGGCACGAGTTCCGTAAATCCCCCCGGCACGCCACCCACTACCCGCACGGGGTGATCGAGCTGATGCCGTGTGCGGATGATGACTACTACAGCTTCAAGTATGTCAACGGACACCCGAAAAATACCGCCGAGGGGCGCCTCAGCATTGTTGCCCTGGGCATGCTGGCAGACGCGCGGAACGGCTACCCCC
Organism: Sedimenticola selenatireducens; assembly: GCF_963675335.2. Taxonomy (NCBI): domain Bacteria; kingdom Pseudomonadati; phylum Pseudomonadota; class Gammaproteobacteria; order Chromatiales; family Sedimenticolaceae; genus Sedimenticola; species Sedimenticola selenatireducens. Next base: position 1,012,247 of record NZ_CAXXYC010000004.1, read on the forward strand.
TGATGCTCAGCGAGATGACCCTGCTGACTGCTATCCGCACCGCGGCCACGACCGCACTCGGGGCAAAATACCTGGCCCGCCCGGAGAGCCGTCACCTGGCCATGATCGGTACCGGCGCCCAGGCGGAATTCCAGCTGCTGGCCACCCGCCAGGTGCTGCCAATAGAACAGGTTTCATACTTTGACACCGATCCCCGGGCCATGCAGAAATTCGCCCGCAACATGGCCGGGGGCACCGGCCTGATTCCCTGCCGGTCTATCGACCAGGCCATAGTCGACGCCGACATGATCATAACCGCCACTGCCGCCCGACTGCATAACCAGCTGCTCGGGCCTGGCATGATCCGGCCCGGCAGCCATATACACGCCATGGGGGGAGACTGCCCCGGCAAGACCGAACTGGACCCGGCGCTGTTGCAGCAGTGCAAGATCGTGGTGGAGTATCTGCCACAAAGCCTGGCGGAGGGTGAAATTCAGCTCTCGCAGGAGACGCCGATACACGCCGAACTCTGGGAGCTGGTCAACGGCAGCAAGCCGGGGCGCGAGGAACCGCTGGAAGTGACCCTGTTTGACTCGGTCGGCTTCGCCCTGGAGGATTACGCCGTGCTACGGCTGGTCTATCAACTGGCCTGTGACCTGGACATCGGTGACGACGTGGAACTGACGCCTTCACCGGCCGACCCGAAGGATCTGTACAGCACCCTGCTCTCGCCATAGAGCGCGGCGATCAATGTACCGATCAGCTGTACTGTCTTCTCTTCACGCTCATGGCGCGGACAAAACTCGGCAATCTCCATCCCCACCAGCCGGGGGATTCCGGCAATGGCGGTCAATGCCTCGACCAGCTCGGCACCGGCAATGCCGCCCGGTTCCGGCACACCGACTGCCGGGGCATCCCGGGGATCAACGGCATCCAGATCGATGCTGATACCGAGAACATCCGACTGACGTGACAATTGGGCCACGGCCTCAATGAGGCATAGCCGGAGTGCCCCCGGCTCCTGCAACTCAGCCATGGGAATCACCCGCACGCCAAGCCGGCCCAGCAGACGTTGCTCAGCCGGTTCGAAGCTGCGCACCCCGACCAGCAGCAGATTTTCCGGTGCCAGATGGCGCGTACCGCCATAGATCCGGGTCAACAGCCGATCCCCCTGACCCAGCAGGCCGGCGACCGGCATGCCATGGACATTACCCGATGGCGTGGTCAGAAAGGTGTGGGCATCCATGTGCGCATCGATCCAGATCAGCCCCAGCCGTCCCTCTTCGGGCAAGGCCCCCATTGTTCCTTGCCACACGCCCATGGCGGTTGCGTGATCACCCCCGAGAAACAGGAAAGGTTGCCCCTGTTGCACAAAGGCCGAGGCAAAGCGGGCTGTTTGTCGGCAGAGAGCGGCCACCGCATCCAGTTTACCGGCCCGCTCATGCGCCTCCAGCAGCGCATGCCAGACCAGCTGCAACCCCTGGGTATTGCAATAACGTTTCAGACCAAGTGAATTCCGCAACACCATGGGCCCGCGCCAGCACCCGGCATGCTGGCCTGCCTGACCCGAGGCCACACCGACCGTCGCTATGCTGCGCATCTGCCACCTCCCGGAATCAATGCTTCAAGAGATTAGAGGCACACTATCCAGTATAGGTTTCCTAAATCGATAAAAACGCCTGCCACACCGGGGCCGAGCCGGCGCCGGATCAGACCGCTACCGGCGCCTTGATATGGGGATGACACTGGTACTGCTGCAGGGAGAAATCATCATAGACAAAATCAAACAGCGAGCCGACGTCCGGATTCAGGTGCATGTCAGGCAGCGGGAATGGGCTCCGGGACAACTGGGTCTTCACCTGATCCAGGTGATTGGCATAGAGGTGGGCGTCGCCGAAAGTGTGAATGAACTCACCCGGCTGCAGTCCGGTCACCTGGGCAATCATCAGGGTCAAAAGCGCATAGGAGGCGATATTGAACGGGACACCCAGAAAAATATCGGCACTTCGCTGATACAGCTGGCACGACAGCCGGCCCTCCGCCACGTAGAACTGGAACAGGCAGTGGCAGGGCGGCAACGCCATCCGCTCCACCTGCGCCGGGTTCCAGGCACTTACCAGCAAGCGCCGGGAATCAGGCGTGTTACGTATCTGCCCCACCAACTGGGCGATCTGGTCGATACTACCGCCACCGGGGGTTGGCCAGGAGCGCCACTGGGCCCCGTATACCGGCCCCAGATCACCGTTTTCATCCGCCCACTCATCCCAGATGCTGACCCCGTTCTCCTTCAGGTAGCGGATATTGGTCTCGCCCTTCAGAAACCAGAGCAACTCATGGATTATCGAACGCAGGTGGACCTTTTTGGTGGTAACCAGGGGGAAGCCTTGCGACAGATCAAAGCGCATCTGATAGCCAAACACACTGAGGGTGCCGGTTCCGGTGCGGTCCTCCTTGCGGGTACCGTTCTCCAGGACATGACGCATGAGATCAAGATATTGACGCATAATTCAATCCGTTATGGTTCTGTTGCGAAAAGCCAGCCAGATCATGGCGCCACCGGCCAGCAGCATCGGGAAGGTCAGAAGCTGTCCCATGGTCACCCAGTCAAAAGCCAGATAACCGATATGGGCATCCGGCATGCGCACAAACTCGATGCCAAAGCGGAACACCCCGTAACAGACCAGAAACAGACCGGAGACCGCCATGGCCGGTCGGGGACGTGCCGAGAACAGCCACAGGATAACAAACATCACCACCCCTTCCAGCAAGGCCTCATAGAGCTGGTTGGGATGCAGGGGCGGGGTCATAAGCGTCCCCGGGGGCAACTGCAGTTTATCCACGCAGAGCGCCACAAAACGTTCACAGGAGACCTGCATGGCCCAGGGCACGGAAGCGGGCGCCCCCCACAACTCACCATTGATAAAGTTGCCGATGCGTCCCGCACCCAGGCCGATTGGAATCAACGGCGCAATAAAGTCGGTACACTGAAAAAAGCCCTTGCCGTGACGACGCCCGAACAGCCACATGGCCACCAGCACCCCGAGCAGACCGCCATGAAACGACATGCCGCCCTGCCAGATCCGCAACAGGGAGAACGGATCCCGCAACAACTCATCGAATCCGTAAAACAGGGTGTAGCCAAGGCGGCCGCCGAGCACCACGCCCAGGGCGATATAGAACAGCAGGTCATCCACCTGTTCCACCCGCCAACCGGAACCCGGACGGGCGGCGCGCCAGCGGCCCAGCCACCAGCCCGCGGCGAACCCCACCAGATACATGACACCGTACCAGTGCACCGCAACAGGCCCGAGCGAGAATAGAACCGGATCAATATTTGGGTATGTCAACATAGGGCGCTATCTTATGGTCAGGGTAAAAATAAATCACCCCAATATTGCAACCGAGGCGGGCTATGGTTGTATGTCAATCAAACGCAGTAGGACCGGCATGTTCACGGAGCGTTCAAAAATGCGTCATATCCTTATCTCTTTGTTGTTGGGACTGTTGCCAAGCCTGCTGTCCGCCGGCGGTGTTGAGATTATCGACGCCAACGCTACCGCCAGCGGCCATGGCCGCTACCATATTCAGGTTACCCTGCGCCATACCGATAGCGGCTGGGAACATTATGCCAACGCCTGGCGGGTACTGGCACCCGACGGAAGCATCCTGGGTGAAAGGAGACTCCTCCATCCCCACGTGGACGAACAACCCTTCACCCGTGGACTCACCATCACCATCCCGGATGAGATAACCGAGGTAGAGATAGAGGCACAGGACTCCCGCCACGGAACCGGCAAACAGCGTTTTAGAATTCGACTGCATCGGTGATGGGAAAAACGATCCAGATCAAAGCACACAGAAAATAGTGAAATAAATGCGTATTAAAGTGCCATTTTGGGATGCAAAACCGGGACAGCTTTAGGAAAAAGGGTTATGCTTACACCGAGGATGATTATTCTTGTAAGATGATAATTTCCTTAGTGTTAGTAATTGTGTTCACTGGTATCACAGCGAGTGCTAAAGCTACACATGAAAGAAACTGGGGCTCCTGAATACTCAGGGTTGTTCTGAATAGCCAAGGCAATCCTGTAGTAAAAATGTGGCGGCTGGTCATGCCCCGAAAACCCGGCATGACAAAGATGTGACAGGGGACTGAAAAAAAGACCCAAGAACAGCAATCGGCCACCCGATTGGGAGCTATACTCAAAATTGGACTAACGACAGGTTGAAGAAAATGACTAATGAGAATCCCCAAAACCCCGGGAATCTGGGTCAACGGATGCGCTTCAGACGCCAGGAAAAAGGCTGGACACAAGAGCAACTTGCGGTGAGAGCCGGCACAAATCAGGCGGTCATTCAGAAAATCGAAAATGGAAAAAGCCTGCGTCCACGTAAAATAGACCAGATTGCCGCTGTACTGGATGTCAACCCCGCCTGGTTGATGTTTGGTGATGAGTTGGCTGCATCCCTTCCACCTGATGCGATGGCGGTAGCGGAAGCATGGCACGCCATGCCCGAACCCCACAAATCGAGAATCCAGCGCGAGATCATGGATCACGCCTCGAAAGGGTAATCGATAAGCCCATCCTCGCGCCAGGTAAGGCAAAAGGATGGGCCATTCCAGCTTCCCTAAAAGCTGGGCAAGACCCGCAGATAAAAGGTCTTGAGGTAGGCTGTTTCCGGGATAGCCGGATGAACCGGATGATCCGGTGCCTGGAAGCCCCGCTCAAGCAACTGCAGCGAACGGTCGGTATGACGTGCCGCCTGCTGGATTTCGTGCAGCAGAGCCTCCTCGCCCATGTGATGGGAACAGGACGATGAGACCAGAATACCATCCTTGCTCAGCACCTGAAGCGCCAACTGATTCAGCCGCCTATAGGCCAACACGCCCTCCTTGGTATCCTTCTTACGCTTGATAAAGGCTGGCGGATCAACAAGCACTACATCAAACCGCTCATGGGCCTGGCGTAACTCCCGCAGGGCATCAAAGGCATCCCCCTGAAGCCCGGCCACCCGTTCCGCCACACCGTTCTCCTGCGCATTGCGATCCACGGCATCCAGGGCACTGCCCGAGGCATCGACACAGATCACCTCTGATGCCCCTTTCACCGCCGCCTGCACACCCCAGGCGCCGATATAGCTGCAGACATCCAGCACCCGCCTGTCCTTGATATAAGGGATCATGCGACCCCGATTGACCGCCTGATCAAAAAACCATCCGGTCTTCTGACCCTCCTGGGAAGGCACCATGAAACGGACGCCATGCTCTTCGACCGCCAGCACCTCTGGCCAGCCGCCCAGGGCATCCTCCACATAGAGTTCCAGCCCCTCCAACTCCCGCGCCGGTGAGTCGTTGCGAAACAGCACGCCGACGGGACGCAGCACCTTGACCACCGCCGCCAGAATCTCCGCCTTCAGCCGCTCCATGCCGGCGGTGGTGATCTGAATCACCAGATGATCACCGAACCGGTCGATGACCAGCCCCGGCAGACCATCGCTTTCGCCAAACAGCAGCCGATAGTAGGGTTTGACATAGAGCCGCTCGCGCAGGCCCAGGGCCACTTTCAAGCGATGCACGATCAACGAGCCGCTGAGCGGATGCTGGCGATCACGGCTGACCAGCCTTGCACAGATCAGGGAGTGTGGATTGACATAACCGGTACCCAGCAGCTTCTCCCGGTCGCTGAAGATCTCCACCGGCTGTCCCGGCTCCAGGCTTTTCAGCGGCGTAATCGAGCTATCGATCTCATTGCTGTAGATCCAGCAGTGGCCTGCGCGCAGGCGCCGGTCCTCGTTTTTTTTCAATCGCAGCGGGGCAAAATTCATGGCCTGAAATCCTGGTGTCATCGGAAGGTGAAAACGCGCACGCAAGATTAACAGATTTGACAAGCAGACGCCCGGTTAATTATATTGCCCCGACATATAACGGTCCGATATATTTTTTTCACATGAATACCAGCCATCTCTGCCTCGGCATATTGAGCCTCGGTGACGCCAGCGGTTATGAAATCAAGAAGGCGATAGAGCAGACTTTCAGTCATTTCCAGGCCACCAGCTACGGATCCATCTATCCAACCCTGGCGAAATTGACCGAACAGGGGCTGGTCAGTTTTCATGAAGAGGTCCAGGAGAAACGGCCGACCAAGAAGGTGTTCACTCTCACCAAGACAGGTCGAGCGCATTTTTTCCAGGCCTTGATGACGGCCGAACCGGCCGAACAGTACCGCAGTGATTTTCTGTTTCTGATGATGTTCGCCCATCTGTTGCCGACCGAACAGATCGCGGCGCTACTGGATAAACAGACCACCCACCTGCAGTCTGAACTGACCATACTGGAGAAAATCAGCAATGAGTGCCAGACCCTCACACCGGGCATGCGCTTCACCCTGGAGTACGGAATTGCCGCCAACCGGGCACTGCTCCGGTTGATGCAGAATCGCAGCGCATCGCTGCTCAAGGAGATCGACGCGGCGAGGAGCCCGAAACAATCATGATCAGTAACCACACTGCCAGGTGCCTGCTCTGGGGCATGCTGTGCCTTATTACCCTGCCCGGCATTGCCCAGGAGCGACCCATCCAGGTCACCACCGCCCAACTGGGTGACGTGGCCGTTTATCAGGAGTACTCGGCACCCGCCACCACGCTTAGCCTGAATGAGAGCCGAATCAGCGCCGAGACAACCGGGGTTATTCTGAGAATCCCGGTGCAAGTGGGTGACCGGGTGGAGCGGGATGCCCTGTTGACCGCGCTGGATTGTCGTGACAATCAGCTCAAACTGCGAAAGGCCGAAGCGGGACTGGCCGGTATCGAGGCCCGGGTCACGCTGGCAAAACGCCAGATCAAGCGTACCCAGTCGTTACGCAAGACCAGCAGCGTTTCCGAAGAGCGACTCAATCAGCAGGAGGCCGACCTGCAAATCGCCGATGCGGATCGCCAGGCACAACTGACCGCCATTGCCGAAGCCCGATTGAACCAACAGCGCTGCGAGATCAAGGCACCCTTTGCCGGCGTGGTCAGGGAGCGGCTGGCCGGCGAGGGTGAGTGGGTCAATCCGGGGCAGCCACTGATCCACCTGATCGACCTGGAGCGACTGGAGATCTCCGCCCAGGTCTCCGTGGATCGGGTCGCATCACTCCAGGAGGCCGGTAAAATCCTGTTGGAGACCAATCAGGGCGTCTATCCTGTCAGGTTGCGCCAGGTCGTCCCGGTGGTCGAATCACTCGGGCGTAACCGGGAGGTCCGCCTGCAGTTCAGCGACGGGCGTGCACTGCCCGGCAGTAGCGGGCGTCTGCTCTGGCAATCACAACAGACCTATGTACCGGCTGATCTGCCGGTCAGACGGGGTGACACCCTGGGCCTGTTTACCGTTGATCAGGGCAAGGCCCGCTTCGTACCGTTAAGTCAGGCATTGGAGGGACACCCGACACAGGTGGACCTGCCGGCCGACACCCTGCTGGTCATTGAGGGGCGCCAGGCGCTGTCGGATGGCGCCGCCATCGAGTTGGCCAACTAGGGGCTGTCGACACCATGCTGGGACGATTCTTCAGTAATCATGTATTGGCCAACCTGACGTTCGGTCTGGTGCTGGTGGTGGGCTTTCTCTCCTACAACCTGATGCCCCGGGAGCAGGACCCTAGCATCAATTTCAACTGGATCGACATCACCACGGTACTGCCCGGCGCTGCGGCGGCGGATGTGGAAAAGCGCGTCACCGAAGTGCTGGAGAAGAAGATCCGCACCATCTCGGATATCAAGTTCGTCTCCAGCGTCAGCCGCGAGAGCATCTCCAGCATCCTGGTGCGGTTCGAGGACATCAAACCCGAGGTGTTCGACAAGCGGGTGGCGGATCTGCGGCGCGAGGTACAGAACGCGGACGACGAACTGCCGGACAATGCCACCACACCGTTCGTGTTCGAGATCACCACCGCCAACGCCTTCCCCAGCGCCACCCTGGCCATCGTCGGCCCGGCGGACGACGAAAACCTGCGGCGGCAGGCGGAGAACGTGAAGAAGGACCTGGAGCGCATCAAGGGGGTCGATCGCATTCTGGATACTGCGCTGCGCGATCCCGAACTGCAGATCAACTTCTATCCGGAACGCCTGGAAGCCGCCGGCATTACCCCCGGACAGCTGGCGGATACGGTCACCCGCAGCTTCCAGGATCTGGCCGCCGGCAGCGCCCGGGTGAACGACCAGAACTGGCTGGTGCGTATTATCGGCCAGGACAGTGACCCCGGCTACCTGGCCGCCCTGCCGGTGGCAGGTGTCAGCGGCGAGGTACCACTGGGCGATCTGGCACAGGTGGTGCGGGCGCGGGAGAAACAGGACAAGGCGGTGTTCTATCGGGGCCAGCCGGCGGTAATGCTGGCGATCACCAAGAAGGAGAGCGCCAACACCCTCGAACTGGTACAGAAAATCGCCGATTATGCCGCGGAGCGCAACCGCTTCCAGGACAAGACCGGCGTCGAGGTGGTGCTGATCGACGACCAGACCGAGATCACCCGCAACGCCCTCAACATCATGCAGACCAATGCCCTGCTGGGCCTGATCATGGTGCTGTTTGTTGCCTGGCTGTTTCTCGGCGGCCGCATCTCCCTGCTCACCACCATCGGCATCCCGTTCATTCTGGCCGGCACCTTCCTGGTGCTCAACGCACTGGACCAGACCCTCAATGTCAGTGTGCTGCTGGGGGTGGTGATCAGTCTCGGCATGCTGGTGGACGACGCCGTGGTGGTGGTGGAGTCCATCTACTACCGGCTGCAGCGGGGCATGGCGGTACTGCCCGCCACCCTGGAGGCCCTCAAGGAGGTGTTCGCCCCGGTCACCACCGCCGTGCTGACCACCATGGCGGCCTTTCTGCCGTTGATGCTGCTACCCGGCATCCTCGGCAAGTTCATGCTGATCATCCCGCTGGTGGTGACCATCGCGCTGGCGATCAGCCTGATCGAGGCCTACTGGATGCTGCCGGCCCACATGCTCGGGGCCAATGTGCACTTCGAAAACCCCTCGCGGATACAGCGCTGGCGCACCGAGGCGCTGCACTGGATTCGCATCAAATACACCAAGCTGCTGGTGCGTGCGCTGCACTGGCCGAAGATCATCCTGTTCTGTGTGCTGATGATGTTTATCGCCGCCGTTGCGGCAACCGCCAATGGACTGGTCAAGATCGACTTCTTCGCCACCGACCCGATCCGGCTGTTCTACGTCAGCCTGGAGATGCCGGCCGGCACCCCGCTGGAGCTCACCCGCGACAAGGTGCTGCAGGTGGAGCGGAAAATCCGCCAGCACATCCAGCCGGGCGAGACCCGTAATATCCTCAGCTATGCCGGTCAGCTGTTTACCGAGACCGCCCCCTTTTTCGGCGATCACTACGGACAGGTGCTGGTGGCGTTGAATCCGAAGACTGATAACCTGCGCAGCGTGGACGAGATGATCGAGTCCATGCGCGCCGACATCGAGGCCACCGCCGGACCGGACAAGATCTCCTTCCTGCGGCTGGCCGGCGGCCCGCCCACCTCGAAACCGATCCAGGTCAAGGTGCGCGGAGACGACACCGAAACCATCCGTGCAGCAGTGCGGGAACTGAAATCAATCCTGAGGCAGAACCCGGCCATCCGTGATATCACCGATGACGACAGCCAGGGGCAGATGGAACTGGCGCTGCGGGTGAACCAGGACGCCGCCCGTCGCGCCGGCATCAGCCCGGCCGAGGTAACCCGCACCCTGCGTCTGCTGGTGGATGGCGAGATTGTCAGCAAAATGCAGGACCGGGGCGAGGAGCTGGAGGTGCGGGTACGCGCCCTGCCGCGCACCCTCGCCACCATCGGCGAGCCGGGCAACTACACCCTGCCCCTGCCGAACGGCGGGCGGATCGCATTGAAGGAGCTGGTACACAGCACCACCGGACCGAGCAACAACAGCATCCGCCACTACAATTTCCGCCGCACCATAACGGTGGAGGCGGACCTGGACAAGGCCCGGACGGACACGATCACCGCGAACCGGCAGATCCAGGAGGCGTGGGACCTGATCGCTGAGCGCTATCCCAGCATCGACCTGGACTTCTCCGGCGAGCTGGACGATATCCAGGAGAGCCTGGACGCCATTGCGGTACTGTTCCTGTTCGGCGTCGGGCTGATGTATCTGATCCTCGGCACCCAGTTCAAGAGCTATTTCCAGCCGCTGATGATCCTGGCCACCGTTCCCATGGCCTTTACCGGTGTGGTGATCGGACTGGTCATTACCGCCAACCCGTTGAGCCTGTTCACCCTCTACGGCGTGGTGGCCCTGGCCGGTATCGCGGTCAATGCCGCCATCGTACTGATCTCCGCCGCCAACGAGCGACTGGAGCGGGGCATGAGCGTGTTGCACGCCACTCTGTATGCCGCACGCCGCCGGGTGATCCCGATCCTGATCACCTCCATGACCACCATCGCCGGGCTCTTCTCCCTGGCCACCGGACTGGGCGGTGCCTCGCTGATGTGGGGACCGGTCGCCACCGCCATTGTCTGGGGACTGGCCGTATCCACCGTGCTGACCCTGTTCGTCGTGCCGCTGCTCTACCGGCTGTTCATGGGTGCCGGCTGGGTGACCCGGCGACGCCTGGCGGCGATCGAAAAAGTCCGATCCGAACTACAAACCGCCCCCCCGGATCGACTATAATACCCCCTTCACCCGCCGAGGACTGGCGGGTGATCCTGACCGAATCCGCCGGGCTTTATCGATACCTGACCACCATGAGTAATCCGTTTACCGCCGCCTGGAGTGAACAGGGCCACCTGATCTGCCTCGGTCGCTGGGAGATCAGCTACCAGGGCCGCCCCCTGCAGATCCCCGCCCCCCGCAGCGAAGAGGATATGGGCACCTATGGCATTTACTCCTTTCTCTATCCCGACGACCCGGAGTTTGCCGAGGGCCTGGAAGAGGATGACTGGGTGCTGGAGAACATCGACTGGCTCAGCGACCTGTTCATCGCCAACGATATCCCGATCGACGAACAGCACGCCCGCTGGTTTTTCCAGGCGGTCAATGGCAGTGACTGGCGCTGTGGCAGCTGTGGTGGCTGTACCTGAATGAGTGAACGCTCACATCTGCGCCTGCAGCTGGTGGTCTTCACCCTGGTTGCCGCCTCCTTTACCAACATCTATCTGACCCAGCCGGTACTGCCGGTGCTGCAGGCCGAGTTTGCGGCCACCACCCTGCAGGTCTCCTTCACCGTTGCCGCCGTGATTCTCGGTATCGCCCTGGCCAATCTGCCGTTCGGGGTGCTGGCGGACCGCCTGCCGATCCAGCCCATCATCCTCACCGGTGGCATTGCCGTGGCGCTGGGTGGCCTGATCTGCGCCGTGACCGACAACCTCTGGCTTCTGATCGGCGCCCGTTTTCTGCAGGGTCTGTTTATACCCGCCCTGACCACCTGTATCGCCGCCTACCTGGCCAAGACCCTGCCGATCGAGCGGCTCAATGTGGTGATGGGTGCCTATGTCTCGGCCACCGTGGTCGGCGGACTGGGCGGTCGCCTGCTTGGCGGCTGGATCCACCCGCCGCTGCACTGGCGCTACGCCTTTGTCTCTGCCGCCGTGCTGATCCTGGTGGCTACCTTTCTGGCGCTGAAGCAACTGCCGCGGCAGCCGAAGGTGGATAACATCGCCCGTGAACAGCCGCGCTTTCTCAGCCTGCTGCGGCGCTGGGAACTGGTACGCATCTACCTGGCGGCGGCCGGCGGTTTCTTCATCTTTTCATCGGTGTTCAACTACCTGCCATTCCGGCTGGCGGCCGAACCCTTCTCCTTCTCCACCGAGCTGATCACCCTGCTCTACCTGGTCTATGTGATGGGGATCTTCATGGGGCCGCTGTCGGGTCGAATCAGCAACCGCATCGGCAGTGGCAACACCCTGATCGGCGGCACCCTGCTGCTGGGTTCCTCGGTGGCACTGACCCTGCTGCCCTCTATTGTCGCGATCATCCTCGGACTGCTGGGTCTCTGTGCCGGCTTCTTTGCCGTGCACGCCGCCGCCGTCGGCTCCCTGAACCGGCGCCTCACCGGCGGCCAGGGCCGCGCCAACGCCCTCTACGTACTTTTCTACTACGTGGGCGGCTGGATCGGCATCACCGGCAGTGGCTTTGCCTATACCCAGTGGGGCTGGCAGGGGGTGATCCTGATCTGTCTGCTGCTGCTGATACTCCCTTTTATGGCCGGATTAGGAGAGCGCAGGGACGTCCGGCGCTGATTTCGGTTATATTAAGCCGCCTGAAGATCACCAACACTTATAGAGAAGGCTGCAAGTCGTGAAGTTGAGTCTGCAACAGTTCCGCGCCTGGAAGAACAAGAGCATCACCCTGCTGGGCATGTCCGGCGTGGGCAAGACCCACCTCTCCAAGACCATGCGCCGCTATAACTGGTTTCACTACTCCGGCGACTACCGCATCGGCACCCGTTATCTGGATGAAACGATCCTCGACAGCATCAAGCAGGAGGCGATGCGGATACCCTTCCTGAAGGAGCTGTTGCGCAAGGACTGGATCTATATTCGCAACAACATCAAGGTAGACGACCTGGGGCCGGTGCTCTCTTATGTCGGCAAGCTGGGGAATCCGGAACTGGGTGGAGTGCCGCTGGGCGCGTTCCAACAGCGCCAGGCGTTGTATCGCCAGGCCGAGATCAACGCCATGCGGGATGTCCCCGAATTCATCCGCAAGGCGCGGGAGATTTACGGCTACCAGCACTTCGTCAATGATGTGGGTGGCAGCCTCTGCGACATGGAGGAGCCCGGCATTATCGAGCTGCTGGCGGAGCACAGTCTGATCCTCTATATCCAGGCCACCGGGGAGGATGAAGAGGCGGAGCTGATCCGGCGCGCCCAGGATGATCCCAAGCCACTCTATTTCCGCCCCGCGTTCCTGCAGCGGCAGGTGCAGACCTATCTCCAGGAACGGGGACTGCAGTATGCGGCACAGATGGACCCGGACGATTTCACCCGCTGGGTTTTCCCGCACCTGTTCCACTCCCGCATCCCGCACTATGAGGCGATTGCCCGCCCCCTCGGCTACACCGTCACCTCCCTGGAGGTGAACCAGGTACGGGATGAGGCCGATTTCCTGGCCCTGCTGGAGCTGGCCATTTCACGTAAACAATGGGACTGACCCGGAGCCGTCATGCCACTGGTATCACACAACAATCTGCCCACCTTTGAGCGTCTGAGAAAATCCGGCCAGACCGTACTGGAGCCGGACCGGGCGCAACATCAGGATATCCGCGAGCTGCACATCGGCCTGCTGAACATGATGCCGGATGGCGCCCTGGAGCCCACCGAGCGACAATTCTTCCAGCTGATCGGCGAGAGCAATCCGATCGCCCAGTTCTATGTACACCCCTTTACCCTGGACGAGCTGCCCCGGGGGGAAAAGGCCCGCAAACATATTGACCAGTACTATGAGCCACTGGAGAAGATCCAGGCGGACGGCCTGGATGCCCTGATCATTACCGGTGCCACGCCGGTCCATCCCAACCTCGCCGATGAGCCGTTCTGGGAGCCGCTGGAGCGGGTGGTGGAGTGGGCCTATGAAAATGTCACCTCAACCCTCTGCTCCTGCCTGGCTACCCACGCGGTGCTGGAGGCGCGCCACGCCACCAAACGCAAACCCCTGGGATTCAAGCGCTGGGGGGTCTTCCCGCACCGGGTAATGGATCGGGTCCATCCGCTGGTGAACGACGTCAATACCCGCTTTGACGTACCCCACTCCCGTTTCAACGAGATATCACGCCAGCAGTTTGAAGATGCCGGCCTACACATCCTGGCCGAGAGTGAAGTAGCCGGAGTACATCTGGCGGTCAGCAAGGACGGCTTCCGCATGGTCTATTTCCAGGGGCATCCGGAGTACGAAACCATCAGCCTGCTCAAGGAGTACAAACGCGAGGTGCTGCTGTTTGCGGCCGGCAAACGAAAAAGCTACCCCCCGTTTCCGGACAACTACTTCATGCCACGGGTACAGGCTATTTTCAATGAGTATCAGCTCTATCTGGAACGCGCCCTGCTGGATGGCACCGAGCCCCCGGAGTTCCCGGAACCGCTGATCGCGGCGGATCTGGACAACACCTGGCACGATACCGCCGAGGGAATTGTGGGCAACTGGATGGGCCTGGTCTACCAGATCACCCACAGCGACCGGCGACTGCCGTTTATGGATGGTATCAACCCGGACAATCCGCTCAATCTGAAGTGGTAGGTAATGGGTAACTGATTGGCTTCAGGCGGCCGGATATAACCACACCCCACACCGGGACATGCCCGCATCCCGGGCAATTCCATCGGGAATTGCCCGTTGATGCAGCTATAGTTTCTGTCATGATCCCTGAAAACATTCGCGAATGTTTCAGCCAAACCCGCCATCTGCGCAAAACAGAGCACTACAGGAAATCACATGCCTGCAAACCGTCTGAGCGATTGCACCAGCCCCTATCTGCAACAACATGCCGACAACCCGGTGGAGTGGTATCCCTGGGGCGAGGAGGCACTGAAAAAAGCCCGCCAGGAGGACAAACCGATCCTGCTCTCCATCGGCTACTCCGCCTGCCACTGGTGCCATGTGATGGCCCATGAATCCTTTGAGGACGATGCCACCGCCGAGGTGATGAACCGGCTGTTCGTCAACATCAAGGTGGACCGGGAGGAGCGGCCCGACCTGGACCGGGTCTATCAGTCAGCCCATCAATTGCTGGCCCAGCGTCCCGGCGGCTGGCCGCTCACGGTATTCCTGACCCCGGATGACCAGACACCATTCTTTGCCGGCACTTACTTCCCGCGGGAGCCGCGCCAGGGCATGCCGTCGTTCAGCGAGATCCTGCACAACATCGCCAACGCCTATCATCAACAACGGGAAGACATCCAGGCACAGAACAAGGCACTGATCCGCGCCATCAATCAACTCGATCCGATTGCTCCCGGCAAGGCCGTGCCACTCGATTCGGCACCACTGGAGACCGCCCGCCAGCAGTTGGCGAGCAGTTTTGACGAGAGCTACGGCGGCTTTGGCAGCGCACCGAAGTTTCCCCACCCCAGCAGCCTGGAGCAGTTGCTCAGGCACTGGGCGGCCACCGGCACCAGCGATCCCCGCTCTCTCTACATGGTGGACTTCACCCTGACCCGAATGGCACTCGGCGGCATCAACGACCAGCTCGCCGGCGGTTTCTGCCGCTACTCGGTGGACAGCCGATGGATGATCCCCCACTTCGAGAAGATGCTGTATGACAACGGGCCACTGCTCAGCCTCTATACCGACCTCTGGCAGGCCACCGGCAAACCGCTATTCCGGGAGACGGCGCTGAACACCGCCCGCTGGGTGATGACCGAGATGCAATCCCCCGAGGGGGGCTTCTACTCCTCCCTGGACGCCGACAGCGAGGGCCATGAAGGACGCTTCTACGCCTGGGACCGGAGCGAAATCAAGCAGCTGCTGAGTGAGGATGAATACCGTCATTTCAGCCGCTATTACGGCCTGGACCAGGAGCCTAATTTTGAAGGCCTGTGGCATCTGCACGGCTATACCGATGTCGCCACCTTGAACAGCGAACTGGGCAGCAGCTCGGAGCAGGCGCGGCAGCTACTGGAGCAGGCGCGCCAGAAACTGCTCAAACAGCGGGAAAAACGGGTACGCCCCGGGCGTGACGAGAAGATCCTCACCACCTGGAACGCCCTGATGATCAAAGGGCTGGCACGGGCCGGACGGCTGCTGGACGAGCCGACGCTGATCAACTCGGCCCGCCGGGCGGTGGAATTCATTCAGCAGCAGTTGTGGCGCGACCGGCACCTGCTGGTCTCCTGCAAGGATGGCCAGGCCAATCTGAACGGTTATCTGGATGATTACGCCAACCTGATCGACGCCCTGCTGGAGCTGTTGCAGGCTCAGTGGGACAGCCGGCTGCTGGCATTCGCCACCGAACTTACCGATATCATGCTGGAGCGGTTTGAAGACAAGCAACAAGGTGGCTTCTTCTTCACCTCTAATGACCATGAGACGCTGATCTACCGTCCCAAGCCATTTGGCGATGAATCGATTCCGGCCGGCAACGGTGTTGCCGCGTCCGTGTTGACCCGTCTCGGCCACCTGCTGGGCGAGACGCATTACCTGCATGCAGCCGAGCGCACCCTGCACTGCACCTGGGAGCACCTGAAACAGATCCCCCACGCCTACTGCACCATGCTCAAGGCGCTGGATGAGCTGATCAACCCCACCGAGGTGATTATCCTGCGCGGCGATGAGGCGGCCTTGCAACCCTGGTTCAAGCGGGCGAATCAGCACTATGCCCCACGCCGGATCAGCTTCGCCATACCCAGCTCGGCCAGCGATCTGCCGGAGGCACTGGGCATCAAGTCGGCGGGCGACGGCTGCATCGCCTATCTCTGTCACGGCTCCCACTGCGAGGCACCGATCCACGACTTCGAAGCATTCGAGCGCGCGCTGGCCCGCGGTGAAGCGGCCGCGGGCGACGGGAGTCAGCAGTTCGATGGCGCCGTTGGCTCGTTCAAGCGGTTCCGGGAGTAGCCCTCGGGCGCGGGCCCGTAGCAACGCACAGGTTATGCCAACAATCTCCGCCTCAATGGCCGGCAACTGTTGGGATTTTCAGCGTCCTGAAAAACATGGAATAAATCCACCGGCTACCGCGTCCTACCCACAATGGCGAAAAAAAGGACCAGGCTTCATGTTCACCACATGGCGTACAGCGAGTAAAAACCGACAGCGCCTGGCGGCACTGAGTCCCCGGCTCCGGCGGCTGGCGCTGGCCTGGTGCGGTGAGCAGAGCCTGGCGGAAGATCTGTCACAGGAAGCGCTGGCCCGGGCCCTCTCCCGACTGGATACACTCAAGGATGACAAGGCGCTGGAGGGGTGGGTCTTTTCCATACTGGCCAACTGTTTCCGGGATCACTGCCGACGTCATAAACCGGCCGATCAATTCGAAGAGTGTATCGATCAATCCCTTTCCAGCGCCGATGAACAGCTGGCGCAACAACAGACCACCAACCAGGTACGACAGGCCATCGGCCGGCTGACGCCGGATCAGCGCGAGGTGCTGATGCTGGTTGATCTGGAGGCCTGCAGCTATACCGAAGTGGCCGATATTCTGGACATCCCGGTCGGCACCGTAATGAGCCGACTAAGCCGAGCCAGGCAGAACCTGAAACAACTGATAACGCCTGCCCACGGCAATAAGCCCGGCAACCGGCCATTCCTGGAGCGTGTGAAATGAGTGAACTTCACTTCAGTGATGAACAGCTGAATGCCTTTATTGATCATGAGCTGTCCCAGGCCGAGCAGCTTGAGATACTGCAGGCTGCGGCTGACTCAGATCCCCTGCGCAGCCGTCTCGTACAGCTGCAGTACCTGAAGGCACTCACCCGTGCAGCCTACCCACTCACCGGGCAGCCATCCCGCCAGCAGACCCGTGCCTGGACCGGCGGGGGCTTCACCCGCTACCTGGCAGCGGCAGCAATGGGCGCGCTCTCCCTGTTTGCCGTTCACAGCATGACCGACCAGGCACCCTCCGGGGCGACATCGGCACAGAAACCACTGGCCTCGCTGGACCGGATGCAGCAAACCCAGACCCGGGTGGTATTCCATATCAGCAGTGACAACCGGGATGATGCCGCCCTGCTGCTGGACCAGGTGGAGCTGGTACTGAAGGAGCATCGTGCCAGCGGCAGACCGCTGCGTCTCGAGGTAGTGGCCAATAACCAGGGATTGCGTCTGATGCAACGGAATCGTTCGCCCTTCCCTGAGCGTATCCGCCAACTGAGTGAGACCTACCCGAACCTGGTCTTTGCGGCCTGCGGCAGCACCCTGGAACGCCTGACCAAAGCGACCGGTGAGCAGATCCAGATACTGCCCGAGGCGGTGATCATCCGCTCCGGGGTCGCCTATATCACCCGGCGCCAGCAGACCGGCTGGGCCTATATCAAGGTCTGAACAGTGAATCAGATCCTTGCAACCCATCTGCAACAAAGCGGCCGATATCAAAAAAAACCGCTGCTGCAGGCATCAAACCAAAGAGAGGATAATCAATGAAAACAATCAACCACAGCCTGATGGCCCTGCTGCTGTTTTTCGGCCTGTTCACCGGACAGACCCTGCTGGCGGCAGAAGGCGCCCCGCACAAGGTAGTAATCCAGGTCAGTACCGATGACCCCCGCACCCAGACCATTGCCCTGAACAACGCCGTCAATCTGCAGAAGGCGCTGGGCCAGGATAATGTGCAGATCGAGATCGTCGCCTACGGACCCGGTCTCGGCATGCTCACCAGCAACTCCAAGGAGGGCCAGCGGATTACCAGCCTGGCCATGCAGGATATCCAGTTCAGTGCCTGCGGCAACACCATGAAAGGGATAGAAAAGAAGACCGGTAAAATGCCGGCATTGCTGGAAGGTGTCACTGTGGTGGAGGCCGGCGTGCTGCGGCTGATGGAACTGCAGGAGCGGGGCTACGCCTATGTAAGGCCCTGATAGTCAGACCGGCTGTTTGCCCCGCTTATGCGGGGCATTGACAAGAAGGCCTTTCATCCTTGGCGCACCACCCGTGACCTTTGATCCTCCTGACCCATCGCCAGCAGGAAAGGATCATCCGCCTGGCGCCGCTTGAATCCCGGCTTGTCCTCCAGCCCCAGCCAGCGGTGCCTTATCAACGCCTGACCGACGGGCGCTCCCAGGCTGCTGCCCGGTCCAAGCAGGATCAGCCGGTCCGGGGCAAACTCCTTGATCGCCACCTCGACCGCGGCAGAGAAATCAAACGGGGCCACCACCTGATGGCCCAGAGTGTATTCATACAGTGCCAGGGTATCGGTCGCCAGGGGTTGCCAGATATGCCCCCGGCCGTCGATCAGGGGCAACCCGGGCCGCCCAAACAGATCGGGGGACAACAGCTCCCGAGCCTTTTGCGCTACCGACTGGAGCAACGGGGTATGGAAGGCCGCGTGCTTGGCCAGCAGCATGGGATAGCGATCATCGATGGGCGGCAGGGAGCTCTTGAGCGCGTCGATAGCCGCCGTATTGGCACCGATCACCCAGAGTCCTCCCAGATCAATGGAGAGATAGGCCTGGCGGCCGGGTAGCCGGTTGACCCGTTCCATCTGCGCGGCAAGGTTCGCTTTAGCCGCGGAATCAGGTCGCCAGTTTTCATCCACCACCGGATAGACCAGTTGCCCGCCGATCAGGCCATCCCGCATCATCGATCCCATGGTGTTGACCAGGGCGATGGCCGCCTGTTGGTCGAGCGCGCCGGCCGCCGCCAGGGCCAGATACCAACCCATGGAGTTACCGGTAACCGCGACGATCTCGTAATGTTCCCGGTCAATATCGGTAAAATCGGCCAGGGCACAGGCATAGATCAGCGCCGAGGCGTTCTCACCGGCGCCATGCTGACTGGGCGAATAGCGGGAGAGCCCATCCAGCTCTGTAATCGCTACCTGCCCACACAGCCGGCGATACCGGTCAATCCCCGCGAGGAACGCCGACTTATCCGCATGATACCTCGCCAGATAACCCAGCTCTTCCCGGTTGTAGCTGCCACGCCCCGGGCAGATCACCACGGCAGTCTGTTTCATATCGGCGCCCCGTCGATCAGCGCACGTGCGGCCTTGATGATCTGCTGTTTATCCGGCAACACCAGATGGGCCGCCTCGGCCAGCGGGATAAAACTGTCCTCGGCAGTCACCCGGGCGATCCGGTGCCGTCCCGGTGCGCGCTCGGTCAACAGGGTGACAACAGCCTCACTGATGGAGCCGGTGCGACGACACTCATCCACCACCAGCACCCGCCTGCAGGGCGCAACCATCTCGATTAACGCCGCCTCGTCCAGCGGTGCCAGCCAGCGCAGATCGATCACCCGCAGGTCAATCCCGTGGCCCTGGGTCAGCTCATGGGCCGCCTGTCGGGAGAGATAGTAGCCGTTGCCATAACTGATGATACAGAGATCAGTGCCATTGCCATGGCAGCCAAACTCACCCACGGCTATCGGCATCCCTTCGCCGGGCGCTGCATACTCGGCGGTCCAGCGCTCATCACCGGACTGGTACAGATCCCGGGTCATGTAGAGGGCTATCGGCTCGATGAAGATCACCACGCGGCGCTGCTCCCGCGCCAGTGCCACGCAGCTGCGCAGCATCTGCACCGCGTCCGCGCCGTTCGAAGGGCAGGCAATCACCAGGCCGGGAATATCCCGGAACAGCGCCAGCGAGTTGTCATTATGGAAGTGACCGCCAAATCCCTTTTGGTAGGCCAGGCCGGCGATCCGTACCACCATCGGATTACTGAACTGGCCGTTGGAAAAGAATGAGAGAGTCGCCGCCTCACCGCGAATCTGATCCTCGGCATTGTGCACATAGGCGAGAAACTGGATCTCCGGTATCGGCAGATAACCGAGCTGGCCCAGGCCGATGGCCAGCCCGAGGATGCTCTGCTCGTCCAGCAGGGTATTGATCACCCGGTGCGGACCAAACTTCTCCAGCAGTCCGGTAGTGACGCTGTAGACGCCCCCCTTCCTGCCCACATCCTCACCACACACCACGCTGTTGCGGTACTGGAGCAGAATATCGGCCAGCGCCAGATTGATCAGCCGCGCCATATTCTGCGGCTTGTGCAACTGGCGCCGCTCCTGGCCCAGCATTGCCTCGCGGGCGGCGCTATCGGCCGGCGGGGCCGGGGGGAATGTCCGGTGTGGCGGCGCAATCGGCGCCATCACCTCGGCGGCACTCCGCAGCTTGGGCCGCAAGATTGCATGTTCGGCGATACGGGCCACCCGTTGCGCAATCTGTGCGTTTAATCCACAGATCTCATCGGCACCGAGGATGCCCTGCTCCAGCAGGATACGCGCCGAGTGCAGCAGCGGGTCCTGCCGCTCATCCGCCTCCACTTGTTGCAGTGTGCGATAACCTGTTTCGGTATCCGAGCCGGCATGCCCCAGCAGACGAATCACCCGCATATGCAGAAACACCGGCTTGCGGAAACGGCGCGCATAATCCACCGCTGCCCGCACACCCCGGGCGGTATCCAGCAGATCGGTACCGTCACAATAGAGATAGTGCAGACCGGCACGGCCGCAAAAGCTGGCGTGAATCCAACCCCTGGGGGTGCTGGTGGAGATACCGATACCATTGTCTTCACAGACAAACACGATCGGCATGGGTGAGTTTTGGTAGGCCGCCCAGCCCGCCGCGTTGATCGCCCCCTGGGCGGTGGAGTGATTGGCCGAGGCATCTCCGAAGTTGCACAGAATGACACTGTCCCTCGGTAGGGCCGGACCGTCCGGTTCCAGTACCCGCGCCAGACCCAGGGCATGGGCCGCTCCCATCGCCTTGGGCAGATGGGAGGCGATGGTGCTGGTCTGGGGTGGCACCAGCAGGGTCTTGCTGCCCAGCACCTTGTGTCGTCCGCCGGAGATCGGGTCTTCCCGCGAAGCGGCAAAGGAGAGCAGCATGTCATACAGCGGTGTCTCACCGGGCCGCTGTTTGCTGCGCTGGATCAGCAGGGCACCACTGCGGTAATGCAGAAACGCCATGTCGGTAATACGGAACAGTTTGCCGAGTACCGCATTGCCCTCATGGCCGGCACTGCCGATGGTATAGAAGCTCTCATTTCTGGCACGCAGCCGGCGTGACTGGTAATCAAGATGCCGGCTCATCAGCTGGCTCTCGAACAGGTCCACCAGATCCGTTGGCGTCAATCCAACATCGACAGGCTGCAGAGCCGCCACCGGTTCAGGCAGATCTCCCCGCAGCACAGCCCCGGGGAATTGGGACTCCAGGAGTTCGGCTCGACTCTTCATTGTTCAACCGGCATGGAATCTACACTTCCCGTTGGTATGAATCCTGGTTGGGATTCCACTTCCATCATCAACCCAATGCCAGCCAGAGTCCCACCCCCATCATCAGGGTGCCCGCCAGCCGGTTGAGCAGGCGCACGTTGCCACGTTGCTGCAAAAACAGGCTCAGGGTCCGGCCGCCACTGGCATAGAGCACCAGACAGCCGAACTCAATCAACAGGATCAGACCCAACAACAGGGTGAGCTGGGGAAGCATTGGCTGCTGATCATTGATAAAGGGCGGCAGCAGGGAGATAAAGAAAGCCCAGCCCTTGGGATTGGCAACCGCCGTCACGAACCCCTGCATCGCCAGAGCCATCCCGGTGGCGCTGTCATGCCGGGGACAATCAAGATCAATCGACAGCTTGCCGCGGGAACGCCACATCTGGATACCGAGATAGATCAGATAGGCGCCGCCGACATATTTGAACAACTCAAACAACATCGGGTAGCGCAACATCAGGGTGGCCACACCGATGACCGCCGCGGCGGCCACCAGGCCCACACCGAGCAGTTCACCCGCCATCATCCAGAATGTCCGCCGGACGCCGATGGTCATGCCCAGGGTCATGGAGAGGGTCATACACATGCCCGGTGTCACCGAGACAAAAAAGAAAGTGGGTATAAAAACACCCAGCAGGGTGGGGTTCAGGACCGAACTCATCGTTATCGCCGCCAGCGCTGCTCCGCCTGATCATCGGTGTGGCGTGCATCGACCCAGCGATCACCCTCCGGTGTCTGCTCCTTCTTCCAGAACGGGGCGCGGGTCTTGAGATAATCGATGACAAATTCACAAGCCTGGAACGCCTCGCCGCGATGGGCGCTGGCGACCGCCACCAGCACAATCGGATCCAGCGGCTGCAGCGGACCAACCCGATGAACCACCCGGATACCCATCAGTTGCCAGCGCTCATTGGCCTCATCGACGATCGCCTGCAGCGCCTTCTCGGTCATGCCGGGGTAGTGCTCCAGGGTCATGGTGGTGACCCGGTCACCCTCGTTGATATCGCGCATCTGCCCCAGAAAGGTGACCAGGGCGCCGATGGCCGGGTTCTCCCGGCGCAACTCTTCCTGGATTGCGGCGAGATCAAAAGGTTCGGTCTGGATTTTAATTTGATTCATGGCGTAGTACCGTGTGGGTATAAGCTGAGTGATCGATACCCGTAGGATGGGCAAAGCCATCCTCTGTTGTAGCTCCCGGTTCAGGTCTTGCACCGGTATCCAGATAATTGAAGCGTTGCGTGCCCATCATTCACGGGATTTGATGGGCACGCAAGCTTTGCCCATTCTACGGAGCTGTCAATCAACGGCCACGCCCAACCACCCCCTCAAAAAGAGAGTATATCTAACCGCCGGTAACTGGGGGAAAGAAGGCCACTTCGTCACCCTCCTTCACCGACGTCTCCAGATCGCACATCTCCTGGTTGACCGCCACCAGCACGGTCTGATCATCGGCAAACAGCTCACCCCAAATGCCACCACGTGCCTGCAACAGTTCAATAATGGCGGCAACCGAATCCAGTTCCGGACTAAAGTCCAGCGTCTCGGAACCGGTCTGCAGGGCCTCGCGCAGGCGGGCGAAAAAGAGAAGTTTGATCATTTGAGTAACTCACTGAAAGGCAGGAATTTCACCATTTCCCCACGGGCCAGGGTCTGCAGTTCCGGCAGAATCGCCAGACCATTGGCCCAGGTAAGGGAGTTGAGCACGCCGGAGGAGCGACTGGAATAGAGGCTAACCTGCGCCTGTCCCTGGGCATCCAGATTCAGCTGGGCTCGGGCAAACTCACGCCGCTTCTCCGCTTTCGGCCAGTCGAAATCGGCCCTGGCCAGGATCGGTGTCGGTGTCAGCTCCGTATCCCTGACGCCCTGTTGCTTAAGGATAAAGGGGCGGGCAAACAGACAGAAGGTGACAAACAGGGAGACCGGGTTGCCGGGGGTGCCGATGAAGGGAGTACCGTCGATATGGCCAAACGCCAGCGGCTTGCCCGGCCGGATGGCGATCTTCCACAGATCCAGCGAGCCGAGCGCCTCTACCGCCGGCTTCAGGTGATCCTCTTCACCCACCGACACGCCACCGGAGGTCATCACCAGGTCCGCCTGCGCGGCAGCGGCACTGAGCGCGTCGCAGGTCGCTTCAAAGGTATCTTCCACAATGCCCAGGCTGACGATTTCGCACCCCAGCGACTGCAGCAGCGCCTGCAGGGTGTACTCGTTGGAGTTGTAAATCTGTCCCGGACCCAGCGGCTTGCCGGGGTTGATCAGCTCATCACCCGAGGAGAACAGCGCCACCTTGAGCCGGCGGTAGACCACCAGTTCGCCGGCACCGACCGACGCGGCCAGTCCCAGATGCTGGGCACCGAGGCGGGTACCCGCCTGCAGCACTTCCTGTCCGATGCGGGTGTCTTCGCCCGCGTAGCGGATGTTGGCACCCGGCTCCGGCAGTTCGTTAATGGTGACCTGCTCGCCCTCCTGGACACACACCTCCTGAATGACCACGGCATCGGCATCGGGGGGCACCGGGGCACCGGTAAATATACGCGCAGCGGTACCGGCGGCCAGGGGTTGTGGCGCGGCACCGGCCGGAATGCGCTGGGATATGGCCAGGGTGGAGGGCGCGCTTTTCAGGTCAGCCCGGTTCACCGCATAACCGTCCATCGCACTGTTATCCCAGGGTGGCATATTGATCTTACTCACCACCGGTTCAGCCAGGACGCGGCCATTGGCCTCGGCCAGGGACACCAGCTCATGCTCGCTGACCGCCTTGGCGTGGGCGAGCAACAGGGCCAACGCCTCCTCAAGCGGCTTCATGCTGGGTTCGGTTACGGAAGAACAACCACAATCACTCATTGGTCTCTACTCTTGGGTTTTATTGCTGAGCGGCTCTCAGGCACGAAACATCTGGGCAAAATTGCACGGCCGCGTGCGGTGGTCCAGTTGGGGATTGAGGATCTTCTCCCAGCCGGTGCGGCAGGCCCCGGTTGATCCGGGCAGACAGAAAACCAGGGTCTGGTTGGTCAGCCCGGCAATCGCCCGGGACTGGATTGCCGAGGCGCCGATCTCCTCCAGCGACACATGGCGGAACAGCTCACCGAAACCTTCGATCGACTTCTCCAGCAGCGGCAATACCGCCTCCGGTGTACTGTCACGACCGGTGATGCCGGTCCCGCCGGTGCTGATCACCACATGGACTTCGGGATCGGCTATCCAGCGCGAAAAGATCGCCCGCATCTGGTAAACATCGTCCTTCACGATCGCCTTTTCGACCACCTGATGGCCGGCGGCCTCGGCGCCCTCCTTGAGGATCTTGCCGGACTTGTCGGTCTCTTCCGTGCGGGTATCCGAGATGGTCAGTACCGCAATATTCAGGGGCACAAAACCCGATTCGTCATAATGTCCTGTCATGGTCTACTCTCAAGGCCTGGATCAGAAGGTGTAACCAAAGGCGATCTTAAAGCACTGGGCGAACTCGTCGCACTGGAAGCGATGGTTTTGCGGCCCCGCCTCCTCGATCTTGATGCCGCCCATCAGGGAGGCGATACGACCGGTGGTTTCCCAGTCCATGTCGTTCATCAAACCATACAACAGGCCGGCCCGATAAGCATCACCACAACCTGTAGGGTCAACGATATTGGCTACCGGCGCGACGGGAATCTCGTACAGCTGATCCCGGGTATAGATCAGTGAACCCTGTCCACCGCGGGTAATCACCACGGCTTCCACCTGTTCTGTCATCTGCTCAGGCGTCATGCCCGTGCGCTCCTCCATGAGCTTGGCCTCGTAATCATTGAAGGCGAGCCAGGTGGCCTGCTCGACAAACCGCTTCAGCTCCTCGCCGCCAAACATCGGCAGGCCCTGACCCGGATCGAAAATGAACGGGATGCCCTGTTCGACAAACTGCTGGGCATGTTCAATCATGCCCTGCCGGCCATCCGGGGAGATAATACCGATTGTGCAGCCGTTCGCCTGCTCGACCCGGTTGAGATGGGAATGATTCATGGCCCCTGGATGGAAGGCGTTGATCTGATTGTCATCCTGATCGGTGGTGATATAGGCCTGCGCGGTATAGCTATCCTCAATCACCTTGATATGGTCCCGGCTGACGCCGATCTCATCCATCCAGTTGGCGTAGGCGCCAAAGTCGGCACCAACGGTCGCCATCGGTTTTCCGTCACCACCCAGCAACTTCAAATTATAGGCGATGTTCCCGGCACAGCCACCGAACTCACGGCGCAACTCCGGTACCAGAAAGGAGACGTTGAGAATATGCACCTGCTCCGGCAGGATGTGGTTCTTAAACTGGTCCTGAAAGACCATGATGGTATCAAAGGCCATAGAGCCACAAATCAGTGCAGACATTCCTTCCTCCATTAGTATTATTCAAGCCGGGGATTCTACACCGATCGGCTTAGGGCTGTGTAGAAACTGCCAGCGGGAACACGGCCTGACAATGATCTAGATCAGATGGGGGATTTGCAAAAGAGTAAAACCGCGTCCAGTTATTGCAGGCCATCCTGTATGGCGGCCTCTCACCAGCGGGGATACAGGATCAGCAGCCAGGTAACGATGCCCATCACAATGGCCAGGAACACCGCAGCCGAACCGATATCCTTGGCCCGTCCCGAGAGTTCATGCTGTTCGCCACCAAAGCGATCCACCACCGCCTCGATGGCGGAATTGAGCAGTTCCACCAACAGCACCAGCAACAGGCTCCCGACCAGCAGAGCCCGCTCAACCCCGTTCTGGCCCAAATAGAGCGCCGGCGGCAGCAGCACAATCAGCCCCAGCAGCTCCTGCCGGAACGCGGCCTCATGCCGCCAACAGGCCCCGAATCCGGCCATGGAGTAGCCACCGGCATTAATAATACGACGAATGCCGGTGGCCTTCTGGTTGGCCATTTAATGAGCCCCCGGCCGCCAGGCCAGATCCAGTTCGCGCGCCGCCTTGACGTCATCCAGACGTTTCACCGGCAAGGTATAGGGCGCCCCCTTGACCATCACGGGATCTTCCTTCGCCTCCGCCAGAATACGGCCCATGGCATCGATAAATCCATCCAGCGTCGCCTTGTCTTCAGTCTCGGTTGGTTCAATCAACAGACACTCCGGTACCAGCAGCGGAAAATAGGTGGTGGGTGCGTGAAAGCCGTAATCCAGCAGACGTTTGGCGAAGTCCATGGTATTGACCCCCAGCTCCCTGGCCTGTTTTTTCAGGGTGATAATGAACTCATGGGTAGCACGACGCTGTGGATAGGCCGCCTGAAATCCGATCGACTGCAACTGCTTCAGCATATAGTTGGCGTTCAGGGTGGAGAACTCGGCCACCCGTGGCATCCCCTCACGACCCAGCATCCGGGCATAGACGTAGGCGCGCAGCAACACCCCGGCGTTACCGGCAAAGGCGGTCAGGCGGCCGATACTCTCGGGGCAATCCTGTTCCGTGAGCCAGCGGTAGTGATCACCGTCCAGGGTCACCATCGGCACCGGCAGATAGGGCACCAGACGCTCGCTCACGCCCACCGGGCCCGCCCCCGGTCCGCCACCGCCATGCGGCGTGGAGAAGGTTTTGTGCAGGTTCATGTGGATGACGTCAAAGCCCATGGTACCGGGACGGACCTTGCCGAGGATGGCATTCAGGTTGGCCCCATCGTAATAGAGCAGCCCGCCCGCTTCATGCACCGTTTTCGCTATGGCTTCGATTTTTCGATCAAATACCCCCAGCGTGGAGGGATTGGTCAACATGATGCCGGCCGTCTGTGGGCCGACCACCGCCTTCAGCGCTTCCAGATCCACATCGCCATCCGGCCCGGTGGGGATCTCGCGCACCTTGTAGCCGCACATTACCGCCGTCGCCGGGTTGGTGCCATGGGCCGCATCCGGCGCCAGGATCTCGCAGCGGGCGCTATCGCCCCGCGCCTCATGGTAGGCGCGGATCATGGCCACCCCGGCAAACTCACCCTGGGCACCGGCCGCGGGACTGAGCGACACCGCCTTCATGCCGGTCACTTCACGCAGCATCTCCTGCAACTCGTACAGGCAGGCCATAAAGCCCTGGCTATGGCTCTCCGGCGCCTCCGGATGGCGCGACACCAGCCCCGGCAGACTGGCCAGACTGTTGCAGGCGCGCGGGTTGTACTTCATGGTACAGGAACCCAGGGGATAGAACTGGGTATCGATGGAGAAATTCTTGCGCGACAGGCGGGTGTAATGCCGCACCGCCTGCATCTCGGAGACTTCCGGCAGGGCGGCAGACCGTTTGCGCCGAAACTGCTCGGGAAGGCCGCTGACATCCGCCTTGTCGAGAGGCGACTGCGCCGAGGCATAGCGTCCGCTTTTGGATTGTTCAAAAATTAGCATGCTGCAGATTCTCCAGATTACTCTTTCGGTACCAGACCACAGGTGACACCACCCTGCAGCTGGATTACCCGGGCCAGTTTCTCGGCATAGGCGGCGATCTCGTCTTCGGTCCGCTTTTCGGTGGCGCAGACCAGGATGGCATCGCCCAGTTCCGGGTAGTCGCGCGACAGATCCAGTCCCCCCAGCACATTGTGGGCCGCCAGGGAACGCAACACACTGCCTGCCGGCGCCGGCAATCGCAGCACCCGCTCATGGAAGGCAGGCCGATCAAACAGCGGCGTCACCCCGGGAATAGCGCCCAGGGCGTCTACCAGTTTACCGGTATTCCCAAAACAGGCGGCCGCCGCCCGTTCCAGGCCCTCACTGCCCAGCAGCGCCATGTGGATGGTCGCCGCAGTGACCATCAGACCCTGATTGGTACAGATGTTCGAGGTCGCCTTGGAGCGGCGGATATGCTGTTCACGGGCCTGCAGGGTCAGGGTATAGCCCACCTTGCCATCCAGATCTTCGGTACGCCCGATAATGCGCCCCGGCATCTGCCGCACCTGTGCCTGTTTGCAGCAGAGGAAGCCGAAGTAGGGACCACCGGAGGAGAGCGGCGCACCCAGCGGCTGTCCCTCGCCACAGCAGATGTCGGCACCCTGCTCGCCCCACTCTCCCGGCGGGGTCAGTAGCGCCAGGGCCAGGGGGTTGACCACGCCAATCGCCAGGGCGCCGTTGGCATGCGCCCAGTCGGTCAGGGCGTCCACCTCCTCGAGCACCCCGAAGAAATTGGGCTGGGGGATGACCAGCGCGGCGAAATCCTCGCCCTGATACTGTTCCAGCACGGCTGGGTCAGTATGTCCGCCCTGTGGGTCGAACGGCAGCTCCACCAGCTCGATCTGCTGGTTTTTGACAATATTGCGCACCACCCGTCGATAGGCCGGATGCACCGTTCTGGGCATCAGGATGCGCTTGGATCTGGACTTGCGATTGGCTCGCACCGCCATCAACACCGCCTCGGCCAGGGCCGAGGCACCGTCATAGAGCGAGGCGTTGGAGACGTCCATGCCGGTCAGCGCCACCATCATGGACTGGAACTCATACAGCAGTTGCAGCGTGCCCTGGCTCGCCTCGGCCTGGTAGGGCGTGTAGGCGGTGTAATACTCGCCCCGGGTGGTGATCTGCCAGACCGCCGCCGGTATATGGTGATCGTAGGCACCGGCCCCCAGGAAGCAGACCGGCTGCCCATCCTGGAGTGCGCGCTTGTTCATCAGATGGTCAATCTCCATCTCTGACAACGCGCTGGGTATGGCATCCAGCTGGGAGAGTCGCAGGCTGGCCGGGATCTCATCGAACAGGTCATCGATGGAGGCAGCACCAATGGCTGCCAGCATCTCCTGCACCTCTTCTTCTGTATGGGGGATAAATGGCATGTCTCTCTGAGCCCTCTCAGTGTTCTTCCGATTCCATCACTTCGCTATAGGCATCGGCATCCAGTAGGTCGTCCAGCTCGGCCGGAGCGGAGAGCTTGACCTGAAACAGCCAGCCATCACCAAAGGCGTCCTGATTGACCGTCTCGGGTGCATCCGCCAGGGCCTCATTGATCGCTATCACTTCACCGGACACCGGGCTGTACACATCGGATGCGGCCTTGACCGATTCCACCACGGCGCACTCACTGCCGGCATCGACCGTGTCACCCACCTCGGGCAGTTCAACAAAAACCAGATCACCCAGCAACTCCTGGGCATGCTCGGTGATGCCGACAAACACCGTGCCATCCTCTTCATCACGTACCCACTCGTGACTTTTGGCGTATTTCAGATCATTGGGTACATTGCTCATCTCTAGACCCTCGCTAGTTGCTAATCAGGTTGTTATTTTGAAATTTTCCGCTTATCGGCCGGCGCTTAAAGCTCGACCCGTATCTTGCCATTGCGTACAAACGGGGGACGCACCAGCCTGGCCGGAATCCGCTTGCCCCGGATCTCCACCTCACACTGTCCGGCCACTTCCGCGGATACCCGCGCCAGGGCAATGGATTTCTCCAGTGTAGGCGCAAATCCGCCAGAGGTGATCTCCCCGACCTCCCGATCTGCGACAAAGAGCTTCTGATGGTCGCGCAGCACACCCCGGCCGATCAATACCAGACCGACAAACTGGCGATTGGCGGGATCGCCCCTGCGTGCCTCAATGGCAGGGCGGCCGATAAAATCCCGATTAGCCGGTTCCCAGGCGATGGTCCAGTTCAGGCCCGCCTCAAGGGGCGAGATGGTTTCGTCCATATCGGACCCGTACAGGTTCATGCCGGCCTCCAGGCGCAGCGTATCCCGTGCGCCCAGGCCACAGGGTTGCACGCCGGCATCCGCCAGCGCCTGCCAGAAGCCAACCGCCTCGCTCTCCGGCACCACCACTTCAAAGCCATCCTCGCCAGTATAACCGGTTCGCCCGACAAACCAGTCGGCCGCGGTCGCCGCGAAGAAGGGTTGAAGGTTGGCCGCCGCCTCGCGCAGCCCTTCCGGCAACAGTGGCAGCGCCTTGTGTCGCGCATGGGGACCCTGCACCGCGATCATCGCCAGGTCATGGCGTGGCTTGACGGTAACGCCAAAGGCCGGACTCTGCTGTTTCAGCCAGGCAACATCCTTCTCGGTAGTACCGGCATTGACCACCATGCGAAACCAGGTTTCATTCATAAAATAGACGATCAGGTCATCGATGACGCCACCCTGCTCGTTCAGCATGCAGCTGTAAAGGGCCTTGCCCGGCTGCTGCAGACGCTCCACATCGTTGGCCAGCAGGTGGCGCAGGAAAGCGCGCACCCGGTCACCCGTGAGATCCACCACGGTCATGTGACAGACATCGAACATGCCGGCATCCCGGCGCACGGCATGATGCTCTTCCAGCTGCGACCCGTAGTGCAGCGGCATGTCCCAGCCACCGAAGGGGACAATTCGTGCACCCATCTGATTATGGGTATCAAAAAGGATGGTTCTGTTTCCCATGGGATTCTCCACCAGTCAAAAACAAGGCCGCACTCGGCCGTCTCCGGGCAAAAAAAAGGGCGGCGCAGGAGATCACACCCTGCGCCGCCCCTCTGTCCTGAACCTGAGAGTTTGAAACCGAGATCATCGGTCCCTGCCCCGTCGGTGGGCCTGACGGCCACTCTCCAGAGTCAACCCGGAAGGAGACACCCCTCCCCACACTGCGGTCCTTCTGCCTGAGCGATTCCGGACGGTTTGCGCCTTCGGCGTCGGCCAAGGCCGATCTCTCCCACAGTGGTTTGGATTGAGTTGTCGACTATACCTGTTGAATACTCCTTTGCCAATAACGGCAGCCAGACCGGCGAATCACTCAACGGGCGCCCTGTGCCGGGCCTCGTCCGCCACATCCTGCCCAACCAACGGGGCAGGCAATGGGTATAGACCGGAGGCAGGGATATGCCCGCCAAAACCCGCTCTGACACCAACTTCCAGTCACCTTAATCGCCATTTTACAACAGCGCCTTTTGAATCAATACGACAACGTCTATTGAAAATACGAATGATTCTTAATAGAATGCGCATCAATAACCAACAACCCCTGGAGATCCAACCGATGAACATCCGCTCCAAGCTAGCTCTCTTCGCCACCGCCATTGCCCTCTGCAGCAACGCACTGGCGGCGGAGGTGAATGTCTACTCAGCCCGCAAGGAGGCCCTGATCAAGCCACTGCTGGACCAGTTCACCAGCGAAAGTGGCATCAAGGTCAATCTGGTCACCGGCAAGGCGGATGCCCTGTTGAAGCGACTGACAACCGAGGGCGCCAACTCCCCGGCTGACCTGTTTATCACCACCGATGCCGGGCGCCTGCATCGCGCCAAGGAAGCCGATGTGCTGCAACCAGCCTCCAGCGAAACCCTCAACGCCGCCATCCCGGCCAGCTACCGTGATCCCGAGGGGTACTGGTACGGACTCTCTGTAAGGGCCCGTGTGATCACCTATATCAAGGACCGGGTGGATCCAAAACAGCTCTCGACCTACGAGGCCCTGGCGGATGAGCAATGGAAAGGCCGCATCTGCATTCGCGGCTCCGGTAACATCTACAACCAGTCACTGGTAGCCTCCATGATTGCGGCAGATGGCGAGGCTACCACACAGCAGTGGGCCGACGGCTTCGTGAAGAATTTTGCCCGTGACCCCAAGGGGGGTGATCGGGACCAGGTGAAGGCGGCAGCAGCCGGCGTCTGTGATCTGGCGATCGTGAACACCTACTACCTGGGCGCCATGATCAACAGCAAGGACGAAAACGAACAGGCGGCCGCCGCCAAGGTTGCACTTTTCTGGCCCAACCAGAATGACCGGGGCGCCCATGTCAATGTCAGTGGCGCCGGCGTGACCCGCTCCGCCAAGAACAAGGAAGCGGCGGTCAAGTTGCTGGAGTTCCTCGCCAGCGAAAAGGCCCAGGGCTGGTACGCCAGCGTCAATCAGGAGTATCCGGTACGACCGGAAGTGGAGTGGTCCGAGACCCTGAAGCAGTGGGGAACCTTCAAGGCCGATACGCTCAACCTCTCACTGCTGGGCGAGAACAACCCGGCCGCGGTTCGGCTGATGGACCGGGCCGGCTGGAAATAAATCCTGCGGCAGGCGCGACCGGGCTGCTATTGCACAATCGCGCCGAACCCCAGAGAATAACCTCCCGCGTCTCAGCGCCATCCACAACGGGTGGCGTTGAGTTTTTGTTTCAGTCATTCCGGTAGCGGTG
This sequence comes from Sedimenticola selenatireducens, assembly GCF_963675335.2. Lineage (NCBI taxonomy): Bacteria > Pseudomonadati > Pseudomonadota > Gammaproteobacteria > Chromatiales > Sedimenticolaceae > Sedimenticola > Sedimenticola selenatireducens. The sequence continues at coordinate 1,045,145 of NZ_CAXXYC010000004.1, forward strand.
AACCCGTGGCATCTGGCAACTACAGGAGAGCGACAGCACCACTGTCATGGCGGCTCGGCATTATCGGCACGGCCCTGTTGCTGGCCATGCCGGTGCTGGTGGTTGCCAGCTATGCGCTGATCCCGGCCGGCGCGGTGTGGCGACACCTGGCCGACACCGTGCTGACCGACTACGTCAGCAACTCCCTGCTGCTGATGCTGGAAGTGACCATCGGCACCTTGCTGATCGGCGTCTCCACCGCCTGGCTTACCACCATGTGCCGCTTCCCCGGCCGCAGCGTTTTTGAGTGGGCACTGCTGCTACCCATGGCAATGCCCGCCTATATAATAGCCTACACCTACACCGGCATGTTCGATGTGGCCGGACCGGTTCAGACGGCACTGCGCGAAGGCCTCGGCCTGCACTACGGCGAGTACTGGTTTCCGGAAATCCGCTCGCTCTGGGGCGCGGGCGGCATGCTGTCACTGACCCTCTATCCCTATGTCTACCTGCTCTCCCGTGCCGCCTTTCTGGAGCAGTCGGTCTGTGTCCTGGAGGTGAGCCGTTCGCTCGGCAACGGCCCCTGGCGCACCTTCTTTCGGGTGGCCCTGCCGCTCGCCAGACCCGCTGTCGTCGCCGGCCTGAGCCTGGCGCTGATGGAGACCCTGGCCGACTACGGCACGGTGCAGTATTTCGGCATCGGCACCTTTACCACCGGCATCTTCCGCACCTGGTTCGGCATGGATGACAGCGCCGCCGCCGCCCAACTCTCCACCGCGCTGTTGCTGTTTGTCTTTACCCTGGTGCTGCTGGAACGCTGGTCCCGGCGCAAGATGCGCTATCACCACTCCAGCCAGCGCCACCAGTCCCTGCCCGGCTTTGTGCTGAAAGGACGGCAGAAACTCGGTGCCCTGCTGATCTGTTCCACCACCCTGTTTCTGGGTTTCCTGCTGCCCGCCGGCCAACTGCTGTGGTGGGCGATTGAAACACGGGAGATGATCGACCGTGAGTTCCTGCAACTGATACTCCACACGGTCGGGCTGGCCGCCGGTACCGCACTGCTCGCCCTGCTACTGGCTCTGCTGATGGGTTACGGCCGCCGGCTCAGTTCCGACCGGGGCACCGTTGCCGCCGTCAGAGTCGCCGGGATGGGATACGCGGTTCCCGGCACGGTGATTGCGGTCGGCGTCATGCTGCCGCTGGCCTGGATCGACAACAGCCTCGACAGCTGGCTGCGCGCGCGCTTCGGCATCTCCAGCGGACTGCTGCTGAGCGGCACCCTGGTGGCGCTGGTTTTCGCTTACCTGGTACGCTTTCTGGCGGTCTCGCTGCAGACGGTGGAAGCGGGGCTGGGCAAGATCAAGCAGAGCATTGACGAAAGCGCCCGCACCCTGGGTGCCTCACCGGGACAGGTCCTGCACAGGGTCCACCTGCCGATGCTGAAAGGAAGCCTGCTCACCGCCCTGCTGCTGGTCTTCGTGGATGTCATGAAGGAGCTGCCCGCCACCCTGGTGCTGCGCCCCTTCAACTTCAACACCCTGGCGGTCAGGGCCTTTGAGCTGGCCTCGGACGAACGGCTGCGGGATTCCGCCAGTGCCGCCCTGACCATAGTCCTGGCGGGAATCATTCCGGTGATCCTGCTGAGCCGCTCAATACGCAATTCGAGAGAGAAGCATGACCTATCGACTGGAACTGAATGAGGCGTCGATCGCCTTCGGCACCACCGAGGTGGTCAAGCGAGTCAGCCTCAAACTGCGCGAAGGCGACATTGGCTGCCTGCTGGGCCCCAGTGGCTGCGGCAAAACCACGCTGCTGCGAGCGATTGCCGGATTCGAACCGCTGCGTCAGGGCAGCATCGCCCTGCATGGGAAAGTGGTCTGCGACACACAGCACATGATTGCGCCGGAGCAGCGCCGGGTGGGCATGGTGTTTCAGGACTTCGCCCTGTTTCCCCATCTCAGCGTGGCCGAGAATATCGGCTTTGGCCTGCGCGGGCGGACGGCCCAGGCAAAACAGGCGAGAATTGCAGAGCTGCTGACGCTGGTCGGCCTGACCGATGCCGCACAGCAGCATCCACATCAGCTGTCCGGCGGACAGCAGCAGCGGATTGCCCTGGCCCGGGCCATGGCCCCCCGCCCGGAAATCCTGCTGCTGGATGAGCCGTTCTCCGCTCTCGACCCTGAGCTGCGCGGACAGCTGGCCAGCGAAGTGCGCACACTGCTGAAACAGGATGGCATCACCGCTATCCTGGTGACCCACGACCAGACCGAGGCCTTCACCATGGCCGACCAGATCGGCGTCATGAACCAGGGTGAGCTGCATCAGTGGGACAGCGGCTACAACCTTTACCACCATCCAGCCACTACCTTCGTGGCTGATTTCGTCGGGCGGGGCGCCCTGTTCGCCATAAAGGTGGCCGACCGGAACAGCATCGACACCCCCTTTGGACGGCTGAGTGGGAAGCTGCCCAATGGAGTCCGGCCCGGCACCGGTCTGCAGCTGCTGATTCGCCCCGATGATATCCACCTGACCACCAAGCAGGATGGGATCTATGCCCGCATCAATGATCGTCTGTTCCAGGGCGCTGAGTATCTCTACACCCTGCAACTGGAGAGCGGAGACCGCTTTCAGTGTCTCGCCCCCAGCCATCAGCAGCATGCTATCGGCGACACCGTCACCCTGAAACTGGATATGCAGGACCTGGTACTGTTTTCAGACGACGGGCAGGCGCTCTAGACATTCGCGAAGCCGGCGATTCACCCCGCCATCAGCGCCTCGATCTCCTCCACCGACTTGGGCACATCCTTGGAGAGAATGTCATGTCCGTCCTTGGTCACCAGCACGTCGTCCTCGATCCGGATACCGATATTCCACCACTTTTTGGCCACCCCTTTTGAACCCGCCGGAATATACAGGCCCGGCTCCACCGTCAGCACCATGCCCGGCTCCAGCAGGCGCCACTTGCCATCGATCTTGTAGTCCCCCACATCGTGCACATCCATACCCAGCCAGTGGCCGGCGCGGTGCATGTAGAAAGGCCTGTAGGCCTCTTTTTTAATCAGGCTGGAGACACGTCCCTTGAGTATGCCCAGTTCAACCAGCCCCTTGGTGATCACCTTCACGACCGCGTCATGGGGATCATTCCAGTGGTTGCCCGGGCGCACCTGCTCGATGGCCGCCGCCTGGGATTTGAGCACCAGCTCATAAAGCGCCTTCTGCTCCGGTGAGAACCGACCATTCACCGGAAAGGTGCGGGTGATATCGGAGGCGTAATACTCATACTCGCAGCCGGCATCAATCAGCAACAGGTCGCCCGATTGCAACTCGGCAGAATTCTCCACATAGTGCAGGATACAGCCGTTGGCCCCACCACCAACAATGGGCGTATAGGCCTGAAAGCGCCCGCCCTGGCGAGCACACTCATGAACCAGCTCCGCCTCCACCTGCCACTCCATCAGTCCGGGACGGCAGAACTGCATGGCGCGCCTGTGTGCCTTGGCGGAAATCTTGGCGGCGGTACGCATCGCCTTGATCTCGGAACGGCTCTTGTACAGGCGCATGTCGTGCAGATAGTGATCCAGCGCGACAAACTCAAGCGGGCCATGCACGCCGGCACGCCCCTGATTCCGAATAGTGCTGATCCACTCCGACAGCTGCTTGTCCAGTTCATGGTTACAGCCCATGGCATAGAACACCCGCTCACTCTGCTCGATCATGCGCGGCAGGATGTCATTCAGATCGCCAATCGGAAAAGAGTCATCCGCATCATACAGTTCGCAGGCCCCCTCCTGTCCGGCGCGCCGGCCGTTCCATGTCTCCTTCTCCAGATCCCGGTCACGACAAAACAGCACGTACTCCGCCTGCTTGCGCCCGGGGATCAACACCGCCACTGCCTCCGGTTCCGGAAATCCGGTAAGGTAGTAAAAATCGCTGTCCGGTCGATAAGGGTAGTCGGCATCACGATTGCGTATCGCCACCGGAGCGGACGGCAGAATGGCAATACTGCCCGGCCCCATCATGCGCATCAGCTGGCTGCGCCGCCGCTTGAATTCAGCGCGGGTCATGAACGTTCCGTCTCATCAGCAACCATCTCCGAATGTACCAGCATGGCCGCCACCCAGATGAATTCGGTAACTTCCATCAGCGCCTCCTCATCCTCCTCACCAGGGTTCAGCTGATCCAGGTCCATGCGGGTGATCTCGGTCAGCGAACCCAGTGCATCCTGGGTCTCCGCTGAAAACTGGTGACTGGATGAGAGTCCAGCCACCCCGATACCATAGAGAAAACCCTGACACCAATCCGTTACCGCCCGGGCACGCTGCTTGAGCGGTTTCTCATCATCCGGCAGAAACGGCGTAAAACCCAGCCCCGGGCCCTGTACCGCGGCCAGGGTCGCATCATGCAGTCTCTTGAGTGACTCGGCACACTCACGCACCAGCAGATCGGTCGCCTGCGCTTCCGTGAACAGTTCACCAAACCAGCGCGCCTGGGCATCCTCACGACCGGTGCAGATCAGCCCACATAAAATGCCATGCACCTCCGCACCGCTGCTTTCAATGTCGGCCGAGGCCATCTGCCGCTCAACACGTTCATAATCTAAACTGCTATCACTCATGGGAAACCTGTCTCAAGGGATCTGGAAAAACCGGAACAATGTCACTGGCGCTGCATTATCCAATACCATATTGCCCTAATAATAGTATCATGCCAGCGGATAACGTTGACCGACACGATGGCTCACTCTATATTGGACCGTATGAACGCGAACGACCTCAACTCCACCACGGAACTGGACCTCAAACGGCTTGAATCACAAGTGGATCAGCTGATCCGCACAATTGAGCGGCTGAGTGAGGAGAACAGTAATCTACGCGGCAAACAGCAGGAGCTGATGTCGGAAAGAGCAGAGTTGATCGAGAAGACCGAGCTGGCCCGTAGCCGGGTCGAAGCGATGATCTCCCGGTTACGGGCCATCGAGACCGGCTGACAAACAATCAAGCCAGGGCCACACTTCCAAACTGAAAGCCTCAAAACCTATAAATAATTCCTGGGTATAAACCGTGATCGAAAACAGCATCCCCGTTATCGTGCGCATACTGGACAAGGAGTATCGAGTTGCCTGCAACCAGGGTGAGGAGGATAGCCTGATCGCCGCCGCACGCCTGGTGGACCAGAAAATGCGAGAGATCCGCTCAAGCGGCAAGGTGTTGGGAACAGACAGGATTGCGGTAATGGCATCACTCAATCTCGCGCATGAACTGCTGGAAAAACAGAATCACAAGGATGATGTTAATGGCAGTATCAACACACGCCTGCGCAATATGCAGCAAAAGATTGACGCGGCTCTTAGTAAGGAAAATCGGCTGGATCTTTAAACCCAATAGAGTTAGCCTGTCCTCACAGGTATCCCCTGCAGTGTTTGTAAGCGAATCGGGTATTTTCTTGAGCCTATTCATTACCCCGGGGACTTAATGGGAATGTCATTGTGCATGTCCGCCTCGAGCGGAAAGCCTTAAGCTTCCTTGTCGTCCCCACTTGAACCTACCGGTTCAAGAACGATGATTTGCTACGGCACAGGTGGGGGATGCCTTATTTCATTCCAGTGCGCCGCATGCAGAATCACAAACAAATTCGCCGCGCCATCCGCGCCAAAAGACGCAGCCTCTCCAGACAAGAGCAACATAACCACAGCTTGTCGGCAGCCAACCACTTTATAATAAATATTCGTCTGATCCGTAGCAGGCGCATCGCACTCTATCTGGCCGCAGACGGTGAACTTGATCCCCAGCCGCTTATTCAACGATTACTAAAACTCAACAAAAAACTTTACTTGCCGGCCCTCAAACCCGGCACCAACAACGCGCTATGGTTTTCAGAGTTTCACCCAAACGATCGCCTGCAGACGAATCGATTCGGCATCGCCGAGCCGAACATTCGACGTAGAAAGCCGATACCGGCATGGAGTCTTGATCTGATCATCATGCCGCTGGTCGCATTCAGCAGTGAAGGTGTCAGGATGGGTATGGGCGGCGGCTATTATGATCGAACGCTGGCTTACCAGCTTCAACATAAACAGTGGATTCGACCCGCGCTGATAGGTTTTGCGCATGATTTTCAGCGTGTAGAGAGACTGTCGCGACAGCCCTGGGATGTCCCGCTACATGGGGTAATCACAGAACAGGGATATCAGTCATTCCGGTTTACCAACTAACCCATTAACAGCTCCACACAACACGGCAAATCGAATCCATCGACCGTGCCGGCTAACAGATCCCATATATACAAAGCCAACTTGAGGTTTCACGACGTCTGATCGTTTCATCGGAAAAAGGCAGACGGGCCATGCTTTGCTCATCCAACAATAGCAGCCATACTGGAAATCCCGCCAATAACAAGTAAAAAATGCCAAAATATCCGTGATTTACTAGCTTTTTTTGAATACTTTATTATACTCAAACTGACTTTTGCATACTGATCGTGGAGGGAGCGTAATGGCCGTCAAGAAAGCCGCTAAAAAGAAGGCTGCAAAAAAGAAGAGCGCAGTCGCCAAGAAAACCATGAGCAAGAAGGCTATTGCACCCAAAAAGACAGCCAGTAAAAAGAAAGCTGTCGTTAAAAAGAAGGTCGCCAAGAAAAAGGTGACAAAGAAAAAGGTGACAAAGAAAAAGGCCGCCGCTAAAAAGAAGGTCGCCAAGAAAAAGGTAACGAAGAAAAAGGCCGCCGCTAAAAAGAAGGTCGCCAAGAAAAAGGTAACGAAGAAAAAGGCCGCCGCTAAAAAGAAGGTCGCCAAGAAAAAGGTGACAAAGAAAAAAGCCGCCGCTAAAAAGAAGGTCGCCAAGAAAAAGGTAACGAAGAAAAAGGCCGCCGCTAAAAAGAAAGTCGCCAAGAAAAAGGTAACGAAGAAAAAGGCCGCCGCTAAAAAGAAGGTCGCCAAGAAAAAGGTGACAAAGAAAAAAGCCGCACTCCGCCCCAGAAAAGTCAGGCCACGAAAAAAGGCCGCGACCAAAACCTGATCTTTAACCCGTAAGAAAGGCCCTGAAACAGGGCCTTTCTTGTATGTGCCGGGTTGACCTGAGTATTTAGGGTTTCGCGGCTGAAGCCGCGCCTGCAACTCGGCCAGCCTGCGTCACAGGATCATGGCTGCAGGCGCCATTTCAACTCTGATAAGCACCCACAGCGGCATCCGGGCACTCGCCACCACAGGCAAACAGGCGGTAGGCGGGATTGTCCGTCTCTTCTACCCAGGCATAACCGAGGGCCTTGAGAAAAGCCTGGAAATCACGCTTATCACCATGTTCAATCTGCACCCCCATCAGCACCCGGCCATAGGCCGCACCGTGGTTGCGATAGTGAAAAAGCGAGATATTCCAGCGCTGACCCATCTCGGTCAAAAAATTAAGCAATGCGCCAGGCCGCTCCGGAAACTCAAAGCGAAACAGCGCCTCATTGCTGACACCCGGGGCGTGGCCGCCGACCATATAGCGGATATGCAGCTTGGCGGTCTCATTATCAGTCAAGTCCACTACCCGATAACCCCGCTCACCGAGCTGTTGCACCACCCGCTGCCGTTCTACGACACCATCGGCCAGCTCAATGCCCACAAACACATGTGCGCGCGCCGAGTCGGCAAAACGGTAATTGAACTCAGTAACACTTCTCTTGCCAATGGCACGGCAGAACTTGAGGAAACTTCCCGGCTCTTCGGGTATTTCTACCGCCAGTAACGCTTCCCGCTGTTCACCCAACTCAGCGCGTTCCGCCACATGACGCAGGCGGTCAAAATTGATGTTGGCGCCACTCTCTATGGCAATCAGACTTTGTTCAATCACCCCGTCTCTTGCAACATACTTCTTCAGTCCTGCAACCGCCAGCGCTCCTGCGGGCTCCGCCACGGTGCGCGTATCATCGAACAGATCCTTTATTGCGGCACAAATTTCATCCGTGCCGACCAGTATCACTTCATCAACCAACGTTTTCGCCAGCCGGAAGGTCTCTTTACCGATCTGCTTCACCGCCACCCCATCGGCAAATATGCCGACCTGCTTGAGATTAACCCGACGCCCTTTTTGCAGAGCCGTATACAGGGTTGGTGCGTCCTCCGGCTCCACCCCAATGACCTTGACCTGCGGATAGACATATTTCACGTAGGCACCGATACCACTGATCAAACCGCCGCCACCCACCGGCACAAATATGGCATGTGGCGCACCGGCATGCTGCCGCAACATCTCCATGGCTATCGTTCCCTGTCCGGCAATCACTTCCGGATCATCAAAAGGATGGACAAAAGTCATGCCCTTCTCTTCCGCCAGCTTGAGCGCGTAATCGCAGGCCTCGTCATAAGAGTCACCCCAGAGGACGATTTTCGCTCCGAGCGCCTTGACTGCCTGGACCTTGATTATGGGGGTGGTTTTGGGCATCACGATCAGCGCCCTGATACCGAGATGTCGGGCAGAGAGCGCGACGCCCTGGGCGTGATTGCCAGCCGAGGCTGCGATTACACCATTGCCTTTTTCCACTTCGGATAAACCGCGAATCCGGTTATAGGCGCCACGCAACTTGAACGAAAAGACCGGCTGCAGATCTTCACGCTTCAGATAAACCTGGTTATTCAGCCGCCCCGAAAGTCGAACCGCCCTGTCCAAAGGCGTTTCTCGAACAATGTCATATATCTGTGCTCGCAGGATTCGTTCAATATAACTCTGGGGCATACTCTGTCCTGGTCATCTTGGATGGTGATAGACGGAAGGTAAATAACCTTACAGCGGATGTAGACCTCAATATATCAAACTTGCTTATCCATAAGCACAGAAATCCTTCTGCGCCAATGGGTCGCTTCATGGTAAAAAGAGCGGATATTGTGACAAACAGCCGAGCCATCGCTATCATGGCCAGGCAAGCGGGCATGAGGAAAAAGCAATGAACCAGGATGAACTGAAACGCATGGCGGCAGCCGAGGCCATTAAACAGGTCAAAGGCGGTATCATCGGGGTCGGAACAGGCTCCACGGTAAACCACTTTATCGACCTGCTGGCCGGCATAAAACAGACCATCGATGGCGCGGTTTCAAGCTCCGAAGCCTCAACTGAGCGCATGAAGTCGCTTGGCATCCCGGTTGTTGACCTCAACGCCACCGGCGAACTGGATCTCTATGTCGACGGCGCCGACGAATCGACCCGGCACCTGCACCTGATCAAGGGCGGCGGCGGTGCGTTGACCCGGGAGAAGATCGTCGCGGGCGCCAGCAAACGCTTCATCTGCATTGCCGACGAGAGCAAGCTGGTCGATGTACTGGGCGAGTTCCCGCTGCCGGTGGAGGTGATCCCCATGGCCCGCAGTCACGTCGCCAGACAACTGGTGAAACTGGGCGGCACCCCGGTGTGGCGTGACGGCTTCATCACCGACAACGGCAATATCATCCTGGATGTGCACAACCTGCGTATCATGGAACCGGTAAAAATGGAGCAGGAGATCAACAACATCGCCGGCGTGGTGACCACCGGCATCTTCGCCCTGCGACCGGCTGATTTGTTGATCCTGGGTTCCACGACAGGAATCAAGGTGATTGAATAAATCATCAACCCCGATAGCCTTGCGGTGTAGGCATGCCTTTCATGCCACGCCGTACGCACCTTCCCTGATATCTTTGCCCACCGGCGTGTGCACAAACAACGTGCACGCCCCACTTGGCCGCCGCATGCTGAGCGGCTTGTTTTTCGCAGATACGCCGTTCGTTATCAACTGTGTAGCCTGAATAAAACCCGTCCCAAGAAAGTCCAACAGACAGGCAACACCGGACGGGGGAATCCGTAGTATGGCGCCTAATCGCGCCACCCCCTGATTACGCCGCCACGAATGTCCGCGAAAATGTCGAATTCAGCCGTGACTTCATCAAGGCTTCAGCACTACGACTCTTTTTGACCTCGCTTTATTACAGACAATAAAAAACGGGGTCCGAAGACCCCGTTTTTTATCGTGCTATTTCTAACTGATCAGATCAGATTAGAAGTCGTGACGGATACCAACACCGAAGGTGCTTTCGTCAACAGAGGCAGCGGTTTCCTGCTGCTGATAATCAACATACACGCGGGTCATCTTGCTGAAGCTGTGGTGAGCACTGATACCCCAGTTGTCAAGATCGGCACTGTTGTTGTCAAAATCTCTTTCGCCGTATTCGAAGCTCAGGGTGTTGTTACCGAAGTATGCCTGGGCTGCGATACCGAAGGAGCTTGCGCCGTCGTTGGCACCGGAAACGGTGTCATCCATATCTTCGTACTGACCGATCAGAGCGAAGTTACCGAAGTTGTACTTGCCAGCCAGACCCCAACGATCAGCTCCACCGGTGGCGCTATCAAAGTCCAGGTAGGAGAAGCCGACGCTCAGCGGACCGTTGTTGTAGTCCAGGCTGAGGTTGAATGCATCAAGACCGTCACTGGTATTGACTCCACGCTCATCGGCCATAATCAGCGCCAGCTTGCCGCTGAAGCCATTGAAGTCAGGTGAAACGTAAGCCACTGCATTACCGGTACGGGTCGGGCCCAGGTAGTGACCGTTGGCATTCGCATCAACGCTGTCGCCGTCGAGAGCACCGGCGCTGGGATTCAGGTTCATGATATCGGTCTTGTCCACCGAACCGTAATAAGGAGTCCACTGACGACCAATTGCCACGGTACCGAAACCACCGGACAGGCCAACATAACCCAGACGATTGTTCAGGGCATCACCGTAACCACCACCCTCAGAGGTGTTGGCACCAAACTCATACTGGAAGATAGCCTTCAGACCATTGCCCAGGTCCTCGGAACCCTTCAGGCCGATACGGCTGGAGTTGGTGGAAACGTCCCAGGTATCACCACCGGCGGTGTCGTTGTCGGTGCTGATCAGGGCGGTGTCAACCCGTCCGTACAGGGTGGTTTCGGCGCTAACAGCCATGGGAGCAGCAACAGCTGCGGCGATGGCGATAGTAAGAAGTTTTTTCATTTTATAGATTCCCGCTAAAAGTAAATTTACGAAAAATGCTGTGCAGGGAAGATACTAGTACTCCACCCTCGGGTTTGCAACACTTTTTTATAAAAAAACCACAGTTTTTTATTTTGTTGTAAAATACCAACACAAGTTAATGCCACGCAGTTTGTGGGAAACAGAAAAATACAGTCTTACAATGCCTTATAAAAATATCGAAATAAATTACTTTCAGTTGAGCTAGCACCAGCATCTCACCTTACATTCAGATAACCCGCACTACATTACGCAATCAGGCAACAACATGTCTCATAATTGTTTAATGCCTGACATATTGGCTAGAAAACCAACCACCCGCCATACCTAAGCCTGGCAATCCAATCACAAGCCAGGGATGGCTTGAACACTCCACCCACCAGACCGCGACTCCATCCAGTGCTCTTTATCACTACCCCTGAAAAAAACCGCCGGAGCGGGTTGTTTCAGGGGTTCTTCGGTTGACTCTGGGCTGCATTGGCCGGTGAGATGAAATATTCCGAATCAAGGCGAAGATTGAAGGCAATAGCAGAGCTATTGGCAAGATCTTTAAAGCTACCGCTCCTGCTATCGCCCCTGACCTACATCCCTGTAGGCCACGCAGAGTCGGGATATTTCAGCCTGTGGACAACAGGCCACGAGTTGACCGGAGAGCCCCGGGCTGGGGATGGAGGATTATTCGGCCTGCGGCCTCACCCTTCGGGCTCGTCGCTGCGCTCCTCGTGGCGCTACGCGCCGAACCTCGGTGGGTGAAGCCGGACCGATCATCCAGCGGATGATCGCAGCCGGCTGAACGACCGGGCAGGAATGCCCGGGCCGGTCTCGATTCAGAAATTCCCAGTCTCGCCAGGGATGGCCTGCACATTTCCTAACCAGAACACGACTCCATCCAGTGCTCTTTCTCACTACCCACGAAAAAACCCTCCGGAGCGGGTTGTTTCAAGTTGGCTGGGGATGGAGGATTATTCGGCCTGCAGCCTCACCCTTCGGGGTCGTCGCTGCGCTCCTCGTGGCGCTACGCGCCGAACCTCGGTGGGTGAAGCCGGACCGATCATCCAGCGGATGATCGCAGCCGGCTGAACGACCGGGCAGGAATGCCCGGGCCGGTCTCGATTCAGAAATTCCCAGTCTCGCCAGGGATGGCCTGCACATTTCCTAACCAGAACACGACTCCATCCAGTGCTCTTTCTCACTACCCACGAAAAAACCCGCCGGAGCGGGTTGTTTCAAGTTGGCTGGGGATGGAGGATTCGAACCTCCACTGACGGAGTCAGAGTCCGTAGTCCTGCCGTTAGACGAATCCCCAAATGCCTGGAGCCACCCGACAGGCGGCTCCGCGGGCATATTAACGCTTGGAGTACTGCGGACGCTTGCGCGCCTTGTGCAGACCGACCTTCTTACGTTCAACCTCACGGGCATCGCGGGTCAGGAAGCCGGCACGACGCATCGGGCTGTGCAGCGCTTCGTCGTAGTCGGAGAGGGCGCGGGCAATGCCGTGACGGATGGCGCCGGCCTGACCGGTGGTACCACCACCCTTGACCGTAACCATGATATCGACGTTTTTCAGCAGATCAGCCACTTCCAGCGGTTGACGAACCACCATGCGGGCGGTTTCACGACCGAAGTACTCGTCCAGCGGACGGCCATTGACGACGATATTGCCGCTGCCGGCACTCAGGAAGACGCGTGCAGCAGAGCTTTTACGACGTCCGGTTGCATAATTCTGGGTTTGAGCCATGTTTCTGTTCCGTTATGTGGATTTCAGATATCCAGCGCCTGGGGCTGCTGTGCCTGATGCGCATGCTCGGGGCCGGCAAAGACCTTGAGCTTTTTGAACATCGCACGACCCAGTGGATTCTTGGGCAGCATGCCCTTGACTGCAGTCTCAATCACACGCTCCGGCGCTTTGTCCAGCAGCTTTTCCAAGTTAATGGATTTCAGGTTACCAATGTAACCGGTGTGATGGTGATACATCTTGTCTTTCAACTTGTTACCGGTGACGCGAACCTTTTCGGCATTGACTACAACAATATAGTCACCGGTATCCACGTGCGGCGTATATTCGGGTTTATGCTTCCCGCGCAAACGGCGTGCTATCTCGGTTGAGAGACGGCCAAGGGTCTTGTCTGTGGCGTCGACCACGAACCAGTCGCGGCGCACTTCTGCGGGTTTTGCACTTACGGTCGTCATCTGACTTGCTCCAGCGGAGTAACAATACTAGCGCTTCAAAAAAGAGCGCGAATATTACCGGACCACGCGCACGCTGGCAAGGCCCAGTTCAACTATTTTATCCAAAAAAAGAGGCGTAGCAGGGGAAGCTACGCCTTTAATAATATAAACCACCAAAGGAGGATGGATGGAGTACTAAAAAATGCAACTGCATTTAAAGTGTTAATATCTTCTAATATTATTATTTTTATGTCAAGACTTTATTTACTCTCCATTTCGTTTATAAATTGACATCACCACCCCCTGCCACGACACTCTGCAACTATCGACGGCCACACAAACCCAATATGCCATTTCACCTTACAACTGGTTTTAAAGGTGAAACGAGCCATGCAAACCCTGTGAACCACAACGAACCACTGCTGAAGGAGGCCGATCGCTGCGTCAAGTGCGGCATCTGCCTGCCCCACTGCCCCACCTATAGCCTGATGCGGGATGAAGGAGACTCACCCCGGGGCCGCATATCGTTGATCCAGGGAATCGCCAGCGGCGCGCTGGACAGTAAACAGGCCAGCCGGCATCTGGATCGCTGCCTCGGTTGCCTCGCCTGCCAGGCGGTCTGCCCTTCAGCGGTTAATTATGGCCAGTTGATCGACGGCTTTCGCATTACCCAGGACAAAAGCCGGCGACAGCGGCTGACGCACCACCTCATTACCCGCCTCCCCTATCGTGGCTGGGGCCGTATCGGATTATGGCTCTACCGCCATTCGGGCATTCGCCCATTGCTGCGCACCTTGGGAGGCAGCCGCTTCCGACGCCTGGACAATCTGCTGCCGGACCAGGCCAGCGCCGGCAGATGGAACCAGCATTACTCTCCAGTAACTCCCAAACAAGGGCGAGTCGGGCTGTTTACCGGGTGCGCCGGGAGGATCAGTGACCGTCAGGCACTCGATGCGGCCGTTGCCGTACTGACCCGCCTTGGATATGAAGTGATCATACCGGACGACCAGGGCTGTTGCGGCGCAATGCACCAGCACTCGGGCGATCCAGTGACGGCCGCAGCCATGGCAATAAACAATCAGCAAGCGTTTGGAGAAAAAGGCCTGGATGCCATTGTCTATCTGGCCAGCGGCTGCGGTACGCAGTTAATCAAACAGCCGTTTACCACACCGGTCTATGAAGTCAGTCAATTTCTTAACCACTGCTGTTGGCCAGAGGATAGTGTACTTAGTCCCATGGATTGCGCCGTGGGCTTGCATTCACCCTGTACCCTGAAACACCAGTTAAAACTGGCGGATGAGCCGGAAAAGCTGTTACTGCGGATTCCAGGCATCCGGTTGATTCGACTTGACCGGATTGAATGCTGCGGGGCCGCGGGCAGTTACCTGTTGGAACAACCAGATATGGCAGACGCACTGGGCGCGCGGGCAATCCAGCAGGTCCCGGTGCAGGAGCTACAGTATCTGGCCACCAGCAACAGCGGCTGTGCCTTACAGTTTACCCGCGAAATCCGTAAGACAGGCTATCCGGTCAAGACCGTGCATCCGGTTGAGCTGATCAACAACAGCCTGAATGACACTCAATAGGTCAGGGGGCACAGCTGGTTTCCCGGGGCAGCCTGATGACTGAACCCCATCCAACTGCTATTATTGCGCTCTTTTTTGGCGCCCGGAAACAAAGCCCCCGCGAGCCAATTTTGCGCGATCGTGCAGGATCGATATGCAATGTCATACTGGAACACTAAACTGTGACAAAAGACGCTCCGCGTTTGGTTTTCTCCCTCTGACTCAAGGAAAACAAATACAATGAGTACTGTACTGATTATTGGAGCCGGCGGTGTGGGCCGGGTTGTGGCCCATAAATGCGCCCAGGTGCCAGAGGTGTTCAGCGAGATTCACCTCGCCAGCCGAACCCGATCCAAGTGTGACCAGATTGCCGCTGAAGTGACCGAGAAGACCGGCAGAACCATCAAAACTGCCCAGGTGGACGCCGACAAGGTGCCTGAACTGGTCGCCCTGATTAAACAGATCAACCCGGTTATGGTGATCAATGTGGCGCTGCCTTACCAGGACCTGACCATCATGGATGCCTGCCTGGAGACCGGCGTGCACTACCTGGATACGGCCAATTACGAGCCCCTGGACGAGGCCAAGTTCGAATACAAGTGGCAGTGGGCCTACCGCGAGCGCTTTGAGCAGGCGGGCCTGATGGCACTGCTCGGCTCCGGCTTTGATCCCGGCGTCACTAACGTTTTCTGCGCCCATATGCAGAAACACCACTTCGACCAGATCGACACAGTGGACATCCTCGACTGTAATGGCGGTGATCACGGCTACGCCTTTGCCACCAATTTCAATCCCGAGATCAACATCCGCGAAGTAACCGCCAACGGCCGCTATTACGAGAATGGCGTCTGGGTCGAAACCCAGCCGATGGAGATTCATCACACCTTCGATTTTGAGCAGGTCGGCCCGAAAAAAATGTATCTGCTGTATCACGAGGAGATGGAATCGCTCTCCAGGAACATCAAGGGCGTCAAGCGCATGCGCTTCTGGATGACCTTTGGCGATGCCTATCTGAAACATCTGGAAGTGTTTCGCAATATCGGCCTGGATTCGATCGAGCCGATCCTGTTCGAGGGCCGCGAGATCGTCCCCATCCAGTTCCTCAAGGCACTGCTGCCGGACCCGGCCTCCCTCGGTCCACGCACGGTCGGTAAGACCAATATCGGCTGTATCGTCAAGGGCAGCAAGGATGGCCAACCGGTGTCGCGCTATGTCTACAACATTTGCGATCATCAGGAGTGTTACCGAGAGACCAACGCCCAGGGTGTCTCCTACACCACCGGCGTACCGGCGATGATCGGCGCCATGATGATGCTGACCGGAAAATGGATGAGGCCCGGCGTCTGGAACATGGAGGAGTTCGATCCCGATCCCTTCATGGCGGCGCTCAACCAGCATGGCCTGCCGTGGACCGATATCGCAACCGACATCGATGTCGACGCCCTTCCCGAGTAAGGATAACGGCCACACCATGACCCTCGATATCTCCCGAATCCCCACCCCCTGCTACGTGCTGGAGGAGGAGCGGCTGCGCGCCAACCTGGCCCTGATGGACCGGGTACAGCACGAGTCCGGCGGCAAAATCATTCTGGCCCTGAAAGGCTACGCCATGTGGAGCACCTTCCCGATCATCCGGGAAGTACTGCACGGCTGCACCGCCAGCTCGCTGAACGAGGCCCGGCTCGCCGCCGAGGAGTTTGGCAAGGAAGTGCATGTCTACGCACCGGCCTATACCGAGGCCGAGTTCCCGGAAATCCTCAAACTGGCCCACCATCTCACCTTCAATTCGTTCAGCCAGTGGCGCCGCTTTGGGCCGCAGGCGCTGGCTGCCGGAGTCTCCTGCGCCATCCGGGTCAATCCCCAGGTGGCGGAAGTGGAAGTGGACATGTACAACCCCTGCGGCAGCACTTCGCGGTTGGGCGTCACTGCGGAAGAGTTCCACCCCGAGGCGCTGGAAGGCATCGAGGGGCTGCATTTTCACGCCCTCTGCGAGTGCGGTGCGGAAAGTCTGGAACGGACCCTGGCCGCCTTCGAGGAGCGCTTTGGCGAGTGGATTCCCCAGATGAAGTGGATCAACTTTGGCGGTGGACACCTGATGACCCGACAAGGTTACAACGTGGACCTACTGATCCGTCTGGTGCGCGATTTCCGTGAACGCTATAGTGTCGAAGTCTATCTGGAACCGGGTGGCGCCGTAGGCTGGCAGACCGGACCACTGGTGGCCTCGGTGCTGGATATCGTGCGCAACAACATGGATATCGCCATCCTCGACACCTCGGCCGCCGCCCACATGCCGGACGTGCTGGAGATGCCCTACCGCCCAAAAATCCGTGGCGCCGGTGAGCCTGGCACGACCCCTTACACCTATCGGCTTGGGGGCAATACCTGCCTGGCGGGAGATGTGATCGGGGATTACGCCTTCGAGCGACCACTGCAGGTGGGGGACAAGATCGTACTGGAAGACATGATCCACTACACCTTTGTCAAAAACACCACCTTCAATGGCGTCAACCTGCCATCACTGGCCATCTGGACGTCCGACAACGAGCTGCGCATGATCCGTACCTTCGGTTATCAGGAGTTCAAGAACCGGCTCTCGTAAGTCACCTGGGGTGCCTCACCTACCCGACCGGGACAGGCTCTAAAGTCACGGATCACGCAGATTAGAGAAACACCGTAAACCCGTAGGTTGGCATGAGCCCGCGAATCCCAACATGTGGCGTTGACTACAACCATCGTCTATTGGGGTTCGCCTCACTCACCCCAACCTACGCGCTGCTCCTACAATTCCTTGCAACAGCAAGGTCGGGGGGGATTTTCGCGGCCGAAGCCGTCAGACGGATCGGCGGGCGTTATTCCGCCAGCAGCTCAAAATCGTGGCTAATGTCCACTACCTGCCCTAGCATGATTGACGCCGAGCAGTACTTCTCGGCACTCAGCTTCACCGCCCGCTCCACGGCCTTTTCGGTCAGACCGGGTCCCGCAAGCCGGAAGTGGACGTGGATTTTGGTGAATACCTTCGGATCAGTTTCGGCGCGCTCGGCCTCCAGATCCACTTCGCAAAGTGTCACCTGGTTGCGTCCCTTGCGCAGAATATGCACCACGTCGAACTGGGTACAGCCGCCCAAACCCAGCAGCAACATCTCCATCGGCCGAACGCCCAGGTTACGCCCGCCAAAATCAGGGGGACCATCCATCACCACGGCATGCCCGCTGCCCGACTCACCCACCATAAGGGTCTGTTCGACCCATTTTACCCGTGCTTTCATCACATACTCGCAGTTTAATAAAGGTTTGCAGACTAGCATAGATCGACAATCAGGAGGAGCTAACCTAGAATCCTAGGTGGAACGTTTCATTCCCAGTCCTTAACAGAAGGTCGCACATGAGCATTATCAAGCCACCAGAACAGGAACCTGCTTTTCTGAAGCCCTTTCTGTCGTTCTGCCACAGACGCCGCTATCCAGCCAAAACGGATATTATCCATCCCGGCGATCGGGCTGATATTCTCTACTACATCGTGGATGGTTCCGTCACCATCCTGATTGAGGATGAAGATGGCAAGGAGATCATCCTAACCTACCTCAATAAGGGTGATTTTATCGGCGAGATGGGACTGTTTCTCTCCCAGTCCAATCGCAGCGTCCTGGTACGCACCCGCTCCGACTGCATGCTGGCAGAGATCAGCTACGCCCGACTGGAGCAGCTGTTTGACGGCGAACTCCGCGAACATGCCAAGGATATACTCTATGCACTGGGCGGCCAGCTGACCCAGCGCCTGATCCACACCAGCCGAAAGGTTGGACATCTGGCATTTCTGGATGTCACCGGTCGGGTTGCCGGCACCCTGCTGGAGCTGTGCAAACAACCGGACGCCATGACCCACCCCGATGGCATGCAGATCCGCATCACCCGCCAGGAGATCGGTCGGATTGTGGGCTGTTCACGGGAGATGGCCGGGCGCGTGCTGAAGAACCTGGAAGAGCAGGGCCTGGTTTATGTCAAAGGCAAGACTATCGTGGTATTCGGCACACGCTGAGCATTCATTGGCGGCCGAAGACATTCCTACCGGGTAGCCTCCAGACCGAAAAAATGCCCACACACGGCCTGAACGGGGCCTATTTGATCGCAGTCTCCCGTTTCAGGTCATCCGGTGTCCCGAAGCTTTTATCCGGACCCGCCGATATTACCCGATACTTCTCTGCCTCTGGCTCAAATCGCAATGCGGTTCCCCAGCCATCCAGCATCTCTTGCTCACCGATGTTCAAATCCTGCTGTAACCGCTCCAATGTCACCTGGGCGGGATTGAATCCCGAGCCATACTGAATCATCCATACCTTGATGGAGCGGTTGAGCTGCTCCAGCCGGCGATTGGTCGCCGCGCGCTGGGGATTGACCGGAATGGCGGGAGTTGTAGCAACGACCGGTGCCGGGGGCTCCTCCAACAGCATTGGCAACAGCAGACCAACAGCCACCACGACCACCGCAACCAGTCCACCGGCGAGCCAAATCAGACGTTTCCGTTTTTCCCGGGCTGCATCATCCCTGGTCTCGGCAACCGTGCTTCGCTCAAAAAAGGTACCGACATTTTCCGAATCATCATCCGGCTGGTAGGCGGCGCGCTCAGTAGCCGCAGCCTCTAACACTATATCCTCGTCCGCCACCTCGGGCTGGACTATTTCCATCGGTCGAGTCCGGTCATCTTCCGGGGTCAATTCAGGCAAATCCAGTGACAGCGGCTCATCGAGAGGCGGCGATTGTTCATCTGTTGGCGAAGACGCCACTGCATCCACCTTTTCGGGGATGCGATCGACAGGGCGTGCGGACGGCCCTACCGGCTCGATTGAACACTCGGCGCCGCGCGCCCTGATCTTCTCCAACAGACGCTCGGCCTTGGACTTTTCCAATGCCTTATTGATCCTGAAGCGATCCCCCTGGATCAGGTGCCCCGCCTGATCCAGGGGGATTTTGAGCAACTGAGCCAACGCATGCTGCACCTCAGGGTGTTTGAACCCCTTGAGCAGCTTGCCACTGAATACGAGTCGATAGTTCGGAGTAGCCATCACTTATTGGTTATTATGATACCGGGAGAAAAAACAGCCTAAGGCTAGCACATGAAATCCAGTTGATTCCACTAAGGAGCCTCTGGTTAAGCCTGGACGAAGTAAATTGTGAGCCGGAATGATCAGATTCAAGGCGCAAGATACAAGTTCACGACTGGACCAGAGGCCCCCTAAGAATCCTGTAACACCATCACCAGCAGCACCACGCCATCCACACCTACCACCTTCACCCGCGACCCTGCCGGGCAGTCGTCACCCCGGATCTTCCAGATGCTGTCATCGACCTTGATCTTGCCCTGACCATTCACCACCGGTTCGCTGAGGGTAAATATCCGATCAATATACTGCTCTCCCCGACGGTTGAGTCGCGGCTGATCGCTTTCAGTTGGATGCTTCAGCAGATAGAGCCGCCAGGCCACGATACTGATGACGCTGAACAGGGCAAAAACCAGTATCTGGATCTCCCAACCAAGCTCCGGCATCAGCAGCATGACCAGCCCGACGATGCCGGCGGAGATGGCCATCCAGAGAAAAAACGCGCCGGGCGAGAACACTTCCAGCACAATCAGAATGACCGCCAGCACCCACCATTGCCAATAGGTGGCGGATTCAAACAGCTCCATCACGGTTCACTCCGGCCCGATCTGCCGGCCGCTTCCCGGGCGATCTCCGCAATACCGGCCACCGACCCGATCAGGTTGGAAGCCTCCAGCGGCATCATGATCACCTTCTGATTGGGAGCGGAGGCGATATCCTTCAGCGCCTCGGTGTATTTCTGGGCGACAAAGTAGTTGATGGCGCTAACGTCTCCCTTGGCAATGGCCTGCGAGACCATCATGGTCGCCTTGGCCTCGGCCTCGGCCAGACGCTCTCGCGCCTCCGCCTCCCTGAAGGCGGCCTCCCGCTCACCTTCCGCCTCAAGAATGGCCGCCTGCTTTTCACCTTCGGCCTTGAGAATCGCAGCCTGACGATGACCTTCTGCTTCAAGGATCTGCGCCCGCTTCTCCCGCTCGGCCTTCATCTGGCGTGCCATGGCATCCACCAGGTCCCGTGGGGGCGAGATATCCTTGATCTCGATACGCGTCACCTTGATACCCCAGGGCGTAGTGGCGTCATCCACCACTGCCAGCAGTTTGGCGTTGATCTGGTCACGCATGGAGAGCAGCTCGTCCAGATCCATCGAACCCATCACGGTACGGACATTGGTCATGGTGAGATTGAGAATCGCGTGGGTGAGCTGACTCACCTCATAGGCCGCCTTGGCCGCATCCAGGATCTGGAAGAAGACCACTCCATCCACGGTCACCATGGCGTTGTCCTTGGTGATCACTTCCTGTGAAGGGACATCCAGCACCTGCTCCATCATGTTCAGTTTGGCCCCGACACTATCCACCAGCGGGATAATCAGATTCAGGCCGGGGCGCAGTGTCTTGGTGTAGCGACCAAAACGCTCCACCGTGTACTCCATACCCTGCGGAACCCGCTTGGCACCGAGTACAACAATGACGATCGCCAGCACCAGTACCGCTACAGCAAAGAGTTCCATCGAGCATCTCCATTGTTTAATTCCCCGGCCGAGTATACTACCCCGGTCGCGCAGAAGGTACGAATATTGATTACCCATGCCAGGGTCATGTCGCAGAGTGCGAATGGGTATAAATCAACCTGACGAATCCCTATCCCGAAGCAGTCAGTCGCGGTAGGATAAAAGCAGACAGGAGCAACACGAAAAATCTGATAAAAAGGCACTGCCCCGGTTATGTACCGCAGCTTTGGGAAGAAGCGACAAACCTCCAAGCCGAATCAGCACATAGACCAACTGGGACATGAGCTAAAAAAACTCAAAAATTAGCCAGATTCTATAGAGGCGGCTATTCAGCCTATGAAGCACCGTCTATATGAAGGAGACCGAATGCGACGCCTGACATTCTGCCTGTTACTGCTTCTCGCCCCCCCATTTACCCCGGCAGCGGCTGCGGAAACCCTGCCTACCGATAGCGCAAGACTGACCACCATCCCGCGCGAATACCGGCTGGACGGCGTCGTTGAGGCGATCAACCAATCCACCATCTCGTCACAAACCAGTGGACAAGTGATGGAGATCCTGGTGGATGTGGATGACTTCGTTGAGCAGGGGGCGGTGATCATCCGGCTCAAGGATACCGAGCAGCGTGCACGACTGGACCAGGCCGAGGCGGAGTTACAGGCGGCCAACGCGGTATGGCAGGAGGCAAGCCGTGATTACGAACGCACGAAAGAGATCTTCCAGCGCAAGCTGGTGGCCCAATCCGCCATGGACAAGGCAACCGCCTCCCTGAAGGCATCCAAGGCCCGGCAGGAAGCCGCCAGCGCGGCCCTGAACCAGGCCAAAGAGCAACTCGAATATACCCGTATCCGGGCCCCATACGCCGGCATCGTCACCGAGCGGCTGATCGAGACCGGCGAGACCGCCTCACCGGGCCAGCAACTGATCAGCGGCATTTCACTGGACCAGTTGCGCGTCTCCGTTGACGTACCCCAGAGCCTTATCCCGGCCATTCGACAACAGGCCAGCGCCCAGGTGCTGCTGCCCGACGCCAGCAGCGTGGCGGCCACTGCGGTGACCATTTTTCCATTTGCCGATCCGGCCAGCGGCACCTTCAAGGTTCGCCTGCAGCTCCCGACCGAGATAGCGGGACTGTTTCCCGGCATGCTGGTGAAAACCCGTTTTGAGATCGGCAAAACGCAGGAGTTGCTGATCCCTGCCGCCAGTGTGGTCTACCGCAGTGAAGTCACGGCGGTCTATGTCATCGACAAGGACAACACACTCTCGCTGCGCCATATTCAGACCGGCCACAAGCGCAACGGCAACCTGATCGCGGTACTCGCGGGACTGGAGGACGGAGAGCGCGTCGCCCTGGACCCCGTTGAAGCGGGCAGTCGGTTGAAACTGCAATCCAAGGGATCGGCAGATGAGTAGGCTCGGCATCTCGGGTCGCATTGCCGAGCGCTTCCTCTCCACCGAAATCACTCCGTTACTGGCCCTGGTGGGACTGCTGCTGGGTCTGTTCGCCATCCTGGTGACGCCGCGCGAGGAGGAGCCACAGATCAACGTGACCTTCGCCGATGTCTTTATCCCGTTCCCCGGCGCCAGCGCAACCGAGACCGAAAACCTGGTGGCCACACCGGCCGAACAGGTACTCTCGGAGATCGATGAGATCAAGCATATCTACTCCATCTCCCGACCGGGCATGGCGATAGTCACCGTGCAATACCAGGTGGGCGTGGAGCGCACCGACGCCATTGTGCGGCTCTACAACAAGATCTTCTCCAACCAGGACTGGCTACCGCCGAACCTGGAAGTCGGACAGCCGATCATTAAACCGAAGGGGATCGACGATGTGCCCATCGTCACCCTGACCCTGCGCTCGGATAACCCCGCCACCGGTGCTTATGAGTTGGGACAGGTGGCGCACGCCATTGAGTCGGAACTGAAGCGGGTGCCGGGCACCCGGGATATCTACACCATCGGCACGCCGACCCGGGTAGTCAGCGTCCGCCTCGACCCGGAAGCCCTGGCCGGTTACCGGATCGACCTCAACCAGCTGCGACAAAGCCTGCAGTCGGGCAACAGCGTGCGAGATGACCTGACCATCACCCGCGACAACCGGGAGGTCCTGGTGCAGGCCGGCAGCTTCCTCACCAACAGTGCAGAGATCGGTGATCTGGTGGTGGCCAGCCATGCCGGCAGACCGGTGTTTCTGCGCGACGTGGCCGAGATCAGCCAGGGTCCGGACCAACCCGAACAGTATGTCTGGCTGGGCGCCGGTGCCGGCGCGGCCGACAAAATGCTGCTGGATGGCACCACCCCGGCGGTCACCATCGCCGTCGCCAAGAAACCCGGCACCAACGCGGTGGATATCAGCAACGCGGTGATCCAGCGCTTTGATCAGCTGAAGGGCACCTTCATCCCCAGCGACGTGAAGGCCACCGTCACACGCAATTACGGCGAGACCGCCGACACCAAGGCCAAGCAACTGATCAGCAAGCTGATCTTCGCCACCGCCTCGGTGGTGCTGCTGGTACTGTTGGCCCTGGGTTGGCGTGAAGCATTGATTGTCGGCGCGGCGGTGGTGGTGACCCTGGCCATCACCCTGTTCGCCTCCTGGGCCTGGGGCTTCACCCTCAACCGGGTCTCCCTGTTTGCCCTGATCTTCTCCATCGGCATCCTGGTGGACGATGCCATCGTGGTGGTGGAAAACATTCATCGCCACCTGGCGATGGGCAGCCGCAATCTGCTGCAGGCGATACCGGCCGCCGTGGACGAGGTGGGCGGACCCACCATCCTGGCCACATTCACGGTAATCGCGGCGCTACTGCCGATGGCCTTTGTCACCGGGCTGATGGGACCCTACATGAGTCCGATCCCGATCAACGCCAGCCTGGGCATGCTGATCTCCCTGGCAGTAGCCTTCATCTTCACCCCCTGGCTGACCCGCAAGGCGCTGGGCCACATGGCCGGGCAGGACCACGCACAGACGGACGCGGGTTCCGCCAACCCGCTAATGCGGCGGATCTTCCAGCGTGTCATGCCACCGTTCCTCGCCGGAGGACGGGGGCGGGCCATGCGCTGGCTGCTGCTGTTATCCGTATTGATCCTGATCGCCGGCTCCCTGGCCCTGGTGGTGAATCAGTCAGTGGTGCTGAAAATGCTGCCGTTTGATAACAAATCGGAGTTCCAGGTGATGCTCGACATGCCGGAAGGCACCAGTCTGGAAAAAACCGCCCAGGTGCTGGACAACATGGGCCGCTACCTCGGCGGCGTCCCGGAAGTGACCGACTATCAGGTCTACGCCGGCACCTCCGCACCGATCAGCTTTAACGGACTGGTCAGGCAATACTACCTGCGCAAAGGCGCCCACCTGGGGGACATCCAGGTCAACCTGGTGGATAAGAAACAGCGTGAACGCAAAAGCCATGAGGTAGCCCTGGCGGTGCGCGCACCGCTGCAGGAGATCGCCCGCCGCTTTGACGGCAATGCCAAGATCGTTGAACTGCCGCCCGGACCGCCGGTTCAGTCCCCGTTGGTGGCCGAGGTCTACGGCATCGACTATACCGGGCAGATCCAGCAAGCAAAGGCGCTGCGCGGTCTGTTCGAAACCACGCCGGATATCATCGATGTGGACGACTCGGTGGAGTTTCCCTCGGAAAAAATCATCCTGCAGGTGGACCGCGCCAAGGCGGCGCGACTCGGCATTGCCCAGTCAGAGATCACGCGTACCCTGGGCATGCTGCTGACCGGTGAGGATGTCAGCTATCTGCACGGGGAAAACCTCAAATATGCCGTGCCGATCCGGGTTGAATACCATCCGGGCGACAAGACCGACCTGACCCAGTTATTGACGCTGCCCCTGCGCGGTGCCGGAGACCACTGGATCCCCCTATCGGAAATCGTCACGCCACTGCAAAGCCAGCGCGCCCACGCCATCTACCACAAGGATCTGCTGCCGGTGGTCTATGTGACCGGCGATATGGCCGGGGCCGCCGACAGCCCGCTGTATGGACTGTTCGCCATTTCGGACCGATTGAAAGCGGCCGACGGGCTTGAGCAGTGGTTCCTGAGCCAGCCGGAGAACCCCTACGAGTACAGCCTGAAGTGGGACGGCGAGTGGCAGGTCACCTATGAGACCTTCCGCGACATGGGTATCGCCTACTCGGTGGGTTTGCTGCTGATCTATCTGCTGGTGGTGGCCCAGTTCCGCTCCTACCTGGTGCCGCTGGTGATCATGGCGCCGATCCCGCTGACCCTGATCGGCATCCTGCCGGGCCACGCCCTGCTGGATCGCCAGTTCACCGCCACCTCGATGATCGGCATGATCGCCCTGGCCGGTATTATCGTGCGTAATTCCATTCTGCTGGTGGACTTCATCAATCAGCAGGTGCGGGAAGGCATGGCGCTGGCGGAGGCGGTGGTGTTGTCGGCTGTGGTGCGGGCCAAGCCGATCATCCTCACCGCGCTGGCGGCGATGGCCGGAGCCTTCTTCATCCTGGATGATCCGATCTTCAGCGGCCTGGCGGTCTCCCTGATCTTCGGCCTGCTGGTCTCCACTCTGCTGACCCTGGTGGTGATTCCGGTGGTCTATTACGCGGCGATGCAAAACCGAATCGGGCAGATTACAGGATCACCGTAGCCCACAGGCCGGGACGAAGACCGAATCCCAACCTGCGCGTCCAGCACAACCATCACCCAGCCGAACCAAGATACGGAACCGGCATAGGGCGAGCCATGCCCGCCCTATGGAGGGCGTGGCTCCCCTGTGTCTGGATGCGCCTGCCTACCCCGCCAATCGTCCGAAGATGCGGAAGCCGGCCAGGTAGGTGCCGACGGCCGAGCCCAGAGTACTGAACAGGAACACCAGCAGGGTGCGGGAGACCCGGTTGCGCCACCAGCCGCGCACCTGGGTGGTATCATGCTTGAGGCGGGAAAAATCCCCCACTTCCGGTTTGCGCAGATAGATCTCCATGGCGGCCGTCACCATGCCGGCGCCAACCGTGGGATTCAGCGAGGTGATCGGCGCCGCCACAAACGCCGTCAGAATCGTCAGCGGATGTCCGGCCGCGAGTAATGCACCCAGGGCCGACAGCACACCATTGATCAGCACCCAGTCCATCACCAGTTGCCAGCCCAACTCCGGGCTGCGCATAAAGCCGATCACAAAGCCAGTCATCACCAGCGCCACGATCAGCCAGGGAATCAGCCTGGGCCAGCGGCTGGGGGAGGGCAGGTGATCCAGTTTCTCGATCTCCCGGGCCGGTCGTTCCATACCCGCGTCCAGATAGGCCTGGATACCCTTCAGATGGCCGGCGCCGACCACCGCCAGCACCCGTTCCGGCGACTGCGCCTGCAACTCCTGCAGCAACCGCGCAGCCATGTAGCGGTCCCGCTCGTCAATTAGTGGCAGAAACAGATCCTTGCGGTCCTCGGCAAACTCGGCAAAGGTGTGCTCCAGCACATCCCCCTCTTTCAGCCCCTCGATATCCGCCTCGCTCACCTCATCGCGGGAGATCAGGCTGCCCAGTAGCCCGGCGAACAGCCCGAAGCGCTTCCACCAGGGTACGTTGTGCAGCACCCGCTTCAGGGTGACGCCGATTTCACGATCAATCAGCAGCACCGGCTTGTGATGCGCCTGGGCGTGGCGGATCGCCGCCAGCTGTTCCGCGCCCGGCTCTATATCAAACTGTTCGGCCAGCCGCTGCTGATAGGCGCCCAGCGCCAGGTTGGCCGCCACCATGCTCACCTTGCCCTCCCGGATCACCTTGAACAGGTCCATGCGCGAGAGGGCATCGGGATCGAGAATGGCGTGATAACGGCTGGGACAGAGCTCCACCGCCACCGCATCATAGCTCCCCTCATCCAGCAACTCGCGGACCTTCTCGGCGCTGGCGCGCGAGACATGGGCGGTCCCCAGCAAAGTGACCTGACTATTACCAATCCGGACCTCGACCAGAGGCTCCTGTTCCGCGTGTTCTGACATTAATTTTGGCTCCCTGACAAGCCGCGCATCATACCCCTTTCAGCAGCGCTTTGTCTTTCCCGCAACGCCCAGTCATGCTCCTGGTCTCATCCCGGTCCGGCCAATTGGTGTATAAATGGCCGCGTACAATTTTCCACTGATCCGGGTTACACTGCCGACACGAGATTAAGGAGTGAAACATGACCGGAACCGCCCTGAAAACCACCCTCATCCTGCTGACACTGAGCCTGCTCACCGGATGCAAGACCCTGAATCTGATGCAGGATAAAAAAGAGGAGACACTGCAGGACCGGCTGAAGGCCTACCAATCGACCGTACGCTGGGGTTACCCGGGACAGGCCTACAACTTCCTGCGTCAGGATATCGCCGCGAAAACCCCGGTTCCACTAACCTGAATAATGTCAGCGTTACCGATTACAAGGTGATCCGGCTACCCGATCTGGTTTCGGAGAACCAGGCGGCCCAGACCGCCGTCATCGGCTTTATTTTCGATGACCGTCAGGTGGAAAAAACCATCCAAGACCAGCAGCTCTGGGAGTATGACCCCGAGGCCGAAACCTGGTTTCGCATAAACCCGATACCCGAGTTCCACTAGTGTCCGAAACGAGCCGACCGGCCAACGGTGGCCGCATACTGCTGACCACGGCGGCCTTTGTCATCGTGGTAGCCGGCATGCGCGAGGCCCAGGGTGTGCTGGTGCCGTTTCTGCTCTCCGGCTTCATCGCCATTATTGCCGCCCCGGCACTGTTTTTTCTGCGCGCCTACCGGGTTCCCTCGGTGATCGCAATCATCCTGGTGATCCTGGCGATCGCTTCCATCGGACTGCTGCTGGGAGTACTGGTGGGTAATGCAGTGGATGACTTCTCCTCCCAGCTGCCCAGCTATCAGGCCAAGCTGAAAACCCTCACCGGCGAAGGTCTGCAATGGCTGTCGGGGATGGGTGTGCCGGTACCGGAGCAGATCTTCTCCAAGCTGCTCGATCCGGCCAAGGCGATGTCGATGGCGGCGCAGGGACTCAGCAGCCTGGGCGGACTGCTGACCAACACCTTCCTGATCCTGCTGACGGTGGTGTTTATCCTGCTGGAGGCCTCCAGTTTCCCGGCCAAGCTGCGGCGCATCCTGGCCAACCCGGAGCAGTCGTTCCCCCACTTCGACCAGTTTATCGACAACATCAAGCGCTACATGGTGATCAAGACCGGCACCAGCCTGCTCACCGGCGCAATTATCTATCTCTGGCTGCTGGTGGTCGGGGTGGATTACCCGGTGCTGTGGGGCGTGATCGCCTTCTTCCTCAATTTCGTGCCCAACATCGGCTCCATCATCGCCGCCATTCCTGCCCTGCTGCTGGCGCTGGTGCAACTGGGAGCGGGCGGCACCGCCTGGGCGGCGCTGGGGTACCTGCTGGCCAACAATCTGGTCGGCAACGTGATCGAACCCCGCTTCATGGGCAAGGGCCTGGGACTCTCCAGTCTGGTAGTATTTCTTTCCCTGGTGTTCTGGGGCTGGGTGCTGGGTACTGTCGGCATGTTCCTTTCGGTGCCTCTGACCATGACCATCAAGATCGCCCTGGACAGCAACGACGATACCCGCTGGCTGGCCATTCTGCTCGGCCCCGAGGTCGAGGATGAACCCGAGCGCACCAAGCCGGGCGGCTTGCTTGGCTGGCGGCTGCCCCATAAACGAGAGACCGACGAGTAGTATCCCTATGCCATTGAGATTCAGCACTTTCCCCGGAAAACGGGAGCGCCACCTGCTGCGCAAACAACACAACCCACTGTTCCCGGAGAACCAACGCACCATCAGCCCGGCGCAGCTTGAAGAGGCCCAGCGCCTGGACCATGAGGAGCTGGTGGAGTTCATCAGTGCATTCCGTGCCCTGGTCCATGAGGCGATGCGCCTGCCAGATAACGCCGACAGCGAGCTGATCCTCTCGATCAAGGAACGGCTGGACCAGACCTATGAACAAGCGGCCCGCATGGTGGATGATCAGCATGAAATCCAGGCGGGGGTCGAGAAACTGGTGGCGGTGGTGATGCAGGCGGTTAAGAAAGGGGCGGGCAACGATGCTGTAGCACTGCAGGAACTGGCCGACGAGGAGGCCGCGCGCACCGCCCATTACGCCCTGCTGACCTATCCGCTGGTGGCCGACCTGCTGGATCCGGACTCGGTGATCGAAGCACATGAACTGCTGCCCAGCCTGCTCTCCGCCTCACCGGAAGCACTGCAGGCGGCCTGCTCCCTGTTCGACCAGGCACAGCTTGAAGCGCTGGCGGAGTCGGGAAAACAACTGCTGGAACAGACCGCCGACATTCCGGAAGAAGCCAAGGCACGACTCCAGGAGCTGGCGCGGCACCGGGACAATTGACCGGGGTTTCAAAAGGCTCTGTCCCAGTTAACTGTTGCCTGAGAAGTGGCCTTTTTGTAGGAGCAGGTTTATCCGCGAAATTCGCGGCTGAAGCCGCTCCTACCGCTACGCTTGGCCACCGGAGAGGGGTTTGACCTGCAGGAGGCCCGCCGCGGGCCGAATTCGCGGCGAGGCGCCGCTCCTACCGCTACGCTTGGCCACCGGAGAGGGGTTTAACCTGTAGGAGGCCCGCCCCGGGCCGAATTCGCGGCGAGGCGCCGCTCCTACCGGGCGAATCGCCAAGCCAAACCAAAACAAGACCAACAACTAACTGGGACATAGCCTTTCAACACCGTAGGGGCAACGACCCGTCTCTCAGAGCAGCACCCGTTCGATGCCACCCTTCATCACCCGCTCGACAAAGCCCTGTTGCCAGTTTTCACCCAGCCGATCGCGCACCAGCTCCTCGACGATATAGGAGACCTCCAGTCCGGTCTCATCCTTGTAGCGGTTTAGCCCCTGGGTACAGGCGGGACAGGAGGTGAGCATCTTCACGTTGCCGTTGACCGCGCGTTCGTTGCCGCTCAGGGCCTTGATCCCCTGCTCCAGCTCCTCCACCTTGCGGTAGCGCAGCTGGCTGGCGATATCCGGCCGCGCCGTACCCAGGGTACCGGCCTCGCCACAACAGCGGTCGGACAACAACACCTTTTTGTCCATCAGCCTGGAGGCCACCTCGGTGGGGTTGTACTGCTTCATCGGGCTGTGGCAGGGATCGTGGTAGAGGTATTCGGTTCCGCTCGCATGCTCCAGCACCACCCCCTTCTCCATCAGGTACTCGTGGATATCCAGCAGCCGGCAACCGGGGAAGATCTTCTCAAACTCATACTTCATGAGCTGGTCGATACAGGTGCCGCAGGAGACGACCACCGTCTTGATATCCATGTAGTTGAGGGTATTGGCCACCCGGTGGAACAGCACCCGGTTGCCGGTGGTGATCTCCAACCCCTTGGCATGCTGACCCGCCGCGGTCTGGGGATAACCGCAGCAGAGATAGCCCGGCGGCAGCACCACCTCGTTGCCCAGCTCATAGAGCATGGCGATGGTGGCCAGTCCCACGTCACTGAACAGCCGCTCGGAGCCGCAGCCGGGGAAATAGAAAATAGCGTCCGACTCGTCGTTGACCTTTGCCGGGTCGCGGAAGATCGGGATCATGTCGCTATCTTCGATCCCCAGCAGGGCGCGGGTAGTCTTCTTCGGCAGCTCCACGCGGATCGGCCGACGCACCAGCTCCACCACCAGTGCCTTCGGCTCCGGCCGGCCGGTGGTGGCGTGGGGAATCTGCTTGCCGCGCCCCAGCATACCGGCACGCCTGAATAGCGCATGGCCGAGTGCCAACCCCTTGAAGCCCCACTCCAGCATGCCCTTGCGCAGGCTGCGGATGGTACGGGGATCGGTGGTATTGAGAAACGACATGGCCGCCCAGGTGCCGATATTGCGGCGTTTCTTGCCCTGCTCGGTGAGTATCTTGCGCATGCGCACGGTGACATCACCGAAGTCGATATCGACCGGGCAGGGGTTGAGGCATTTGTGGCAGATCGTGCAGTGGTCCGCCACGTCGTTCATCTCTTCGAAGTGGCGCAGGGAGATGCCGCGACGGGTCTGCTCCTCGTAGAGGAACGCCTCGATGATCAGGCCGGTGCCAAGGATCTTGTTGCGCGGCGAATAGAGCAGATTGGCGCGCGGCACATGGGTCATGCAGACCGGCTTGCACTTGCCGCAGCGCAGGCAATGCTTGATGTCGTCGTTGAGCTCACCCAGCTCGCTCGCCTCCAGAATGATCGCCTCCTGCTGCACCAGGCGCAGGGACGGGGTGTAGGCGCCGTCCAGGCTGGAGCCGGGCATCAGCTTGCCGCGGTTGAAGTGGCGCTCGGGATCGACCCGCTCCTTGTAGGCGACGAAGTCGCGCAGCTTGTCGGCCTCCATGAACTGGATCTTGGTCAGGCCGATACCGTGCTCACCGGAGATCACTCCGTCGAGGGATTTGGCCAGCGCCATGATGCGCTCCACCATGCGTTCGGATTCGTGCAGCATCTCGTAGTTATGCGAGTGCACCGGGATGTTGGTGTGCACGTTGCCGTCGCCAGCGTGCATGTGCAGGGCGACAAACAGACGCGCATCGCGGATCTCGCCATGGATGCTGTTGAGGCGTTCCTGCACCGCCAGCATATCCTGACCATCGAAGATCTCGTTCAGCCGTGCCGCCACCTCCTTGCGGTAGTTGTGCACCAGATCGCGCCGCAGCATCATGTCCAGCAGGCTGTCGCCCGCTTGCCGTTTGGCCAGCTCCTTCTCCCGCAGCAATGCGGTGAAATCTTCCGCCGGCGACTCCAGGTTGGCCAGGATCTGCTGCCAGCGCTGTTCGGCCGTGGCCACTACCTCGCAGGCGGCATCCCGCTTGGCCCGCAGGATGGCACGGCTCTCTTCCGACTCCTCGTACTCCTCCGGCAGCCGCAACTCCGGCATGGGCCCGCCCAGGTAGTTGAGCACCGCGCGCATGATCTGCAGTTTGTTGCTGATCGACTGCTCGATATTGATCTGCTCAATGCCGCGGCTGTACTCCGCCAGCCGTTCCAGGGGGATCACCACATCCTCGTTCACCTTGAAGGCGTTGGTGTGGGCGGAGATGGCGGCGGTGCGGCTGCGATCGAGCCAGAAGCGGCGCCGCGCCTCGGGGCTGACGGCGATAAACCCCTCGCCCTCGCGGGCATTCACCAGCCGCACCACTTCAGACGCAGCTTTCGCCACCGCGTCCTCGTCATCCGACACCAAGTCGGTGATCAGCACCATCTTGGGTCGCTCACGGCGCGGCGCCTTGGTGCTGTACTTGACCGCCTTGATATAGCGCTCGTCCAGGTGTTCCAAACCCACCATCTCAACCCCGTCGGTGGCGCCGATGGTATCGCGGATCTCGATAATGGCCGGCACCGCCCTGGAGAGGTCGGAACCGAAAAACTCCATACAGACGGTGCGCACATGATCCGGCATGCGATGCAGGATAAAGCGGGCCGAGGTAATCAGACCGTCACAGCCCTCTTTCTGCACCCCGGGCAGGCCGGAGAGGAACTTGTCGGTCACGTCCTTGCCCAGTCCCGCCTTGCGGAAACTGGCCCCGGGCATCTCCAGGAGCTCCGGCTCGCCGACCCGGGTTTTACCATCCGCCTGGTAGCGGGTGATACGGAAACTGACCCGCTCCTGTTCATGTATCTTGCCCAGGTTGTGGTTCAGCCGCTCCACCTCCAGCCAGTGGGAGTCCGGCATTACCATGCGCCAGGAGGCGAGGTTATCCAGGGTGGTACCCCAGAGCACCGCCTTCTTGCCGCCGGCATTCATGGCGATATTGCCGCCGATGGTGGAGGCATTTTGCGACGTGGGATCGACAGCGAAGGCGAGGCCATGTTCGGACGCCAGGTCAGAGACCCGCTTGGTCACCACGCCTGCACCGGTTTCGACCGTCGGCACCTGACCCTCGACACCCGGCAGCTCGCGATATTCCACCTCGCCCAGCCTTTCCAGTTTTTCGGTATTGATCACGGCACAGTAGGGATCGAGGGGAACGGCCGAGCCGGTATAACCGGTACCGCCGCCACGCGGGATGATGGTCAGGCCGCTCTCGATACAGGCGCGCACGATAGGCGCCACCTCCTCTTCCCGGTCCGGACAGATCACCACGAACGGTACCTCAACGCGCCAATCGGTGGCATCGGTGGCGTGGGATACCCTGGCCAGACCGCCGAAATCGATATTGTCGCGACGGGTAATTTTGGACAACGCCCGGCTCACCTGGCGGCGCAGATCCTGGTTGCGCTGAAAACAGGCCGAGAACTTTTCTACGGCGACCCGGGCAGCGGCCAGCAGCCGGATGGCATCCTCGTTGCCGTTGGTACGCGCCTCGAACTGATCCAGCCGATGCTTGAGGGCGTCGATCAGGGCGCCGCGCCGCACCGTATCCATCAGCAGGTCGTCCTGCAGATAGGGGTTGCGCACCACCACCCACATATCCCCCAGCACCTCGTAGAGCATACGGGCGGAGCGGCCGGTGCGGCGACTGCCGCGCAGCGTTTCGATCACCTGCCACATCTCCTCGCCCAGGAAACGGATCACGATCTCCCGGTCGGAAAACGAGGTGTAGTTGTAGGGTATCTCGCGGATACGCTGGGGTTCGATTGCGGGGTCGGCCATAGGATCTATCAACT
This sequence comes from Sedimenticola selenatireducens, assembly GCF_963675335.2. NCBI lineage: Bacteria > Pseudomonadati > Pseudomonadota > Gammaproteobacteria > Chromatiales > Sedimenticolaceae > Sedimenticola > Sedimenticola selenatireducens. The sequence goes on from NZ_CAXXYC010000004.1 coordinate 1,079,030, forward strand.
CTGAAGGAAGAGTTACTCGCGGTGTCAGCAGTTAGGGTATGCACAGCGCCATCTGTACAGGTGAGGCGTCCATTTTAGCCCAATCCGGACTGAAACAGTAGGTCTTCTGTTCAAGCCACCCGGAAGGAAACCTTTGAAATTGCAGGGTAAGTTTGGGCTGTTCACGAAAACCAGAGTTCTCATATTCGGGAATATATTCACTCCCAGGACACGCAGACAGGAAGGGCTCCCTTAAAACGGTTGCCCTGGACGGTGAAGGCCGCAAGACTTTTTATGCCTGGGGCCCTGACGGGGAAAACACCCAGGCCACGGGCGACTAATCAAACATGCCTTCTGTTGTTAGAATCGACCATACAACAGAGGAACTTTTCCATGACACAAGCTAAAGCCGTCTTTCTCGATACCGCCACCCTGGATATGGGCGACCTGGATCTCAGCACCATCACCACTACGCCATTCGACTGGCGACTCCATCCCACCACCGCCGCGGAACAGACCCCGGAGCGGGTCCGTGATGCCACCCTGGTGGTCAGCAACAAGGTGGTACTGGACCGCCCGCTACTGGAGCAGTTGCCGGAGCTGAAGCTGATCTGCGTATCCGCCACCGGTACCAACAATGTAGATCTGCAGGCTGCGGCCGAGCGTGGTATCGCCGTCACCAATGTCACCGGATATGGCACCGCCACCGTGGCCCAGCACACCTTCTGCCTGATTCTCGCCCTGACTACCCGTCTGCTGGAATACCAGGCGGCGGTGCGGCGCGGTGACTGGCAGCGCAGTGACATGTTCTGCCTGATGGATTATCCGATCCGCGAGATTGCCGGCAAGACCCTGGGGATTGTCGGATACGGTACCCTGGGCAAGGGCGTGGCGCGGATTGCCGAGGCGTTCGACATGCAGGTTCTGCTGGCCCAGCGCCCGGGAGGCAAACCGCAAGCCGGACGTCTGCCGCTGAACGAGCTGTTACCCCAGGTGGATATCCTGACCCTGCACTGCCCACTGACCCCGGAGACGCAAAACCTGATTGGCGCCACCGAGCTGGCATTGATGCGTCCGGACGCGCTGCTGATCAATACCGCCCGGGGCGGCATAGTCGATGAGCGCGCCCTGGCAAACGCCTTGAGAAAGGGCACGCTGGGGGGTGCCGGAGTGGATGTGCTGACCAGGGAGCCGCCGACGGATGACCAACCGCTGCTGCAGGCCGACATCCCCAATCTGATCGTCACCCCACACAACGCCTGGGCAAGCCGGGAGGCACGGCAACGCCTGCTGGATGGCGTGGCGGAAAACATCAGGGATTATCTGGCGGGCGGCTCCGCCAATCGGGTCGAGAGCCGTTAGGGAACAGGCAAGGCGACGGCAGGTCCGGTAGACGCCGACCTGCCACTATCGGTCAGGGGAAATCGGCCCCCGCCTCATCCACCGAAAGCATCCGTTCGATAGTGCAGGCGATGGAGAATCCGCCATCGTCCGTCGGTGTGCAACGAATCACCTTCGCCACGGCATGCAAGGGGGGCGTGATCGCCTTGCCGGGCTGAATCTCCACATTCAGGGTCGCCCCGGAAGCCACTTCATGCGCGGTGCGCAACTGCACACCGCCGGCGCTGAGATCCTTGACCGTGGCATTCTGAACGCTCCCTGCGCCATCCACCCGGTATCGCGCCGCACAGTCCACTGCCATACGATAAAAGTCCCGTTTTTCTGAATACTCCTGCATCGGTCACCCCTATGGATTATTGTTCAAGTCCCCGGCCTTGCAAAAACGGCTGCCAACCGCGCCGCAGTCCTGATAGCCCAACATCAGTAAAAAAACAGATTATCCCTATGGGTCGACCAGTTTTCCCGATACTGAAGGGCATGGGTGGTTTTTTTCACCCCGACCCGACCGGGCTTATGGAAACCGCGTCCGGCAAGAGCGGCATCAGCCGCTCCCAGGATGCCGCAAGCCTGACCGACAGCAGCCGTTTACGGGCAGTCATCGCGCATCAGCGCCTCTGCCTGCGCCGCCGTCAGATAGCGCCAGGGCAGGGGAACCAGGGCGGGAACCCGTTCCCGATAAAGGCGGTAGCGGGTCCCGTGATAGACCAGCAGCTTGCGCTCTTCGAGGCGCGAACCGAGCATGAAATAGCCGGTGATCATCAGACTGGAGATCAGAAACACACCGTCCATATTGCGGGTCCAGATAATGACCAACCCAAGAGAGTACCAGGGATGGCGCACGAACCGGTGCAGCGGCGAGATGTAGAAACGCTCCTGGTCCTCGACCCGCCTCTCCCGTTCGCGCCACTGCCGCAAGCCGATGAATTCACTACCGTCGTAATAGCGCAATGACCAGACGAAGCCGCCCATTGCCGCCAGAGCCAGCCCATTGCTGATCCACCAGCCCACACCTGTCCACTGCCAGAGCCAGTCGCCATGCCAAAGGTAGATGAGCAGCAGCGGCGGGATCAGCAAAACAGCCGAGAGCAGGTTGAAGGCCAGCCTGTAGAGCGGCATCTGCCCGGGCCAGCACCGCGCCACCCAGCGCTTCAGACCCAGCGAAGCAGTAAACGAGTGCAACAGACCATACAGCACCCAGACGGCGCAGGTGAGCACAATCTGCTCAACAGTGAGGCCCAGACCGGTCAATGGGTGAACTTGCCTATCTTCAGCAGTTGCGCCTCCATGATCTCAAGTTCCCGGGAACCGGATACCAGCACTTTGGGGTTCGGAACAAAATCAAGTTTCGGATTGAGCCGTTCATAGGGCACTGAATTCAGGATCATCTTGATCGCATTGAGCCTGGCCTGATGCTTGTCATTGGAACGGATGATGGTCCAGGGGGCGTGGGTGGTATTGGTCTTGCGCAACATCTCGTACTTTACATTGGTGAAATCGTCCCAGCGCTCCTGCGCCTGCACATCCACCTCACTCAGTTTCCACTGCCGCAGCGGATCATTTTTCCGCCGGTCGAAACGGCGCGCCTGCTCATCCTTGGTGACACTGAAATAGAGCTTGATCAGGACCGTGCCCTGACGTACCAGGTCCTTTTCGAAGCCGCTCACGCCACGCATAAAGTTTCGATACTCTTCATCGCTGCAGAAACCGAACACCGGCTCCACCATCGCCCGGTTATACCAACTACGGTCGAACAGCACCACCTCTCCACCGCGGGGAAACTGCTGTACATACTTCTGGAAAAACCACTGGGTCTTCTCTTGTTCGGTCGGCTTACCCAACGCCACCACCCGGTAATGTTTTTCGTTCATATAACGGGTCACACGACGAATCGTACCGCCCTTGCCGGCGGCATCCCGGCCTTCGAACAGGATAATCATCCGGGTGCCGGTGGACTCCAGGTACTGCTGCATCTTGATCAGCTCGGCTTGGTAGGGCTTGAGCTCCTCCTCCCGTTCAAACCGCTTGACGGCTTTGTCACCTCTGGTCTGCAACGCCTCCAGATCCGAGCGCAGCCTGCGATTTTCCGCCTCCAGCTTTTTCAGTGCACCATCTGTCAGCGGCGCCGACTCCTTTTTCATCTCCAGTACATTCGGTTCAGTCACGCTGTCCGCAACTTTTTTATCCTGACCTTTCTCTTCCGTCATCGCCACTTGCTCCATTGCAAATCTAACCCTTCCGAGCGTAAAAGCCCGACCTCTGCTTTGATAGTACGCTCCGATGTCGCACGCTGCATACAGTGCCGGCAGTAAAGCGTGCTTCCCTTGAGCCATATCAACCGCCACCGCCTCATCGGCACCGCGCAAGGAAGTTCCGGCCTCAGAGCTTGTAGGCGGACTCCAACTGCTCCCGGGTCAACACCCCATAGATCCGCCGAATACCGGGGGCGGTCATGCGCTCCACGTAGAGTGCCTCAGCCCCGCGATTGAGCCTTTCCAACGCCTCTTGCAGGGTGGCCTGGAGATAGATCGGCGCCACATCGACGCGCTGCCCGGGGATCTCCAACAGGTCTATCTGGCTCACCGTGATACCTTCCTCGGTTTTCAGAAAGCGCACCAGATCCACCGCCGGCATCAGCCCGACCGGTCGCTCATCCCCCTGTATCAGCAACCATTCCGGCTGGTCCCGCAACAGCGCCTCAGCCTTGTCACGACTGATCCGGCGATCCGGTCGCACAAAGCGCTTGTGCATGACGCTGGCAACACCGGCCCGTCGCAGCGCCAGCATCACCGGGTTGGTATCGTAGTCCTTGCCGATCGCCCGCATCAGGGTGAGGAACAGCGACTCCTTGCGGAACAGTTCGCTCACCGTGAGCCCCGCCACGACGATCACCAGCATGCCGGGCATGATGGTCTGGGGAGAATGGGTCAGTTCCATCATGGCGGTCAGCGCCGCCAGCGGCGCCTGCAGCGTGGCCCCCATCATCGCCCCCATACCGAGCAGCGCATAGAAGCCGACATCCAGCGTTTCGTGATGAAAGACATGGGTGGCAATTTGCCCGGTGAGACTGCCCAGGCAGCCACCCAGGAACAGCAGCGGGCCGATATTCCCACCGGGAACACCCAGACCAAGACAAGCCACGGTGGCCAGCACCTTGGCCACCAGTATTACCATGAGAAGCGTTATTCCCAGTTCACCCAGCAGGGCGCTGTTAACGGTGTCATAACCAATCCCCATGGCCTGGGGCACCAGAAAACCGACCACCCCCATCAGCACACCGGCGGCCAGGACGCGCCGCCAGAATGCCACCCGGGTAACCCGGGCCATGGTCATCTGCATCAGTTGAATAAACAGCGCCGAGAGTCCGCCGACCAGGAGCCCGAGCAACAGCACTACCGGTATCTCCGCCAGCGACGGCAGGGTCATGGGCGGAATCTCGAAAGCCGGTGCATTGCCAAACGCGGCAATGGAGATACCGGTAGCCGTTACCGCCGCCAGAATGACCGGGATGAAGCTGACCAGGGAATATTCCATCATCACCACTTCCAGGGCAAAGATGACACCCGCCAGGGGCGTATTGAAAGAGGCGGCGATGCCGGCCGCGGTGCCACAACCCACCAGGGTACGGATACTGTTATTGGGCAGGAACAGCCGCTGCCCCAGCAGGCTGCCGGCCGCCGCGCCCAACAGTATATGCGGCCCCTCCCGGCCGACCGAGTGGCCGCTGATAATCGCAGCGGCCGCGCCGACAAACTGGAGCACAAAACTCCTGAAGGTAAGGTAGCCCTGGTGATAGGCCATTCGCTCCATCACATAGGTCACCCCGAGTACCGTCTCCCCTTTTGCGTACAGGTGAAAGAACAGGGCAATGATCAACGCCCCCGCGATCGGCAGCAGAAAACGCAGCCAGGGGGAGAGGGCCTCGTAGTTCTCGGGTAGTCCATCGGCCAGAAACCCCGCCTGAGTCTGCTCCACCACCATCCGGAACAGCACAATCACGGTACCGGCGAGCAAGCCGGTCAGCAGGCCCAGCAGGGAGAGCTGCAACAGGGCGTCATGACGGGCGAGATGGAGCCGCAACTGCTCCAGCTGATCCCCGGACCAGAGGTGAATCCTTTGCTTCAGATTGTTTTTTCTCATTGTGTTATAGATTATCCGCCATCAACATAGGCGCCGAATTCAAAACAGCCATCCGGCAATGGTGATACGAAAAGCCCGCCGGACAACCCCTGAACAGGAACAGCGGTATGCAGATCAACGAGCCGGAAAAATATCAGACTGCCACAGAGTTGGAGATTATTCAGCAACATCTCCCGATCCAGGACAAGCTACTGCTTGAGCTGGGCTGCGGACGCGCCTGGATGACCCGTCAACTGGCGGAACGCTTTCAGCCCCGCCAGATCATCGCCACGGAAGTCGATACTATACAACATGGGAAAAACCTGCTGATCGATGACCTCCCCAACGTCACTTTTACTGCAGGCGGCGCGGAAGCCATTGACCTGGAAGATAACAGTGTCGATGTAGTGATAATGCTGAAATCACTGCACCATGTACCGCTGCCGCTGATGGGCCTGGCCCTGTCCGAGATCGCGCGGGTGCTCAGGCCCGGTGGTCTGGCCTATATCTCGGAGCCGGTCTACGCCGGCGACTTCAACGAGATACTGCGCCTGTTCAATGATGAAAAGCAGGTGCGTGAAGCCGCTTTCGCGGCCGTGCAAAACAGCGTGGCAAAAAATGAGTTGCTACTGGTGCAACAGATCTTTTTCAACGCCCCTGGCAGCTACCGTGATTTTGCCGAGTTTGATGAACGAATGATCCAGGTCACCCATACCAACCATCAGATTGACGAGGCCCTCTACCGAAGAATCCGCAACGCCTTCAACCGCCACATGGACGAGGACGGTGCTCACTTCCTCAAGCCCTCTCGGGTCGACCTGCTGCAAAAACCGGGATCATAAGGCGCCCCATGGAGGGGTCGACGGCCGCTCCAGCCAAGGGTAACGCACCCGATTGTAGGAGCTGCTTTAGCTGCGACCTGTGGGCCGCTGGAGAAGCATTTGCGGCTCAGGCCGCTCCTTTGACTCGATGCACCGACAACCCCTTTTTTTCAAAGTTTTTTCCTTAATCAGTTGTTCCTGATATACATCGATGATAAATTAAACGTTAATCATTCTTATTGAGATATCGCTGTCATGGATGCCGCCGTAGCCGCTGACAATATTGTTACCCTGGACCATGTTCCTACCGGGGCACAGGCTCGCATCACCCGAATACAGGGGGATAAGGGCTTGGCCAGACGTCTGTTGGGTCTGGGGCTAAGGGTCGGCTCGGAGATTACCGTCCTGCAACAACGCCGCCGCGGCGTGGTGGTGGCCAGTGCCGGTACCCGGGTCGCCCTCGGCAGCAGTGTTGCGGATAAACTGCTGATGCAGCCACTCGACCAATAAACGCCAATCCAAGGCCGGAGCATCCGGTCACCGGAGGAGACCGTGCTCACCATCGCCCTGGGCGGCAATCCCAACTGCGGCAAATCCGCGCTGTTCAACGCCTTCACCGGCATCCGGCAGAAGACCGGCAACTGGCCCGGTGTCACGGTGGATCGCAAGGAGGGACGTTTCCAGCTCGCCGGCAGTGACGTGGCCATTATTGATCTACCCGGCATCTACTCGCTGGATGCCTCCTCCCTGGACGAACAGGTCACCCGCGACTACCTGCTATCCCGTGACGCGGAACTGATCATCAATGTGCTGGACGCCTCCAACCTGGAGCGCAATCTCTATTTCAGTGTGCAGTTGCGGGAGATGGGGATACCCATCGTTGTGGCGCTCAACATGATGGATGTGGCGCGCAAGCGCGGAATAGAGGTGGACATCGAACGCCTCAGCCAGGAACTGGGGTGTCCGGTGGTACCGGTGGTGGCGGTCACGGGCGAGGGCATGGACGCACTCAAACAGGCCATAGACAGTCTGATCGGACAGGACGGGCAGGCGTTTCAGGTGACCCATGAGGACTGCGTGGAACAGGCCATCACCGAGATCACCGGCCAGCTCGACGAAGTGCCAGTCGCCGCCAACCGGCGCTGGCTGGCGCTGAAACTACTGGAGAATGACGCCCACGCCTTCACCCTGGCGGGGGAGGAGATACGCCCGCTGGTGGAGCAGTGGCAGGAACGTATTCGCGACCGCGCCGGTGAGGATGCGGATATTCACATTGCCGACGCCCGCTATGGTCACGCCCATGTCCTGGCGCAGCGGGTACTGCGTGAACAGGGGCGGGTCGGGCGCAACCTGTCCGACCGGATTGACAAGATCGTCCTCAACCGGGTCGCCGGCATCCCGATATTCATGCTGCTGATGTACCTGATGTTCATGTTTACCATCAACATCGGCGGCGCCTTCATCGACTTCTTCGACATGGCCGTGGGAGCGGTTATGGTGGAGGGGCTGAATCACTGGCTGGCCGGCCTCGGCTTGCCCCAGTGGGCCCGGGTGTTTATTGCCGACGGCTTTGGCGGCGGCATCCAGGTGGTCTCGACGTTCATCCCCATCATCGCCTGTCTCTACCTGTTTCTGTCGGTGCTTGAAGACACCGGCTACATGGCCAGGGCGGCCTTTGTGATGGACCGCGCCATGCGCACCATTGGCCTGCCGGGCAAGGCGTTCGTGCCACTGATTGTCGGCTTCGGCTGCAATGTGCCGGCCGTGATGGCAACCCGCACCCTGGAGAACCAGCGGGAACGCAAGCTCACCATTCTTATGAATCCCTTCATGTCCTGTGGTGCGCGGCTGCCGGTGTACGCCCTGTTCGCCGCCGCCTTCTTTCCCAGCAATGGCCAGAATCTGGTGTTTCTGCTCTATCTGATCGGCATATTGATCGCGGTACTGACCGGCATGATCATGCGCCGCACCCTGCTCTCCGGCGAGAGCAGCGGTTTCATGATGGAGCTGCCGCCCTACCACCTGCCGACGCTGAAAGGCGTCATGCTGCGTACCTGGGATCGGGTCAAGCTGTTTATCCGCGATGCCGGCAAGGTGATCGTGGTGATGGTTCTTGCCCTGAACGTGCTCAACTCCATCGGCAGCGATGGCGGCTTCGGCAACCAGGACAGCAACCAGTCGGTACTCAGCGAGATGGGCAAGTCCGTGACACCGCTGTTTGCACCTATGGGAATCAAGGAGGAGAACTGGCCGGCCACGGTGGGTATCTTTACCGGTGTGCTGGCGAAAGAGGTGGTGGTAGGCACCCTGGACTCGATCTACACGCGGCTGGCGGAACAGGATGCCGGCACCACCGGGGAAGCACCCCCGTTCAATCTCTGGACCCGCCTGGGCGAGGCGGCGGCCACTGTCCCGGACAATCTCGCCGCCATTCGCGACACATTGCTCGATCCGCTGGGGCTGGATGTAGGCGATATCAGTTCACTTGAAAACGCGGCCGCGGCGCAGGCCGTGAACAGCGGCATCTTCGGCGCCATGGCAGCCCGCTTCGATGGCCAGGCAGGCGCCTTCGCCTATCTGCTGTTCATCCTGCTCTACTTCCCTTGTGTGGCCACGATCGGCGCCATTGTGCGTGAAGCCGGTGGCGCCTGGGCCCTGTTTGTGGCTGCCTGGACCACCGGTGTCGCCTACACCACCTCGACCATTTTCTATCAGGCAGCAACCTTCGGCAGGCACAGTGCCAGTTCAGCGGCCTGGATAATCGGTCTGAGCCTGTTCATCACCGCCGTCATTATTGGACTGCGCATCTGGGGCAGCCGGGACCCGCAGGCACAGCCGGCAACCAGTAAAAAGGCCACCGCCTGATGCTTGCCGACATTAAACGTTATCTGCAAAACCGCGGGCCGGTCTGTCTGTCCGATATTGCCCTGCACCTGGGGACGACACCGGATGCGGCGCGCGGCATGCTGGAGACCTGGATACGCAAGGGCAGGGTGCGGCATCAGCAGCTCAACGCCGCCTGCGGTTCCAGCTGCGGCAAATGCCGGCCGGACAGTATGGAGTTTTATGAGTGGCTCAAGGATAATCCCAGCTGATTTTCATAGTGACGGCGTCTCGCTTATCCACAAACAATAAACGCCCGCCCGTAGGAGCTGCTTTAGCTGCGACCTACTCGCGACACCTTCGCGGCTGAAGCCGCTCCTACGGATAAAGCGATTCCGCCGGCGATACCTCCCGGGCATTGAAGGCCATACAGCTATTTTTTCAGCTTGATCACCAGGCTGTTGATATTGTTCTGGGCCAGCCGGGTACGCAGGGTGTTGACCTGGCCACTGGTGTAGGGGCCACTGCGCACCCGGTGGAACACCTCACCGCCATCCAGGGTAAACTTCTGGATTTCGGCCTCGATACCCACCAGAGCCAGGCTCGCCTTCAACTTGTCCGCATCGGTGAATTTCCTGAACGAACCCATCTGCAGCATGTAGTAGGCGGACGCAGTCCCGGTCTTGCTACCAGCGCTGACCACCGGTGCCGCACCGTTATTCGCCGGGGCGACAGCCGGCTCTTTCTCCGGTTCCGGGTCCGGGACTACCACCTCCATCTCCGGCAGGATGGTATAGAAGTCAAAACGGGGCTTGGGCGTGGATTGTGCCTTGGGCGGCTCCGGTTCGCGCCTTGCCACCTCCTCACGGGGTGCGCTGTACGATCGGTCAACACTCGCAGGCGTCGGCTTCCGCGGGCCCTCCGGTACCAGCTTGAGCCAGACCAGCAGGGTGACAAACAGGCCAATCAGCAGACCACCGGCAAACCAGACCCAACCCGAGACGGGTTGTTTTTTGGCCTTTTTCTGTGGTGTCGCCCGACTCTTGTAATCCCGCGGCATTACATCTTCTCCGGCGCGGAGACTCCCAGCAGATTGAGTCCGTTGCGCAATACCTGTCGCACCGCCAGGATCAGCTTGATCCGCGCATCCCGCAGCGCCTCATCCTCCACCAGGAACTGGTGGGCGTTGTAGTAGGTGTGGAAATCATTGGCCAGATCCCGCACATAATGGGTCAACTGGTGCGGCTCTTCATTCAGGGCGGAGGTCTCGACCACCTCCGGGTAGCGGGCCAGGGTCTTCAGCAGCGCCTGCTCATGATCCTCGGTCAGCCGCTCAAGATTCCGGTCGCCCTCGCTGATCTCCACCGGAATGCCTTTTTCCGCCGCCTGGCGCAGCACGCTGCAGACCCGGGCATGGGCATACTGCACGTAGTAGACCGGATTGTCGCTGGACTGGGACTTGGCCAGATCCAGATCGAAATCCATATGCTGCTCGCACTTGCGCATCACGTAAAAGAAGCGCGCCGCATCCGAGCCCACCTCCTTGCGCAGTTCCCGCAGGGTGACGAAGGAGCCGGAGCGGGTGGACATCTGCACCCGCTCGCCGCCACGATAGAGAATGGCGAACTGCACCAGCAGCACGTCGAGACGGGAGGGATCATCACCCACCGCCTGCATGGCCGCCTTGACCCGCGGCACATAGCCGTGGTGATCGGCGCCCCAGACATCAATCACGCGCTCGAAGCCGCGTTCGAGCTTGTCCATGTGATAGGCGATGTCGGAGGCAAAATAGGTGGTCTGACCGTTGTCCCGCACCACCACCCGGTCCTTCTCGTCACCGAAATCGGTGGACTTGAACCAGAGGGCGCCGCCCTTCTCGTACACATGACCGGAGTCGCGCAACCGCTGCAGGGCCTTGTTCACGGCACCGGAATCGGTCAGGCTGCGCTCCGAGTACCACTCCTGGTAGGTGACACCGAACAGGCCCAGATCGTCGCGGATATCATCCAGGATGGTGTTCAGGGCCAGCTCGAAGACATAGCGATAGCGGTTGTCACCGAGTAGGTTTTTGGCCTGCTCGATCACCCCATCGATATGCTTCTCCTTGTCGCCACCGGCCGGCTCGTCCGCCGGCACGCCTGAGAACACCTCATCCGCTGCATGCCGATAGCTGTCGCCATGCTCCCGGTGCAGGGTGGCGGCGATATCCCAGACATAGTCGCCGCGATATCCGTTGGCGGGAAAGGGGATGGTTTCGTCGCACAGCTCCAGGTAGCGCAGCCAGACACTGGCGGCCAGGATATCCATCTGTCGTCCGGCATCGTTGACATAGTATTCCCGGTGCACATCGTAGCCCACCGCCTCCAGCAGATCGGCCACCACCGCGCCGTAGGCGGCCCCGCGACCATGCCCCACGTGCAGTGGCCCGGTGGGATTGGCGGAGACGAACTCCACCTGAATGCGCTTGCCCTGGCCCAGAGTGCTGCGACCAAAGTTATGCGCCTGGGTCAGCACCTCACCGATCACGGCACGATAGGCATCCGCCGCCAGGGTGAAGTTGATAAAGCCGGGACCGGCGATCTCCACTTTCGCCACCGCCGGCGAGGCCGGCAGGGCGGCGATCAGCTGGTCGGCCAGATCACGCGGCTTGCAGCGCGCCGCCTTGGCCAGCACCAGCGCCACGTTACAGGCGAAATCGCCATGCCGCGCATCCCGGGTGCGCTCGATGATCGGCTGGGGAATCGGCGCATCGCCAATCCGGCCATCCTCGGCGATCTTGGTCAGGGCCTGGGAAACCAACTGCTGAATCAGGTTCTTCATCTTCTACCTAACGGAAAAACGGAAACGGGTAAGGATACAACAAAGGCGGTTGGAGGGTAACTGCCGGTGGCAGGGGGCCGGAACAGGGAGCGATTCCGGGAGCGCGCTATGGACTTAACTACCGAACACCTCCGTATAGACGCCGCTTCGACAAGGCCTGTGTCAATCACATCGTTGAAAGCGGGCTGTTTAGCCGAATCGAATCAGAACATCTCCTGTGGATCCACATCGATCGACCAGCGCACGCGCCGCGCTGACTTGAGTGCTGCCAGCTGCCTCACCCAGGGGGTCAACAGCCGCTGCAGATCAGCGCGCTGGTTTGATTGCAGCAACAGATGGGCACGGAAGCGCCCCGCCCGCCGCTCCATCGGCGCCGGCACCGGACCCCAGAGCTCGACCCGTCCCTGGGCCAGCGTCTCCGCCAGACGGCAAGCCTCCTCCAGGAACTCACGGGGCGCGGCCTCCCGGGGTGCCTCCGCCCGCAGCAGCGCCTGGTAACTGAATGGGGGGAAAACAGCGGCTTCGCGCTCCGCCAGCATTTCCGAGGCAAAGGCCGCATAGCCCTGGCGCACCAGCAGTTGCATCATGGGATGATCGGGATGCCGGGTCTGGATCAGCACCCGCCCGGGTTTTTCCGCGCGCCCGGCCCGGCCCGCCACCTGTATAATCAACTGCGCCATGCGCTCCGCAGCACGGAAATCAGCCCCGAACAGACCCTGATCCACATCCAGAATACCCACCAGAGTCACGTCCGGGAAGTGGTGTCCCTTGGCCAGCATCTGGGTTCCCAGCAATAGTGAATACTTACCCTTTCGGATACCGTTCAATAACTGATCAAGACTCCCCTTGCGCCGCGTGGTGTCGCGATCGATTCGGGCAATACCCGCGTCCGGAAAACAACTCGCCAACACCTCCTCGACCCGCTCCGTCCCCTGGCCCAGGGTACGCAGATCCGCATCACCACACTCCGGGCATTTCACATCCTGTCGTCGTTGTGAACCGCAATGATGGCACCAGAGCAGCCGACTGTCGGCATGCAGGGTCATGCGCGCATCACAACGGCGGCACTGGGCAACCCAGCCACAGGCGTGGCAGGTGACAATCGGGGCATAACCACGCCGGTTGATGAACAGCAATGCCTGGTTACCCTCGGCAAGAGTCTCCCGGAGCTTCTGCATCAGTACCGGCGACAACCCCGCCTCCATACGTACTGAGCGGATATCCAGCAGGTCCATGCGGGCTGGCTTGGCCTCGCCGGCCCGCCGGGGCAGCCGCAGATACCGGTAGCGTCCGGTGCGGGCATTCTGCAGCGTCTCCAGCGAGGGCGTGGCGCTGCCCAGGAGCACCGGACAGCCGGTGCGTTGAGCCCGGATTACCGCCAGATCCCGGGCGGAGTAGCGAAACCCATCCTGCTGTTTAAACGAGAGATCATGCTCCTCATCCACCACGATCAGGCCGAGCCTCGGCAATGGGGTCAACAGGGCGGAGCGGGTGCCCAGCACCACCGCCGCATGTCCCAGCCGGGCCAGATGCCAGGCGCGCTCCCGCTCACCTGCCGCCAAACCAGAGTGGAGTACCGCCAGACCAGTGCCCAGACGACGTTCAAAGCGGCGGATCAATTGCGGGGTCAGACCGATCTCCGGCACCAGCACCAGGGTTTGCCGACCGGCTTCCAGCATCCGCTCCACCAGCGCAAGATAAACTTCTGTCTTGCCGCTACCGGTCACCCCGTCGAGCAGATAGGCCCCAAAGCACTCCGATTCGACCGCGTCGACCGCCTGCTGTTGATCCGTATTGAGCCGGGATGGCGTTGGTGCGTGCGCTCTTCCGAGCTCACCCGGCGGCTGCTCATCCGAGCCAATCCAGCCCTTCTGGCGCAGCGACTGCAAAGCCGGCCGACAGTTTCCACAGACCTGCAGTATCTGCGCCTGATCCATGCTGCCGCCAGACTCCTGCAACAACGCCAGCACTTCGGCCTGTTTCCGGGCTCGTCCGAGCCTGGCCGGGTCTTGTTGCCTGCCGAGCGCAGTCAGCGTCCAGCTCTTCTGCAGCACCGAAACCTGTGGCTCCCCCCTGCGCAAACGTACCGGCAGGGCGTTGGCAAACACTTCACCGATCGGATGCTGATAATATCCCGCCGCCCAACGCAACAGCGCCAGATCGGCGGCGGAAAACAGGGGCACCGTATCCAGCACGGCCCCGGCGGGCTTCAATCGACGCCCGCTACTCTCCTCAGCCGTGACCAGCTCCAGCAGCACACCACAACGCTCACCCCGACCAAACGGCACCCGCACGCGCACGCCGGGGACCAGTTGATCGGCGGACAAATCGGCGGGGGGCAGATAGTCAAAGCAGTGGTGAAGCGGGGCAGGCACAGCCACCCGCAGAATCCGTTGTTCAGGCATGGCAGAATGCTACCTGACTCGAGGAAATTTAACACTAGCGCGGAGTGCTACCGGTCACTGACGCCATGGTGTCAATGCAGGTCTCCGGATAACTAAAATCTTCACAAAATCCGCTAACTGTCTATTCCATAACAGACATTTGGATTTATCCACAGAAGTTGTGGATAACTCTGTTGAAAACCCGTTGGAACTGGCTGCCAGACCAGTAATTCATTACTTTTTTGTTAATCTGACAAAAAAATCACCACCGGACACAACTTATTAGAAAACAGCCACTTGCATAATTTCATGATTACCTAATATACAATCCTACCTGGCTCGACCGGCATTATGGCTTGCTGCACTGCAGCTGTGCATAACACCAAGGAAACAGAGCATTTTTTTCTCTTGTCAACCACTTTTTTTACATATCAGCACTTTCCGGGTATCTGGCGAAACCGCCCGGCGCGGCTAAAAAAATCCTTTAAATTTCCCTGTCGGCACAGTTCTCTCCGCAAGAATAAATCGCTGCGACCAGCTATTTGCAACCAATATCAAACTATGCTACCTAAATGAGCAGTTACCAGGGTTTTCGACATGGCAGGGCTCCACCAACTGATACTCCGTACCGATATGGCCGGCATGCCCCTTGAGTGGGTAGACTACCGCGATGCCGTGCGTCTGCACTTTCTTGACCAGATCGCCTACACCTGTGGACGCGTACTCTACCGGGTACACGGCGGCATCAACGCCAGAACCCAACGGCAGAGTCATGTCGACGTCAACTCGATCATCGCAACCCATGGCAACAGCCGCGCTCTGGAGAAGATGCGTAACGGGTATGTGCCACCGCTGAACAACCAGACCCTGTTTCAGCGGGATGGCCATATCTGCCTTTACTGTGGCCAGCATTTTCCGAAAAAACTGCTCTCCCGGGACCATGTCCGCCCCCTGAGTCTGGGAGGACCAGATCACTGGAACAACGTGGTCACCGCCTGTAAGCACCCTCTAGTAGAGGGGGGTATAGACAGGCCGAAAAACCCATGTAAAACCTTGACAAAAGAAGGATATCAACCAAGTCTCTATAGACTCCGCCGCCAGAATAGACTTCATCGACACGATGTCTATAGCGGACGATCCTCTTACAGCCTTCCATACGTGGCCAGATCTAAATGACCATAGAGACGACACATATTCTCAAGCTAGATGTATCCGGCCTACCTATCAGCCTCATCAAGTGGGACACCGCAGCGCACTTGATCGCCAAAGGGAAGGTCATATGGTTCATGGGAGAGACAGCCATAACACTCCATGGCGGACACAATCATCACGGTGAACAATCGATACTGGAAGTACCATCCATCATCAGTGTCAAGGATCGGAGCAACATCTGGAACCAAAAACATCCCAGGCGCGCCTCCCGTTACGTAATCTATGCCCGTGACGAAGGGCTATGTATGTATTGCGGCGATCTCGTTAGCCCCAATACATTCGAAATTGACCACATCCTCCCCAAAAGCCGAGGAGGGGCCGACACATATCAGAACCTGTGCTGCGCTTGTGGCAGCTGCAACCTAAGGAAACGCGACCGAACGCCTGAGGAAGCGGGGATGCAATTACTGGCCGTGCCGTACGTACCAAACCCAGCCACTAGGCTGATCCTGTCGGGTCGAGCGGTGATCGCAAACCAGATGGACTACCTCAGGGAATTCGCCAATTTACGCCACTCAATTAAGGGCCAAAAGAAGCAGCATTTCCAGGATCACTAAGCCACCTCAAGTCATGAAGAGCGCAGACAACCTAGTACCAAGCTTTTTGATCTTATAAAACTATAAAACGCCATCGAAAATCTCTTGGAAGTCCTTGCCCTATGGTGCTGAAGACCCCACGACATCGGCAAGCACTCGCCTTAAGAACGCGTCACGCATCTTGTCGAACAGGAAGCCTCGGGCACCGTCATTGGAGATGAGCACATCAAACAGTTCCTCGTCGCGCTCACGCTTGTCAATGAGCAGGTCCAGCGCCTTTTCGTCATACACGGTTTTGAATGCCGAGGGGTCGCTGTTTTTGGCCTGCTGGATGAGCACGTCATCTGTCTCGGTCTCCGCCTCGACATTGTGCATCCAGTGAATGTCCTCTTCGCGGAAATTGAGACCATAGCGCTCATTGAATTCGCGAATAATCTCCGACAGCGGAGCCAGCAATTCACCAGGCTTACCGCCACCTCCGCCACCCGTGGACGGGTTGTGCAACGGGTCTGCCTCGGTGCCGTCGTCCAGGGTGATTTCACCAGACTCCTGGAAGTCAGCCCGGTACACCTTCAGCTCGATCTCGTGGGATAGATCTTCATTCTCCCCGTCACCCATGAAGGGTAGTGCCGGAAGGAGGTGCTTGACGAAAAGGTAGAACTTCTCCAGGTCCATATCCACAAAGCGGGTGACCTGAGTGACAAACTCGTAGAGCCGCAGGAAGGCGCGGATATTGCCCTTGAAGTTATCCCCCTCGGTAATGATGTCCGGCGCGTGATGCTCGCCGTAGGCGTCGATGAAGCGCTTGACCGCCGCCTGTACGAGGGCGTCCAGGTGACCCGTATCCCCCTTGGCGAGCTTCTTCTTGAAGTAGATCTCGGCAAAACCCTCGATCTCCTGATCACGGATCAGGCCGTAGGACAGGATGTCGGACTGCTGGTTGTATACGTGATTGGGGTTGGTGACCTCATCAATGCTGGTGACATCGTAATAGGGCTTGAACGCCTTGTAGATGGTCTCTCGGTCGTTCACGAAGTCCACCACGCAGGTGTCCTTCTTGTCAGGGTGACAGCGGTTGAGGCGCGAGAGGGTCTGGACGGCCTGAATACCCCCCAGAACCTTGTCCACGTACATGGTGTGCAGCAGCGGCTGATCAAAGCCCGTCTGGTACTTCTCTGCTACGATCAGTACCTGGTACTCGTGGGTGTCGAACTTTTCCGGAGTCTTGGCTTCATCGAATCCATTCAGGCTGGTTTCGGTGTAGTGCTCACCCTGATCATCTACTGTGCCCGAGAAGGCTACCAGGGTCCTGAGATCTTCGTAACCTTGCTTCGCGATGTACTTCTGGAAAGCATTGAAGTAGCGCACCGCATGCAGACGCGAGCGGGTCACCACCATCGCCTTGGCCATGCCCTTGATCTTGCCGGTCAGCAGTACACGCTCGCGGAAGTGCTCGACGATGATGGTCACTTTCTGTTCGACGGCAGCCTCGTGCAGTGAGGCGAAGCGGGCGATCTGCTTTTTGCTGCGGGACTTCTCGTGTACAGGGTCGTCCGGCGTGCTTTTGACGATCTCATACATCTCGTCGTAGGTGACGTAGTTCTTCAGCACGTCGAGGATAAAGCCCTCGTCGATGGCCTGCTGCATCGAGTAGAGCGAGAACGGCACCGGCTCGCCGTTGGCATCCACGTCACCGAACATCTCCAGGGTCTTCGGCTTGGGGGTCGCGGTGAAGGCGTAGAACGCCAGGTTGGTCTGAGGCCCACGCTTCACGATTTGGTTGACGATCAGATCCTCCAGCGCCTCGCTGTCAGTGGTCTCAGCATCTCCCAGAGCCGCTCTGAGCGCCGCTGCGGCCTTGCCTGACTGGGAGCTATGGGCCTCGTCCACCACCAGCGCATAACGCTTGCCCTCCAGCACCAGATCTTCTCCTTCGAGCATGGGCCTGAAGGTCTGGAGAGTTGTCACGATGACCCGCGTACCCTTCTTGATGGCATCGCGCAACCGCGAGGACTTGGACTCGTTGCTGCCGGAGACTATGCATTCGACAACACCTTCCTTGCGGTCGATGTTGGAGATGGCGTCCTGAAGCTGCTTGTCCAGGTTGCGCCGGTCGGAGACGACGATCACGCCGTCATACATAGTCTTGTTGTTCTCGTCGTGCAGGGTGGAAAGCTGGTGCGTCACCCATGAGATGGTATTGGTCTTGCCAGACCCGGCAGAGTGCTGGTTCAGATAGTTTCTCAGCCCCTTGCGGCTCTCAGCGATCAGTCGGCGTACACATTGCCACTGATGGTAGCGAGGAAAGATCAGCCGGCCTTTGCGCCAGGGATCGGATTTGTTCTGCCGCTCCAGCACGATGTAGTTTTGCAGCAGATCCAGCCAGGCATCCTTTTTCCAGACTTCATCCCACAGGTAATGAGTGCTGTAGTTGCCCTCTGCGACAGGATTACCCTTGCGCCCGTTGTTGCCCTTGTTGAAGGGCAGGAAGTAAGTCTTGTCACCATCCAGCCTGGTGGTCATGTAGCACTCAGCGGTATCTGCCGCGAAGTGGACCAGGGCACGTTGGTTGAAGTCGATTAATGGCGTGCTCGACTTCGGTTTGCGATCTCGCATGTACTGCTTGATCGCGTTGGTTGCCGTCTGCCCGGTGTAGGCGTTTTTTAACTCGATAGTGGCGAGTGGCAGGCCGTTGACGAACAGCACCACATCGATGGTCTGTTGGGTCTTTGAGTCAAAGCGCACCTGCTGCATGACACCCATGCGATTCAGGGCGTAGCGGTTGGCAACATCAGGATTCAGGCTGGTCGGTGGGGCGAACTGCACCAGGCGATAGGCCACCCCGCGATCCCGAATGCCGTTGCGCAGGATCGCCAGCATACCTTCCTTCTTGATCTGACGGCAGATCTCGTCGATAACCTTGGCGTCAACGGAAGCCCCGTAGTGGCCCTGTAACTGCTTCCAGGCATCGGGCTGGGATTCACGGATATAGTCCAACAGTACATTGGGACACAGCGCCAGTTCCACATCCCAATCCTTGTCAGGAGAGAGCTTGTCGTAGCCGGAATCCACCAAGGCCTGGCACAGGCTCCGCTCGTAAGCAGCTTCGTTGAGTTTGGTCATGCGGCATCCTCCCGCAGGTCGATCTGGCCGGTTACGGCGGCGGTTATAAGGGCTGAGCGGTGTTCTTTGAGCAAGTCGATACTGCGCTCAGTTTTGGCGATGATCGTGTCTACCGAGGCAAGGTTCTTTACAATGCTTTCACAGATCGCTTGCTGCTCATCTAACGGAGGCAGGGGGATTTTCAGTTCCTTGATATTTGTCGAGGAAATAGATGCCAAGTTGGTAGACTGCTTCGCGTTGACCCGGAAATGCGCTTTTGCTGTATGTGATTGCGTACAATATGCAAGCCATTCTGGAAGCAGATGGGGGCTTGGACGTACAGCAAATACATGGTTTTGGTGAAGGCACGGTTCAATTTCACCTTTCCAGACCGCGCCACGACCTAGCTTATCGTTGTCGCCACCCTCATTCATCAGAACGTCGCCCTTTTTCAAGGCATATCTAGCTATTTGGCCCTTTTCCACCTCAACTGTTTTTACGTTGTCCAAGCTCAGGTGACCATCCTGGACATTCGCAACACGCAGATATGGAAGCTCGTATTTGATACCGACTTTGGATGCTCCTCCGAGTGCGATACCGGACTGAATAGTTGAACACCAGCGAAGACTCAGAACGTCCCAATGTGCTGGCGCATCTCCAATCCATTCCACCCTGGAATCCTGCATCACAACATGCGGGTTCAGCCCCTTGGTCACCGCCTGAGTAATCAACACCTGCCGCTTTTCCTTCAGCAGCTCGATGAAGAGGGTCTTCTTCTCGATCAGGGCGTCAATGCGGGCTGTTTCGCGGTCGAGTTTTTTAGAGATTTCTTCTTGTTCCAATTTTGGAGGCAGCGGCAACGGGAACTTCGTTAGATCTGATTGGAATAAGTGAGGGACGCCCATCCCTCCTTTCAGTTGACCAATTAAGTCTGTCCATGGCCTGCTCTGAAAGAGATAGTAAACGTACAAGCCATCCAGTTTATTGTTACATGTAATGACTGCGAGTGAGCTGTTGACAGTAGCAGGGCGAGGTAATTGACGGATATAGTTAACCGTGCCAAGTGTTGATCCATCTTTCGCCAGCAATACATCTCCAACACGAAGTTGAATTTCTGGAGACTCTTTGTATCGCTCCATTGTTATGAAATTGACGTTTTCGAAATCGATGTCACGACTTTTGATATTCGGGGTCGATAAAAATATAAACCCTTCGTCCACATATTCATCTGCTTTTAGGCCTTTCCAGCCAAGTCTGGCTCGAACCCAGGCTTCGTAACCTAGCTTTGAAAGGTCCCATTCGATAGGTAGCTGTTTAAACGCCAGTATTGTCGTTTCCCAATACTCTGAATACTGAGACTCTGTATTCATTCCGCCACCTCCGCCAGCAGTTCGGCAATCTCCGCTTCCACGGCCTTTAGCTCCGCGTCGATCACCGCCAAAGGCCTCGGTGGCACGTACTGGTAGAAATAGCGGTTGAAGTTGATCTCGTAGCCGACGATGCCTACCTCGCCATCCTGTGCATCGCGCTTGTCCGGGTTGATCCAGGCATCCGGTACATGGCGCAGCACCTCTTCTTCGAAGTAGTCCAGGGTGTCCTGGCCCAAAGGTACTCGCTCGGTGTCGCTCAGGTCGGTGGCGCGTTCGAAGGTGACCACTTCACCATTAAACGGATAGATGCCGTATGGTTCGTTCGGCTCAGCGTCTCTCAGTACCTTGTCGATGACCTTCTCGGCTTTTGGGTTGGTATGGGTGACCCAGGCGCGAATGGCCTTGATCCGCCCGGCGACCAAGCGTTCATTGTTCTTTCTGGCGTAGTCCTTCAGAGACTCCAGGAAGGCGTTGTAGTCCATCCACTCGGACTGGCCGGCTTGATCTCTGAATCCGCGAATGAGGGTAATCAGGGCCTGGCGCTCCTTCCACTCCTCAAAGCTAAGCAGGCTTTTGAGGATCTTCTTGCATCGCTTCTGGGCGGCGGTGATCTCCGCCTTGCTAGCCGACTCCGAGGCCTTCAGCAGCGTCAGCCCTTCGGTCTCATCAACATGCTCAGTAACCTCCGACTTAATGGCCTTGAGGCGCTTGGCCACGTCCTCGCCATAGGTGGATTCCATCCAGAGGAAGTATTCATCCAGCTCGCTGGTATTGCGGAAGCGGCCCGGCTCACTCTCTGTGAGGTCCACATCCAGGCGCAGCGGTCGATCCACGGTGATCTTGCGGTAGCCGAAGGCCTGCGGCTTGAATACCTGCACAGTCTCGTCGCGCTGGTTGTCGAGATACAGGTTCACGATGTCGGCGATATGCTGGTCGGAGATCTCCTTGCGCTTGCTACCGAGAGACTTGCGCATGGGCACCGAACAGGCAGTGGCATTGATCAACCGCACCTTGCCCTGATCTTCAGCAGACTTGCGGTTGGTGACGACCCAGATATAGGTGGCGATGCCGGTGTTGTAGAAGAGGTCGGTGGGCAGTGCGATGATGGCATCCACCATGTCGCGTTCCATCAGGTAGCGGCGGATCTCGGACTCTCCGCCGCCCGCATCCCCGTTAAACAGGGGTGAGCCGTTCATGATGACGGCGATACGGCCCGGACGATCCTTGGGCAACTTGCTGATCATGTGCAGCAGGAAGAGGAGCTGGCCGTCGCTCTTGCGCGGGATGCCTGGCTCGAAACGGCCATCCTCGCCGCGCTCATGCTCCGCCTTTACCGCGTCATACTCCTCGGAGTAGTCCACGCCGTAGGGCGGATTGCTGAGGCAGTAGGTGAAGGTCTCGCCCTCGAACTGATCCTCGGTCAGGGTGTTGCCGAGGCGGATGTTGTCCGGTGAATGCCCGGTGATGAGCATGTCCGACCGGCAGATGGCGAAGGATTCCGGGTTGACCTCCTGGCCGTACAGGTTCACGCGCAGGTTCGCGTTCTGGTCAACCAGGTAGTCGTTGGCCGTGGAGAGCATGCCGCCCGTCCCGCAAGCCGGGTCCAGGATGTTGATGACGCTGGCTTCACTGGAGAGTTGGCCGCCGTCTTTGGCGAACAGCAATGAGGTCATCAGGCGGATCACTTCACGCGGGGTGTAGTGGTCGCCCGCCGTGGCGTTGCTGGCCTCGTTGAAGCGGCGGATCAGGTTCTCGAAAAGGTAGCCCATCTCAATGGTGGAGACGGTCTTGGGCGAGAGGTCCTTGTCGGCAAAGAACTTCACCAGGGCGTACAGCAGGTTCTGCTTGTCGAGACGGTCGATCCAGTTGAAGAAGCCGAAGTGCTCGATGAACACGTCACGCATGTTCTTGGACAGAGCGTTGATGTAGGCCTTGAGGTTGTCGGCGATGTTTTCAGGGTCGGCGAGCAGGGCTTCCATCGTGTAGTCGCTGGTGCCGTAGAAGCTCATCCGGGTCTTGCGGTAGAGAATCTTGTCGCGAGCCTCTTCGGTCGCCTTACCCAGCTTTGCCACCTCGGCCTTGATTGCCTTGGCAAGCGGCTCCAGCAGGCAGTCCATGCGGCGCAGGACAGTGAATGGAAGGATTACTTTGCCGTAGTCTGCCGGGGTGATCTTGCCGCGCATCTTTTCAGCGGCACCCCAAATAAGGTTGGCATTGTCTTGAACGCGGGCAGCCTTATCATGGCTGATTACGGCTTGTGTCACTGCTTCTGTCCCTCTGTTTTTGTTGTCTCAATCTCTGGGGCCGCTGGGTTCTGTGGGTAGCCCTCGCGTTCCAGTGCTTTGTTCAATGTCATTCTTGTTACGCCGAAGTGCTCGGCCACCTCGGTCTTGGTGACCATCGGGTCACGCAGCATGGCGGCGGCTTTTTTTACAGCGGCTTTGGTCAATTTGGGCTTACGTCCGCCTTTCCGGCCGCGTGCGCGTCCAGCCGCGATCCCGGCGATAGCCCGCTCCCGGATCAAGCTGTACTCGAACTCGGCCAGTGCGCCGAAGATGTGGAAGATCAGCTTTCCTCCGGCGCTGCCGGTGTCGATGCTCTCGGTCAGGGACTTGAAACCAATGCCCCGTTCATCCAGGTCCTGCATGATCTCCACCAGGTCTTTCAACGACCTTCCAAGCCTGTCCAGCCGCCAGACCATCAGAATGTCACCCTTGCGCAGCACTCGGCTGCACACCTCCCATTTGGGGCGCGCTTTCTTGCCAGTGGTGGTGATCTCCTCGATAAAAACCTGCTCACACCCGGCTTTCTCAAGTGCATCAAGCTGCAAATCGGGGTTTTGATCCTGCGAGGATACCCGCGCATAGCCTACAAGCATAAAAAGGTCGCTTATCTATACGTTGATTAGTATACGGGAATATGTATCCTATACAGGTCGATGTCAACCATACCTGAGGCTTTCGGCGAAGCGTATAGAAAACCGACGTTTATTTGACTTAGGATACAATAACCAAGCAACCATAATGGATTATTTCACGAAGGGGAATTCATGAGATTTGTCAAAGCTCAAGTGACCAATTTTCGCTCAATTGAAAACAGTGAAGTTTTCGAGATTAGTGACTTGACCTGTCTCGTGGGGAAAAACGAAGCAGGAAAAACAGCCCTTCTGAAAGCAATCCACGGATTAGCGCCTAGTGATTCGTTTTCCTATGAACGCACTAAAGATTACCCGCGACGCTGGCTAACCAAATATGACGAGCGCCATCCCAGTGGAAAATCACCAGTAGCTCATACGTGGTGGAAACTAGATGACGATGATGTTGCGGAAATCGAAGAATCTCTGGGTGAGGGTGCTCTAAGCGAGCTTGAAGTCAAAGTCACTAGCCATATTGAAAGCAGCAACACATGGTCCATTCGAATTGATGGCAATAAATGTCTATCCTCGCTGGCCGACCGACTCTCTCTATCAAAAGATGACCGTGAGTGTTTCGCGGATGCAGAGAGCACAGAAGATGCTATCGAGTCTTTACGTGGATTAGAAAGCAGGACGGAAGCTCAGGAGAGTCTCCTAACGACGTTATCTTCTTTCAGGGATGGCAAAGCTGTATTGAAAGCTGTCGATATACTTTCTGACCGCATGCCGGAGTTCTTCTACACCTCGCACTTTGAAAGAATGTCTGGTGAATTGTCCATCAATCAGCTTCTAAAGGATAAACAGAATAACCTGGTATCGCTCGGTGATCAGATATTCCTTGATTTCTTGGAGTATGCTGGCACAAATATTGAGGAGCTTCATGCTGCCGCCAGTCACGAAAAACTCGTCGCTCAATGTGAGGCCGCTTCCAACGACATAACCGATGAGATATTTGAGTTTTGGAGTCAAAATGAAGCCCTCGCTGTCAAGATAGAATTTAACGAGGGACGGCCTGAAGATCCTGCCCCCTTTAACTCTGGACGAGTAGCCAAGATTCGGATCTGGAATGACCATCACAGAGTATCGGTTCCCTTGTCTGAACGGAGCGCTGGATTCGTATGGTTCTTCTCATTTTTATCCCAATTTAAGCAACTGAAGAAGCGTGCTGGAAATGCCATCATCCTACTGGATGAACCTGGATTAACTCTGCACGGGAAAGCGCAGTCGGATCTACTTCGGTATATCGAGGAACGAATCCTTCCAGAACACCAAGTTATCTACTCTACCCATTCACCGTTCATGGTGCCTGCTCAGCGCCTTGCTGATGTACGTGTTGTTGAGGATGTCGTTGATTATTCCAACCCTCGTCGCCCAGATGTAAAGGGCACCAAGGTATCCAAGGAAATTCTCAGCGTAGATAAGGACACGCTTTTCCCACTACAGGCACATCTGGGCTATGAGATCACCCAGTCACTGTTCATAGGGCAAAACACCCTGCTCGTAGAAGGCCCATCGGATATCGTCTACCTACAAGTAGTATCTCAAGCTCTGAAGTCGAGAGGACGAGTCTCCTTAGATGAACACTGGGCCATTTGCCCAACAGGTGGACTAGACAAAGTTTCTTCATTCGCATCATTGTTCTCTGGAAACGACCTCAATATTGCAGTCCTATGCGATTATGGGAAGGGTGATAAGGGCAAAGTAGAGCGTCTTAAAGAGAGTCAGATCCTTAACTCTGAATACGTCCTTACTGCCGCTGACTTTTCAGGGAAAGCGGAAAGTGACGTAGAGGACCTATTTGCTGCCAAGTTGTACTGTGAGCTTGTGAATCAATCTCTTCAATTGACTGGTAAACACAAGCTTTCTCCTAAGTCCGTGGAAGAAGCTGACCCAAAGACAGTCAGGATCGTTAAGCAGGTCGAAGCCGCCTGCCGAACCCTGCCGCCAGACACCCCTGACTTTGGCCACTACGTACCTGCTGATTGGCTATTGCGGCATCCAGAGATTCTTGATGGCGACAGTCCCGAAGTGAATGAAACCCTGG
The DNA here is from genome assembly GCF_963675335.2 of Sedimenticola selenatireducens. Taxonomy (NCBI): domain Bacteria; kingdom Pseudomonadati; phylum Pseudomonadota; class Gammaproteobacteria; order Chromatiales; family Sedimenticolaceae; genus Sedimenticola; species Sedimenticola selenatireducens. The sequence goes on from NZ_CAXXYC010000004.1 coordinate 1,104,552, forward strand.
ACAAGTTCGAACAGGCTTTCATCGCGTTGAACAAGTTCCTTCCCTAGCCCAACCGAAGGCGGGCTCATCCCTTAGGACCATACAGGCAAGACGGTAGGTGTTACCGTCTTGCCTACTTCTGTTATCACACTCTGAAACATGTGACTCCAATTCGTGCATGGAGTAACTTGAATCCTAATGCGTCCCTCAACAGGCCCAATAGACAACTATCCCCTAAAGCGGGGTTAAACAGGTATTACGCCATTTATCACCTTTTTGGGAGGTTAACAGCAGTGTGCTGGTCAGGTCTCTCCGGATTGGGTGATCGATCGGATACATCAGATCTATCTTTCAGTCTGGCAAGAAAGATATCTGGGTTAAAATCCTCTACCATGGGGCTATCTAAACCCGACTGTAGTTTTGCCCTGAGCCTGTCCATTTTATCTTTCCGCCTTCCCTTGTGGTACTCAACTTCGTTGTGTGCTCGGGTGGCTTCTTCAACAATCACACGTGGTAAGTCGGAGTTGTCTTCGCAATCTTCATACACATTGGATTTTTTCATTTATCGCCCGTTCTGCTGTGCCAAGGATGTAATTTCGCTGTATCCTCTTCGGATGCTATCTGCCCCTCAACATATTGCCGAGTCACCTCGTGACCATAGGCGCATGGAGTAAGTCCAGATAACTTCAAATTTGCCAGAGCACCATTTAGTTGATCCTCAGGATTTGAGCTTCCAATTCGTTAACTCATTTTAGGAATCATAGTGCCTTTACTTGATATGGCTTTGCGTTTTAGTAGTGCCGTTTGAGGTCTGTCCCGAATGTACAATTCGCTTTTCATACTCTTCAGCGAGCTCCGGTGAGGCCGCGAAACAGAGCGAAACAACATTGCGTGACCAAGATATATAACTCTCTATTCTCTCTTTCGACCAGTCAGCAGGTATAGAGGCAATGTTGGAACAGTGATCTGCCAACTTTATCAACTTCACTGCATTACTTGCGCTCTTCAAGTGCGTAATCTGAGCGGCTCTTCTTTCTGCTAGATTCAAGCGTTTGTCATCTGTTACTGCTTTCACATATTCGACGACCTTTTCACCAAACAGAGCAAGAAGCTGATCTTCGGTAACGGACGTATCTTCCAAGATATCGTGCAAAATGGCTGCCTGGATGACCAGCGTATTGTCAATTTTAGCAACACCGGTCATTAAAGCAGCGCATTCGATGAGGTGATTTACGTATGGAGATCCGCCAGCTCCTTTCCTGCGCTGATCTTTGTGCGCCTCGGCAGCAAAAGAAAGTGCTCTAAATACATCAGACATCATTCTTCATATCCACCGTGTGCGGTGAGCGTGCTTTCGATTGTCGAGACCATATCTGCCAGCGATCGCCCGATCAAATCATATTGATACACATCTGCCTGTTTCCTTGTTATAAAAATTGTTCAAAACTTAGGCGCAAAATACTTTTACTTCTGGGAGTTCTGGTGGCAGACGTCCTCTCCAAAGAGGAGCGTGATGACCGGATGAGATTGATCCTTAAAGTTAACTTCATAATTCGGCCGGTTTAAATGTCATTAACTCTTGTCTGAAGCGACCAAATATGTCCACTGATGATTCATATGAGTCTGCCAAGAGCGAAACGGACCTAGGGGTGAACCTAGGCTTTTGGTGACTTTTGAAGCTTGGAGGGGATATCTCAAGGGTCAGTTTAAGCTCTTGTTCCTGACTGATCGGTGTTTGCAGCCTGATTCTGGTTGGGGCGGGACTATTGTTCATAATATCCAAGTGCACCACTTGATGTGCCGGTATGTCTTCTGCCACACGACGGGCGTATTTAACCAGAGTGGGTTCTGCCGGCATATACAGGAATCCTTTCTCTGCGCTGTTCCATGTAGCCCTAAGAATTCGACCAAGTATCTGGCGAAAACAAAGCTCTGTTTTGATCCGGGTTAGATGGCAACAGACCTGTAGCCGCGGTATGTTGGTTCCCTCACTGATCATCCCCACTGAAATAATCCACTTTGCAGCGCTGTATTTATAGTATCGGATTACCTCCAATGCATTCTCTTCTTGATATGTGGCTATGTCTGCCTCCTCATTGAACTCCTGCCGTAATAGGGTATGTATTTGGCGCGCATGATCCACCGATCCCGCCACGATCAACCCCCCTGCATTGGGGGTCGCCACCCTGAGTTCACTAAGTTTTTGGTCAGCTTGGCTAATCATGTAACGCATCAGTGCGTCGTTTTTGATGAGATTCTCGTAGCTACACCCTGACTGTTGAAGCAGCTCTTCAAATGAAATGTAGTTATTGGTGGCTTGCCCCTGCCTTACCACGATCTGATCATTGTCGATAATTGTTATATGAGGCGGTCGACAGACTCCATCGCGTACAGCCTTGGCCAGCCCGTACTGGTAATCGCAGTGAATCCTCCGATCAGGCCCTCTATATCTAGAAAGAACGATGGGAACAGCGTCTGATCGCCAGGGGGTGCCGGTGAGTGCCAAGGTATATGTCGCCTGGCCTTGAATACGGGATATAATCTTCTCACCCCAAGCATTTGCGTGTTCTGGTGACTGCCCCGCGCAGTGATGGATCTCATCGAAGATCACGAAAGTACGGTGCTCCGATAATAAGCCCCAGAAGGTGTCAGGCAAGGAGAGCATTGACTGATAGGTCAACGAGCACCCTTTGGAGCCTATCAAGCCATCAATGCGCGCTGTTATCTGTTGTTCCAACTCGGACTTGAAGTCGGTAGCGACAATCACAGATGGAGAGAAGCAGATGACCAGATCGATCATGTCCTGGTCAAACAATCGTTTTGCCAACGTTGACGCCATTATTGTTTTACCCGCACCGGGTGTAGCTAAGCAGAGGAAATGAGTCTGCCTCGCGCGGTATTGTTTGTAGGCCTGTGCAATGCACATGTCCTGCCAGCGGCGTAACTTCATGGCAATTAATGGTTCAGGTGGTTGGAAATGATGATTTCCAGGGCACGAACACGCCCCAGAGTTTTCGAACATCGGTCACGCGCCTGATCGTAAAGGTCCTGTATCTCTCCCCTGATCTGCGGTAGTTCTCGACATATTGCGTCGTACTCTTCGGCTTCTCCTATAGCCGTGAGCATCTCAACTCGGTATTGGTGTAATTTGTCTTGCAGGCTGCGCGTTACGCCATCCAGTTCCGCGCTATTTGACGGCTTTCCTATATTATCTTCATAATACAAAGCCTTAAGTCTTTGTGTTACCTGGTATCTGGGCTTACCATTACCAGCAGATTCAAGCCGCTCTAGAAAACCCTCTCGTTCCAATTTGATGATATTGCGGTAGATAAACTGCCGAACCTTTTTACCATCTTCTTCCTCGTGATCTCCCTGTTCCAAATAAGCATCCCTTAGCTCCATGGCAGTGAAATGCTCAAAGTGATCCGAGTTTAGCAGTATCAGTAATTCGGTTGGGATGTTGAGTGTATTCATAAGGTATTGGCTGAATGTCTCGAATTTCGCGACATTCTACCTTGTCTCTATCATCGAGACAATGAAACCATCCCCATACTCATTACACTACAATACACTTCGGCTCTGGCTGAAAAGCAAGCGCGAGGAGAAGGGGATGTCCTTGCGCTCGCTTGCAGATATTCTAGGCCGCCACCACTCCGTTGTTGGTAAGCTGGAACAAGATCGTCGAAGAATTGATGTCATCGAGTATATTGAGTATTGCGAGGCAGTTGATGCAGACCCACGGGAGGGGATTGAAATACTAATATCGTCTATGAAAGGCCAGGCAAATAAGAAATCGTAAATAATACCTGCCAGGAATTAATAGACTACTCCCTAGTCCAAGCTCCCCTCCATTTCTAGTTCAGCCGTTACCCTTCATACAGCCCGCCGGGCCCCAGCAGCAACCCCAAAGTGTCGGCTTTGTTCTTATCACCAACCAAACAACCCTGATAGGCAGCAATCGACATGATATAGACATTCCATCCTACTCTTAGTAGTGCAGTTACGGCTGGTAGGTAGCTACCAGTAAGAGTGGGACATGCACCAGCAGAGCACGAATATCTCGACATCAACACCCGATGTTTACCGCTTTATTTTCGGCTCTGCCGGTGTTCTTGAGTTCACTAACGAATACTCAGGGCTCGCCGTCACACCGGCTCACCTATATTACCTTCGAAGAACTCAAGTACGCATGCCTACGGTACAAACATAGCACTTGGGAGGTAATCCATGGATTATTTGGACGGCAATTCGTTTACTGCTTATGTTGGTATTGACTGGGGAAATTCAAAGCATGATATCTGCGTACAGGCAGCCGGCAGTATGTCTCGGGAGTTTGATTGTATACCGCACCAGGTTGATAAGATTGGGCAGTGGGCGCAATCACTTCATGAACGATACGGGGGATCTATCGCTATCGCTTTGGAGTTGACCAAAGGTCCAATTGTCTATGTGCTTCAAAAATATGCTTTCCTTGTAATTTTTCCGGTCAATCCCGTTACGTTGGCCAAGTACCGTCAAGCATTCAATCCAAGCAAAGCCAAAGACGACCCCAGCGATGCAGAACTGGCGCTAGACATGATTCTGCACCATCCAGAGCGTTTTCATCCGTTGAAACCCCAAAGTGCAAAAATGCGTACCTTAACGACGCTTGTGGAACAGAGAAGAAACTTGGTCAACGATAGGATCAGAATCACTAATCGATTGAGAAGTACGCTTAAACAGTACTACCCACAAGCACTTGAGTGGTTCGATCGTATCAACACAATGATTTTTTGTGACTTCATAGCTCGTTGGCCAACATTGATGCAGGCTAAGCGGGCTAGAAAATCCACCTTCGAAAAATTCTTTCATTCACACAATATGAGATTTAATCATGTTCTTGATGATCGTTTAAAGGCCATCAAGATGGCAACAGCACTCACAGAGGATGGTGCAGTTATCACCCCCTACCGGATGCATGCGCTTATGCTTGTCGAGCAGCTGCGCGTTACCCTACGGGCTATCAGGCTCTATGATGAAGAAATCTCTAATCTCTCACCAACACTTCCTGATTACCCATTATTCAGTTCATTACCTGGTGCAGGTCCCACGCTCACACCACGACTATTAGTCGCTTTCGGTGAGCAACGAGAGCACTTCAACAGTGCCGCTGAAATACAAAAGTACTCAGGTGGCCCCGGTAACTGAACGCAGCGGAAAGAAACATTGGGTTCATTGGCGGTGGCAGTCCCCAACATTTATACGGCAGACATTTGTCGAATGGGCAGCGCAGACAATCAATAAGTCATTCTGGGCCGGTGCATACTACTCCCAACAACGCAGCAAGGGTTGCACGCACCAAGCCGCTGTACGAGCCTTGGCATTCAAATGGATTCGTATCCTCTACAGCTGTTGGAAAACTAGAACTCCATATAACGAGTCTACCTATCTAAAGGCTCTCAGCCGCCATGGATCGAAGCTCCTTCGCTCTCCAGAACTGATAGAAATGTCTTGACAGAGTGACTCAGGGCATGAAGCGGACGCTCATCTTGTGGCTGTTCAGTAAGGCTGTCGGCTGATAAACTCAGAAGATTAAGGAATAAGCTTCTATGGGCGGGATACCTCACTCCAGAATCATCCCTAAACATGGACAGAACAATATGTCGGAATGGTCAATATATTCTACAGCTGTATATTACGCTGGATGTGCGGGCTGTATAAACAGCGTTAGGCTAGTCGAACTGCATGTTCGCGCAAGCACAATTCTCAATCGACCCAACTCATGGAGACCTTATGAAAGACACAAACGCGCTAATTGAAGTAATGAATAAATACCTCAAAACGGCGGCTGATGCCGACAATTCTTTAGGTGACACAATGTGGAATGGGAATGCTGCAATATGCGCAGCTTTGAACGCAATCGTAGTCGAATTGAGGAATATTAGGGAGCAACTAGATTCGCGTCCTCTCCGTTAAGAATACTTTGTGCCTTTGGATTGGAAGCAAACCTTTAAGCCAGTATAAATTGACGTCGAATGTTTTCAGGTAGGGCAACAGCTATATTTGGTACTTCGGAAAGAAATGATGAAATCCATTGCACAAGATCTTGCGCAGTCCCCAACCCGATCCATTACGGCCCCAAAAGCCTAACAATATGCTCAACACCGTTCGCTATCGCTCACTCGGACGCTCCGCTGCGCTACGCGCCGGTTAGCATGGCGTTAACGTCCGCTTTTGGATGGATCTCGCCTGTACAGTGGATGGGCAATTGCCGACATAATCCTGCCGTTCATGTTGTGGCTGTTCAACAAGAATGTCGGTTGATAGAATCATGAATATTAAGGAATTAGTTTCTGTGGGCGGGATGCCTCACTCCGGAACCTTCCCTAAACCATGGAGTATGGAGATTAAAGGGCTCTGAACCCTTTATTCCCTGGTAATTTTAGTGGACTTGAAGGGCAATCGAATGAGTAGAGATTCTAATCGTGAAAATACTAATTCATTTCACGATGACAAACCAATAGACGGTACTGCGGAAAACCCTGACAGCTTGGGCCGGCTTGAGTTTGCACAACGAGTTGCGAACACAATCTTTGGTGCAGATGCTCCATCCAGTGTTTCCGTTTCCCTTGAAGGAGATTGGGGGAGCGGGAAAACCTCCCTCATCAATTTAATAGAACGAAAGATCAAGGAAAGAAAAGATGAAACGGTAACCGTGAAATTTAACCCATGGCTTGTGGGCAGCGCCGACGCACTTGTTTCGCAGTTGATGACGGCACTAAGGCAAGGTATCAAGAAGAAAGATGCTTCCGAAGCTATGAAGGCCATTGCGAAATCAATGGACACTTACAGCGCTGCGCTGGATGTTGTTTCTCTGGCATCTAACATATCCGCAGAAACACTTATGCTCTCAAAAGGAGCAAAGGGGTTATCGAAACTCTTTAAGATTATCGGAGAAGCAAAAAGCAAGGACATTCATGCGACGAAAGAAGCACTGGTAAAGGAACTTGACAAACATAATGTACGGATCGTCATTTTCATCGATGACCTTGACCGACTTCCCCCAACGGAAATTTTCGAAGTCATAAGGGCCATCAAAGCTGTCATTGACTTCCCAAACACTTCGTACCTGGTTGCTTACGATGCTCAGTACATATCACAGGCCCTCACTTCACTAAGTATCAAATCCCCCGAGAGATATTTAGAGAAGATTTTTCAGATCAGACTTCATGTGCCACAGTTGACTACGAGCTATGTAGAAAGTCTGGCAAACTTCCAGTTGTCAGAATTAAGCGATGAGGACCTGACCCAGTACTTCGAAGAAGACCAGGAGCGTCTTGGAAAAGTATTTCATACTGGAGTAAAACATCTCATTAAAACGCCACGAGAACTCAAGCGGATGTTCAATGGGCTTCGGTTTCGAATGGATGTGGCAAAGGGTGAGGTTTGCTTCGCCGATATGCTTGGCTTGGAAGTCTTACATACCCGTTTCCCAAATTTGTATAGCCAGATTCGGAGGCACCCCTCATTGGTTTTACACAAAGATGAGGTCGATTACTGGGGTCTGCTCGACGAAGACAAAGAGGAAAAAGACAGAACGAAGAGGCGCGATGTGCTGTTAGGGCACATCCCTCACAACGAAATAGGGCATACCTTCCAGATTCTGGAAGAGCTGTTCCCAGACGTTCGACAAAGCGAATGGGAGAGAGAAACTGTAGATTCCGCGAGCGCAAAAGGAAGGGTTTGCGCGTATGACAGATTTTTTCTAGCGATGAATTCAAGCTTGCCTACGGAGGAGGTTTCGATAAAAGAAATTCGTGAATGGGCAGAGGACGACAATAAATCTGAACAGATTTTGCAATCTGTGCTTGATCAAGGTATTTCAATGAAATTCCTCGAACTCGCAAACGAGCACGCATCAATCATGAAGTTTACTAACTTTATTCGGGTGCTTGGCGACATCAACCGGCTCGTTCACTCAAAAGAAGCCATCGTAAAAAGTAAAGGTCTTTTCACGATGGGCGGGATGGCAACCGACTATGCGAGATGGATGATCAATAATCAGCTTAAGCAGATTCAGAGTGACGAAGTCAGAGAAACTCTTGATGCAATCTTGTCTGTCCCAGACCTAGTTGGAGTTGCTAGAATTCTGTTGAGGTCGCTCTGCGAGAATCAAGGTCGACATTGGCAGCAGGAGACGATCAATCGTGAATTGGAGTTTTCTGATCAGGAATTCGCGGTCTGGGAGAAAATATTTGTTGAGAACTTTATAGGGCATTTCCAAACGGGGTCGATAGTTAAGTTGATCAACGCATCAGGCGTATTCTATGACTCACTGCGATATCTCCGACAACCTGTTATTGAGATCCTGTTGCAGAGACTGGGAACCGATGATATCGATCTTCTGCTTACCAGTGTGTTCATCGGTGGTACAGATAGTACCGGTGGCCCATATGTTCATATGAGAGAGCAAGACTTTAACGAGGATTCCTTGTTTGGGGGAGAACTGCCCTTCGAGGCGCTAGAGGCTTACGTCCAACGTCGGAAGGGAGACTATGACAGGAATGCACCAGAGGTTTGTGCGCTATTCAAGAGCATCGGGACGCAGAGTAAATGTTATCTACGAGATTGTCAGACGGCAGAATACTGGTAGAACCAGCTAGAATGAAGTTCTCTCAATATTAACTGTATAAGTCGTAATTTGATCTCATAAACAGTGTCAGATATGGTTTCGACAATTACAGCAGTTATCGGCGTATTTCGGACATATGAACCCATTCCTACGCTGGACAATAGGCGATGAATCAGCAAATCGAGGAAATACTAAGGCAGCGAGAACCCGGAGAGGCCGTATTGCGCTCACTTCAGCGGTTGCTTGATGAAGATGCTCACCTTCTGGAAGTCGATGCTAATGAAAGGTCTCTTACTCATCGTGTGGGGATTTACCTGCAAAACGAGTTTGCACAATGGAACGTCGATTGCGAATACAATCGGGATAATCACGAGCCAAAAGAATTGTATTTGGAGGGCGGTAATCCTGATGCGTATGATGTGAATGCCCAAACAGTGTATCCAGACATTATTGTTCACGAAAGAGGCACTAACCGAAATTACCTCGTTATTGAGTTCAAAAAAGCATCTTCGACCGCCAGTGAAGAGAAAGATTTTGCAAAGCTTAGGGCTTTCTTAGGCCAGTTGAATTACGAGCACGCTCTTTTCATAGAGCTAGCAGTTGGCGGGCAAGGTATTGGAGTTAGCAAGGCCGAATGGGTAAGTACATAACAATACGGTCGAATTGCTCGTCGCTCTGCTCCTCTCTAGGATGCTCGATAATTGGGAGAGGATTTATTTTCTATGGGCAAGCCGGGCGTCGAAACGAACGACTGTTTTTGGATGATTCTGTTGAAAAACTCAGATATTTCAGGCCGAACCCACCAACAATAGTAGATGGCCCACCCAGCCTATCCCTTTTTTGAATCTATCATCGGAGATTGATGATAGTTGTGGGTTAATCGGGTAGGTTTCTATTCATGCAGGCGTAATTACCCCATGGTCAGGTGGCTTGTACCGAACTTTAGCCAGTTTCTTGAGGTTTTGAACCAGAGCAGCCATCACAAATTCATCGTGAGCTCCAGTCAGCCCCCTGAGCCGTAATCGGTCCAGTTTCATGATGCTCTTTAAATGGGCAAATAGTACTTCAACTTTTTTTCTGTCTTTTTTGGATTGTTGGTATAAGGGTGTTTTTAATATTGCTCTCGCCACATCTCGTGAGTCTTCGTAAATACTGCGAGCGATCTTCCTGATTTCCATATTTGGACAGCAACGAGATTTGAAATGGCAGGCCTGACAATCACTTTTGCTGGCACGATAGCGGATGGTGTTATCTTTACAGATTACAGAACGAGATTTCTTGAAGTGCCTCCGCTGACTTTTTAAAGTTTTACCCGCAGGACACGTATATTCATCGGCTTGATTATTCCATTTAAAATCACTGCTTGAGAATGTCCCGTCAGTGCGCTTTGATTTATCCCATGTCGGTATATGCGGGTCTATCTGCTTTTCCTTAACCAACCACTCCAACATGGGGGCAGCCCCGTAGGCGGTATCAGCTAAAAGACGTTTTGGCTTAGCACCAAACTGACGTTCCACTCGATCAAGCATCTTTTGCGTACTGCGGACTTCGGCCGCACGATTTGCTGGCGTGGGCTCGACATCAACAATGATATTGTTTTCTATGTCTATCAGATAATTGGTTGAATAGGCGAAAATCGCAGGCCCTCTACGGGGCAATGTCCAGCCAGACTGTGGATCTGAAAGAGAAACCTTTTTAGGCGTAACGCCACTACTGTTCTCATCATCCAATGCATCAAGATATTCGCGTACAGGTCTCCTTGCCTGCTTATCACCCAGCCATTCCATCGCTTCGACGCCGGGCACACCATTTTGACTGGAAGCATCAGCCCGAACGATACTGGCATCGGTAGCAAATCCTTCTCCTGCTACAAGCCCTTCTGACATACATCGCTGCACGACTGACTCAAATACAAATCGAAATATGTTGCTATCACGGAATCGACCATGTCTATTCTTAGAAAAAGTAGAGTGGTCGGGAACATTATCTTCTAGGCCAAGTCCGCAAAACCAACGGTAGGCAAGGTTCAGGTGTACATCCTCACATAAGCGTCTTTCTGATCGAATGCCATAGCAGTAGCCAATAATCAGCATACGTATCATCAGCTCTGGATCGATCGATGGTCGACCGGTGCTACTGTAGAAAGAAGATAAATGGTCTCGTAAATCACTCAAGTCTAGGACCTGGTGGATCTGCCTTAATAAGTGATTGGGTGGGACATGCTGCTCGATACAGAAATCGTAAAGCAGTGCATTCTGACCGGGAGGTTGTTGGCCCATCATGACGGATAATCCTCGGCAAGATTTACTGACAATAATTATCTCATGAAGCAGTCATGCTGGGGAGTTTTTCAACAGAATCGGATGTTTACTGCCGCTTGGTTGATAAAATTTAGCGGTGGTTTGATATCAATAGCTGTTTTTCAGACAAAACCAAATGTGTGTTTTGGTCTCATTCCGGGCTCTATGATCTAACACTAATTGTTAGATTAGATATGAGTCACTACATTTCACAAGACCTATTTTCCAGGAGGCGGTTAATGACATCACCTTTTTACCGAAAAAAGAGGTTCACTCCCTCACCATTTGCACAGTGAATTGCCTGGTTCAACGAAACGTCCCTTCCCCCCTTCGGGCATGTGCCAACGGAGTAAATTTAGGTCCTGGCCGTTTTTACGCAGCGAACCGACAACTGCCGAGTAACAAGGCTTAAAGTCGTCTTCTAGCTTTAATCTCTTTAGACCCTCTGCGGGTGACATCCCCGGGTGCACGGTCTCAATGCGGCGTCGGTAGTTCTCATCGTCCATCACGCGCTGAAATGCCCCGGAATTGAAGACCATGATCTCATCATCACCGACCTTTATCGAATGCCCAGCCTCCAACTGGTGCGTGTGGCCGTAAATAAACACGCCCATGTTGCGGTAGCGCTTGTCACTTTCAAGCAGACCTATCAGGTGATCCTGTTTCACCCGATAACGGGACTTCACGAGTACATTGAGGGTGGCGCCTGTCGTGGGATCCTCACAACGGTAATTACCCTGGATGGACAGTTGGTCACACATGTGTTGAAGCGATGCGTCATCCATCTTCTGGCCGATGTCATCGAGCCTGGCTCGCAACGCGACGATCTCCTGATCTTTGCTATCTGACAACAACAACTGACCGACCAGATCGCCTTTCGGGAGACTCTCGGCAAACAGCAAGTAACCTAGTTTTCCTCGTGCGTAGTCCAGATCCCAAACGACCTGTCCGGCTTCAACTGCCGGTGCGCTGCCCAATATATCCACTTTGTGCTCTAGGGATGTCTCGAACAACGTAAACACGAGCAGTCGTGCTACATCGGCAATGCTCCCCCACACTCCTCGATCCTGCGCGCGATACCAGGCACCTTTCACTTCGGGGCTGAGGTTGTCGATGATCGGATAGGTCCGCTCGACATCGTTGAACAGTGCCTGCACGTTGAGCTCACCCTCGACTCTAATCATTCGCGAAGATTCGCGGTCCACGACCGTTGGCCATTGCTTGTAACGGTTGACGTCGAGGCCCATCTGCTGGCCATGTTCGATGACTATCTGGCCGTTTGGAGAAATCCAGCGGCCCTGCGAGTCCGGTCCGGCGAGCCTGACACGTCCTGACGATGCCTCGAGTGCTGTCCCGACTACCATCCACACCTCAGGTATCAATAAGGCGGCATCGTGGTTGCCCGGCAGCAGGGTAATGCGGTTGTCCGCCTCCTGACTGAAACGTTTCAGCGCCTCAAACGCTCCACCGGGGCCACTGTGGGCATTGACGATGCGGTGCGTGATGCGTACGACCTCCTCTATCGTACAGCCAAGGTTCGGGCCATCTCCGTCACAAGAGATATCATCAGGCACCTGCCACAACTCAAGAAAATCACCGGCGATGACAAGGTCGACCCGCCCCTTGCCTCTCTTATTCACAGCATCCAGGAAGCCCTCCAACGCATTCGGCCAACGAAAGTCCTCATACGCATGCCAACGGCCGTCGACCTTGCCAAGCCCTATGTGCAAGTCGCTGATAACGGTCAAGTAGCGCTCCGGATCCCTCGGTGTTTCGATCTCTTCCGCCTTGATGGGCATCACTGTAACCAATAGCACGCTCAGGAGCCACAGAGTAAACGCACCACCTTCCCAACCAGGAATTTTCATACTAATTATCGTCCCTCACCTGGGGCGCACAGGCGCACACCCTGATCACCCAATACAAGAAATTCGTGTCGCATGTCTTTATATCGCTGAGTGCCTAATTCTTCGCCCGCACGGGCCGCTGCACGGTTGAACAGGCTAACGATTCTTCGGTCCACACCTGGCCCAGACGTCGAGTGAGCGTCTTTCATGAGGTCGCTGAGGTGCTTGGTGACTTCCAGTGCATAAGTGGCGGACACTTGGAACGGTGCCGCGATGATGAGGTCGACGCCGTGTTGGTTGAGCCGCGATAGTGCCTTGCGGTTTTCGTAGTCCATACCCGCAGCCTCGCAGGCAACCATAACGGCAACGCTACCAGGCGGATAGGTGCGCTGAATGGCATCGGCGATAAATTTGTCGCGCTCATCGTCGAACCAGAACTGACCATCGGCATGGTGAGCGATGGATACCATCCCTTCGGGCAACGCACCGCCTGGCTGAGAATTTGCGCTGGCTCCGCTCAGGTACTCTATCGAATCTGGCACCGTATTGAAGATTCTACGTACCCAACCCGTATCTCGGATATTCGAGTCAATTGCCCGCAAAGTACTGTCACTGTTGATAACGCCTGACAGTTTGTGAGGAAGCAGATAGGACCAATTCTTGACACAGCGGTCTGCATCGCCATAGCGCTCATATGGAAGCGGCTGGAGGAAGGACAATGAACCGGGAAGCGACTGCTCACCACCCCCGCTGTGTAACAAGCCAAGTGGCACGTAAAGGATATCACCCACCGTGTCAGTCAAGCGAATTGCTACCAGCTTCTTCTCCTGTCCCAGTTCCTTCAGCACCTCCCATGCCCGGCTTGCCATTTCCTTATCACGGACGCGTTCAAATAACACCGCTCGCAGTTCATTTGAAACGGCAGCGAAAGCTCCATCGTCTTTGGAACTGTGAGCGATACTTAACTTGCCCGGCATAACTTTATTCAGATTGTCACTGAGTAGGGAGTCTAACTCCCAATTGTAGATATCCGGGTTGTTTGCATCCCTGCCATCGACCAACACTGCAAATGCCCGCGTTCGGCGTATCCCCTGTTTCACTTCAAAAAGGTGCAGACCTGCTTCGATCTTGCGGTCGCCAATCGATCGTTTGCCGCCCGACGTCGCCAATAGCGAATTCAACCCGCTGTCAAACGGTGCCGCGCGCCCATCTGTCAGACAACCGGTGGCTTGCTCCCCGACGGCAACGCGAAATACCAGGTAGTCCAGCGGCACGACGCCGGACTCATCCCAGACGGAGAATGCTACGATGCCACAGCCGGTGGTTTCACTTGCAATGACAGGGATGTGGATCGTCGGGTACTTTTTCCGCTGAGAACGGACAGAAGCGACACTGACGATTGACGAAAAAGCGCGCGCGTTCATCTCTCCGGCACGGAAGGCTTCGTAAGCTTCTTTCTCATCCACGCTTGCCACATTCAAGCGCTCAGTTTCAATCGTCACCCGGATATCCTCAATGGGTTCTGCCGGTTCGATTGCTCCCGCAAGAAGTGGGCGCAGCCGCAAGCGCAACTTTTCATCAGCCTGTTCAAGTCTCTCCACCAACCTCCGGTCGGCCTCCATGCTGGCTACGGCCCCAGCCAGGAGCATGGAATAGTCGTATGCCGACAAATCCAGAAAAAAGCTGTACTCGTGATCCGGTGTTAGATTTTCTTGCGTGTACACCCCGTCGCGCTCAAACCAGCCGTTCCAATAGGGCTTGTGCTGTAATCCACTGCCGTTTTGATCGAGTGTGCGCTTATTGGTAGCGTCGGCGTAGCGCTGCTGCAACCCAGCTACTGTAGCGACTGAGCCAAACGGTCCAGCCACTGGCTGCACTCCTGCTTCTGCCGCTTCGAGTGCTCGGCTGTACAGGACGGCCGCCTCGGCCATCCGATACTGCTGGTGGTACACCTGGCCAAGGTCTACAACTGCTCGCACAGTCTCGGGGTGCCACTCGCCAAGCAGATCTTGCCGACCTTGCAAGGCCTGTTCATACAGCGCGGCGGCCGCATCCAACTCACCTTGCCGTGCCAACACACTCGCCAAATTAGCGCGATAGACATCTGCGCGAATCAGATAGCCACTTGGTGAGTTTTGCTGCCCATCGATCGCCGACTGAAATTGGCGAACTGCTTCTTCAACTTTTCCCTGCTTTACCAGGGCAGTACCCAGGTTATTGGTCGCCTCGTACTTCAGAGCCTCTCCTCTCCCAGGCTGTTGGTCGAGTTGATCGATCACATCCCTAAGAAAGTTTTCCGCTTCGTCGACCCGACCAACCATAACGTAGTTCTCTGCCAGGTTGTTTTGGATTGCCAAGGTGCGCCAATCAGAAGGGGCATGTTGTTTGAGTGTCTTGTAGGCAACTTCCACGTATGGGGTAGCTTTTTGAAATTCACCTTTGCTCTGGTAGAGAAACCCAAGGTTGTTGGCTACCGTTAGGGTCATGGGATCATTGATACCTACAGAATTCTTTAGTCCCTCGTAACTAAGGAGCAGATCTTCTTCAGCTGTCAGATAGTCGCCAGAGCGTAGCTTTGCGATTGCTACATCGTTCAGCGCCCCTAAGGTGATTTGACTGTCCTTTCCAAAATGCGCTTTGCTCTTTTCCAGACGTTGCATTAACAGCTCGGTGGCCTGGTCGTAATCACCTTTTCTGCTTAACTCCTGCGATTGATAGGATAAATGCTGCAATTCTCTGGAGGCCGTAGACAGATAAGCAGATGTCCCTTCATGTGTGCGATTACCCCACGAGCCCGAACCCCAAGGAGAGCTTTTCACTTCATTGCTATAATTTGGCGAGAAAGCGGGTTGTGAAGTCGTATATCTTCGGTGTGAGACTCCATCCCCATAACCAGGTGGCCCGCTAGACATATCGCCACCCTCAAACTCTTGGCTATTTCCTTCGGAAGTCAAGATCATAGCTAATGTGATAATTAGCCAAATGCTACCGTGTTCTATTCGCATCTTGACCATTGCTGCTAACCTCCCTTTACCCGCGCCTTTCCTAGCATAGGCTACGATGGGGTAATGTAGCCATTTTTATTGAGCAACCTAAAAACAGTCTTGTTTAAGTACACTCAATCGTCAAGTACCTTAGTAAAAGCAATTAAAGAAACGAAGTCGCTGTTAGAGAAATACGAGGAAGAGTTATCTAAATTGACCTGTGAACTTCAAGGAGAAAGAAATGAATTTGGACTATTCGGCAAAAGTGATCTCTTTTAATGGCTATGGTGCAGACAATTACACAGAAACTGGAACTTCAGGTCCTGATGATCCGGCTTTTACCAAACGGATACTTTGCGAAGGTGACTCTTGGTTTTCTATAGGGGCTGTACCCTCTAGTAACTTGCTATTTCCATTACGATTTGCACAAAGCACTTTGCTGGTAAATCTCGCGCAACCTAGTGACACCATCAAGAAAATGTCCTCAATTTCTTCAAATCCAACACTGCATCAACTTATTGCGGAAAAAGAATTCCTAACAAAATGGGATGCCATATTTATTAGCGGTGGAGGCAATGACTTGATAGATCTAGCTGATCAAATTATATGCTCCTCTTCAGTTGGGGCAGGGAAGCACATGTTAGATTATGTAAACGCAATTGATCTGGCAAATCTCAAAATGCGAGTCCAACAGGGCTATTATGAGATTGCCAAAATGCGCGATAGTGCTTCAAATGCCAATACCCCAATAGTCACCCATGTATATGACTACCCAACACCAAGAAACGCGAAAGCAAAGTTTTTGGGACTCAATTTTGCTGGACCTTGGATTTTTCCTGCTCTTAAGGCAAATGATGTTCCCGAAGAATTGTGGATATCTCTAACCGACTATATATTCGAGTTTCTGGCCGTAGCAATAGCAGAGCTTTCATACAAGATAGACAATTTCCATGTAATTTCGGCCACGCGAGAGACTCTTATCAGGGCGAGACTAGGAACTACTGATGACGATGGTGATTGGCTCAATGAAATTCACCCAACCGCAGCAGGCTACAAGAAGCTTGCTGATGTCGTTTCGACGGAATTTTTCAATATCCTAAGATGAGATCTAACTTCTATGCAACATTCTGAGTCAAACAAGCAACTAAACTTTTTAATCCTCAGGCTTGATGCTCTTTAACAAGTTGACACTCGCTACAGAAGATCGAAAGCAACCATTTTCTGTAAGCAAGAGTGGGTGCAAGACGAGCGACTACTTACAAATATTATCAACCTGACAGGCGTTTTGGGTTAATGGCGGCTATGTGCCGTTAGGTGAACTCACCAGACGCTATCCTATCCAGGATCGAAATCACCTCATCCATACCTTCCTCGTCTCTAAGCTTCGAGTAAGGGGTGCAGCCATTCAAGGCATTAATTGGTATATGCAGCCACTTCTCTGCTTTAGCCGCATCTTGAAATGTAGCGACAGCCAACTTCTCAACATCTTCTTTTGTGTAATTCATACTTTTGTCCGGTACTGGCCGGGTTCTGAACTATAGACCGGAAATCTGAACGGCCGGTATATGTCGATTCCAGACTCTCGACGATGATTCTCTAACGATCAGTTAGTGTCACAGGCGGTCTAAATTGACTTTGAGAGCACAGGTTGATGCATAAAAGTCTGCGATTCTTGCTTATGGCCGGAAGTAGAAATTAAGTGTAAATCAAATCTGACACTAACTGTCAGGTCAATCACGATTACTACAGCTGATAGAGCCAACCGTATTTTTTGATATGCCTTCGCATTCAGGATCATCAACTATGCGAAGAATCTGTCGACGCAAATTTAAATTCTCCAACATCAACGTCGTAACCTTGCTAAGTGCCTCATCTCGCTCGGCCCTCACACGCTCGAGCTCTTCCTTCAGTCGCCCACTTGTCTTCGCTTTCTGCTTTTCTAGTTCTGTCTTAGATTTAGGCTTTAAACCCTGAGTGTTTTTGTACTCAGCAATCAGATTGATTAGTTCTGGATATCTATCTTTCTTCAAGGCGGTGGGATGTAGACCTGCTTCTTTCGCCACATTGTTCTGCGAAACCTGAGACCCCTTGGGAACAACCAATGGGCGGCCATCACAAAGCCTGCGAAAGGCGTTCAGCAGATTTCTTGCCCCAGGACTTCGGGCCCACGCTGGGATCCCCCCTATTGCATCTACACGCTCGTTATTCGTGTGTTTAGTCATCATTCGCTAATCTCTCCATATGCGAGTCAATCAGGTCTATCGCTTTGTTGGCGGCTTCTATATCTGCCAACCAGCTTTCCCTGACCAATTCGTTCTCACGCGTTACAGGCAATGCCACCAGGTCATGTTCGATATCTTCACGATGATCGATGATTGCCTTTCGCTTTTCTGCATCCACCAATGCCTTGACGCATGGTTCACCATTCATTTTGGTCACACAGCCTTTCACTGATGCAGCCGTACCGTACTCACAAAAGCCCTGCTCAAAACAAGCCCCCAGAAGCGTTCTCCTAGCCACACCCTTACGACTCAATTTCTTGAACTCATCCAATGAAATAATCCTAACCGAATCAAGCAGTCGGTCTTTATTATGTTGCCCAGCTGGCGAGAAGAACCGATTATCATTCGCTTTCAATTCCGCCAGGTCCCGCTCGAATGCATGGAATAACTCATTTTCGTACTCTTTGCGGACTGACTCATCCTGCAAATCTAACAGCGCCTGTATCACAGCATCTTCTTTGCCTTCATCAGCTGCTAATTCAAGAAAGTTTTTTTGGTAGTACAAGGTGTTTTGCGGATTTGTGTGCTTTGCCTGGTACGTCAAAGAGGGTTGAGACACCATGCCGCTCGCCGCAGCATGGACTAGGCCAGACCGTCGGAATTGATGGTGTGAAAGGGGCCATTGTTTACCTACCACCAACCTTTCCACGTCAGCGCTAGGCGTCAGCTTCAGGGCTTCTTCAATGTCGTCGACTTGGCACCCCATCACCTCACCAAAGTATTTCGGCCAGTATTTTCCGTAGTAGCGCGTAAGAGTCTCATCCCGGTGCTCTAAAGAGTGCCGGGAATTCGAATTTGTCCATGGCGCAGACAACTGTGCAAACAACAGCATGCCGTCCAAGTTAGCTTGCCAGTATTCACTGTTCGCATGCCACCCCGATTGTAGATGCATCAAATTAATATGCCGGAGAGCCTCGAAAACACGCCTAGCATAAGCTGACGTCGTCCAAATTGCGTCACGCTGATCTTTGGTTTTAGTGGATTGCCCGCGGACATAGTAGATACTGCCCAACGTCAAACTGTAGTCCTCACGAATACCACCGCATTTGATTGACAAGACTTCTGATGACCGCATGAAAGTAAACAGCGATATCAAAATTGCGCCAGCCTGGCGCACAGACTTAATCGCAGCTGAGTATGCGGTAACCGTGACTTTTTCATAAACGGGGCACAGAGCCAGTATCAAGTCCGTTAGCCCATACCCGTAAACAAAGTCACTCATTGTTACCGTGTGATAGCCGGTGTGAAACGGTGAAAAACGTCCAGCATCAATTTCTTCACGGTATTTTCGACATAAATCCAAATGCATTGTCTCGACTGTGTCTTTATGCTGTAGGTATAGGTCTATTATCTGAATGCTCTCATCTATCAATGATTGATAGATGCGTGTTGGAATACATAGTGTTTGTTCTACAGCTCTCTTCTCCTTGCTCACAAACATCTCAAGCTGCGCATGAGACAGAATACGGAACCCCAGTCTCTCATGGTTAGCGAGTACCAAAAGAAACAACCCCCGCGTCTTAGTAAGCGCATTCTTTGTAGCTTTATCCTTTAGCAGGTCGAGGAACACAGCATGATTGTCAGCAAGCTCTTTCAGCTGAATTCCACGTTCTCGACATGCCAAAAATAGCTTAGCTACCCCGTAGTACTCATATCTCGCGTTTCTAAGCGAGTTAGCAGGACCGACTCCAAACAACCTAAGCAGAGCGAGGCGCTTCCCCACATAAACATCTTCGTCATTAAAACCTTTTTCGTAGTAAAAATTGATGATTTCTCTACGCCCTCCTGCCCAAGAGGTGTAATCCCACTCCGCATCTGAGAACCTGCTCACCACATTTCCGTCCTTATCCCATGCAACCGGTGTATCAGGCTTCGGGTCGAACGGATCTAGCGTAAACGTATCCGTTTCAACATGTGTTGTTTGCTCAAGTGCAAGAGTTAGTGTGTAGCTATTGTCATATAATAAATCAGTCATTTGCGCACCAAGAGTACTACTTATACCCGATCCTTTAATGGCAACGCCCCAGCATAGCCGATATCGGACATCTCAACTGCATTTTGGAAAAAGGGGTGAAGCCGACCCTTTTCGACCTCTTTAGCTATCCGTTCTGCCTCCTCCTCATGCTGATCAGACAATGTCCTGTATACTTGAACAAATCTACCAATACGCTTCAATGTTTCGTATGTCTGTGGATGTTGCAATCCACCGTCTCGCCGCAGAATCTCTTCTCTTCGTGTCAGCAACGCATGGAGATAATCCGTCGTATCGATAGCACGATATTGCTGGCAAAACAGACAGGCATTCTCTGCACCACACTTCGGCTTGAAGGCTTGTGGCGCATCTGGAACGGCCACTGGCCTATTCGGCGACTGACACAACCCCGGATCAGGGGCGCGAGCCAAGCGACTTTCAGATGCCTCCATAAGTCCCTGGAAGTATCTGGTCATTTCAACTTCGTTTTCTGCCCTATTGCCCTGCCCACCATAATACTTTGCAGCAGTTGCTGGAGCGTTGCCAAGAACGGCAGCTGCTTTCAGTGAATCACCGTCCTTTCGCCTTAAGACATAAACACCCTTATTCCGCCTCAAATCTCGACCATTAAAGAATGGTCGTCCAGCCCGACTAAACAACTTTCGCAGGCTTTTTTGATTAAACGATTCTGAATATCTAAACGCCGTGCAATATCTTCCACCCTGAAACACGCCGCCGATGACTGGAAATAAGAGGTCTCTTTTGTTCTCAAAATCGATCGCTTTCAGGAAGGAAATATGCTGCCTCAATGCAGCGACGTAGCTTCTTGGAATATCTACCTCGACATTTGCCTTTGCACGCCCTTTAAAGCCTACCGCTCGATAACGATTTGATCCTGAATCAAAAATCAAATCATCAACCCTTAGTTTCTCCACGGTATGCGGATTCATGCCAGTCACAGCAACAAAACGCTTCATTTCGGCAAGCACCCTTGTCTTTATAGCTCTTAGGTGTCGAAAGGGATACGGGGTTTCTGCCGAAACCCCATGCGGACTGAGACGCCAGACATACTCTTCGTGTTCATCACGTTTCCTGAAGCGCACCATCGGTGACTCGAGCGCTTTTAGTGCCTCCACGCTAACACCATCAATGATGTCGCCTAGATCGGAACAAAAACCTTGTATCTGTTGATGCTGGTTATCAGCAGGAGGATTATATCTGGACTGTGAAATCAGGTTGTTCCGCAGGCGAAATGAATTCCAGCCCTCACCGAGCATATATGCAACAAACCGTGCCACCGTAATTACGTTAGATCCCGCCGTGTTTTGAGAGGTTTGAGAGGTTTTAACCTTGCCAATCATCATGCGGTCGTAAGCTAGCAAGTGCTTTTCTAAGGCCGCCAGTTCCAAGCTGTTTGACTTCTGTCTATCAACAAACACCATAAATCTTCTGATCATAGAAAGCGCTGTCTCCACCCTTTCACCAGTTATCCCAGTGACCAGCATGTCATCAAGATAGCAATAAAGTTTTGTGACAAAGGCGAGTCGGTTCGGATTCACACGAGCCGGATGACCATGTGTATCAAGCCATGCGGCGGCATTATCTATCCGCATTACTATCAACTCTGGTTTGAGGAGCGTATGAAGGTCTCTTGGTTTCTCTTTCCCCTTCAACGTCAGATGTAACGTCAAATCGTTATTCACTTG
Organism: Sedimenticola selenatireducens; assembly: GCF_963675335.2. Taxonomy (NCBI): domain Bacteria; kingdom Pseudomonadati; phylum Pseudomonadota; class Gammaproteobacteria; order Chromatiales; family Sedimenticolaceae; genus Sedimenticola; species Sedimenticola selenatireducens. The sequence continues at coordinate 1,126,233 of NZ_CAXXYC010000004.1, forward strand.
CAGGACCAAAAAGTGTTTCGCCGTATTCATCAACGAGTGCACCAATACTCTCTCGCGTCTCTACCCATTTGACATATTCGAGTGTCGTCCTCTCATGCGCATGCCCCATAAGTCGCTTGATCGTCGCAAGGATATTGACAGTTTTGGCCGTCGGCTGACTGAGCATTGCTGCGACCAACAGCGTACCGAATGTCGCTCTTGTGCAATGGAAATAGAACTCCGATAGATCAACACCTCGGGCCAACGCTAACGCCCTGAGTTTATTCATCTCGTGTTGCCAGCTTGTCACCGTGTATCTGGCGCCACGTCGCGTAATAAACACGAGATTCGCGTTACTGCCTGACTCCTGCGCTTTTGCCTTCCGAATTGAGCGTTTCACCCCACAGATGTAATCGTTCAGCTTCCTTAGTATTCCAGTCGGAATGGCTGGGTGGTAATTCACATCTCCCTTGGTCTGGACATTGTGTGCTGGCCCGATCGCGAGTTCATAGTATCCGGGCAAGTCACGACTAGGTTTAGCCATTTCAATAGTCTCGACCTTGATATCGATGATCGATCCAATCCTCATTCCGGTGTAAAACCCAAGCTCAAGCGCCAGAGCAAACTCTTCAGTACAGTACTTACGCGCAAGGCTCAGGGCCAAGTTCCTATGTTCCAGTGACAGTGGCAGCAATCCACCTTCTACGCCATTGCGCGACCTTGTTCGATTTGGAATCGCCAAGTCGCTTGAGTGGACGGTTATCGCGTCATTAATCCCGTGCCAGCGGGCGATTCGGATCTTTGCTGTTCTAGGTTCGTATACATCATATTCAGGAAAAAGTATTTTGTTCGCCAAAATCCATTGGTAAAAAGCTTTGACAGATCGAATCCTATTCGTGACTGTACTTGGCGCCAGATCGCCCACTTCATCACGACACTTGATTAGATACCCTCTAAACCGGTAAGTAGGACGCTGGCGACGACGGGCGCCGAACTTATCCCACTCCAGGTCATCATTTGACTCGATGAAATCTGCGTATGCCTTAAGGTGCTTGGCATGACTAGCCAATGCATCTGTGGATCCAAAACCTTCAGGGATTACGTCTGCCCTAGCTGCAAGGTAGAGACTTGCTTCCGCCCACTCCACCCCATTACCCCAAAAAATCCTAGGCAGGGGGCCGACAAATGTCTCAGGACCCAGCGCAATCTGATCTCCGGACTCAGAGATGCTGTATCGCGTATAATTGAATTTTCGGGTGTAGGCCATCCATCTCATTCTCAAGGAGTCTATATGGCTTTCAAGTATAGGGTGCGGCGTCTATATTACAACTATAAGTTATGCATCCGCTGCAACAATCACAAGGCAGGGCGCACGCCGGAGGATGCCGACATGCAACTGCTGGCCATCCCCTTCATTCCGACCCATGCCGAGTACATCTATCTCCAGGGCCATAATGTACTGGCGGACCAAATGGAGTTCCTGCGCGCTCACTTTCCCCGTTCCAGCCCACTGCACCAACGCCTGGGCAGGACCCAGCCGGCCTATCCACAGGTATGACGGCAGAGAGCGAAATCCTGCCGCATATCATCCAGCGGATCACCGGAACACCGACCACGACATACCGTATCGCCAACCTGGGCGGCGGCTGCATTAACCAGGCACTGAAGCTCTGCTTCGGTGACCAGACCTATTTCATCAAGCTCGCGCAAACGGGAAACCTGGAGATGTTCGAAAGTGAGGCGGCGGGGTTGGAGGCACTGGCAGCGGCCGGGGTAATCCACACTCCAGGCGTGATTTGCGTCGGCATGACAGAAACTCACACCTATCTGGTACTGGAATATCTCCCGCTGAAAAATACCGGTGACCAGGCACTTGCCGGCCGCCAGCTTGCCGCACTGCATCGCACGACCAATCGCCGTTACGGTTGGAATCGCGACAACACCATCGGCGCCACCCCCCAGCCCAATGAACCATGCGACAGCTGGATCGATTTCTGGCGCGAGCGGCGGCTGGGATTTCAACTGACCCTGGCCGCACAACAGGGATACCAGGGACTACTGCAGGAACGTGGCGCCCGATTGCAGGAAAAACTGCCCGGGCTGCTGGACCACTGTCCGGCCGCTTCACTGCTGCATGGCGATCTCTGGTCGGGCAACCTCGGATACGACGGGAACGGAGAGCCCGTCATCTATGACCCGGCCGTCTATTATGGTGACCGGGAGGCCGACCTGGCCATGACCGAACTGTTTGGCGGATTCTCCAGCCGCTTCTACCGCGCTTACAACGAGGCCTGGCCCCTGGACAGTGACTATCAAATCCGCAAGACCCTCTACAACTTGTACCATATCCTCAATCATCTCAACCTATTCGGCGGCCACTATGAACAACAGGCCCTTGCGATGACTGACCGACTGCTTGCGGAGTTGGGCGGGTAAGCGCCCGCCAGTCATTGTCTGGCTGACGGGCGGGGGGTTCAGTGCTGCAGGATCTGGCTGAGGAACAGCTTGGTGCGGTCTGACTGGGGATTGTTGAAGAACTCGTGGGGCTCGTTCTCCTCGATAATCTCACCAGCGTCCATGAAGATCACCCGGTTGGCCACGGTCTTGGCAAAGCCCATCTCGTGGGTCACGCAGAGCATGGTCATACCGCTCTCCGCCAACTCGATCATGGTATCCAGCACCTCCTTGATCATCTCCGGGTCCAGCGCCGAGGTGGGTTCATCGAACAGCATGATGTGGGGATTCATGCAGAGGCTGCGGGCGATCGCCACACGCTGCTGCTGTCCACCGGAGAGCTGCCCCGGATACTTCCTCGCCTGCTCCGGGATTTTCACCTTTTCCAGATATTCCATCGCCACTGCCTCAGCCTCCCGGCGTGGCATTTTGCGCACCCAGATCGGCGCCAGACAGCAGTTTTCCAGAACGGTCAGGTGCGGGAACAGATTGAAGTGCTGAAACACCATCCCCACCTCCTTGCGCACCTGGTCGATATGCTTCACGTCGTCGGTGAGCTCGGTGCCGTCGACAATAATCTGTCCCTGCTGATGCTCTTCCAGGCGGTTGATACAGCGGATCATGGTGGATTTGCCGGAACCGGAAGGCCCGCAGATTACAATCCGTTCGCCCCGGGTTACCGCCAGATTGATATCCTTCAGGACATGGAACTGGCCATACCACTTGTGGACGCTCCGCATCTCGATAGTGAGGTCAGCAGAATCCTCTGACGGGCGGGGTGCGTTGTCGGTCTCAGACATAGCGTGTCTCCAACTCTTGCCTATTTATTATGGTTACCGGGCGTGGCCGGTATGCAGTTTCTTTTCCAGCGCCATGCTGTAGCGCGACATACTGAAACAGAAAATCCAGAAAATACTGGCGGCGAACACATACCCCTCAATGGAGAATCCCAACCAGTCCGGATCGGCGAATGCCTGCTGGATGATCGCCAGCAGATCGAACAGGCCGATAATCAAGACCAGGGTGGTGTCCTTGAACAGGGCGATGAAGGTGTTCACAATGCCGGGGATCACCAGCTTCAGCGCCTGGGGCAGGATAATCAGCCCCATGCTCTTCCAGTAGCTGAGTCCCAGCGCCTCCGCCGCCTCATATTGCCCCTTCGGTATCGCTGCAAGGCCACCCCTTACCACCTCGGCCATATAGGCCGACTGAAACAGGGCGATTCCGATCATGGCCCGCAACAGCTTATCGAAATTGGTTCCCTCGGGCAGAAACAGCGGCAACATGACTGAGGACATGAACAGTACCGTAATCAATGGCACCCCGCGCCAGAACTCGATAAACACCACACAGACCGACCTTACGATTGGCATTTCTGAGCGCCGTCCCAGAGCCAGTACAATACCAATAGGCAGCGAGGCCACGATGCCAACTCCGGCCAGGATCAGGGTCAGACTGAGGCCGCCCCATTTGCTGGTCTCTACCGGGGTGAGGCCAAAATTGCCTCCGGAGAAGAGCTGAAAAGTAATTATCGGATAGAACACCAGGATAAAGATCGCCAACTTACCCTTGTGCTGAAACTTCTTTATGAACAGCGGTATGGCCAGCACAATCAGCAGCCCAAAGGCCAGATTGATGCGCCAGTACTCGGACTCGGGAAAGAAGCCGTACATGAACTGATTCATGCGCACCTTGACGAAAACCCAACAGGCACCCGTGGTCCCGCTGCAGGCTTCCCGGGTATCGCCCACCCAGGTGGAATCCAGAAATACCCAGCTGATGATCGGTGGCACCGTCAGATAGACCAGATAGATGGCGAACAGGCTTAACACCGAATGCAGCGGCGAGGAGAACAGGTTGCTTCTCAACCAGCCGAGCACACCCACACTCAGGGTTGGGGGGGGCAGGTCGGGATGGGGGGTATGCACAGTCATGGTTTACCTCTCCACCAGTTGGATACGTTTGTTATACCAGTTCATGAATAGCGAAATGGTGAGACTGATCGCCAGATAGACCGCCATGGTCATGGCGATCACCTCCACCGCCTGACCGGTCTGGTTCAGGGTGGTGCCGGCAAACACCGCCACCAGATCGGGATAACCGATCGCGGTGGCCAGCGAGGAGTTCTTGGTCAGGTTCAGGTACTGGCTGGTCAGCTGCGGAATGATCACCCGCAACGCCTGGGGAATGATCACCAGACGCAACGTCGGACCCGGACGCAGGCCCAGTGCGCGGGCCGCCTCGGTCTGCCCATGGCTTACCGCCAGGATGCCGGAACGGACCGCTTCGGCGATAAACGCACCGGTATATATACTCAGGGCCACCAGCAAGGCGGCCAACTCGGGAATGATCACCATGCCGCCGGCCATGTTGAACCGCTGCAGCACCGGGAAATCCCAGCTCAGCGGCATGCCCATCATGAAAAATGCCAGCAGCGGCAGACCAATCACCAGTCCGATAGAGGCATACACGGAGTGGAACTGCTCGCCCGTTGCCTCCTGCCGTTTGTGGGCCCAACGGATCACCAGGATACTGACCACAATCGCTACCGCCAGGGCGACGACCACCAGCCAGAAACCCTGTTCGTAGACTGGGCTTGGCATATAGAGACCGCGATTGCTCAGAAACAGCGTGTCGTTGAATATCATGCTCTGACGCGGCCCGGGTAGCGGTCGCAGTACGGCAAAGTACCAGAACATGATCTGCAGCAGCAGGGGGATATTTCGAAATACCTCGATATAGACCGTGGCCAGGCGCGAGATAATCCAGTTCCGCGACAGTCGCGCCACCCCCATGATGAAACCGATAATGGTAGCGAAGAAGATGCCCAATGAGGCCACCAACAGGGTGTTGAGCAACCCGACCAGAAATGTGCGGCCGTAAGTGTAGGTCTCATCGAAGGGTATCAGGGTCATCAGGATGCCGAAACCGGCTTCATTTTCCAGGAAGCCGAAACCGGTGCTGATGCCACGTTGCTCCATGTTATGGAGGGTGTTCTGGAAGATGGTGTAACCGAATAATCCGATGCCTGCGACCAGCAGAATCTGGAAAACCAGTGAACGGACTGCAGGCCGTCTCCAGAGTGCCGGTTTCGCAGGTTCCGGCACTCTCCGTTGTTCATCCGCCATAAAAATACCTTCAGGGTAGTTAAGGCAAGTAAGCCACAGGGCAGCTGCTAACCCGCCCCGTGGCTCCCAAGGCGCCAGAGAATCCGTCGGAAGCAGCGGCGATCACATGGATCGACCCGCTGTATCCGCCGGCCACCCCGGCACAATGATCAGCGGATAGGTGGTGCGTACTGCAGACCGCCCTTGTTCCAGAGTGCATTCTGTCCGCGCGCTATCTTCAGCGCACTACCCTGACCCACATTACGCTCAAAGGCCTCCGAGTAGTTGCCGACCTGCTTGATGATATTTACGGCCCAGTCGTCGGCGAGACCCAGCCCGCTACCCTTGATACCTTCCTGTCCCAGCAGACGTCGGATATTGGGATCATCGCTGGACATCATTTTATCGACATTGCCGGAGTCCACACCCAGCTCTTCAGCATTCAGCATGGCAAACAGCGACCAGCGGACAATCTTGTACCACTCATCATCACCCTGAGCGGTTACCGGGCCCAGTGGCTCCTTGGAGATCACCTCGGGCAGTACGATGGCGCCATCCGGATTGCCCAGTTTGATGCGCAGGGCATAGAGCTGGGACTGATCTGAAGTGAGCGCGTCGCAACGACCTGAGTCGAAGGCCTTGACGGTTTCATCGGATGAATCGAAGGTCACCGGGGTGTACTTCATGTTGTTGGCGCGGAAATAATCCGCCAGATTGAGCTCTGTCGTGGTGCCGGCCTGAATACAGAACGAGGCGCCATCCAGTTCCAGGGCACTTTTTACGCCCAGGTTCTTGTTCACCATGAAGCCCTGGCCGTCATAGTAGTTAACGCCGGCAAAGTTGAGACCCAGGGATGAATCGCGGGTCAGGGTCCAGGTGGTGTTACGGGAGAGCATATCGATCTCACCGGATTGCAGCGCGGTAAAACGTTCCTTGGCGGTCAACGGGGTGTATTTAACCTTGGCGGCATCGCCGAACACGGCCGCTGCCACGGCGCGACAGACATCCACATCCAGGCCCGACCAGTTACCTTTTTCATCGGCACTGGAGAAACCGGGCAGACCGGTACTCACACCGCACTGCACGAACCCTTTCTTTTTCACTGCATCGAGCGTTGCGCCAGCAAAGGCGTTGGTTGACATGACCGCGGTCAGAGCGACGGCGGAGGCGATTACATGAATTTTCTTCATGGTACAGTTTTCCCCTTGTGAGAGATATTGTTGACATCGGTTTGATGTATCCCGGTACGGGCAGCTCTCCTGCCTGCCCCGTGCTGATCCTCCTCAGCCGGAGGCGTCGCACCAACGTCCATATCGAGATCAGACGTTTATCCAAAAACGCTAAAGTACTGATACACAACATGGTAAAGTCAAATAAACTCTAGCCCGCCCGAGTACGATCTGCAAGCCTATTCGCAAATTTACGCTGCAGCAAACTGCTGCTGCGCAACAATCCTTGCAGCGCCTCTATATAGTATAGAGATCCGCTCAGCCTCCCGGATTCCCGTTAAAACCACGAATACTCCATGGCCATCCTGTTAGTCTTTCATGCGGCAAAAACGTCCATCGAGAGGATTTTAGCGCGGTAACCCCTCATGCAGCAGGAAACTAGGGGGTACCTTTCAGCGGCTGCGCCTGGACCGCCATCAACGTCTGCAAGGCTGTGGCGCAGAGCGTTTCACGCCCATTCTCAACGGCAAGAATCTCAATCTCGGTAGTGGTCAGTGAGCGACCGGCACGTACCACACGACCACGACCGATCAACCGTTCCCCCCGGCCCGGTGCCACGATGTTCGTTTTGTATTCCACCGTGACAATCCACATTCCCTCCGGCAGCAGACTCCAGCCGGCAAAGCCGCCGGACACATCGGCCAGCGTGGCAATGGCTCCGCCATGAAAATAGCCATGGTTCTGGCTGATATCCTCCCGATAGGGGAGTTGCAGCTCGCAAAAACCGGGCTCAATCCGGCAAAACTCCACGCCAAGCGAAGCCAACATGGCCTGCCCTGCAAACGCCTCCCGCACCCGCTGGGCAAAATTCGGGTCGCGCGGTTCAAATTTCAGTGAATCACTATGGCGGCTCTGTCTCATCCGGCGTTCTCCAGTCAATGCTGGGTAAACCTTAGTTCACGTTTACGTTAACGTCAAATCATCGCCGCCGTTGCTCCACACCTGGCGCCACCCGCCCCAGCCAGGCGCGTACCTCGGCCACCAACGCTCCACTCAGTCCATTGAAGAAGTGGTCCGCGCCCTCAATCCGGTTTTGTCGATAACTCTCATTTTTTGCCTGTCTGGCGGCTGCGGAACGGGCCGGCGCGCTCAGGAGGACAGAGTCAATATCCCGGCTGCCGTAGATATCGAGCACCGGCAGGTCGAGTTTTTTCAGCCCCCCCAGGGTACCGCCGTCCGGCGCACGGGTATCTGCTGGCAGGCCAATCGCCACAAACGCCCGCAACTCTTCCGGCACGCCCTGTGCCAGATACTCAACCCCCATGCGGGCACCCAGGCTATGTCCGATCAACACGATATTGCTCTCCCCTTGCTGTTTCAGATACTCAACCGCAGCAGTGATGCGTGGGAAGGCTTCGGGAATCAGCTCCTGGTAAACCCAGCCGGAGGCATCGGAAGCGGCAACAGGCATCTGGATCGACAAGGTCTTCCAACCAAATTCTGGCAATTGGGTGCGCAACGGGTGGACCACATCCATCCAGTCCGGATGCGCGCCCCGCCCATGCAGGAGAATCACCACTCCCTGAATGTAGTCGGTATCCTGCTGCGCATAGATGGCAAAAAAATCCCTGCCGTCCGCCTGCAGCATCAACGGCTCACCCACCAGCAACGCTTCCCGGATTTCCGCTGCAAGGCGCTCCTCCCGGGCCAGATCCGATGCCCAGAGCGGGCTCATGAACAACAGCAGAACAATCGCGATGCAGTTGATCCGCATATTACCTCCGTTTGTTTTTCTCAGTACCGGGGAGAGCGTACCTGTAGTCGACCACCACCCCAATGGATGCTTAAGATAATTTTATGGGCACCATAAATAACTCTTCTCAATCAATATCTTACAAAATTTGCAGGTGAAAAGTGCCGGCGCTTGCGGTAGAGTGCCCCCATTCACAATTTCATAGGCCGCCACGGCCAAACGGGAGAAGTTCCATGACCGATTACAAAATAGCGCCATCTATCCTCTCCGCCGACTTTGCCAGACTGGGCGAAGAGGTCGACAGTGTTCTGGCAGCCGGTGCAGACATTGTGCATTTTGACGTCATGGATAACCACTATGTACCCAACCTTACAATCGGTCCGCTGGTGTGTGAGGCCCTGCGCAAACACGGGGTGACGGCAGATATCGATGTCCACATGATGGTAAAGCCGGTGGACCGGATTATTCCCGACTTCGCCAAGGCCGGCGCCACTTACATCACCTTCCATCCGGAAGCGAGCGAGCACGTGGACCGCTCACTGCAGCTGATCCGCGATCATGGCTGCAAGTCGGGACTGGTGTTCAATCCGGCCACCCCTCTGAGCCACCTGGACTATGTGCTGGACAAGATCGATATGATCCTGATCATGTCGGTCAACCCCGGCTTTGGCGGGCAGAGCTTCATACCCGGTGCGCTGGATAAACTGCGCGCCTGCCGCCAACTGATCGATGCATCGGGCCGGGACATCCGACTGGAGATCGATGGCGGCGTGAAGGCCGACAACATCCGCGAGATTGCCGCCGCCGGCGCCGACACCTTTGTAGCCGGCTCCGGTATCTTTGGTAACGCTCAGGCATCCGATCCGCACCGCTACGACAGCATTATTGGTCAGATGCGCGAGGAGCTGGCCAAGGCATGAGCGCGGGACTGGTGAAAAAGCCACGGCTGATCCTGTTTGATCTGGACGGCACCCTGGTGGATAGCGTGCCTGACCTGGCGCACTGCATTGACGGCATGATGACCCAGATCGGTCGCCCGGCCTGGGGCGAATCCCGGGTCAGGGAGTGGGTCGGCAACGGCGTGGAACGCCTGGTAAAGCGGGCGCTGATCGGGCAACTGGACGGGGAGCCCGATACGGCCGATTACACGCAGGCGCTGCCCCTGTTCATGGATCTATACAGCCGCCATAACGGCCAGCGCTCACAGCTCTATCCCGGGGTAAAGTCCGCGCTGGAGCAACTGAAAAGCGCCGGCTACACCCTGGCCTGCGTCACTAACAAGGCCGATCAGTTCACCCGCCCGCTGCTGCAGGCGCTGGGTGTTTACGACTATTTCAGCCTGATCACCAGCGGCGACACCCTGCCACGAAAAAAGCCCGACCCGCTGCCGCTGCTGCACAGCGCCGAACATTTCGGCCTCAGTCCGGCCGAGTCCCTCATGGTTGGCGACTCCTCCAATGATGTGAAGGCTGCACGGGCGGCAGGATTTGATATTGTCTGTGTGCCCTATGGCTACAATCACGGCCTGGACATCCGGGACTCGGCTCCGGATGCGGTTATTGATTCACTGGAACAACTCGAAGGCCTGTTTGAATGATTACAGCGAGAGGCACGTGATCCGCCCCAATTGCAATCAAACTGGATACTTGTGCCGTAATCGATTATCTTAGCCCCCACAAATCAGACGGCAACAAACCCTTCCGCATGCTCCACCACGAAACAGACAAGACAGGAACACGATGGCGTTGGTGATACCGCGCCCCCCTATCCCTGTCTTTAAGTTTTGCTCGTGTGGAGAGGCAAATGACTCCAGAACAATTTGAACAGCTGGCCGCCCAGGGCCACAACCGCATCCCACTCATGTGTGAGGTGCTGGCCGACCTGGACACACCGTTAAGCGTCTATCTGAAACTGGCCAATGCCCCCAACTCCTATCTGCTGGAGTCGGTGCAGGGCGGTGAGAAGTGGGGCCGCTACTCCATCATCGGACTCCCCTGCCGCACCCTGCTGCGGGTGAACGGACACAGCATCACTATCGAGACCGATGGCACCATAGTGGAATCCCATGAGGTCGAAGACCCACTGGCATTTATCGAATCCTTCCAGCAGCGTTACCGGGTCGCCAGTCATCCCGACCTGCCCCGCTTCACCGGCGGCCTGGTAGGCTACTTTGGTTATGACACCATTCGTTATATCGAACCGAAACTGGCGCACTGCCCCAATCCGGACGGTATAGGTACCCCGGACATCCTGCTGCTGGTATCTGACGAGGTGGTGGTGTTTGATAACCTGCGCGGTCGCCTGTACGTGATCGTGCACGTGGACCCGACCAGCGGCGGCACCTTTGAGTCAGGCCGCAAACGGCTACGCACAGTGGTCGACCGCATGCGCGAGTGCCTGCCGGATCAGCCAGTCAGTCCGCGCCGCCGGATCAATGAGGCCGATTTCATCTCCGGATTCACCGAACAGGGATTCAAGCAGGCGGTGGAACGGATCAAGGGATACATCCTGGACGGTGACTGCATGCAGACCGTGATCTCCCAGCGCCTCTCCATCCCTTACCACGCCCAGCCCCTGGATCTCTACCGGGCGTTGCGCGGACTCAACCCCAGCCCCTACATGTATTTCTACAACCTGGATGAGTTCCACATCGTCGGCTCCTCGCCGGAGATCCTGACCCGGCTGGAGGATGGCGAAGTGACGGTACGCCCGATCGCCGGCACCCGGCCCCGGGGCAAAACCGAGGCAGAGGATCTGGCCCTGGAGCAAGAGCTGCTGGCCGACCCGAAAGAGCTGGCGGAACATCTGATGCTGATCGACCTCGGCCGCAATGACGCCGGACGGGTGGCAAAAACCGGCAGCGTCAAACTGACCGACAAGATGATCGTTGAGCGCTACTCCCACGTCATGCACATCGTCTCCAATGTCACCGGTCAACTGAAGGAGGGGATGAACGCCATCGATGTGCTGCGCGCCACCTTCCCGGCCGGCACCGTGAGCGGGGCGCCCAAGATCCGCGCCATGGAGATTATTGACGAGCTGGAACCGGTCAAGCGCGGCATCTATTCCGGCGCCGTCGGCTATCTCTCCTGGAACGGCAACATGGACACGGCCATTGCTATCCGTACCGCTGTCATCAAGGACAAACAGCTGCACATCCAGGCCGGCGCAGGAGTGGTCGCCGACTCGCAGCCGCAGCTGGAGTGGGACGAGACCATGAACAAGGGGCGGGCAGTATTTCGCGCCGTCGCACTGGCCGAGGCCGGCCTGGAAAACAGCAGTTGCGGGGAGGCATAACCGTGTTACTGATGATCGACAACTATGACTCCTTCACTTACAACCTGGTGCAGTATTTCGGCGAGCTGGGGGCGGACGTACGGGTCTACCGCAACGACGGTATCACCCTGGAGGAGATCGCGGCACTGCAACCAGCACAGATCGTCATCTCACCCGGCCCCTGCACCCCTAACGAGGCGGGTGTCTCGGTGGCCGCCATTCAGCGCTTCGCCGGTCAGATCCCGATCCTCGGGGTCTGTCTGGGACACCAGTCGATCGGCCAGGCATTCGGCGGCCGGATTGTCCACGCCCGCGAGGTGATGCACGGCAAGACCTCGCTCATCTATCATGCCAATGTCGGCATTTTCAATGGCCTGAACGACCCCTACACCGCCACCCGTTATCACTCGCTGGTGATCGACCGGAAGAGCCTGCCGGACTGCCTGGAGATCACCGCCTGGACCCAGGATGCGGCCGGGGAGATGGACGAGATCATGGGCGTCCGACATCGTGAAATGAACGTGCAGGGGGTGCAGTATCACCCGGAATCCATCCTGTCCGAACACGGGCACGATCTGCTGCGCAATTTTTTGGCTGGTAAATAAACGTGAATTATTCTCGCGAGAGATCAATAAACTTAAATGCCTCTATTGAACCGCGAAGAGCACAAAGAACTCAAAGAAATGCAATGGCTTGCCCGGCGGGCGAAAGATCAAGGGAATACAACTCATTGTTTTCCATCGCGTTCTTTGCGTACTTAGCGGTTGAAATGAGGCTTTAGGACAAACTCACCCAGATAACGGGACGCACAGTTAAAATCGAGGGGAAACGCTATGGAGATGCCACAGGCGATCAATCAGGTACTGGCCCACAAGGACCTTTCGACCGAAGAGATGACCAGCGTCATGCGCACTATCATGACCGGTGGCGCCACCCCGGCACAGATTGGCGGCTTTCTGATCGGGCTGCGCATGAAAGGGGAGTCAGTCAGCGAGATTGCCGCCGCTGCCGCGGTGATGCGGGAACTGGCCAGCGGTGTCAACATCGGCGATCTGCCCCACACCGTGGACATCGTCGGCACCGGCGGCGACTGCTCGGGCACTTTCAACATCTCCACCGCCTCCATGTTCGTCGCCGCCGCGGCAGGCTGCAACGTAGCCAAGCACGGCAACCGCTCGGTCTCCAGCAAATCCGGCGCCGCCGATGCCCTGGAGGCAGCCGGCATCCGGCTCGACCTGACCCCGCAGCAGGTGGAACAGTGCGTGCGCCAGGTCGGGGTCGGTTTCATGTTCGCCCCGGGTCACCACAGCGCCATGAAACACGCCATCGGCCCGCGCCGGGAGATGGGCACGCGCACCATTTTCAACGTGCTGGGTCCCCTGACCAATCCCGCCGGTGTACCCAATCAGTTACTGGGGGTGTTTAGTGAAGAGCTGCTGGAGCCGATGGCCGAGGTGCTGCAGAAACTGGGTAGCCGTCATGTGATGGTGGTCCACTCCCGGGACGGCCTGGATGAAATCAGTATCGGAGATCGCACTGAGGTGGCGGAACTGAAACAGGGGCAGGTGCGCCGCTTCAGCATCCAACCGGAGGATTTCGGTCTGAAACGCACCTCCATTGACCAACTGAAGGCGGTGGATGCGGCAGCCAGCCTGAGCATTATCCGCGACGTGCTCGACAATCAGGCGGGACCGGCGCGCGATATTGTGCAGCTCAACGCCGGTGCCGCCATCTACACGGCCGGTGTGACAAATACCCTGCAGGCGGGGGTGGAGCGGGCCGGACAGGCAATCGCCAGCGGCGAGGCCAGAAACCGCCTCGACCGACTGGTGATCCTGACCCAGAGTTTTGACTGACTCTAGACGCTCTTGTCAGACCGGGTGGCGCAGCAAAACAGAAGGCGCCATGCAACCGGGCAGTGAGCTGACGGGAATCAAAGACCTACTCGGCCACGGCGAAAATCCGGTACATCGCCTCGATCATCTCGCCGGAGACGGTATCGGTCACCTCCACCACCTGGCGCTGGCTGAGACCGGTTAGATCCCAGGCGGGGGCGGTAATTTTTTCAAATATCTGCTCCATCAGCAGATCGGTGTTCAGGCCGTGAGTAATCCAGGCGGCAAGATGCAGAACAGCGGCCTGTTTTGCCATCGACTGCCCCTCTTCCGGATGCTGCAGGCAGGCGAATGAGTCAACAAAGCTCCGGGGCAGTTTCCAGGCCTTCATCAGCTGGGTACCGAGCTCATTGGCGTCACAACCGATCAACTGGCGCTCCAGACGATAGAACCCCAGCAGATCATCACCAGACTCCGCCAGTGCCTGGCGGCACGCTTCCGGGAATCGGCTGTAGAGAATCAGGTGGCCTATATCCAGCAACAGACCGCGCACAAACAGGCTCTCGGTTTCGCGCATGTCACATGACCTGGCCAGCTCGCGGGCAAGGAATCCGCACATCACGCTGCGATACCAGAATGTGCTCATATCCATCAGATCATTGGGCAGCCCTTCAAACGCCTGGGCCACACTGGTGGCCAGGGCCAGATCGTGAATCTGCTGGGTACCGAGAATATTCACTGCCCGGGTGATGGTCTCCACCTGAGAGGGCAGACCGTAATAGGCGCTGTTGGCAATCCGCAGCAGCCGGGCGGCCAGGGCCGGGTCCAGGGAGACGACATCCGCTACATCTTTCATGCTGCTGTCTTCCGAGGCCATTACCTCCTGCAGACGGGTGTAGGCGGCCGGCAGGGAGATCAGGGTCAGGGAATCCTGCACCAACTGTTCGGCAGTGTGGAGCGCATGGGGATGCGTGCCGCTACTCATTGACATGTTTCTCTCCTGTTCTTGTTTCTGGGTTCCTATCGAAAGGTATCGGCCAGCCGCGGCATATCCGGTGTGCGGATGATCGCATTTTTAATATTCTGCCAGAAAATATAGCAGCCAATGCTACCCCTTACCCTGTTAACACCCGCAACCTTACTCGTCAGCCTCGCCCGCACTACTGCCTATTTCTGCGCGCATGCCTGGCTCCAGGAGCAGAGAAACAGGAAATAAGCTATCATCTCCGGCCCGATAACAGCCGGCAACCCTGATGAAATACGACAATATACTGCAGACTATTGGCAACACACCCGTGATTCGCCTGAACAGGTTCCCCGATACCTTGGCCGCTGAACTCTGGGTCAAGCTGGAGAGCTTCAACCCGGCCGGCTCGGTCAAGGATCGGCCTGCCCTGAACATGATCGAATGCGCGGAGCAGCGCGGTGAACTGAAGCCCGGCGACACCATTATCGAACCCACCTCCGGAAACACCGGTATCGGCCTGGCGATGATTGCGGCCCAGAAAGGTTACCCTTCGGTATTCGTGATGGCCGAGGATATGAGCGAGGAACGCAAAACCATTCTGCGTGCATTTGGTGGAAAACTGGTGCTGACACCGGCGGAAAAAGGCACCAAAGGGGCCATTGAAGAGGCCAAAAAACTGGCCGCGAAAAATGGCTGGTTTTTTGTCGGACAGCACTTCAATCCAGACAATCCCAACGCCCACAAGGGCACGGCAGATGAGATCTGGGCCGACTTCGGCACCCGGCTCGACGCCATTGTCTGCACCACCGGGACCGGCGGCACCATCTCCGGCATCGGCAAGTATATGCGCCGGCACAATCCGGAGATCCAGATTATCGCCACCGAACCGGCTGATTCACCAATCCTCTCGCAAGGTATTGCCTGTAAACACAAGATCATGGGCACCGCTCCCGGATTTATTCCGGAAATCCTGGACACAAAAATCTACAACCGGATATTTCAGATCACCACTGAAGAAGCCTATGACACCACCCGCCGCCTGGCGCAACATGAGGGCATCTTCGCCGGCATCTCATCCGGCGCCGCGGTGGCCGGTATGATAAAAGCGGCCCGAGAAGAGGCATTTCGCGGCAAGATCCTCCTGGCCATGCTGCCGGATACTGGTGAGCGATACCTCAGCACCGACCTCTGGTCATAAATGAATTGGAGCATGTTGTATACTGGATGAATTTCGCGGTACAGGGATGGCGAATAAAGTTCTGACCAAGATGGCCGACATGAAATACGTGAGCGGAAGCGGCTTCGTTGTTAAGATGACCGATACCGTAGCGATGCGCTGACGTGTCACCCGAAACCCCCAGGGCATGTGCCCTGGATACTGTTTAGGTAAACCCCATCAGGCTTGTGCAGCTCAATGCCGATAACCGTCCTTAAAGTCCGGGTCAGTGACCTGCAACCGGGTATGTTCGTATCCAGTCTCGATCGCCCCTGGCTGGAAACGCCTTACCCCATCCAGGGATTCCACATCAGATCCGCAGAAGACCGGCTAGAGCTGCAACAGTTCTGCGACTGGGTCTATGTGGATGTCATCAAGAGCAAAATAAACTCAATCTCCAAGCAGATCCTGAGCCAGAACGAACATATCAACCAGGCATCCGATGCGGCACAGATTTATGAACTGACCCGGCGCAGCCGGATACCCTACAAGAAAACCGCCTCCCGGGAGGAGGAGATAGCCAGCGCCCAATCCCACTACACGGAGGTGGAAACCACTTACCAGACCCTGCTGCACGATGCCGAACACGACCGCCAGATCAGTCTGCCGGTGCTGAAAAGCGCCATCGAACCCATGGTGGAGAGCATCGTGCGCAACCCGGATGCCTACATCTGGCTAACCCACCTGAAAAGCCTGGACAGCTACAGCTATCACCATGCACTCAGTTGTTCGGTCTGGGCCGTCGCCTTCGGTCGTCACCTGGGTTTGCCGGTATCCCAGCTCAACTCACTGGCAACCGGCTGTTTTCTGTTTGATATCGGTAAGACCAAACTGCCCAGGGATCTGCTGAACTCCACGCGCCGCCTGACCAGTGACGAGTTTGATACGGTGAAACAGCATGTGCTGTTGGGACTCGATCTGATAAAACAGACCAGCGGCGTGGAGAAGCTGGTGCTTGAGATGATTCGCACCCATCATGAACGGCACAACGGCAGCGGCTATCCCCTGGGTCTGACAGGCAATCAGATACCGCTGTTCGGACGTATCGCCGGAATCGTGGATGCCTATGACGCCATCACATCCTATCGCCCCTATTGCAAGCCGATACCCGCCTACGAGGCGATTGAGAACCTGTACCAATGGCGCGGCATCGATTTCCAGACTGAACTGGTGGAACAGTTCATCCAGGTGGTGGGCATCTATCCGGTCGGCAGTCTGGTGCAACTGAGTGACGGCACGGTCGGCGTGGTGATCAGCCAGAACGAACATTTCCGCCTGCGGCCACAGGTCATGATCCTGCTCGACGGGGACAAGCAGCTATTGGACGAGTTTTATGAAGTTGATCTGCGCGCCGGCCTGGAGGACGACCATGCCGACACACTCACTATTGCCAGAGGACTGCCACCGGGTGCCTATGCACTGGATCAAAGCCTCTACTACTTTTAAGCCGGAGATCCGTGGAACCATCCATCTCACCTCCCCTGCAACTGCTTGACCAGCTGGGAAAGTTGACCACATCGGCAACGGCGAATAGTGCGCTGATGCTGATCAGCCTGCATGGCCTGAGACGCATTGGCAACATCTTCGGCTCCCGGCTTTCAGAGCAGATCATGCATGACCTGATCCAGCAACTGGAATGCGCGATTCGCCCTGATGACCGCATACTGCGATCCGGGCGGTTTGAGCTGGCCGTGCTGATTTCAGGACTGCTGAACCGCGGTCACGCCGTGCTCGCCGCCAACAAGTTGGCGGATATTCTCGGTACACCCATCGAGATCAGCAAAAAAGAACGCAAATTCCCCTTTTCCATCGGCATGGCGCTATCACCGGAGCATAGCTGCGACCCTGAACAGCTGTTACGTTATGCCGAGATTGCCAGTCTGGCGTCGGAGATCACCCAAACACCCTATCAGATTTACAGCCACGACGACCTGGAGTCGATCGTCACCGATTGGGATATCGAAGGCGATCTGGACAACGCCATCGCTAATAATCAGCTGAGCCTTCACTACCAGCCGAAGATATCATCCCGCGATGGTCGTCTGCTGGGTGCGGAAGCACTGATGCGCTGGCAGCATCCGGTTCACGGCATGATCCCTCCAGACCGGTTTATCCCGGTGGCGGAAAACATGGGCATCATGCCGAAACTGACCTGGTGGTGTATCAATACCGCCCTGCGGGAACGCATAGAGTGGGGGAAACCGGCCAGCAGCCTTTCTGTCGCGGTAAATATTTCGGCCCTGGATCTGACCGATGAGCGATTCATCAAATCGGTGCTCGGTGCCATCGGCATCTGGGACACGCCTCCTGAGGTATTGACCCTGGAGATCACGGAAGGGTCACTGATGAAGGACATTGCCCTCAGTGCGGACATACTGAAAAGGCTGCAGTCCTACGGCATACGCATCTCCATTGACGATTTCGGCACCGGCTACTCTTCACTCGCCTATTTCAAACAGCTACCGGCCGATGAGCTGAAGATTGACCGTTCCTTCATTGTAAATATCCTGGACAATGACCTGGACCGGCACATCGTCAGTACCATTGTCCAGATGGCCAGAAAACTGCGGCTGGATATCGTTGCCGAGGGCGTGGAGACAGCACTGACGCAGCAACAGCTGATTGAGCTTGGCTGTGACATCATACAGGGCTACCATATCGCCAGACCGATGCCGCAAGCGGAATTCATTACATGGTCCAAATCACATGATTAACCTGGCCAAAACAATAGATCTATCGGGATTGGCCAGGTGAACATCCCGGAATCCAATTACCTGCAACAGGTTGCCGAACTGGGTGAAATGCAGACAGTGGTCTGCACCGAACATATCCAGTCCGCGGACGGCGCCAGACTACTACCCAAAGGCGCCACGCTTAACCGGCAGGTTATCAAACGCCTGCTCAGCCATAAACTGCTCAAACCGATCGACTTCACCACCCGCATCGAGGATGCGGTGGACCATCACACCCTGACCCGCCTGGGGTGCGAACTGATGGCACGCGAATCCGAGATGGGTACACTCCTTCGAATGATGCGTGGCGAGGGCTTCATCAGACAAAGTTGTTCAAGAATCCATCTGGAGACGCCGATACAGAACAAGCTGACCGTGGCACAAAAACTCCATCCTGAACTGTTGGAGCATAGCCTGCGCGTCGCATTGGCAATCACCATTATTGGCGAACAACTGGGCTTGCCGGAAAAGGAACTGGAGGTGTTGGCCACCGCCGGCATGCTGCACGACCTGGGAGAGTTGCATCTGGGTATCAGCAACCTGCCCCTCGAGCAGAATCTGAATCTGGACTACTGGCAGCAGGTGCGCAGCCATCCGGTTATCGGCGCAATGATTCTGGAACAGTTTCCAGCTTACAAACCCCATGTCAGCCGTAGCGTACGGGAACACCATGAGCGTCTCGACGGCAGCGGTTATCCGCACCGACTGAGCGCCACCACAATAAGTCGCGCCGGCCGCCTGCTCTCGTTCACCGAACTGGCCATGGGGGCATTGAAAAAATACTCACTCAGGCAGCTCAGTACCATTATCAAGACCAACCTGGATGCGTTGGACCCGCAACCGGTGGGGATATTTCTTAATGCGCTCCACCTGTTTCAGAGCCAGAACCCTCCCAGACAGGCCGAAGCCAGAGATGAAAACATCATTAGCCTGTTCAGGCTGGTGTCCAAACTGGTCATCGGCGCGGAGACAATCACCGACTCGCTGGAATCCGGTTCGGGCAGAACCAGCCCCTGCCTGCTGGGCCCGGCCATGGAAAAAATACAGCAAACCATGCGACGCGCCGGATTCGATCTGCACAATACAGAAGCCACCCTGCAGATGATCGACAATGACCCGGCAACCTTTATCGAGCTGGAAGAGCTGCTACTGGAGTCCATCTACCAGCTGCGCAAGACGCTACTGGAGATGCATCGGCACAATAGCGATCCCGGGCCGGAAAATCAGGAGGCCATTCGACAGTGGGTAGAAGATGCAGAACATCATCTTGAAAACGCCGCAGGGCTACTTTTGTGAAACCAGTCGGCCCTGCGTCATTCCATCAAATCCAGCTTTATCATAATCAAATAAAATACTGATCGACTCTCTATAGTTAGTCCGTTTTTTTGCAAGGCCCCAGACAATCCAGCAAGCGTAGCCAACATCAATACCATCCGAGCGGGCCGCCTCGGGCAATCCTGACCGTGATTTAAGTGATTGCTGTGCACCGATGATCAGCCGCAAGCAGATTCGCTAAAAGCAGTAACACGCAGCAACCAACAGCTATTGCAGGAACCTCTCGAATAAATCACAAAGCAAAATGAATAGCTATTCAGTCAACTTCTGTGCTACCTTGCCACATGAAAGTGAATGGCTATTCATTCATTTGATGTAATACCTCGATCCAGGAAGCTGTCTCAACCTGAATATTGTGCGGGTAAATCAAATCAAAAATACATGAGGAGAATTTATGAAACGCATTACTTCTGTACTTATAGCAGCAACTATCGGCCTGGTCGCACCGATACAAAACGCTCAGGCAGCAGCTGAATTCAATCTGCGCTTTGCTCACTTCTGGCCTCCGCAGGCCGGCATGTCCCAACAGTTCCAGGCCTGGGGCGATGCCGTTGAAAAAGATTCCAACGGCCGCATCAAGGTCGAGATGTATCCCTCTCAGACGCTGGCCAAGGCACCTAAAATATATGATGCCGTAGTCAGCAGCATTGCCGACGTGGGCGCCACTGTCCAGGGCTATACCGCCAACCGGTTCCCCCTGAGCCAGGTCATCGAACTTCCCGGTATTGCTGAAAGCGGCGCGCTGGGCTCCTGTGTATTCCAGACCCTGCTAGACCAGGGCGATATCGCCGATGAGTATTCAGAGACCCATCCCTTGTTTGTGTTTACCCACGGCCCTGGCATGATTCACACCAAAGGCACAGCGGTGAAAACACCGGAAGATTTGAAAGGCCTGCGTATTCGCCGCCCCACTGCTGTGGTGGCCGATCTGTTGACCGGGTTGGGTAGTCAGCCGGTGGGAATGCCGGCACCGCAGATCTATCAGTCCATGTCCCGTGGCGTGATCGATGGCGCAACCCTGCCCTGGGAAGGAGTCAAATCCTTCCGCCTGAATGAATTGGCAGACAATCACACGGACATCAACCTTTATACACTGGCCTTTGTCGTCACCATGAACAAGGGCACCTATGAGAGCATGCCTGCAGACCTGCGCCAGGTAATCGATAAAAATTCCGGACTCGCCTGGGCCGTCAAAACCGGCCAGCTGATGGATGAACAGGATAAAGTGGGTCTGGCACAGGCTAAAGAGCTGGGGCATACCATCACCACCATTGAGGGCGGAGTGGAGAATCCAGCCTGGAAAGGAGTGCTGGAGCAGGCTACTGAGAACTACCTGTCCCAAAATGGCGCGACTGCCCGCAGCATCTATGAAAAGATTCCAGCGCTGTCAAAAAACTGCCGTAACTAGAAGGGTCCGCCATGCGAATGCTTTATAAAGCAGTCGACTCGGTGGCGCTATGGATGCATCGGATGAGCGGCTTGCTGCTCATCTCGATGATGGCGATAGTGGTGGTTGATGTGGCCACCCGTGCACTCTTTGATGTCAGTGACGGGCATTGGGATCTGACTTTTCTCGGCGGTATCGAGCTGGTTAGTTTTGGCCTTCTGCTCTGCATCCTGTTTTCACTCCCGCATTGTGTCGACAAGGGCCAGGTAGTGGTGGACCTGTTTACCCAGAACATGTCAAAGGCCACCGAGCGACTGGTGAATGGCCTCTACACCCTGGCTTTTGCGGCCTTGTGGCTGGCCATGAGCTGGCGCTTTTATCATGCCTACACGGCAGCATTGGAGACCATGGAAACCTCCCAGGATCTGTTGCTGCCGCTGTCTGACATCTATCTGCTGGTGGTTGCGGCCACCTTCATTCTGGGATTGCGCAGCCTGTTGGTTGGGATCCGCGGGCTGACAACCCGCAAGGTTCCATCCGGCCAGCCCACCTCCCCGAAGGCTGAGCATGACCAGACAGCAGAAGGAGAGCACCGATGAGCCCGCCCGTAATTGGATTGCTCTGTATGGCAGGCATGCTGGTATTTATTGCCCTGCGCTGCCCTATTGCCCTGGCCATGGCGGCGACCGGACTGATCGGCTTTACCTGGATCGTCGCCTTCGATCCTGCCCTGTCCATCCTGGAATCCGGTCCCTATGAAACCCTGAGCAACTACGGTTTCAGCCCTATTCCCATGTTCATCCTGATGGGGGTATTTGCTTCCAAGGCGCGCATGTCCACGGAACTGTTCCATGCGGCCCGAATGCTGTTTGGCGGTTGGCGCGGCGGTATGGCACTGGCGTCGGTCAGTGCCTGTGGCATATTCTCCGCCATCTCCGGCTCCTCCGTGGCCACCGCGGCCAGCATGTCCAGGGTAGCACTCCCGGAGATGAAGAAACACGGCTATGCCAACTCGCTGGCGGCCGGAACCCTGGCGGCCGGCGGCACCCTGGGGATCATGATCCCTCCCAGCATCGCGCTGCTTCTTTATGCCCTGATCACCGAACAGTCCGTGGGTAAAATGTTTATGGCGGGGGTAATTCCCGGCCTGTTGGGGCTCCTTCTCTATTGCGCCACAATCGCAATCCTGGTGCACCGCAACCCCGCCCTGGCAAGGCCCGGAGATCCCACCACCTGGCGACAGAAGATTGCCGGCCTGGCAGGTTTCGGCCCATTTTTTCTGGTCTTCGCTATTATTATTGGCGGCATCTACCTGGGAATTTTCACCCCCACCGAGGCTGCGGCGATCGGCGCCTTCGTATCGATGGTTATCGCATTGCTACGCGGCATGCGACTGACCGGTTTTATCGAGGCAGTGGATGAAACCCTGAAACTCTCGGCCATGATTTTCTTCATGATTATCGGTGCCGAAATCTTCGGCTATTTCCTTTCGGTATCACGGATCTCCTTCTACCTGGCGGAGCTGGTAGGCAGCATGGGCCTGCCTCCCTACGCTGTACTGGCTGCCGTTCTCTTGCTGTTCATTCTGCTGGGATGTGTAATGGACAGCCTGGCGATGCTGTTATTGACCGTACCGGTGGTGTTCCCGCTAATCGTCACCGCCGGATTTGACCCAATCTGGTTCGGTATCGTGGCGGTAATTACGGTGGAACTGGGACTGATTACCCCACCCGTGGGGATGAATGTATTCGTAATCAAAAGCGTGGCGCTTGAGATACCCATCGGCCAGATTTTCAAAGGCGTACTGCCCTTTGTTCTATCGGACCTGGTACGCCTTGCGCTGCTTATCCTGTTCCCGGCGCTGGCACTGGCACTGATTTGACATATCCAATAGACCCATCGGTGGACGGGGTGCCACCGGCAAAGGAGACTCCAATATGCTGAAAAAAATCAATTGCATTGTTTACGCCTCCGATTTTGGTCCAAACATGCGCAAGGGATTTAAAATGGCGGTAGGTCTGGCACAAACCAACCAGGCACGGCTGATTTTCCTGCATGTGATCGAGCCACCGGGCCGGACAGCGGAAATGATATTGAACAGCTATGTGAGTGACGACCAGCTGGACGTAATGCGTTCAAAAAGCGTGGCTAAAATCTGCGAGGTGATCAACGGCCGGATCGACAAGTTTGCGGCGGAAGAGTTATCTTCTGACTACGGACTTTCCCAGGGCCGACCGGAATGTCGTATAGAAGAGGGCAAGCCGGTCGACCGTATTCTGGCGGTCGCCAAAGATGTCAATGCAGATCTGATCGTGATGGGTTCGCGAACCCACTCAGCATTCAGTCAGATCGTCCTGGGCTCAACCGCCCACCAGGTGCTGTTTCGCAGTGAACGACCGGTATTGATTGTCCCCATGACCGATATCGAATCCGATGGGGGTGACGGTTGATGCCACTGAAATCGCCGCTACTCTAAGTCCGACAAAGCAACGGCGTTCAGCTCACACAAAACACCGGCGCAGCGACGCGACCTGGCTTGCAGATCAGGCATCACTTGCCACTTTTTCAGAAGACGGGTTCAGCAGGAGAGACACCTCAACAATCCCTTCTCCGGGAACTGGCGTCAGGGTAAATCCAATCTTCCTGGCCAATCCCAGCATGCGGTAGTTATCGGCGAGAATCTGTCCCGTCATGACAGTAGTGCCCCGGGAACGGCAATAGTCGATCATCTTGCTCATCAACTTGACGCTCAAGCCCGTTCCTTTCAGACCCGTGCCCAGCAGAATGGCAAACTCCGCAGACTCATTATTGGGATCGGTAACGGTCCGGACAACACCCAATGTCTCACTTTCGCCGTCCTTCTCATAGACCGCCACAAAAGCCATCTCGCGATCGTAATCGATCTGGGTCAGGCGAGCCATCTGTGAATGACGCAATTTTTGCAGCTCACCAAAAAATCGGTAGCGCAGGTCTTCCTCCGTGGATTTTTTCAGCAATTTATAGTGGTTCGGCTCGTCCTCCGGTCGAATGGGCCGCAGCAACAGCTCCCGGCCATCCGTCAATTTAAAGGTCTCTTCCAGATGTTTGGGGTAGGGACGGATGGCCAGCCGCGGGGCAAAATCAGCATCTACTGTTTTCAGCATCACCCGGGCTGTCCGTGCCACCACCTCATGGCCATTAACCGCCAGTGGATTGATTTCCAATTCCAACAATTCCGGAATATCGATAATCAGCTGAGCCACCTGGATCAATGTCTGACAAATAGCGTTTATGATATCGACCGGCTGTGCGGACGAGTGGCTGAGAAGTTGTGCGATTCGGGTTCGATAGATCAGATCTCGCGCGAGGCTCATGTTCAGCGGAGGCAGGGAAACCGCGCTATCGCCAGTCCGCTGCGCGCCATTTCCACCCTGACCAAACGTAATGACCGGGCCAAAAACCGGATCGTGCTTGACGCTGATCAGCAGATCGTAGGTGCCGACTCCTGGTCCACCACCGGGAGTCATCGAGCGGATGCCATAAGCGGCCAATAGCGTGCTGGCGTCATGATTCCGCGGCGTTCCACCCTGCTCATCCAGGGCCTGCCGAACAAATCGCCTTGCCGCCTCGACATCGGGTTTAAAGGCACTTGTGAGTGATTCCGGCGTTTCCATCAGCAGTCGTTGATTCTGCCGGTAACGAATGCCGTGCATAAATGCCTGGACGGCGGTGGTTGGCGTATTGTAGGTGGCGATGCCCTCACGGGAAAATAACTCGCGCGGCTGCTTGACCGTCGCCTCACCAACCCAGCAGGTCAAAAGGCTGCAGGGCGTTTCCTTGAAAGCACTGACAATTCCCTCGGCTGCCGCCATGCTGTCCGAGGTGGCCACCGGAGCGTGGATTACCAGAATAATGTCCACTTCCGGCGCCTGGGCAAGCACCTTGTAGGCACGTTCATAGCGTTCACGCGTGGCGTTGGAAAAAATATCAACCGGATTATTGCGCAACCAGGGAGAGGGAAGTATCGCATCCAGCTGCTCAAGAGTTGCTTCGGACAGATCTGCCAGATGGCCGCCACTGGCGCTCAAGGCGTCGACTGCCATAACCCCCAGGCTGCTGCCGTTGCAGAGAATCGCCAGATTATCCCCTCGCATTCGGCCAGCCTTGGCCAGTGACTCGACACCGGCAAACAGCTCGTCGATATCGTCCACCCGGAGCATACCGGCCCGACGAATAGCTGCATCATAGACCTCGTCGGAACCGGTAATTATCCCGGAATGGGACGCAACCACAGAAGCGCCCTCTGGAGTGCGTCCGGATTTGATAACCAGAACCGGCTTGTTACGCGCGGCGGCGCGCGCCGCCGACATGAAACGTCGCCCATCGTGAACGGATTCCATATACAGCAGAATCGAACTGGTTTTCGGATCGCTCCCCAGATAGTCGATCACATCGGCAAAATCGACATCGACACTGCTTCCCAGCGAGACGAAGTGGGAAAAACCGATATTACGGGCGCATGCCCAGTCCAGTACCGCCATACACATGGCACCTGACTGCGACACAAAGGCTATCTTGCCGGGCAAGGCGCTCAGGTGTGAAAAACTCGCATTCAGCCTGGCGGCGGGAACCAATACACCTAGTGAATTCTCGCCCAGCAGCCTTAATTCGTAGGGAGCCGCCGCATCCAGCATTGCCTGCTGCAAATCAACGCCGGCAGCTGTTTTCTCCCGATTCAGACCCTTGGTCATCACGATAGCGGCACGGGTCCCCCATGCGCCCAACTCGGCGATCAGTTCGGGAACCGGTTGAGGTGGTGTGCAGATTACCGCGAGGTCCGGGACGATGGGCAGGCTTGCGACATCGGCATAGCTGTAGACCCCGTAAACCGCCTGGTATTTGGGATTTACCGGCATAATCGGACCCGAAAAACCGGCCTTAAGCAGATTCCTCATGACCAGGTTGCCAACGGTACCCTCCCGGTTACTGGCGCCAATGACAGCCAGTGAGCGGGGGCGAAACAGCTTATTGAGATTTTTCTGGGACATTCAATTATTCATCATCGGCGCAGGTACGGCATTGTACCCTTCTGCCTGAACCTTTCTAGGTTGCGCTGCCGGTTTTGTCAAACACCCGGTAAAACTACGGAAGCAGCTTGCCGATAAATTTTTCAGTCCGGTTCGCTCGGCGTGCGGTTTTTTATATCCGTCAGGGGCATGGGGGCTGCGGACAGCTCATCGGTAGCCTTTCGGCCCGGCTCCTCCACTTCCAATGGCTCAACAGGGCGTAGCGAGTTGATGGACCTTACCGCCAACTGCTTGTAGCTGTCGGTACCTTGTATTTTCCATTCCAACTCCTGTGCCGAAAGGGTCCGTACCATTCTGGCCGGCATGCCGGCGACCAGCGTGTTGGGCTCCACCTGCATGCCGGCTTTGACAAACGCCATGGCAGCCACGAAGGCATTTTCACCGATCACCGCCCTATCCATAATCACCGAGTTCATACCGATCAGGGCGTTCCTTTTGATTTCACAGGCATGAATAACCGCGCCATGCCCGATATGACTGTCATCCGCGATCCGCACCGTAACTTCGGGGAATGAGTGAACCACGCAATTGTCTTGTATATTGACACCGGTTCCGATTTCAATGCGTCCAAAATCACCTCTGATACAGGCGCAGGGACCGATATAGCAGCCTGGACCAATAACAACATCACCAATGATTACGGCATCCGGATGTACGAAAGCGCTGCGATCGATAACCGGAATCATTCCGGCAATTTCATAAACTCGTGCCACGTTCAATGTCCCGCTCGGTGAAATCGTGAAAGGCAAAAAGACGCATATTGTGCGGCCGCACTTTTATCTTGTGTTGCGCCAGTGGTGATTCATACCGGCACATGGATTCGTGGCGGGTTAAGGCATGATTGACAGGCGTCCCAAGCCCTGGATTTATACCGCCAAATGAATGAATAGTCAATTTATTGGGTGGTGTCGCGACGACATACCGGGCAGAATATGAGAAATGCCTGACCGAAGTCATATAGCACCGGCCGGCATGAAGAAAAGGTTTGTTCGATGCGAGTCTCTATCGCATAATCAGGACGCCTTATCAACGTTCGAGTGCAAAAAAATCATGTCAGCTCCCATAAAATTTGCCAGCACTGTCACCGATCCCAAACTGGTTGAAGAGCGCAGAACCCAGATTCTGGGAGCGGCCATAAAACTGTTTTCCGATAAGGGCTACTACCGCACCACTATTCTTGATATTGCCAAGACTGCCGGTATCAGCAGCGGTTTGATATACCAGTACTTCAGTGAAAAAGAAGATGTACTCTGTTTTGCACTACTGCATGTGGTGGATACCTACGAACGTGAAATCCCAACACGGATTGCCGGGGCGAAGGACCCGGTAGACCGTCTGTGTCAGTCAGTGGAGGCCTACTGTACCATTGTCGATAACTTGCGAGACGCCACCCTGCTGGCCTACCGCTCAACCAAATCACTCTCTCCGGCAGGCCGGAAACATGTCATGGCGGGCGAACAGCGCTCAAATCAGATAATTCTCGGATGCATCAATGAATGTATTGATGGAGGATACTTCCGGGAAGTCAACAGTGACCTGCTTGTCTATCAGTTTGTCATGTATTGTCATACCTGGGCACTCAAATACTGGGCTTTCAGGGACAAATATACGCTGAAGCAGTACGTAGATGAGGGATTAAAGCTGTTGGTAGAGCCATATCTGACGCCGCGCAAAGGACGGGGAGCATTCCGCAAAAGGCAGGAAACCGCTGTAGTTGACTGAGCGGTGATTAGACCGCCGTTGCGCATAAATCCATAACCCCGGTTATTTCACTGCCGGATTCGGACTCATACCGATTGCCACTGCGCGGAAGCAATCCCATCGGCACCCGCCACCTGAAACCCGCCTGGTATCCTTCCCACCGCACTTAACCATTATCTGTGAGTCAGGCCAACATCGCTGCCTGATGCGTCAGTAACCTAAACAGCTTATGTGATCACTGACTATTCTGCACCAATAAATGAATGATCATTCATTCAGTTATTGACACCGGTGATATGAATGAGTAATCATTCAGTATCTGATCGAATACAGACTGGCATAGCTGGAAAACTCCCATACACGTCATCGCCATCTATCCCCCTGATGGCAGGGCGTGACGGAAAACTCACGCTGGCCCTATGGCTTGACTAGCCCAAATCACCTGAGCAGGCTAAAGGAATGGAGGATTTATGAATTTACCCGGTGGTATCCCGTCGGCGCATACAGACACCTTCGCACGCACACTTTTACCTGCCAGGAAGTACTGGCCAGAATTCGACTATTCTGCCGACCATCTCAGCCATTACCCCGATCAGATTAATGCTGTTGAAGTTCTACTTGACAATGCCATCAGGGAAGGAGCCGGGGATAAGCCTGCCTATATCCATCAGGGCGAGACCTGGACCTATAGCATGCTCAAGGAGCAGGCCGAGCGTATTGCCCGCGTCCTGGTGGAAGATTATGGCCTGGAACCGGGCAATAGGGTGTTACTCCGTTCGGCCAATAATCCCATGGTCATAGCCTGTTGGCTTGGGGTACTCAAGGCGGGCGGAATCTGCGTCTCCACCATGCCGCTGCTGCGCGCCAAGGAGCTTTCCTACATAGTCGAGCGGGTCAAAATCCGCCTGGCTTTGTGCGAGTATTCCCTGGATTCCGAGATGGAAAAGGCCAAAGACCTGTCGCCCTGCCTTGAGCGGGTGAGCTACTTCTCCCCCCTCGGCCAGAACAATGATGAAAAAGCCGACCTGGACCGCCGCACAGCGGAAAAGCAGCCGTCCTTTGAAAACGTCAAGACGGCCGCCGACGATGTTGCATTGATCGTATTTACATCCGGCTCAACTGGACAACCCAAGGCGGCCGCGCAGTTTCACCGGGATATTCTGGCTGTCAGCGACAGCGTGCCACTGACTTATCGTATTCAAGCCGATGATGTAATTTGCGGATCGCCGACCTTCGCCTTCACTTACGGACTGGCGGCCTTCATTCTCTACCCCCTGCGTTACCGTGCCTGCGCGGTTTTGACCCCACCCAAACCGGAATTGATATTGCAGGCCATTGCACAACATCGGGTAACCAATTTGCTTGCGGTACCTACCTCCTTTAACGCCATGCTGAATATTATCGACAATTACGACACCAGCAGCCTGAGGCAGTGCAGTTCAGCCGGGGAGCATCTGCAACTGCCTCTCTGGGAAAAGTGGCTGGAAAAAACCGGCGTCAGGATTATCAACGGCGTCGGGGCAACCGAGTTCATGTCGCACTTCCTGTCCGATGATGTGGCTGTCAATCGCCCCGGTACCGCTGGACGTGCAGTGCCCGGCTTCAAGGTCAAGATCATTGATCAACTGGGTAATGAAGTACCTCGCGGAACCAGTGGGCTTATCGCGATAAAAGGACCCACCGGCTGTCGTTATCTTGATGACGAAGACCGCCAGCGCGGATTTGTTCGTGATGGCTGGAACGTGCCCAGCGATCTGTTCATGCAGGATGAAGATGGTTATTTCTGGTATCTCGACCGCGCCGACGACATTATTGTTTCATCTGGTTACAACATCTCCCCCCTGGAAGTGGAACGCTGCATTCTGGAGCATCCGCTGGTAGCCGAGTGCGCGGTGGTGGGGGTGCCAGATAGTGAACGAGGCAAGCTTGTACGCGCCTGCGTGGTGCTGAAAAATCCGGCACTGGAAGGTGCACAAACCGCTAAATCGATTCAGGATTTCGTCAAGGAGAATATTGCACCCTATAAATATCCGCGTGATATTGTTTTCTTCGACGAACTACCCCGCACCCCCACTGGAAAAATTCAGCGTTTTCGTCTGCTCGAGTAAAGTGAAAACCGCCGGAGACTCTTTATCCGCTGAACGGTATCGAGGGGGGGGTGGTTACCCAGCCATTCCTCGGCGATATCAGGTTTGCGCGGATGGCGCTTTCGCATCCCGAGCGGTATCAAATGCCCTGAGCAGCACCGCCGAGATCTCCCGCAGCGCCACATGCGCTGCCGAGATTACCCCACCCATACTTAGAAACCCGTGAATAGTGCCCTCGAAACAGCGGTACTGAACCGGAATGCCGGCCTGTTGCAATCGTTCGGCATAACACCTTCCCTCATCAACCAGGGGATCGAGCCCGGCCGTCAGGATCAGGGCGGGAGGCAAGCCGCTGAGGTCGCGTTTTTGGATAGGGGCGGCAAGGGGGTCGAGAAGCGTATTCTCATGTCCGAAATAGTGGTGTGAAAACCATCTTATGGTATCGGACGTAACCGGAAATACCTCCCGGTACCGCTCTCGGGATGGATAGCATTTCGCAAGCTCTTCGCCGCCCTGGTCCAGGCAAGGATAGATCAATACCTGGCATATCAGGCGAAATGTATCACACTGCTGCGCCACTACCGCGGCCAGCGTGCCGCCCGCACTATCGCCGGCGACGGCGACCCGTTCGCGATCTCCCCCATGACGTTCAATCTCACTCATGACCCAGGATACGGCTGCCATTGCATCTTCAACCGCAGCGGGGTAGCGATGCTCGGGGGCCAGGCGATAATCCACGGAGATCACCAGACACTGGGCGGCGAGGCAGAGAGTGCGGCAGAGCGAGTCATGACTATCCAGGTCTCCCAGCACAAAACCACCCCCGTGAAAAAAGACCAGGACCGGCAGCAGCACATCGCCTCCGGCCGGAGGCCCATATAATCGCAGGGGCATCTCGCCTCCAGGACCTGGAATCCGAATATCTTTGCAGACATCAACGGCAGGCGGGGGAATATCGGCTTTTTCCGACCGCAGCCTGAACTGGCGGCGCGCTTCAGCCGGTGTGTATGCAGTCAATGGTGGCAGGTTGGCCGCGGCCACCCAGTCTAAAAGGGCCTGCGTTTCCGTGTCCGGGTGCATACTTGGGCATCCTCATTAAAGAGAAGGGCGGCGATAGCGGCCGCTCTTTTATCGAGATAATCAGGGTGAGATTAATCCATACCTTCACGAATGCATGCGGTCTGTTATTCCAGAGCGCTGTATAGGGCGAGTGACATCCGATAAAATCCCGCCCCCTGCCTGAACAGAGCAGCACCGTGACCGATCCGATCAACCACGCTTCATGGTAAACGCTGGACGCCTGCGCCTAGGAGGACCCACGGGCGCTGCCTGCGCCACACCTCCATCAGACCACCGCCCCTGTCCAATCTTCCGAAAAAATATGTTCGTCTGACAATAACGATAATCCGAGTCGCGCCCGCCGGGACAACCAGGGGCTGACCCGATACCGGGGATCCTGCGACGCCTGATGCATATTGGTCAGAATTTTAACCAGCTTTTCCGCGCCCAGGATATCGCCCCAGGCCAGCGGGCCATGCGGATAGCCCAACCCCAGGGTAACCGCCCGGTCAATATCGGCCGGTGACGCGATACGTTGCTGCGCCATATCACAACCGATATTGGCTATGGTCGCCAATACCCGTTGCGCCACGAAGCCCGCGCTTTCGCGGATCATAACCACCGGTACCTTATCGCTTGAAAACAGATAATATGCCGCCCGCTTGATCGCTTCCCGGGTAGCCGGTGTCGCCATCAGCGTACGAACCCTGTCGAGGTCGGGTATCACGTCTATGGCGATAGCACGGGTCGGGTCCACCCCCAGTTCCAGCGCCGCCGTAGTCGCGTCCTGCCCCAACGGAGCCAACAGACAGAGGGAATCGTCCGCCGGCTTAGCTCCCCGATCGACCGTTCCACCCAGCTTTTCCACTAAGTCGCTCAGCTGTTTAAAAGTCGGCTCATCCCCTGGGCTGACCCAGATGCTCGGCAAGGGCACCGCCCGGGGTTCAGCCCGTGGCGCAAGCAACTTCTGATTCTGTTCATAGGTGTAAAATCCCTTGCCGCTCTTTCGTCCCAGGAGGCCGGCCTGCAACCGCTGAAGCGCCAGTGGTGTAGGACGATAGCGCGGCTCCTGATAATACTGTTGATAGATGGACTCCATTACCGGTTGCGAGACATCCAGACCGGTAAGATCCATCAATTCAAACGGCCCTAATCGAAAACCCATCCCATCGCGCAGAATATCATCGACCGCACGGAAATCGGCAACACCCTCACTGTGAAGCCGCAGGGACTCGGTGATCATGCCACGTCCCGCATGATTGACCACGAATCCCGGGGTGTCCTGCGCCCGTACCGGCGTATGCCCCACCTGTTGCGCTAACGCTGTCAGTTTATCGGTCACCCGGGACTCGGTTTGCACGCCTTCGATTACCTCTACCAGTTTCATCAACGGAACCGGATTGAAACAGTGAAAGCCGCCGACCCGCTCCGGGCGCGAGCAACCGGCGGCAATTGAAGTTACCGACAGGGAAGAGGTATTGGTGGCCAGGATGCAGTCGTCCGCAACCACCCGCTCCAGCAAACCCAGCAGTTCCTGCTTGGCATCGAGACGTTCGACAATTGCCTCAATGACAACTGCGCAAGAGCTGAACGCGTCGAGATCGGTTGCACATGAAATACGTGAAAGTGCCTGTACCACCTGTTCGGGTGTGAGCTTCTTCTTGTTTTGCAGTCGGTCGAATATGTGGGCGATTTCCTCTATGGCGACACTCACCGCCTCGCTGTTGGCGTCGTACAGGACGACATCAATACCTGCCTGCGCGGCCACCTGCACAATACCACGGCCCATGACTCCGGCGCCCACGACACCCAGGGTCTCTCCAGGCACCCATGCCCTGGTGCAATTTGGCTGCTGTTGCGACATTTATTAGTTCCCCCGGTAAGCCGGTATACGCTTCTCGATAAAGGCCTGCATACCCTCTTTTTGATCGTTGGTGGCAAATAGCAGCTGGAACGCCTTGCGCTCCAGCGCGAGCGCCTGATCCAGCGAGGCATCCTGGCCCGCCAATACCACCTCTTTAATCTGTGCAACGGCGAGTGGAGGCATACTGGCGATACGCCGGGCCATGGCCAACGCGCGGTCGAGCACCTGCTCATCAGGCACGACCATCGAGACCAGACCCATCTCCCGAGCTTCACCGGCGGAGATTGCATCACCCGTCAGGAGCAGCCGCATGGCGTTGTATTTACCGACCGCTCGAAGCAATCGCTGGGTTCCGCCCGCCCCGGGCATAATTCCCACCTTGATTTCAGGCTGGGAAAAACTGGCGTTTTCACCGGCAATGATGATGTCGGCATGCATGGCCAGTTCACAGCCGCCGCCGAATGCATAGCCGGCAACGGCGGCAATCACCGGCTTGGGGCAGTCGGCTATCGCCTGCCACATCAGGTGCGTCTTGCGCAGCATCATATCGAGGGCACTGCGTTGCGCCAGGTCGACGAGATCTGCGCCGGCGGCAAACGCCTCCTGATTACCCGTGACAACAATGGCGCGCACCTGATCATCATCACTCAACAAGGAAAAGCAGGTAGCCAACCGTTCACGTACCGCCATATTGAGAGCGTTCTTGCACTCAGGACGGTTAATTTGGATGATGGCCACTTCGGTCGTGTGCTTTTTGAGAATAACTTCGTTCATGTTCAGCACCGTTATTTTCGCAAATTTTTCCCGCGTCGAGCCGGCAACGGTCATCCCGGGAACGACCACCATAAGAAGGGCAAAACTCTCTGCTGCGCTGGCTTGCCGGCGGCAAGAGCGGGCTGTCGCTGCCGGATCAGATCAACCCGCCTTATCTAAAAACCGGCGGACGATTTCCTGGGAAATCGGGTTTTCATACAGACGTTGCGTACCTTCAAGTTCGATCGCGTAACCGTCCTGGTCGGGGTTCAGCGCCGCCTGGATGCAGCGCTTGCATTCCGTGATGGCGTCCCGGGGAACTCTACCTATTCTGACCAGCAACTCATCGACCAGACCGGGCAATTGCGCCTTGTCGGCCACCCAATGCACCACGCCCAGCTTTTCCGCCTGAACACCATCCAGCACTTCGGCCGAAAGAATCATACGACGCGCAACCGCATCACCGCACAATCGGGTCAGGCGCTGGGTACCACCCGCTCCCGGCAACAGACCAAGGCCCGCCTCCGGCAGGCCAATCCTGGCCGTATCAGCGACCACCCTGAGATCGCAGGCAAGCGCCAGTTCCAAGCCTCCGCCCAGCGCTGCACCTTCGATTTGTGCCACTGTCACCATAGGCATCGCCTCAAGCTGGGCGAATACGCGTTGCATCTTTGCAGCCAACTCCACCATTTGCAGCCGACCTGCCTCACTGGTAAAACGACTGCGCATCACTGCCAGATCAGCGCCGGCACAGAATACCTTCTCGGCGCTACGGATGCGCAAGGCAGACAGGTCCGGATTTGCACTGGTTTCATTCAGAACCCACTCGAGTCGCTCGATCCATTCGTCGCTGATCGCATTTACCGGCGCACGGGACAGCGTGGCGGTGGCGACGGCACCGTCTATCTCTAGTGAAATCATACTAACCCTCTCAACGACGTTTCGTTTCGGCAGGTACGGGATCGCTTCAATTGCGGCCTGGCGGCGGCCGCATGCGACTTACCCCAAAAGTACGGCATTCGCGATGACAAGCTTCTGGACCTCGGTTGTACCTTCATAAATGCGCAATGCCCTGATGTCCCGGTAGAGTGATTCGACACGCACGCCGTGCACCACACCCAAACCGCCAAACAGTTGTACCGCCTTGTCTATCACCTCTTGCGCTTTCTCGGTGGCGTACATCTTGGCCATCGAGGAGGGAGCGGTATTGCGCCCGCCAAAGGTGTCCTTGCTCCATGCCGAGCGATATACCAATAGGGAAGCCGCATCGATCTCTGTCGCCATCTCGGCAATCTTTGCCTGGGTGAGCTGAAACTCGGACAGCAGCTTGCCAAATACGGAACGCTCCTGAACGCGGGCCAGAGCCTCGCTCAATCCCCGCCGGGCAAAGCCGAGTGCGGCAGCCCCTACGGTGGTACGAAATACATCCAGCGTACCCATCGCCACCTTAAAGCCTTCGCCCGGATTGCCCACCATGGCCGAAGCCGGCACCCGGCAGTTTTCCAGCCTGATGGTGGCGAGAGGATGGGGAGCGATCACACGGATCCGCTCTACCACGCTAAACCCGGGATTATCGGCGTCGACAATAAAGGCGGAAAGGCCTCTGGCTCCGGGGGCCTCGCCGGTGCGGGCAAAGACCACATAGTGATCGGCAATGCCACCGTTCGATATCCAGGTTTTAATACCATCAAGAACAAAATCGGCACCCTCGCGGCGGGCGGTGGTGGAAATCGCCGAAACATCGCTGCCGGCATCCGGCTCGGAAAGCGCAAAGGCGGCCAGGCGCTCTCCCCGCATCACCGGCGGTAGATAGTCGGCGCGCTGCTGTGCGCTACCGGCGATAGATATGGGCCCGGTACCCAACCCCTGCATGGCAAACGCGAAGTCGGCCAGCGGCGCATGACAGGCCAGCGTATCGCGACTCAGGCAGAGGCTGCGCACATCAAACTGCCCCCGGGCATCAACTACGGCGCTACAGTTCAGAAACCCGGCTTCACCCAACCGGCGGACGATCTCCCGGCAGGCAATATCCTGTGCGTCGTCGTCCTCTCCGGCGTCCTCGGCAACAGCAACCAGCTGCTCCCTGGCAAAGGAGTCCAGTGCCGCAACCTGGTTGCGGTGCCGATCTTCAAAAAACGGCCACTGCGCAAAGCCCGAAGCACGATAATGTACCTGTTCAACCATGGAAGACCTCTCCTGTTCGACCCTGCCGCACGAGGTTTTCCCTGTACGGCAGGTGGATCTCAGTTGCCCTCGAACTGGGGCGTCTGCTTGTTGACGAAGGCGTTGTAGGCGCGCTCAAAGTCTTTGGTTGCCATACAGATGGCCTGGGCCTCAGCCTCGGTCTCCAGTGCCTGTTCGATGCTCTGGCTCCACTCCTGGTGCAGGCATTTCTTGGTGACCGTGTGGGCGAAGTAGGGCCCTTCGGTGATCACCCGGGCCATACTGTAGGCCTTTTCCATCAGCTCTTCCTGCGAGACCACTTCGTTAAAGAATCCCCAGTTGGCACCCTCTTCAGTGCTCATGACCCGCCCGGTATAAAGCAGTTCCGAGGCCCGGCCATGACCAATAATTCGCGGCAGGATGGCGCACGCCCCCATATCGCAACCTGCCAGCCCTACCTTTACAAACAGGAAAGCGGTTTTAACCCGTGGCGTTGCATAACGGAAATCACTGGCCATCGCCAGAATGGCGCCGGCACCCACACAGATGCCATCGATCGCGGCGATAATGGGTTGCGGGCACTGGCGCATCTCCTTGACCAGATCGCCGGTCATGCGGGTGAAGCGCAGCAGGTCATCCATGCCCATGCGGGTCAGCGGTCCGATGATATCGTGCACATCGCCCCCGGAGCAGAAATTGCCACCGGCACCGGTGATCACCACGGCCCGCACGTCCTCGGCAT
Source organism: Sedimenticola selenatireducens (assembly GCF_963675335.2). NCBI lineage: Bacteria > Pseudomonadati > Pseudomonadota > Gammaproteobacteria > Chromatiales > Sedimenticolaceae > Sedimenticola > Sedimenticola selenatireducens. The sequence continues at coordinate 1,162,878 of NZ_CAXXYC010000004.1, forward strand.
ACTGCAGCTTATGGAAGGTATCGCGAAGCTCCGCATAACTTTCAAAGGTAAACGGGTTTTTCCGTTCGGGTATATCCATGGTCACGGTGGCAACACCATCCTTCACTTCCCAACCAAAGTGATCCGGTTTCCAGTTTGCGGCTTTTACTTTGTACATAATGTGTTCCTCGGATTAACAAGCTATTCTTGCATCGACAATTGAGTTGATTACACGACAGTTCAGTCGGCCATGGTCAGTCCGCCACTGACACTCAATACCTGTCCGGTAACAAATGAGGCGCGGTCACTGGAGAAAAACAGCACGGCATCAGCCAGTTCCGAAGGCTTACCCAGGCGGCGCATCGGCGTAGCGCGGACAAACGCCTCCTGATGCTTTTCCGGTACCGCACGTAACAGGGGCGTGTCGGTGGGACCGGGACAAACGGCATTCACATTGATATTGTGGCGTGCAACTTCCCGCGCCAGCGACTTAACAAAAGCAATCGCCCCGCCCTTGGCCCCGGAGTACACGGTTTCCCCCATGCTGCCGACACGGCCCGCATCACTGGCGATCACCACGATTTTTCCCTCATTGCGCTCGATCATCTGATCCAGAAACGCGCGGGTCACCATAATCGGTGCCATAAAATTAAGGTCTACCACCTTGCGCCAGAAATCGGGCGTGTTTTTCACGAACGGTTCGATTTTTCCCCATCCGGCAACATTTACGACAATGTCCACATGGCCTTTACTTTTGTATGCGGCTTGCTTGAACGACTCGATGGAATCGGGGTCGGTTACATCCATACGCAGAAATTCAGCGCTACCCCCGTCGGCACGAATTTTCTCTGCGGCCGTCAGCCCGTCATCCTCATTGATGTCTCCCAGAAATACATGGGCGCCGGCTTTAGCGAGGGCCTGTGCAGTGGCAAAACCAATTCCAGAGGCAGCGCCGGTTACTACAGCGGTTTTTCCGTCTATATGCATAATAATTTCCTTTGGGTATTGAGCGGTTTCGGGTTGCACATTCATTATGAATGAACGATCATTTAATAATGTTAACTGAATGATCATTCATTCAATCAAAAAGGTCAAGCATAAAATATGCGCAGGAATCAGCCCGCATTATCCCTGGACGGCACGGAATTTCGCTCCGCAGGCGACGAAAAACACCTTTTATTATTAATAACTTATAATCTATTCAAATACACGGAGAAGCGACGTGGCTTGACATTTATTTTTTATGAGTGAATAGTCATTCAATAATCGTTTAACTAAGCACTCGCATTCCCAGGGCACCGAAAATCCCGGCCGGATGCATGCCATCCTACGCTGCCCTGAACGGCGATGCTTGATCACCGTTCAGGGCAACCAGATACTGAGGCTAATGATGAAAAACCAAGCTCTGCCAAAAGCAATAGGCGTTACCGGTGCCAGCCGGGGGATCGGGGCCGCCACCGCGATCGAACTGGCCCGGCGCGGCTTTATGGTTGCCTGTCTGAACAGGAATGGTCTGGCAACAGCGTGCCCGGAGGGAATTTCCGGGGACGTGGCATCCCGTCTGGTAGGTGTACAGTGCGACATCCGCGACGAAGAATCTGTGCAGCGCGCGCTGCAGCAAGCCAACAATCTGGGTAGTGGCCTGTTTGGTGTTATCAATAACGCAGGCATTGCCAGCGGTGGCCCCTCCGATACATATGCATTAAAGGATTTTGAAGAGACTCTTCGCACCAACGTGATCGGCACATTTTCTGTTTGCCAGTCCGCCTACCCCTTTTTGGCTGCCAATGGAGGCGGGATTATCGTCAACATCGGTTCCTTCTGGGACCGGATTGGCGGAAAGCGATACGCCGCTTACTGCGCATCAAAAGCGGCCGTTGCGGCCATTTCCCGTGCACTGGCAGTCGAATGGGCAAAAAAGAACATCCGCGTACTGGATGTGGCCCCCGGCTACGTGAGAACGGAAATGACCGCTGATCACCTTGACCAGCAGGCGATGCAAGAACACCTGAAAGGGAGAATTCCGAGAGGTTATCCCGGGGAGCCCGGGGATATCGCCAGGTTTGTTGGCTCTATATTTGTCGAGAACAACAGCTACCTGACCGGAACCACCATTTATATCGATGGAGCGCAGGGAATCTCACCCTAGGGTCTGCCGGGTTCACCGCTGACCTGGCGCGAAAATCCGCTTGGGCGTCATCTTCGTTCACCCCCGTGCCGGTGCGCGCCAGCCGGCGAATACGCTGAGTTGTCAGAAATCCCGCTGCATTGCCTGGCGGATAGCCTCAGGTATCGGCTGCGGCCGCTGAGTTTCCCGGTCGACGTAGACATAGACCCAATGGCCGATGGCCGCCGCCTCGTCCTCACCCTGACGAAACAGGGCCAGTGCATAATTCACGCTGGAGCGTCCCACCTTGGTCACGCGCAGCCCCACATCGAGCACATCGGGAAAACTGACCGCACGGAGAAAACGGCACTGACTTTCCGCCGTAAAGGGGATAACCCTGTCCTGCATCCAGTCAATTCCAGCTTCCGTTACATACTGAATAATCACCGCCTCATACAGGCGATAATAGATGACATTGTTCAGGTGTCCGAACTGGTCATTGTCATTCCAGCGGGTAGGGATGGTGTAGAAATAGCGGTAATCGTCGCGCTTCAGCCATTCATTGTTGATCATCGGGGATTAGCTCGGTTGCTGCCATCGTGCGGTCACACCCAGGCCGCAGAGCGGCCGGTAACCACATGAATCACAGGTAAATTCTTCAGTCGGATCGGCCGGACAGAATAGTCTCACCTGATACTATCTGGCAAGTGCCGATGGCTCACCGGTAGCTTGCTGTCAGTTCGATCAGCTTCTGCATGGCGCCACTGAGCGGGGTATCCTTGCGGCGGACCAGCAGAGTCTGGATGCGGGCGATATGGGCCGGGATCGGGCTGATCACCACATCGATCTTGAAGGCGGAACGCTCCACCACGGCACGCGGCATCAGGGTACACCCCAATCCCGCATCGACACAGCCCAGGATCCCCTCCAGAGTGCCGTACTCCATGATCGAATAGGGCAGCCGCCCCTCCTCCCGCAGCCACTGTTCCGCCCGCGCGCGATAGACGCAGCCGGTACGGAACACCAGCAGGACATTCGGTGTCACCGCCTGGCGGGCAGTAACCAGCACCAGTTCCTCCTCAAAGGCGATCTCGCTCTCCAGATCCGGATGCTCCACCGGCCCGCCCACATAGGCACAGTCCAGCCGGTGCTCCAGCACATCCCGGATCAGCCCCTCGGTGCGCCCGGTACTGACACTGATCTGCGCCGCCGGCAGGTCATTGTGCAGCGTCTTGAGGATTGCCGGCAACCGGATCGCCATGGTGGTCTCCATGGAGCCGAGACGGACCGAGCCACCATCCTTGATGGTGCCACGCACCGCATCCGAGGCCTGCAGTTCCAGACGCAGAATCCGCTCCGCATAATCCTTCAGCACCCGGCCGGCCGCGGTCAGGGACATACCGCGGCTCTGGCGCACGAACAGCGCCGCACCCAGTTCCTCCTCCAGCTTCTTGATCCTGGCCGTCACATTGGACTGGACATAATGCAATTTCCCGGCAGCCGCAGAGATACCGCCGGTCTCCGCCACGCTGAGAAAGATACGCAGGCTGCTCACTTCCACCCGACACCTCCAAGCATCACTAATACAGAACGATTGGATCATTATAAATCGTTTGTAATGATAGGCAAGCCGCCGCATGCTCTGCTGCAGACAACAGCCACCGGGAGCATCACTTGAACAGCCAGCGACACAACCTGCAGATCCTCGCGGGCGGGATCAGCAGCCTGATTCTCACCATGGGAATCGCCCGTTTCACCTATACCCCGGCCTTGCCGCGCATGCAGGATGCCCTGGGCCTGGGCGACGCGGCGGCCGGCCTGCTGGCGGCGATGAATTTCGCCGGCTATCTCAGCGGCGCGCTGCTGGCCAGCAGCCTGGGGAATCTCCGGGTGAAGGAGCGGCTGTTTCGTGCCGGGCTGATCCTGGCGGTGCTCTGCAACGCCCTGCTGCCCCTGACCGAATCCACACCCGTCTGGTCCCTGCTGCGCTACCTCTCCGGGCTCAGCAGCGCCGCCGGCATGGTGCTGGGCACCAGCCTGGTCCTGGAGCACCTGACCCGACAGGGGGTGCGGCAGCTGATCGGGGTCCACTTTGGCGGGGTGGGGGTCGGTATCGTGCTCACCGCCCTGGCACTGGGTGGTGCGGACAGCCCGCTGGATTGGCGCATGACCTGGTGGAACAGCGCTCTGTTGGGCTTACTGTTTATCCTACCCGCCTGGTTCTGGGTCAGGGGCGGCAGAGATGCAGAGCACCCGCAGGCCAGCCAATCCGTGGCCTGGCGTGAACTGGGACGACCGTTTATCTATCTGACCGGTAGTTACTTCTTCGCCGGGGCCAGCTTCGCCGTCGGCACTACTTTCATCATTGCCGTGATTCAGGCAAGCCCGGAACTGGCCGGGTTCGACCAGTCGGCCTGGTTGCTGCTGGGCCTGGCCGCCGCCCCCTCCTGCTATCTCTGGGTACGCTGGGCGGCGCGCCTCGGCAACCTGCCAAGCCTGCTGATGGCCTATGTCATTCAGACCCTGGGCCTGTTGCTGCCGCTATTGGGGAGCGGCAACGCCACCCTGGTGGGGGCACTCTGCTTCGGCTTCACCTTCATGGGTATCGTCGCCATGGTGTTGAGCCAGGCGGGGCACCTGGCCCGGCACAACCCGGCACGGCTGATGGGCCTGCTGGTCACTTCCTATGGAGTTGGCCAGATCAGCGGGCCGATTGTCGCCGGACAGTTGATGACCCAAAACAGTAATCCGCAGCTTGCCCTCTGGCTGGCCGCCGGTCTGAGTGCCGCCGGCACCCTGCTGGCCATCGGCACCCGGGAGCGTCGGGTCCAACTGCAGCGGGAGTGTCCCCAGCCCGGCTGAATCTCGCCAGGCGCACATCGTTAGCCGACGCGACCGGGTATGTGGCACCATACCGGGCACACGAACCAGACACCCTACCGGAGGAGCAACCCATGCCTTACGTGAACATCAAGATTACCAACGAAGGGGCCACCGCCGAACAGAAGGCCACCCTGATTGAAGGCGTCACCCGGCTGCTTCAGGAGACCCTGAACAAGAACCCAGCCACCACGGTCGTGGTGATCGAGGAGGTACCTACCGACAACTGGGGCATCGGCGGGCGTTCGGTGACCGAATTACGGCGGGAAACTAAGTAGTTCATGGTGTGAGCCCGCAAACCCCAACCGACTCAGTCAACCGGGTAAGTGACGGACAGCACCCAGTAGCGGCGCTCCCCGGACGGGGTTTGCACCCGCACCTCATCATCCACCGACCGCTTCAGCAGCGCCCTGGCCAGCGGTGCATCCATGCTGATCCAGCCACGCTCCGGATCAAACTCGTCCGGACCGACAATCCGATAGGTCACGGGATTGTCGTCCTCGCCTTCCAGTTCCACCAGGGCGCCAAAAAAGATCTGCTCGGGATTGCTTGGCACCGTATCCACCACCTTCAGGTCAGGCAGGCGTTTCTGCAGATAGCGGATACGCCGGTCCAGTTCGCGCAGCTCCTTCTTACGGTAGATATACTCGGCGTTTTCCGATCGATCGCCTTCGGCCGCCGCCGCCGCCAGTGCCTTGGTCACGTCTCGGCGGCGCACCCAGAGGCTTTTTGATTCCGCCTCCAGGCGCAGATAGCCCGCCCGGGTGATATAGGGGGACTGCTTCGGCTGGGGGGGGCGATAACGGCCCATTTCTACCTCACTTCGGGTAAGCACCCCGGTTCTAACCGGGGTTAATTCAAAATCGAGAACGTGTAAACTACGCCCCCAGACTGTATTTACCAGAGAAGATTGCCCATGAGCAATACACCCGACATCCTGAAAAAGATCGTCCAGCGCAAACGGGAAGAGATCGCCCAGCGCCGGGCGGCGCTGCCGCTCGATCACCTGATTGAGCAGTTGGCCGGTATCGACAACCCGACCCGCGGCTTTGTTCAGGCCATCGCCGATAAAATCGACCAGGGTGGAGCCGGCGTAATCGCCGAAATCAAAAAGGCCTCTCCCAGCAAGGGAGTGATCCGGGCCGACTTCCATCCGGCCGAGATTGCCGTCAGCTACCAGCAGGGCGGGGCGGCCTGTCTTTCCGTGTTGACCGATATGGATTTTTTCCAGGGCAGCGATGCCTATCTGCAACAGGCCCGCGCGGCCTGCAGCCTGCCGGTAATCCGCAAGGACTTCATTATTGACCCTTACCAGGTGTATGAGGCCAGACTGATCGGCGCCGACTGTATCCTGCTGATTGTCAGCTGCCTGGACGATGCAACGCTGGTGGAACTGAACGACCTGGCCCAACGGCTGGGCATGGATGTACTGGTGGAGGTACATGACGCGGCAGAATTGCAGCGGGCACTGAAGCTCAACAATCGGCTGATCGGAATCAACAACCGCAATCTGCGCACCTTTGAGGTCTCCCTCGACACCACCCTGGAGCTGCTGACACAGATCCCCCCCGAGAGCATCGTGGTAACCGAGAGCGGCATCCACACGCCCGCCGATGTGGCGCGTATGCGCGGGCATGGCGTCAACGCCTTCCTGGTCGGCGAGGCGTTCATGCGTACCGCCGAACCGGGTAAGACACTGGCCGCGCTATTTGGCCAGTAAAATCACCCGGCCGTCGGGCCGCTCAAACCGGCCCGGCGGTGCCACTACTTCTGCAGCGATTCGCTGGCACCGGCAAAGCCATTCAGTGATACCTCGATGCCCATCAGCTTGTTCTGGGCATTGGCGATGGCCACCTTGAGCTTGTCACCACGTTTCATCGCCTCCAGCAGTGTGTCGTCCACCGGCAGGCTGGCGCGGCAACCATCCGCGACACAGAGATTGTAAGGCACCTTGATCGGCTCACCCACATTGTCCACCTTCAGCTCGACACCCGCGACCAGGGAGACGCCCAGTGGCGTGGTCAACACCATGACCGGTCCCTTGGCAAAGGGCGGATATCCGAAGCTCACATGCAGTACCGTCTGGTTGTTCTCTTTCAGCCGCAGGCGCTGAAACACGAGGCAGAACTCTTCTCCGGTTTTCAGGGTTTCGCAACGGCGCCCCCAGTCATTGAAAACCTGTCCGGCCGCCGCCTCAGCCGCCTCCTCCTCTCCCTTCTGTTGCTCGGCCAGAGACCCGCTGACAGGTGCCAGTAGCGCCGCCATGGCCAAGAATAGAATCGCACATCCACGCTGCATCATAAGCTGTTGCTCCCAAACTGCTTCACGTCCTGATTAACCAATGCCGCATCCGGTCGAAAACGACACCCTGACATCATACTGCATCTCTATCTTTGAAGTATGGAATTATCCACCACCAATTTTGCGGGAGAAAAAAAGCGGCCGATTGCACCCCCGGATATTCCACATTGCCGCTCAGTCGTTTAGTCTTGCCCGGGTAATCACTCTCGCTGCAGTCAACCAAATGAATATTAGCCATTCAATCGATAAAGTTCGCAATATCGGCATTGCCGCCCATATCGATGCCGGCAAGACCACCCTGACCGAACGCATTCTGTTCTATACCGGGGCACTCTACAAAATCGGCGAAGTGCATGACGGGGCCGCCCACATGGACTACATGGCCGAAGAGCAGAGCCATGGCATCACCATCACCTCGGCACTGACCAAGGCCACCTGGCGGGATCACCTGATCCAGATTATCGACACCCCCGGACACGTGGACTTCACCATCGAGGTGGAGCGCAGCATGCGGGTGCTGGACGGCTGCGTGATCGTGCTGGATGGCGTCAGGGGCGTTGAACCACAAACCGAAACGGTCTGGCGGCAGCGCTCAAAATTCAATCTCCCCTGTCTCTTCTTCATTAACAAGGTCGACCGGCCCGGGGCCGATTTTGACCACGCCCTGGCCACGGTCGGCAAACGCCTCGGCGTCCGGCCACTGCCGGTCACCCTGCCGCTGCCGGAACAGGGCGCGGTGATTCATCTGATCGAGCGCACCCTGATCCGGTTTTCCGGTGAACATGGCGACCAACTGGAGATAACCCCCTGCGATCCGGCCCTCTGGGAATCCGTCGCATCCCACCGGGAAAACCTGCTGCTCGGTATCGCCGAAACCGATGAGGTGTTTGCCGACCGGGTACTGGCCGGCGAGGAGCCCGCGCCGGAGCAGATCTGGGCGGCACTGCGCAGCGCCACCCTGACGGGTGAGGTCTGCCCCTGCTTCGGTGGCTCGGCACTGCGCGATCTGGGGATTCAGCCGCTGATCGACGGCGTGACCCGGCTGCTCCCCTCACCCCTGGAACGCCCACCCGCCAACGCCTGGCTGCCGGATGGCTCCACCACACCCATCGACATGGAAGACAACCAGCCGCTGGTCGCCCTGGCCTTCAAGGTGCAAATGTGGGAGGGGCGGCGCCATGTGTTTGCCCGGATCTACCGGGGCCGGCTGAAGCCGGGTGATCAGGTCCGCTTCAGCCGGGCCGACGGCAGCGTGGTACAGGAGCATGTGGCGCGTATCTTTGACGTGGATGCGGCCAAGAAAACCCGCCTCGACATCGCCCACGCCGGCGATATCGTGCTGTTGGCCGGCTTGCGTCATGCCGCCACCGGCGACACCCTCTGCCACCCAGACCATCCGCTGCTGCTGGAGCGCATCGATACCCGGGAACCGGTGCTCAGCCTGGCGGTGGAGCCGGCCTCGTCCGGCCAGGAGGAGAAGTTCCTGGAAGTGATGGGCAAACTGCAGGAGGAGGACCCGACACTGCAGTTCGGTGAAGACCCGGAGACCGGCCAGAAACTGCTCCGGGGCATGGGCGAGCTGCACCTGCAGATCATCATCGAGCGGCTGCAGCGGGAATACAATCTGCAGGTCAGGACCGGCAAGCCGGCCGTGGCACTGCGCGAGACCATTACCCGGCGAAGTGAACTGACGCACCTGTTCCAACCCCCGGCCGATCCATCCCGCAAGGAGCCGCTGAAGGCCCAGGTGACGGTCTCTGTCAGCCCGCTGCCACGCGGTGCCGGCATGGTGAAAAACTGCCAGCCGACCATCCTGCCCGAGGGTAGCCAACTCACCAACCTGCAGCAGGAAGCGCTGGACCAAGGCATCCGCTTTGCCCTCGGCGGCGGCCCGCTGGAAGGGGCACCACTGCAGGATCTGCAGGTGAACATTACCCAGGTGGAACTGTTCGGCGCCCACTCCACGCCGGAAGCCCTCACCTCCGCCGTCGCCCGCGCCCTGCGCAAGGCCCTGGAGGGGGCCGGGCCGGCGCTGCTGCAGCCGATCATGAAAGCAGAGATCGTGGTGCCGGAAGAGAACCTGGGCACGGTTCTGGGGGACCTGCAATCCCGCCACGCCCTGATCCAGGACACCGAGCGCACCGTCGAGCAGGCCACCATTCACTGCGAGGCGGCCCTGGCCAGCCTGCTCGGTTACACCACCGAGCTGCGCAGCATGACCCAGGGGCGAGGGCAGTTCAGTACCCAGTTCGAACGCTTTGATATCTTCTGAGCAATCATTCATCCATCGGATCGCCTACTATCATCATCATGAACAGCCAGGATCAGCTCTACCGGTTTGTCTTTGAATCCCTCGATATCCGGGGCGAAATCGTCCAGATGGATGCCAGCTGGAAGGCGGTACTGGAGCGCTACACCTACCCGGCCACGGTTGCCGAGCAACTGGGCCAGGCCATGGCCGCGGTGATCCTGCTCTCCGCCACCATCAAATATGACGGCTCGCTGATCCTGCAATCCCAGGGCAACGGCCCACTGCGCACCCTGGTGGCGCAGGCCACCCGGCAGCGCACCGTCCGGGGGCTGGCCCGCTGGGAGGGGGAATTGCCGGAAGGCAATCTGGCCAAGCTATACGGCACCGGACAGATGATGCTGACCGTAGTCAACCGGGGCGGCGAACGTTATCAGGGCATTGTCGGGCTGGAAGGGGAGAATCTGGCCGAGGCCCTGGAGGGCTATTTCAACAACTCCGAACAACTCGCCACGCGCTTCTGGCTGGTGGCTGATGGCGAGCGGGCGGCCGGCCTGTTCCTGCAGCAGCTCCCATCGGAGCTGGACCGGCAGGCGGAGTGGCAGCGCATCGGCATGCTGGCGGAGACCATCACCCGGGACGAACTGCTCAACCTTCCCGTTCAGACCCTGCTGCACCGGCTGTTCCATGAGGAACAGGTGCGGCTGTTTGAGCCCGAGCCGGTGGCATTCCGCTGCAGCTGCTCGCGGGAGCGCATTGCCGATTCCCTGCGCGCCATGGGCAAGGCGGAACTCCTATCCATTCTGGAGGAACAGGGGGCCATCGAGGTCGACTGCGACTTCTGCAACAAGCATTACCGGTTCGACGCCATCGATACGGAACAGCTGTTTATCGACGGTGTGCCTATCGATACGTCCGACACACCACAATAGCCATAGCTATCATCCGGGCAAGGAGCAAAAATGAGATTTCGATACCTACCGCTACTGCTGATACTGGTCACCAGCCTGGTCATTGGCGAGGAAACAGCGCCGACCTACGACCGCATCAATCTGGCGGTGTCCGCCGGTGAAGAGATCGACAATGACACCCTCAGCGCCACCCTGTTTGCACAACATGAGGGCAACGACCCGGCCGAACTCGGCACCCGGGTAAACCAGGCCATCAGACAGGCGGTGGAAACCGCCAAAAAAGAGCCCGGTGTCAAGGTGCAGACCCTGGATTATCAGACCAGCCCGGTGTATCGCAACAACACGCTGTCCGGCTGGCGCGTACGTCAGACGATACGTCTGGAGAGCCAGGATGTGGCGCTGATCAGCCAACTGATGGGCAAACTGCAGGAAGGGCTCAGTATCGGCAGTATCAGCTATGCCGTGTCACCCGAACAGCGCCAGCAAGTCGAAGAGCGGCTGATCAGCCAGGCCATCCAGCTGTTCAGGGCCCGGGCGGCTTTGATCAGCAAAGAGATGGGGCACAGCGAGTATCGACTGGTACAGATGAATATCAGCAGTAGCGGTGCCGCGCCAGGCCCCTATCCGGTGCGGGCCATGGCACTGCGAGCGGAATCAGCACCCACCCTGGAGGCAGGCAGCCAACGACTCGAGGTGCAGATCAACGGCACCATCGAGTTGAAGCCGGAGTAATCACCAGCAGGGCAGCATACCGCTAGCCGACCCCCGTCGGGCAGCCCACACCGGTGCCTCCCAGGCCACAATAGCCCGCGGGGTTTTTGGCCAGATATTGGTGATGATAATCCTCGGCATAATAGAACTCCGGGGCCTCCAGGATCTCCGTGGTGATCGGCCCGAAACCGCGTTCGGTAAGCGCCTGCTGATAGGCATCGCGGGACGCTTCCGCCTGTTCCCGCTGTGCGTCACTGGTGACATAGATCCCGGAGCGGTACTGGGTGCCGATATCATTGCCCTGACGCATGCCCTGAGTCGGGTTATGGCTCTCCCAAAACAGCTGCAACAGCTCGGCATAGCTGATGACAGCGGGATCAAACAGCACCTGGACCACCTCGGCATGTCCCGTGTTACCGCTACAGACCTGCTTATAGGTCGGATCTGTCGTGCTCCCGGCCGCATAGCCCACGGCCGTGCTATAGACTCCCGGTGCTTCCCAGAAACGCCGCTCCGCGCCCCAGAAACAGCCCATGCCGAACAGCGCCCGCTCCAGCCCTGCGGGGAAGGGCGGCAACAGCGGATGGCCATTGACGAAGTGTTTATTGGTTATCTGCATGGCGACCTCGGGAATCTGGGTTATAGTGGGCACCAAGTGGAATAACAGACCTGGATTAATATCAGGATAGCGTCTTGAGCAAGCAACGCAAACCCCGTCAGAGCAAGGATAGTTTGAATATCTTCGGCCCGGCCGTGCTGCTGGTGCTGCTGGGTTTCATCCTCGCCTACCAATTCGTCAAGCCGGCACCTCCCGATCATATTCGCCTGGCCAGCGGGCAGCCGGATGGAGCTTATTACCTGTTTGGACAGCAGTACCGGAAGCGACTGCTGGAAGAGAAAATCCACCTGGAGGTGCTGACCAGCGCCGGATCCATCGACAATATCGGGCGACTCACGCGCGGTGAGGTGGACGCGGCCCTGGTACAGGGTGGCACCACCGGTGACACGCCCGGGGAGGCCAGCCTGCTCTCCCTCGGCAGCCTCTATTTCGAGCCGATCTGGGTGTTTTACCGCAAAGAGTTATCAGTCTCCCACCTCACCGATCTGCAGGGCAAACGCACCGCCATTGGCGCGGAGGGGAGCGGCACCCGCTCGCTGGCACTCCGGCTGCTGGCGCAAAACGATATCAACCCGAGCAACAGCCCGCTACTCGAATCCAGCGGACGCAGTGCCGCCGACGCCCTGCTGGAGGGGAAGATCGACAGCGCCTTCTTTGTCGCCTCTCCCATGTCGCCGGTGGTGCGTGCCCTGCTCGATGCGGAACATATCCAGCTGATGAGTTTTGAACGCGCCGAAGCCTATACCCGGACGCACCGTTTTCTCTCTTCCGTGACCCTGCCGGAGGGGGTGATCAACCTGAAGCGCAATCTGCCGGACCGGCCGACCACCCTGCTGGCCGCCAGCGCCAACCTGGTGGTCAGGGACGATCTGCATCCGGCGCTGATGGACCTGCTGCTACAGGCTGCCCAGGGGGTGCACGAGAGAGGAGGGTGGTTCGAGGAGAGCGGACAGTTTCCGGCCCCGGAGTATCTGGTCTACCCCCTGAGCAGCGCCGCCGAGCGCTTCTACAAATACGGCCCACCGCTACTGCAACGCTATCTGCCGTTCTGGGCCGCCACCCTGGTGGATCGACTGAAGGTGATGCTGCTGCCGTTTCTGGCCCTGATGATCCCGCTGTTCAAGATCATGCCGCCCATCTACCGCTGGCGCATGCGTTCGCGCATCTATCGCTGGTACCGGGAGGTGCTGGCCATCGATCACCAGCTGTTCAAACCGGACGCGGACCTGGCACAGGCCAGATCCGCGCTGGATCAGATTGAGTACGATGTCTCACATATCGAGATACCGCTCTCCTATGCCGAAGAGCTGTATGACCTGCGACTGCATATCAGCCTGATCCAGCAGAAGTTGGAGCGACGGGCGCGGCAACCCTGAATCGACAGGCAGCGGCGGGCATGGCCCGATCTGTAGGGCGCCCTGCGGGCGCCGTATCACCGGAGCCGTTGAGTTTGGATCAGTCCAGCGCCGGCCCCAGTACGAACTCCAGGGTGCGGAAGCCGTGGGCATCCAGCGCGTCCTCGATATCATCCCAGGTAAAATCGGGATTGGCCTCCTCGGCGGCGGCGATCACACCGGTGGCGTGACGAAACGCCTCATGCGACTCCATATCCTCGGGAATCCTCACCAAACGGATCTGCTCCGGCTCCTTGCTTGGCAACACCATCACATTGCAATTCATCAAACAGCGCTCCTCTGATTTTCGGGGCCGATACGCTCAGTCACGCACCTTTTCCCGCTCACTGGCACAACGGATACAGAGTGGCGTGGCCGGATCGATCTCCAGGCGGTTCTCTGCGATCTCGTCTGCGCACTCTACACAATAACCATACTCATGATCCTTGATGCGGCTCAACGCCTGGACAATGCGCTTCAGCTCGAGCGCGCGACGGCGCTGGTTCTCCTGGGACATGGCCTGCTGCTGTAACGCATCCATGCGCGACAGGCGGCCGACCCGGGTCTGATCCAGCTCTACGGTATCCGCCGCCGTTGCGGCGGTATCGGCCACCGCCAACAACTCGGCCTGACGGGCCAGCAACTGCCGCCTGAACCGCTCCACATCAGTTGCGTCCACGGATCACCTCATGCATCGTCACCAGTCGCTCCGCCTCTTCCACATGCAGATTCTCCACCAGGCGCCCGTCCACTACGCAGACACCACTCCCGGCCTGCTGTGCCTCGCGCCAGGCGGCGATGATCTGCTGCGCCTGCTGCAACGCCTCCGCGCTGATGCCAAATATCCGGTTAGCCGGTTCAATCTGTCGGGGGTGAATCAGTGTCTTGCCATCAAAGCCCATGTCCCGGCCCTGTTCACAGGCCGCAGCAAAACCGGGCTCATCCCGCAGGTCCAGATAGACCCCGTCCAGGATCTCCAGGCCCCGGGCACGGGCCGCCAGTACACAGAGACCGAGCGACGCGAGCAGGCCCTCACGACCGGGGGTATGCCGGACCCGCAGCTCCTTGGCCAGGTCCGATGTACCCATCACAATCACTTGCAGGCGCGGATGAGCCGCGGCAATGGAATCGATCTGCAGAATACCGCGCGGCGTCTCGGCCATGATCCAAATCGGCAGATCGGCCGGCCCGCCGGCGGCATCCAGCGCCGCCACGGCCGTCTGCACCGCCTGGGGACTCTCCACCTTGGGCAGCAGAATGGCGTCGGCACCGGTCCGGGCCATGGCCGCGATATCCGCCTCGCCCCAGGGGGTATCCAGACCGTTGACGCGCACGATCCGCCGGCGATAACCGAATCCACCCTCGGACAGCGCGGCGACCACCGCGTCCCGCGCTGCGGCCTTGGCGGCCGGAGCAACCGCGTCCTCCAGGTCCAGGATCAGGCCGTCTACCGGCAGGGAGCGGGCCTTATCCAGTGCCCGGCTGTTCGCGCCCGGGGCATAAAGTACGGAACGGAGTGGGCTGTACGATCTGGGACTCATGGATCTTGCCTGTCGGATCTGATTAAAAACGCCGGGCGCCTGCTGCGCCGTAGCATGATCTCTATCCTACCCGAACCCCCATCGGGAACAAGGGCAATGCTTGTCCTGATTTACAGAAATGTCTATCCTTCCCGCTCGCATTTTTATCCAAAAGAGAAGCACCATGTCTGATACCGAACAGCGCGCCCTATTTATTTTCCCCGGCCAGGGCTCACAATACACCGGCATCGGCAGCGATCTCTGCGCCGAGTTCGCCTCCGCCCGCCAGGTTTATGAACAGGCCAGCGAGGTACTGGGTTACGACATGACCAGTCTTTCGCGTGAGAACCCGGATGACCGGATCAACCTGACCCGCTACACCCAGCCGGTGCTGCTGACCCACCACATCGCCTGCCTGACGGTCTACCGGGAACTGGCGGACACCCCGCTCCAACCGGTGGCGGCGGCCGGCCACAGCCTGGGCGAATACAGCGCCCTGGTGGCGGCCGAGGCCCTGGGCTTCGAGGATGCGCTGCGCCTGGTCGCCAAACGTGGCGAGCTGATGGGCGATTTCGGCGAGGGCGAGATGGCGGCCCTGACGGTGGACCTGGAGACCGCGCGCCCCCTGGCCGACAAGCATTTCTGCGGCATTGCCGGGCTCAACCTGCCGGACCAGACCGTGGTCGGTGGCGCCGGAGCCGATCTGGATGCCCTGGCAGCGGAGATGGCCGAGCTGTTGCCGAACAAGAAGGCGGTACGGCTCAAGACCGAGGGCGCCTTCCATACCTACTACATGGTGGAGGCGGCGCGGCGCTTCCGCGAGGCGCTGACCGAGGCAACCTTTTCCGAGGCCAGGCTAAAAGTGCTCTCCAACTACACCGGCGGTTTCCATGAGGCCGATGCCGAGACCATCAAGTCCCGACTCTTCTTCCAGCTGTTTCACCCGGTCAACTGGGTCGGTTGCATGCAGAGCGCACTGGATGACGGCATCAATCTGTTCGTCGAGTTCGGCGGAGGCATCGGCAACGGTGAGGGACCAGCGGAGAAGCGTCCCAATCTGGAGGGCATCATCAAGAAATTTACCCGCCGTGCCAGTCCCCGGCCTGGCTATGTCCCCGCCATCAATCTCGCCACCATCCGCTCCGCGGCCGGGATCGAGTAACCGAAAATACCCGCACGCCCGGCTGACCGATTCAGCCGGGCGATTTGGCGCCAGCACCACCGGCCATCGGGCAATCAACGCCTGTCGGACCCCATCCACAGGCGGGGCGGTGAGCCCCACCTATAATTTCGACCAACAGTACATAGCCGAACCCGGCGAGAGGCGGACCCGCTCCAATATTGTTAATCGATTAAATCGCCTGGCATACGACAATCGCAATAACTTTTCCCAGGGGGACAACCCAAGTGACTGAACGTATCCTGCTGGTCGATGACGAGCCCTTGATCCTCTCCGGTTACCGCCGTGGCCTGGGCAAACAATTCAGCATCGATACAGCCACCAGCGGAGCCGAGGCACTGGAACTGTTCGACCGGACAGGTGATAACCCCTACGCTGTGGTGGTGTCGGATATGCGGATGCCGGAAATGGATGGCGTTGAGCTACTCAAACGCCTGACGGTTTCCCATCCTCAGGCGATTCGCATCATGCTGACCGGAAACTCCGACCAGCAGACCGCCATGGATGCGGTCAATCAGGGCCACGTCTTCAAATTCCTCACCAAGCCCTGTTCCGCCGCTGCCCTCCGGGAGGCGCTGGACGAGGCACTGGTGCAATATCGCACCGAACGGCATCGGGACGCCATATCACAGCATGCCGCGGATAAGGTCCAGCATCTCAGTGCCAAGCTCTCCCACCATCTACGGCATGACATTCTTACCGGTCTGGCTAATCGTCGGGCATTCGAGCTGCGCCTGAAAAGCTCACTGGAATCGGCCAAACAGGAGGAACGACAGCATATCTTCTGTTTTATCGATATCGACTACTTTCACCGTATCAATGACGCTTGCGGCTACACCGCCGGTGATGAACTGTTGCGACAACTGGGGGCGCTGCTTTCACATCAGCGGCGTAGCGGGGATATCGCCGCGCGCCTGGGCAGTGACCAGTTTGGCCTGATCCTGAGCGACTGCAGTCTGCAGGACGGCCAGCAGATCGTCCAGCAAATACACCAGCAGATGAAAGCGTTCGTTTTTCATTGGGAAGAGGGCAATTATGACCTGAGTACCAGTATTGGTCTGATACCGGTCAACAGCGACAGCGAAAGCGTCACCGCGCTGTTCAACGCGGCGGAAACCGCCTGCAATGTGGCCAAGGATCAGGGCAGAAACCGGATTCACACCGGCGGCGCACAGGATGCCCTGCTGACCCGGCGCCTGACCGAGATCCAGTGGATCAGCCGCATCAACCGGGCAATCACGGAGAACCGCTTCCAGCTCTATTACCAGACCATTGAACCGATCAACCCGATTGAAAGCGAAGGAGAGCACTATGAAATACTGATCAGGCTGGAGGGGGATGACGGCCGGATTATTTCACCAGGCGAATTTCTACCGGCGGCAGAACACTACCACCTGACCCCCCAGATCGACCGCTGGGTGATCCGCAACACCATCGGCTGGCTTAACGACCATCCGGACCAGTTGCAGGCGCTCTCGCTCTGCTCCATCAACCTGTCCGGTCTCTCCATCGGTGACGAGGAGATGCTGAACTTCATCCAGGAAACCCTGGCCCAGTCCGAAGTGCCGCCTGGCAAGATCTGTTTCGAGGTCACGGAGACCGCTGCCATCAGCCACCTGGATGCCGCGGTCAACTTTATGCAGGTTCTCAAGGCGAGTGGCATCCGCTTCTCCCTGGATGACTTTGGCACCGGACTCTCCTCCTTTGCCTACCTGCGCACCCTGCCGGTGGATTTCCTCAAGATGGACGGCATGTTTGTGCGCCACATTGACCGTAACATCATCGACTGGACCCTGGTCAAGTCGATCAACGACATGGGCCAGATCATGGGCAAACAGACAATCGCGGAATTTGTGGAGAATGAAGACATCCATCATCAACTGCATGAGATCGGCGTCAACTACGCCCAGGGCTACCTGCTGAGCAAACCGAGCCCGCTGTTTGACAAGGGTATCCTGCTGGACCCGGAAGCGTAGCGCTCCGCCGGTATCGCTTCCGGCGAGTATCCTCCTCGCTGGCGATGCTCGAATACCATAGCGTGGGCCTTGCCCGCCGACGACGCCCCTATGACTGGATTTCAAAATGCGGTCGTGAAGCGAACCGCATGGCCCCACAGGAGGCCGGCGCCCAATCGATCAGGCTTCCGCCGGCATGGCGATCTTGATCGGCTCCCTGACCCGGTGCACATGATGATAGTTGACCAGCCGCTGGAGCATGGTCTCGGTCAGCTTCTGGCCGGCGGTAATCAAAGTGTGCCCCTCCACCGTCTCCACCGGGTTGATCAGCACCACCCCCGGTCTCAGCTCGGCCACCTTCACGTGGATCGGCGGCAGTAGCGCTTCCTCTTCTTCCGTCGCCATCAGGAACCAGCCTACCGTCTGCAGCACTTGGGGGTCATAGCGCCCCGGCTGCCTGCCCATCTGCTTCAGGGCGGTGGCAGTGGACAGGCCGTTATCCTCCTGTACCGACAGTTCGTGCAGCACCTTGAGGATGCGGCTCTCCAGCGGAATCTCTTCGCCGGCCAGCATATCCTGGGGAAAGCCGCTGCCGTCAAAATTCTTGCGCTGATAGAGAATGATGCGTGACACCTGTTCCAGGCGGGGGATATTAGCCAGCAGATTGCTACTGGTTTCCGGCAGCCGCGCGATCACCAACTGCTCGGCCTGATCCAGCGCCTTGCCGGCCCGCACCCGGGCCAGGGTCTGGGGCGGCAGGGTGACATAGGCAATCTTGGAGAGCATCGCGGCCATTTCAATATCCCAGGTGGACATCAGGCGCATGGCGCGGGCGATTTCCCGTGCCAGCTCCCGCAACTCGGTCAATTTGCCGAAGGTTTCCGGGGCCACCATAGACAGGATATCGGTCAACAGCTTGATGGAGCCGTTGACCGTACCCTCCAGCAGCTCCTGCTCGGATTTGACCAGTCGATACTGTTCCAGGGCCGCCTCCACACTCTCGACCAGCAGCGTGACCGGACAGGGCTTGTTCATGAAACGGAACACCGCGCCCCGGTTGACGGCATCGATGGCGGTCTGCTGGTCGGCATTGCCGGTCAGCATCAGCCGCACGCTGTTGGGCGAAAGCTCCCGGGCCCGATGCAGAAACTCAACACCATCCATCTCCGGCATGCGCATGTCGGAGACAATAACGGCAAACTCCTCGCCCACCCTGATCGCATCCAGCGCCTCGGCACCGCTCAAGGCGGTGGTTATCTCGTACTGTTTCCTGAGCTGGCGTTTGATGCCATTCAGGATATTCTCTTCATCATCAACGAACAGTACCCGCGCTGCCATCATCCGGCCTCCGCCAACAGGGTGGTGTGGAGGGCGCGCCATCCATCCAGTCGGTCCGTCATACCGGCGGCGGCCAGATAGTCCATATTCAGCATTGTCGGAATGACGGACGTCTCCGTGCTGTGAGCCGATATCAGGGCATCCGCCACATGCACCGCTAGCAGCGGTGACAATCCGAAGTGTTCCGAGAGCTGCGGTTCATGATGATAGGCAACCGCCTCCACCAGGCTGTCGGGTAATGCCCACAGACCCAGCAGATAGGCACCCACCCGCCCATGATCGACATTGAACACGGCACGCTCCGCCTCCAGTAATCCGGTCTGGCAGTCATGCATTTTATTAATAAACTCCTGATATTCGTTCGGCAGGCTCTGTACCAGGACCAGCCTGCCGATATCATGTAGCAATCCCGCCAGCAGGGAATCCTCTACTACTTGCTTCTCCGCCTCCATGGAGACAGCGATTTCCCTGGCCAGGCGCGATACCTGCAGGCTGTGACGATGCAGCGCTTCCAGCGTGAAGCCGCCGACATTTAAATTCTTGGTATTAAACTGCATAAAAATGCCCGCGGAGAGCACCAATCCCCGCAGCGTTTCGGTGCCCAGCATAGTGGCCGCCTGCACCGGGCTGGAAATGTGGTGACCGATACCAAAAAAGGCCGAATTGACCATCTGCAGGATTTTCGAGACCATCGCCGGATCCTGGCCAATCACCTCACCCACCTGCTGTATCGAAACTCGATCCGAATCCAGCAGTTCGGTCAGTTCCACATAGAGTTCCGGCAGCGTCGGCAGCGAGCGGATCTGCGACACCAGCATCTGCATGCGACTATCCTCCACCAGCGACTTCAGCTTGAGTGAACGGGTAATGACATGCTTGATCACCTCCGCATCGCAGGGTTTGGCGAGAAACTGGTGGGCGTAGGGCACCGCCTTGAGAATCAGCGCCTCATCCGAATGTCCGGACAGGATCAGCCGGATCATATCCGGGTAATTCTCGGAAAGTCGCGCCAGCAGCTCCGCCCCGTTCATGCCGGGCATGCGCATGTCCGTGACCACCACATCGAAGTGTTGGTCATTCATCAGGCGGACCGCCTCCTCGCCGGAAGTAGCGAAGCTCATTTCCCAGACATTGCGCTGGCTTCTGAGTGATCTTTTCAAGCCATCCAGCAGATGCTGCTCATCATCTACAAAGAGGATCCTGCTTTTCATTTCAATGTCCCTGTCCTAGCCGGACAGGGACACCATGTCACCCACCCGTTCCGTGCCACCCACAGGCAACAGCACCACGAATACTGCTCCGCCGGAGGGATTATCCTCCACCCGGAGGCCACCGTGATGGTGCTCAACAACGGTATTATAGGCGATATAAAGTCCCTGCCCAGTACCCTTGCCCACCGCCTTGGTGGTAAAGAAGGGGTCAAAAATGCGCTCTTTTATATCGGCCGGCACACCGCTTCCGCTGTCGCTTACCCGGATCTCGATCTGATCACCCAGCAGGCTCGTCGAGATATCAATAGTGCCTCTGCGAGTGTCACCCTGCTCAATAACACCGGCAATCGCATGGGCAGCATTAACTATCAGATTCAGGAATACCTGATTAATCTGATCAGGCACACAAGAAATTTTTGGCAGTTCTTCCGCCAGATCCAGGTGAATTTCGGCAACATACTTCCACTCATTGCGGGAAACCTCCAGCGTGGTACGGATCGCCCTGTTGATATCGGTCTCCACCCTGCCTGCCACGCCAGGATGGGAAAACTCTTTCATCGCCCGAACAATCTTGCTGATTCGACGCACTCCTTCCAGTGACTGATCGATCGCCTTCGGTACCTCCTCACGTAAAAAACTCAAATCGATCTCATCTTCCTTCTGATGAATCTGTTGTATAAGTCCCGATGTATCCGCCCCCGATCCGATTCCCTCGAGCAGTTGGCGGTATTGGTCAATTAACGACTCCAGATCAGCAATCGCCTCTTTCAGAAACTGGGTATTGTCACCAACGAATTGAGTGGGTGTATTAATTTCATGCGAGATACCGGCCGCCAATTGGCCGATTGATTCCAGTTTCTGTGCCTGGCGTAACTGCACCTCCATCAGTTGGCGTTCCAGTTCGGTTTTCTTGCGCTCTGAAATATCACGAATAATACAGATGACCTGCCACCGCCCTCTCAACTGCAGGGAGGAGATCGACAGTTCGATAGGGAAAGCTTCACCCCCCTTCCTCAGGGCCGTCAATTCCACCGTTTTTCCAATAGAGCGCCACATGTGCGGTTTGGTCAATTGCGAAACCAATCTGGCAAATTCATCCCGGCTGGCACCCGGCTCAATCCAGTCATCCAGTCGCTGCCCGACAATATCTTCAACCTGGAAACCGAACATCACCTCGGCGGCCATATTCCAGAAGATCACCTCCTCATCCTGGTTGACCATGACAATGGCATCCTGGGCCGAATTGGCCATGGCCGAGAACTTCTCCTCGCTCTCCTTCAGGGCCGCTTGGGCGCGCTTCTCCTCTGAGTTGTCCCAGTACATGCCGAAAACTCCCATAACGAGGCCGGCGGGACCACGTAATGGCGCCTTCAGAAGATGGTAGGATGACTCCACCCCGCGATAGCTGCGAATCACATCCTTCTCGATGGTCTCCCCGCTCTGCATCACCCAGCGATCCTCCCGGGCGAACTGCTCCGCCTGCTCGGGGGAGTAGAAATCGGTATCACAACGACCACCGATATCCCCCGGCTGGATCTCCAGGTCCCGGGCATAAAGCCGGTTGCAGGAGACATAGCGCAGATCCGGGTCCTTGTGGAAGATACGCTGCGGCAGGTTCTCGATCAGACTCTGGTAGTGGCTCTCCTGCTGCTCCTCGAAACGCTTGCGCTCGATGATTCCGGTCAGCACCAGGGCCGCCGTCTCCAGGAAACGGATCTCCCCCTCGTCCCGCCGATGGCCATGAGGCAGGTAGAGCACCATCACTCCCAGCACCCTTGCACCGGAGAGGATCGGCACATTGTAGTGGCCGTGGGGCTGTATACCATCAAACAGGATCTCGTGCCGCTCATCCACGCACGCGGCATGCATAATCTGTCGCTCGGCTGCTGCACGACCGCACAAACAGTGTCCAAAAGGCACCCGGGCACAGAGGGTATGCAGCGGCTTAGCAAGATTTTCGTGGACCAGCAGCTGAAGCTCCCTCGTCTCGCGGCTGGCCAGAAAAATGGCGCCGGAGGGAAGCAGTTCGGAGAAGGGGGCGGTCAGAATGATCCGCAGGGCCTCCTGCAGACAGTCACGCAGGGCGCGATTGCTCAACCTGATTTGCAGCAGGGTCACCAGCACCGGGTGCAGCGCACTTTCACTGGCGGAGATATCCTGGTTCAGATTCTGCAGCTTGCTCATTGGCTTTACCTATACCCGGGGTCCGTTTCGCCTGTCAGCCTGTCGCAACCGCCTGCCCGAGGGCGATCCACGCAATAACAGGTTAGCGGCAAAACCTTATTATCCTTAATTCGCTCTATCACAAGGCCGCGGTCAACAGGGCCTCGCAAGTTCTCTGAACTATAGGCCGATATGGAATCAGGATAACTCCGGTGCCAGGGAGATTGGCTAACTGCCGGGGTAACAAGCGCAGTGGTGTCGTGGCTGGCGGCTCAGGTAGTGGCCGAATAACTGCCAATAAAGCGCACCGCCACGCCACGCTCGGTGAGGATCTCCGCGGTCAGCTCGATGCGGCTGCGCTTGCCGGCCCGCAGGTTTTCGATGAAGGCCTCATAACTGCCATCCTCAGGCAGGCGGCAACGTGCCTTGATTTCACCCCGCACCGGCAGACGGTAGCTGATATTGGCATCCCCCAGGACACTGTGGGCCTGCAGCCCCTCGTCCTCATACTTGAGGTGCAGCATCCCCCAGCAGACCACCGCGCAGATGCTGTAGAGGCTGCCGCCGAAAGCGGTGCCATGGATATTGATATTGGGCTCGAAGTCGGCCAGAAACAGCAGTTCCCGTCCGTCATGCTCCTCCACCCGCACCCCCATGGTGCGTGTCAGCGGCACTTCACGATGCAGGGTCTCTTCGAGTAGTGCAAGCCGCTGTTTCATGAGCCCTTGGCCGGCTTGTGCCGATAGACGGCCGGGAGTTGTCCCGCCGCATCGTAACTGACATCCAGATCCCGCAGGATGCCGTCCCGGATACTGTAGATCCAGCCGTGTACCGACAGCGGCTGACCACGGCTCCAGGCATCCTGCACAATCGTGGTATGGGACAGGTTGGCCACCTGCTGGATCACATTCAGTTCACAAAGGATATCGACCCGCTCTTCCTGGTCGATACAGCTCTCGAAACGTTCCTGGTGACGGAAATAGATATCCTTGATATTGCGGATCCAGTTGTCGATCAGACCCAGGGGGCGGTTTTCCAGCGCGGCCGCGACACCACCACACCCGTAATGCCCAACAACCATGATGTGCTTCACTTTCAGCACCTCAACCGCGTACTGCACCACGGTCAGGCAGTTGAGATCGGTGTGCACCACCATATTGGCTACATTACGGTGGACGAAAATCTCACCCGGCAGCAGGCCGGTAATCTGATTGGCAGGTACCCGACTGTCGGAGCAGCCGATCCAGAGATATTCGGGTGACTGCTGTTTCGACAACTTGTCAAAAAATGCCGGATCTTCCGCCTTTATGCGGGCCGCCCAATCGGCGTTGTAGTCAAAAAGCTGTTCAATGGAGGCCATGGTCAACCCTGTATCTATATTTCAGCCAGAGTCCGTAGGTTGGGGTGAGCCTGCGAACCCCAATGGGATTTCATGCATGCGCGCCATCCTGATGTTGAGGTTCGTTCGTTCCCACCCCAACCTGCGGACTGTGCCACAAAACCGGTCCGAGGCGGGCCAAGTATTGACAATTTCGACCCGACGGGCAAGGGAATTGTCTACGCCTGCTCCAACTCCACCAGGGTGCCGCAAAAATCCTTGGGATGCAGGAACAGCACCGGCTTGTTGTGGGCGCCGATCTTGATATCGCCCAGCACCCGCGCACCCGCCTGTTGCATCTTCTCCGCCGCCGCCTGGATATCCGCCACCTCGTAACAGACATGGTGCACCCCGCCACCCGGATTCTTCTCCAGGTATTTGGCGATGGGGGAGTTTTCGCCCAGCGGATAGAGCAACTCGATTTTGGTGTTGGGCAGCTCGACAAATACCGTAATGACACCATGCTCCGGCAACGCCAGAGGTTCGGATACCTGCGCCCCCAGGGTATCCCGATAGATGGCGGTCCCAGCCTCCAGGTCAGGTACAACAATCGCTACGTGATTCAGTTTTCCAATCATTTATATAACCTCATGGGTAATTGGGGCTCAGTCGGGCAACCGGTCGTTGCGTAAAAAGGCATTCAGCAGTTGAGCGGCGGCCAGGGTCGGGGGCAGGGTGCCGTCGGTCACCGCCCGTTCCAGCCGGGGGATCAGCTGCGCCACCTGCCTGTCCTCGCGCAAGGCGGTAAGCAGATTCTCCGCCGTCTCGCTCCACATCCAGGATTTGGCCTGCTGGGCGCGTCGCTGGGCCAGCTCACCACTGGCGGTGAGCACGTCCCGATAACGGCAGACCGTCTCCCACGCCTCGGCAATGCCCCGCCCCTCCAGGGCCGAACAGGTCTTGACCGGCACCCGCCAGTTTCGGGTCCGGGGATGCAGCAGCTTCAGGGCATGAATATAGTCGCTGGCCGAGTGATTGGCGGTGGCCGCCATATCACCATCGGCCTTGTTCACCAGCACCAGATCGGCCAGTTCCATGATGCCGCGCTTGATCCCCTGCAGATCGTCGCCCCCCCCCGGCAGCAGCAACAGCAGGAACATGTCGGTCATATCGGCCACCGCGGTCTCCGACTGGCCAACCCCGACGGTCTCGACAATCACCACATCAAACCCGGCCGCCTCACACAACAGCATGGTCTCGCGGGTACGTCGGGTGACGCCGCCCAGGGTCCTGCCTGCCGGCGAGGGGCGGATAAAGGCGTCGCGGTGCCGGCAGAGTTCCTCCATACGGGTCTTGTCCCCCAGGATCGAACCCCCGCTGATGGCGGAAGAGGGGTCCACCGCCAGCACCGCCAGCTTGTGCCCCTGCTCCAGAATATGCAGCCCGGCCGCTTCGATGAAGGTGGATTTACCCGCCCCCGGCACACCGCTGATACCGATACGGATGGAATTTCCGGCATGCGGCGTGAGCCGCTGTAACAGGGCATTGGCCTGGACCCGATGATCGGACCGGGTAGACTCCACTAGGGTGATGGCCCGGGAAAGCGCCCTGCGGTTGCCCGCCAGTAGCTGCCCGGCCAGTTGCTCACTCAGTTGTTCGGTATCCATCATGCGAAATTGCGTACCTGACCTCTGGATATCCAGCCGTGAATGAATGCCGGTATCCCGACCCTGAATTCGAGCCTTGCGTTCAACCTTGCGGGCGGACCCGACATCTGGACCGACCACCGAGAGACGCCCTGTTTATTCTGAATTCCTCAATTTAACCGCGAAGAACGCAAAGTGCGCAAAGAAATACAATGGCTTACCTTCATTTTCGGCCCAACCCGCCAGGAGAATCGGGAGAATTCAAGTCGTTGTTTTCCTTGGTGTTCTTTCCGTTCTTAGCGGTTGAAATAAGGTTTTTAGGTTTATTCGCTGCTGATAATCCCACCCGCTGTGACTCACTCGAACTCGATGATGATCTGATCCACTCTCAGACTATCACCGGCCTCGGCCTGGATGCTGGCCACGGTGGCGTCCTGCTCGGCACGCAATACGTTCTCCATTTTCATCGCCTCTATCACCGCCAGCTCTTCACCCGCCTTGACCTCCTGGCCTTCGACAACCGATACCTTGACCAGCAGCCCGGGCATGGGAGAGAGCAGGAATTTGGACAGATCCGGCGCCTCCTTTTCCGGCATCAGGGCATGCAGTTCCGCCGCCCGCGGCGTCATCACCAGGGCATCGGTCTGGTTGCCACGATGGAACAGCCGCAGCCAGAGCCCCTTGCGTTCGACCTGGAAACAGACCGACTGGCCGTTGATAGTGCCATGCAGCAGCGGCTGACCCAGCGCCCATTCGGTAGTCACATCGTAACCGTTGCCGGCATACTCCACCCGGCAGCCGCCATTGGCCGGCACTGCGCTGACCGCATGGTGCTCTCCGTTGATAATCACCACCCACTCATCATTCACCTTGCGCTCATGACCGCGCAACTGGCCGCTCAGCCGGGCCGCACGATCCATATACTGACGATGAATCATGGCTGCCACGGCCACCACCTTGGCCGGATCATCCTGCGGCACATAGGAGGCATCGAAACCATCCGGAAACTCTTCGGCGATAAAGTTGGTGGTGAGCCGACCCTCGATAAAGCGCGGATGCACCATCAGGGCGTTGAGGAAGCTGATGTTGTGCTGCACACCGCGAATGCAGTAGGCATCCAGGGCATCCTGCATACGCGTGATCGCCTCATTGCGATTGGCCCCATAGGTGATCAGCTTGGCGATCATCGGGTCATAGAACATGGAGACCTCGCCGCCTTCGTAGACGCCGGTATCCACCCGCACGTTGTCACCCACCGGCGGCTCATACTTGACCAGGCGGCCGATTGAGGGGAGGAAGTTGCGGAACGGGTCCTCCGCATAGACCCGCGACTCCATGGCCCAGCCGGTCAGTTTTACATCCTCCTGCCGGAGCGGCAGCTCCTCACCATTGGCCACCCGGATCATCAGTTCCACCAGATCCTGACCGGTGACCAGTTCGGTGACCGGATGCTCAACCTGCAGGCGGGTGTTCATCTCCAGGAAATAGAAATTGCGCTTGGCATCGACAATGAACTCCACGGTTCCGGCCGAACGGTACTGCACCGCCCGGGCCAACTGCACCGCCTGTTCACCCATCTGCTTGCGGGTGGCCTCATCGATGAAGGGCGAGGGGGCCTCCTCGATCACCTTCTGGTGGCGGCGCTGGATGGAGCACTCGCGCTCGCCCAGGTAGATCACGTTGCCATGGGTATCGGCCATCACCTGGATTTCGATGTGGCGCGGTTCCTCGATGAATTTCTCGATAAACACCCGGTCATCACCAAAGCTGGAGCGGGCCTCGTTGGTGGCGCGCTCGAAGCCATCACGGCACTCCGCCTCGTTCCAGGCCACCCGCATGCCCTTGCCCCCGCCGCCGGCCGAGGCCTTCAGCATCACCGGGTAGCCGATGCCATTGGAGATCTCCACCGCATGCTCCGCATCCCGCACCACATCGGTATAGCCGGGAATCACATTGACCCCGGCCTGCTCCGCCAGATTCTTGGAGGTGATCTTGTCGCCCATGCTGTTGATAGCCAGGGTAGCCGGCCCGATAAAGGCGATACCCTCTTTCTCCAGCGCCTCGCAAAAGGCCGAGTTTTCCGACAGGAAGCCGTAACCGGGATGCACCGCCTGGGCACCGGTATCGCGACAGGCCTGGATAATGCGCTCCATCACCAGGTAACTTTCGGCGGAGGCAGAGGGACCGATATGCACCGCCTCGTCGGCCATCTTGACGTGCAGCGCCTCGCGGTCGGCGTCGGAGAAGACTGCCACGGTTTTGATACCCATCTTGCGGGCACTCTTGATCACCCGGCAGGCGATCTCACCTCGGTTAGCTATCAGTATTTTTTCAAACATATTTTTATGTCTCTGTGTGTTAGCCGCGGATGAATGCGCTGATCCGCGGCTCGCCATAGCCTTTTGATTGTTCAGTGCGTTAGAGCGGAATATTGCCGTGCTTGCGCCAGGGATTCTCCAGCTCCTTGTCCTTCAACATGGCCAACGAGCGGCAGATCCGCTTACGGGTACTGTGCGGCATGATCACATCATCGATAAAGCCGCGGCTGCCGGCGACAAAGGGATTGGCGAACTTCTCCCGGTACTCCTCGGTGCGCGAGGCGATCTTTTCCTGGTTGCCCAGATCCTGCCGGAAGATGATCTCCACCGCCCCTTTCGGACCCATCACGGCAATCTCGGCAGTCGGCCAGGCCAGGTTGACGTCGCCGCGCAGGTGCTTGGAGGCCATCACGTCATAGGCGCCACCGTAGGCCTTGCGGGTAATCACGGTGATTTTCGGCACGGTGGCCTCGGCATAGGCATACAGCAGCTTGGCGCCATGCTTGATGATGCCGCCGTACTCCTGGCTGGTGCCCGGCAGGAAACCCGGTACATCCACCAGGGTAACCACCGGTATGTTGAAGGCGTCGCAGAAGCGGACGAAGCGGGCCGCCTTCTTCGATGAGTCGATATCCAGACAGCCGGCCAGCACCATCGGCTGGTTGGCAACGATGCCGATTGTCGATCCCTGCATGCGGCCAAAGCCGGTGATGATATTGGCGGCATAATCGGGCTGGGTCTGGAAGAAGTCGTTGTCATCGACCATCTTGGTGATCAGCTCCATCATATCGTAGGGCTTGTTGGGATCAGCCGGGATCAGGGTATCCAGTGACGGGATCTTGCGATCGGCCGGGTCATCCGTCGGCCATACCGGCGGCAGCTCCTTGTTGTTGGCCGGCAGGAAGTTGACGAAGCGGCGTAGCATCAGCAGCGCTTCCACATCATTTTCGAAGGCCAGATCGGCCACGCCGGACTTGGTGGTGTGGGTCACCGCGCCGCCCAACTGCTCCGCCGTGACGCTCTCATGGGTCACGGTCTTGACCACATCCGGACCGGTGACGAACATGTAGGAGGTGTCCTTTACCATGAAGATAAAGTCGGTCATGGAGGGGGAGTAGACCGCGCCACCGGCACAGGGGCCCATGATCATGGATATCTGCGGTACCACACCAGAGGCCAGCACATTGCGCTGGAACACATCGGCATAGCCGGCCAGCGACTCCACGCCCTCCTGGATACGTGCACCGCCCGAGTCATTCAAGCCGATCACCGGCGCGCCCACCTTCATGGCGTGATCCATGATCTTGCAAATCTTCTGCGCATGGGCGCCGGAGAGCGAGCCGCCGAACACGGTGAAGTCCTGACTGAAGACGAACACCAGCCGGCCACTGACGGTGCCGTAGCCGGTCACCACACCGTCACCCGGGATCTTCTGCTTTTCCATGCCGAATTCGGTGCAGCCGTGCTCGACGAACATGTCCCACTCCTCGAAGGAGCCGGGATCCAGGAACAGTTCGATACGCTCACGCGCGGTCAGTTTGCCCTTGGCGTGCTGGCTTTCAATGCGTCTCTCGCCGCCGCCGTTCACCGCGGCGGCACGCTTATCATCGAGCCGGCTAATCATATCTTGCATGAATCTCTCCTCAAGCTTGAACAGTGGCGTTGCCACCTGACACCTCTCCCGGCACGGGGGAGGGGTTTATTCTTGTCTCATCAGGCACCCTGGCGGCGGCGAATAAATGCCAGCATTTCCGCCGCCGAGGCCGGTATATTGGTGCCGGGCCCATAGACGGCCGCCACCCCCATTTCCAACAGCACCGGGTAATCCTTGGGCGGGATCACCCCGCCGCAGACCACCAGGATATCCTCGGCGCCCTCCGCCTTCAGCGCCTGTATCAGGGCCGGCACCAGGGTCTTGTGCCCTGCCGCCAGGGACGAGACGCCCACCACGTGCACATCATTTTCCGCCGCCTGGCGCGCTGCCTCCTCGGGGGTCTGGAACATAGGGCCGATATCCACATCGAAACCCAGATCCGCATAAGCGGTGGCGATCACCTTGGCGCCCCGATCATGCCCGTCCTGGCCCATCTTGACCACCAGCATGCGCGGCCGGCGACCCTGCTCCTCGGCAAAATCGGCGATCTCCTGCTTGATCTTTTCAAAGCCATTGTCCCCCTCGTAGGCAGAACCGTAGACTCCGGAGACCGAGCGGGTTATCGCCTTGTGCCGGTTGTACACCGACTCCAGGGCGTCGGAGATCTCGCCCACCGTGGCGCGGGCTCGCGCCGCATCCACCGCCAGCGCGAGCAGATTGCCACTGCCATCCTTTGCCGCCGCGACCAGGGCATCCAGCGCCGCCTGGTGGGCTGTCGCATCGCGTCCGTCGCGGATCCGTCGCAGCCGCGCCACCTGGGCCTCGCGCACCGCCGTATTGTCGATATCCAGTACGTCGATCTCCGGCTCCTGGGCCAGCTGGTACTTGTTGACGCCGACGATCACCTCCTCACCCCGGTCGATACGCGCCTGGCGCAACGCCGCCGCCTCCTCGATACGCAGCTTGGGCATACCGGACTCCACCGCTTTGGTCATGCCGCCCAGCGCCTCTACCTCGTCGATCAGGGCGCGCGCCTCTTCCACCATCGCATTGGTCAGGCTCTCCACATAGTAGGAGCCGGCCAGCGGATCCACCACCTTGGTGATACCGGTCTCCTCCTGGATCACCAGCTGGGTGTTGCGGGCGATGCGGGCCGAGTTGTCGGTCGGCAGGGCCAGCGCTTCATCAAAGGCGTTGGTGTGCAGCGACTGTGTGCCACCCAGCACCGCCGCCAGCGCCTCGATGGTGGTACGCATCACGTTGTTGTAGGGATCCTTGGCGGTCAGGCTGACACCGGAGGTCTGGCAGTGGGTGCGCAGCATCTTCGAGCGCTTATCCTTGGGCTGAAAATGCTTCTCCATCAGTTCCGACCAGAGCAGGCGCGCGGCGCGCAGCTTGGCCGCCTCCATGAAGAAGTTCATGCCGATGGCGAAGAAGAAGGAGAGACGCGGCGCGAACTGATCCACATCCAGCCCCTTGGCCAGGGCGGCCCGCACGTACTCCAGACCGTCGGCGATAGTGAACGCCAGCTCCTGCACCAGGGTCGAACCGGCTTCCTGCATGTGGTAGCCGGAGATGGAGATAGAGTTGAACTTGGGCATATTCTCCGCTGTGTAGCCGATGATATCGGCGACGATGCGCATCGACGGTTCCGGCGGGTAGATATAGGTGTTGCGCACCATGAACTCTTTGAGGATGTCGTTCTGCAGGGTACCAGCCAGTTTTTCCGGCGGCACCCCCTGCTCCTCGGCGGCAACGATGTAGCTGGCCATCACCGGCAGCACCGCGCCGTTCATGGTCATGGAGACCGACACCTGGTCCAGCGGGATGCTGTCGAACAGGATCTTCATATCCTCGACCGAGTCGATGGCCACACCGGCCTTGCCCACATCACCCACCACCCGCGGATGATCGGAGTCGTAGCCACGGTGGGTGGCCAGATCAAAGGCCACCGACAGGCCCTGTTGACCGGCCGCCAGATTGCGCTTGTAGAAGGCGTTGGACTCCTCGGCGGTGGAGAAACCGGCATACTGCCGCACCGTCCAGGGACGACCCGCGTACATGGTGGCCCGCGGACCGCGCAGGTAGGGAGCAAAGCCCGGCAGGCTGTCGATATGGTTCAGCCCCTCCAGGTCGGCGGCGCTATAAAGCGGCTTTATCACAATACCTTCCGGGGTCTGCCAGTTCAGCGTCTCCAGCGGGCGTCCGCGCAGCTCTTTCTCGGCCTGTTGCTTCCAGTCATCCAGGGTCGGTTTTGGCGTATTGGCCATGGTGAATCACTCCTGCACAGTGGCGCGATGCGCCCCTGTCTCATTAAAGTCCGGCGGCGAACGCCGCCGGTTTTGGGTCACACACTACGACTGAAAATCAGTGCTTCTGGGCGTAGCCGATGCGGATCAGCGCCTCGGTGATCTCATCCAGGATGGCCGGATCATCGATGGTCGCCGGCATCTTGTAGGACTCGCCATCGGCGATCTTCTTCATGGTGCCACGCAGGATCTTGCCGGAACGGGTTTTGGGCAGACGATCCACCACTACTACCTTCTTGAACGCGGCTACCGGGCCGATCTTCTGCCGCACCAGGGCCACCAGTTCCGCAACCACCTGCTCCTCTGGACGGTTGGCACCCGCCTTGAGCACCACAAGGCCGACCGGCAGCTCGCCCTTGAGTTGATCGGCGGCGCCGATCACGCCGCACTCGGCCACGTCGGGATGGGACGCCAGCACCTCCTCCATGCCACCGGTGGAGAGACGGTGACCGGCCACGTTGATGATGTCGTCGATCCGGCTCATGATCCAGAGGTAGCCGTCGGCATCCTTGTAGCCGGCATCGCCGGTCAGGTAATAGCCGTCGGTGGCGCTCAGGTAGGAGTCGACAAAACGCTGGTCGTTCTGCCACAGCGTCGGCAGACAGCCCGGGGGCATGGGCAGCTTAATCATGATGCGGCCGATCTCGCCGGCCGCCTCTTCATTGCCATTCTCATCCAGGATGCGCACGTCATAACCCGGCACGCAGACCGTGGGCGAGCCCGGCTTCACCGGCAGCTCCTCGATACCGAGACAGTTGGCGGCGATGCCCCAGCCGGTCTCGGTCTGCCACCAGTGGTCGATCACCGGCACCGCCAGTTGCTTCTGCGCCCACTCCAGGGTGTCCGGATCACAGCGCTCGCCGGCCAGGAACAGCGCCTCGAAACCGGACATGTCGTATTTTTTCAGGTAATCGGCTTCCGGGTCCTCGCGGCGGATGGCGCGGAACGCGGTGGGCGCGGTAAACAGGGTCTTCACCTTGTGCTCGGAGATCACCCGCCAGAAGGCACCCGGGTCGGGGGTGCCGATCGGCTTGCCCTCGTAGAGTATGGTGGTGGCGCCCTGCAGCAGCGGGGCATAGACGATGTAGGAGTGACCCACGACCCAACCCACGTCCGAGGCGGCCCAGAACACATCGCCCGGATCGACGTTGTAGATGTTCTTCATGCTCCACTGCATGGCAACAGCATGGCCGCCGTTATCACGCACCACGCCCTTCGGCACGCCGGTGGTGCCGGAGGTGTAGAGGATATAGAGCGGGTCGGTGGCGGCCACCGGCACGCAGTCGGCCGGGGTCGCGGCCGCGGCGGCCGATGCCCAGTCCACATCGCGCCCCGCCTGCATGGCGGCAGTGGCCTGGGGGCGCTGATAGATAACGGTGTGATCGGGCTTGTGGGTAGAGAGCTCGATCGCCTCGTCCAGCAATGGCTTGTATTCGATTACCCGGCTGCCCTCGATACCACAGGAGGCAGAGACCATCACCTTCGGCTTGGCGTCGTCGATGCGGGTGGCCAGCTCCTTGGAGGCGAAGCCGCCGAACACCACCGAGTGGATGGCGCCAAGACGGGCACAGGCCAGCATGGCGATGGCGGCCTCGGGAATCATCGGCATATAGACGATAACCCGGTCACCCTTGGTCACCCCCTGGTCTCGCAGCACCCCGGCAAACTGGGCCACGGCATCGCGCAGTTCGCTGAAGGTATAGATTTTCCGGGTATCGGTGACCGGGCTGTCGTAGATCAATGCGGCCTGATCGGCACGGCCTTTTTCAACATGCCGATCCAGGGCGTTGTAGCAAGTATTCAGCTCGGCGCCGGCAAACCAGCGGTAAAAGGGCTTGCGACTGTCATCCAGCACCTTATCCCATGGCTTGTACCAGTCGATAGCGGCCGCCTGATCTCCCCAAAAACCCTCGGGATCTTCCATTGAACGCGCATAGATCTCTTCGTAGCTCATAAGTCTCTTCCACAGTTGGTGGTAAATACCCAGCCTGGGATAACCCCAGACCACGCCGATATGCTAATTGCTTCGCATAGATTACGTTTGCGTAACGGAAAAATAAACAGCTAACTGCTTATATAGCTGCATTTTTTTTGAAAAAAAACACTTCTTTTATGGTAATCCCTTATAACTGCGAATTTGTTTGCAATGGATATTTTTGACTGTAAAGCGTGAGAAGGGTAAATCGGCACCAGTTTCCCCTTCTGGCCGCCCTGGCGGTTTCACGACAGCCAACGTTACACCGCTTGTTCTGTGGAAATATAGCAAAGATAATCATCGTCTGAACCATTTTCACCTGATGATGGGACCGTACAGATCAGCCAAGCCGGACAACCACCATGCAGACAGAACCTTCGCCCGCCGACAGACTGCGTCAGTTACTCGCCCAGCCGGGGCTGATCACCATGCCGTGCTGTTTTGACGGGATCAGTGCACGCCTGATTGAACAGGCCGGCTTCCCCCTCACCTTCATGAGCGGTTTTGCCGCCTCCGCCGCGCGCCTGGGGATGCCGGATACCGGACTGATCTCCTACAGCGAGATGCTCGACCAGGGCCGGAACATCTGCGCCGCTGTCTCCATCCCGGTCATCGGTGATGCCGATACCGGTTACGGCAATCCGATGAATGTGCGCAGAACGATAAGCGGATATGCCTCTGCCGGCTTTGCCTGCGCCATGGTCGAGGACCAGGAGAGCCCGAAACGCTGCGGCCATACCCGCGGCAAACGGATAGTCGGACGACAGGAGGCGCTGAACCGCATCCGCGCCGCCGTGGATCAGCGTGAAGCCGGTAGTGACATCCTGATCATGGCCCGCACCGATGCCCGACACAGCCAGGGCATGCAGGAGGCACTCTGGCGCTGCCAGGCCTTCGCCGACCTGGGCGCCGATATCATTTTTCTCGAGGCCCCCAGAAGCCGGGAGGAGATGGAGCAGTTCTGCCGCGCCATACCCGGCCCGAAGATGGCGAATATGGTGGAGCAGGGCGATACGCCACTGCTATCGCCGGAGCAGCTTGAGGGCATTGGCTACAAGATCGCCGCCTATCCGCTAACCCTGATCAGCAGCGCGATACGCGCCATGCAGGAGGCGCTGGCGGCACTGCAACAGGGCGGGCACCCGGACAATCTGCTGCCCTTTGCCGACCTGAGAACCATCGTGGGATTCGATGAGTATGACAGTGAGCTGAATCGTTACCCGGCCAGCGACAATGGCGATCTTTGCGACTGACGGCTTGTGCCATCCTCGGACCCGATACGCTGCAACCTGACCAGGCCTGGCGAGCGCTCTACTCCTCCAGCCGATGCAGTATCAGGGCTACGCGGCGGTTACGCGCTCGTCCCTCAGCGGTTGCGTTATCAGCCAGTGGCCGGGTCGAAGCGTAGCCGACGGCACGCATACGCTCGGCGGCAATCCCCTGGGTCAGCAGGAATCGCAACACCCCGGTGGCACGCTGTGATGACAGCTCCCAGTTGGAGGGAAACTGGGCATTGGCAATCGGCGTGGGATCGGTATGCCCCTCGATCGACAGACTGTGGTCGCTGGCCACCGACAGCAGCGGCACCAGCTTCACCAGCACCTCGCGCCCCTCCGCGGTCAGCTCGGCCTGACCCAGCTCAAACAGGATGCGCTCACTGATCTGAAGATTGACCTGATTGGCCGACACCGTGACCTCGATCGCCTCCTGTAGCCCCTGGCCGAGCAGGGCACTCTGAAACCGCTCCTGTAATTGTTCCGCCTCCGTATCGGCCGGCCGTTCAATATCCGCCTCCCGCTCCCTGGGCTGCTGCTGGGGTTCGACGGGCGTCTCCACCGGACCGGCTACCGTCGCCGTACTGGAGAGGGTCCGGGCCAGCGCCTTGTACTCTTCGGTTGAATAGCTGGAGTAGGCGAGCAGTACCACAAACAGACAGAGCATCAGGGTCATCACATCCAGGTAGATGATCAGCCAGCCGCCATCCGTGTCATCCGGCAACGGCTCGTCCTCCCACTGCGGGGGCGGTGGCAGATGGGGACGTCGGCGATCCATCAGCGCACTCTCCCACCTTCGCCAGTTGTCACGCCGTCGCTCTCCGCCTCCACCCGCTGTTCAATCTCCTCCAGGGAGGGCGAGTGGATCTCATCTTCATACTGGGCGACAAAGGAGTTAAGGGTCTCACGGATAAAGCTGGGGTTGCGTTTCTGCCCCAGCATGCTGATCCCCTCCAGCACCATGTACATCAGCATGACCCGCTGCTCGGTGCGCCGCTCCAGCTTGATCGCCACCGGTTTCAGCAGCAGGTTGGCCAGGATAATCCCATACAGTGTGGTGGTCAGGGCGATGCCCAGGTTGAGACCGACCACGCGGAAATCGGCGTTATCCATCGCCTGTAGCATATTGACCAGACCAAGCAGGGTACCGGCCATACCGAAGGCGGGGGCAAAGGTGGCCATGGAGCGAAACACCTGCGCCTCGCCCCACTCCTGGCGGCGTAGTTTGAAAATACGCCATTTCAGCAGCGCATCGATATCACTGGGCGGCGTGCGGTCGATCACCAGCTGGATGCCGGTGCGCAGGAACGGGTTATTTATCCGGGCCAGCGCATCCTCGATGGCGGAGAGCCGGCCATGACCGAGCAGGATGGAGACCCGTACGATCTCTTCGATCTCGCGATCCACCGCCAGCTCCTGATGTCGCCAGATCAGGCGGAAGCTGCGATAGACCTGGCGCAACTCTTTCATGGGGTAGCTGATAAAGGTAGCCGCAATGGTGCCGCCGATGACAATCAGCAAACCCGGCAGATTGAGGAATACCCCCGGCTCCTCAGCCGACAACAGCACCGAAAGCACAATCAACAACATCCCGGTGATAATACCCACCAGAGTGGAGCTGTTCAGATCCTTGCGCGGTGGTAGCAACGCCACACCCCCTCCCCTGCAAGCCATTTGGCTGATTAATATTCCAATTATTACAGCGTGTTAGGCAACTATAACGCCAATACCCCGCGGATACCACGTACACCAATATCGCACAGCCCGGTGATTTCTGTTTTACTTAAGTGAAGCGCCCCGTCCAGTCCGGCAGCCGGTCAGCCACGGGGCGGTTGCGATCATTGGCCAAAGGAGGATGCAGTAATGACATTGAATGATGTATTACAAAAAAAACCTGGCGGCGTTATCACCGTTCCTGCCAGCATGGATCTGCTGGACGCGATCAACACCATGTGTGATCACAAGGTGGGCGCGCTGCTGGTCAAGACCGAGGACGGCGCGCTGCACGGCATCGCCACCGAACGGGACATTCTCCGCTACTGCTCCTCCAGCAAGGGAAACCTGCAGGGCGCCGTGGTCAATGATGCCATGACCCGCAAACTGGTCGTGGTCAGCCCTTCCACCAGCGTGGATGAGGCGATGACCCTGATGACCGAGCACCGTTTCAGACACCTGCCGGTGCTCGAGGACGGCGTCCCGGTCGGCATGATCTCCATCGGCGACCTGGTCAAGGCCCAGCTAACCGATATCACCGTCGAGGCGACCTATCTGCGGGAGTACATCAACTACTCCTGATCAACACCCGATGTAGTACGCCGTGAGCGCGGAAGCACTTCCGCCCACGGCCCACTCACGCGCTGCGTACAGAGGCCATGCGAACCATTAAATCCAGATCCGGTTTTATCCTGCTCTTTCTGCTCTCCCTGCTGACCGCCATCCCCGTGCAGGCGGATGGACAACTGGTGTTCAAGCAGTACTTTGAAGCCCTGCCGGTGTTCTGGCAGCGCATCTACCCGGACGGCGGTCATACCCTATACTGCGACGAGAAATTCGGCGCCTACCACGGCCGCAGCATCAATATCGAGCACATCTTTCCGATGGCCTGGGCGATGCGCGATGAGGGGTGCCGCAGCCGCAAGCTGTGCCGGGAGACCAGTCAGCGCTTCAACCGCATCGAGGCCGACATGCACAACCTTTACCCCGCCCGGGCCGACATCAACAAGATCCGCAGCAGTTTTCCGTTTGCCGAGATCGCCGGCGAAAAGCGCGAGTTCGGCCGCTGTGACTTTGAGTTCCACGCCCGCCAACGGGTAGTGGAACCGCGCCCGGCCAGTCGGGGCAACATCGCCCGCGCCTTGTTTTATATGCACGATACCTACGGACTGACGCTCTACCGGCGCCAGGGTGAGTTGATGAAAAAGTGGCACCGGGAAGATCCCCCGGATGCCGAAGAGCGGCGGCGCAACGACCTGATCGCCCGATACCAGGGGACGCGTAATCGCTTTATCGACGACCCCAGGGCCGCGGATGCGTTGCGGTTCTGAGACGAAACGGCGGATGCGCTATCCCTTATCCAGCCAGCTGTTCAGCTGCGCCAATACCGGCGCCGGATCCCGATAATCGTAATCCAGACGCTGATGGCGCCCCTGATGCTCGAGAATCAGGGACGGAAACCCCTCGGCGCCGATCGACCGGCCCAGCAGAATCTCCTGCTCCAGCTGCTGCCGGGTGGCCGGAGCATTGAGATCCCGGGTAAAACGCCCGCCATCCAGGCCGATCTCTCCGGCCAGGCTAATCAAGGTATCGTCATCCGACGGATTCATCGCATGCAGATAGTAAGCCTGCTGGATGGCCAGAATCATCGCCGGTTCAGACTCGGCCGCCTGCAGGCGGGCGGCGATCACCGCGCGGCAGGCCGGATAGGTTGAGCGGCGCGGTTGGCAGCGGGTCCAGAAATCAAAATTGAACCGGGTACCCGGCACCCGCTGCTCGATGGTGCGCCAGGTGGCCTGCAGATAATCCTGCAACTGGCCGGGCATCGGCTCGTCACTGTCCGGCGCCAGCCCCCCCAGCAGCCTGACCAGAGAGAGACCCGCCGGCAGCGCTTCGGTGATCTGCGCCATCACCGGACGGAACGCCCAGCACCAGGAGCACATGGGGTCATGGACATAGTAGAGCCTGCTGTTCATGCGTTACCTGACCGCCTCCCCCGTTTCCGGCTGCTCCCACCGCAACACCTCGACCCGGCTGATTTTTTCCAGCGGGATATAGAGCGTCATCTTGCCGCCATACAGGCGCTGCTCAAGTTCCAGCTGGCGATCGCGCAGCGACATCAGTATGCCCTGCTGCGGATCATCTCGCTCACCGCCATAGACCCGCACATCACCGCCGATATAGCGACTCAACCGGGCTACCGGCGTGGCCATAAAACGCGCCCTGGGTTTGGGGCTTGCCGGTGCAGGGACCGTCTCACCCCCACCGTTTTCACCAGAGGCCGCCGGAGCAAGGGTGCCGAACAGGTCGGCCAGCTGTTCATTACCCTGGGGCAGACTGAAGCTCAGATCGGTTACCGGCTGATCATTGACACTCAGGCTGAGACCCAACAGCCTGACCAGCTCCTGCGGTTTATACTGTTGCAGCAGGGCGGGGGAGAACTGGCTGTCGGGTACCGAGGTAATCAGCAGGTCACCTGGCCTGCTGATCAGGCGGCGTAGCGCCGAGCGCAGACCCTCGCCGGGGATAAAACCGAGGTTGCTGGCATAGTAGGTGGAACCACCGGTAAGCAACCGGTCGATAAACGCCGCCGAATCCAGTCCCGCCTCCCCGGCACAATAATCAACCGTCCGCCGCATATAGTCCGGATCGATCCGATAATGCAGCGAAAACCGCTCCAGTACCGGCGTCGCTCCTGCATCCATGGGGGAGAGTTTATTCAGGGACATCTCCACGCTCAGTGCCGCCAGACCATCCAGAGTGTAGTCCATCAGCAGGGTCATCTCACCGGAGCGCCGGTCAAAATCGTAACGCAGCCGGGTATCCGCAAGCCGTTGACGGAACCCCAGACGCTCGATCTGCGTCTGCCCCAGCAGGCCACCGAGCGTACAGATGTCCGGTTCGGTGGCACTCGAGGCCGGGAACCACTGTTGCAGGTAGCCACCCCCCAGTGGCATAGCCATGCGGCTGACCGAGAGCTGCAGTCGTCGCGGCGGCCGCTCAGCATCGAAGCCTTTCAGCAGGTCCAGCAGGAACCGTGTCCCCTCACCCTGCAACTCGATCCGCTCGATCCGGATACCCACCGGCGCATCTGCCGGCATCACGCTGATGCCGGTTACCGCCACGCTACCCTGCAGAGCCGATTCGATAGCTTCGTACTTGAGGGTGGCAAAGGGCGCAACCATGGCGGTCAGCCGACCCAGCCCGGTCTTGACCTGGTAATAGACCGCACCCTTGAGCGCGGCATAGGCGACCAGGCCGACTACTAACGTGATCGACAGCACCCGTTTCAGTTTCACCCGTTGTCTCCGGTCATATGCATCTGCCTGCCAGCCGATCAGGGCCGGTCCTCCGGGCGCCGGGCCAGGAACGCCTTGCCCTGGGCCATCAGATCGACAAAGCCCTGTTCATCCCCGTCCAGCACCCGCCCCGCCACCTGGGTGACGGCATTCAGCAGCGTCACCAGGGCGCGTGGGCTGTGAGCGTTGAGGGACTGGATCTCGAAATAGAGATAGGGATTCTCCTCCGCTACCCGGCTGGCCACATCCATCTGCGCATCGAAGGTGCTGCTGGAGAGAGTTGCCAAAGCCTCCGCCTCCTCGCCGCTCTGGGACAAGGCGTTGAAAAAGGCAATATTGACGGCATGGGAGAGGCCGAGCACATAGGCCATGGCCCGGTCATGTCCGTCCAGGGACATGCTCACCTGCTCCGCCATGGTGGAGGCAAACAGCTCCTGCACCATGGCCGTGGCATCAGGGTCGCCCAGATCGACGAACACCACATTGCGCCCGGAGAGCAGTTCGGTGTCGGGGCCGAACATGGGGTGAATGGAGGTGACGTGACAGCCGGCAGCGCGCAGCCTGCCGAGTGCCTCGGCCAGCGGCCCCTTCAGGGAGCTGATATCAAATATGATGCCGCCCGGTTTGCGTTCGGCCAACCGTTCCAGCAACCGCACCGTCTGCTGTATGGGTGCAGCAATCACCACCAGGTCATGTTCCAGCCCCGTCTCATCCAGTGAAGCAAAGCGGACATGACCGGAGCGGGCCGGTTGTGGGTCACAGATCTCCACCGCGTAGCCCTGGGTGTCGAGAAAACGCACGAACCACTGCCCCATCTGGCCGGAACCACCGATCACCAGTGCCCGCTTGCCGCTGCCCGAGCCCTGCGAAGAGACCTTATCCAGCTCCTGAGCCGCCAGCGAGGCGCGGATCAGCAGGCGGAACATCTCCTCGCCGATATCCTCATCCAGCCCGACCCGCCTGGCGGTGCGCCTCGCCAGTTCCAGTACATCCTTTTCCCGGGCGTAATCCCGGGTGCCCCGGCCGGCGGAAGATTTGGCACGGCCGATCTCCGCGACGATCTCCTGGCGGCGCGCCACCATCTCCAGGAGTTCGACGTCCAGCCGGGAGAGCCGCTCCCTCAGCGCCTGTAGATCTTTCATCTTGCCATTACCTGTCTGGGTCCACCGGATGGCAGTGCTACCGACATCCGGCCTGTAGATACTGTAGCGTCAGCCACGGCCGTTTCTGCAACCACTCACGCTGGCCGGGGCAGGGTGATGATTTCGCCGCCGGCAAAATATTCCCGCGCCCCGAGGCGGCCGAGGGGGTTCAGGCGGTCGGCATGGATCTTAAGCCGGCCCTTGGAGTCCTGCTCTGCGACGCCATCTTCAATGTACAGGTGAGTCAGGCGCCCGAATACCAGCGCCTGGGGCACCGGTCCCAGCTCCATCACCTCATACAACTCGCAGGCCATGGCCAACCGGCATTCAGCCAGCCGGGGCAGCCGGGAACCGGGAAACTCGGCGAGCTCCAGACCCAGATGGGTGATTTCGGATTCGCCGGCGGGCAGGGTCGCCGAGCTCGCATTCAGCGGCTGGATCTGCTCGACCCCGGCAATATGCACCACGAAGGATCCCCGCGCCTCGATGTTGACCCTGGTATCCTTGGGCGTGCCGTCAGGCTTCTTGCCCAGAGAGATCATGATCAGCGGTGGATCACTGCAGACCGCATTGAAATAGGAGAATGGCGCCAGGTTGTAGTCACCCGCCCCGTTCTCGGACAATACCCATGCAATGGGCCGGGGGATAATCGCCTGGGTCATGGCGAAATAGGTTTCGGAGGTACTCAGGTCGTCAAGATCAATAATCATGTATAACAATCCAGGCTGATCAGGGGAACATACATTTCATGGGGCGACAGGCCACCATGTACACCGATATGGCTCAGCGGCTTTTCACCCGGCAGCTCGCTGGTCATTATATAGTTCTCTTTCATTATCAGGGCATAGTGGCCGATCCGGTCACGCAGACGCGGATGCGCCACACCCAGGCCGAACCGCCCCTCGCGCAACAGCTGCTCGCTGCGGCACAGGGTCACTGCCTCGCCCAGCCGGTCGGTGACATAGCGTTCAAACTGTCCGGCGCGGTCCGGGTGCACGTAACAGAACGACAGCCGGGGTTCACCGCACAACGGCATCATCAACGTCTCCGCCAGCTCCGGATGGGCCGACAGCCGTAGCGTCCTGTCCGGTGTGGTGTCGACAAAACCATGGTCCGCCGTTACCAGTAGTTGGGTATCGGTCCCGCGCAGTCGCGCGACCAGTTCGGCAAAGGCCTGGTCCAGGGCGGCCAGGTGTGCCGCCACCTCCGCGCTCGCCACCCCATATTCATGAGAGAGACTATCGAATTCCGGCCAGTAGGCGTAGATAAAATTGCGCCCCTTGCCTGCATCCACCGCACCGCCGATGCCCTTGAACATGCCCTGCAGACCGCCCCGGTATGAGCGGAGCCGGCCCTGTCCGGTGAATGCCCGGTTAAAGGTGGTTCCGGCGATCCAGTCCGGTACCACCAGATGACTCTGTACCGCCAGACGGTCATAGATCGGCGCCACACCGCTCAACTGACGGGGGTTCAACAGCCGATCATCGATCGGCATACGCCCCAGCCGCGTGGTGTAGGGGAGCACCGTCACAATGGAGCCGACCTCGGCAAAATAGGTGAACCAGCCGGTCAGTCCATGTTGCTGTGGTGGCAGTCCACTGAGAAAAGTGGGGATTGCCGTAGCCGTGGTTGACGGGCAGACCGAGGTCAGCGAGTCGATACAGTGGCTGAACAGTACGCTCTCCGGTGCGCGCTCCTTGAGATGGCGGTAGCCCAGGCCATCCACCACCAGCAGCACCAGATTGCGCACCCGGCCAAGCCGATCAGCGTCGAGCTGACCGAGCGGCAGATAGCCGGTCTCCCAGCCCCCCATCGCCAGGGCGATGGAGGACATGAGATTGGCAATGCTGCCGCCACGGTAGTCAGGAAAGATCATGACTCAGGCGGCGATCTCCACCAGTTCCAGCTCAAACGTGAGGGCCTTGCCGGCCAGCGGATGGTTGCCGTCCAGGGTGACGCTGGCCTCCGCCAGTTCGGTCACCACCAGGCGAAACACCTGGCCGTCGGGTCCCTGGGCCTGCAACTGCACACCGACCGCCAGCTCGATTTCATCCGGAATCTGCGCCCGATCCACTTCCTGCACCAGCTCCGGCTGGTGCTCGCCATAGGCCTGATCGGCCGGGATCTGCACCGTTTTGGTCTCGCCGACCGCCATCTCGGCAAGCGCCTGCTCAAAACCGGGTATGACCTGCCCCTCCCCCAGCGTAAACTCCAGCGGATCACGACCGGCGGATGA
This sequence comes from Sedimenticola selenatireducens, assembly GCF_963675335.2. Taxonomy (NCBI): domain Bacteria; kingdom Pseudomonadati; phylum Pseudomonadota; class Gammaproteobacteria; order Chromatiales; family Sedimenticolaceae; genus Sedimenticola; species Sedimenticola selenatireducens. The sequence continues at coordinate 1,206,219 of NZ_CAXXYC010000004.1, forward strand.
ATCAAACTGGGTGCCGTCTTCGAGGGTACCGGTGTAGTGGACTTTGACCGTCTGGCCTGGTTGAGGTGTAGACATGAATAGTCTCCTTGTATTTGCGTCGTTTGAAATGGCAGGCGGGCGTTGCCTCCCGGTCCGCCTTGAAAGATTGCAACCACGCACAAGTACACGGCTAACAACCGGGGGTCCCCGACAAGGGGGACAAAGCCATTTTATCATGGCATGATTTCAGCCCCGTTGCCCACCCAAAGCCGTTATGCCGTTAAGAAAGTCAAAAAAACCCTCACGCAATCAGGCCATCCTGCGCTACAAGAAACAGCGCCAGCGAAACCTGCTGGCGCGCCCGGGACTACACCGGTTCGTACTGGTGCTGGATCATCTGAAGGCGGGCTTCAATGTGCCCAAGATCTTCCGTAGCGCCGAGGCCTTTGGCGCCCGCGAGGTCCATCTGATCGATATCGGCATGTTCGACCCGGCACCGGGCAAGGGTTCGTTCAAGAAAGTGCCGGCACGTTTCTATGACACTTTCGAGCAGAGTTACGCGGAATTGAAAGCACGCGGTTATACGTTGTTCATTCTGGAGGCGGGCGGTGCGGAGTCGCTATTCCAGGCCAGGCTACCGGAGAAATGTGCCTTTGTACTCGGGCATGAAGAGCGCGGCATCAGCTTCGACCCGCATGACTATCCGGATATACGGCGCCTGGCGATACCGCAGTTTGGCCAGGTGGAAAGCCTCAATGTGAGCATTGCGGCCTCTATCGTGATGTATGAATTCGTCCGCCAGCAGGGTGATCTGACGGCCGCCGTCGCGCCACCTGAATCCGGAAACAGCCTGCGCCGGAAAGGAACAGCCAGGTAAGGATCAGCCGGCGCGTGCCGGGCGAAAGATCACCACCGCACCGGGCATATCGCCATTGGCCATGGGGTAGGCCGAATACTCCACCGCCAGGGGGGCACCCTCCCCATGCCAGAAAACCCCGTTCTCGACATGTGCCCGCCTGCCTTGACGGTAAGCATTGTAGAGGGGTGACTCCTCCTCGGGATAGGGTGTCTCGTCAGCCCGCGTGTGCTGAACAAGGTCATGGAATTTACAACCCGTCAGCTCATTACGGGTATAACCCAGTATCTCCAGTGCGGCCGGATTGGCGAAGGTGCAGCGCCCCGCGCCATTGAGTCCGCAGATGCCGTCGCCAGCGGATTCCAGGAGCAACTGCAACTGCTGATGCAGATGACTCAGCTCCCGGGCCGTCTCTTTCTGGGCAGTCACATCCAGTCCGATGCCGCCTACCATCTCGGTCTCTCCGCTGAGACCGGCTATGGGAAACCGGATCATCTGCCACTGGCTCGGCCGGTCACTCCAGGGATGCACCTCGATACTCTCCACTACCTGGCCCGCCTCAAGGACCTTGCGCTCCTCCCGCTCCCGCGCCGCCAGATCCCGTTCCGGCCAGATTTCAGCGGCACTGAGTCCGAGCACCGCCGCCTCGCGCAGGTGATTGGTCCGCTCCCAGACCGGGTTGACAAACAGGTAACGGCCGGACGCCGACTTCATGTAGGCAATGCCCGGCAAATGCCGCATGAAAGCGGCAAACCGCTCATTCATTTCACGGATCTCTCCGGTCTGGAGCCTGACCTGGCGGCGCAACACCATCACACCACCGACCAGCAGCAGCAACAGCAGCAACAGGACCAGCAGCACCCAGCGCAGCCACTCGGGAATTTCCTGAGGATCCTTGTCACCGAACCAGCGCTCCTGAAGCCGGTAAAACGCTGACTCCCGATCCCCCTTTAAGCGGGTCATATGATAATCCAGCCGCTGGATACGCTTGGCATTGGGGATCTGGCCATTCAACGGAGAGAGCGCGATTCGGATCTCGGCCGGATTGAAGATCACCGAGGACTTGATCAGCGGAAACTGCCTGAACCCGGCCAGATCAAAAGAGCGCGGCACCAGTCCCGCATCCACCGGACCGTGATCCACCCAGGCCAGGACCGATTCATAGTCGCCAACCTCGAGAAACCGCACATTGATATCAAAACGGGCCGCCAGCTCCTTGAGATCGGCGAAGTGCGGATCACTGGAGAGCGCCACCACGGTCTTGTCCGCCAGATCCAGGGGGGATTTGATCACATCCTTGCCCGCCATCACGATCTGTCCCCAGTTCACATAGAGGCTCTCGCGGTTATAGTCCAGCCGGCGCTGCTTGGCCTCATTGGAGGAGATGGGCGTCAGCATATCTACTTCACCCAGCGCCAGCAGTTGATTGCACTCATCCCACCTGCAGGGAACGTACTCCAGTACCCAGCCCTCTTCAGCCGCGATCAGGTCGAGCAGATCGACCACAAAGCCCTGGACGGCACCCTGGCCATCGACCAGCGAGAGGGGCGGTTTGGCATGGATACCGACCCGGACCGATTCCGCCGCCAGCGGGCTGCCGGTGAGGACCAGCAGTATCAGCAGCAATAAGTACCGTTCTAACATCATGGTTATTATATTGTTTTCGCCAACCGGAGCATGGGAAAAGTGTATCTCTTTCGCGGACAAAAATGGATTATTTTCTTGGACCAGATCAATAAAACACCTTTGCGCACACCACTTTTTCCAGCGACAACAATAACTAACCAACTTGCTCCCCGCCCGTTTCCCCTTCACCCCCGCCGCACCCTATAATAGGCCGTTCTGTTTCCCTGGATATCGAGTGACCCATGAACCGCCCCGAAGACCGCTCCGCAGAACTCCACACCCTGTTGCAACAGCGCATCCTGCTGCTGGATGGCGCCATGGGCACCATGATCCAGCGGCACAGCCTGGTGGAGTCGGACTACCGGGGCGAGCGCTTCGCCGACTGGCCCTGCGACCTGAAGGGCAACAACGATCTGCTCTCCATCACCCGGCCGGATCTGATCGGCGACATCCATCGCGCCTACCTGGAGGCCGGTGCGGATATCCTTGAAACCAATACCTTCGGTGCCAATCGCATCTCCATGGCGGACTACCGGATGGAGTCGCTGAGCCACGAGATGAACGTCGCCTCGGCGCGACTGGCCCGACAGGCGGCCGATGCGGCCAGCACACCGCAACGCCCGCGCTTTGTCGCCGGCGTGCTGGGTCCGACCAACCGCACCTGTTCCCTGTCACCGGACGTGAATGACCCCGGTTTCCGCAATATCACCTTTGACGACCTGGTGACTGCCTACGCCGAGGCGACCCGCGGATTGATCGAGGGTGGCAGCGACATCATCCTGATCGAGACCATTTTCGACACCCTGAATGCCAAGGCGGCCATCTTCGCCGTGGAGCAGGTGTACGAGGAGGACGGCCTGCGCCTGCCGGTGATGATCTCCGGCACCATCACGGACGCCTCCGGCCGCACCCTCTCGGGGCAGACCACCGAGGCGTTCTACAACGCGCTGCGCCATGCCCGGCCGATCGCCATCGGCCTCAACTGCGCCCTGGGGCCGGATCAACTGCGCCAGTACGTGGAAGAGTTGTCGCGCATCGCGGAGACCCACGTCTCGGCCCACCCCAACGCCGGTCTGCCCAACGAGTTCGGTCAGTATGACCTGGAACCGGAGACCATGGCGAAACAGATCCGCGAATGGGCGGCCAGCGGTTTTCTGAATATCGTCGGTGGCTGCTGCGGCACCACCCCGGACCACATCCGTGCCATGGCAAGCGCCATTGCCGACCAGCAACCACGCCAACTGCCGGAGATCGAGCGCGCCTGCCGGCTCTCCGGCCTGGAGCCCCAGACCATCAACCGCGACAGCCTGTTCGTGAATGTGGGCGAGCGCGCCAACGTCACCGGCTCGATCAAGTTCAAGCGTCTGATCATGGAGGAGCAGTACGACACGGCGCTGGAGATCTGTCGCCAGCAGGTAGAAAACGGCGCCCAGATCATCGACATCAATATGGACGAGGCGATGCTCGACTCGAAAGCGGCGATGATCCGCTTTCTCAATCTGATCGCCACCGAGCCCGACATCGCCAAGGTGCCGGTGATGGTGGACTCCTCCAAGTGGGAGGTGCTGGAAGCGGGGCTCAAGTGCATCCAGGGCAAGGGGGTGGTCAACTCCATCTCCATGAAAGAGGGTGAAGAGAACTTTCTCCGCCAGGCCACGCTGATCCGCCGCTACGGTGCGGCAGCAGTGGTCATGGCGTTCGACGAGGCGGGTCAGGCCGACACCCTGGAGCGCAAGGTGGCGATCTGCAGCCGCGCCTACCGGCTACTGACCGAACAGGTCGGCTTTCCGCCGGAAGATATCATTTTCGATCCCAATGTGTTCGCAGTAGCGACCGGTATCGAGGAGCACAACAATTACGGCGTCGACTTTATCGAGGCGACCCGGCAGATTACCGACAGCCTGCCCCACGCCCTGGTCTCGGGCGGCATCTCCAATGTCTCCTTCTCGTTCCGCGGCAACAACCCGGTGCGCGAGGCGATCCACGCAGTGTTTCTCTACCACGCCATCCAGGCCGGCCTGACCATGGGCATTGTCAATGCAGGACAGCTGGCGATCTACGACGACCTGCCGGCTGAACTGCGCGAGCGGGTCGAGGATGTGATTCTCAATCGCCGCGCCGACGGCACCGAGCGGCTGCTGGAGATCGCCGAGAAATATCGCGGCGACGGCGCCGCGGCGGAACAGAAAGAGGACCTGGCCTGGCGCGCCTGGCCGGTGGCCCAGCGCCTGGAACACGCCCTGGTGAAGGGCATTACCGAATATATCGAGGAGGACACCGAGGCCGCCCGCCAGGGGGTGAAGCGCTCGCTGGAGGTGATCGAAGGCCCGCTGATGGACGGCATGAACCGGGTCGGCGACCTGTTCGGCGCCGGCAAGATGTTCCTGCCACAGGTAGTCAAATCGGCCCGGGTGATGAAGCGGGCAGTGGCCTATCTGGAACCCTTTATACAGGCCGAGAAAAGCGACAGCAACAGCCGGCCCAATGGCAAGATCCTGCTCGCCACGGTGAAGGGCGACGTGCACGACATCGGCAAGAATATCGTCGGCGTGGTCCTGCAGTGCAACAGCTACGAAGTGATCGACCTGGGGGTGATGGTGCCGGCCGAGACCATCCTGCAGAAGGCGGCAGAGCATCAGGTCGACATCATCGGTCTGTCCGGGCTGATCACACCCTCCCTGGAGGAGATGGCGCACATCGCCCGGGAGATGGAGCGGCTGGAGATGCGTATTCCGCTGCTGATCGGTGGCGCCACCACCTCGCTGATTCATACTGCGGTGAAAATCCACCCCAGATACAGCGGCCCCTCGGTCTATGTGCCGGACGCCTCGCGCGCCGTGGGCGTGGCCAGCAGCCTGCTCTCCGCCGAGCGGCGGGACGAATACATCAGCCAGATCAACAGCGAGTATGCCGATGCCCAGGCGCGCCGGGCCAGCCAGCAGGAAAACCGCAACCTGGTCTCCCTGGCGGAGGCGCAGGCCAACCGGGTGCCCATCGACTGGAGCAGCTACCAGCCACCGGTGCCGGCCCGACCGGGTATCCGTCTGCTGGAGGATATCGACCTCGCCAGCCTGGTTCCGCTGATCGACTGGACCTTCTTCTTCCACGCCTGGGAGCTGCGCGGCAGTTATCCGAAGATTTTGCAGGACCCGGACAAGGGCGAAGAGGCACGCAAGCTGTTCGACGACGCCCAGGCCATGCTGGAACAGATCATCGGGCAGAAGTGGCTGCGCGCCAACGCCATGATCGGCATCCTGCCGGCCAGCAGCGACGGTGATGACGTCATTGTCTACCGGGACGAGGCGCGTACCGAGGTGGCTACCCGGTTCCATTTTCTGCGCAAGCAGGGCAAGCAGCCGGCAGGGCGCTATAACGACTGCCTGGCGGACTTCATCGCCCCGCAGGCCAGCGGGGTGAAGGACTACATTGGCGGCTTCGCTTGCAGTGCCGGCATCGGCATCGACCAGAAGGTCGCGGAGTTCGAGGCGAATCACGACGACTACAGCGCCATCATGCTCAAGGCGCTGGCCGACCGGCTGGCCGAGGCGCTGGCGGAGCAGATCCATCTGCAGGTGCGCCGGGAGTTCTGGGGTTATGCCGCCAACGAGGAGCTGGATACCCGGGCCCTGCTCAAGGAGCAGTACCAGGGCATCCGGCCGGCCATCGGCTATCCGGCCTCCCCGGACCACACGGAGAAACGCATCCTCTGGGAGCTGCTGGATGTGGAGGAGCAAGCCGGCATCTGGCTGACCGAATCGATGGCCATGGTGCCGACGGCGGCCGTCAGCGGTCTCTACTTCAGCCACCCCGAGGCGCGCTATTTTGCCGTCGGTAAACTGGCACGGGATCAGATCGCAGATTACGCCGGGCGCAAACAGATGGACCCGGCCGAGGTGGAGCGTTGGCTGGCTCCGAATCTGGGTTATGACCCCGAACCGGCCGGGGATTGATTAAATACAACCCGGCTTTCACCGATTTAAATCACTGACGGAACCGGGCGGCCACAGGGGCTATTACTGCCTATAAGGCGGGCCTTGTTCATCACCAGATGGGCGACACAGTCCACGGCGTCCGCGGGGCGCCCGATGATGCCGGGTCAGCGCCTATTCAGCCCAACCGCGAATTCCGCGACAAACCAGAGGTTGACGTGCCGTTGCAACGGCAATAGATTCAACACTCATAACAAGAGTGACCGGACACCTGAGGAGGAGTCATGCTGAAAGTCGGTGATCAAGCGCCGGATTTTGCCTTGCCCAATGCGGACCTTAATAAATCCGAACTCGGTGACTATCTGGGCAAACGTAATCTGGTGCTCTATTTCTATCCCAAGGACAACACGCCGGGCTGCACCATCGAGGCGCTGGAGTTCTCAGATCTGATGGATGAATTTCAGGCGGCAGAGACCGACATTCTGGGCGTCAGCATGGACAACTGCCTCAGTCATGGTGATTTCCGCGATAAGAACGGCCTCACCATCGGCCTGCTGGCCGACATCGACGGCACTCTCTGTCAGGACTATTACGTCTGGAAGGAGAAGGAGGCGCATGGCGAGAAACGCATGGGTATCCTGCGCTCCACCTTTATCATCGACAAACAGGGCGTCATCCGCCACGCTCTCTATGACGTCAAGCCCAAAGGGCACGCCCAGGTGGTACTGGAACTCGTCAAGTCACTCTGAGCCAAACCCGAGACGCTCGAACAGACCCGCCAGCTCCGTATCCGGCCGCGTTCCGATTGACAGGGCAACCCCGCTGTAGGGATGTACAAAGTTCAGCTCCGCGGCCATCAACAGCAGACGACAGATCCCGAACCGGTCCCTGAATAGCTGGTTATGCCGCCCGTCGCCGTGCGTGGTATCCCCTACAATCGGATGAAAGATGTGTTTCATGTGTTTGCGGATCTGATGCATGCGCCCGGTCTCCGGGCGCACCTCCAACAGAGAATAGCGTGCACTGGCATAGCGCCCGACGGCTATCGGCAGCTCCACGGTAGCCAGCCGGCGATAACCGGTGACCGCCGCTTGCGGTGCCTTGTGGGCCTCCTCCCGCAGGGGATAATCGATCACATCCGACTCGGCGGTATAGCCCCTGACCACCGCCAGATAGCGCTTTTGCACCTGGCGCTGTTCAAACAACTGCACCAGCCGTCGCGCCGCATCCGAATCCAGGCCGAAAATCAGCACCCCGGAGGTCGGCCGGTCCAGGCGATGGACCGGATAGACCCGCCGACCGATCTGGTCACGCAACTGCTGCAGCAGGAAACGGCTGTCCTCGGAGATACGGGTGCGGTGCACCAGCAGGCCGGCCGGCTTGTCTACCGCGATATAGTGTTCATCCCGATACAGGATCGTCATCTCGCTCATGGGCGCATCATGCCACACTTTGCGGATAGGCATGGCTTGGGTTAATGTGCCTGCACCGGCAGCCGCTTGACTACAAGATGTGAAACTCCGCACCCAGATACTGCTGTTTTTCTTCGCCTTCGCCCTCACCCCGCTACTGATTGCGGTGGTGATCAATCTGCCGTTGGTGCTGGAGCGCATGGACCTGTTTTATCAGAAGGCGCATCTGCAGAATCTGCGCGCCGACTTCCGCGATCTGGATCAGCACCTGGCCAGTCGCCACGAGATGGTGCGATTGCTGGCCAAGCTGCCGGAACCGGGCACGGTGCTGGGTATCAGCGACGAGAACAACAGCGACAAAAATATCGATCTGGCCCGCACCCGCTATATCCAGTGGATCAACCAGATCCTCCACGAGCAGCTGGACATCGTGCAGATTGTGTTTCTCGATGCCCAGGGCGATGAGCAGTTCTGGCTCGACCGGGACCGGGAGAACCAGTCCTGGCAACCTACCGTGCGACGTCCCGGCAGGGCGCCAAAGGCCCTGATCAGTGCCGCGTTGCAGGCGGAGCCGGGCCGCGTACTGGTCAGTGCGCTCAGTCTTAACCCGGATGCGGGCGCGCTGGACCCGCGCCGTTTCATGACCCTGCGCCTGATCACCCCAATCTTCAGCCAGGAGAGTGGGGCCCCCATCGGCGCCGTGATGCTGAATATCGATGTGGGCGGTATCGCCCGCTTCTACCGCGACACCCTGTGGGTAAACGATGACGGTGACTTTCTGGAGATCCCCGCCCCCGGCACCCCCACCGGCAACGCCTTTGAGCGTTATCCCGGCCTGCAGCCACTGTTTGCGGAGGAGAAACCGGCGCTCTGGAAAGGGCACGATGAGCAGATCATGTGGGTGCCGATGTTCCGCACCGAGCAGTCCCGGTCGCTCTGGGTCGGGCGACTGGTGGATCCCTCGCCCATTGCCGAATTCCGCAACGCCCTTACCCTGCGCGTGCTGAGCATTGTGTTTCTGTTGATGCTGGCCACCTGGCTCGCCTCCCGCTGGCTGGCGAAGCGGGCGGAGCGCCTGAGCCGTGAACTGATCGACGGCATCCAGCAGATCCTGGAACATGAGGCGCCGGTCACTTTCGACTGGAAAGGCCCCCAGGAGCTGAAACGCCTGGGGATGAATCTCTCCCGCCTGGCAGAGGAGCATGGCCGCACCTCACGTAACCTGCGGGCCCATGCCCGGGAGCTGGAGGAGTCCAACCGCTACAAGTCCCAGTTCCTGGCCAACATCAGCCATGAGCTGAAGACGCCGCTCAACTCCATCCTGCTGCTCTCCAAGCTGCTGGCCGGCTCCAGGCAGGGGCTGAGCGAGGATCAGATCAAGCAGGCACGGGTCATCCATGAGGCGGGCAGCGATCTGCAGGCGCTGATCGACAATATCCTGGACCTCTCCCGCATTGAGGCGCGGCGTATCCCGCTACATGCCGAAACCGTCAACCTGACACCCCTGCTGCACGGCCTGGTTGAGCTGGTCCAACCCCAATTCGACGCCAAGGGGCTGGCGCTGCGGCTGGAGATTGCCAGCAATGTCCCGGAGCAGATCATCAGCGACCCGGAAAAACTGCGCCAGATTCTCAAGAACTTCCTCTCCAATGCGGTCAAGTTCACCGAGGCGGGCGAGGTAGTGATCCGGGTGGTCGTTGCCGATCCGGCCGACGCGGAGTCCTATGCCCTGCAGATCAGCGTGACCGACAGCGGCATCGGCATCCCGCCAGCCAAGCATGCCGAGATCTTCGAGGCGTTCAAGCAGGCCGATGGCGCCACCAACCGCCGTTATGGCGGTACCGGCCTGGGTCTCACCATCAGCCGGCAACTGGCCGGGCTGCTGGGCGGGGAGATACGACTGCACAGCAGCCCCGGTCAGGGCAGCCGGTTCACGCTGCTACTACCCGCCAAACTGGATCCCGAGCAGCCCGCCACGCCTGTATCGGAGACAATCACCAGCCCGGAACTCCCCGCGCCGGCAGAGGCCGATCCGGCCGACCACTACCTGGGCAGGCACTCGCTACTGGTGGTGGATGCCAATCTGCACAACCTGTTGCAACTGACCCCGCTGCTGGAACAGGCCGGCCTCAAGGTCACGGCGGCGGAGGACGCCGGCGAGGCGATCGAACTGATGGCCGATGAGCCATTTGCCCTGGTGTTGATTGACATCATTCTGCCCTGCGAGGAGTGCTGTGATACGATCAAACGTATTAAACAGACCCAGCGGCTGCCGGTGATTGCCATACTCGCCGGACCGGCCCCGGAGATTGAGGCGGCCTGTCGGGCAGCCGGTGCGGACGCCCTGATCCAGCGGCCGATTGATCGTGGACAGTTGCACAGGCTGCTCGCACAATATCTACCAGCGGAAGTTGTAGACAGCAAATGATGAAAAATTGCCAGGAGAGACAATTTTCACGGCCACAGGCCGCCCGCCAGGGTGCGGCACAGGGATGTGCCGCATGAACCGCTACAGCGGGTTTACCCTCCTGGCCGTGGACGACCACGCGCACAACCTCTTTACCCTGCGCACCCTGCTGCTGCAGCATATGGACGTGACCATACTGGAGGCCACATCCGGACAGCAGGCGCTGGACATCGCTCTGGGTGACACCCACATCGACCTGATTATTCTCGATGTGCAGATGCCAGAGATGGACGGCTTTCAGACCGCCTCCATGCTGAAGATTCGCAAAAAGACCCGGGATATACCGATCATCTTTCTCACCGCCGCCTTCAAGACCCAGGAGTTCCAGCAGAAGGGCTATGAAGTGGGTGCGGTGGATTATCTGTTGAAACCGATTGATGACAATCAGTTGATCAACAAGATCAGCACTTATTTCCGGCTGATCGAGAAAGAGCGCAACCTCAACCGGGTACTGGAACAGAAGGTGGCGGAACGCACCGCGGAGCTGGCACAGGCAAAGCAGCACCTGGAAAACATTATCAACTATATGGGCGAGGCGCTACTGGTGCTGAGTCCCGATGGCAAGGTCCGCGAGGTCAATCCGGCCCTGCGGCGCATGCTCGGCTATAGCGATGAAGAGCTGCTCGGCATGGGCATCGGTGATATTTTTGAAGAGGAGGGCGACGAACAGGCCGGCGCCTTCATGGGTACCTGGCTGGAGGCACTGATCCGGGTCGGCGCCCTGAACCAGATCGAGGCCCGCTTCATCACCCATGACGGACGACGCATTCCGATCCTGTTCTCCCGGACTGCGGTGAAAAATGAGCATGGAGAGATATCCGATATTTTATGTATTGCCAAGGATATGAGCGGCTATATCCGACAGGATGAGCTGTCAGAGGATAGTGCATCCAGCATAGATATGCCCTCTTGAGTTGTAAAAGGAGTCAATCATGAGTGACCAAAGCCCACCCCTGGATAATGAAGACACCACCCTGACCGCCAACGCACTCAAGGCGATGGCCCATCCGCTACGCTGGAAAATCCTCTGCTCACTGGGCGATGATGAACTGTCGGTCGGTGAGATCGTGGAGCGCACCGGCACTTCGCAGAGCAATATCTCGCAACACCTGGAGCAGCTGCGCAACAAGAATATCGTGATCTCGAGAAAGGAGGCCAACCGCATCTACTACCGGATTCGCAACGGCCAGTTGCTGACCCTGATCGGTACCATGCGTACCGTCCTTTGTCCTGCCAATCTGGATGAACGCCATCCCCACGAAAAGGATTAGGTCACCAGGTCCAAACCAGGAATTTTTTACTTGAATCCGGTATTCTTGGCCGGATGACACCCGAGCAATTTTACCAGCACCAGCTGCAACAGAATGCGGTAGTAGCGGACCCGGACCAGGCGGCCGTGGTCGCTGAACTCCAGGCACTCTATAAGCGGCTGATTCAGCCGGCGCCTCCCCCCCCCGAACCGGACCTGCTCAGCCGGCTGTTGAAACGCACGCCTCAGCGGGAAATCAACCCCGCCACCGGTCTGTACCTGTGGGGCGGCGTTGGCCGGGGTAAAACCTGGCTGGTGGACCTGTTCTTCAACCAACTGCCGTTTGATAACAAACTGCGCATCCATTTTCACCACTTCATGCGCAATACCCATGAGTCGCTCAGCCGTCTCAAGGGGGTAAAAAATCCCCTCGACCGGGTCGCCGAATCCCTGGCCGCCCGTACACGCATCCTCTGCCTGGACGAATTCATTGTCACTGATATCGGCGATGCCATGATCCTGGCCCAACTCCTGAAGTCCCTGTTCAGTCGCGGCGTCACCCTGGTCACCACCTCCAACACCGCACCGGACAACCTGTATCGAAACGGCCTGCAGCGAGCCAGTTTCCTGCCCGCGATCGAGTTGATCAAACAGCACACCCGGGTGATTCACCTGGATAGCACAACCGATTACCGGCTGCGCTACCTGCAACAGGCCACCGTCTACCACACACCCTTGGGAGCGGCGGTTAATCAGCGCCTGATTGAAGAGTTCGAACAACTGGCACCCGAACCGGGCCAGAGTGGCGGAACAATCTCCTTGTACGGGCGTGAAATTCCCGTCCAGCGGCTGGCGGACGACCTGATCTGGTTCGACTTTTTCGCCATCTGCGGCCCCCCACGCAGCCAGGCCGACTACCTGGAACTGGCACGCTGTTACCATACCGTGATCATTTCCGATATTCCGCTGCTGACCGGTGAGCTGGACGATGCGGCACGCCGCTTTGTCTTCCTGGTCGATGAGTTTTACGATCGGGGGGTCAAGCTGATCATCAGCGCGGCAGCTGGTCCGCTGGATCTATACCGGGGCGAGCGGCTGAAAGCGGAGTTCGAGCGGGCCGTCAGCCGGCTGCAAGAGATGCAGTCGATTGAATATCTGTCACGGGAGCATCGTGCATGACCAATGAAATAGTCGATTTACAGACCCGCATTGCGTTTCAGGAAGACGCCATCCACCAGCTCAACCTGACCGTCAGTCAGCTGCAAAACCAGCTCAATACCCTGCAACTGGCCATCAAAGAGCTGCATCTGCGGATGCAGAACCTCACACCACCGGAAGACGGAAGCGGCGGACACGAGATCCCGCCGCATTATTAACCCGCATTGTTCACCGCGAAACCCCGCGGACGCCCCACCCCCATCCCGACAGGCAAGTTTCGCGCGCCCATCAATTGCAATCGTTCAGGTTCGTTGGATTAGGCCAGGATAATCCGACCCGCGAATCCGCAGGCGGGCCGCGTTAGCCTGTTGGGGTTCGCAAGCTCACACCAACCTATGGGCTCATATGCTTCCCGGACACAGCAAAACAGTATGGGTAATCCCGGTTAACGCTCGTCCCATTGTTAAATAAATAATCCATTACATCTTGACACTTAAACGATAATGATTATCATTAACTGCCAGATCACAAGGAGACTGAATCATGCAATGTGTCATCGATGCTTGGCTGGAGCGCAGCGACCCGTGCCTGCGGCTGCTGGATGCCGAAACCGGCCAGGAGATACTGCGTTGCGGCGCCGGCTGGATTCTACCCCTGCTGGAGCGCGGCGACCTGACCCTGGAAGATATTCAGGACGAAGGACTGAGCTACGCCGAGCGGTTGGGCCTGCCGTTTGACCAACCCACATTCCGCGCCCGCTAGTCCATGTGCAATCTTCTAAAAAAGCGCTTCGAGCCGCCCCGGACTACCGTTCCAAGGCGCCTGAAGCTGTGGGAGCTGGAGCACCGCTTTCACTGTGCTGTCCTCGGCACCTGCCTGACCCTGCCTGAATTGCACAGGCTCATCCGCCAGGCGGGCATCGAGCTGGAACCCAAACACAGCGACTATGACGCCCACACCGCTCTGGTTGGCAGTGCGGGCCGGGAGTGTCGTGCCGCACGACTGCTCACCCGCCTCCTGGATAGAAAATTCCGCGCAGCCATCAATCAGCTTGCCAAATGCGATAATCAGGATCTTACCGGCTATTGGCAGCAGGCCCTGCAAACGGGCAATATCGCGGGTCCTTTCTGGGCGTTGGCCACCCACCCACAGATCAGTACCACCTTGATGCAGCGTATCTACGGCGATGTACATATGCTGTCGCATCTGGCCGGTGCCGCCAATCGCGCCAACCTGAAGCGGCTTGCAGCCCTGGACGCCAATATCACCGAATTGCGTGCAACGGCAGTGCGTGCCCGGCGCCAACACCATGAACAACTGGCACAGAAGGAGGCAGTCATCCAGGAACTGGAGGCACAGCTGCTGCGCCGGCTTGCCCGCGACAAACCGGCAATTGAGAAGGACAATGCGGCGTTGAATGAACAGCTTGCCGCAAGTCGCCGGGAACTGAGCCAAGCGGTACGCCAGCTGGAGCGAACCCGGCGCCGGCTCACCAACCTGACTCGACGTAACGAGCAGCTGCAACAGCAACGAGCCTCCGCCTATACAGCATTAAGCAAGCTGGAAGCAGAACAGCAGGCCAGCGAACTGGCCCTGCACCAGCTGCTGGGGAGCGACGAGACACCGGACCAGCCGACCACCGACCTGTGCGGCCGGCAGATCGTCTACGTAGGCGGGCACCCCTCCCTGTCACCCCACTTCCGCGCCCTGGTGGAGAAGTTCAGGGGACGCTTTGAGCACCATGACGGCGGTATCGAGGAGAGCCGCGCCAACCTGCACTGCCTGCTGAGTAAGGCGGACATGGTGTTCTGCCCGGTCGACTGCATCAGCCACGACGCCTGTCTGAAGGTGAAACGCTTTTGCAAGCAGAACGCCAAGGCCTTCATACCACTTCGCAGCTCCGGCCTCTCCGCCTTTGCCAGGGAGCTGTCCCAATTACCGCTAACTGATACTTATGAACAATAGGCCACTGGATGCCATGTCAATAAACTCCGCCATTAAATCGACCATCCTTAGCCGGCGTGATCAACCACCGGGCGGACGCTCAACCGGACTGTTCTGGGCTACCGCCCTGACCGCGCTCCTGCTGGCAGGACTGGTAGCCCCTGCCGGGATGTAGGGAGCACATCAATTCTTTGAATTGACGGGTACGCACCTGTCCACCGAGCGTGGCAACAACCGATACAACTCTATCAACCTATCCACAGACACAAGGGGACAACGTGAAAAAACACTATCTAGGTGTAGCGATCATCTCGCTACTGACGTCGTACGGCGCACAAGCCGACAATCTGTCCGACGCCTTTAAAAACGGCACCGTCAGCGGTGACCTGAACCTCTTTTACAAGGGCATCGACAACCGTAGCAGCACGGACAGCGGCTACGGCACCGGCTTTCTTGGCCTGAAATATGAGACGGCGCCACTGAACGGCCTGCAGATGAGCCTCGCCTTGCGTCACGGCAGCGAGCTGGACGAGGACAACCCGGGCGATTCGGACGAGGGCGTCGGCACCCTGGTGACCGAGGCCTATCTCAGCTATCGGGGCGATGGCTTCGGCGCCGTGTTGGGTCGCCAGGCAGTTGATTTGGAGTGGGTCGGGGATTATCACGAAGCCGTGACCCTGACCAGCGATATGCTACCGGCCACGGAGCTCACCGCCGGCTACAGCCGCAGTCTGGCGGTTGCAGACGAGGACGATCTGCAGCACAGCTTCACCGATATCGGCGATAACGGTGCCTGGTTCCTGGATGCCAAGGTCAGCCCGGCCGAGGGACTGGTGCTTAATCCCTACTATATCCACGTGAACGATATTTTCGACGGCCTGGGTCTGAAGGCCGATTTTGAACACGCCTC
The DNA here is from genome assembly GCF_963675335.2 of Sedimenticola selenatireducens. Taxonomy (NCBI): domain Bacteria; kingdom Pseudomonadati; phylum Pseudomonadota; class Gammaproteobacteria; order Chromatiales; family Sedimenticolaceae; genus Sedimenticola; species Sedimenticola selenatireducens. Next base: position 1,221,749 of record NZ_CAXXYC010000004.1, read on the forward strand.
CGGCCTGGGCCTGACCGCCCACTATGCCGCCTCGGACGTGGAAGTGGCTGGCGAGGCGGACGGGGCCATTCTGCACCTGGAATTGCGCGGCACGCTGGGCGGGCTCGCATTGGCGGCCGGTTACATCGACACCGACAGGCAGGGCGGCGTGGGCCACCTGGACGACCTGGGCGAAAACATCAATCCGCTGGAGGATGGCAATCAGGTCTACGTCGCCGATGCCCAGACCTGGTACCTGGGCGCCGAGTACAGTATCGGCCACGCCACCCTGGGACTGATAGTCGGCCACAGTGACTATGCCGGCAACAGCGAGGAGCGCGAGATTAATCTGGCCCTCGGCTACGATCTGGCGGACATCGCCGAGAACCTGAGCGTGAATCTGGTCTATGCCGACATCGATGCCGACGCCAACATCGATGATTATGAAAAACTGACCCTAATGCTCAGCTACGGTTTCTGAGCACGTGTGGGGGCGCCTACGGGGCGCCCTATGATTGAGGATACGGGCATAAGCATCGCAGGTTGGGATGAGGAACGAATCCCAACAACAGGGATCGATCATTTCCGGGATCAGGATTTAACCTCCGGATGTCGGGTTTCGCAGCATAAATCCATCCCAGAACAAAAAACCCCGGCCGGTTTCCCGGTCGGGGTCATTCAGGATCATGGTTTTAACGGACGGCGAGGCTCAATCACTACCCCAGCTTTTCCCTTTTACCCCGGGGCTATGGTAGGCCTGACTCAGTTCATGCACCGCCTCGACCAACACCCCGGCATGTTCCGGGTTTACATCAGGATGGATGCCGTGGCCAAGGTTGAACACATGTCCGGGACCGTGACCGTAGCTGGCCAGTACCCGGCCCACCTCTTCACGGATACGTTCGGGTGCGGCATAGAGGATGCTGGGGTCCACGTTACCCTGCAGCGCCACCCGGTCCTTGACCCTTACCCGGGCATCGGCCAGATCGGTGGTCCAGTCCACGCCCAGGGCATCGCAGCCGGTGCGGGACATGGCATCCAGCCACTGACCACCGCCCTTGGTGAACAGGATCACCGGCACCTTGCGGCCCTCGCTTTCACGCACCAGCCCCTGAACAATGCGCTCCATATAGGCCAGTGAAAACAGCTGGTAGTCGCGTGGACTCAGCACCCCGCCCCAGGTATCGAACACCATCACCGCCTGCGCCCCGGCGGCGATCTGGGCATTCAGATAACTGATCACCGACTCCGCCACCTTGCCCAGCAGGCTGTGCATCAGGTCGGGCCGATCGAACATCATCTCCTTCACCTTGGCGAAGTTCTTGGTGCTGCTGCCCTCCACCATGTAGGTGGCCAGGGTCCAGGGACTGCCGGAGAAGCCGATCAGCGGCACCCGTCCATCCAGTTCACGGCGGATGGTGCGCACCGCATCCATGACATAACCCAGGTCGTCTTCCGGGTCGGGCACGCCCAGCGCGGCGACCGCCGCCTCGTCCTGCACCGGGTTTTTGAATTTCGGACCCTCTCCCTCGGTAAAATAGAGGCCCAGGCCCATGGCATCGGGGATAGTGAGGATGTCTGAGAACAGGATGGCGGCATCCAGGGGAAAACGCTCCAGCGGCTGCAGGGTTACTTCACAGGCCAGCTCCGGGTTCATGCAGAGATCCATGAAACTGCCGGCCCTGGCACGGGTGGCCCGATACTCCGGCAGATACCGTCCCGCCTGGCGCATCATCCAGACCGGGGTCATGTCCACGGGTTCACGCAGCAGGGCGCGGAGAAATCGATCGTTTTTCAAGCTGGACACAGCGCGTTTCCTTTGTTGACACCAAGAGACCACCGGCCTCTGTTGCCGGTGAGAGGGCGAGTTTACACCTAAATAGCCAATGACACACGGCGCCAGTGGCAATCCATGGCGCCGTGTGTCTCCACATGGCTGGTCAGGCCAACGGCAACCCCTCAGTAATCGCCTTTCTTGCCCACCCCGACAAAGGCGAAATCCCACTCCAGATCAAACGGTGCCCACCAGGCACCGACACCGGTCTCCTTGTCGGTATGCCGATAGAACCCATTATAGGCCGGTGGCTTGATGTGGTACTTGAGGTGGTACTTGCCGGGACCGTTCAGCTTGATGTTATCCGCATAGTGGGGGCCGTCGGAGGCCACCATGGGCATGAAACTGCCGGTCGTGGACCAGTCACCACCCTGCTGGGTGATGGTGTAGCTGATGTCCAGGTAGGGTATCCATTCCCCCTCACCAAAGCCGTTCTGGTTGCCCTTAATGGCGTGTATATCTGCCTCCAGGTGGATATCGGCCTTGTCCATGCCGGGCAGCATCGGCTCCATCATGGTCGGCTGCAGGTAGACCGCCGCGACCTCCATGCCGTTCAGTTCCACCGGATCACCGATCGGCTGCTCGCCGGCGATAACCATTCCACTCCCCAACAGGCCCGCCAGGGCCAGACTCAATGCATTTCGTTTCATATCGAACTCCACTATTATTAATACGACTCATTCGCATTGTTGAGCCAAAAAAAACCCCGCCAGAGACCTCCCCGGCGAGGCAAGACTAAATTCCAAATATGGCCGGCCACCAGGCCAGCCCCACCAGCATGCTACCAGTCACTCCCGGCAACAGCGGCACCCACAATCCGGCACCGCACAATCCCTGATTGAGCAGGATCTGCCGTCCCAGATAGAGGCTCCAGAGTAACCCAAGGCAGAACAGCCCCCCCTTCAGCAAGCCAACCATGGCATCGGACAGACCCAGTGTGATGAGCGGGGCAAACAGCTCACCGCCCAAACCCAACACCAGCGAGACCATGGCCACCGGTGCATACTGGTAACCCAGCTCGACAAAGCGCTCCACCAATCCACGGCCAGCCCCCAGGCGACCCGCCAGCCAGGCCGACAAGCCGGTGGTCAGGGACAACACCAGGCTGAGCAGCAGCATCACCGCCAGCATGAAACCGACGATCATGGAAAAATCGAGCCAGTTGAACACCTCGCGCCGCTCCGGGTGCACACTCATCAACCACCTGGGGCCCGACTCGCCAATCCAGTACCAGCCATGTCCAATGAACCAGCTACCCACCGCCTGGCGCAGCTGCTGGTACTGGGGCAGCACCAGCCAGAGAAAACCGCCCAGGGCGATCCCAGTCCCCATGAACAAGAAGACCACCTCGTAGGGGTTGGGATGATGTCGGCGAATCTGGGCAATCTCCTCACCCGGCGGCCGTAATCGCAGGTAGAGCCCGCCGCGGGAGTGGGGATTGACGCAGCGGAAACATTCGATGCAGTGGCGCGACTCCTCCTTGCGCGGGATATCGATCATGGTCGGGCAGACACCCTTCTCGGTGAAGCGGTCTCCGCCGGGCTTCTTCCGCTTGGGGGCAAACTGCACCGCGCCGATGCGGGAGAAGACGCCCAGCAGCAGGCCGATCGGGCACATGTGGCGACACCAGGCCCGCTTGTTCCGGCCATAGACAAACCCCAGCAGTATCGCCAGCAGCAGGGTGCCGCCAAACACCTCGGCCACTGCCTCCGGGTGATCCCGTACACCCACCGTCTGGCCCAGCAGGGTGATCAGCAGGAAACTGATTATTGGCGTGCCTTCCCAGCGCACCCAGGCCGGGATCGGTCGTTGCAGACCCTTTTTGTTGGCCCATTCGGAGGCCGCCCCCATGGGACAGAAGATGCCACACCAGCTGCGCCCGGTAAAAATCACCGATATGAACACGAGCGGAAACCAGAGACCCCACATGGCGTAATTGGCGAAGCGGGTGAAGTCGTTCAGCGGGGTAGCGTTTTCCGCGGCTTCCGGGAGAAACAGCGGCAGGAAGATGACGGCGAGGAAAAACAGAAACATGCCGGCATGCAACCACACCAACCGATCACGCTGGCGCACGAAAAACGCCTCCACCGGCCCGGCGATACGGGCATCCACGGTTCCCGGAATCCGTATCGGCAGGGACGCCAACTGTTCAGCGGCCAGGCTCCCAGTCAGTTTCTGTTGCGCAGGTGCATTCACGACCCGGCCCCCGCCGGTGCAGATCGACGCCGATGCCACCACCAGGCGATAGCCAGGGGTAGCGGAATGATCAGCAAGAGCTGGGCGGTCAGGGTCTCCAGGGTAGGATAAAGACCCAGCCAACTGATCCTGGCGAACCCATCAATCGGGGTAATCCCCAGCCAGCCGGCCTCTTGCAGCTCCAGTACGCCATTGCCGGCAAAGGTGACGGCGAGATAGTAGAGCAGCACGGCGGTCAGGGTGAAAAACAGCCCAATCGGCAGCCGGAACGAGGCCGCCTGCATCAGCCGGTAGAGCAGCAGCAGAGCTCCCAGGGCCAGTGCAAACCCGATCAGCAGTGGCCACCACTGACCATTCGCCTGACCGTTCAGGGCCTGGTAGAACAGTACTGTCTCGGCACCTTCACGATAGACCGCCAGGAAGGCGGCCAGGCCAAGCGCAAAGGTACTGCCCTTCGACAGGGCACTGTTGATCTGCGCATGGATAAAGGCCTGCCAGCGGGCCGCCTCGCTCTTCGAGATCAGCCAATAGCTGACGTAGAACAGCACCGCCGAGGCCAGCAGCATGGTCACCCCTTCCAGGGCCTCACGGCCGGCGCCGGATATCTGTAGCACCACACCAAACAGCCAGGCGGTCACCAGACTGGCCAATAGCGCCCAGGCTGTGCCGTGATAGACCACGCGAACCTGATCCACAGCCCCCTGTCGGCGCAGGTAGGCCACCAGTGCGGTGATGACCAGCATCGCCTCAAACCCCTCGCGCAACAGGATCAGGAACGACTGCACTAGCAGACCCCAAAAACCGTCTTCTGCCGGCTTCTGGGCATCGGCAACCTGTTGCAGATGAGTCCGCAACTCCTGCCAGGCCACCCGTACTTCATCAGCGGCGCGTTCACGGGAGGCCAGCCCGATGACCTTGCCGAAACGGGACTCCAGTTCACTTTTCAACGCCGGGTCCCGCATGCCGATGGCCGCCTCCATGCCGCTTCCCTCAAAGATATCGAAATAGAGCCCGGACACGGCATCCGCCGTACCCATGCCATTCTCCGGGAGATAAGCAGCCACGAACTGATCCCCCTGGCGAGACAACTCGGTCACCACGGCACGAAAATCCGGTGTCCCTTCAGCCCCGAAGCAGGCTGACGGAATGAGCAGCAGGAGCAGCAGCCAACGGATAGTCATTGATTCACCCTGAACACTTCCAGGGGGATACCGGCCTGGTCCAATAATGCCGCATCCCGCCGCATCGCCAGCCGTATCGAATCAGCAATGGCGCTCACCTCCGCGCCATCCAACCCCTTCTGGATCGTCTTGCGCAGATCACCAAACTGCCGCTCTACCTGATAGGTATGCCTGGCCCCCAACTCCATGCGCATCGCCGCTTCCATCTTGCGTTCTTCAAAAACGCCGAAGTAAGCGCTTACAACTGAGCGCTTGGCCTGTTTGACGTCGCCAGCCAAATAGGATTGCTCGGCCACGTCGATATGCCGTACTACCTCCTCGGCCACGCCCGACCAACCTGGAAGCTGGTCAGCCCAGCCGATAGCAGGCAACAGTAAAATCCACAGAGAAAGAAAAGCGTTTTTCATACCACCTCGTTGACGCATGCGCCATTCATCGACACTCCAGCGGAGTCGGCGAAGAGTGCCACTGGAAATAATGATATGCGAATGGTAACGATTCGTAATAGCGATATCAACAAGAATTTATTCACACCCGCAGAATGCGGATGCCCAAACAACCTCGACCGCCGCCCGGTTGCCGATAATGCAGTGCACACCTAGTACTAATCGATTCCGGAACAGGGGGAATACCGGTCAGGGACAAACCGGATACGGCACACCCTTTACACCGCCAGTGAGACAGACACAAAAAAAGGGCGATGGCCTTAGCGGCCATCGCCCTTTTTTCCAATCGCCTCCGGCGATAACTGGCTAGCGCGGCAGTTCCGAACCCCCCATCAGGTATTCATCCACGGCACGGGCACACTGGCGGCCCTCACGAATGGCCCACACCACCAGGGATTGCCCGCGGCGCATATCGCCTGCGGAAAAAACCCCACCGATGGAGGTGCGATACGCCTCAACCCCTTCGGTCTCTCCCTTGACGTTGCCACGGTCATCCAGATCCACCCCCAGCTCATTCAACATGCCCTCATGCACCGGGTGCACAAATCCCATGGCCAGGGTCACCAGGTCGGCCTTCAGCTCAAATTCGGAACCGGCCACCTCGGTCATTTTCCAACCACCCGGCTCGGCCTGCTGCCACTCCACCTTGATGCAGCGAACGGCCTTTACATTGCCTTTTCCGTCATCGATAAACTCCTTGGTAGCGACACTCCACATGCGCTCACAGCCCTCTTCCTGGGAGCTGGAGGTGCGCATCTTGTTCGGCCAGTAGGGCCAGACCGTCAGCTTGTCCTCTTTCTCCGGCGGTCGCGGCATGATCTCGATCTGGGTGACGCTTTCTGCGCCCTGGCGATTGGAGGTGCCGATACAGTCGGAACCGGTATCACCACCGCCGATCACCAGCACATGCTTGCCCGCGGCGGAGATAAAGTCGTCACCTACATCGTCACCCTGCACCCTGTGACTGTTCATGCGCAGAAAATCCATGGCGAAGTGGACGCCGTTCAGCTCACGACCAGGCACCGGCAGGTCCCGTGGCTGCTCGGCACCGCCGGTCAGCACCACCGCGTCAAACTTGTCCACCAGGGTCTTGGCGGAAATGTCGATACCGATGTGCGTGTTGGCGTGAAACTTGACGCCTTCCGCCTGCATCTGCCCCATTCGGCGGTCGATCACCTTCTTGTTCAATTTGAAATCGGGAATCCCGTAGCGCAACAGACCGCCAATCCGGTTCTCTTTCTCAAATACCGAGACCGAGTGGCCCACTCTTGCCAACTGTTGTGCGCAGGCCAGACCGGCCGGTCCGGAGCCGACGATGGCCACCCGCTTTCCGCTCTTGTGACGGGCGATCTGCGGTTGAATCCAGCCCTCTTCCCACGCCTTCTCAACAATCGCCAGTTCGATACTCTTGATGGTCACCGGCTCGTCGGTCAGATTGAGCGTGCACGCCTCCTGGCAGGGGGCGGGACAGATGCGTCCGGTGAACTCGGGAAAGTTGTTGGTGGAGTGCAGGACTTCAATGGCCGATTTCCAGTCCTTGTGATAAACCAGATCATTCCAGTCGGGGATAATATTATCCACCGGGCAGCCCTTGTGGCAGAACGGGATGCCGCAGTCCATACAACGTGCACCCTGGATGCTGAGCTCGTCACTACTCAGTTCAATCGTAAACTCATTGAAATGAGTCAGCCGGTCGGCCACCGGCGCATAGCTGCGATCCTGACGCGGATACTCCTTGAATCCTGTTGGCTTGCCCATGATTAATGATCCCCCTTGACAACTTCATTACTTCTCGCCTGCGCCACCTGCATCTCAAGCAGGGCACGACGATAATCCACCGGCATAACCTTGACGAACTTCGGCAGATACTCACTCCAGTTGTCGAGAATCTTCTGTGCAACTGCGCTATTGGTGTAATGCAGATGGTTCTGAACCAGCTGCCTGAGACGAATGGAATCGAAGCGGGTCATATCATGACTGACATCAACACGCCCCTTGGTTTCCAGGTCACCACCCTGGTGATCCAGTGTCTCCAGGGCATCGTCCTCATCCCTGATCGGCTCCAGATCGACCATGGAGAGATTACAACGCTGCTCAAAAGTACCGTCCTCATCCAGCACATAGGCGATGCCACCCGACATGCCGGCGGCAAAGTTTCTTCCGGTTGAGCCCAGGCAGACTACCACGCCCCCGGTCATGTATTCACAGCCGTGGTCGCCGACTCCTTCAATCACCGCTGTCGCGCCGGAGTTTCTCACTGCGAAACGCTCGCCACCGACACCCCGGAAATAGCATTCGCCTTCAATGGCGCCATAGAGCACGGTATTGCCGACGATAATGTTCTCTTCCGCCTTGTCGATGCCCGATTCTGCCGGCGGGTAGACCACGATGCGGCCGCCCGATAACCCCTTGCCGACGTAGTCATTACCTTCACCCGCCAACTCGATGGTCACACCCTTCGCCAGCCAGGCGCCCAGAGACTGCCCTGCCGTACCCTTGGCCTTGATGTAGATGCTGTCGTCCGGCAGGCCCGCATGACCATATTTCTCTGCAACCCGACCCGACAGCATGGTGCCGAAGGTGCGGTTGTAGTTGTGGATATCGATCTCGATCTTGACCGCCTCACCCTGTTCCAGAGCCGGCCGGGCCATCTCGATCAACTGATGATCGACCGCCTTGTCCAGCCCGTGGTCCTGGGTCTCGGTATTACAGATCGCCACGCCCTCCCCGGCCACCGGTTTGGCCAGAATGCGCGAGAAGTCGAGCCCCTTGGCCTTCCAGTGGGTCACCGCTTTACGGGTATCCAATCGATCGGTCTGGCCGATCATTTCATTGACCGTGCGGAAACCCAGCCTGGACATCAACTGGCGCACCTCTTCGGCAACGAAGAAGAAATAGTTGATCACATGCTCCGGCTTGCCGGTGAAGCGCTTGCGCAATTCCGGATCCTGGGTTGCGACGCCGACCGGGCAGGTATTCAGATGACATTTACGCATCATGATACAGCCCTCGACAATCAGCGGTGCGGTGGCAAACCCAAACTCATCCGCGCCCAGCAGGGCACCGACCACCACGTCACGCCCTGTCCGCAGGCCACCGTCCACCTGGACAGAGATACGGCCACGCAGCTTGTTCAACACCAGGGTCTGATGAGTCTCCGCCAGACCGATCTCCCAAGAGGAGCCGGCATGTTTGATGGAGGTAAGGGGCGAGGCGCCGGTTCCACCATCAAAACCGGAGATGGTGACATGATCGGCATGAGCCTTGGACACGCCGGCGGCCACGGTACCAACACCGACCTCGGAAACCAGCTTCACCGAGATGCGGGATTTCGGCTGCACATTCTTCAGGTCGTGGATCAGCTGCGCCAGATCCTCGATCGAATAGATATCGTGATGCGGCGGTGGCGAGATCAGCCCCACGCCTGGCGTGGAGTGACGCACCCGGGCAATCTGGGCGTTCACCTTGTGGCCCGGCAATTGACCGCCTTCGCCCGGCTTGGCGCCCTGTGCCATCTTGATCTGAATATCGTCCGAGTTAACCAGGTATTCGGTGGTGACACCGAAACGACCGGAGGCCACCTGCTTGATAGCGGAGCGTTGCGGATTGGCCGACCCGTCCGGCAGCGGATTGAACCGGCTCGGCTCTTCACCGCCTTCACCCGTATTGGATTTCCCGCCGATGGCATTCATCGCCATCGCCAGGGTGGAGTGGGCCTCATAGGAGATCGAACCGAAGGACATTGCCCCGGTGGCGAAACGCTTGACGATCTCCTTCGCCGGCTCAACCTCGTCCAGCGGGACCGGTTCACTGGCCCAGTTGAAATCAAACAGCCCGCGGAAAGCCAGCAGACGCTCGTCCTGTTCGTTGATCAGGCGCGAAAACTCCGCATAACTCTTGGCGTCGTTGGCCCGTGAGGCGTGCTGGACCTTGGCGATGGAGTCCGGCGTCCAGGCGTGCTCTTCGCCGCGTTGCCGGTAGGCGTAGTCGCCACCCACATCCAGATGCTTGCGATAGATCGGATTATTTCCGTAGGCGTTGGCATGCAGGCGCAACGCCTCCTGCGCAACTTCGTCCAGTCCGGCGCCTTCGATCATGCTGGAGGTACCGGTGAAATACTGCTCAACAAAGCTGCTGGAAAGACCCACGGCATCAAAGATCTGCGCCCCACAGTACGACTGATAGGTGGAGATGCCCATCTTGGACATGACCTTCTTCAGGCCTTTGCCTATGGCCTTGATGTAACGTTTCTGCGCGTCCTGGAAACAGGGCTGCTCCGGCAGCGAGGGCAGCAGGGACTGGATGGTATCAAATGCCACGTAGGGATTGATCGCCTCGGCGCCATAGCCTGCCAGGGTGGCAAAATGGTGTACCTCAAGCGCCGCGCCGGTCTCAACCACCAGCCCCGACTCGGTACGCAGACCCTTGCGGATCAGATGGTGATGCACCGCCGACACCGCCAGCAGGGCCGGGATGGCAATATTGTCCGCATCGACCCGGCGATCGGAAAGGATCAGGATGTTGTACCCCTCCAGCACGGCCTTTTCCGCGGCATGCCCCAGTGCATCCAGCGCCAGTTTCAGGCCCGAGGCACCCTTGGCTGCCTTGAAACAGATATTCAGGGTGCGGGTACGGAAGGCACCACCCGTATTATCTTCAATGTTGCGAATCCGCTCCAAGTCGCTGTTGGTCAGGATCGGCTGGTGCACCTCCAACCGCATGGCCGGTTTGCTCTGGCCAATGCCCAGCAGGTTGGGGCGAGGGCCGATCAGCGAGACCAGCGACATCACAATCTCTTCACGGATCGGGTCGATGGGCGGATTGGTCACCTGGGCGAAATTCTGTTTGAAATAGGTCGACAGGTGCCTTGGCCGATTGGAAAGCACCGATGGCGGATTATCCGCACCCATGGAGCCGGTCGCCTCCTGGCCGGTCAACACCATTGGCGTCAGCAGGAATTTGATGTCTTCCTGGGTGTAGCCAAAGGCCTGCTGGCTGTCCAGCAGGGTCTCTGGGTCCGGTGACATGGCACCCACCACTTCCGGCAGATGATCCAGGTGGATCTGGGTCTGATCCAGCCAATCCTGGTAGGGATGTTCAGCAGAGAGCTGCTCCTTGATCTCGGCATCGTCGATAATGCGCCCCTCTTCCAGGTCGATCAGGAACATTTTGCCCGGCTGCAGGCGCCATTTCTTGATAATGCGCGCTTCCGGGATATCCAGGACACCCATCTCCGAGGCCATCATCACCATATCATCGTCGGTGATCAGGTAACGGGCGGGGCGCAGGCCATTGCGATCCAGGGTCGCGCCAATCTGCCGTCCATCGGTAAAGGCAACCGCCGCCGGCCCGTCCCACGGCTCCATCAGGGCCGCGTGGTATTCATAGAAGGCGCGCCGGGATTCATCCATTAACGGGTTGCCCGACCAGGCCTCCGGAATCAGCATCATCATGGCGTGGGCCAGGGAATAACCGCCCTGCACCAGCAGTTCCAGGGCGTTGTCGAACGACGCGGAGTCGGACTGCCCCTCCGGGATCAACGGCCACACCTTGGCCAGGTCGTCCCCCAGGATCTCCGAGGCCATGGAGTGCTTGCGCGCCGCCATCCAGTTGACATTACCGCGTAAAGTATTGATCTCGCCATTGTGGGCGATCATGCGGAACGGATGGGCCAAATCCCAGGTCGGGAAGGTATTGGTGGAGAAACGCTGGTGCACCAGCGCCAGCGCCGACACCATGCGCCCATCCTTCAGGTCCGGATAATACTCACCCACCTGATCGGACAGCAACATGCCTTTGTAGGTAATGGTGCGGGAGGAGAGGGAAGTGAAATAAAAGGACTCACCCTTCTCCAGGCCGTTCTCTCGAATCACCTTCTCAATCTGTTTTCGAATGACAAAGAGCTTGCGTTCAAACGCGGCCTGGTCGGAACAATTCGAGCCACAGCCTATAAACACTTGTTTTATATGAGGTTCGGTCGGTTTTACACTATAGCCAAGTCCCTGGTTATCCACTGGAACATCACGCCAGCCGATAATGCTCTGTCCCTCGTCCTCGACGAAACGGCTTACCGTACCTTCGGCTCGCGCCCTGGCGGCCTCATCACGAGGTAGAAACAGCATGCCAACGGCATACTCGCCCGGTTCCGGCAGGTCAAAATCCAGCAGTTCCCGGAAAAAGGCATCAGGTATCTGAATTAGTATCCCGGCACCGTCACCGGCACGTGGATCTGCGCCAACCGCACCACGGTGCGTCAGCCGTTCCAGTATCTCCAGCCCCTGCTCAACAATCTTGCGGCTCTTGCGGCCCTTGATATTGGCGACAAAACCGACGCCACAGGCATCGTGTTCGTTACGGGGATCATATAGTCCCTGCTTCGTTGGCAAAGCGCCTTGGCCCATCGTAAACCTCATCTTATCGGGGCAGAATACGGCAACAACTGCTCTCTACCCGTTGTAAACATGGACGTAAGACCCGAAAAATCGCACTTCGGGGTTCGTCCAAACTGGCTGAAGAATGCCCATCACCAGGAATTCCGGCCGGACAGAACCCTGCAGGATAATGGAAAACTCCGCTCCAGGCCAGTCATTTGCTAAACGGCTTTAATTTCCTCTGATGGGAGGGGGTATTCAGGAAGCGACCGATCCTCTACTTACCTACAACCGCCTGGATAGAGGCATAAGTGCGCGGCCAGACATCGCTATTCCGCAGAGCGGGCGGCAAGGTCTCCCGGGCCTTTAATGCGGCGGACCTGTCGGCATAGACACCGTAGACCACCGAATACCAAGGCTGACCCGACCGGAACGTCTTGAAGTAGGCGACATCGCCCTTCAACCGGTGCTGATCGATAAACCGTTTAGCCGCTGCCCCGTCCCGAACACCTACCAGCTGCAGTGTGTAGGCGCCGGGCCTTTGGGTCAATATCCATTTTTCGTCCTTGACAGACTTTTCAGCCGTCGTTTTCACCGAAACCGGGGGCTCTGGCAACACCTCAACCACCGCGGCTTCGGCAGCTGGCGGACCCGCCTGCCCAACCTCTGCAGATTCAGCCGGGGCAGGTTGTGCCGGTTCATTACCGATGGGCATTTCTGCCGGAGCCGGCGCTTCCGTCGGCGGCGAATCGGTTACCGTTGCAGTGACCGCAGCGTTAGTATCGGTTACCGTCCCAGTGACCGCAGCATCAGCCGGAGGCGTAGCGACTTCCGGCGGCACGAACTCATCGACAGCGACCGGGGAAGGTGCCACCACCTTGGGCTCGACCAAGGGAACCGCCTCCTGTTGCGGTTCGCCTGGCGCCAACCCAGACATTCCCGAGTCCTCTATGGGGGTGATTATCTCGGTGGGCATCTCTTCAGGGGGGGGATCCACTGGCGTAGATACGAGACTTGGTGGTTCCACGCTATTACCCGGCTCAGGGAGCTTCAAGGGGCGCAATCCGTCCTCTCTGGGCATCGCAGCATCTTCTGCCACCGGCTCCGTACCGGTCTGATCGAACAGGCCATTTATCTCATCCTGAAAAATCAGTGTCAGCAGCAATAGCAGCCCCAACAGAGGGGCACCAACCAAAACAGATACCGGCAGGTCCGCCAGAATTGTCCTGACATCAATGGTTTTTTTTCTGCCTGTCTCAGCTACGGTTTCCACGGCTCGATCCGGGGCAACAGCAAAAACGCTTTGTAATTGCGCTTCCAGTACTCCCGGCACACCCGCCGATTCCTTGATAATTCGCTCTATTCGGCCCGCTGCCAGCTTCAACCCCCGCTGCTTGTCCTCCAAATCAAGCAGAAAGCCTATAAATGCTTGCGCTTGCGCCATATCGAACAGCGGCATTTCAAGGGACTGAACGCTCTGCAGATTCATCGCCTGCAGTTGCGGCGTCTGAAACTGGGTGTTGATTTCTGGTGTGGCAAACAGCACCATCCGAATCAGCGCCCTGTTTCCAGGGCGACGTTCAAACAAACGGAACAGTGCAATCAGCGTCGCTACAGGTAACAGATGGGCATCATCGATCACAATGATCGGCAAACGCCCGGCAGCTTGCAGCATCTCAAAGCGCTTAAGCAATTCATCGATATTCATCGCCGCCGAATCGGCTAATCCGAATCTTCGAAAAAGGAGCGAAAAGAACTGATCCGGCTGCAGCATGTGATCCGCATTCAGACAACAGATCACCCACTCATCGCGGGACAGCTGACGAAACTGCTGCAACAACGTACTCTTTCCGGAACCATCAACCCCCTTGATCAACAGTATTTTTTCACTGTTATCAGTAAGGTGTCTCAGCAGATCCAGTCTCTGCCTGAGTTCCGGGGTTGAGAAAAAAGTCGCGGCTCTCCCCTGGGCGGAATCACTGCCATGCTCGCGAGAGGGTATAGCACTCTCTTCAGCGTCAGCCGCTCGTTCTTCCATACTCATTCAGGGTTACCTTCAAAAGGTCCGGATCAAAATCATCGGTCACTACTGAATAGCCCAGCCGCCGCATCAAAACCAGGCGGATCTTCTGCGCAAGTACCTTTTTATCCACGGACATCAGCTGCATAAACTGTTCAGCATTTATGTTATTCGGGGGATATATTGGCAGTTCGGCGCGGACAATTAATGAGGCGATCCTGGCTTGATCGGATTCGGTGATCCATCCCAGCCGGCGTGACAAATCTGCCGCCATGCAGATACCGGCACCGACCGCCTCACCATGCAGCCACTCACCATAGCCCATGCCGGTTTCAATCGCATGGCCGAAGGTGTGTCCCAGATTGAGCAGGGCGCGATTGCCCGCCTCGCGCTCGTCCGCCGCGACAACACTGGCCTTATCACTGCAGGAGCGCTCGATTGCATAGGCCAGCAATGCCTGGTCACGGGCCATTAATCCGTCCACGTTCTGCTCCAGCCAGGCGAAAAAGTCGGGGTCGCCAATCAGCCCATACTTAATCACCTCGGCCAGTCCAGCGGAGAGCTGCCGATTATCCAGCGTGGACAGCGTTTGTATGTCGGCAATAACGCATTGTGGTTGATAGAAGGCGCCAATCATGTTTTTGCCCAGCGGATGATTGACCCCGGTTTTACCGCCAACCGATGAATCCACCTGGGCCAGGAGCGTAGTCGGCACCTGAATGAAATAGACTCCGCGCTGATAACAGGCAGCGGCGAACCCCGCCATATCGCCAACCACACCACCGCCTAATCCGATCACCGTACAGCGTCTGTCGAACCGGTTTTCCAATAACGTATCAATAATCTGCTGCCAGACCGCCAGGGATTTATACTGCTCCCCATCCGGCAGAATGACCGTCTGGACCTGATACTCCTGAAGAGCCGATTTAACCGCCTCCAGATAGAGCGGGGCCACCGTGGTGTTCGACACGACCAGCACCTGCTGTCCATGAATATGAGGTCGGTAAACCGCGCTGTCGCCGATCAGATTCGTACCAATATAGATGGGATATGAGCGCTCGGCGAGATCAACGTTCAAAATGCTGGTTGGATTATTCATTACCTGATCTATTTATCAATCTCTTTCACAGATACCAAGGGCACAACGAAACGAGAATCTAAAACTCTAATACCAGCGCAGGCCTCTAGTGTGTGTGATGACCAGGGATCTGCCCGTAACATTTGACCGTTCATTTACCTTGCATGTTTTGCGACCTTGCAAAAAAATCGAGATAAATTCCTGGCATGCCAAAAACGGCATTCTGACCACTAAACCCTGAAAACCCAACTGGATTCACTCAGGCCTGAGCTTTCTGACAATCTCGTTGGCCACCGCCGAGGCGCTACGCTTCTCCGAGGTCACAACGATATCCGCCGTTTCCCGATACAGCGGATCGCGCTCCGCCATCAGTGCCTGCAATGTACCCAATGGGTCTTCCGTCTGCAGTAAGGGCCGACTCCTGTCGCGCAAGGTACGCTCATACTGCTGTTCCGGACTGCAGTATAGATAGACGACAAAACCGCGACTACTCAAGTTACGGCGATTGTCCGGATTAAGGATGGACCCTCCTCCAGTGGCCAGCACCAGACTGCCACGCTGGGTAAGATCATCAATCACGGCACTTTCGCGCTTGCGAAACCCCTCTTCGCCCTCATAATCAAAGATAGTGGGAATATCGACACCTGTGCGCCGCTGAATCTCATGATCCGTATCGTCGAAGTCCAGACCAAGCAGTGAAGCCACCTGACGGCCAATGGTACTTTTACCCGCCCCCATGGGCCCAATCAGAAAAATGTTGTTAGGATGATTCATAGACAGCTAGGTATGCCAGATTTTGTAGCGGCAGACAATGAAAAAGGGGCCATCAATATTAATTGCCAGACATTTTGAGGGCAATGGCCCGGCCACCCCCTTCCTAAACCGCTATTGTCGACCCAAAACAAGAAGGGTCTATCCAAGATAGACCCTTCTTGGTTCAGCAAATAGCTCCGCACATCAACGGGCGGAGAGGGTATCCTTGAGAATCTTCGGGGTCACGAAGATCAGCAGCTCCTTATTCTCATCTCTGCGTAACTCCTGCTTGAACATGAAGCCGACATAAGGAAGGTCGCCAAAGAAGGGAACACGCTCCTTACTGCTGGACTCCGTTCGCTCAAACACACCACCCAAAACCACCGTCTCACCGTTTTCAACCAGCACAGACGTCTCTATCGCCCGGGTATCTACCGGCGGAACACCCAATACAGAGCGCGAAAAGTCGGGATTATCCTTGGTGATATTCAGATCCATGATAACCCGGTCATCCGGGGTGATATGGGGCGTCACCTCAAGCTTCAGTACTGCCTCCTTGAAGGATACCGAGGTCGCACCGCTGGAGCTGGCCTCCTGATAAGGCACTTCTACACCCTGCTTGATCACCGCAGTACTCTGATCCGAGGTAACCACCCGGGGACTGGAGACGATTTCGCCCTTGCCTTCCTGCTGCATGGCCGACAGCTCCAGTTGCAGCAGATAGGAACCCAGCTTTCCGGCGATAAAGTTTATCGCTCCGCCTCTGGATGCACTCAGTGTCTGGGGCAGATTCACCAGCAAGCCATCAGTCCCCGACCCGGCAGGAGACTCCAATGTCCCTTCATGAAGACCCGCCGTGCCACCAATGTAGCCATCCTGGGTGCCGTTGATATCCAGGAAGTTGCCGTCCTGCTTGAGGTGGGTACTCAAACCAAACCGCACACCAATATCCTTGGCGAAATCATCGTTGGCAATCACCACGCGTGACTCAATCAGGACCTGCCTGACAGCCACATCTAGCCGGTTGATTAACCTGCGTATATCATCCAGCTTGGCCGCCGTATCCCGCACCAACAGGGTATTGGTTCTTTCGTCGAAAGTGACATTGCCGCGATCCGGTGTTAACAGCTGATTGCCTTCCGCCTTCAGCAGCTTCTGGATATCCGTCGCCTTGGCATAATTGAGCTGTATATACTCTGAAAACAGCGGCGCCAACTCTTCTATCTGCCGCTGGGACTCCAGCTCCAGTTTCTCGCGCGCGGCGATCTCTTCGGTGGGCGCGATCAGCAGGACATTGCCATTCTGACGCATGGAGAGCCCGCGGGTTTTCATAATGATGCTGAGCGCCTGATCCCAAGGCACATTCTTCAACCGGAGTGTGATGTTCCCGGTGACCGTATCCGAAGTGACCAGATTCAGTCCGGTAAAATCCGCCAACAACTGCAGGACGGCGCGCACCTCGATATCCTGGAAATTGAGCGACAGCCGCTCACCCGTGAAGGTCTCCTTACGGCGCTGGATCTCCTCTTTTTCCTCTTTGGTCAGCGCGCGGAATTCAACGGTAAAGAGGTCATTGGCCTGATAGGCAAGGTGTTCATACTCGCCCGTTGCCATAATCTCAATATGGACATTCTCACCCTGGCTGGTCACTTCGAACTGCTTCACCGGCGTGGCAAAATCGCCCACGTCAAACTTGCGCATCAGGCTCTCTGGAAGTGACGTATTCAAAATATCCAGGACAACCCTGCCGCCCTCTTCGCGCAAATCCACGGCTGCCGTGGGATTGCCCAGGGTCAGAATCACCTGTCCCTCACCCCCATCGCCACGTCGGAAGTCCACATTGCGCAAGCTATCGGCCGATTGTGCAGCATTACCTCGGGGAGTGGACATTGCGGGCGTGGCTGTGGCGACACCGGTTCTGCTTGCCGCTACCCGGGCACCGCCTTTGATGGTGATCTCCAACTGATTTCCATTCACCACAATGTCATGGCCTGTCGACTCGATCAGGTTAACCACTACCCGGGTGCGGTCTCCCGCCTCAATGGCCGTTACGCTGCGCGCCATGCCAATTCCGATGGCTTGGGTTTTACTATCCAGGCCGTTGGACATACCGAAAAAATCCAGCGCAATGCGTGCCGGGTTATCGGTAGTGAACATTTGCGGTTTTTCCATCGGCCCCTCCGCACGCAGGGTGATAACGACATCATCACCAGGCAATGCAGAAAAGGTTAACTCTTTCAGGACATTATCTGCCGCATAAACAGGTGCTAGTGAAACGAAGAATAGAAGACAAACAGCCCAGAACGACCGCAGGGAAATTATGGAACCTGACACAGCACTGCCAGCATGGTTCCACTGTTTTGCATCGAGTGGTTTATTATTCATTAACATAGCCCTGTTACTCTCCTGCCAATGCCAAGGAGGCCTGCCGCTCACGGTATCCTCCCTGGCCGTCCGGAATAATCTCCGTCAACTCAACCTGGGTTTCACTGATCTGGGTTATCTGTCCATAGTTGGAGCCAAGATAATTGCCCGCCTTTACCCGGTGAATTGTCTTCTCTTGTGTCTGTATCAACGCCCAGGTGATACCCAGCTGTTCAAGCAGCCCCACCATCCGCAGCGAATCGAGCGGATAACTCTCCAGCTCTTCCTTGCGGCGGTTGAAATCGGGTGACAACCCATTGGCCGCATTCTGTCCAGCCGTCTCCTCCCCCTGACTTTGAGACTCAAATGGGCTTCGCCGTCCATCGCTGATATAGGTAAAAGTTTCTATAGGCTTAATCTCGGGCAGCGGCTCAATATGCCCCGCTTTCCTGGATTTCACCTCGTCCACATAGCTCTTCAGATCGTGCATGCTCCTGTCTGCGCAGGCCGACAACAAGAGAGCCGGGAACAGCACCGCAGCGAGACGAATGAATTTTTTACTCAACATCAATTCGCCTCCTCTTCCAGATAGCGGTATGTCTTTGCCGTTGCCGACATCACCAACACACCCTCTTTACGCGGTGTAACGGAAACATCATGAATGGTCACAATACGCGGCAGTGCCGCCAAGCCACTGATAAAGGCACCCAGCTCGTGGTAGCCGCCAAATACCCGCAGTTGTATCGGCAATTCAGCATAAAACTCCCGTGGAACCTCATCCTGTGGATCAAACAGCTCAAACTCCAGCCCGGAAGCGAGTCCGGTTTGCGAGACATCCACCAGCAGGTCCGCCACCTCGGTCTTGTTCGGCAACTGTCGCAGCATGGCACCAAAAGATTGCTTCATCTCTTCCAGCTGCTTCTTGTATTTCTCCAGATTTACTGCCTTGGCCTGCTTGCGCTCAAACTCTACCCGCAATGCCTGCTCTTTCTTCTCCGCCGTCTCCAGGTTGAGCAACTGCTCTTCGGTATTGAAATAATACCAACCAACCCCTACACCAACGCAGAGCAGAAGGATAATGAACGCCTTTACAGGTGTCGGCCAATTGCCGATATTATTTAGATCGAGTTCATTCAACTCCTGAAGGTTCATTGCTGACCCCCTTTATCCTTGTTGTGGTCAATCTGCTTGGCCATCAGGGTGAATGTGCCCTTGGATTTTTCAGTACTTGTGATCACCTGGAGGGAAGGGCCGCCCAGCCAGGCCGACGACTCGATGTTTCGCATATAGGCGGAGACCCGGGCGTTGGACTCGGCTATCCCGTTCATTGTCACCCCATCGCCCTTTTGTTCCAGCTTGGTAAGGTGGGTGCCATCCGGGATGGTCGTGACCAGCTCATCAAACAGGTGGACAATCTGCGGCCTGCTCCCCTGCAACGACTGAATGACATTCATACGGGCGATCAGCTGAGCCTTTTGTTTTTCCAAATCCTTGATTTCATTTATTTTTTTATCGACTATTGCAATCTCCTGTCCGAGATAGCCGTTGCGACCCTCCTGGTGGCTGATCATGTCTTCAATATAGAAGTGAACCCCACCACAAGCGCCACCTGCTAAAATCAGGGCAAGCAGTACCGACATGCCAAAATCCTTTTGGCGCTTTTTTCTAAGGTTCTCCCGCCAGGGAAGTAGATTAATATGGGCCATATTAGTCGAAACTCCTTAATGCGAGTCCGCAGGCAATCATCAGCGATGGCGCATCGTTACTTAACCCCTGGGGTTTTACATTGGATGAAACAGACATATTTGCGAAGGGATTGGCGACAATCGTCGGCGTGCCAATTTTCTCTTCTATCAATTCATCGACACCCGGGATCGAGGAACTCCCGCCCGCAAGGATGATATGATCGACGCTGTTATAGGCACTGGACGAGAAGAAAAACTGCAGCGAGCGGCTGACCTGCTGCGCCATTGCATCCTTAAACGGCTCCAGCACTTCAGGTACGTAATTGTCGGGAAGTCCACCCTGACGTTTGGCCATACCGGCCTCCTCATGCGAGAGACCGTAGCGTCGCTGAATCTCCTCAGTCAGCTGTCTGCCACCGAAGTTCTGTTCCCGCGTATAGATGATCTTGCCATTTCGAAGAACATTGAGCGTGGTGGTGGTGGCCCCGATGTCTGCAATCGCAACCGTCTGATCATCGCCACCGTCCGGCAGTTGATCAACGATCTGGCTAAAGGCATTTTCCATTGCATAGGCTTCAACATCAACAACACTGGCAGTCACCCCGGCTATTTCCAGGGCCGCAACACGGTCATCAACGTTCTCGCTACGGGAAGCAGCCAGTAATACATCCATCATTTCAGGGTTCTTCTCGGATGAACCGAGAATCTCGAAATCCAGATTCACCTCTTCCAGCGGATAAGGGATGTACTGATCGGCTTCGAGTTGAATCTGACTCTCCATCTCAGCATCGGAGAGCGATGCGGGCATGGTAATAATCTTGGTGATTACTGCTGAACCGGAAACAGCCACGGCCGCCTGACGCGCCTTGCTGCCGGATCGCCTGATCACGTTTTGGATCGCCTGCCCAACGGCATCGACATCGGCGATATTCTTCTCTACTACTGCATTTGCCGGCAACGGCTCGACAGCATAGGCCTCAACCCTGAATTGGGCGCCCGACCTGCCTGATGATTTACTCAACTCAAGCAGTTTTACTGCCGTCGAACTGATATCCAGCCCAAGCATTGCCTGCTTCTTGGATCCGAAAAAAGGGACCATCGCGTTTCCTTTCTCGCAATTATAATATGGCTTTACGGAGAACTTTTAGGTTTTCCTTTAATTAGAATAGTTAACTATATAGCAGTAAATGATTTTCTTGTGAAGTATTTTTTCTCTAAGACTGTCACAACAACACATTTTTGTTAATATAGCCACGTATCCCCCGGACAATATATTCTGGATCCCCATCAATACACAATCCGTGAACTGGCTCATGAAGTGGTTAATGAAACTGATCAGGTTTTTCCTTTGGCTCGGCCTGCTGGGATCCATCGCCGGCGCAATCGCTGTTGCGTCACTCTACTACTATCTTGAACCCTCACTCCCCTCCACCGAGAATCTGAAAAGCGTCAAATTTCAGGTTCCGTTACGCGTTTACTCAAGCGATCACAAACTCATTGCCGAGTTTGGTGAAATGCGCCGCATCCCTCTAAGCTATAATGCCATACCCGAACCGATGGTTCAGGCTTTTTTAGCCGCCGAGGATGATCGTTTTTTTGAGCATCCGGGTGTCGACTACAAGGGATTGATGCGGGCCGCCTACCAATTGCTACTTACCGGTGAACGCCGGCAGGGCGGCAGCACTATCACCATGCAGGTAGCACGAAATTTTTTCCTTTCCAGCGAAAAGACCTTCACACGCAAGTTCAGTGAGATTTTTTTGTCCCTTCGCATAGAGAATGAACTGACAAAAGAGGAGATACTGGAGCTATACCTTAATAAGATATATATGGGCAATCGTGCCTATGGGGTTGGTGCTGCCGCCATGGTCTACTACGGAAAAACGGTAGACCAGCTGACACTGCCACAGATCGCCATGATTGCGGGCCTGCCCAAGGCGCCTTCCCGCTACAATCCACTGGCCGACCCTGAGCGGTCGCTACAAAGAAGGGACTATGTACTCGGACGCATGGCGAAGCTTGGCTTCATCACTGAACAGGAAGAGATGGCGGCCAGGGCAATACCAATCACTGCATCACTGCATACCGCCCAAACCGAGGCCGACGCACCCTATATCGCCGAAATGGTCAGAGCCGAAATGTTCGACCGATATGGCAACGACGCCTACACCACCGGCTTTAACGTCTACACCACCATCGACAGCAAACTACAGTCCGTCGCCAACCGGGCTCTGAGAAACAATCTGCAAGCCTACGATCTGCGGCATGGCTATCGCGGCGCCGAACAACACCTCAATCTCTCTGGCAACGAAGACGACCACACACTGGATGCACTCCTCAGGGATCACCGGATCGTCGGTGACCTGCCGCCCGCCATTGTCACCGGCATTGAAGAAAAAAGCGCCACTCTCTATCTCGGAGAAGGCCGCTATGAAACCTTGTCGTGGGAGGGACTGGAGTGGGCGCGACCGTTTAAAACTGAAAACAGGGTTGGCCCTAAACCCCAACGCGCGGATGAGATCATTAAGCCAGGAGACCTGGTTCGGGTGCTGGCAGAAAGCGGGGATGACGGAGCAAGACTCCGACTTGCTCAGATACCTGCAGCCGAAAGTGCCTTTATATCACTTCATCCGGACAATGGAGCCATCCAGACACTGTCGGGCGGATACGACTTCTATCACAGCAAGTTCAACCGGGTTACACAAGCCATGCGCCAGCCTGGCTCAGGCTTCAAGGCCATCATCTACTCCGCGGCACTCGAGGCAGGCTTCACCGCCGCCAGCCTGATTAACGATGCTCCCGTTGTGTTTGACGACCCCAGCCTGGAGGGCGCCTGGCGCCCGGAGAACTACAGTGGAAAATTCTTTGGCCCTACCCGGTTAAGATATGCATTAACCAAATCCCGAAACCTTGTTTCAATACGCCTGCTACGATCCATGGGCATCGAACACGCCCTGGAGCACGCAAAAAAATTCGGCTTCAATCCAGACGACCTGCCGCACAACCTCTCACTGGCACTGGGCAGCGGCGCAGTCACACCATTACAAATGGCATCGGCCTACGCAATCCTGGCGAATGGCGGTTTCAGGGTGGAACCCTATTTCATCAGCCGCATCGAAAGAGACAATGGCGAGCTGATATTTCAAGCCACGCCTGTCACCGTCTGCGACGGCTGCACAGAAGAGAATTCCGCGGGCCTGCCGATTGCACCACGGGTTATCTCCCCCCAGAACCACTACTTGATGAATTCAATGATGCGTGACGTGATATCCCGCGGCACGGCGATCAAGGCCCGCTCGCTCGGACGCTCGGACCTCGCCGGCAAAACCGGCACCACCAACGACCAGCGTGACGCCTGGTTTAACGGCTTCAATCGATCTCTGGTGGCAATCACCTGGGTTGGGTTTGATTCATCCAAACCGCTCGGGCGAGGTGAAGTCGGTGGGCGTGCCGCACTGCCGGCATGGATTGAATTCATGCAGACCGCATTAAACGATGTTCCCGAACAGCCGCTGAAAGTCCCAACCGGCATGGTCACCGTACGGATCGACCCCAAGACGGGAAAGCGCGCAAGTGTCGATCAGGATGATGCAATTTTTGAGGTCTTTCGCAGTGAAAATGCCCCACGGGAAAGCTCCAGCGAGGCCGCTTCCAATACCGACCCGGGCAAACCCATTAAGGGTACTGCCAGCGAGGAGCAGATTTTCTAACCAAGGAGCATCGACATGCCGCGTCGTTCAGCACCCCGCGCGCTCAGGCATCAGATCGCTATTGAGGCGGCGCAATTAATTGCCGAGCAGAGTGACCTCAGCTACGCCCAGGCCCGCAACAAAGCCGCCAAGCGGCTGAGGTGCACGGACCAGCGGCAGCTGCCGGAAAACCGCGAAATCGAGCTGGCATTAAAAAACCACCTGCAGCTGTTCCAACCCACCGCCCAGGCAACACAACTGCATGAACTCAGAAAAAGTGCGGCGGAGGCCATGCGGCTTTTCAGCCCCTACCACCCACGTCTCATCGGTCCGGTACTGACCGGCGTTGCAAACCAGCACACTCCGGTTACGCTTATTCTCTTTTCCGACACTGTTGAATCCGTAGCGATCGCACTGATGGACTGGAAAATCCCGTGTCGACAACGTGAAGTAACACTGGATTACAGCAACAAAAAGCGCGTTATGCGGACAGTATTCAGCTTCCATGCCGGCGAACACCAAATTGAGCTGCTTGTGCTGCCGGAGTCGGAACGCCACAACCTGCCCCTGGACCCGACAGAAGGACGCCCCCAGAAGGGGGCGTCGCTGGACCAACTATTGACGCTGCTCGCGTCCGACTAACGCTTGCTTACCGGAACATAATCGCGCTTCGGGGCACCGGTGTAGAGCTGACGCGGACGGCCGATGCGGAACTCGGGGTCATCCATCATTTCCATCCAGTGAGCAACCCAGCCAACGGTCCTGGCCACGGCAAACATCACCGTGAACATGCTGGTGGGAATGCCCAGCGCCTGATAGATAATGCCGGAGTAGAAGTCCACATTCGGATACAGCTTGCGCTCGACAAAGTACTCGTCCTCCAAGGCCACCTGCTCAAGGCGCAGGGCCAGTTCGAACAGCGGATTGTCGTTATCCTTCATGTTCTCAAGCACCTCATGGCACACCTCACGGATCAGGGTGGCGCGCGGGTCGAAGTTCTTGTAGACACGGTGACCAAAGCCCATCAGGCGGAACGGATCGTCCTTATCTTTGGCCTTGGCGATGTACTTGTCGATCTGGGAGACATCACCGATCTCATTCAGCATATCGAGCACTGCCTCATTGGCGCCACCGTGAGAGGGCCCCCACAGAGACGCGATCCCAGCTGCAATACAGGCAAACGGATTGGCCTGGGAACTGCCTGAGAGACGCACGGTCGAGGTACTGGCGTTCTGCTCATGGTCGGCATGCAGAATAAACAGCGTGTTGATCGCCTTCACCGCAACCGGATCCGGTGAGTATTCCTCACAGGGATTGCTGAACATCATGCGCAGGAAGTTTTCACAATAGTCCAGATCATTTCGCGGATAAATGAAGGGTTCGCCAACATTGTGCTTGTAGCTGGCCGCCGCGATGGTCGGCATCTTGGCAATCAATCGGTGGGCGGAAATTTCACGATGCCGTGGATTATTGATATCCAGGGAATCGTGGTAGAAGGCGGAGAGTGACCCCACCACGCCGACCATAATACCCATCGGGTGTGCATCATACTGGAAACCGTCGAAGAAGTTCTTCAAGGTCTCCTTAATCATCGTGTGGTGACGAATGGTGTTATCAAATTTCGCCATCTCTTCGGCAGAAGGCAGGTCGCCGTACATAAGCAAGTAGGCCACCTCGAGAAAGCTCGCCTCCTTGGCCAACTGTTCGATGGGATACCCCCGATAACGCAGGATACCCTTATCACCATCGATATAGGTGATGGCACTTCGGCAACTTGCCGTAGCCACGAAACCGGGATCATAGGTAAACATACCGGTGTGCTTGTAAAGGGTCGAGATATCCGCGACTTCCGGCCCTTCGGTGCCCTTGTACACAGGCAGATCTACAGAGGTTCCATCCACTTTGTTGGTTAAGGTTACTTTTTTATCTGACATAAGTTCACTTTCTCCTGCCATAAACTGGCTAACTGGCCTTTTATATAACAGTCGGCCGATCAGAACAACCCTTAAGCATGTAACCGGACGATCGTCCAACATGCATTACCTCTAAACTGCCTGGCAATTTGACCACTTTCTAAACGAAAATTTGCCAACACCCGGCTGCAGGGCAGAATTCCCAAAATTTTGCAAGTGCAGCAATGCTACCAAAATTATATTTGGACGCAATGACTGCATTTTTTAATACAGCACATTGAAATATTGAATACTGCCGAATACCGAAGGCGAAGGGATTGTCGATGGTCCGTTAAGCGCAGACGCGTTAAAGCATAGACCATCCACTAAATAACAACACTCTTTTAAGATACGCGCCATCCAGCACATCTGCGCATCCCTGCGCTCCACACTATCGGAAGTCTTTTCAAGCAAAAATAAAAGGCACCGAAGTGCCTTTTATTTGATTTCCTGCTTTGCGCTACGCTTAACCGCGCGAATAACGCTTGCGGAACTTGTCTACACGACCAGCGGTATCCATAATCTTCTGTTTTCCGGTGAAGAACGGATGGCAGGCTGAGCAGACTTCCACGTGCAGATCCTCACACAGCGCCGAACGAGTGGTAAACTCGTTTCCACAGCTGCAAGCCACTTTAATCTCTTCGTACTGGGGGTGGATATCCGCTTTCATGACAGCCTCTGAATAAACTCAAACTACCCGCATAATTAAGACGGGGTGAACGGGGCATTATAGCCAAGACCGACACATCACGCAAGACACAAGCCCGACCTACCGTCCAGGACCACGTCCGGGAACCAACGGAATCACCTTCGCTGAACGCCCTCTACTCATGGCGCCGGAGAACCCTTTGTTAGTAAGCTCGTGGAGTCGTTCAACCAGCCCCCCTTCGCCCATCATCTGGTCCCACATCATCCTGGAAATCCGAATACAGGCTCCCATGGGGCTTTTACAGCGGCGGCGCTCCTGATCAATGCGCCACTGCAGTCGGCGCAGCCGATCCTGCTGTTCTTCAGGCGCCTGCTCAATAACCTGATTGATTGTCGCCCTGCGCAGCGCTTCAAACGCCGACATATCGGTGTTGGCCAACTTCAGCCACTGATCAAAATCCACCCTCTGTCCATTACCCGCCGAATCCATTGCTCATCCCTCCTCACCGGCACGCCGCTAATCCCCAAACGGCAACCAGTTCACAGCCCCATGATGAAATCCTAGCACACGGATATTGCTGCTGCTTTCAGACCCCTCTCCCTATCCACTTATACATGACCGCACATTTAAAGTAGCCCGGCAACCACGTCATCCAAAAATAGCCAACCGGATTCCGATGCCCTGATGATGCCGTCCTCATGCAACAGTAGCCCGCGCCCGAGTAATTCATCCAACCCGGCCCACAAATCAGCCTCGCCCAACCCGGTCCTTTCAGGGAACAATTCCACGGCAAAACCCGCCTTTAGCCTTAGGGCATTCATCATAAATTCAATCAGCAGGTCTGCAGGCAGAAGCTGCCGGCGGCCCGATACCGCTGCCTCACTACCGGCTTTCCGCAGATACTCATCCGGCTGCCTGACACGCCACGCACGCTCAACAAGCCAGGAGGAAGAATCTGTGAGCTTGCCATGTGCTCCAGCGCCTATGCCGATGTAGTCGCCAAATCGCCAATAGTTGAGATTGTGCCGGCAAGCACGGCCGTTACGCATGTAGGCCGACACCTCATACTGCTGATAGCCGGCATCCCCCAGCAGCTGGCGGCCCGCCAGTTGAAAATCATGCGCCCTATCTTCACCCGGCATGGCCACAGGCGGTTGACGATGGAATGGGGTATTCGGCTCAAGGGTCAATTGGTAATAGGAGATGTGATCAGGGCTGGCTTCAATGGCCAGACGCACATCCTTACAGGCCATCTCCAGGGTCTGCCCCGGCAAACCGCTCATCAGATCCAGATTGATTGAATCAAAACCGGCAGACCGGGCGCTTTCAATCGCCGCAAACACCTCCTCCGGGCCATGTATCCGGCCAAGCCGCTCAAGGGACTCCTGATGAAAGCTCTGCACACCGATGGAGAGGCGATTCACCCCTGCCTCCCGATAACCGCGATAACGCCCCTGCTCCAGCGTGCCGGGATTCGCCTCCAGGGTCACTTCCATCCCGGCACCACAGCGCAAACGCGCCTTAACACCAATCAGCAGCCGATGGATTGACTCGGCGGAAAACAGGCTCGGGGTACCCCCACCGATAAACAGACTGTGCAATTCACGGTCGCCGGTCGCGTGGCGCGACAGCTCATAATCGAGATCAGCGAGCAGGGCTTCGATATACGCTCCTTCCGCCAAATCCGTCCGCACCTGATGAGAATTGAAATCGCAATACGGGCACTTTTGTACACACCAGGGCAGATGAATATACAACCCCAACGGCGGCGGTAGCGGCCTATGACTCATCAGATATTCCTCTCGCTCACAACCATCAAAATCGGTTTTCACCCCATCAACATTAAGCGCTTTGCAACGCTACCCACAGGGAGTAGCATATTGGCCCATTTGTCATTAAATAGCTCGCATGAGGGGAAAAATGTTTGAACAGCTCAGCGCCGCACCGGCCGATCCCATCCTTGGTCTGACGGAAGCCTTCAAAAAGGATACCCGTACCGACAAAATCAATCTCGGTGTCGGAATATATAAGGACGAGGCGGGCACCACTCCTATCCTCTCATGTGTCAAAAAAGCCGAAGAGCGGTTGCTGAGCCAAGAGACCAGCAAAAGCTATCTGAGTATTGAGGGCACCCCCGAATACGGGCTGGGCGTCCAGCGCCTGCTGTTCGGCAGCGACAGCGATATCATCCGTGCCGGCCGCGCCCGTTCGGCCCATGCACCTGGTGGCACCGGCGCCCTGCGCATTTGCGCCGAGTTCATCGCCCGGCACATGCCGAGCAGACGCATCTGGGTCAGCAACCCGACCTGGGCCAACCATGGCAACATCTTCCAGGCGGCTGGCCTGGAAGTGGCCACCTATGACTATTACAACGCGGAAGCCAAGGACAAGGACTTCGCGGCCATGAAGAATTCGCTGCAGCAGGTCGCCGCCGGGGATACCGTGCTGTTTCACGGTTGCTGCCACAATCCGACCGGCATCGATCCCACCGCCGACGAGTGGGAAGAGTTGGCCAGGCTCTCCGCCGCGGGCGGCTGGCTGCCTCTGTTCGACTTCGCTTACCAGGGTTTCGCCAAAGGGATCGAGGACGATGCTGCCGGCCTGCGCATCTTCACCGAGCACAACCCGGAACTGCTGGTGGCCAGCTCATTCTCCAAAAATTTCGGGCTCTATAACGAGCGCGTAGGCGGCATCACGCTGCTGGCAAAAGAGGCCGACCAGGCCGATAACGCCTTCAGCCAGATCAAATCCATCATTCGCGCCAACTACTCCAACCCGCCGTTCCACGGCAGCGGCATCGTCACCACCATCCTCAACAACGCCTCGCTGTATGCGGAGTGGGAGAAAGAGGTGGCGGAGATGCGTGACCGTATCCAGGCGATGCGCGATCTGTTCGTCGCCACACTGAAGGAGAAGGGGGTTGATCAGGATTTCAGCTTTATCAGCCGTCAGTGCGGCATGTTCTCCTTCTCCGGCCTGAACCCGGATCAGGTGAAACGCCTGAAAGATGAGTTTGGTATCTATATTGTGGGCTCGGGCCGCATCAGCGTTGCCGGCATGACGCGCAACAACATGGACGCACTCTGCAGCGGTATTGCCCAGGTGCTGTAAACGGATAACCTGCAACGGCAGGGTATCGCCCAACAAAAAACGCCCGGTTTGACCCGGGCGTTTTTTGTTGGTCTGTCAGTCAACAATCAGCTGTTGGCAAACTCCACACCCTTGGCGATATTACCCTCCAGGGTCGGCAACATCTCATCAAACAGTTTCTGCTCATAGGCGCTCAGGGTGCCGGCCGGGAGGATCTCTTCAACACCGTTTTTGCCCAGACGGACCGGGAGGGAGAGGAAGCGGGTCGGCTGATTCTCCACCTCGACATAGGTGCAGACCACGGACTCCTGGCCATTCAGGGCATCCAGCAGGGTCAGGGCAAAACGGGCACCGGCATCCGCCATGGAGAGAGTTGCGGAACCGCCACCAGCCTTGGCCTCAACCACCTCGGTGCCGGCATTCTGAATTCTTGGGGTCAGGCTCTCGATCTCTTCCTGGGAGAACTCAATACCAATCTGGGAAAGCAGTGGCAGGATGGTGTTACCGCTGTGACCACCGATCACCGGAATATTCAGGCTGGTGGGGTCCAGACCCTTCAGTTCCGCCACGAAGGTGTTGGAACGGATGATGTCCAGAGTAGTGATACCGAACAGTTTGCGCTTGTCATAAACACCGGCCTTCTTCAGAACTTCAGCCGCGATGGGCACGGTGGAGTTTACCGGGTTGGTAATAATTCCGTAACAGGCGTTGGGGCAGACTTTTGCACCGGTCTCCACCAGCGATTTCACAATACCGGCATTGACGTTAAACAGGTCATCACGGGACATCCCCGGCTTACGCGGTACACCGGCCGGAATAATTACGATATCGCTATTCGCCATCGCCGCTTCCAGCTGATCAGCGCCGTGACCCGAAACCTTCACCGGCGTCGGGATGTGACTCAGGTCCGCCGCAACACCAGGTACCATAGGATTAACATCGTACAACGCCAGCTCTGAACCAGCAGGCATGGCATTTTTGAGTAGGAGGGCCAGTGGCTGACCGATGCCGCCGGCAGCGCCAAGAACGGATACCTTCATGAGATTAATCCTCTGCAGTAGTGTTAGGGGTTTACTTAGAATAGCTGAAAATCGGACGAAATATTACGGCATTTCCACACAAGAATCCATGCTCGCAGGGAAAAACCGCAGAAATAATAGGACATTCATACTAATTTTCCATAAAAATCCGGAAATAGTCGAAAAAATAGCCCTAAAGCAACAAAATTCGGGTTACTATTTATTTGCATTGGTATAATCTATTCGATAATTCTATATTCATTATTTGTTTTTTTAATCTAAAACCCACAACCCCGTATATATAAGGAATAGAACATGACAGACGACCTGCGCGAGGCGTCACTCGATTATCACCGCTTTCCGAAGCCAGGAAAGATGGAGATCGTTGCCACCAAAAAAATGGTCAACCAACGCGATCTCGCACTCGCTTATTCGCCCGGCGTGGCCGCCGCCTGTGAGGAGATTGTCCGTGACCCCAATGAGGTAGCCAGCCTCACCTCCAGGGGTAACCTGGTGGCCGTCATCACCAACGGCACCGCCGTACTGGGTCTTGGCGCCATCGGTCCATTGGCAGCCAAGCCGGTCATGGAAGGGAAGGCCGTTCTGTTCAAGAAATTTGCCGGTGTCGATGTGTTCGATATCGAGCTCAATCTGAAAGATCCGGAAAAAATCATAGAAACCGTTGCCGCCATGGAACCGACTTTCGGCGGCATCAACCTGGAGGATATCAAGGCGCCAGAATGTTTCGAGATTGAGCGCCGACTGCGGGAACGCATGAACATACCGGTGTTCCATGACGATCAGCACGGCACCGCCATTGTAGTTGCCGCCGCGGTGCGCAACGGTCTGCGGGTCGCAGGTAAGAAAATTGAGGAAGTGCGGCTTGTCTGCACCGGTGCCGGCGCCGCGGCACTGGCCTGCCTCAATCTACTGGTGAGCATGGGGCTTAAAAAAGAGAACATTCGGGTCGTTGACCGGGACGGCGTAGTCTACAAGGGTCGCAAAGAGGACATGGACCCCTACAAGGAAGCATATGCGGTGGAGACCGACCAGCGCACCCTGGATGAGGTCATCGAAGGGGCCGATATCTTCATGGGCCTCTCGGGACCCGGCGTATTGAAACAGCACCAGGTAAAGAAAATGGCCAATCCGCCGTTCATTCTGGCCCTCGCCAACCCGACACCGGAGATCACTCCGGAAGAGGTGCTCGCGGTCGCACCGGATGCCATAATTGCCACCGGACGTTCCGATTACCCGAACCAGGTCAACAATGTGCTCTGTTTTCCGTTCCTGTTCCGGGGCGCCCTGGATGTGGGTGCCACCACGATTAACGAGCACATGAAAATCGCCTGCGTTGAAGCGCTCGCCGACCTGGCGATGAAAGAGGCCTCCGACCAGGTCCAGGCCGCCTACGGCGGACAGGCGCTGCAGTTCGGTCGTGAGTACCTGATCCCCAGACCGTTCGATCCGCGACTAATGACCGACCTGCCGCCGAAGATCGCCCAGGCGGCGATGGACTCCGGCGTGGCCACCCGCCCGATCCAGGACTTCCATGAGTATCGCCGCACCCTGAGAGAATTTGTTTTCCGCTCTGGCTTGGTGATGAAGCCGGTATTCGAACGGGCCATCTCCAATCCGCAGCGTGTGGTATTCGCGGAGGGCGAGGCGACCCGGGTATTGCAGGCTGTTCAGGTGTTGGTGGATGACGGCATCTGTAAACCCATCCTGATCGGACGTCCGGAGGTGATCGAAGAGAAAGCCAAGGGTCTTGGACTGCGCTTCCGACTCGGCCAGGATGTCAAGGTCGTGAACATGAACGACAACCCGAACTTCGAGCGGGACTGGCAACACTACCATGAGATCGAGGGACGCAACGGTGTCTCACCCGCATTCGCACGCGGCGTGGTACGCACACGCTCCACGGTGTTGGCGGCACTGCTGACCCGGCAGGGCGACGCGGACGCCATGATCTGTGGCGTGGAGGGTGCCTACATCCAGCATCTGAAATATATCCGCAGTGTCATCGGTATTCGTGAAGACACCACCGACTGTTCGGCCATCACCATGCTGATTCTGTCCAAGGGTACCTTCTTCCTGACCGATACCCATGTGACCCCGGACCCCTCGCCAAAGCAGATCGCCAAGAAGACGGCCATGGCGGCAGAAATAGTCAGACGCTTTGGCATGTCACCCAAGGCGGCCCTGTTGTCACACTCGAACTTCGGCAGTCGGGATAATGCCTTCTCTCGCAAGATGAAGGAGGCGCGCAGAATTCTGCATGAGCAGTATCCCGGTGTGGTTGTTGAGGGTGAAATGCATGCCGACTCGGCGCTCTCTGATGAAATCCGTGACAAGATTTTTCCTCACTCCCGCTTCAAGGGGGCGGCGAATCTGCTGGTCATGCCCAACCTGGATTCTGCCAATATCTCCTATAACATGGTGAAGATGTTGGGCGAAGCTGTCCCGGTGGGACCGATGCTGACCGGATTGAAATATCCGGCCCATGCAGTGTCCGACTCGATCACCGTACGCGGCATTGTCAACATGAGTGCGGTGGCGGTGGTTGACGCTATTGACTGGAAGACAACCCACGCGGCAGGCTAAACGGCATAACCGATAGTCTGCATCGTCAAGGGCGTGTCCGAGCAGATCGGGCACGCCCTTTTAGTATCCTTTAATAATTGTTCGACTCTATTTTTGGCATTGAAAAATATTTACGTCTGCAACTGTTACGCACATCGACAAGGCGGCAATATTGCACTAAACACTTATTCTTACGGGTGTTATTAAATCAAGAATCTATTTGCACTCACTGTGCCGATCGCCTATATATAGGTCTCTACACTGTTCGAATAATAATGTTACCAAACCAGAGGAGATCCAGATGAAGCGTCGTGATTTTCTGAAAAAGGCAGCCGTTGGAGCCGTGGCCGCTGGCGCCGCTCCGGCCGTACTCGCCCAGAGCAACAAAAAGATTCGCTGGAGAATGGCCACCAGCTGGCCAAAGGCGTTTGACACCATCTATGGTGGTGCCGTAACCGTTTCGGAGCGCGTAAAAGCCATGACCGGCGGTCAGTTTGAAATCATCCCTTACGCCGGTGGTGAGTTGGTGGGCGGCCTTGAAGTATTCGATGCCGTATCCCAGGGCACGGTGCAGATGGGACACACAGCCTCCTATTATTACATCGGTAAAAATCCCTCCCTGGCATTCGATACCGCCGTACCGTTCGGCCTCAACTATCGCCAGCAGAACGCTTGGCTTTATAACGGTGGCGGTCTGGAGAAGCTGCGTAAAATTTTCGCCGCCCACAACATCGTCAACTTCCCCGCCGGCAACACCGGCGTGCAGATGGGTGGCTGGTTCCGTAAAGAGGTCAACACGGTTGCCGATCTGCAGGGCCTGAAAATGCGTATCCCCGGGCTGGGCGGCAAGGTAATGAGTCGTCTCGGCGCCACGGTACAGGTCCTGCCCGGTGCGGAGATCTATCCGGCACTGGAGCGCGGTGTTATTGATGCCACCGAGTGGGTGGGCCCCTATGATGACGAGAAGGCCGGCTTCTACAAGGTGGCGAAATATTACTACCACCCGGGCTGGTGGGAGCCTGCGCCGACTCTGAGTATCTATGTCAACCAGAAGGCCTGGGACAGCCTGCCGAAAGAGTATCAGGAGATTGTCGCCTCCGCATCCGCCGAGGCCAACCTGAACATGATGGTGGACTACGACTCGAAAAACCCGGTCGCACTGAAGAGTCTGTTGGACAAGGGTACCGAGCTACGTGAATACTCCCAGGAGATCCTGGAGGCAGCGCGTAAAGAGGCCTATGCACTGTATGACGAGCTGTCGGCCGAGGATGCGACATTCAAAGACATCTACGAAGGCTGGCGAGCATTCAAGGCGGAGTCTGATCCGTGGTTCAGCACCGCTGAGACATCCTACGCCAGCTTCAATTTCAAGTAATCAAGCCCTGGCGTATAACCCAAAAAAAGCCCCATCTCCGCAAGGAGATGGGGCTTTTCATTTAGCAACCAACAGCTCTGCTAATAGGATTGGCCGATACCCATGCTCAACAAGCCGGTCACCAGCTGCGGATAGTAGAACAGCGCCAGCAAGCCGATCAGCTGAATCACAATGAAGGGAATGGCCCCACGGTAGATATCCGCCGTGGAAACCGATGCGGGCGCTACGCCGCGCAGATAGAAGAGTGAGAAGCCAAACGGCGGCGTGAGAAAAGAGGTTTGCAGATTCATGCCGATCATAACGCCGAACCAGACCAGGGCCATGCGTCCCGGCTCATCAAATTCAGCGAACATCGGTGCCAGAATCCTCACCACCACCGGTGCCAACAGGGGCACAATGATAAAGGCAATCTCGAAGAAATCGATAAAGAAGCCCAGAACAAATACGGCGAGATTAACCAGGATCAGGAAACCGATGGCACCGCCGGGCAGGGAAGTGAGCAGATCCTCCACCCAGAGATCGCCATACAGGCCGCGGAACACCAGCGAGAATGCCTGGGAACCGACCAGGATGAACATCACCATACTGGTGAGCTTGGCCGTTTCCGTCATACTATCCAGCACCGAACTGAGGGTCAGACGCCGTTTCAACACAGCCAGAATCATGGCACCGACCGCACCAAAGGCTCCCGCCTCGGTCGGTGTTGCCCAACCGGCAAAGATACTCCCCAGCACCACCACAATCAGCGCCAGCGGCGGGATCATCACCAGGCCGATTTCGCGACTCAGCTTCTTGCCTTCCATGGCACGTGCCTCTTTCGGCATGGCCGGCGCCAGTTTTGGCCGGGTTATCGCTACCAGTCCGACATAGGCCATATACATGGCCGAGAGCATCAGACCGGGAACCAGTGAACCGACAAACAGATCGCCCACCGGCGCACCCAACTGGTCGGCCAGCACGATCAGCACAATACTGGGGGGGATGACCTGACCCAGGGTACCGGAAGCGGAGATGATGCCGCAGGCCAGCGACTTGGAGTAGTTGTACTGCAGCATGATGGGCAGGGCAATCAGCCCCATCGCCACCACAGTAGCGCCGACCACACCGGTAGCAGCAGCCAGCAGGGTACCCACGATCACCACCGAAAACCCAAGCCCGCCCCGCACCCGACCGAAGGCGATACCCATGGTCTTCAACAGGTCTTCCGCCAGCCCCGTTCGCTCCAGCAGCATGCCCATCAGAATAAAGAACGGCACCGCCAGCAGGGTATAGTTCTGCATCACCCCGAAAATACGTTGCGACATGGCCTGGAGCAGGGCGAAATCTAGCAGTTCCATGTTGATACCGATGGCCGCAAAGGCCAGCGCCGTACCGCCCAGCGCAAAGGCTACCGGATAGCCGATAAAGATCAGCAGCAGCGCAGCCCCGAACATGATCGGACCTAACAGATCAGGGTTCATATACCTTCCTCCTCACGTGCCTGGGGGAAGGGGATAAGACCCCTGAGAAACGCAATCTGCTTGATCAGTTCACTGAGACCCTGAAAGATCAGCAGAACAAAGGCGATGGGTATGACAGACTTGATCAGATAACGTGGCAGGCCACCCGGGTCCGGGGAGCCTTCCAGAATGGCCCAGGAGTCAGCCGCGTAACTGTAACTGACCCAAACGATCAGGACCGACAACGGCAGCAGAAACAGGCAGGTGCCGAAAATATCAATCCAGGCCTTGCCCCGTTCCGAAACCCGCGAATAGAGAATATCCACCCGCACATGGGCCTGATGTTTCAGCGCATAACCCGCACCCCACAGAAACACCAGGCTGAACATAAACCATTGCGCTTCGATATAGGCATTGGAACTCAAGTCCATACCGATCGTCTGGCTCAACTTGCGCGTAACAGCGTTGTAGACACCCAACAGCACCATGATCAGAACCAGCCAGGAGATCAGTCGGCCGACCCGTTCATTCACGGCATCGATAATGCCGGAAAAACGTAAAAGTTTTTGCATAGAGTAGAACCCCTCGGGGCAATTATTATGGGATACTGCGGCCAGGCCCTTGAACAATACAAGATTCAACGGCAGGAAACCACCTCCATGCCAACAATGCAATTGGCACGGAAACCCCTCAAAGACCACGCTTTATCTTCGCTGGATTGTAGGCGAAAATTCCTTGGGTAATCTTCGGCCATCTCGGGTACATCGACACCATGAGCACAAATTACGGCGCTGTAGAAAATGCACTCCCCGCACTGTCCACACTGCTGGGCGAGAGACTCTCAACCGCGCCAGCGGTCCGCGAGCATCACGGACATGATGAGTCAGGCTTCCAGACCGTGCCACCGGATGCGGTGGCCTTTGCCCACAGCACGGAGGAGGTGAGTGAGATCATGCAAATCTGTGCCCGCCACAAAGTGCCGGTGATCGCCTACGGCACCGGCACTGCCATCGAAGGGCACGTGCAGGCACTGCGCGGAGGGGTCTGCATCGACCTGAGCCAGATGGATCGGATTCTGCAAGTCAATCAGGAGGACATGGATTGCACGGTACAGGCCGGCGTGACCCGGTTGCAACTGGAGAGTCATCTGCGCGATACCGGCCTGTTCTTCCCGGTCGACCCGGGCGCCAACGCCTCCCTTGGCGGCATGGCGGCGACCAGCGCCTCGGGGACCAACGCGGTGCGCTACGGCACCATGAAGGAGAATGTACTCTCACTCAGGGTGGTGATGGCGGACGGACGCATCATCCAGACCGGCACCCGGGCAAAAAAATCCTCCGCCGGCTACGACCTGACTCACCTGTTTATCGGCTCGGAGGGTACCCTCGGAATCATTACCGAAGTGACCCTGCGGCTGCACGGCCTGCAGGAGGCGATCTCTTCGGCTGTCTGCGGCTTCCCGAGCGTGGATGATGCCATCAATATGGTGATTCTCACCATTCAGTCGGGTATACCGGTCGCCCGCATCGAACTGCTCGACGCATTGATGATGCAGGCCATCAACCGCTACTCGAAAATGGACTATCCGGAGCAACCCCACCTGTTCCTCGAGTTTCACGGCAGCGAAGCCAGCGTCAGGGAACAGGCCGAGGCGGTGCAGGGCATCGCCAGTGAATTCAACGGCAGCGACTTTACCTGGACCACCCGCAGCGAGGAGCGCAACCGGCTGTGGAAAGCCCGTCACGACGCCTACCCTTCAGCACTGCAACTGCAGCCGGGCACCCGGGCCATCACCACCGATGTCTGTGTGCCGATCTCCCGTCTGGCGGAGTGTATTCGCGAGACCCGCCTGGATATCGACCGGGCCAGCATGCCCATTGTGATGCTGGGTCACGTGGGGGACGGCAATTTCCATCTGGCCATCCTGCCGCACCCGGATCGCCCCGAGGATATCGACGAGGCAGAAGCACTGAATCACCGGCTGGTGCGCCGCGCCCTGGCCATGGACGGCACCTGCACCGGCGAGCATGGCATCGGGCAGGGCAAGATCCAGTTCCTCGAGGAGCAGAACCCGGAAGGAGTGGTGCTGATGCGCCAGATCAAACAGACCCTGGACCCGGACAATCTGCTCAACCCGGGCAAAGTGCTGCGTATGGACTGAACGACGCCATGGTGGAAAAAGTTTTCTGGCAAGACCCTTATCTGTCGCGACTGGAGGCAACGATTGCTTCTGTCAGTGACAACGATGTTACCCTGGACCGGACCATCTTCTACGCCTTTTCCGGCGGCCAGGAGAGCGACCGGGGCAGTATTGGCAATTGCCCGGTTGTGGCCGCCAGCAAACAGGGCCATGAGATCATCTACACACTGGAACCGGGGCACCCGCTCAAACCGGGCGACAGGGTAGTGGTCGAAATCGACTGGCTGCGCCGCTATCGACTGATGCGTCTGCACTTTGCCTGTGAACTGGTGCTGGAGCTGGTCTACCGGGCACTACCGGGGATTGAAAAGATCGGCGCCCATATAGCCGAAGAGAAGGCGCGGATCGATTTTCTGTATAGCGAAAGCCTGGGCGGCTTGCTGCCGAAGCTGATGGCACAGGTCAATGCCATAGCTGAACAGGATTTAGTAATTACCAGCGACTACAGCGACCCGACTAAAGAGAAGCGATACTGGGCTATTGAGGGCTTTTCCCGCGTCCCTTGTGGAGGCACCCATTTGAACCGGACCGGAGAGATCGGCGCCGTCACCCTGAAGCGCAAAAACCCCGGCAAAGGCAAAGAGCGTATCGAGATTCGGGTGGAGTGATACCAGCGATGCAGGCCGATCTTGGAAAATACCAGCCGCCACCGGATGCCGGCCTCGACATCATCTATCAGGACGACGCGCTGCTGATTCTGGACAAGCCCAGCGGCCTGCTCTCGGTGCCCGGCCGGGGTGAGGAAAAACAGGACTCCCTGGCCCTGCGGGTGCAGGCCAGGATTCCCGACGCCATGATCGTGCATCGTCTCGACATGGCTACCTCCGGCATCATGGTAATGGCGCGTGGCCGGGAAATGCACCGCGCCCTGAATCGCCTGTTCCAGCAACGGGAGATCGGCAAACGCTATATCGCCATCGTGGACGGCCGGCTCGATCCGCCAGCCGGGACCATCCGCCTGCCGCTCATTACCGACTGGCCGAACCGGCCAAGGCAGAAGGTGGACCACGAGACGGGCAAACCGTCCATTACCCACTATCGGCTGTTGAGCTATCAGCCGGAAAAAGAGTGCAGCCGGGTGGAGCTGGTTCCGGAAACCGGCCGCTCGCATCAGCTGCGGGTGCACATGCTCGCCATTGGTCATGTGATTATTGGCGATAACCTGTATGCCGACCCTGCATGCCGGCAACAATCACCACGCCTGCTGTTACATGCCTGTGAACTCTCCCTGCTTCACCCCCTGAGCGGGAAACCGATGCGGTTTCAATGCGAGCCACCGTTTTAGCCCGCCGGCACCGACCAAAAGTACCCACGGTTGAAATCTCTGCCATAATTACTGGGGATAGCGTCGGCAGTCGACTGAATATCAGGCTGAAATAAAGGAATATGCATTCATGGCCGGACACACCTTATTGCTGTTGGAAGATGATGAGCCGTTAAGGGAATATTACAGTCTGTCGCTGCAAGCCCATCACTATGAAGTGATTCAGGCTGACAACAGCAAGGATATCCTGAAGCTGGTGGAACGCTACCAGCCGGCGCTGATCATCACCGACCTGGTAATGCCGGATCACGACGGCCTGGAAGGCATCTTCAAACTGATCAGCGAATACAAAATCCCGGTGATCGTTATCTCCGCCTACCCGGAATTTATCCAACTCGCGAAACCGGTGGTCGCCACCACCTATGTCAAACCGCTATCCGCCGATGCCCTGGTGCGTGCCGTGGAGAATATCCTCAACCCGCGGACGCATGCCCAGCAGAACGGGAAATAACCTGGGGAAAAACTGTCAGATCGGTTGTAGATTGGCATAGGCCACTACCAGCCACTTGGCACCGGCCTGTTCAAAATTGACCTGGACCCGGGCACTGCCGCCCTGACCCTCGGCATTCAACACCACACCCTCGCCGAACTTGGGATGCAGCACCCGCTGGCCCAACTGGAAGCCGCAGGCGTCATCCGCAAAGCCGGTTGATGCACCACCATAAACCGGGCGGCTGACCTGAGGCCGGGAGCGGATCTCTCGTACCAGCTCACCGGGAATCTCCCGCAGGAAACGCGAGGGCAGGGGATAGGACTCACTGCCGTGCAATCGCCTACTCTCGGCATAGGTGAGGTAGAGCTGCTCCATGGCCCGGGTCATGCCCACGTAACAGAGACGCCGCTCCTCCTCCAGCCGTTCCGGATCTTCTGCCGACATGCTGTGGGGGAACAGCTTCTCCTCCACCCCGGCGATAAACACCAACGGGAACTCCAGCCCCTTGGCCGAGTGCAGGGTCATCAGTTGCACGCAGTCTTCAAACTGGTCACCCTGATTCTCCCCGGCCTCCAGCGCCGCATGGGAGAGAAACGCCGACAGCGGGTCCAGCTCATCCTCATCCGCGGCAGTTTCATAGGTAAACTCCCGGGCTGCATTGACCAACTCCTCCAGGTTCTCTACCCGATCCTGTCCCTTGCCGTCACGGCTTTTGCGGAAATGCTCCGCCAGTCCGGCCACCGTGATCACCTGATCGGCCAACTCGTGCAGCGCCAGTCCCTGGGTACCCACCCGTTGCTCGGCGATCAGTTCCAGAAAACCATTTAGCGCGCTGGCCGCACGTTTGGCCATGGCGCCGCCCTGGACCAGCTCATGAGCGGACTGCCACAAGGAGCAGCCGAAGTCGCGGGCATGGGCACGCACCGCATCCAGGGTGCGTGGACCAATACCACGGGGCGGCTGATTGACCGCCCGTTCAAACGACGGGTCTTCCTGGGGGTTGGCCAACAGGCGCAGATAG
This sequence comes from Sedimenticola selenatireducens, assembly GCF_963675335.2. Taxonomy (NCBI): domain Bacteria; kingdom Pseudomonadati; phylum Pseudomonadota; class Gammaproteobacteria; order Chromatiales; family Sedimenticolaceae; genus Sedimenticola; species Sedimenticola selenatireducens. The sequence continues at coordinate 1,262,430 of NZ_CAXXYC010000004.1, forward strand.
GCGAGGGCATCCTTGATCTCGGCGCGCTCAAAAAAGCGCAGGCCGCCATAGACCCGGTAGGGCAGCTGGGCCTGGATCAGTGCCTCTTCGAACTGCCGCGACTGGGCGTTGGAGCGGTAGAGGATGGCACACTCATCCCGGCGGTGACCCTCCTCGGTAAAGTGACGAATACGCTCCGCCACAAAGCGCGCCTCATCCACCTCATTGAAGGCGTTGTAGAGCAGGATCGGCTCGCCGTCACTGCCGTCGGTCCAGAGCTCCTTGCCCAGCCGCGAGGGATTGTTGGCGATAACCGCGTTGGCTGCCTTGAGAATGGTGGCGGTGGAGCGGTAGTTCTGCTCCAGCCGCAACAGCGGTGCCGCGGGGAAATGCTTGCGAAAATCCCGAATATGCTCCACCCGGGCACCCCGCCAGCCATAAATGGACTGGTCGTCGTCACCCACCGCGAACAGATTGTTCTGTTCGCCCGCCAGCAGACGCAGCCAGGCGTACTGGATGGTATTGGTATCCTGGAACTCATCCACCAGGATATGCTGGAAGCGTTCACGATAGTGGTGCAGGATATCCGGCCGGTCGCGCAGCAGTTCATGGGCGCGCAGCAGCAGCTCGGCAAAATCCACCACACCACCTCGTTCACAGGCAGCCTGATATTCGCTGTAGATACGGATCATGGTGCGCTGATAGGGATCGCCCCCATCATCCATATGCTGGGGCCGCACCCCCTCATCCTTGCGCCCGTTAATGAACCACTGTGCCTGGCGCGGCGGCCAGCGCGCCTCATCCAGATCCATCGCCTTGAGCAGGCGCTTGATCATGCGGTACTGATCGTCGGAATCCAGAATCTGGAAACTCTGCGGCAGACTGGCATCCTTCCAGTGGGCACGCAGCAGGCGGTGGGCGAGGCCATGAAAGGTGCCGACCCACATGCCCCCCACCGGCTGGCCCAGCAGGGTTTCGATACGCCCCTTCATCTCCCGGGCCGCCTTGTTGGTGAAGGTAACCGCCAGGATATTCCAGGGCGCCGCGCCCACCACCTGCAGCAACCAGGCGATCCGGTGCACCAGCACCCGGGTCTTGCCACTGCCGGCACCTGCCAGCACCAGCATACCACCCGGCGGGGCGGAGACCGCCTCGCGCTGGGCATCATTCAAACCTTCGAGAATATGTGAAACGTCCATCGGATTATCTTAACAGTGGTTGCCCTGGATCACGACCGCTTGTGTGGACACGGCTAACGGGATAAAGCGAATGATTGGTTGACCGCTGTCATTCCCCCATTGAACTCCATGTTTTATAAAGAAGCCGTATGCAACGAAAGTGAACCAACCAGAAGTTGCCTTGAAATTAACAATAAATCCCGCGTACAGGGAGTCACGCACTGGGGATCCGGGATGGAAGCTCACGGGCATTGTTCGCGTTATGCCCGTTTTTTTTGGCTCTGTCCCAACGACGATCAGGCTTGGCGATTTGCCCGGTAGGTGCGGCGCCCTCGCCGCGAATTCGGCCCGGAGCGGGCCTCCTACAGATCAAACCCACACCGGCGACCAGCCGTATCGGCAGGAGCGGCTTCAGCTGCGAATTTCCAGGGGTCGCCGCTACATCTCAACCGCCACTCCATAACGCTCGCGTAACAGCGGCTTCTCAATCTTGCCCGTGGCGTTGCGCGGCACATTATCAAAATAGAAGCGTCTGGGTCGCTTGTATCGGGGCAACCGCTCCGCATAGGCCACCAGCTCCTGCTCCGTCAGGCTGCGCCCCTCCTTGAACTGGATAATCGCCGTGACCAGCTCTCCCAGGCGCTGATCCGGGGTACCGATCACGGCAATATCCTGAATGCTCGGATGTTCAAGAAAATAGTGCTCCACCTCCAGTGGCGAGACATTCTCACCACCGGTGATGATCAGGTCTTTCTTCCGATCCACCAGCCAGATGAAGCCCTCTTCATCCATCCGCGCAATGTCGCCGGTATGCAGCCAACCGTTACGGATAGTCTCGGCGGTTGCTTGCGGATTACGGTAATAGCCTTGCATCACCCCGGGACCTTTCACCAGCAGTTCGCCGGCCTGTCCCGCGGGCAACCCGTTGCCCTGTTGGTCGACAATACAGGCCTCCCAGTCGAACCCGGGCTTGCCGATAGCACCGACCTTGTGACCGTTACCCATGCCGAGATGGACACAACCGGGGCCGCTGCTCTCGGTCAGGCCATAGTTGGTATCGTAATCGTGGTGCGGAAACAGCTTGCGCCACGCCTTGATCAGATTGGGAGGCACCGGCTGGGCGCCGATATGCATCAGTCGCCACTGGTCCAGCCGATAGCGACCGAAATCGAGCTCTCCATTCTCCCAGGCGATCAGGATATCGTGGGCCCAGGGCACCAGCAGCCAGACAATGGTGGCCTGTTCCTCGGAGACCGCCTCCAGAATCCACTCCGGCCGCGCGCCTTTCAGCAGCACCGCCTTGGCACCAACCACAAAATTTCCGAACCAGTGCATCTTGGCACCGGTGTGGTAGAGCGGCGGGATACAGAGAAAATTATCTTCATGGGTCTGCCGATGGTGCTGGTTCTCCACATAGCAGGCGTGCTCCAGGTTGCGATGGGTCAGGCTTACCGCCTTGGGCAAGCCTGTAGTCCCGGAGGTGAAGTAGAGCGCCGCGTTATCGGTGATTTCCAATCGGATTTCGGGTGGCTCGTCGGCAACTCCGCTGACAAACCGGGCATAGCCAACGGCGAACGCAGGGCAGTCACTGTCCGGTCCGATATAGACATAGTGGCGGATGGTTCGATCAAGCGCCGGTTTCACCGCCTCTATGCGCTCAATAAATTCCGGCCCGAACAGCAGCACGCTGGCCTCGGCAATCTCATTGCAGCGCTGGATAATTTCGGATTCAAAGCGAAAATTGAGTGGGACAGCGATGGCGCCTGCACGCAATATGCCGAAGTAACAGGGCAACCACTCGATGGAGTTCATCATCAGATGCAACACCCGGTCGCCCGGTTTCACGCCCCGTGCGATCAGGGCATTGGCAAAGCGGTTTGCCTCCCGGTCAAATGCACGCCAGCTGATCTCCAGTCGGCTGTTAGCGGCGGGATCACGCTCCACCAGCGCAATCTCGTCGGCATACATACGTCCGTTGCGGGATAAAATCTCGGTAATCAACATCTCTGGGGCTGGCCTGTCACTCGGTTAACGGTGACCCCTGAAACAGCCCCTTACGCTAACCCACTAAGCAGCGAATGGGGGCTGAAAACAGCACAGGTCTTACCGGCTAATCTACCACAGAAACCAATGTTGATGGGCCCCTCTAACACCGGAACTCTTTACCCATCTCTCTCTAGGGCTCGATGGTGGCGATAGCACCCAGTGCCGCCTCGATCTCTATGTACAGCGGCAGATTTGCCTCTGTCAGATCGGCCATCGAATCGAAACAGCGCAATCGCATCACATTGGGCTGCTTATCGGACGCGAGCCAGAGATCGTAATAGCGAGCCACCGTGGGTTGCCCGCCATCCGAATGTCTAAGGGAGAGAGCCAGGCTGGCAACCTGCAAATGCGGCTGTCCAACGATCGCAGTCTGACCCTGCTGAACCCGGCGCACGGTAAAACGATCAGGCGCTATCTGCTGCGGTTCCTGTTTCAGATCCCGCACCTCGAAACTGCAACTGGGCCAGTACTGATTCAGATCGGAAAAATCGGTCACCACACCACGCTGGACAAATACCCGGGTATGCCCCGGCCTGATCTCCAGCGGCTGATTCAGGGTTAACTGGCTGCCCACCGGGACCCGGTAAAAAGGCGAGGCCGGATCCCGGATAGACGATTGGGTACAGGCGGTCAGAAGGAACAGCGCGGCCAGGACCAGGCCCGGTTTCATCAGGGTGTTCATATTACGCCTCTCGTGTTGGCTCTAATCCGTAGACAGAACAGATCGGACGGGGTTTCATTAAAGTATACGATCAGAATCACATGAAATCCCATCGCCAACGCCGAACGGGACGGCAGATGTATATTCTATGCTTTACTTACATTGACAATAGGAGGCCACGGTCATGAGCGAAGCATTTGATCAGGCGGATGAACTGGGACCCGCCAAGATCATTCATGTCTATGAACCGACCCATCAGCTTAAAGGCATCCTGGTGGTGGACAACGTGGCCTGCGGCCCGGCGATCGGCGGCCTGCGCATGGCACCTGATGTGAGTACCGGGGAGTGCGCCCGGCTGGCCCGGGCCATGACCCTGAAGAATGCCGCCGCCGGACTCTCTCACGGCGGCGCCAAATCGGTCCTGTTCGGCGATCCCCGCATGCCACTGCAGGAGAAGGAGCAGCTGATTCGCGCCTTCGCCTGTGCGCTCAAGGGCAACGACGAATACATCTTCGGCCCCGACATGGGTACCGACGAGACCTGCATGGCCTGGGTCCAGGATGAGCTGGGTGGCCGTGCCGTGGGACTGCCCAGGGCCCTTGGTGGCATCCCGCTGGATGAGCTCGGTGCTACCGGCTGGGGGTTGAGCAGCGCCGTGGATGCCGCCATGGAGTATGTCGATTTCACCCTCGATGGTGCCCGGCTGGTGATCCAGGGTTTTGGTTCCGTCGGTATCCACGCGGCACGTTTCCTGGTGCAGAGGGGCGCTGTGGTAGTGGCCGTGGCCGATTCCCGTGGCGCGATCCATTCACCCGGCGGACTTGACCTGGAGAAATTGATCAGACTGAAAAGTGACGGGCGCGGGGTCAACGAATACCCGCAAGGGGAGAAACTGCAAGGCGATGCGGTAGTGGGTGTCCCCTGCGACATCTGGATCCCGGCAGCGCGCCCGGACGTGGTACACGGCGGCAACGTGGACCAGATGGACGCCCGGCTGGTGGTGCAGGGCGCCAATATCCCGTTTACCCGGGAGGCAGAACAGCGTCTGCACCAGCGCGGCGTGCTGGTAATCCCCGATTTCATCGCCAACGCCGGCGGCGTGATCTGCGGCGCCATGGAGTACCGGCACATGAGCCAGGGCGCTGCCTTCCAGGCGATAGCCGAGAAGGTGGGCAACAACACCCGGGAGGTGCTGGAGCGGGCAGGATCACAGCAGGTTCCACCCCGCCAGGCGGCGGAAACGATGGCCGTTGAACGGGTCCAGGGGGCGATGGCGACCCGGCGTTGGAACCTGTTCTGATGGCACCGGCCACGGTAATGGACCGCAGCACGTGACGACCCTTTGCCAAAGCAACGCATACCTGTGTGACGAGACACCGCTGGCCGGCGACACTGTTTCGCAATTGCTGCACTTCAGCAACCTCTGCATAATGCGTGCGAAGCGGGAGAAGAACCCCGACTCTGCCGATTGATAAGCCGTACCAGTCATATATACTCAAATCATCGATTTCATCGATGGTAAACTCATGAACCTGCGGGACCTGAAATACATCATCGCGGTGGCTGAAACCCGGCACTTCGGCAGGGCGGCGGAGCACTGCTTCGTCAGCCAACCCACCCTCAGCGGCCAGATCAGGAAGCTGGAGGAGGAGCTTGGCGTAACCATATTCGAACGCAGCAACCGCTCGGTAGCGATCACCCCGGTGGGCCAGGAGATCCTGCACCATGCACGGCAGATCATGGAGCAGGCGGAGGCGATCCAGCAGGTGTCGAAGCGCCACCAGGACCCCTTGGCCGGGCCCCTGCGCATCGGCGCCATCCCCACCCTCAGTCCCTACCTGATGCCGCTGATTCTCGCGCCACTCAAGAAGCGCCACCCGCAGATGCAGCTGGTGCTGTCGGAGGAGATGACCGGGACCCTGCTGCAGCGCCTGCAGCGGCACGAGATCGACGCCGCGCTGCTGGCCACCCCGGCGGATTCGCCCGACCTGGATACCCTGCCCCTGTTTGACGAGCCGTTCTGGGTCGCCTATCCGCGCAACCATCCGTTCTACACCCGGGAGAAGATCACCCAGTCCGACCTGGACAGCGAAAACCTGCTGCTACTCTCCGAGGGCCACTGCCTGGCCGACCAGGCGATGGCGGTGTGCCACCTGCAGCAGCGCCAGAGCGAGGGGGAGATGGCGGACCTGCGGGCAGCCAGCCTGGAGACCCTGATTCAGCTGGTGGGCGCCGGTTACGGCATCACCCTGATCCCGGCCCTGGCCATGCGCGGCTCCTGGGCCAGCGGCAGCGGGGTAGTGGCCCAACCCCTGGCCTCGGCGGACGCCTCGCGCCAGGTGGCCCTGGTCTACCGCCACAGCTTCCCGCGCCAGGCCGCGCTGCGGGCCCTGGCCGCCGTCATCCTCGACAACCTTCCCAATACCGTCACCCCGCTCGACCCGTCACAGGCCTGACCCCGAAGGCCCGCTCCGCCGTTCGCATAATGATAGGTATTACCTATCGATAAAACAGTTACTAACGATTTTACCAATTTACTGCCAACCCCGATAATCCTTCCAACGTCAGCAAACAAGCAACGCTGGCAGGAGGGTAAGCCAATGACCAAGACATTCACCTTTGCCGCCGTGCACTTCAGCGTCGCCTTTTCGGTGGCCTACCTGATGACCGGCAGCGTGTTGGTGGGGGGCGCCATCGCCCTGGTCGAACCGGCCATCAACACGGTCGCTTACCACCTCCATGAACTGTTCTGGAAGCGGTGGCAGCAGACGCCCGGGAGCGACGTCGGCAACACCGTCCACTTTGCTTGAAACCGACAAACCCTTAACTGAACGAAACGGAGAAAATCATGTTTGAGAATCGCCAAGGCAACAACGTACCCCAGGTCACTTTCCGCACCCGCCAGAACCACGAGTGGGTGGATGTCACCAGTGACGAGCTGTTCAAGGGCAGGACCGTGGTGGTGTTCTCACTGCCGGGCGCCTTCACCCCGACCTGCTCCTCCACCCACGTGCCGCGCTACAACCAACTGGCACCGGCCTTCAAGGCCCAGGGCGTGGACGAGATCATCTGTGTCTCGGTCAACGACGCCTTTGTCATGAACGAGTGGAAGGCGGAGCAGCATGCCGACAACATCACCTTCATCCCGGACGGCAACGGCCACTTCAGCGAGGGTATGGGGATGCTGGTGGACAAGGAGGAGCTGGGCTTCGGCAAGCGCTCCTGGCGCTACTCGATGCTGGTGAAGGACGGCGTGGTGGAGAAGATGTTCATCGAGCCGAACAAGCCGGGCGACCCGTTCGAGGTCTCCGACGCCGACACCATGCTCGACTACATCGCCCCCAACGCGGAGAAGCCGAAGGACGTCACCATCTTCACCCGTCCGGGATGCGAGTTCTGCGTACGGGCCAAGGGGATGCTGCATGACGCCGGCCTGTCGTTCGAAGAGCTGGTGCTGAACCGGGATTACACCGAGGCAACGCTGAGGGCGGTCGCCGGCCAGTCCACGGTACCCCAGGTGTTCATCAACGGTGAGCACATTGGCGGGTCGGAGGCCCTGGAGGCCTACATGGCCCAGGCCAAGGCGGCCTGACAACAACCCCGGGGTGGCCCGACTGACGGGCCGCCCCCCTCATCAGACTATCAAGGAACTCGCCATGAACAGACAGGATTACGACCTGATCGCCATCGGTGGCGGCAGCGGCGGTCTCGCGGTCGCCGAGCGGGCCGCCCAGCTCGGCAAGCGGGTGGCCCTGATAGAGGGACACCGCATCGGCGGCACCTGCGTCAACAACGGCTGCGTGCCGAAGAAGGTGATGTGGTACGCCGCCCAGCTGGCCCACGCGGTGGACGACGCCGTCGACTTTGGCATTCCGGCCCGGCGCACCGCCACCGACTGGCAGAAGCTGGTGGAAGGCCGCGAGCAGTACATCGCCAACATCAACCGTTACTGGGACGGCCACGTGGAGCAGAGCGGCATCGACCGGATCCAGGGTTTCGCCCGCTTCGTCGACGCTGAATCCGTGGAGGTGGACGGTGAGCGGTACAGCGCCCCCCATATCGTGATCGCCACCGGCGGCAAGCCGATCGTACCGTCCCTGCCCGGGGCCGAGCTCGGCATCACCTCGGACGGCTTCTTCCAGCTTGAGGAGCTGCCGCGGCGGGTGGCAGTGATCGGCGGCAGCTACATCGCGGTGGAGCTGGGCGGCCTGCTGCGGGCGCTCGGCTCAAAGGTCTCTATCGTGGCCCTGGAAACGCAGTTGATGGAGCGCTTCGACCCCATGATCAGCGAGGTGCTGACCCGGGAGATGACCCGGCAAGGGATCTCGGTCCACACCGGTTTCCAGGTCAACGCCCTGGAGCGCTGCAATGACGGCATCGCCCTATACGGCGAGGGTGACCAGGCCCTGAACGGCTTCGACCAGGTGATCTGGGCGGTGGGCCGCGCGGCCAACACCGGCAATCTCGACCTGGCGGCGGCCGGCGTCAAGGCGGAGCGGGGCGGGTTCATCCCGGTGGACGGGTTCGAGAACACCAACGTGCCCGGCATCCATGCCATCGGCGACATCACCGGGCGCATGGCCCTGACCCCGGTGGCCATCGCTGCCGGGCGCAAGCTGGCCGAACGCCTGTTCGCGGGCCGGCCCGAGAGCCGGGTGGACTACGACAACATCCCCAGCGTGGTATTCGCCCACCCGCCGGTGGCCACGATCGGGCTCGGTGAACCCGACGCTCGACAGCGCTACAGCCAGGTGACGGTCTATGAGAGCCGCTTCACCCCCATGCGCCACGCCCTCTCCGCGCAGGAGCACACTACCGCCATGAAGCTGGTGTGTGCCGGCGAGGATGAGCGGGTGGTGGGCATTCACATTATCGGCGACAACGCGGACGAGATGCTGCAGGGTTTCGCGGTAGCGGTGAAGATGGGGGCCACCAAGGCCGACTTCGACGCCACCATGGCGATCCACCCCACCAGCGCCGAGGAGCTGGTGACGCTGAAAGAGCCGGTGCAGCGGGAAGCCGGGGTGGAGTGGCGGGAGGCCAGCTAAACCAGGTGGGCAAACGGGGTAGGCAAAGGGCGCAGGGAGGCGCCCGTTTCCTTTTTCCCGGGCTGCATCTCATCCCGTGACGCCGGCCACAGGCCGTAGCGACGATAGATCTGCCGCTCACCCTCGATGAACAACTTCAGCACCGGCCGGGTGAACACCCGCTTACGCCGCTCCAGTTCATCCACCGCAAGGGTATTCATGGTGTCGATACAGCCCGTCGCATTCCAACCCTTACTCGGTAGCAGTGCGAATCACCGCCAGCTTGTCATTGGCCGATTGTGGCAGCCAGACCTCTCCCTCGCGGCCGTGGATCTGACGTACCGAGGCATTCGCACTCGGCAGACTAAACCGGGTGAAATTCTCACCATCCGGATCAAAGCGCCATATGGCATCGCCACCGAAATCGGACAGCCACACCCGGTCCACCACATCGATATAGACCGCATAGGCCCGCGGGCGGTCACCGGGGAGCCGCCACTCGCGCCACTGCCCGGTGGCGGTGTGATAACGCCCGAGCTGACCCGCGTTCCATTCACTGACCCAGATGTGACCTTTCGAGTCGCCCCAGACCCGCCGCGCTCCCTGTCCCGGTGTCGGCGGCTCTATCACCTCCGCCGCCCCCGTATCGGGGTCAACCCGGGCGATGTGCGAGCCGGCAAGCGAGGCGTAGTAGACTTTGCCATCCGCTCCAGTGCAGATGCCATAGGGTCCGCGCCCGCGTGGCGCCTCGAATACCTTCATCTCTCCGTTGGCCGGATCGAGGCGACCATAGTAACCGGCCTGGCCAGTGAACCAGAGAATCCCCCGCGGATCGAAGGTGGCGGTATTCAAATTCATATAAGGTGTCCCGGAGGGCGGCGCGAAGCGCTGGACCCGATCGGTCTGGGGGTCGACCCGAACAATGGCATTGAGTCCCGAGTCGGTGATCCAGGGGGCGCCATCAGGGCCGACGATAACACCGTGGGGGCTCGACCCATTGCCCAGGGGGATATGTCGGGTAGCCCCACTGGCCGGATCGAGCCAGCCCAGGGCTCCGGCGCGCTGGGCGGTGTACCAAGCCCCGCCATCCGCCGCCGGGGCCACGTCGTGCGGGTGATCCCCATCCGGCAGTATGAACTCCTCCACCTCCGCCCCGGCTGCCGCCATCGCCAACAGGGTGAGCACCAACAGCACCACCACATTGACCACTTGTCGCGGGAACATAGCCACACCTCCATTCTAACGAACTGATAATCTCTTCAGAGTATAGATCTCTCCCGCAAACAGCCCTGCCGCAGGCGACAGGCGTGGTCTCACCAGACAAACGCCACACTGGCCCTACGCCGACGAGCTGCTAGAGTTAATAACTGTATTCTTGCTGAGGTTTATCCCATGACGCTGCTGATTGCCGGACTCGCGCTTTTCTTCATCAGCCATTCGATCTCGATAATCAACGAGCCCTGGCGCAACCGCATGGCCGCGCAGCTTGGGGAGACGGTTTGGCAGGGACTTTATGGCCTGGTGGCACTGGCCGGGTTGGTGTTTATCGTCTGGGGCTATGGCCTGGCGCAGCAGACGCCGGTCCCACTGTACACGCCACCACCCTGGGCCCGGTCGGCGAATCTGCTGCTGATGCTGCCGGTGTTCCCGCTACTGGTCGCCACCTATTTTCCCGGCCGCATCGGCGCGGCCGTCAAACACCCCATGTTGCTGGCGACCCTGCTCTGGGCCCTGGCTCACCTGTTGGTCACCGGCACCCTGGCGAGTCTGCTGCTGTTCGGCTGTTTTCTAATCTGGGCAATCGCCGACCGGCTCTCCATGCGGCAGCGGGTGCAGCGCCCGCTCCTGGGAGCACCGCCCTCCGCCTGGAATGATCTCATCGCCCTACTGGCCGGTCTGGCACTCTACGTCAGCTTCCTTTTCTGGCTGCACGGCTGGCTATTCGGCGTAGCACCGATTGTTCAAACGTTCTGAACAGAGCCGATCTCACCGTCAGCCGCGAGCTATGTGCTTGGGTTCAAAAGATGCACGCCGGGTATCTCGTCGGCTTATTGCCACTCCTGCTTAAACCACGGGTATTGATGCACCGGAAACAGCCACCACCGGAAGAGGAAGACCGCAGAAATCTCTAATGTGGAAGCTGATACCAAAGCAGGCGCTATCCACCATTGAGATAGAACCATAGAGGAACGGGGGCGACCGCCACGACCAACAACATGAGATAACCCCAATAGGGGATAATCCTGCTCATCCCCACCAACAGACCGATCCCACCGCCACCACCAATCAGCGCATTTCCCGGCATATTCAGAGCCACTGCAATAGTCAGATAACGATGATTAACCAGAAACAGCGCCACCTTGTCCGGCAGTCTATCCTGCAGCAGTTTGAGACGCTCAGCGCGGCGCAGGGGTTCCAGCTGCCGCACCAGCGCGCACGCCCTGTCGAGGTGGAGCCACTGAAGAAATCGACACACTAGCCCGGGCGGGATACGCCGCCCCACGAGGTAACTGATCGACAACGCCGCCAAGGTCGAGAGATAAACCAGCGCAGCCCCTTTACTGCCAAACAGCATCATCAGGCCAAGACCAATCTCGATACCCGGCATGAATGGTGCCGCCATCAATAGAATATAGATCAGCACAACCCCCAGCATTAACAGATCAAGCAGCTGCCCGTGTTGGGGAATAATCTGCTGATCGATCCACTCCTCCAGCCACTCGCCGGTGAAGTGAAGTACAATCAGTATTACAAAGAGCAGGCTGACCTTGACAATGCGTATCCGCCGGGTGGATCGGATCGATAATTGAGTTTCTGATGTCATGCCATACCCACACGCGCACGGGCAAAGCCATTGCGGCCTTGTTCTTGCTGAATGTACGGAGTTATCCCTGAGTTTAGCAGCTCCATCCCCGGCGCTCCCGATGACACTGCAATCCGAACCAAACGCTGGCACTCTATCGGGTTGTCATCCACAATTCATAAAGGCGTTCGATTCGCGAGCAAAGTTCCTGGAAACTAAAATTCCGCGCCAGCTCCAGGTGTATCTGCCCGTCAATAAACAGCTTCAGCACCGGCAGACTGAATACCCCTTCCTGAGCGCAGATCTCCGGGCTCTGCTCACAATCAATATACGCCAGTAAAATTTCCGGAAAACGCTCGGATACGAGCTGTTCAATCTTTGGTTTGATCGCCTGACAGACGCCGCAATGGGCACCACCGAACAGGACCAACAGTGCGCCAGCCTGCTTCCGTTGCTGAAATTTATCCGGTGTGGAAAGGATCTCCATCGAGTGCGATAGCTGTTTTTCAAGAGACATATGGGTACTCCCGTGACTGCCAAACTGCTACCGTCTCCCGCGCAACGCCGGGATATTCAATGGCGCTGGTATCAGAGGTCCCATTCGGCACTCAGAACGGCGCCGCCGGATGGGTTTGCCTGTACGGTAAACACACCACCGGACATCAGAATACGCTGGCTGGCTATCGACAGATCCGGTTCCAGTGGCGCAGTTGCGGACATGGCGGAGTCGGTAATCTCCAGCCGCAATAGCGCACCGGATTCACGCAATACCAGTTGTATCGTCCGTGGCACGTTGCATCGGGTCATCGCCGCCAGTGCTTCCTGCACCGTGCGATACACAACCACCCGAAGTTGTCTCGGTATCCTCTCCTCGTCAACGGTTACCTGCGCCTCGACGGAAATTTCCGGATAGATCTCCGACAGCTGGCGCGACAGCCAGCTAAGGGTAGCTCCAATCCCCAGATCATCCAGGCTGGGCGGACGCAACTGCATCGCCATGGTGCGCACTTCCTGAATCGTGCCCTGTATTACCTTCACCAGCCCATCGAGTTTCATGGCCTGCCCCTCATCACCGTTGGCCGCTGACTGCTCGGCGATTTCAAGATGAAACTTGATGGCGGACAGGGTCTGCGCTATTCCCTCGTGCAGTTCGATCGCAACCCGCTTGCGTTCAGTCTCCTGTGCATCGAGCAACTGGGCAGAGAGCAATTCAAGGGTTTTATTACGCTCGGCAATAGTGAGTTGCTGACGCGCGATAATACGACCGGCACGATGCACCACGGTCAACAGCAGGGCATACAGCAGTAAAAAGATCGTCCCGGTGCCGATAACAATCAGCACCTCCATATGCGAGATATCAGCCACCAGCGGATTGACATCGGTATAGATTTCGAACACCCCGATTTCCGCAGCGTCCGAGTCCCGGCCTACTGGCATATAGGTCTGAATCAGATTGTCCTCTTCCGTTTCCTGATCGAAGAAATTGAAGTGGTCACGGAAGATAAGCTTACTGGTAATATCCCCACCCCGTGCCACAACAAAAGCGGGATTGTCACTCTGATCTCGGCCTATCTGGCTCCGCTTGGTGGAAAACACGACGATTCCGGCCTGGTTGTAGACTTTGATTCGCACCACGCTGGTATTGCGCAGAACGGCTTTCAGCTTCGCCTCCAGTGTCTCTATCTCGGTATCGGTGGCCTGCGACCCCGTGTTGGCACGACGCAGAAACAGGGCGAGTTGTTCATGCACCGAATTGAGTGCAGTCTGCGCCAGACCAATATTTTGTTGTTCGCCCAGGTCCACCAGCTCTGCTATGGCGGTCTGGCGGTACAGCAGCGTCACCAGTGCTGCGGCGACAACAATACCCAGCAAACTGGTTACAGAAAAAAACGGTAGTAGTTTGAACGGTTGGTATTTAGGCATGCGCTGTATTCCCGGCAGATAAATGACGCAGACAGTGCATCAGCCTGCTTCCGATGCTGAATTATTCGGCAATAGGGCGGATTTCCACTTGGTACATTGCTGCTCTTTTAGGAGGCATCCCCAGCCATTGGCTGACAAGAGTCAGCCGTTAATGTTTTCTTGATCTTACAACTAGAACAACTGTGCATGATAGATATATCTGTTCCGCTAATCCCTGAATGAATAGTTAGCCTGTTCACTAAGGATACAACTGTACAATACCGCTCTTTCCCGCGAAATCGCCAACGATCCAAATTTGCTCGAACGGATGATCCACAGGCACGTCAATATGATGATGTAATGCTGTGATGTCATCCGAATGCCATGACGGATGGGCGTTGCGGATAACCAGCCACACCCGTTTGGTTTTATAGCGTTTGGTGGATTTATTACTCAGTATACGGTTAAGTGCATTCAGCAGGCGATGGTGAGGGTTCGTTTCCTTTTCCAACTTGCGCAATTCCCGCCGGGTTTTATCACTCAGGTTTCGGCCGAGAATTTTCATGGCCTCCTGCTCGGTACCATAAAGATGGGCAATTTCCAGATCCAGCCGCTCACCTTCAAATTGACAGGATACATCGGGCTTTATCGGCCGGTTGTGCCAGATGTGCCGAATCGGTTTGCCGGTGTCATGTTCATACCAGCGCATGAAAATCTTAGCCGCCTGATGCTCTAATCGAATTTTCTCTTGTTTACTTGTTTCATTATCCGGCATGGTCTTGATTGTGATCGATTGTTGTATGTCATCGTGTCGAATAAATGTACATTTCACATAGCCAGTGTAGGTTTTTATAACACTCCATGGTTGAAATGATAGCCGGCCACGTCTCCTCAGAAGCTTTCAACGAAATCCCGTATTCCATTTAAAAGCATCTGCGTGGCAAGTATAACCAGAATCATGCCCATAAGGCGCTCCAGCGCCCGCGCCCCCCGGGTGCCGATGACGGTAAGCAGATAAGGCGATATCACGAGTAAAATCGTTACCCCAAACCACGCAAGAAACAGTGCAATACTCCATTCAAGGATCTGATCAGGCTGATTGGAACTCAGGAGCAACAGAACGGCAATGGTCGACGGTCCCGCAATCAGCGGAACGGCAAGCGGCACGATAAATGGATCAGCGTAATCAGCCTCATCATCTGTTGCCTGACCCGGAAAGATCATCCGCAAGGAGATAATAAAGAGCAGAATACCACCCGCTATACTCAACGATGGCTGGGATAACCCAAGAAATCCGAGTATAGCGTTACCGGCAAACAGAAACCCCAGCAAGACAACCAGTGCTATCAGCAACTCGCGGGCAACGACTGCGGTGCGGCGGCGCCGGTCCAGTTTGGAAAGCACTGCATTAAATACCGGTACATTACCCAGTGGGTCCATAATCAGGAACAGCGTAACCGCTGCCGAAATGATTTCACCCCAATTCAAGATGAACCCCCTGGTTATTATGGTTGATGCCTAACTGCTCTGCGGCAGCAGAGAAACAAATTTCGTTGCGTGTGATTTTACCTGTTTTCAATATTTCTCATTACTCGGCACACTAATGGGTGACGGAAAGTTCGTCATTTGAACAGGCCCTTCTATCCTTAATCCGATAAGTAATATTCGACTGTGGACACCACCCGAACTTTCTTAATATGCGGGTTGTTCTTGTCTCGTGCAGTTATGCTGAACTGTCCTTGTGATGCTCTCTTGATTTTTCCCAATCGGCTTTGAGAATCTGATGCGAATTTCTCCGCAACCTCTCGCGCCTTTGTAGTGGCCTCTTCAATCATCTCGGGCTTAACTTCATTCAACTTTGTAAAGATGTATTCTGTCTGTGACTCGTAGTTGCCACCGGTAAAGACAATACCTTGCTTACCAAGCGCTGATAATGAACCCATTAGGGATCGTACGGAGTGGATATTTTTTGAATAAACGGTGACCGTTTGAAATGCTGTATAACGAAACTCCGGCTTGGCATTATTACCATACTGTTGCGCCGATTTATCGGTTATGGCTGGTGATGTAAAAGTCACTTCCTCTGCGCCAATCCCGTTCGTAACAAGGAACTTTCTGATTTTTGAAGTATTTTCCTCGAGTAAATCGTACAGGCTTTCCAGATCATTTCCTGCTGCGGAGAACTGAATGGGCCAGATGACGATATTGGCGTCATATTCACGTTCTGACAATCCTTTAACCGTCACACTTCGGTCGTACTGCTTGAATTCAATCGCGGCATTACCTAACAGATAACCCAAAGCAGACAATCCGACGAATATAAAAGCACCCAATATAAAGGCGCCGGCCTTACCAGCTGTTTGCACTTGATTCTCCTTGATGCATTTCAATGCAGTACCCGAATCCTGACAATCCGGTGCCGACCAGCCACGACCAGCGACTGGTCATCAACATACCCATGCGGGTGCCTTCCATATAATAGCCGTGTAAATTTTCAAAATATCAACTTTCTTGGTGATTTTTTCACGATTCAATTCGTTGACTATATCTATCTCACGAATGTTTCGCCAACAGGGCAATTCAGGATTTTTCCTCCACCCGTCGCTGAACAGGACAAATGACACGACCGCCTTGTCAAACCTCCGGCACTCTGACTTACCCGGGCCGTTGGCGTACTACTGTTTACCCAGCAGAACCTCCTTGGCCCGATTGATTTTTGAAGCGAGGTAGGTGGAGCCGCCGCGATCGGGATGGAGCTTCTGCATCAGGCTGCGGTGTGCCGCCCGGATCTCTTCCTCATCTGCACCTTCTTCCAGTCCAAGAATTTCATACGCCTCGCGATGCGTCATCCCACCGGAGACCTCCGCTGCCTGGGAGTCCGCTTGCGACTGTTGCCACTCATCACCATGGACCCGGCCCAGATAGGCGCGCAACAGTTGTGCAGACTCTTCATCTTCCCGGGTACACTCGGTCAGCAGTTCCAGGAGTTGATCGAGCGTGAGCTGGTTCAAACTCCTGCCGGCAAAGGCACCTTCCAGCACGTTTCCGTTCATCTCTCCCGTATCGTGATCCAGGGTCATTCTTAAAAAGCGGGTTTCGACGATTGACTGCTGTCCGGCAGATGGTCCCGGGCCGGCTTGCCCGCTCTTGAACTGCCTGTAGATGCGCTGGATAAATGGCAGATAACCCAGCAGTGAAATCATACGTCGGGCAAACGGCAATAACGCGCCCACCAGTGCGAACACCCAGTTCAGGCGACCGGTTGCCGCCAGTCCGATGAACAGGATGCCGAGGGTCACCGCGGCCGCCTGCAGCCGGGTTTTGGGGGGTAGTTTGAAAAACCAGCGATACGCGACATATAAACCGACAATCGCCGCCAGAATAATCAGTATACGCACGGGCACTTATACGCCTTGTTGCCGACGGATATCCATGGGATATCCAATTTAATAAGGCGGTCCACCGCCCCTTAGTTGAAATATTCTAACGATTGGCCGAGCGGAAAGCTCGTGTTTTCCACTGGCGTATGGATGACGACCGGCGAGTTTACGGCCTGCAGGCATGGAGGCTCAGATACGCGCCCCACTAGCCCTTATTGATCTGGCGGGTTAATAACCTGGTCATTCCCCCGCGTGCCTTACTGAAGTTTTCCAGTGCCCGCCGCCCTCCCGCCGCGTAGACGGCAACCGCGCTCAGCAGGTCTCGGAGTTGTTGGGCGCTACTGGCATCGAACGGGCAATAGGCTCCATCGGTCAGCCGGGCTATCTGTTTGAATGCGCGTTTCGCAACCACGTAATCCCCCTCCTGGAACAGGAACACCGGCACGTTATGCAAGCCCAGTTCACCTGCCAGTTGGCAAAGTTCATCAACTTCCTCTTCCAGGCAGTCTCCCACAAATACCACCGCATCCACCTCTTTCTGCCTGGTTTCAGTAATTGCATGCTGCAGAACCCTGCGTATCTGGGTGTGCCCCCCCAGACAGCGTACGGCCATCATGCGATGCTGCAGATCCGTTTTATTGGACAACCATTCACTGGCGCTGAATTCGTTGAATCCCCGGTAGTAGCACAACTGGATGCTGAGGCCGCCGAGCGCCGCGGTCTCTTCAAACATCTGGGCCTGTATATGGCAGGCCTGGTCCCAGGTGGGTTCCCGGCTGGCCGTGGCATCCATGGCAAATATCAGTCGGCCAGTTCGGCTCGCCGGCTTCCTGGCCGGCGTTGTGGCCACTTTATGCAAAAATGCGTCAACCTCCGAACGGCTGGATCTTTTTACGAGCTTATCCTTTGTCATTACCCTCTCGGTGTATCTGAATTCAACGGCTACTTCATCGCAACAGAATCCAATTGGAATTATCCCAATCGCGGTAGCGGGTTGGCGCTATCACTACAGTGCATCGATAATCCCGTTTCTTGTCAGCCGCCAAATCGCCACTCAGGCTGAGTCGATCCCATCTGATGTGAAAATCATCCGATCCTTGTCCTTAAGTTTGGCTTGGTTTCTCTACAGGTCAAGCTGAGCATGCCAGTCCTGTTCATGTTGTTTTCTGGATGGTTGGTGGCCGGCAGGGTATAGCATGGCCGGGCATAGGGAGGGGCAGGTGACTTTTCTTACTCCAGTTCTCTGGGAATTACCCGACGCCGGCAAACCGCCGAATTATCAAAGCCCGTTTAAAGACATCTGTCCGATCGTATCTGTATTCCGCCGTTGACTGGCCGACCGCCCGGCAGTCATCTGGCCAGCTATGACACGCTTTTTCAGTATCCGTCGGATCTACCGGATGCTGTCGATCCTTTGATATTCATTCCTCCCTGATCATCATCTGTTCGATTGAAGCCAGGGGGTACTGGGTAATGAGCAGGTCCTCCAGCATGTTGCGTTGCCGTTGGTTCAGTATCTGTCGTTCACGCATCAACTGGTCTATAACCACATGTTGTTGTATCGATTGTTGCTCGGCTATCTCATCGCGCAGGGACTCAATTTCGGCAATATCCGGGTCATCAGAAAATATCTCGCGTATCATCAGTTCGCGATTGTTCCTGATAATTGCCCATGAGTTTTTCAGTTCGCTTAGAAATACCTGTTCGTTGCTTCTCCATTGAGAAAACTGCCGCTGGTCGAGTTCAAGGTGGTTAGCCAAGGCAGTATGCCCGTGCTGTATTGCCTTTGCACCAAACAAGTCACCCGCCGTTCGGCCAACAACTGATGCAATGACCCCAACATTGATAAACAGTGACAGTACCAAGATCACCGGCATTATATAACGCTTGATCATATGCGCTTTCCTATAAAACATGTGGCATGTTCCAGGTTGATGCTTCCAGGCGGGATGAAAGAGAACGGCGCCATTTGTGCTGCCTGTGTAAACGTGAGATCGACCTTTACTTCGTCAACTACAATATGATTTCCCAGATTGATACCGACAACAAGAGCAAATGATGCAGCCAGTCCATAGGATAACAACCGACCATTTAGCCAATTTCCGGGCCGCCGTAGACCAGGTTTCGTATTTAACCGCTCTTGAATCTCCGGAATAATGTTTATTCCAGTAGATTCTGCCTGCATGGCGGAAAACTCATTGCTCAATTGAACAAGTCGATCATGGTGTCGCCTGCAATATACGCATTCTGCCACGTGGTTGCTGATCGCCTCCAGCTCACTCCCGCTCATTTCATGATCCACATAGGCAGAAAGTGTCTCAAAATCCGGGCAACTGTTTCTGTTCATTGGTTACTCTCTACATCATCTATCTGATCAAGCCCGGATACCAGGCCGTATCGTGCTCTCGCGATCCGGGATTTTACCGTTCCTTCGCTAATGTCCAACGCCTGCGCAATATCCGCATAAGACATTCCCTCCAGTTCGCGTAGTAGCAGGGCCTGCCGAAAAACCGGGGGGATCTGTTGAATCAGTTTGATCATAGTGGTGCATCGTGCCGATGACATGTACTGACGCTCCGGATCCATGGCATCGATCAAAGTGTGGTTAAGGCTTTCTATCGGTACTTGAGTATACAACTTGTTTCTTCGCAGATAATCTATGGCGGAATTACTCGCTATTCTAAACAGCCATGTTCTAAAAAGGGCATTTGGCTGCCACTTCTCCAGGTTTCTATATGCGCTTATAAATGTTGTCTGGCATATATCCATAGCATCATCCGGGCAGCTGATCATTCGTAATACATAGGTGTATATCCGGTTTTGATACCGCCGCATTAGCTCTGGAAATGCAGCGCTGTTACCCGCTTTCAAAAAGGCAACACAATCTTCATCGGAAAATTGCCGCAAATCGTCTGCCTGCCCCGGAATATGGTGTTCTATAGCAATCACCGTTACCAAATATGTATTGTTATTGCCTCTTCCAGTGAGCCTTTAATCCGCTAACACTCTAACGAGCCATCCTCCATAAAGTTCCCGCTCTCCAGTCAAAAAGGGTGCCCGGCCTCAAAAATCGGTATTTAGTCTCTTGCAGCATTCAATCCAATGAACACGGATGCCGCACATTCTCTAGTGTCTCCAAACTGACCTGGGTAAGGCAACAATTCGTTTTCGCTCTTTCTAAAACAGCCCGCTTAGCCTGATATTTATCATTAGATGCGGTGCAAGTATCCCTATCCAATGAACGATCCGGCGTCATGTACTGGTTTACGATACCGTCACCAATGCGTTGTTGGAAAGGCTAAGTAGGACTGGTGCTTCAGTCTCTCTGAATTACGTGGTTCCAAAACGCTTTCCTGGAGTTTTGGTAATGCGTATCGGCCGCCAACTGACAATTATCAATATATCTTGGCTGTTTATGCACGGCGACAAATGGTTCGATGCAATGGAAGTGTTAAGAAGTTTTGTCTGATCCGATTTCAACCACGCTCGCTACAACCAGAGTTAATTTTTTAAAAAGAAACGGTTAGTAAGAAATGTGTTTGCATTCCAAACTACGGGAAATACAAAACCATTCACCCGGATAAATATTGGAGGAACTTTTCTTAATCCTGCTCGTTTCAGTTACTACCACCCCATCAGAGGGTAGGAATAACTAAAAAGGAGGCGTGATGAAAAAAGTCCCAAATATAATAACAGGGGGAATTGCGGCACTGCTGTTCTCGCAAGGCAGTTTCGCTGCGAACTGGATTGCTATACAAGGTACCGAGCCAGAAAAAGTATCTCACCGCTTATTCGGTGCCGTTTCGTTACAATACTCCAACTACGTTGGTTGTAATCCACTCTCTGGCATGGCAAGGCCGAACGGTACGCCCACGGGAGATCTCAATAGCGGACCTGGACTGAATAACGGTTACTACGTCAACAATTGCAGGGTTGGGCCGGAGTTGCACCACGACAACAAGGGTTTCAACCTGGATGCCTTTGTCGTTGGCCTCAGGGGAAACATTATTCCAGGAAAGATCAACTACTTCCTTACTACGAATTTTGGTATGAACGGTGCCACCTACGAACCGCTCAACACCAATCGTAAACATCTCGTTTCCCTGACCGACGCCAGCGTAACGCTAAACTATATTCCAGGCGCACGCCTCCGATTAGGGCTGTTTAAAAAACCCGGTCCGGAGGAGTTGTTGGAGTCTATTAGAACGAAGGATTTCATCTATCTAACCGACTTCGTCAGGCGCGACCAAGTCGAGCGATTTGTCAACGGCAGTGCCAAAGGAACCAATCCTATCGCCGGCCAGGGATATGCCGGCAGCATTTCCACCCAGGGATATGATTCGGACGTGGGCCGTGACTGGGGCATCCAGGCATTTGACTCGTTCAATACTGGAAAGTGGACGCACACCTATGCTGCAATGATCGGTAACGGCAATGGCATACATCATTCCGACAATAACAATGAAAAGGATCTCAACCTCTACTTCTCCTCGGAATATGATCTTCCGGGTGGAAAAGGCGCCATGAAGAATGGTGTCAAGTTCTACGCATATCACCAGAGTGGCGTAAGAAACTATATCGTGGATGCCCAGGGGACCAAGAGCGAGGACTTTGACCGGATACGCTACGGATTCGGCGTGCAGGCATTAGGGCGATTTTTTGGCGAAACCGGCCACAAACACCGACTGGGAATGGACTTGATGTTTGCAGAGGGAATGATCCTGCAATCTGCCACATCGAGCTGTACTGACTGTCCGTACGGCGGGCAGTTTCAAATAGCATCCGAGAGAGAGAACAAGGCCAAAGGCCTGACGCTGGAATATGGATACTATCTGAATAAGAACTGGCAGTTCGATGTTCGCTATTCAAGAAACAACCTGCTGTACGAGACGATCAATAACAGCTACTGGTCCGATTCCGATGAAAGAATCATCACCGAGCTTGCACTCGGCACTACCTACCACATTGCACCTAAAACCAGTCTGACGCTGAACTACGTATTCCGGGATTCCGAAGCACCGAATGCGGTGACCACGACCAGCGCCAATCCGGCGGCGATCAACAATGCCCTTGTCAAAACAAACAACGCTGAAAACTCCACGAGTACGATCGGCGATGTTATTGGCCTGCGTCTGCGACACATTTTCTAGGGGAGTACGATGAAGAAGATATTACTGGCCGCACTGATGGCAACGCTTTCCGCCTGCGGCACTGTGCAACAACCTGTTAATACCAATAGCGCATCGACCTCTCCGATGAAGTTTCCCTGCCTGAGTTACAGCCTCTCCTGTGGTGAGATACCGGTCAGGAAGCCGGTCAAAAAACCGTTGTCAGGCGAGTTGTCCGGCAACAGCGAGGAGGGCAGGAATATCGCGTTTACAAAAACCCGCGGCAACTGCCTTGCCTGTCACAGAATGAAGGGGGGTACACAACCCGGCAGCCGTGGGCCGGACTTGACCAGCTACGGGAACCTTGGAAGGAGCGACGCAGAAACCTTCGCGCTGGTTTATGACATGCGGTGGCGCAGTCCGGATACCCTGATGCCTCCAATGGGGACCAATGAAATACTGACTGAGCAGGAAATTCGCGATGTTGTCGCTTTCCTCCAGTCTTCGAAATAGGGGGCGGATAATGAAAATATTGACATTAATTGCGGTAACGGCGTTACACGCTATCTCTTACCCGGCTCTTGCCGAGACAGACTTCAATACTCATCCGAGATTTGACATTGATCCAAAATTGGGTGTTGCGGGCGATTTTTCCGGAACTTATAAATACTGGAAAGACACCCAGGCAATAGAACAGTTTGCCAGCATCCAGACCAATTCAGATAACGAATGGAAAATGAATGGCAAGAACATGGATATTGTCGAGGACGACTTTCACCCCGGACACCTGGCTGTTGATGAAGGGGAGAAACTCGTCAACCTTTGGGAGCACAGGGAAGCGGGATTCAAATCGTGCCTGGGTGCCGGTACCACGACCCTGGAAGGGATCGCGGCCAACTATCCCATGTACGATGCGAAGCTGGGAAAAGTACTTACACTGGAGGCACGTATTGAGCACTGTGCAAAGAAGGTGCTCTGGCAAAACTTCAAACAGGGATCACCCGTAAACGCAAGCATTGCCCTGTACCTGAAATCTCTGAGCGATGGACTCCCGATACAGATCGATGTTGATTCCGGGCCCATGAAGGAGGCCTACCTTCGGGGTGAAACACTGTTCTACAAGCGTATCGGCCAACTCAACTTCGCCTGCGCTTCATGTCATACCCCGGGAAGCATCATGGGCAATAGGTTGCGCGGGGAGGTTCCCAGTACACCCTTCGGCGATGTCAGTCATTACCCGACCTACCGCAGCCCGGTGGGTGAAGTGGAGGTATTGCATAAACGCTTTATGCGCTGCCTGAAACAGATGCGAGCCAAACCGCTGAAGCCCGGTGATCCTGCCTACGTGGACCTGGAGGTATTTTACACCTCGATGTCCAACGGCTATCCGATCAAGGCTCCATCCATCCGTTAACAAAAGAGGAGTACTAGAGTGAATTACAACAGGCGAGAGTTCATAGAGGCACTGGCTATAGGGGGCGGTAGCTGCCTTGTTGCCATGACGGGTGTGAACATGGCGAACGCGGTTGAACTACCCGGAAGCGACGGACGCTTTTCTGCTTCAAACGTCGAGGGGGTGCTGTCCGAGATCGGCGCAGCAGGTGCAAAACAATCCAGCGATATCAAGATAAAGGCACCGGACATTGCCAGCAATGGATCCATGGTTTCGGTTGCCGTAACCAGTAATCTGCCTGATACCGAGTACATAGCGCTGATCGCAGATCATAACCCGCACCCATTGATTGCAGAATACTACTATTCCAAGAAGGCCCAGCCTTATGTTTCGACACGAATCAAAATGGCCAAAACTTCCCAGGTACGCGCAATCGTCAAGGCCGGCGGTCAATTTTACTACGCGAGCAGCGAGGTAAAGGTGACTATTGGCGGTTGTGGCGGCTAAACAGTAAAGGAAACCGATATGAGTAACACAATGAAGGTTCGTGTGAAGAATAAAAATGGCGTAGTCGACGTCAAGGTAATTATCAACCATCCGATGGAGAATGGCCTCCGGCTTAACCCACAATCAGGCAACAAGATCCCGGCCCACTTTATCAATCAGTTCATAATTTTGGTCAACGGTGAAGAGGCTCTGGTGTCACGCTGCACCGGCGGCCTCTCCAAGAACCCGTTTTACGGCTTTAAATTGAGTGATATGAAGCCGAACGACAGGATTACCGTGAACTGGACCGACAATACTGGCCAGTCAGGCAGCGCAGACGCCGTCGTTAACTGATGAGGATGATGTAATGAGAAGTAAGGCTATATTCGCGGTATTCAGTGGTTTCCTGATGACACTGGCATTCAACACATCACACTCAGAAGTCAAAAACAGCGGTACCCTGGAGGATCCGGACACCCGTGCCATGCTCGCACTACCGGCCGACGAGCGTCACCTGGTTCTGGTGGAGATGCGCAACTTCGTCGTCGCCATGCAATCCATTCTGGACGGGCTCGCGCGTGACGACATGGAGCAGGTGGCCAGCGCCGCCAGGACGATGGGCAGCGGAGCGGCAAACGAAATTCCACCCCACGTGGTGGCCAAACTGCCTGAAACCTTCAAGCAGTTGGCCGGGAAGGTACATACCACGTTCGATGCAATCTCTATGGACGCGGAAGCGATGGGCGACATGGGACACACCGTGGGACAGTTGTCAGAGCTGACAAAACACTGTGTTGCCTGCCATGCCATCTACCAGGTGGACCGGCTTCGATAAGCGCGGCCTTGTCAATCTTGCTGTATACCCAAAAAGGAGAGTCAGGTTTGAGGTAAATCCATCCAACACTTGATGCCGGCTTCTGCCAATTGGCGGGGCCGGCTTTTTTCAAGCTGTGGGAGCAGGGCGACTGGCGACTGAGTGAGGGCTTCGATCAGGCAAATAATGCCACCGTTTTTAGTTGTAAATAAATCACTCAGACGACTTAAACTGAAAAAATAAATTCGCTGTATGGCGAAGAGCTTCTCCGGGCTCTCAATTGTAGTTAATCCTTTTGCAACAATGCTTCAACTTCCTTGAGCGGTACTGGCTTGCCAAACAAGTAGCCCTGAAAGGCGTGACAGCCATGCTTGGTTAGAAAGTTCATCTGTTCCCTGGTTTCAACCCCTTCAGCAATCACGTTCAACCCCAGAGCCTTGGTCATCCCTATGATGGCTTGTACGATGGCAGCATCACTTTGGTCGGTGGTGATGTCGGACACGAAGGAGCGGTCGATCTTGACCTCATCCAGCGGCAGGCGTTTCAGATAGGCTAGCGACGAGTAGCCGGTGCCGAAATCATCCATCGAAAAGTTCACGCCGAGCTGCTTTATTTCGCGCATCTTGGCAATGGCTTCCTGTATGTTTCCCAACACGGTGCTCTCGGTCAGTTCCAACTTCAGGTGGGAAGGTTTTGCACCGCTTTCCAGCAATACGCGTCGCACTTGGGCGACAAAATCAGCCTGGTGAAACTGTTTTGCGCTAACGTTTACTGCCAGTATCAAGTCTTGGGTCAACGCGTCTTGTTGCCAGGCCTTGAGCTGGGCGCAGGCAGTCTGCAAGACCCATAGCCCTATCGGCAGAATCAATCCGGTTTCCTCGGCCAGCGGAATGAATTGGTCAGGAAACACAAATCCGCGCTCGGGATGTTTCCAACGCAACAGCACTTCCGCGCCGATTGTCTTGCCACAACTGTTAACCTGTATCTGGTATTGAAGCAGGAATTGCTGCTTGGCGATCGCCTGTCGTAAATCCGTTTCAATGGCTAAACGCGTGTCCAGCACCGCTTGCATCTTTGGATCAAAAAAGCGAACGGTATTGCCCCCCGCCGCTTTGGCCTGGTACATGGCCACATCGGCATGCTTAAGCAAATTTCCCAAATTTTCGTTATGGGCGCGGAACAGTTCAATGCCGATACTCACCGTAGTATGGTGCTCCTGACCTTCCAACATATATGGCCGGCTCAACTCGTCGCGGATTTTTTCTGCAACGATTTCAGCGTGAGTGGCGGCCTCATCCGGCAGGAGACTCAGATCTTCAAGCACTACCACGAACTCATCACCACCCAACCGTGCCACGCTGTCACCTTCACGAACGCAGAACTGCAACCGGCGTGCGACCTCGACCAACATCAGGTCACCCATCGCATGACCCTTTGTGTCATTTATCTTTTTAAACAGATCCAGATCCAGAAACAGCACTGCGCCATGTCGGCCGCTGCGTGTGCTGATCGCTGTTGCCTGCTGTAAACGATCCAACAACAGGCGGCGATTCGGCAAGTGAGTGAGCGGATCATAGAAGACCAACTGATGGATTTCCTGTTCAGCCTGCTTGCGCGCTTCAAACATGGCATTAAGGCCATCGCCTACCAGGCTGAGCTCATCACGTGTGTCGATTTTGACTCTCTGGTCCAGGTCGCCTTCGGCAAATGCGCGTGCTGAATGAATCAACGAATTGACATTGCCGATAATGGCGTAGTAGATACTGACCGAGATATAGACTATCAGCAGCATTAGTAGCAAGGCACTGCCAACACTCAGATATAGCGTATTTTTTGCCTTGGCAATACGCTCCTCAATAAGATTTTTGGCAGCGGGCATCAGCACCTGGTGCATTTGCGCGTAGCCATTGTTGATCTCGGTGGTGGCCATATCCATGAATATCTCCGGGGGGGTAACAAAGTTGCCGGTGAGGATATCTGACTCCACGAGTTTGATTATCTGCGTCGTTGAATCGTCAATACCCGTATGTGCCGCCCTGAGTGATATCTCCGCTGTCGGGGTGTAATAACTGGTCTTATCGATTCGGTTCGAGACTTCACGGTGGGTACTTTCAAGTTCAGCAATCAGGTTGTGTATGGTGATTATCTGGCGTTCGGTAATCTGTTTGGCAGCCAGAATGAAGGTTCCGTATGCACGGAGCTGGCCGAGGTGTTCAACTACGTGCGGAATTTTGTTGACGGTCGTATCAATCAGATAGAACGTGGCGAGTTCCGCATCCGTGATCAGCGCATAGTCATCAGCAATAAGCTCCTTGAATAACTGGACCTGCTCGATCAAGCGGGTGTGTTGGGTGAAATTCCCATACGCCGATTTGTGAAGACCATCTATACGTAACCGCTCCCATTCCGCCTTGATATGCCGGAAGCCTTCGCTGGAGATCAGGTGGGCAGGTAATTTTCTTTCCAGTACGCTGAATGCATCTGCGACTTCCCTTTCCTTGGCGGCTCGCCTGCCCTCCATAATATCGGCTCCCCCGAGCAGCGCAGACGAGATTCCGCGGTGTTGCTGGAGGTACTGTATGGTTCGGGAAACCGGCTCAATCAGCACCAAGCCTTGCAGCTCCCGTTTCGATAAACGGATAACCTGGTCAAGGCTGGCAAACAGGCTGTACACCACTACGGCAATCGCCACCAACGACATCAGCCACAGCAGGGTAAATTTTTTGGTAAACCCAATGCGGTTCAGCAGCGTAATGGTCGGGATAAAGATCGGCCGTATGGCTTCTCCAATACTGCTATTGCCCAACATTGGTCCTCCCATCCTGTTTCGCCACAGAATACCTCTCGCAGAATGCTACTTTTTGGTAGGTAGACTGTAGGTTTATCTTTTCAGCGACGGCGGGGGAAAGGCAGTCATAGGGTAAACACTATATTGCAGTCCGGCTAGGATAGTTTCTGTTAGGCCGGAGACTTTGCGTCCATACTTTTCAATATGTTGGTAAGCGGTCATTAAACCCCGTCTTGCAGCAGAATCACGTCCTCACTAAGCTGTCACCATTCAAGTTCCACGGTAACAGCGCTTCGATCTCATCCAGGCTTTGTGTCGCAGGCAGCTCTTTAAAAATCCGTTTCAGATAACCATAAGGTTCCTGTCCATTGGTCTTCGCAGTTTCGATCAGGCTGTAAAGCGCCGCACTGGCCTTGGCACCTCGGTCTGTGTCACTGAATAGCCAGTTTTTTCTGCCAATGACAAAGGGGCGGATCGCGTTCTCAGCGACATTGTTATCGATCGACAGACGACCATCTTTGGTATAAACGGTCAGCTTGTCCCAGTTCTTGTCCAGATAGCCCAGGGCTTTTCCCAGAGCACCTTTCGGCAGTACATGATGCAAGGTCTTATCCAGCCAGACGCGGAGCTGCTCAAGCACCGCCACGCTCTCCTGCTGGCGAACCTGTTGACGTACTTTCGGTGGCTCGTCCTTGATGCGGCGTTCGATATCATAAAGTTTACTGATATGGCTTAACGCCATATCCGCCTTGCCCGCCTTGGGCTTTTTGCCCTGGGGTGCCGCTGCCTTCTGTGCCTCGATAAACTTCCGACGTGCATGTGCCCAGCAGCCCAATGGCGTGATGCCCTGGGTTTTGCCTAGCGCGTGATAACCGGCATAGTCATCGGTTTGCAGATAACCTTCAAAGCCATCCAGGAGTTGTTCGGCAACGCTTCCGCTGCGGCTTGAGGCATAGTCATAAAGCACGATCTTCTTATCTGGCGGGCCACTGACACGCACCCACATGTAGGATTTGCTCTGGGGTAATCGGCCTTCTTCCTTGAGTACTTGTACCGGGGTCTCATCACAATGGATGATCGGCCCTGACAGCAGTTGATCGTTGAGCAGATTCAGCAGCGGTTGGACTAAGGTGCCGCATTTAAGCATCCAGCCAGCCAGGGTATTGCGCCCTAACGTAATACCACTCCGTTGCAGGATCTGCTCCTGACGATACAGTGGCAAAGCATCTTGATACTTGGCAATCGCCACATGGGCTAACAGACCGGCGCTGGCATTGCTCTTAGGAATCGGCTGTGGCGGCAACGGCGCAAGTTGCACACCCGCCTCGCAAGTCTGACAGGCGTATTTCTTACGCACATGGACCAGTACCCGCACCTGGGCTGGAATGATATCCAACTGTTCACTGGCCTCTTCGCCGATAAGGGTGCGCTGACAACCGCAGGGACAGGTCTTCTCGGCTTCTGGCAGATCATGTTCGATGCGGATACGCGGCAGTTCCGACGGCAGGGGCTTGCGTCCACGCGGCTTTTGCTTGGCGGTAGACGGCCGACTTTGGCTGGCCGGTACTTCGTCAGCAGGCGCCTCGCTTTCCTCACACAGCAGCTCGGCCTCATCAAACAGTTCCGCTTGTTCCGATACCTTCTCACTACGGGTGCCAAACTGGCGATGGCGCTGTAAACGAATATACTCTTCAAGCAGGGCAATGCGCCGTTCCTTACGGCTGATTTTCTGCGTTTGGTTGCTGAGCATTAACTGCTGCTCAGCAATGATTTTCTTCAGTGCGCCAACATCATCAGGCAGGTTTCCAACAGCAGCTTTCATGGCGGTTATTTTACCGCATAATGCCTAGATTACCGAGTCAAAATACACACGTTGATGGGGTTTGTTGTTCCAGATATCAAAACCATCCAAGAGCCAGTTTAACTCCTGACCGCTGAGTGATAAGGGCGCATCCGTGTTCATCGACGGCCACTTGAAACGCTGCCGTTCCAGGCGCTTGTACCAGACAATGAAACCATTACGTTCCCAGCACAGCATCTTGATCTTATCACGGCCGCGATTACAGAAAACAAACAGGGCTTGGATATTGGGTGATAGCGCCATCTCCCGTTCGACCAAGGCCGACAGACCATCAATGGATTTACGCATATCCACTGGATCGGCATACAGGTACACTTGTACCGACTCGGATGGGCGCAACATCACCGTGCCCCCAGCAGGTTGCGCTGAACTACCGGCAAGACCTGCTCCAGCGAACCAACCGGCACCTCCAGGCGCAGACCCCGGACCGATATCACAATCATTGTCTCAACATGGCGATTGGACATAACAGGAATCAGTTTACCGGCCACAGCCGGTGTGGCCAGGCGTTTGCGCCAGTAACCGAATGTGGAAAACTTCAGATCATGTTGTTTGCAGTAGGCCTGCTGGGTCAGCCCGCTCTGTTTCCAATCGGAAAAATGCGCTTTCCAAAAGACTGCTTTCTCTCCACTATCCATTCTATTCTCCCCATGAATTTGAAGGTCGCAGCATAGAGGAGAGGCCGCCTAAAAAAATAGATGGGGTTTATTGATCGCTTACATATGTTGGCCAAGTAATATGCACAATACTTTCTTAAACAAACAGGGTCAACCAGATCGAAACGCAACATGGATGGGCAATCGCTGTGGGAATACCACTATTTTCCGGGGAGATTACCACAGGACCTTGAGGATTCAATTACCGCGCAACCGCAGAGTCACCGTCAAGAAAAGTGCAAAAAATTTTTGACGCTACCTACTGATCTCTTCGATTCTAGACATTATAATGTGCGTTATGCGTGAATCCGCTATCAAAGTAAAATTTATCGATTTCCTTCTAAATGGATTAATAAATTCTGACGCACTGATAGTAAACGAGATGTCATTCGCTGATAGTAGCAGACGTGCGGATCTGGTGACTATTGGGGATTATCTTGAAGCCTATGAAATAAAAAGCGAAAAAGATAGCTTAGATAAATTGCCTGAACAACTGAAGGATTACGATAAATATTTTCATTCCGTTTATGTCATTTGCCACAAAAGCCACCTGAAAAATGTACAAAACATTAGTCGTAAATTTGGTATCTATGTGATCACCGAACGAGGTGTCACGAAAATTCGAAAGGCAAGGAGAAGAAAGAAAATTAAAGTGAAGTTTTTACTTGATTATTTGGACCGGAACTCCCTAGCATCCCTTATAAAGGAAAAAACGCTTTCATATCGATTCATTATAAACCTTCCCATCAATGATTTTAGGGAAAATATTGAAGGAAAAATAAAGTATGACCATTTGTATCCCGCAGTAAGAAAATACTTAGTCAATAAATACCAACCTTCCAATAATCAATTTTTATCAGAGAGAGGAAAAGTCACTGTAGAAGAAGATCTCTTGCTCTTAAAAAAAACTTCTCAAACTATCTCTAATTAGAACCTAATATGCATTAGTTTGATTATGTAGCGATATAATGTTTAGACATATGAATATTCATCCGGACCGCGATCCAAAATGAAGGGCTTAATCCGCCTGGATTTCCTTCAGCTGCTTGTCTCACCTGTTCATGTCCCCAGCAGTCAAAACTTGAATAGCGCGGGTGGGCAATCATTTCTTTTGCTGCTCTAACATAACCCCCAGCTTGTCTTCTGTACCGAGTGTAGATAATTGAGTCATTCAGGGAAATATCTACGCGAGGAACCCATGTTCCTCCTCGAGCCTGATATCTTTTAGGGTGAACAGACGCATAATCCCCATAGCAAATCCAATACCCTTTTCCTTTCAAATCTAAATGTAGCTTTTTTTCTAACAATGGGATAGTACCGTGATCGTCATAACAGCCGGACAGTTGAACAACCGACGCTGGAAAAGAAGAAGCACACACAACAATCGACCAAGGTTCAAAACCTACTGGTAGATCCTGATATCTTTCGACAATCTGTTCTAAAATTTTCTGGTATTCTTCTTCGATTATATAGTCAGCATCAAATACCAAAATCAGCTGATCATCGCTAGTTAATACGGATCTTATGATTTCAAGATAATCATTTATAGATGAGTCGTCTGGTTGTACTCGAAGAGCTAACTTTGTGTGATTAGAAAGTAGCTGCTGAACTTCTTGTTTTATTACACTTTCATGGGTATCTTCATAGAAATGAATTGCCGGAACAATATTTAGATCCGGATATTCACCAAGAAATTCTATCCAGTTTTGGAACCCGCCGGTTTCATCCAATAAATCATCGATCTGATCATTAGAGAGATCTTCATGGGCGGTTAAATCCAATATGAATGGAATATCTTTAACTATTTCTGATATCTGCTCCATCCTGCGATGAATATTTCCATCAGGTGCATTTTTAGAACGCCTAGATCGTGTAAGCTCAAATACAGGAGTAGTCGCCGCTTTTACGTCTTCTCCTAGATAGGAATATCCCTTTAGCTCAGCATCAGTTGATTTGATAATCGGTACGTAAGTAGGGCGTATATATTCCATTACAAACCATGACCAGAAAAACCTAAATTCTTGGCCCTGATCCTAACAGCTAATGCAGATACATTAAAGCGCGAAGCAATTTCTTCCACTTGATCAGAACCACGAGAAATAAATTGGCGAAACTCATCTTCTGGCATTAGCAAATCTGCTGCAAATGCATTTGCCTCTGCCTCTTCAGGATTACTATCCATATTTCGATAAAGAATTTTATCGACAAATTCACGTCCATTTTTTTGATGCAAAACAAAATGTCCAAGTTCATGTGCCAGAGTAAAACGCTGGCGACGTGGGTGATGCAGGTTGTTCACACCAATTACCCAATGCCCATCCATTCTCTTTAGGTACCCTGAAGTTTCATCATCCAACGCTTCGCGACGTATACGAATATTCAGGATCCGAATCAGACCATCGATATCCAATGGAAGATCGTTTAATCCATGCCTTTTCGCCAATGAGATAAGTTCCCGTGCGGAGCTGCAGCGAGATATATCGCGCACAGGAGCAACCCTTCTTGGATTTTTCCGCCTCATAACAGCCATACTAACTCTCTCCTTCATTACTAATCGTAATGTGCTCGTTTGAACCCTCCATCTCATCACTGTCGATCAAAGACAATTTATCTTCAATCACTTTCAAACGAACTTCTAACTTCTTACTCCAATTTTTAATCTCATCTAAGCGGTCTCCACTCTTGCCAATCTGCTCCATACTTTCTTCAAGAAGAACTAAATCGGACTTTAGCGACTCTCTAAGTTCTTTAGTTTTCTTATTCGTCTGGTCATCTAACAAGTCATAGAAAGCCTGTGATTCAAAAAACCTTTTAACTACTTCACTTGCTTTTGCTTCAGCAACAGACTCAGACCCTGCCCGCACATACATAAAAGCAACAACACCAAGAATACCTATAATTACAACCAAAAATTCAATAATTCCTGAATAGAAATTACTAATATCACTAATTAAATCGCCTGTGTTAACAACATACCCTTTTTCTATCAGATTTTTTATTTGAATAGCATCTGAAACAGGAACTTGGCCACCATCCGGGGAATTAAATAAATAGCCATGCGCATTTAAAATTGTGAGCTCTATGGCGTCCCCACCTATAAAGAAAAAAGTTACAAATAAGAACAATGTAGTACCTAGAGCACTACCGATTAATATTAATATTCCTTTTACCACCTTAGTTTTGCCTTTCCTTGTTTGAGTGCTATTAACACCCTTATGAATTCGAGAGTCGATTGCACCCCCTTCATATAGAGGCACTACGACCCAAATAATATACTAAACAGAACATAAATAGAACATAATCTAAGATTAGAGCATCTGATCTAAAGTTATCCTATAGCTAAGGAAATAACTCAATTTGATAGCCTTAACTTCAAAGATGCGGACAATATCGCTTCTGAAGTACATTATCTAAATAGCCGATGATAATTACTCCACCGTCACCGACTTGGCCAAATTCCTCGGCTGATCCACATCGGTGCCCTTGAGCAGGGCGACGTGGTAGGAGAGCAGTTGCAGCGGCACGGTGTAGACGATGGGGGCGGTGGTGGGGCAGATGTCGTCCAGGGTCAGGCTCTGGTAGTTGTCCAGCTCGATCTTCACCCGTTTGTCACTGAACAGGAACAGCTCACCGCCACGGGCGCGCACCTCCTGCAGGTTGGAGAGAACCTTCTCCAGTAGCGGATCATCGGGCAGGGCGCAGACCACCGGCATCTCGGCGTCCACCAGGGCCAGCGGGCCGTGTTTCAGTTCACCGGCGGGGTAGGCCTCGGCGTGGATGTAGGAGATCTCTTTGAGTTTCAGCGCCCCCTCCATGGCGATGGGGTAGAAGGGGCCGCGCCCCAGGAACAGGGCGTGGCTGCGCTCGGCAAAGCCGGCGGCCATCTGTTCAATTTCATCATTGAGTTGCAGCACCACTTCCATCTGGCGGGGCAGGGCGTGCAGTTCCTCCACCCATTCGGTCAGTTGTTCCGGGTCGACTCCCTGGCGACGTGCCAGCGCCAGCACCAGCAGCCGCAGGGCGACCAGTTGGGTGGTGAACGCCTTGGTGGAGGCGACGCCGATCTCGGGTCCGGCTCGGGTCATCAACGCCACGTCGGATTCGCGCACCAGAGAGCTCTCCGGCACATTGCAGATCACCAGGCTGCCGAGGTAGCCCTGTTCCCGGCTGCCGCGCAGGGCGGCCAGGGTGTCGGCGGTCTCCCCCGACTGGGAGATGGTGACAAACAGGGTATCCGGCGACACCACGGATTTGCGGTAGCGGTATTCGCTGGCGACTTCCACATTGCACGGGATGCCAACCTCCTCGAACCAGTAACGGGCCACCATGCCGGCGTGGTAGGAGGTACCGCAGGCGATGATCTGGATGCGCCGGGTCCGGTCCAGCAGCGCCTTGGTCTCGTAGCCGAAGCTCTCCTCCAGCAGGCGGCCCTTGTGGATGCGTCCTTCCAGGGTCTCGGCCACCACGGCGGGCTGCTCGAAGATCTCTTTCAGCATGTAGTGGCGGTAGGGGCCTTTGTCGGTGGCGGTCGGATTCAGCTTGGAGGAGACCACCGGACGCTCCACCGGATTTCCCTCGCTGTCGAACACCTGCACCCCTTCACGCCGCACGTCGGCCAGGTCACCCTCTTCCAGGAAGATGAAGCGCTGGGTCTCGGTGAGCAGGGCAAACACATCGGAGGCGACAAAATTCTCCCCCTCGCCCAGACCGATCACCAGCGGCGAGCCGGCCCGGGCCACCACAATGCGGTCCGGGTCATCGGGGCTGGCGACCGCCAGGGAGTAAGCACCCACTAGGCGGCCAACCACCGACCTGAATGCCCCACAGAGGTCGTTCCCCGCCTTCAGGGCATCCGCCAGCAGATGGGCAATCACCTCGGTATCGGTCTCGGAACTGAACCGGTAACCTTTGGCCGTGAGCTCTTCGCGCAGTTCGGCATGGTTCTCGATAATGCCGTTATGCACCACCGCGACCTGCTCCCCGCTCATGTGAGGGTGGGCGTTGCGCTCGGCCGGCATACCGTGGGTGGCCCAGCGGGTGTGGGCAATACCCAGTTCGCCTGCGATGGGGTTCTCCTCCATGCGCTGCTGCAGGGAGGCGACCTTGCCCACCGAGCGGATGCGCTGGATGCGGCCTGAGCTGTCACGTATGGCGATACCGGCCGAGTCGTAGCCGCGATACTCCAGTCGACGTAGTCCTTCGATCAGGATGGGGGTAATGTTTCGCCGCGCCACGGCGCCTACGATGCCACACATGGTTGGTTTTCCTTTTCTTTCTGGTGAGGACGCTGAGTCTGCTCACCGCTTGTTCATGACGTAGCGTAGGAAGAACGGGTTCTGAATGGCTATCGCCATCGGCTGTAATCCCCTCGTCCTGTCCTTCTCCCCGAGGGAGAAGGGACGCTTTGAATACCATTAGAACAAAACTGCAATGGTTTCCTACCTGATTCGGGCCAAGCAGACCGCCCCGGTCAGTCGCCCTGCTTCTCCGGCCGCTTCCAGCCCTTGAGGCTGAGCTGCTTGGCGCGGCTCAGGGTCAGGGTGTCTGCCGGGGCATCCCGGGTGATGGTGGAGCCGGCACCGATGGTGGCGCCCGCACCGACCTCAACCGGCGCCACCAGTTGGGTATCGGAACCGATAAAGGCGTTGTCGCCGATCACGGTGCGAAACTTGTTCACCCCGTCGTAGTTGCAGGTGATGGTACCGGCACCGATATTCACTGAATGGCCGATGGTTGTATCACCGATATAACTCAGGTGGTTGATCTTGCTGCCGGCGGCCACGTCGCTCTTCTTGATCTCGACGAAGTTGCCCACATGCACCCGCTCCGCCAGCGTGGTGGCGGGGCGCAGCCGGGCAAAGGGACCGATGATGGAGTCCGCGCCAACCTCCGAGTCCTCGATCACACAGTTCTCCTTGATCCAGACGCCATCGGCAATATGGCTGTTGCGGATCACCGTATTGGCACCTACCCGCACGCCGTCACCCAGGGTAACTTCGCCCTCAATCAGCACATTCACATCCAGCTCTACATCCTGTCCATGCTGCAAGCGGCCACGCAGGTCGAAGCGGGCCGGATCACGCAGGGTGATCCCCTCACGCATCAGCTGTTCCGCCTGCACCTGTTGGTGTCGACGCTCCAGCGTGGCGAGCTGAACCCGGTCATTCACCCCTTCCACTTCAAAGCTGTCGACGGGGTGCGCGGTCTTTACCTCAACGCCTTCATCCACTGCCATCGCCACGACATCGGTGAGATAAAACTCGCCCTGGGCATTATTGCTCTCCAGCCGCCCGAGCCAGCCGGCGAGCCGCGCCCGGTCGGCAATCAGGATGCCGGTGTTGATTTCTCGGATACGCTGCTCGATTTCCGAGGCATCTTTCTGTTCAACAATTCGGGTGACATGCCCCTCGACCCGCACGATACGGCCATAACCGGCGGGATCGTCCAGGGTGACGGTGAGCAGCGCCAGCGCGGTATCGTGGGATTGTTGAATCAGGCTGTTCAGGGTCGTTTGCTGGGTGAGGGGAACATCGCCATAGAGCACCAGCACCCGGTCCATATCGGCCATGGCGAACATTGCCTGCTCGACCGCATGACCGGTTCCGAGCTGTTCGGCCTGTTCTGCCCACACCAGGGTTGGATCATTAATCGCCTGCTGTACCTGATCGCCGCCATGGCCGTAAACCACCACCACCTTGTCCGCGCCGAGCGCCTTGGCGGTGTCTATCACGTGCCCCACCAGCGGCCGGCCGGCGATGCGGTGCAACACCTTGGGCAGTGAAGATTTCATCCTTGTCCCTTGTCCTGCGGCAAGGATCACAACACCCAGCTTCATAGTTATCTCTCTTAAAATTCGCGATCTGGTCGGCCGGTGGCCGATTAGTTGATGGAACAGCCGCCCTCGGGAGGGGTCATGTCATCTATGGTAGCGTCACGCACCTCCACGATCTTGACCATCACCTTCAAAGTCTTGCCCGCCAGCGGGTGATTACCGTCCACGGTCAGCTTGTCGCCTTCGATCTTGCTGACGTAGAAGGTGCGGGCCTCGCCCTCCTGATTCTGCATCTGCACCTCGGCACCGAGCTGGCGGAACTGGGGCGGTACATTCTCGATATCGTCGGTAAAGGTGAGCTCCGGGTCATGCTCTCCGAATCCATCCTCCGGCTCCACGATCATCTCCACCTCGTCACCCACACCCTTGCCGGCAATTACCTTGTCCATGCTGCCGATCAGCTCGGTCTCACCGCCATGGACATAGCTGACGGGGATATCATTCTGCTCGAGCACATTACCTTCCATGTCGGTGATGTGGTAGGTGAGAGAGACAAATTTTCCGGGTTTGATGACTTCACTGGACATAACATACTGCTCCGCTTGAATGAATAGAGCCTCCCGTGGGGAGGTTCGTGAGTATATCATCCGCGGCGCACCGCTGACTAAACCGGCATTGCAATTTGCCTCCAGGCAAGCGACATCCAGCCGCCCGAGTCGTTAACCGCTGATCCGGACCCGGCTTTCGGCGGTTGACCAGCCATTCCACAACACCGGATGGGTGGATTCCCACCCATTTGCCTTATCGGACTGAACCGAGCCATTCCACCATAACCATTAAGGATCAACGGGTTATCATTAAAAACCGGCGCCAGCTAACATCTGGCACCCCGTTTGCTAACCTTAATAGACCAGCCCGGCACCCGATGTGACAGAGGAGACGCCCGGCCTGGACCATTAAAGACATCCCTATCAGGAGGAATCCAATGCACAAAGCTCTGATCGGCCTCGCCGTTACCGCAGCACTCACCATCTCATCTTCCGCTGCCTTCGCTAACTGCGATCCCGGCGAATTGGTGATCAAGTTCAGTCACGTGACCAATACCGACAAGCACCCCAAGGGTATCGCCGCCGCCCTGCTGGAGAGCCGGGTCAATTCAGAAATGAACGGCAAGGCCTGCATGCAGGTCTATCCGAACTCCACTCTTTATGATGATGACAAGGTACTGGAGGCCATGCTGAACGGTGATGTGCAGTTGGCGGCACCTTCGCTCTCCAAGTTCGAAAAATTCACCAAGAAGTTCCGCATTTTTGACCTGCCGTTCCTGTTTGAAGACGTGGACGCGGTGGACCGTTTCCAGAATTCCGAAGCCGGTGAAAAGCTCAAGGGTTCGATGAAAAGACGCGGCCTGCTCGGACTTACCTACTGGCATAACGGCATGAAACAGCTCTCCGCCAATCGCCCGTTGATCCACCCGGACGATGCCAAGGGCCTGAAATTCCGCGTCCAGGCATCGGATGTGCTGGTGGCTCAATTCGAACAGCTGGGTGCCAACCCGCAGAAGATGGCCTTCAGCGAGGTGTACGGCGGACTGCAGACCAAGGTGGTCGATGGCCAGGAGAATAGCTGGTCCAACATCTACGGTAAGAAATTCTTCGAGGTACAGGACGGCGTGACCGCCAGTAACCACGGTATTCTCGACTACCTGGTGGTCACCTCCGGTGAGTGGTGGGATGGGCTGCCCGCAGACATCCGTGGCCAGCTCAGCCAGATCCTGCAGGAAGTGACCGAGACTCGTAACTCCGAATCTGCCAAGGTCAACGCCCAGAGCATGCAGCACGTGATCGACGCCGGTGGCGTGGTACGTACCCTGACTCCAGAGCAGCGCCAGGAGTGGGTAGACGCCATGAAACCGGTCTGGAAGAAGTTTGAAGATGATATCGGTGCCGACCTGATCGAGGCAGCCGAGGCTTCCAACAAGAAGTAAGTGGTTTTACTTTGTAACCAGGCGACCGCCAGATGTGGTCGCCTGGATTTGACAATACTCAGCTTAAACTGCCTTTGAGGACGCCGTGATGCACCCCTTACCCCAGTCCAGGTTCGCCAGAGCCATGGATCAGATAGAGGAGACAGCAATAGCAATCTGCCTCGGTCTGATGACGCTGATCACCTTTGCCAATGTGATCGCCCGCTATCTGTTCAACAACAACATTCTATGGGCTCTGGAGGCCACGGTTTTTCTGTTCGCCTGGCTGGTGCTGATGGGCTGCTCCTATGGGGTGAAAAAACAGTTCCATATTGGTGTCGACGTGGTGATTAACATGGTGTCACCCAAGGCGCGCCGGGTGATGGCACTGCTTTCGGTCACCGCCTGCCTGGCCTTTGCCATCCTGCTGCTGGTCGGTTCCTGGGACTACTGGTACGCCTTTGCCACCAAGCGCGCCTTCCTGGAGACCAACGACGTGCCGATGCCCGACTTCCTGCAGTTTTTTGCCACCTGGCTGAATGAGGGGGAGCTGTACGAGAAGATGCCCCGCTTCATACCTTACGCCGCCTTGCCTCTGGGCATGGGGCTGTTGACCC
This sequence comes from Sedimenticola selenatireducens, assembly GCF_963675335.2. Lineage (NCBI taxonomy): Bacteria > Pseudomonadati > Pseudomonadota > Gammaproteobacteria > Chromatiales > Sedimenticolaceae > Sedimenticola > Sedimenticola selenatireducens. The sequence goes on from NZ_CAXXYC010000004.1 coordinate 1,301,867, forward strand.
TGCGCTTTCTTGAGGTCGCCTGGAAGGTGATCAAGGGCGAACAGGACTCCATCATTGCCAGCCATGAGGCTGAAGCGGCCGTCAGTGAACACCCACATCATCGTGAAGGAGAGAATTAATAATGGATATTCTGATTCTCTTCGGCATGGTGATAGGCCTGATGCTGATCGGCGTACCCATCGCCGTCTCTCTGGGCCTCTCCAGTATCATTTTTCTGTTTATGCACTCGGAGGCCTCACTGGCCTCGGTTGCGCAAACCCTGTTTTCGGCCTTTGCGGGACACTACACGCTGCTGGCGATCCCTTTCTTCATTCTCGCCTCCAGCTTTATGTCCACCGGTGGCGTAGCCCGACGCATTATCCGTTTTGCAGTCGCGGTAGTCGGCTGGTTTCCCGGCGGGCTGGCCATGGCATCGGTGTTCGCCTGCATGATGTTCGCGGCCCTTTCCGGCTCCTCTCCTGCCACCGTGGTAGCCATTGGTAGTATCGTCATTGCCGGCATGGTCAAGGCCGGTTACACCAAGGAGTTTGCGGCCGGGGTCATCTGCAATGCCGGTACACTGGGCATTCTGATACCGCCGTCCATTGTGATGGTGGTCTATGCGGCAGCAACCGACGTGTCGGTGGGCCGCATGTTCCTGGCGGGTGTCATTCCCGGCTCACTGGCCGGCGTGATGCTGATGATCGGCATCTATATCGCCGCCCGGGTAAAGGGCCTGCCATCGCAGCCATTTGCCGGTTGGGGCGAGGTGTTCGAATCTGCCCGTGACGCCGGTTGGGGCCTGATGCTGATCGTGATTATTCTCGGCGGTATCTATGGGGGTATTTTCACCCCCACCGAAGCGGCCGCAGTTGCAGCGGTCTACGCCTTCCTTATCGCCAATTTCATCTACAAGGACATGGGGCCACTGGCAACCAAGACCAGGGGTAACTTTTTTACCGCCTTGATCACCGTCTTCTGGCACAAGGATACCAAGCACACCCTGTTCGAGGCCGGCAAGCTGACCATCATGCTGCTGTTTATTATCGCCAATGCGCTGATCCTCAAGCACGTGCTGACCGAAGAGCGAATCCCGCAGATGATTACCGAGGCGATGCTCTCCGCCGGCTTTGGGCCGATCATGTTCCTGATCGTGGTGAACGTGCTGCTGCTGATCGGCGGCCAGTTCATGGAGCCGTCCGGGCTACTGATCATCGTGGCGCCGCTGGTGTTCCCCATCGCCATGACACTGGGCATTGATCCGATTCACCTTGGCATCATTATGGTGGTCAACATGGAGATCGGGATGATTACGCCTCCGGTGGGTCTTAACCTGTTCGTAACCGCCGGTGTTTCACACATGTCCATGATGCGGGTGGTCAAGGCGGCAGCGCCCTGGCTTGGCATCATGTTCCTGTTCCTGATCATCGTCACCTATGTGCCCTGGATCTCCACCTGGCTACCGACCATTATGATGGGGCCGGAGATCATCACGAAGTAACGCGGGAAACAAAGCGCAGGGTTTAGTAAAACCCTGCGCCTTTCGTAACAACTTTCGAGATTGATACCATGAAGATTCCAACATTCAAGACCATCCTCTACGCCACTGACCTGGGCAAAAAAATGCGTCCGGCGTTCCGCCATGCCATCAGCCTTGCGCAACAGTATCAGGCCAAGATCATCATGCTGCATGTAGCTGAACCCATTGGAAATACCGGCATGGCGGTGCTTGAGCTCTATGTGCCGGACATGAGCGATGATTTTGAACAAGAGGAGTTACGGGGAATCCTCAGCCAGATGGAGAAGCGCCTGGAGGACTTCTACACCGAAGAACTGGGTAAGGATTCCGACCTGGTCTCCGATGTGGCCGTCGTAACCGGTCGGCCCGCAGAAGAGATCAAAAAATATGCTGCCACCCATGACGTTGATCTGATTGTGATGGGCACCCATACCAGTTCAAGCTTCGGTTCCTCTCTACTGGGCTCGACCGCGCGCAAATTGATCAACATCAGTGATCGCCCGGTGTTGGTAGTGCCGGTGGGAAAGTGAGTTCGCCGGATTGAAACCGCTCTGGTAAAACGCAACCACTGGCTTGGTGGCAACATGACGCGGGCGGCTTCGGCGGTCCGCGTTTTTTTATCGCGATCGGATTGGTTTGTGTCACCCGGAGTGCGGGCGGGCCTGGGGGAAACCGGCCCCCGGCCGGTTGGTGATCAACCCTTGGGAACTGGGCCTTGCGTCACTTGAAATTGCTTTTATCCAGGCCGTATTTGCGCATCTTGTCATAAAGGGTTTTTCTCGGTACACCCAGCGCCGACATGGTGGCCTTGATATTGCCCTTATGACTGATCAGTACCTGCTCGATAATACTCTTCTCGAAACAGTCCACCTGTTCCGGCAATGTCACTTGATGTTCACCCTGCTCATCATCGGTGCCATGCAGTAACTGCTCCAAATCGTAACCGCAGCTCTCTCCCAACAGGGTGTAGCGTTCGGCGACATTGCGCAGCTCACGCACATTGCCGGGCCAGTTGTGGGTCAACAGGATGCGAATCTGATGGCCGGAGGGGAGGGGGGCTTCCATCTGGTAACGGGCATTGGCTACCAGCAGGAAGTGGTGGAACAGCAGCGGAATATCCTCCCGCCGGTCCCGTAGCGGAGGTATCTCCAGCGTCACCACGTTGAGACGATAAAGCAGGTCCTGGCGAAAGCGGCCCGTCTCGCAGGCCTCTTTCAGGTCGATCTTGGTAGCGGCGACCACGCGCAGATCCAGCGGTATCAGATTATTGGAGCCGAGCCGTTCTACCACACGCTCCTGCAGTACCCGCAGCAGGCGTACCTGCACCGGCATCGGCATGCTCTCAATCTCATCCAGAAACAGGGTGCCACCGTTGGCGTGTTCAAACTTGCCGATGCGTCGCTCGTTGGCGCCGGTGAAGGCACCCGACTCGTGGCCGAACAACTCGCTCTCGATCAGGTTTTCCGGTACCGCGCCGCAGTTGATGGCGACGAAGTTTTTATCCCGTCTCGACGAGTGTTCATGCAACGAGCGCGACACCAGCTCCTTGCCGGTGCCGGTCTCGCCCAGTACCAGAATATCGGCAGCCGCATTGGCCACCTGGGCGATGGTGGCACGTAGTTTCTGCATAGCCGGGGTGCGCCCAATAATGCGCGGACCCGGCACATCCTGCGCCTCCAGTTCGCGCCGCAGGCAACGGTTCTCCAGGGTGAGTGCCCGCTTGTCCACGGCACGGCGCACGGTCTCGATCAGCTTCTCGGCGGCAAAGGGTTTCTCAATGAAATCATAGGCTCCGTCCTGGATGGCGCTCACCGCCATGGTGATATCGCCGTGACCGGTTACCAGGATAACTGGAATGTCCCGATCGATCTGCAACGCTTTTTCCAAAAAGGCGAGACCATCCATCCCCGGCATCTTGATATCGCACACCACCACGCCAGGCCACTCCAGTGACAGCAGGGGTAGCACCTTCTCCGCGCCATTGAAACTCTGCACCTCAAAGCCGGCCAGCTCCAGGGTCTGCTGGTTGGCCATGCGGATGTGCTTCTCATCGTCTATGAAATAGATTATCGGATCGGAATTATTCATCATCTGCTTAAATTGGTTTTCCGGCCGGTATTTTTGATCGGCCTATTTGCTCAACAGCTCTTGTCTGGGTTGATTTTCAGTCACACTTGAGAGATCCAGTTGCAGGGTAAACACGGCGCCACCTTGCTCCCGGTTACCGGCGGTCAGTGTCCCATGCATCATCTCTACAATGCGATAGGAGATGGAGAGGCCGAGACCCAGTCCCCGGTCCTCCGATTTTGTAGTGAAGAACGGATCAAAAATGCGCTCCAAATTTGCCTGTTCAATCCCGGGTCCGTTGTCCAGTATCTCAATAATCGCCTTTCCCTGCCTGGTACTCACGGCAATCTGAATCCAGCGCTGGGCCTGCAGCTCCACTGCATGTACCGCATTGGTGATCAGATTCACCAGCACCTGCTCAAGTTGCACCATGTCTGACATGACATAGAGCTCTTCCTCCGGCAGCCTTCTACGCAGCTCGGTCTCCGTATCCTTCAACTGGGGACCGACAATCTTCAGTGCATTTTCGATCACCGCCTGCAGCGATACACTGACAATCCGGCCGGATGTCTTGCGCGAGAAAACCTTTAGCTGGCGGCTGATTTTTGCCATACGCTCGGTCAGTTCAGCAATCTGCTCCAGATTCCAGCTCGCCTCTTCCTGGCGGTTGCGGGTCAGCAGCGCCCGGGCATTGTCGGCATAGGAGCGGATCGCCGCCAGCGGCTGATTCAGTTCGTGGTTGATACCGGAGGACATCTGACCCAGGGCCGCCATCTTGGCGGCCTGAATCAGTTCGTCCTGGGTCTGGCGCAGCGTCTCATCGGTACGCCGGTGCTCTTCGATCTCTCGAATCAGTCGGATGTTGGCCTCGGTGAGATCGGCGGTACGCTCTTTTACCCGGCGTTCCAGCACCTGCTTGGCGCGTTTTTCAAAACGTTCGCGCTCTTTGATGCGGCGACTTCGCTGAAAAAGATAAAGCACCAGAAAAACGATCGCTATATACAGTATGGTGGCGAACAGCAGGGACTTCAGCACCTGTGAATTCACCACGCCCAGGCTGGCGAACGTGTGGACACGCCAGCCCGCTTCCGGCATCTCCTGCACCAGCATCAGGTGGTCGGACTGACGGGGCTCACCCATATTTACCACTTGCGCCTGCTCTGAAAGTTGGTCTTTTCGGGTAATCGCCAGGGTACCAATTTCAGCGTTCCCATAGCGCCGACTGCTGTGAATTCTTTCAATCACGGACTTGTCCAGCGGGTAAAGGCTCTTGTAACGCCAGTCGTCATTGGTGGAGATGAAAATAACACCATCCGGATCGGTCACGACAAAATCTTCTTTGAACGAGCTCCAGCTCTCCTCAAAACCGATCAGTTCGATTTTCATTACCACGGCGCCCTGTATCTTCTCCTTGTCGCGCACCGGATAGGCGAAATAGTAACCCCGCTTATTCGAGGTGGAACCGAGGGCAAAATAGCGCCCCAGACGGCCCTTCATGGCTTCCTGAAAATAGGGTCGGTAGGAAAAATTTCTGCCGACAAAGGGACGCTCGGACAGCCAGTTGGAGGCCGCTATGGTCCACCCTTCCGCATTCATCAGATAGGTATCCGAGGCGTTGGCGACCTTGTTGATGGTTTCCAGATAACGGTTAAGCGCGGTGATGGTGTTGACGTCATTGGGATATTGCAGAAAGTTGAGCAGCAGGCTGTTGGTGGCCAGCAACTCCGGCAGAAACTCATACTTCTCCAGTTGGCCCTGCAGATTGGCCACGAACAGTTTCAGTTGGTGCTGGTTTTGTTGCTGCAGGTTTTCCAGGGCAATCTGCCGCGACCAGTGGGCCGTCAGCCAGAGTATCAGCACCAGCAGTGAAATCACCACCACCAGCAGCAACTGGCGATGGGATTTTTTCAGGCTGAAATGGGCAAATTTAATTTCCATAATCCGACCTGAAGTATAGGCCTTCAAGAGCGATTATTCCCGCCTCCGATCGCCATTGAAACGGCTCCGCCTCTCTCGGGCATCCCGGCCATTCGGCCCGGGGCATGCCTGTAGGAGCGGCACCCCGCCGCGATCTTTTCCCAATTCCGGACAGTCCGGGCGGTCTGTACGCAATCGCATGAGTGTGAACCGCAGCGAAAAAAAACCCCGCCGAGGTGGCGGGGTTCTTCTGCACAGCGCTGGATCAGGACTTCTTGATCTTGCGTAGCTTCTCGATCGCCCGCAGCTGGGCTACGGCCTCGGCCAGTTCGGCCTGCGCCTTGGCATACTCGAACTGTTCCTTCTGACCGGCCAGCGCTTCTTCAGCCCGGCGTTTGGCTTCGATGGCGGCGGCCTCATCAAGATCGGCTGCACGGACGGCCGTGTCGGCCAGTACCGTCACCACATGCGGTTGAACCTCCAGAATGCCGCCGGAGACGTAGAAGTGCATCATCTCCTTACCGTTGTCCACTCGCACATCACCCGGCTTCAGGTGCGTCACCAGCGGCGTGTGTCTTGGGGCGATACCCAATTCACCCATCACGCCGGGGGCGTAGACCATCTCGGCCTGGCCGGAATGGATCGCTCCCTCTGCACTGACGATGTCGACATGTATAGTCATGGCCATTTAGTTTCTCCGGACTTGATTAGTCGCCTGCGCCACGCTCGACAGCTTCCTCGATACCGCCGACCATGTAGAAGGCCTGTTCCGGCAGATGATCATACTCACCGCCCAGGATCGCCTTGAAGCTGGCGATGGTGTCCTTGACCGATACGTATTTACCGGGACTGCCGGTGAACACCTCAGCCACGAAGAAGGGCTGGGAGAGGAAACGCTGCATTTTACGTGCGCGGGATACGGTCAGCTTATCCTCTTCGGACAACTCATCCATACCCAGAATCGCGATAATATCCTTCAGCTCCTTGTAGCGCTGCAGGGTGCCCTGTACACCACGGGCCACGCTGTAGTGCTCCTCGCCGACGATGTGCGGATCAAGAATACGCGAGGTGGAATCCAGCGGGTCCACCGCCGGATAGATACCCAGCTCGGCAATCTGACGGGACAGCACCAGGGTCGCATCCAGATGCGCGAAGGTGGTGGCGGGGGAGGGGTCGGTCAAATCGTCCGCCGGTACATAGACCGCCTGAAACGAGGTAATTGATCCGGTCTTGGTAGAGGTAATACGCTCCTGCAAGACGCCCATCTCGGCCGCCAGGGTCGGCTGATAACCTACCGCGGATGGCATACGACCCAGCAAGGCCGATACCTCGGTACCTGCCAGGGTGTAACGATAGATATTATCAACGAACAACAGTACATCACGACCCTCGTCACGGAAGTTTTCCGCGATGGTCAAACCGGTCAGCGCCACACGCAGACGGTTACCGGGAGGCTCGTTCATCTGGCCGTAAACCAGGGCTACTTTATCCAGTACGCCACCCTCAGCCATTTCGTGGTAGAAGTCGTTACCTTCACGGGTACGCTCACCGACACCGGCGAATACGGAGAAACCGGAGTGCTCCACTGCGATGTTACGGATCAGCTCCATCAGGGTTACGGTCTTGCCTACACCGGCACCACCAAACAGTCCGACTTTACCACCCTTGACGATCGGCATGATCAGGTCGATCACCTTGATGCCCGTCTCCAGGATTTCGGTGGCCGTGGACTGATCTTCCAATTTCGGTGCGACGCGGTGGATCGGCATGAACTCTTCGGTCTTCACCGGACCTGCCTCATCCACCGGATTTCCCAGCACGTCCATGATGCGGCCCAGGGTGCCCTGGCCGACCGGAACGGTTATGGGAGCGCCCGTATTGACCGCCTCAACGCCACGCTTCAGACCGTCGGTTGAACCCATCGCAATGGTACGGGCGATGCCGTCACCCAATTGCTGTTGAACTTCAAGGGTCAGACCCACTTCTTCGATCTTCAGCGCATCGTAGACCTTCGGCATATGACCCATGGGGAACTGAACGTCCACCACAGCACCGATGATTTCCACCACTTTACCCGAACTCATCTCTGGTTCCTCTTGTCGCTGTCGACGACTCTCTAATGTTTAAAAACTTAACCTGTTCTACACCAAGGACTTATACGACGGCGGCACTTATACTGCCGCGGCGCCGGCCACGATCTCGGAGATCTCCTGGGTGATAGCTGCCTGACGCGCCTTGTTGTAGACCAACTGCAGCTCATCAATAAGGTTACCTGCGTTATCGGTCGCTGCCTTCATGGCCACCATTCGTGCGGACTGCTCGCAGGCCCCGTTCTCCACCACCGCCTGGTAGACCAGGGATTCGATGTAGCGGGTCAGCAGGCCATCCAGAACCTCTTTGGAATCAGGCTCGTAGATATAGTCCCAGTGATGCTTCAGCTCCTGATCGCTCTGACCGGCGATCGGCACCAGCTGTTCAATGGTTGGATCCTGGGTCATGGTATTCACAAACCCGTTGTAGGCCACGTAGATACGGTCGATCTCACCATTCTCGTAGGCATCAAGCATCACCTTCACGGTACCGATCAGCTGCTCGATATGGGGAGCGTCCCCCAGATGCGTGGCCTGGGCCAGCACCTTGCCGCCAAAGCGCTTGAAAAAGCCCAGCGATTTGGATCCGATGGTGCAGAAGTCAACCTGAATACCTGCTTCCTGCTGCTTTCTGATCTCCCTGACCAGCTTGCGGAACAGGTTGCTGTTCAAGCCGCCGCAGAGCCCACGGTCCGAAGAGATGACGATATAGCCGACCCGGCTGACATCGCGCTCCTTCATAAAGGTGTGGGTATACTCCGGATGCGCATGGTACAGATGGCCGATGACGTTCCGCATCTTGTCCGCATAGGGACGCGTCGCGTTCTTCCGGTCCTGCGCCTTGCGCATCTTGGCAGCTGCCACCATCTCCATCGCAGACGTAATCTTCTGCGTATTCTTGATGCTGGCAATCTTGGTGCGTATCTCTTTTGCGCCTGCCATGATTAAACCTTATCTTTCAGCTTTATGGACGTCATGCTTACCAGGTGTGGTTGGCTTTGAAGTCCTTGATGGCGTCATGCAGTGACTTGGCAACTTCGTCATTGTAATCGGCCGATGCGTTGATCTGATCGCTCAGTGCCTTCTGGTTGCTGCCCATATACGAGTGCAACGCCGCCTCGAAATCAACGATCTTGTTGGCGGGGATATCATCCAGATAGCCTTCGTTTGCAGCAAACAGTGAGGTGGCCATCTGAGCAATGGAGAGCGGGCTGTACTGCGGCTGTTTCATCAGCTCGGTGACACGCTCGCCACGCTCCAGCTGGGCGCGGGTAGCATCGTCCAGATCGGAGGCAAACTGGGAGAACGCCGCCAGCTCGCGATACTGGGCCAGCGCCAGTCGTACACCACCACCCAGCTTCTTGATGATCTTGGTCTGCGCCGCGCCACCCACTCGGGAGACCGACAGACCGGCGTTGATCGCAGGACGGATACCGGCGTTGAACAGATCGGCCTCGAGGAAGATCTGGCCATCGGTAATGGAGATCACGTTGGTCGGCACGAAGGCGGACACGTCACCACCCTGGGTCTCGATGATCGGGAAGGCGGTCAGTGAACCGGTCTTGCCCTTCACCTCACCGTTGGTGAACTTCTCCACGAACTCGGCATTGACTCGCGCGGAGCGCTCCAGCAGACGGGAGTGCAGGTAGAACACGTCACCGGGATAAGCTTCACGACCGGGGGGACGACGCAGCAGCAGCGATACCTGACGATAGGCCCAGGCCTGCTTGGTCAGATCGTCATAAATGATCATGGCATCCTGACCGCGATCCCGGAAGTACTCGCCCATGGTGGCGCCGGAGTAGGGCGCAATGAACTGCATCGCGGCCGAATCCGCTGCGGGTGCAGCCACGATGATGGTGTGTTCCATGGCGCCGTGCTCTTCGAGCTTGCGCACCACCTGCGCGATGGTGGAGTTCTTCTGGCCCACCGCCACGTAGATACACTTAACGCCGGTACCCTTCTGGTTGATGATGGCGTCGATGGCGATGGCAGACTTACCGGTCTGGCGGTCGCCGATGATCAGCTCACGCTGGCCGCGACCCACCGGTACCATGGCGTCGATCGCCTTGAGGCCGGTCTGTACCGGCTGGTCAACCGATTTACGCTCGATCACACCCGGCGCCACTTTTTCGATTGGAGAGGTTTCGGTGTACTCGATGGCTCCCTTGCCGTCCAGCGGGTTACCCAGGGAGTCAACCACGCGCCCCAGCAGGCCCTCACCAATGGGCACTTCCAGTACGCGGCCGGTGCACTTGACCGCATCGCCCTCGGTAAGGTGGGTATATTCACCCAGGATTACCGCGCCCACGGAGTCGCGCTCCAGGTTCAGTGCCAGACCAAAGGTGTTGCCGGGAAACTCCAGCATCTCGTAAGACATGGCGTCTTCGAGACCGTGGATGCGGGCAATGCCGTCGGTCAGACTGATGATGGTGCCCTCGTTGCGGGCTTCAGTCTTCAGATCGAACTTTTCGATCCTGTTTTTGATCAGTTCGCTGATCTCGGATGGATTGAGTTGCATGATGGCTTCTCGCTTAGATTCCTAATTCGTTCGCCAGTTGCTGCAGCTGCCCGCTGACGGAACCGTCGATTACCATGTCACCGGCACGAATATGAACGCCGCCTATCAGCTCTGCATTCTCTTCGCTTGTGATGGTAATGTCGTATCCCAGTTTGGCTTTCAGCGCATCGGCTATTTGGGTTTCCTGAGTCGGCTCCAGGGCAAAAGCAGAGGTTACGTGCACATGCTGTATCCGCTGGCTTTTGGCCTTCAGTTGCTCATAGAGTTTGGCGATCTCACCCGCCAGGGTAAGACGACCATTCGCTATCAGCACCTTGACCAGGTTCTTGCCCTCTTCGGTGAAGTGGTCACCGCCAATTTCGATAATCAGATCCGTCAGGCTGGATCTGTCGAACTTGGGATTGGTGATAACCCCGGCCATGGTTGGTTCGCCAACCACTGCCTCAAGAAACTCAAGAGTTTCCGACCAGGGACCTAGTGCATCGGTCTCTTTGGCCCGGTTAAATACCGCTTCCGCGTAAGGACGGGCTATTGTGGTTGTTTCTCCAGCCATAGCAGCGCCTTAGATCTGTTGAGCCAGTTGTTCGACGATATCCTTATGGGCCGCAGCATCAATCTCCTTGCGAAGAATCTTGCTTGCACCCAATACCGCCAGCTCAGCCACCTGTTGACGCAGCTGTTCACGAGCACGATTGGTCTCCTGCTCGATCTCCGCCTGGGCAGCGGCAAGAATACGTTCGCTTTCGGAACGTGCGTTGCCTTTGGATTCATCGACAATCTCGGAAGCACGCTTCTGAGCCTGGTTAATGATTTCTGCCGCCTGGCCTTTCGCTTCGCGGATGGCCTCTTTGGCGCGTTCCTTGGCCAACTCCTGTTCGTGCTGACCGTGTTCCGCGGCTGCCAGGCCGTCTGCAATCTCCTTTCGACGAGTGTCGAGGGCGCCCATGATGGGAGTCCAGACGAACTTCATCGTGAACCACACAAACACCGCAAAGGAGAGAAGCTGACCAATAAGAGTCAGATTTATGTTCATCCCGGATTTACCTCGCTTTTGACGAGATGATAGTCAGTATGTTCGTTGGTAGCCAAAATTATCCGGCAACCGCGAACAAGACGTACATCGCCAAACCAACAGCGATCATGGGGACGGCGTCAACCAGACCCATTACGATGAAGAACTGGGTACGCAGCATTGGAATCAGCTCAGGCTGGCGGGCTGCACCCTCGAGGAAACGTCCACCCAGCACACCGATACCGACTGCGGCGCCCAGTGCACCCAGGCCCATCATCAATGCACCAGCAATGTACAACAGTGCAGTTGCTTCAGTCATTTCTATCTCCCGTTTGTCGTGAGGTTGTAAAGTTAAACGAAAAAACTACGAAAAAAATTAATGGTCGTTATGCGCCATATCCAGATAAACGATAGTCAGGGTCATGAAGATAAACGCCTGCAGCGTAATGATCAGGATATGGAAGATCGCCCAGCCCAGCTGCAGCACGCCGCCGAACAGTCCCAGCACCACACCGGCGTTGTACATGATGGCGATCAGGATGAAGATCATTTCACCCGCATACATGTTGCCGAAGAGTCGCAGTGCCAGTGAGATCGGCTTGGCAATCAGGCTGACGAACTCGAGGACAAAATTGATCGGGATAAACAGCAGTTTCACGATCGGATTGTCGGAAGAGAAGGGCTGCAGAGTCAGTTCACCCATGAATCCACCCACACCCTTGATCTTGATACTGTAGTAGAGGGTGAGCATGAAGACACCAATCGCCATGCCAAAAGTGGCGTTGGGATCGGTCGAGGGAACGACTTTCATGAAGTGGATGCCGATGGCACCGGCCAGGTAGGGAATCACGTCAACCGGCACCAGGTCCATCAGGTTCTGCAGGAAGATCCAGATGAAGATGGTCAGGGCCAGCGGGGCCACCAGCGGGTTACGGCCGCTGAAGGAGCCGCGCACGCTGTCATCGATAAACTCAACCAGCCACTCGGCGAAGTTCTGCATGCCGCCGGGCACACCGGCGGTAACGCGATCGGCGATCTTCTTGCCGAAATAGATGAACAGACCGCCCAGCAGGATCGACCAGAACATGGTGTCGACGTGGATGGCCCAGAAACCCATCTCCTTGGCTTCAGCCGCGCTGTGGGCAAGCCCCCAGGTACCGTCAGAATGCTGGCCGAAGGTCAGGTTGGTCAGATGGTGCTTAATGTATTCGCTAGAGGTAAGGGTATCGCCAGCCATTGTGCTATCACATAACCAAATTTATTGTTAATCCAATAGTTGAACCACTGCGATCGGCATCAGCTGTACCAGCAGAAAGATGCCAAACAGTGCGCCAACACTCAGCGGCTTGATCCAGAGGATGGCCCCTGCAAAAAGCAAACCCGTCAACACGAGTTTCAAGATCTCTGCGCCATAGAAGCGGGCCAGCAGTCTGCCCGGCTCCTGGGCGGTGTATCGGACAAATATCCGAAAGGCGAAAAAGGCGTTCGCCAGGGTTGCTATCAGCCCCCCCGCAAGCCCGGAATAGGCATAAACGTCGCCCGCAACCATCAGCAGAAGCAGGGCCGCAGTCAATGTCGTTACCAATTGTGCCAGGACGGTGCGATAGGCTTGGCGCTTATCTGCCAGATGCATCAAAACGATCCCCAGCAGTTAAAAACCGCACTTAAAAAGCCGGCGCAGTATAAATGTTGCGTTGTATAAGGTCAAACGATGGGCGAATAAATTTTTTGATTGGAGCGTGAAAAACGATTGATGGTTTCCCGCCCCATGCTGATCGGATTACTGAATATGCTCCAGAATCCCGTCCAGCTCATCCAGGCTGTTGTAGCTGATCACCAGCTTCCCCTTGCCGCCACCGCCCTGTTGCAGCTTGACCCGGGCGCCAAGGCGCTCGGTGAGGTCGGTTTCCAGTGAGCGGATATTGGGATCCTCCCGTAGCGGCTGTTTCGCCTTGGTCGGCTCAGCGCTTTCGCCCTGCAGCCGCCTGACCAGTTTTTCCGTCTCCCGTACGGAAAGGCCCTGCAGACTCACCTGGCGCGCCGCCTCACTCTGCAGTGCATCCTTCAGGCCGAGCAGGGCGCGGGCGTGGCCCATCTCGATGCGTCCCTCCTCGATCATCGCCTTCACATCCGGATTCAGTTCCAGCAGGCGCAACAGGTTGGTCACGGTAGTGCGGGACTTGCCCACCGCCCGGGCAATCTCCTGGTGGGTCAGCTCAAATTCGTTCAGCAGCCGGTGCAGGGCACCTGCCTCTTCCAGCGGGTTGAGGTCATCGCGCTGGATATTTTCGATCAACCCCATGGCCATGGCGGTCTGATCATTGACGTCGCGAATGACGACCGGTATCTCGCTCAGCCCGGCCTGTTGCGAGGCGCGCCAGCGTCGCTCGCCGGCGATGATCTCATACTGGTTGCCATCCACCGGGCGTACCACGATGGGCTGTACCACGCCCTGGGCAGCGATGGAGTCGGCCAGTTCCTGAAGACTGTCGGGATTGAAATCCCGCCGCGGCTGATAGCGGCCGCGGCGGATCAGGTCTACCGGCAGGCTGGTGAGACTGTTGGCCGAACTGCCCGTCTCGGATGTCTGCTGCTCTTCCTTGTCAGCGCTGTTCCCCAGCAGGGCGTCCAGTCCGCGTCCGAGGCCTCTTTTTTTTGCTGCCATGTTCTAGTTCCGAAAATGCGCACGCCGCCAAGCGTGCGGGATCTTGTCTTGTTCAGGCTGGCGCAGCCATGCGTTTTTCCTGTCTGCGCATCAGTTCGCTGGCCATGGCGAGGTAGGATACCGCGCCGCGCGACGCCTTATCATACAGCAAAACCGGCAGACCGTGACTCGGCGCCTCGGCCACCCGGATATTGCGTGGAATGATGGTGCGGAACACCTGGTCGCCAAAGTGGTGGATCAGCTGAGCCGATACCTCGTTGGTGAGGTTGTTGCGTGGGTCATGCATGGTACGGACAATGCCGTCGATCACCAGCTGACTGTTGCGGCTGCCCTGGATCTGCTTGATGGTATTGATCAGGGCGGACAGACCTTCCAACGCATAGTATTCACACTGTAGCGGGATCAGCACGCCATCGGCCGCCACCAGGGCATTGACCGTCAGCATATTCAGCGAGGGAGGGCAGTCGATGACGATATAGTCATAGCGATCCTTGGCGCCAGCCAGCGCCAGGCTCAGCCGCTTCTCCTTCAGCGGGACGTTCATCAGCCCCACCTCGGCCGCCGTGAGATCGGCATTGGCCGGCAGCACATCGAAGCCGGCGGCGGGTGTTTTCACCACGGTGTCGCTGAAACTCGCTTCGCCCAGCAGCACATCGCAGCTGGAGTTGTCGAGATTGTGTTTGTCCACACCGCTGCCCATGGTGGCATTGCCCTGTGGATCCAGGTCCACCAGCAACACCTTCCGTCTGAACGAGGCCAATGACGCCGCCAGATTCACCGCCGTGGTGGTCTTGCCGACCCCACCTTTCTGATTTGCGACACAGATTATTCGACCCATAGCCCATTTCCGCGCTAGTACCCGGCCATCCCAGGTTCCCAAAAACTTACCCGTCCCGCGTTGTCCAACGGGCCGTTCAGAATATCAGAAAGCGGGGCAGATGCACGAACTTTGACCGGATCACCGGGGCTTTTGTGTGCAAGTTGGGCAATCGGCTCCCCATCCCGGTCCGGCCATCACTTGAACAGATCTTCCGCCGCCTGCCGCTGATCCCCGCCGGCGGCTTCTCCAGCTCCCTTGAGATCGGCGGTCGGTTCAAAAAAGTCACAATAGTTGGCGCGGGTCTTGTCCTGCACCTTTTCCGCCTGCGGCTCCCGGCACTGGTTGGTGAAGGCCGGATCATACCAGCGGCAGTTCCTGCACACCCGGGTCGGCTTACCACACTTCAGACAGATCGTCTCACGGCCATACTCGTGAACCGACAGTTCGCTACCGCAATGCCAGCATTTACCCGCCACGCTTGATGTCATGTCCCGCCTCGCTGCCCGGATTCTTGTGATGCTAAAGATTATCGCTCCTGGATTCCACCACCGGCAAGCCGGTTCCGGTCACCAGCTTCCCCCGGCTTGCAGTTCCCCCGGCACTAACGCATATTTAAAGACCACTGACCCATCACCCGGAGACGCCGTCCGACGGCAAGGAACTATCCATGTATGAGACATTGAGAGAGCTGGGCGTTACCGACCTCGACCAGATCGAACGCTATACCCTGCGGCAGGAGGGCGATGAGGACATTCTGAAAATCTATTTCAAGCGTAAAAAAGGCGAGCTGTTCGCCCACAGCATGAAGTTCCGCCACGGCCGCGCCAAGAAGATGGTGCAGGTGGACAGCGGTACCCATAAATACAAAGAGATCAGCGAGATCTCACCCACCATGCTGAAACTCTCCCGGGAGCTGGACAAGCTGGTGCAGCATGATGAGAGCGTGTCTGATTTCAAAAAACGCATCCTGGGCGATATCGACCACCTGGAAAAGGTGATGGTGCGCAAACTGGATCAGCTCCGATCCGATATCGAAAACCTGGAGTAGGGGTCCGGATCAGGGGCCGCCCCGGGCCAGAAAGCGATCCAGCTGATTGGCAAAGGCCTGACGATCCCCCTTGTCCAGGGCCGGCGGACCACCGGTGTTGACCCCACTGCCGCGCAGTTCGTCCATGAAATTCCGCAGGGTCAGCCGTTCGCGGATATTCTCCCGGGTATATAGCTCACCCCTCGGATTCAGCGCATAAGCCCCTTTCTCAATCACTCCGGAGGCGAGCGGTATATCGGCGGTGATCACCAGGTCACCGGCCTCAGCCTGACGAATAATCTCATTGTCCGCCACGTCGAAGCCGGCCGCCACCTGGATGGAGCGGATAAAGCGCGAGGGCGGCGTTCTGACCGGCTGATTGGCTACCAGAATCAGCGCTATTTCCAACCGCTCGGCCGCCCGGAACAGGATCTCTTTGATCACATTGGGGCAGGCGTCCGCATCAACCCAGATCTGCATGTTGTTCTCCCCTGAAACCGCGAGTGAACGCGACTGAATACGAATGGTTAATTCTGAATTCCCCGATTTAACCGCGAAGAACGCAAAGTGCGCAAAAAGATACCGTGGCTTACCTGCATTTTCGGTCCAATCCGGCAGATGAAGAATCAAGAGAATACAAATCGGTGTTTTCCTTCGTGCTCTTTGCGTCCCTAGCGGTTGAAATGAGGGTTTTTAAAAGTTGATCCGCTCCGGTTGGTGGCGGCGGCGTCCACGGGACGCCCTATGGCGATGTCCGTCGCCTATCCTGTCCGGCAACCCGGTTCCACCAGCAGGGCGTGGCGCTGGCCGTCACTGCCGGGCACGCTCAATGCCGCGACCTCGACCCGGTAACCTTGGGCCGCCAGTTCAGCGATTTCATCTGTTGGCACAGTCCCTTTCATCGCCAGCAGCCGACCCTGGTCGGCCAGCAGATGCCGGGTCAGTTGCACCATCCTGGGCAGGGCGGCAAAGGCACGCGAGGTGATGGTGTCAAAGCCGGCATCCGGTTGATAGGCCTCGACGCGGGTGCGCACCACCTGCACATTATCCAGTCCCAGGGCCACCACCGCCTGCTGCACAAAGCGGGTTTTCTTGCCGTTGGAGTCGATCAGCACAAACTGCCGATCCGGCTGGGCCACGGCCAGCGGTATCCCCGGCAGCCCAGGGCCGGTGCCCACATCCAGCACCCGCTCACCCTGCACAAGGTTCAGAATGGAGAGGCTGTCCAGCAACTGGCGGGGGACCATCTCGCCCGGATCACGTATGGCCGTGAGGTTGAATGCCTTGTTCCACTTCAACAGCAGGGCAAGGTAATCCAGCAACAACTGCTGCTGCCGCTCGGACAGATCAATCGCCATGACCCGCAGTCCCTCACTCAGTTGGTGCCGCCACTGGTTCTGGTGATCGGTCATGATTTACGCTTCAGGTGAATCAGTAACAGTGAGATAGCGGCCGGCGTCAGGCCCGGAATCCGGCTCGCCTGACCGATGGTGGCCGGACGGCGCCTGATCAGTTTTTCCCGCACCTCGGCGGAGAGTCCGCGCACGGCCGCATAGTCGAAACTGTCCGGCAGTTTCAACGCGTCATTCGCCTGCAGCCGGTCGATCTCCACCTGCTGACGCTTGATATAACCGGCATAGCGGGCCTGGATCTCCAGCTGCTCTGCCGCTTCACCGTCGCCCAGCGCGGGGCCCAGGGAGGGCAGGCCACAGAGTTGTGCATAGTTCACATCCGGCCGGGCCAGCAGGTCCAGCGCCCGGGTCTCCTTGGATATCGGGCTGTCGAACAGCGCCGTCACCTGTTCGGCCAGGGGCGTGTTGGGTTGCACCCAGATATCCCGCAGCCGCTGCTGTTCGCGTTCGATCGCCTCGCGCTTCTGTTCAAAACGCTGCCAGCGTTCATCCGCCACCAGCCCCAGCCGGCGCCCCTGTTCGGTCAGACGCAGGTCGGCGTTGTCCTCGCGTAACAGCAGCCGGAACTCGGCGCGGCTGGTGAACATGCGGTATGGCTCCTGGGTCCCCTTGCTGATCAGGTCATCCACCAGTACGCCCAGATAGGCCTCATCGCGGCGCGGGCACCACGCCGCCTGGTCACGTAATTTCAATACCGCATTGAGTCCGGCCAGCAGTCCCTGGGCCGCCGCCTCTTCATAGCCGGTGGTGCCGTTGATCTGGCCGGCAAAGAACAGCCCCTCGATAAAGCGCGTCTCCAGGCTGGGGCGCAGATCCCGCGGATCGAAGAAATCGTATTCGATGGCGTAACCGGGGCGCATGATGCGGGCCTCGGCAAACCCCTCCATGGAGCGCACCAGCGCGTGCTGCACATCGAAGGGGAGGGAGGTGGAGATGCCGTTCGGATAGACCTCGTTGCACTCCAGCCCCTCCGGTTCGATGAAGATCTGGTGTGCACTCTTGTCGGCAAAACGCACCACCTTGTCCTCGATGGAGGGGCAGTAACGCGGCCCCACGCCCTCGATCACCCCGGTGTACATGGGCGAACGGGACATGCCGCCGCGGATGATCTCGTGGGTGCGCTCGTTGGTATGGGTGATGTGGCAGCTGACCTGGCGCGGGTGTTCCTCCCGCGAGCCCATGAAGGAGAAGACCGGCGCCGGGTCGTCCCCGGGCTGCTCGGCCAGTCGGGAGTAGTCGATGGTGCGGCTGTCGATGCGCGGCGGGGTGCCGGTCTTCAGCCGCGACACGTTGAATGGCAGCTCACGCAGCCGGCGGGAAAGCGCATTGGCCGGGGGATCACCGGCCCGTCCACCCTCGTAATTGTTCAGTCCGATATGGATGCGCCCGCCAAGAAAGGTGCCGGTGGTCAGCACCACAGCGCGTGCCTGGAACTTCAGCCCCATCTGGGTCACCACGCCGGTAACCCGCTCCCCCTCCACGATCAGGTCATCCACCGCCTGCTGGAACAGATCCAGATTCGGCTGATTCTCCAGGGCAAAGCGGACCGCCGCCTTGTAGCGCACCCGGTCCGCCTGGGCGCGGGTGGCCCGCACCGCCGGCCCCTTGCTGGCGTTGAGGATGCGGAACTGGATACCGCCCCGGTCGGTGGCCCGGGCCATGATGCCGCCCAGGGCATCCACCTCCTTCACCAGGTGACCCTTGCCGATACCGCCGATGGCGGGATTGCAGCTCATCTGTCCCAGGGTCTCGATATTGTGACTCAGCAGCAGGGTGCGCGCGCCCATGCGCGCCGCCGCCAGGGCCGCCTCGGTACCGGCGTGGCCGCCACCCACCACAATCACCTCATAGCTATCGGAATAAAACATGATTACTCAAAACAAAACGATTCAGCCGGCTAGTGTACCCCCTGTGGGCATCCGGCTGGAACAGGCAGCCGGGCGAACTCAATACAGGCGATGCCGGAACAACCAAGCCGCCGCGCTCACGGTGCAGCCGGCGATCAGCGCCAGCGGCCACAGCTGATGCACCAGTATCGACAGCGGTGTCCCTTCCAGAAATACCCCCCGCAACACGATCAGAAAATAGCGCAGGGGATCGAGCAGGGTGATCATCTGCACCGCCCAGGGCATATTGGCGATGGGCGTGGCGAAACCGGACAGGATGACCGCCGGCACCAGGAACAGGAAACCGCCAAGCAGGGCCTGCTGCAGGGTTACCGCCAGTGACGAGATGGCGAGTCCGATACCGATAGCCGCCAGCAGGAACAACACCAGCCCGAGGTAGAGGACACCCAACTCACCCACCAGCGGCACGCCGAACCAGACCTGGGCCAGCAGGATCACCAGGCTCCCTTCGGCCAGCCCCACCACGAAACCGGGTGTCGCCTTGCCGATCAGGATCTCAAACGGTCGCAGCGGCGTCACCAGCAGTTGATCAAAGGTCCCTTGCTCCCGCTCCCGGGCCACCGACAGGGAAGTTACCACCATGGTGACCACCAGGGTCAGCAGGCCCACCAGTCCGGGAATGAAGAACCAGCGGCTCTCCAGGTTGGGATTGAACCAGGCACGACTCACCAGGTGGGCCGGCGGTGCATCCAGCCCGTGCTGCGCAATCCACCGTTCATTGAAGCTGCCGATTACCGTGCCGGCATAGTTGACCGCAATCTGCGCGGTATTGGAATTGCGTCCATCCACCAGGACCTGCACCTGGGCCGGTTCGCCGGCGGCCAGCTTTTCGCTGAAGCGCGGTTCCAGCTGGAGGACCAGCAGTACCTCGCGGTTGTCCAGCAGGTCCGCGATCTCATCCTGTCGTTGCACGATATGTCGCAGCTGGAAATTGGGCGAGCCCGAGAATGTCGCCATCAATGCCCGGCCGGCCTGGCCCTGGTCCCGGTCATAGACCGCGTAGGGCACATGGTTGAGGTCGAACGAGGCCGCATAGCCGAACACCACCAGCTGAATCAGTGGCGGCACAATAGTGACAAAGCGGCTCTGCTTGTCCTTGAACAGGGTCAGGAACTCCTTCACCACCAAGGCCAGAATACGTTGCCACATAGCGATCACTCCAGCCGCTTGTGCATGCGCCGGCGCGCCAGGCCGAGGAACAGCAGCGCCATCGCCAGCAGCGCCAGGGAATTGGGCACAATCACCCCCCAGACATCACCGGCCAGGAACAGGGTCTGCAGGATGGCGACAAAATAGCGCGCGGCGACCAGATGGGTAACCCACTGCACGGCGACAGGCATGGAGTCGATATCAAACAACATGCCGGAGAGCAGAAAGGCCGGCAGAAAGGTGGCGACGATGGCCACCATGCCGGCCACAAACTGGTTGCGGGTGGTGACGGAAATCAACAATCCCATGCCCAGGGCGACCAGCAGATAGAGCGCCGAACAGGCGGTCAGCACCCAGAACGAACCGCGCAACGGCACCAGGAACAGCCACAGCGCCATGGCCACGGAGAGGGCCATGCCGCCCATGCCCAGCACGAAGTAGGGGAGCACCTTGCCGATCAGCACCTCGCGCATGCTGACCGGGGTCACCAGCATCGCCTCCAGGGTGCCGCGCTCCCACTCACGGGCCATCACCAGGGCGGTCAGCAGCGCACCCACCAGGGTCATGTTGATCGCCACCAGGCCGGGCACCAGATAGTTGCGGCTGCGCAGCCCCGGGTTGAACCAGATCCGCGGCTGCAGCATCACCGGCTGGCCCAGCGGCCGGGCCCGGGCATCCAGTTCCCGCTCCAGCCAGTTACGCCAGGCCCCCTCGACATAGCCCTGCAGCAGGCGCGCCGAATTGGCATTCACACCATTGACGATCAGCTGGATGGGCGCGCCCACCTCGCCCCGCAGACGCGCCGCGAAGTCGCCGGGGAGCACCACCACGCCATCCACCTGGCCGGCACCAAGCGCCTGCTGGGCAGCGGCCCGATCGGGAAATCGTCGGGGTGCAAAGTAGCGCGAGTGGCGGAACACCCCGATGAAGCTTTCCGCCTCGGCACTCGGTTGCTCCACCACCAGACCCAGGGGTACATCCGTGGCATCCATCGACACCCCGTAGCCGAACAGCAGCAGCAGAAACGCCGGCATCAGAAAGGCGATTGCAATGCTGCTGGGATCACGCAGCACCTGCAGGAACTCCTTGCGCAACAGACCACGGACCCGCCGGTTCACGCCGCCTCTCCATCTTCGATCAGGGCGATAAAGGCCGCTTCCATGGTAGCGTCCGACGCCGCACTGCCAAGCGACCTGACCTTCACCTCGGCCGGCGTGCCCAGGGCCAGTAGCTCACCCTCCGCCATGATTGCCAGGCGGTCGCAGTACTCCGCCTCCTCCATGAAATGGGTGGTCACCAGTACCGCCACCCCGGCATCGGCCAGGGCGTTGATGTGCGACCAGAATTCGCGCCGGGCCAGGGGGTCGACCCCGGAGGTCGGTTCGTCCAGAAACAGGATATCCGGTTCATGCATCAGCGCGCAGGCCAGCGCCAGGCGCTGCTTGTAACCCAGCGGCAGGTCGCCACTGGCAGCGCCGACAAAGCCCTCCAGATCCAGGTCATGCAGCGCCCAGGCCATGCGTTCCCGGCGCCGCGTGCCGCGCAGGCCATAGGCCCGACTGAAAAACTCCAGATTCTGTTGCACGGTGAGGTTGCCGTAGAGGGAGAATTTCTGCGACATGTAGCCGATACGAGCACGCGCGGCGGCCGGCGCCCGCCGCAGGTCCACCCCGGCCACGCTGACTTCACCACCACTCACCGGCAACAGGCCACAGAGCATGCGGAAGGTGGTGGTCTTGCCGGCGCCATTGGCACCGAGCAGGCCGAACACTTCACCGGCAGCCACGGCGAAACTGACATCCCGAACCGCCACGAAATCACCAAACCGCCGGGTCAGTCCGGACACGCTGATGGCGTCACCGGGCGTGACCTCATGCGGTACGGGTCGCAGGACCTGCTGAAGGGACCCGCTGTCACGCAACAGATCGATGAACCCGTCCTCGAAGCGGGGGGACACCGCCTCGCAGTACGCACCCGAGAGGTCGTCGGCATCCAGTTTCGGTGGTTCGGCATGCTGCATCACCAGCCGCACCGCCTGCCCCTGCACCGTGGCATCGAATACATCCGGCAGCTTCGCCAGGCGGGCCTGCAGCCGGCGCGGCAGTATATCGGCCCGCCGCACCCTGAAGCTGCGACCCCGCAGCGGTTCGCTGAAGGCCGCCGGCCGGTCATGCCCCACCACCTCGCCCTGGTGCAACAGGATCACCTCGGCGCAGCGTTCCGCCTCATCCAGATAGGCGGTGCTCAGCAGCACGCTCATGCCCTCCTGCTCCACCAGGCGGTAAACGATCGACCAGAGCTCGCGGCGCGACAGCGGGTCTACCCCGACCGTCGGTTCATCCAGCAACAGCAGCCGGGGCGAACGCACCAGGGTGCAGGCCAGGCCCAGTTTCTGTTTCATACCGCCGGACAGCTGTCCGGCCAGGCGCCG
Organism: Sedimenticola selenatireducens; assembly: GCF_963675335.2. NCBI lineage: Bacteria > Pseudomonadati > Pseudomonadota > Gammaproteobacteria > Chromatiales > Sedimenticolaceae > Sedimenticola > Sedimenticola selenatireducens. The sequence goes on from NZ_CAXXYC010000004.1 coordinate 1,324,383, forward strand.
GGTAAACTTGCCCAGGCCGGTCATGTTGAGCAGCTCGTCGTAGCGCTCCCGCCTGTTGGCGGGTGGCACGTTCTGCAGGTCGGCATACAGGTCCAGATTCTCCTGCACCGACAGATCCTCATACAGACCAAACCGCTGCGGCATGTAGCCGATCTGTGATTGCACCGCCAGTGACTCGCTGGCAACGTCCTGTCCGAGCACCCGGATGGTGCCGCTATCCGGCAGCAACAGGCCGGCAGCCAGACGCATCAGGGTGGTCTTGCCGGCACCGTCCGGTCCGATCAGTCCGGTCACCACGCCGGCAGCCACCTGCAGATTGATATCCTGCAGCGCCTGAACCGTGCGCCCGGGCAGTCGGAACGACTTGGAGAGTGCCTCGACTTCCATGACCGGCTTCGACATGGTTGTCGCGCCTATGGACCGCAACCGGGAGTCGCGACGGCTTCCCGGTCAAGATCCAGCGTGACCGTCACCGGCATGCCCAGACGCAGTTCATCCTGGGGATTACAGACGAACACATGAACCTGATAAACCAGGTCAGCGCGCACCTCTTCGGTCTGTACCTGCTTGGGTGTGAACTCGGCGCTGGGGGAGATATAGCCGACCCAGCCAGGGTACTGTTTGTCGGGAAAGCTGTCGCTACTGACCGCGGCCGGCATGCCCTGGCGAATCCGCCCGAGATGGGGCCCATCCACATAGACCCTCGCCCACAGCGGTTCGGTCAGCGCCAGGGTATAGACCGGACGCTGTGACGAGGCCATGTCACCCGGCTCCAGAATACGGCTCTGGATCACCCCGGCCGCCGGGGCGTGCAAGGCCGCTTCGGCCAGGTTTCTTTCGGCCAGTGCCAGGTCAGCCTGCAGAGCGCCCAGGGTAGCCTGGGCGGCCGCCACATCCTCGGCGCGCGGCCCGGCAACCGCGAGTGCCAGTCCGGCCTCCACTGCCTGCACCCTGGCAACAGCCGCCTCGGCCACGGTCCTGGCGTTGTCCAGATCCTGGGGAGATGCCAGGCCCTTTTGTGCCAGATCCTGCTGCCGCTGAAGGCTGCGTCGGGCGTTCAGCGACTGGGCCCGCGCCTCCTGCAGTTCGGCACGCAGCTTGTCGATCTCCTCCGGGCGGGTACCGGCCAGCAGGGCATTCACCTGCTGCTGCTGCGCCTCGACCCGGGAGGCAGCCGCATTGCGCAGTGCCTCAAGTTGACTGGTCTCCAGTTGCGCGAGCGGCTGTCCCGGCTGCACCCGGGCGCCTTCAGACACCGTCATGTCGACAATGCGTCCATTGGCATTGAAGGCCAGATTGACCAGGCGAACCTCAATGTTTCCATAGAGGTTCAGCTCTCCCGTTGCCGGCGGCGCACTGCCGTTTGACCACCAGAACCAACCCCCGGCTCCCAACAGGGTGATCAGGGACAACATCAGCAATGCTTTTTTCACGCGGGCTCCTCCGCTCCATCCTGGACAAAATTTGCTGTGGCGATAGGGATTGCCGCCAATCGCCGCTGCGCATCGATAACCGCATCAAAGTGAATTCGAATTGCGACAAGGGGGCGCCACCTGTGCCGCCTGGCACAGAAACAGTCCGCTAGTGTACCGCTACAAACAGTGGGCTGAAACCAGGCAAGCCTGACAGGGACAAACCGGGCAGGGAACCGGCAGCCAGGGTGTCGGGAGGGGAAGGGGATAAATGGTTGTAGCCTACCCCGGCCACGGAAGGTGGCCGAGGTCGCTACCGTTCAACTTTCGGACAGCTCCTCATGCCAGCCTGTATCCAGGCCGAATTCGAAGGTATGCATCCGGTAGCCTTCCGGAAAGGCGGCTTTCAGCCGCCGTTCAAACTCCGCATACACCTCTGTCTTGTGCTGCTGCACATCATAGTCGCGGGTGCCTGACTCCACTTCCGGCACCTCCAGCTCCATCTTGAACTCGATCTCCGGTGCCAGTTGAATTCTGACTTTGCCCATGGTGTTTCCTCCTGTTCCGGGAAGTGTTGGCCGGGAACACCCGGCCAGACTTCACGGCGTGCGATTACATTAAGGGTACGATCATCAGTGCCACGATGTTGATGATCTTGATCAACGGGTTGATGGCGGGACCAGCGGTGTCCTTGTAGGGATCACCCACTGTATCGCCGGTGACTGATGCCTTGTGCGCCTCGGAGCCCTTGCCGCCATGGTTGTCATCTTCAATGAACTTCTTGGCATTATCCCAGGCGCCACCACCGGTGGTCATGGAGATGGCGACAAACAGGCCGGTGATAATGGAACCCAGCAACACTCCGCCCAGCGCTTGCGGACCCAGCATCAGGCCCACCGCCAGCGGCACGGCAATCGGCAGCAGGGAAGGGAGCACCATCTCCTTGATGGCTGACTTGGTCAGCATGTCGACGGCACGGGAGTAGTCCGGTTTTGCGCTGCCGTCCATGATGCCGGGAATCTCCTTGAACTGGCGCCGCACCTCGCGCACGATGCCACCCGCTGCACGGCCTACCGCTTCCATCGCCATGGCACCGAACAGGTAGGGCACCAGGCCGCCGATAAACAATCCGACAATCACCAGATGGTTGGAGAGGTCGAAGGTCAGGGCCTCACCGGTATGATGGGCCAGTTCCCGGGTATAGTCGGCAAACAGCACCAAGGCCGCCAGGGCCGCGGAACCGATAGCGTAGCCCTTGGTCACCGCCTTGGTGGTGTTGCCCACGGCATCCAGCTCATCGGTGGTGTTGCGCACCTCGTTGGGCAGGTTGGCCATCTCGGCAATACCGCCGGCGTTGTCGGTGATCGGTCCATAGGCATCGATGGCGACGATGATCCCGGTCATTGACAGCATGGAGGTGGCGGCAATGGCGATACCGTACAGCCCGGCCATGGAATAGGAGACCAGGATACCGGCACAGATAACCACCAGCGGAGCCGCCGTGGAGCGCATGGAGAGCGCCAGGCCGGCGATGATATTGGTGCCGTGACCGGTGGTGGAGGCCGCCGCCAGCAGACGCACCGGCCGATAGTCGGTCGAGGTGTAGTAGTCCGTGATCATTACCAGCGCAGCGGTAATGATCAGTCCGATCAGGGCCGCACTGTACAGATCCATCACCGCATAGGTGGCATCACTGCCCATCAGCCACTGGGTCACCGGATAGAAGGCGATGGCCGACAGGACAGCCGAGACACCCAGGGCGCGGTACAGCGCATTCATGATCTTGCCGCCTTCCTTGACCGAGACAAAGAAGGTACCGATGATCGAGGTGATGATGGAGATCCCCCCCAGTACCAGCGGCAGCAGGGCCGCGTTGGGGTTGTCCGCGAATATCAGCGCACCCAGCATCATGGTGGCGATGGTGGTCACTGCATAGGTCTCGAACAGGTCGGCCGCCATGCCGGCGCAGTCACCCACGTTGTCGCCCACGTTATCGGCAATCACCGCCGGATTGCGCGGATCATCCTCCGGGATACCGGCTTCCACCTTGCCCACCAGATCGGCACCCACATCCGCACCCTTGGTGAAGATACCGCCACCCAGACGGGCGAAGATGGAGATCAGCGAGCCACCAAAGGCCAGACCGATCAGCGGAGCCAGCTTTACCGGCTCACCCACCGGGGTCATGCTGAGCAGCCAGCCATAAAAACCGGCCACCGCCAGCAGGCCGAGACCCACCACCAGCAGACCGGTGATGGCGCCGCCCCTGAAGGCCACGGCCAACGCCGCATTGAGTCCGGTCTTGGCCGCTTCGGTGGTGCGTGAATTGGCCCGCACCGAGATATGCATACCGATATATCCGGCCAGGCCGGAGAAGATGGCGCCGATGGCAAAACCGACCGCGGTGGTGGAGTTGAGCAGCACGAAGATCACCCCAAACAGGATCACCCCGACAATGCTGATCGCCATATACTGACGATTGAGGTAGGCCGATGCCCCCTCCTGGATCGCCAGGCTGATACTGCGCATCTCTTCCGATCCCTCCGGCTTGGCCAACAGCCAGCGAATGGAATAGACGCCGTAGGCGATTGCCCCGACGGCGCATAACAGTGCAAAAACAAGACCCGATGTCATGTATACCTCCAAAAATCGTTTTTGATTTAAGGCCGGGCCATTTTAGTTATGGTGATAGGGATATAACCCGGCAACTGCTTGCCAGGCAGAGGTTCCTGCAGTGTCTGATTATTATGGTCACCGCAAGCTACGGTTCGATTTACTCTGAGATATCTGAACCTGACACTGGCAAACGGACCCATCCTAGTCCTGGAACTGAACCGGCGATAATCAGAATTCGCTTTGCAACAATTAAAAAAAGCTATGTTGCATTTGCAGCATGTTAGTAGATAAGGATGTGCTGAATTCAGCAAAGACGCGGCTTCCAGCCGCTGCTGCTGTGCAGTATATGGCGTATTTTTCAGACAGTGAAAACCCCGTTTACACTGGTCAAATTATTCCGGGTCTAAAAAATTGCGAGTGATTTGACGAATCCAAACCGGATACGGGTGTCTGTTTTTCCTAACCGATCGACGCTATGGGAATCATATTGTCGGGAACCTCACAAAAAGCTGATACTCTTCCAGCTATTAAAAAACGGGAGTAAACATGAAGCAGTTGCTGGATCAGGCGGTGATGCAAGCGGGTAAAATCATTGTCGGCAAGGAGCAGACCCTGCGGCTGGCCCTGACCTGTCTGCTGGCCAACGGCCATCTGCTGATCGAGGATCTGCCCGGGGTCGGCAAGACCACCCTGGCCCACACCCTGGCCCGGCTGCTGGGACTGCAGTATCAGCGCATCCAGTTCACCAGCGACCTGTTGCCGGCGGATATCATCGGCGTCTCGGTCTACCATCGGGGCGACGAATCATTCCAGTTTCATCCGGGACCGGTGTTCACCCAGTTACTGCTGGCGGATGAGATCAACCGGGCCACACCCAAGGCACAGAGCGCATTGCTGGAAGCGATGGAGGAGCGACAGGTAACCAGCGACGGCATGACCCGTAGCCTGCCACAACCGTTCTTTGTCATCGCCACCCAGAACCCGGCCCACCAGATCGGCACTTTCCCGCTGCCGGAGTCGCAACTGGACCGTTTCCTGATGCGGATCCACATCGGTTACCCGGATGAGCGGGCGGAGCGGATACTGCTGAGTGGCGAGGACCGGCGCAATCTGCTGGAACAGCTCACCCCCTGCCTTACCCTGGAACAGCTGCGCGACTTGCAGCATCAGGTAACCCAGGTGCATGTATCGGACGCCCTGCTGGATTACATCCAGGCCCTGCTCAAATTCAGCCGCAACAGTCCGCGCTTCCATCACGGACTGTCACCCCGTGCCGGCCTTGCCCTGATCAACAGTGCCCGCGCCTGGGCGCTGCAGGCCGGTCATGCGCAGGTGCTGCCGGAAGACGTGCAGGCGGTGCTCAACGCCACTGTCGCCCATCGGCTGCACTCGGGCAGCGACACCGGCGTGACCGAGGGGCAGGGGCTGGCGCAGTTTCTGCTGGAATCCGTGCCGCTGCCATGAGGCTGAAGATCCCGGAGCGGTTTATCCGGCGCTGTCGCAGCGACGGACGGGGCGGGGCCACGGTCGGCGCACAACAGATCTACATCATTCCCACCCGTCAGGGCCTCGGTTTCGCCCTGCTGCTGCTGCTGATGTGGATCGGTTCCATCAACTATGCCAATAATCTCGGTTTTCTGCTCACCTTCCTGCTGGCCGGCCTCGGTCTGGTGGCGATGTTGCACACCTGGCGTAATCTGCTGGGGCTGACACTTCGCCCGGGACACAGTGCACCGGTATTCAAGGGCCAGCAGGCCTGTTTTGAGATCCAGATCAGCAACTCCCGGGACATTGAACGTCCGGGCGTCCTGCTGAACTTTGCAGCAGGTGATCCGGTCGCCGGCGACCTTGCACCACACAGCGAACAGACCTTTAGCCTGACCACTCGCGCCGAGCGGCGCGGCCGTTTACCCATGCCACGCTGTACCCTCAGCACCCGCTATCCACTCGGTCTGCTGTATGCCTGGAGTTATCTGGAACTGGCTGGTGAAGTCCTGGTTTACCCCGCGCCCGGACCGCACACCGCTATCACCAGCCAGCCCAGCTACCAGCCAAGTCCGCATGGAGACAAGGGGGTCGGCAGTGATGATTTCATCGGCCTGCGCAGCTACCGGCCCGGCGACTCGCCCCGGCAGATCGATTGGAAGGCCCAGGCCCGGGAACAGGGGCTGCATACCAAGCAGTTCGGCGGCGATCGGGCCGATCTGCTATGGATTGACTGGGAGCATTACCCCGGAATGGAGACCGAAAGCCGGCTCAGCGCCCTGTGTCGGGCGGTGCTGGAGGCGACCGAACAGCATCAGGCATTCGGGCTGCGCCTGCCAAACCTGGAGTTGAAGCCGGCCCGGGGCGATGCGCAACGCCGGGCCGCGCTCGCCGCACTGGCCCTGTTTGGTGAGCAGACATGAATCCACCCCCCCTCAACCACCGGTCGTTGCTCCCCCTCAGTCTGATCACACTGCTGGTGGTGGCACCCCATTTTGCCCGGCTGGACCCGCGCATCAGCCTGGTATTTATGGCAGTCATCCTGTTGCGCGTCACCAGCCTCTATCGGCCGCGCCTGCGGCTCGGCCGCTGGCTACTGCTTGGAATCACCCTGGCCAGTGCCGTGCTGATCCTCTCACTCTACCCGCTGCTGATGGGCCTGCCGGCCAAGGTCGCCCTGCTGTCCCTGATGATGGGTCTTAAGCTGATGGAGTGCCGACGACGGCGCGATCTCTATGTGGTGGTATTTCTCGGTTACTTCACCCTGATCACCCACTTCCTGTTTGATCAGGGGATGTTGCAGGTGGCCTATTGTGGTGGTGATGGTGATCGCGCTCAGCGGCCTGTTGATCGAGGCCGGCCGTGCCGAGTCCCGTAGTGGCTGGCCGCTGCATTCACTGCGTCTGGCCGCCGGCATGACCGCGCAGGCGCTGCCGGTCATGCTGGTGCTGTTCTTCCTGTTCCCGCGCCTCAATGGACCGCTGTGGAATCTTGGCGTGGACAACTCCACCGGCCAGACCGGTCTCAGCGACAGCATCACCCTGGGCAGCATCAGCCGGCTGATTCGCTCCCGGGCCGTCGCCTTTCGGGTCGATTTTGATCAGGCCATGCCAGCGCCGCCGCTGCGCTACTGGCGCGGACCCGTACTCTGGCATACCGACGGGCGGCGTTGGGGCCGTGCCGATCTGCCGAAGACGGCTCTAGTCAGCTACCGTAGCGACGCCCCACCGGTCAGCTATCAGGTGACCCTGGAACCCTCACCCAACGACTGGCTCTACGCGCTGGATCTGCCGGAATCCCTGCCCGCCGAGGCCAGCCTGCTGGCGGACTTTCAGATCACTGCCAAGGATATCCGCCAGCGGCGGTATCGCTATACCGCCAGCTCGCGCCTGCAGTACCACACCGGTACTTTAAGCGAACGGCAGCGCCGGCTGGGGTTGCAACTGCCCGACACGGTGACCCCGCGTATGCGGGCACTGGTGTCCCGTTGGCGAGCCGAATCCGCTGACGATCGCCAGCTGGTCAACCGGGCACTGCAATTCTTCCGCAACGAGCCCTTCCACTACACCCTCAACCCACCCCTGCTGGAGACCAATCCGGTCGACCAGTTTCTGTTCGACAGCCGCCGTGGCTTCTGCGAGCACTACGCCACCAGCTTCACCCTGCTGATGCGACTGGCCGGTATCCCGGCCCGGGTGGTGACCGGCTACCAGGGCGGCGAGCGCAATCCCCTGGGCAATTACCTGATTGTGCGCCAGTCGGATGCCCACGCCTGGAGCGAGGTGTGGCTTGAGCAGAGCGGCTGGACCCGGATCGACCCGACGGCCGCCGTGGCCCCCGAACGCATTGAACGCACCTTTGAATTCGACCTGCAGGAGAATACCGCGCCGGGCAGCCCGGTCATCTTCTCGGCCGGTGATCACGATCTGCTGAACAGGCTGGCAAAACAGTTCGGGCTGGGGCTGGATGCGGCCAATGCCTCCTGGCACCGCTGGATTCTGGGCTACTCCAGTCAACAGCAGCAGCGCCTCCTGCAACTGCTGGGCTTCGGCTCACTCTCGGCATTCAAGCTGGCACTCACCATGGTGTTGGCCGTCGCCGCGCTGGTGCCACTACTGATCCTGCTGATGCGCTGGCGCGACCGGGACAGACCCGACCCGGTACAGCGCGACTATGGGAAATTCTGCCGCCGCCTGGCGCGCAAGGGGATAGCGCGCCTGGCCCACGAGGGGCCGCAGGATTTTGCCCGGCGGGTGATCCGGCAACGACCCGATCTGCAGCGACCGGTGAGTGCCATAATCGATCTCTACATCGCGTTACGTTATGGCGCCGAAGATGACCCGGAACAGCAGCGCCGGTTGCGCCAGCTGGTGCGAAATTTCCGCGCCTGAACCGGGGCGACAGAACGCGTAGTAGGGGGCAGGCCCCTGTGCCTGCCCCCTGTTTGGGTACCGCTCCTACCAGTTCTCGCCCAGCAGTTCGAAATGGGCCTGGGGATGGAGGCAGGCGGGGCAGACGTTGGGGGCCGCCTCACCCTCATGCAGATAACCGCAGTTGCGACAGCGCCAGACCACCTTGCCGTTGCGCTTGAACACCAGGCCCGCCTCCAGGTTGTCCGCCAGGGTCTGGTACTGTTTGTGGTGCTGTTTCTCGGCAATACTGATCGCCTCGAATGCCGCCGCCACCTGCTTAAAACCCTCTTCCCGGGCAACCTTGGCAAAGGCCGGATACATGTCGGTCCACTCATGCTCTTCACCGGCGGCGGCGTGACGCAGGTTTTCCAGGGTGGTGCCGGTCAGACCGGCGGGGAAGGTCTCGGTGATCTCCAGATCGCCACCCTCGAGAAAATTGAAAAAGCGCTTGGCGTGCTCCTTCTCCTGGTTGGCGGTCTCTTCAAAAATGGCGGCGATCTGCACCAGCCCCTCCTTGCGTGCCGCACCGGCAAAGTAGGTATAGCGGTTGCGCGCCTGCGACTCGCCGGCAAAGGCGGTGAGCAGATTCTTTTCGGTTTGTGTTCCCCGGATACTCTTGTTCATGTTGTGACTCCAATGAAACCAGATTTTTTCTATGTTTATTTTACCGTCATTGTCTTTGGGAATACCACCTGGAGACATAGGTGGCGAACAGGATGGCGAGGAAGATGGTGGTCATGCCGATCACATGGTAGGACTGGAACTTCTCACCGAGGAAGATTACCGCCAGCAGGCTGGCAAATACCGAGATCAGATTGGTGAACAGTCCAGCCTGGTTGGCACCACCGAGCAGCACCGCCTTGTTCCAGAAATAGTAGGAGAGCAGGGAGGGGAAGATGGCTACATAGCCGAGGATCAGTGCCGTATCGCTGTTCAGGCTGAAGGTCTCGCGGCCGCTGATGTCCCAGAGATAGAAGGGCAGAATGCCAAAGATGCCGATCAGAATCAGCAGCAGCAGCAAACCAAGCTTATCCAGCTCTGGCGGCAGTTTTTTCATCAACACCGAATAGACGGCAAAGCCGAACACGGCCGTCAGCATCAGCAGATCACCCGGGTTCAGCTGCAAGCTTGCCAGTATCTGGAGATCGCCCCGGGAGACCACCCAGCAGACACCCACCAGAGCCAGCAGCATACCCAGCTTCTGCAACCAGTTGGCGCGCTCCTGGCCAAACAGCCAGGTCAGCAGAAACACCTCCAGCGGCATGGTGGCGCTCACCACCCCCACATTGATGGCAGTGGTGAACTGCAATGCTACATACTGCAGCGAGTTGTAGAGCGAGACACTGAGCAGGGCGAGCAACAGCAACAGCCACAGATGCCGGCGGTAATAGGCCAGATCCCGCAGGCAGGCACGCCAGGCAATTGGCAGCAGGATCAAAAACGCCAGTACCCAGCGCCAGAACGAGAGTTCGATCCCCGACATGTAGTTGAGGGCGAACTTGCCCACCACCGCATTGCCGCCCCAGAACAGGGTGGTCAATACCAGCAGCAACGCCGGCCGTTCAAACAAGCCCGGCGAACTCAATCCAGCCCGGACTCGAAGTGAGCGGTCGTTACCTCAAGCAGAGCCGAGTCGCGAATCTTCTCCGGCAGCGAGGCGACACAGGCGGCGATCACTGCATCCGCATCCGCGCCGAACGCACCCCGCTCGGTCATGAAGCGGTCCAGATCCGCACTGCCGCTACGGATCATTTCCCTGGCCATCGCATGGGTGGCCAGGGTCTGCCCGGGATAGCGGTTCAACAGATAGGAGAAGGTGAAGGCGGTATTGGTCATGGCCTGGATGGAGATCCGCGACAGTCCGGCCGCCACCGCCAGGCGGGCGGCGTAGATCGCATCGACGACCGCGTGGTGGATGCTGAAACCCTGCTCCCAGTTGTCTGTCGCAATGCCCTTGCTGAGTCCGAGCTCCCACTGCCGGGTGCCGCCGGCACCGCCGTTGAGAAAAGCGAGATAGTCGAACTGCTCGTCGCCCCCCAGCCTGCCCTGATTGAAACAGTCGGCATGGATGGCAGCAGCAGTGGCAATGCCGTTCAGGCCATTGAACACCATGTGGTGACCGACCAGCTTGGTGATGGCTCCCGCCGCCGGGGAACTGCCAAAGTATCGGGGATGCCCCAGCCGCTGCAGCAGCGGCAGCAGGCGCTGATAAATCGCCGCATCGCCACTGGCCAGGATCAGCATCCCCTTGGGATCGGACCCACCCAGCTGAGCCCCCAGGGGTCCCCCGGTCAGGGGATAGTTGACATAGTCCACCTGTTGACTGGCGCAGAAGCTGGTCGCGGCCTCGGCGAAGTCGGGGCTGACGGTAGAGAGATGCAGGATGAAGGGACGGGTGGTCGATACGGCGCGCAAAAGGTTCGTCAGCTCGCTGATGATCGCCACATCGTCACCGTTCTTGCCGGCACAGACCACCACGCCATCCAGATCGCCATTGCCCGCCAGCTGTTGCAGAGTCGGCACCAATTCCGCGCCATGCGCCTGCCAGTCCATCCGGTACCTGTCACGGCTGCCACCCTGGGTGCCACGATCCTGCACCCGCAATACCCGGGCGGGTCCATCGGCGGTCAAATGAGTAGCGGCCGGACCGGCCATCATTCCCAGTCCGCCTACATAAGCAAGTTTCAACATGTTGTTTTCCTGTGCCGGTATGCGATTTCGTCGCCCATCTTACCAGATCACGGCCCCGCTATACCGGTACAGATGGCTGGGTATTCGCCGGTTTGCAATCCCCTGAGTTTCCCCGATAGAGTAGGGCATCTTGAGGCCGGAATCGGACAGGGTTAATTGATGAACAAGCCACTGAACCGGCTGCTGCTGGGCCTGCTGCTGATCGGGTTGGCGGGTTGTGCCTGGAAAATCTGGGAACAGGCAACCGCCTATGAGCAACAAACCCTGGCGATTATTCAGCAGTTGCAGACCACCAGTCAGCTGGAGAGCAGCGGTCGGCAGTTACTGGAGGCGTTGAGTTTCGGCCTTTATGACGGATACAGCCAACAGCTCGAGGAGCTCAATCAGCAGAAAGCGCTGCAGGCCGCCTACAAGGAGTCGGTCAATCAACTGACGGCACTGTTTCTGATTGATTCCGGGCTGTTGCTGTTGCTTGCCTGGCTGCAACGGCGCAGCGCCGGCGATCTCGGTTACGCCATGCTCACGGTGGGCGTCATCTCCCTGGTGGTCGGTCTAACGACACCGATTCTCTCCGTCGAGGTAAGCAAGACGTTGCCGGTACTGGGTGAGACCGTGCTGCAGTTTCAATCCAAGGGGATACTCACCACGGTCAGCGGCCTCTGGGAGCATGGCAACCTCTGGCTGGCGCTACTGCTGCTGCTGTTCAGCGTGATTCTGCCGTTGCTAAAGACCGCTGTCGCCTGGCTGACCCTGTTCAGCCGCACCCACCATCTCTCCCTGCGCGGACTGCACCTGAGCCACCATCTGGGCAAATGGTCCATGGCCGATGTCTTTGTGGTGGCCATCCTGGTGGCCTACTTCTCGAGTAATGCCGGCGGGTTGACCCACGCCGAGGTGCAGGCCGGCCTCTGGTTCTTCGCCCTCTATGTGGTGCTTTCACTGCTCGGTTCACAACTGATCAGCCTGCAACTCCGGCAACTGCCGGAACAGGATCAATCACTCAGTTCACCCTGAGCATGCCGGCCTTGGCCAGCAGCAGTTCCCAGGCGGTTTCAAAACGCGGCGGGACCACCTGCTTGCGCCGCCGTCGCGGCAGGTCATTCACCAGGCAGGCGCCGTCCGGCTTATCTTTCGGAAAAGCGCAATCGCCGGCAAACAGGACAATGCCGCTGACCGGGATGTTCGGCACCAGGGATCGGACCGTGGCGCAGATCAGTTGCAGCTCATGCAGCGGATTATTAAATCGGTGCGAGGTACCGCGCAATACCTGGGTCCACTGATCGGTATCCTTGCCACCAAAGATATTGCCTTCATACCAGTTGACCGTCACCAGCAGGATTCCCTTGTGGGTCAACACCACGTAGTCAGCCACCAGTACGCCATCGATACCGTCGGGTACCATCAGGTCATGATGCACCTTGGGTCCCAGGCGCCGGATGGCCTGGCCGATCTGCCGCTGCTTCAGGGAGGCGGCCAGACGGCGCCGGAAAACGATGACCAGTATCAGCAGGGCAATGGCCGACAGGGCCACCACCAGCCATTGGTACTGCATGGGGGTGAGGGAGAACATGGTTGATTATAAAAGCCTGTCCAGGGAATGTCGTAAACTCACAATATCCGGCTGATGCCTGATCTGTCAGCCGCGAAGTTTGGCCAACAACGCCGACAAGGACAACCCCTTTGTGAACTTTTGTGACCTATAGCCGGGCATCACCGGCCTTTCTTAACGGATAGATGGATTTGGGGATTCACAGCGGTTACCCTTCATTGTATGTAGTGGACAAGCTGAATCTTGTCAGTTAATGGAAACCGATGGAGATCCCATGCCACGCGCCTTCCTGGTCTGTCTTGGCCTGCTGTACAACCAGTTTTCGGCCTACCCGGCACATGCGTCGGATGCGCTAAAATTTGCGGTCCTCAACCCGCACCCGGCAACCTTGGTGAAACAGGTACCCGCCATACTGGACAGCACCGACGAGGTCATAAGGAATCCGCTACCGCTGGCCTTTGTTCCTGCCACCGAAACCGATTATATCCCCAACCGCCGCTTCTTGCGTGAACAGGACAGGCCGCAATGAGCCAGTACCAACGCCTCTCCCTGTTCTGGAGACTGTTTCTGCCGATCGCCCTGGTGGTCCTCTGCACCGGAAGTTTACGCACCTGGATGTTCCTGAACGAGGAGCGTGTCGCCCAGACCCAGGCCATGCAGAATACCCTGGCGGTTGCAGCAGCCACCCTGCACCCGATCGTCACGAAAAGCGTCAACATCAGCGACTACAGCAGCATCCAGGAGCAGCTGGACCGGGAGGTACAGCTGCGCCCCTACCTCAGCCGTGCCGAGTGGCGAATGGGGCGGGGACAGCTAATTGCCAAAACCGTACCCACTACCCAAACCGTACCGTCCTGGTTTATTCGACTCTCCGGCATCAAGGGCTGTGAGCATCGCCAGCAGGTTCAGTCGGGCGGCGCGGACTATGGCGAATTGATTCTGCACTGTGACGCCACCCTGCCGCAGACCGAAACCTGGCAGCGGGCGCTTAACCGGGTGGCGACCCTGGGTGGCGTCATCATGGTGCTGTTTATTATCCTTGCGCTCACGCTGCGCACGTCACTTGTTGCGCTCACCCAGCTGGTGGACGCCTATCGCCGCTTCCTGAAAGACCACCATACCCGGGTTGCCGTGGGCGGGGCACGGGAAATTCAGCAACTTGGCAGCGCCTTCAACGCCATGGCCGATGAGGTGGAAGCCACGCTCAAGGCACTCGCCGAGGCACAGGGACGACTGCAGAAAGAGGCGGAGTTAAACCACGTCACCCTGATGTCCATCGGCGACGGCGTAATTACAACCGATCCCGCCGGCCTGGTGACCCAGATGAACCCGGTAGCCGAGCAACTGACCGGCTGGCCAGTCATGGAGGCCGTACAACAACCACTGACCGAGGTATTCCACATTGTCCAGGAGGGAACCCGGGAGACCGCTATCAACCCGATTTTTCGGCTTGCAGAAGCGAATACTGTGACCGCACTGGAGACCCATATGCGGTTAATCGCCCGTGACGGCAGCGAGACACCAATCGAAGATTCGGCCGCACCCATACTTCGTGAAAATGGCGACATTATCGGCTACGTACTGGTATTCAGTGATGTGAGCGAAAAAAAGGCCCTGCAGAAAAAAATCGGTTGGCAGGCTACCCATGACGCCCTCACTAAATTGCCGAACCGGGCATTGCTGGCTGATCGGCTGAATCAGGCGGTTGCTCGCAACGACCGCAGTCAACTCCTCCTGGCGGTGGGTCTGCTGGACCTGGATGAGTTCAAGCCGGTCAATGATCGTCTGGGCCACGCCTGCGGCGACCAATTGCTGAAATTGGCTACCGCACGGATGCTGGAAACCTTGCGCGCCACCGACACGCTGGCACGTCTGGGCGGTGACGAGTTCGTCCTGGTGCTGTCCGACCTCACGTCTCTGGACGAGGCTGAAACCATCTTTGGACGCCTGCTCGATCGCCTGGCAGAACCCTATACACTGGATGGCGAGGTGGCGCAGCTAACCGCCAGTCTGGGCTTTACCCTCTATCCGCTGGACCAGACCGACCCTGACACCCTGTTGCGCCATGCCGACGAGGCGATGTACACCGCCAAACATTCGGGCCGTAACCGTTACCAGCTGTTCGATGCCCAGCACGATCAGAAACGTCAGGCACGCCAGGAGCAGACCAAAGAGATACGGCTGGCGCTGGCGGCGGGGGAATTCGAGCTGTTCTACCAGCCCAAGGTGGATATGCGCCAAGGCAGGGTGACGGGATTCGAGGCGCTGGCACGCTGGCGCCATCCGCAACGCGGCATTGTGCCTCCGGGGGAATTCCTGCATCACATGGAGGACAACGAACTGGGTAGCAAGCTGGGACGCTTTGTCCTGGACACGGCTCTCGGCAGGGTCGCCGAGTGGCGCCGGGCAGGCCTCAACGACTGGTCGGTGGCGGTAAACATTGCGCCCCAACATTTTACCGCCCCCCATTTCCTTGATGACCTCAAGGACGCCATCGCCCGTCACCCGGACGTCCCGCCCCAATGCCTGGAACTGGAAATCGTGGAGTCAGCCGCCATCGCCGACCTGCACCACGCCGCCAGGGTCATTGCCGCCTGCCATGAATTGGGCATCCGCCTGGCTCTGGATGACTTCGGCGTGGGGTATGCGTCTCTTTCATATCTAAAGCGTCTGCCGGTGGATGTGCTCAAGATCGACCAGAGTTTTGTGCGCGACGTGCTGGACGACCCCGGCGATCTGGCCGTGGTGGAGGCGGTGATCACGCTCTCGACACTGTTCGGGCGCGATGTTGTGGCGGAGGGGGTCGAGGTAGCCGAACAGGGGGTATTGCTGCTGCGTCTGGGCTGTCATATCGCCCAAGGTTACGGCATCGCCCGCCCCATGCCGGCAGACGAAGTTGCCGGTTGGGCCGCGACCTGGCAACCGGATCCGAGCTGGGCGCTCTGGGCCAATACGCAGTGGGAAATGAGTGACTTCCCGCTACTGGTGGCACAATACGACCATCAGCGCTGGATAAAAAGCGTGCTCAACACCCTTGATGGTGGCCGGCTGTCGATTACCCAACAGGAGCTGACCAATCACCGCGCCTGCCGGCTGGGCCACTGGTATGAAAATCATGGCCGGCGGCGTTATGGCCATCTCACCACATTCCAGGAGATGGAACCGTTACATGCCGAGGTCCACCGCACCGGTCAGGAGATTCTGCAGCTGAAGGCGGAAGGCCACCTGGCGGAGGCCGAGACACAGGCCCGCTACCTGACGGAACTTAAGACACGTATCCTGGACTCACTCGCCAGCCTGCAACGGGAAGTGATGCGGACAGGGGTCGGTGCCGGGAAAAACCTGCCGGCTTAGGAAAGGCTATGTCCCGGTTACCTGCTGCATAAGAAGTGATCTTTTTGTAGAAGCGGATTTATCCACAAAATTCGCGGCTGAAGTCACTCCTATCGCTACGCTTGGTCGCCGCAGGGGGCTTTGACCTGTAGGCGGCCCGCCCCGGGCCGAATTCGCGGCGAGACGCCGCTCCTACTGGGCAAATTACCAGGCCAAAACAACACCAACGCATAATTGCGACAGAACCTTAAGAAGGCTCTATTTGCCAATACAAAAACTGCTGAAGATCTGCCCCAGCAGATCATCGGCGGTGAACTCGCCGGTGATTTCACTCAACGCCTGCTGGGCCTGACGCAGATCCTCCGCCAGCAGCTCGCCGGAACCCTGGTCCTGCAGCGCGGCACGACCAGTAAGTAGGTGCTCACTCGCGCGCTGGATGGCGTCCAGATGCCGGCGCCGGGCGATGAATTCACCCTCCTGCCCGCTATTGAAACCCATGCACTGTTTCAGGTGTTCCCGCAGCAGGTCGATTCCTTCCCCGGTCTTGGCGGAGAGTGCGATCTCGAATCCGGCGGCCGTTTCCCTGACAGCCGCCGCTGTCCCGCTCTGATCGATCTTGTTACGGATAAAGGTGACCGGGATGCTACCTGGCAGCAGGCTGGAGTCAAACGCCCGGTGTTGTGGATCCAGCTTGTCATCAAAGATCCACAGAATGCGATCCGCCCGGGCAATCTCCGCCCGGGCCCGGCGTATGCCTTCCTTTTCGACCGCGTCGCTACTCTCCCGCAGGCCGGCGGTATCAACAAGATGCAGCGGCATGCCGTCGATCTGTATCTGCTCCCGCAACAGATCCCGGGTGGTGCCGGGGATATCGGTCACGATGGCCGACTCGCGACCGGCCAGACTGTTCAACAGACTGGATTTGCCCGCATTTGGCAGACCGGCGATCACCAGGGTCATGCCATCGCGCATCAGCCGTCCCAGCTGGGCACTCTTGCGCACCGCCTCGACCGCGTCGATGATCTCCGCCAAGTCCCCCGCCACCTTGCCATCGGATAGAAAATCGATCTCCTCCTCCGGAAAATCGATGGCCGCCTCCACGTACATGCGCAGCAGAATCAACTGCTCCACCAACTGATGAATACGCCGGGAAAACTCACCTTCCAGGGAGCGCACCGCCAGACGGGCGGCGGCGGCCGTGCCGCTCTCGATCAGGTCGGCGATCGCCTCGGCCTGGGCCAGATCCAGCTTGCCATTGAGAAAGGCGCGTTGGCTGAACTCGCCTGGCCGGGCCAGGCGCACGCCACAGGCCAGGACACGCTGCAGCAGCAGATCCAACACCACCGGGCCGCCATGGCCCTGCAGCTCCAGCACATCTTCACCGGTAAAGGAGTGGGGTGCGGGAAAGAACAGCACCAGCCCCTCATCGAGGACTTGTCCCTCGGCATCACGAAAACGGGCAAAGCGGGCTAAGCGGGGTTCCGGCAGGCTTCCGGTGAGGTTGATGGCAACGGTGGTGGCCAGCTTCCCGGAAATGCGGATGACGCCGACCCCGCCCATACCGGGCGGGGTCGCAACCGCGGCTATCGACTCCTGTGCATCCACAGGACTGGTTGGATCAGGCCTTGGCGGCGGCATTCTCAATCTGGCGGGTGATGTACCATTGCTGCGCAATCGACAGCACGTTGTTGGTCACCCAGTAGAGCACCAGACCTGCCGGGAAGAAGGCGAAAAAGACGGTAAACACTACCGGCAGCGCCATCATGATTTTGGCCTGCATGGGATCGGGTGGTGCCGGATTCAGCTTCTGCTGGATGAACATGGAGACACCCATGATCAGTGGCAATACGAAGTAGGGGTCCTTGATGGAGAGATCCTGTATCCAGAAGATGAACGGCGCCTGGCGCAGTTCCACGCTCTCCAGCAATACCCAGTAGAGGGAGATGAAGACCGGGATCTGCACCAGGATTGGCAGACAGCCACCCAGCGGATTGATCTTCTCTTTCTTGTACAGCTCCATCATGGCAGCGTTCAGACGGGTTTTGTCCTCGCCGAAGCGATCCTTCAGGGCCTGGATGCGCGGCGTCATGCGACGCATGTTGGCCATGGATTTGTAGCTCGCCTCGGATAGCTTGTAGAACAGCGCCTTGATCAGCAGGGTCAGCAGGATAATGGAGAGGCCCCAGTTGACCACCACACCCTGAATCTGCTTCAGCAGCCAGAAGATCGGCTGGGCAATGACGGTCAGCCAGCCGTAATCGACGCTCAGATCGAGTCCCTTGGAGATCGCCTTCAGTTCATCCTGCAGTTTGGGACTGGCGACAAAACCACTGCTGAAGGTGTGGTTGGCGCCCTGTTCGACCGTTACCGCCGGTGTGTAGGCGCCCAGGACATAGCGCTTGCCGGGCAGCACATTGGTGTAGAAGGTGTCAGTCTGATCTTCAGGCGGAATCCAGGCACCGAGGAAATAGTGCTGCAGCATGGCGATCCAGCCGCCTTTGACGTCACGGGAGAGCTTGGACTCTTCCATATCCTCAAAAGAGATCTTCTCGTATTTGTTCTCTTCGCTGTAGATGGCGCCGCCGGTATAGGTATAGAGCAGTTTGGAAGCGGCACTGTTGTTTTCCGGTGGTGTGCGCATCAGCTGGCGGTATTCCCGGCCGACCCAGGGCTTGCCGGAGCCGTTCTGCAGAATATGTTGGACCGTCACCAGGTAGCTGCCGCGCTGATAGGTATAGCGCTTGGTCACCGTGACCCCTTCCGGGCTGGTCCAGTGGAGGTCGACACTCAACTGGTCCGCTCCGTCCGCCAGTTCATAGCTGTTACTGCCGGCCTGATAAGGGGTCTCATGACTGGGTGCCGTGCTGCCTTCACCGGCAATCAGGCCGGATTGGGCGACGAACAGTTCCGGCACCTCCGGTTTCATCAGCTGGAAGCTGTTCTCCTTGTCTCCCAGGGAAGCCGGATAGTCATTGAGAAAAACCTTCAGCACATTACCGCCAACCGTGCCGATCTCCATGGTATAGAGATCGGTTTTGACCGTGATGGTCGGTACCGCGGGACGAGAGGTGTCGGTTGTCGACATGGGCACTGCCGCGGTCGAGGAAATCTCCGGCACCGAAGAGGGTGTCCCGTTGTTTCCAATGGCTGGTGACGCCGGAACCGCACTTGGCACGGAGGAAGTGGTATCGGCCTGGCCGGTACTTGTCTCCGTTGTCACCGTGCTCTGTGGCTTGGCGCCATAATCCTTATCCCACGCCTGCCAGAGCATCATCAAAATGAAAGCCAGTGCGAAAAACAGTATCAGGCGAAGGTTATCCATGGACTATCTCAAACTCGAATTAGGAAGTTGCGTCGGCCAATCGGCAAAGGCCGTATTATGGACTGAAATCATGCTTAAGCGGAGTCTTTTCCGATCTCAATTCCTGACAGCCGATATTGCCTGCACAGCCTTTGTCCAGTGCCGGTCGAGAGAGTCACGCAGTTGATGCATATTGGAAAGGTCAATTCCGCGAGCACACATAACAACCAGATCCAAACCCGCCAAATCGTGCTGCTTGAGTCTGAAACTCTCCCTGATCAGTCGCTTGACCCGATTTCTGTCAACGGCCCGCTTCAGAATTTTTTTGGCTACCGCTGTTCCCAGGCGTGCATTCATCTTGCCATTAGCCAGAAATAGAACGGTAAAACAGCGGTCTGACGATCTGCGGGAATTCTGGAAAACCCGCTGGAATTCAGCAGGTTTAAGCAGCCGCAGATCCCGACCGAAACTTGCCTTGCGATCTTGCAAAGCAGTTCAGAAACTCAGGGTGCCAGACGGTCACGTCCCTTTGCACGACGCGCATTCAGTATCTTGCGGCCATTGCGTGTAGCCATACGCGCACGAAATCCGTGATTACGCGCGCGCTTCAAGTTGCTCGGCTGAAAAGTTCTTTTCATGACAAATACCAGGTAATTAAATAAGCAGGGCCTGATCTAAACAAGCACAGGAAAAAGCCCCTAAAAAAGGGCGCGTATAGTACGATGCGATGATAGCAAATGTCAACAATAATGCGCCCCAGCATTTTCGGCTAACCCGCTGATTTCTCAGAAACTATGGACTCGCGAATGTAGGGACCTGAAAATCGGCTGACGATTGTCATCAGGAGTTGTCCAATCTGCTGAAGATAAACCAAATCTTTATAAAAAACAGTTTTTTAGCCCCTGCTCTGACCATACCGACCTGATATGGACAATACATTTTATCCCTGGGCAATAGCTATGGATAAGCCATAAAAAGCGGAGTAAACTTTTGCCTCCGCAGTTCAGATCACTTCACCCTGATCCCAAGGATCATGGCCGGGTCGCTGTGGCATATGGATTTATGGCATGCAGCAAAGTGGACCGGCAGCGATTGTCGCCGGGGGTCCCCGCATCACCACGAAAAGAGAAAATCCTTTCTCATTTTCAAAAAAAGAGTGGATAAAGCGTGAATTTTTGGAGCAAGTGCACTGATCGCCTCGAGCATGATCTGCCACAACAGCAATTCAATACCTGGATTCGCCCACTGCAGTCTATCGAGGATGCACACAGCATTCGCTTGCTGGCGCCCAACCAGTTTGTCCTGAACTGGGTACAGAACCACTATCTCAACGAGATTACCGAGTATCTGCACAGTATCGCGGGGACCAACGCACCCGCTATTTCTCTGGAAATCGGTAGCAAGGGCAATACACAAACCAGCGTGGATACCAGCCAGGATTCAGCGCCAAATCATCGGCAGAATCCGCGACCGGGTGTGCGTCAGAGCGAGGACGCACCGATGCCAAGCAATCTCAATCCCAACTTTGTTTTTGATACCTTTGTCCAGGGGAAATCAAATCAATTGGCCAGAGCGGCCTCGATTCAGATCGGCGAGAATCCCGGTACCGCCTACAATCCGCTGTTCATCTACGGTGGTGTAGGGCTGGGTAAGACCCACCTGATGCATGCTGTCGGCAACATGATTGTTAAAACCAATCCCCATGCACGGGTCGTCTATGTACATTCCGAAGGTTTTGTCGCACAGATGGTGAAGGCGCTTCAGCACAACACCATCGATGAATTCAAGCGCCGATTTCGCAGCGTAAACGCACTGCTGATAGACGATGTCCAGTTTTTTGCCGGCAAGGAGCGGTCGCAGGAGGAGTTCTTCCACACCTTCAATGCACTGTTTGAATCCCAGCAACAGATTATTCTCTCCAGTGACCGGTTCCCCAAGGAGGTATCCGGCCTTGAAGAACGACTCAAATCCCGATTCGGCTGGGGACTGACGGTCGCTATCGAACCTCCTGACCTTGAGACGCGCGTCGCCATTCTGAAAAGCAAGGCAGACCAGCTGTTTGGCGTGGATCTGCCCAATGAAGTGGCCTTTTTCATCGGAAAAAGGGTGCGCTCCAATATCCGGGAATTGGAGGGCGCCCTGCGTCGAATTATTGCCAACGCAGAATTTACCGGCCGGGATATCACGCCGGAATTTGCCAAGGACGCCCTGCGTGACATGCTGGCCGCGCAGGATAAACAGGTTACGATCGAGAATATCCAGAAGACCGTCGCAGAGTATTACAAGATCAGGACGTCCGAATTGTTATCTTCCAAGCGGAGCCGCACCATCGCCCGACCGCGCCAGATAGCCATGACGTTGGCAAAAGAGCTGACCAATCATAGCCTGCCGGAAATAGGCGAGGCTTTTGGTGGACGCGACCATACGACCGTACTCTATGCCACGCGCAAGATAGCCGAGCTGAAGGAAGGCGACAATCGGGTTGAAGAGGATTATGGAAACCTGTTAAGAACTCTCACCAGTTAATGTGGATAAACTGTTGATGTTTTTGCAACAAAACAGCATGCTTTAGTTATCCACAGCTGATCAACATCTCTTAGTATCACTCATACGGATGTTATCAACAGAGAAAATTCATTCTAACTATATGAAAAATAAGAAAAAATACTGTTTGATCAACAATAAACCCGCTGTGTAATAATAACAGTAAATTTATATAAATATATTATATCTATTAAAGAGTACTTCGCCATGAAGATCGTTACCACAAGGGATAATCTGCTTAAACCACTTCAACAGGTCGGTGGAGTTGTTGAGAGAAGACAGACCTTACCGATTCTCGCGAATGTCCTGATCAATGCAGGCAATGGGAAAATCAATATCACAGCAACCGACCTCGAGGTCGAGATGAAAACGACCACCGTTGTCGATTGTGATAACGAAACGGATTTCACACTGCCCGCCAGGAAACTGCTGGATATCTGCAAGGCACTGCCGGAGGAGTCCACGATTGAATTGAATGTGGAAAACGAGCGGGTGGTAATCAAATCAGGGAGAAGTAGATTCACTCTTGGTGTCCTGCCGGCCAACGACTATCCGTCTATCGAGCCATCGGCGAGCAGTCATCGATTTACCATCACTCAGAAACTATTAAAACGACTGATAGAAAAAACCCAGTTTGCCATGGCGATTCAGGATGTACGCTACTACCTGAATGGTCTGCTTCTGGAAATGAATGAAGGACTGATACGCGCCGTGGCAACGGACGGACATCGGTTGGCGCTCAGTGAAGCAGAGTGTGTGCTGGGTCAGGAGACGGGACTGCAGGTGATATTGCCCAGAAAGGCCGTTCTGGAACTCGCCAGGCTCTTGAGTGATTCCGAGGAGTTGATAGAAATTGATGTCAGTAGCAATCACATAAGATTTACCATGGGCGAGACCAGCTTTACTTCAAAACTGATTGATGGGAAGTTCCCTGACTATCAGCGTGTCATCCCGATGAACACGGACAAGGAGATTACCGCAGACCGGGATCAACTGAAGCAAGCCTTGATGCGCACGTCCATCCTTTCCAATGAAAAGTACCGTGGCATAAGATTCAACTTTTCCAGTGGCCTGTTGAAACTGCTGGCGCATAACCCGGAACAAGAAGAAGCCGAAGATGAAATGGAAATCAACTACCAGGGTGATGAACTGGTCATCGGCTTCAATGTTGGATACCTGATTGAAGTGCTCAATGTGATTGAAACAGAGTCTGTAAAATTGTCCCTCAGTGATTCCAACAGCAGCTGCCTTATCCAGAACATGGATAGTGAACAGTGCCGCTATGTCATCATGCCGATGCGCCTCTAAACTCTCAAACCGGGACTGGTGTCAGTGCCAGTCCCGCAACCGTATATCCCATCCCCCGGAATAACGGGAACACCCCGTGACCATCAAGCAGCTAAAAATCCAAAATCTCAGAAATATTGCTGAGGCGGATATTCAATTTTCGGACGGCATCAACTTCGTCACGGGAAAAAATGGTTCGGGAAAAAGCACCTTGCTGGAAGCGATCTATATGCTTGGCAGAGGTCGTTCTTACAGAACGGCAAAATTTGGTCCAGTAGTTAGACATGGCGAAAAATTCCTGACTCTTTATGCCGTCTCCTCCCTCGAGAGGGAGCATCGTATCGGGATACAAAAAAGCGCGACACAAACAAGTATCAGAGTCGACGGGGAAAATGCGACCCGTCTTTCCTCTATCGCCAAGATGACTCCACTGCAGATCCTCACTCCGATGTCTCACGAAATACTCGAACGCGGCCCGGAGTATCGCAGGCGATTTTTGGAATGGGGGGTGTTCCACGTGGAACCATCCTATTTCACCGTCTACAAAAAATTTACCAAAGCCCTGAAGCAACGGAACATTGTGCTTAAAACTGCTCCAGATACGGTGGCAAGCTGGAATCATACATTGGGTATGTTGGGGGAAGAGTTAAACAAATTACGTGAGAAATATTTTACCGATCTGCAAATCGCTCTCGCGAATGAATTACGGGCACTCGATATTCAAGGCAATATCCAGATGTTCTGGAAGAGGGGGTGGGAAGACGGCTCACGACTAGAACAGGTGCTAGGAGATAAACAACCCTCGGATATAAGGCAAGGATATACTCAGGCGGGCCCACAGCGTGCAGATATAAAATTGATGTTTGATCAGCGTTCCGCATTTACATCGATTTCACGCGGTCAACAAAAGATGATCATCACATCCCTGCACCTTGCACAAGCTGCAATCACCAAACGGTCTACCGGTAACCACCCAATACTCCTGTTCGATGATCTTGTGGCAGAACTCGATGTGGATAACAGAGATAAACTGTTGCAACGGATAAAACAGATCGGGTGCCAAGCCATTATTACAACTACCGAAGAGATATCGAACGACCGGTATCCTGGATGCGTCATTATTCGCGTGGATTCCGGTGATATACAAACAACCAATCTTTGATGATGACATGTTCCACGTGGAACAGTTGTGATTAATGAATAAATCTGAATGCGGCATGGTGTATAATGAGCCGTTCGAAAATAGGAGTTTTATATGAGCTACGACTCGTCAAATATCAAGGTGTTGAAAGGTCTGGACGCGGTGCGCAAACGGCCTGGTATGTATATTGGTGACACTGATGATGGCACCGGACTTCACCATATGGTGTTTGAAGTCGTGGATAATTCTATTGACGAAGCACTTGCTGGCTATTGCACCGAGATTACCGTGGCGATACTGGATGATGAGACCGTCAAAGTTACGGATAATGGCCGAGGAATCCCTGTAGATATTCACCCGGAAGAGGGACGCTCCGCTGCCGAAGTGATCCTGACAGTCTTGCATGCTGGAGGCAAATTCGATGACAACTCCTACAAGGTTTCCGGGGGGTTGCACGGGGTCGGCGTATCGGTGGTGAATGCCCTATCTGAAAATCTGAAACTTTACATACATCGGAATGGACATACCCATTACCAGGAGTATGTACATGGTGAACCGCAAGCACCATTGGCCGTGGTGGGAGAAACCGATAAATCGGGTACGGAGATTGTATTCAGGGCCAGCAAGCAGACATTTACCAATATAGAGTACCACTATGACCTGCTGGCGAAGCGCCTGCGCGAACTGTCATTTCTGAACTCGGGAGTTCGTATAAGACTGTCCGATGAACGCAACGATCGACAGGATACATTTGAATATGAGGGGGGTATCAAGGCCTTTGTTACCCATCTAAACCGCAAAAAGACACCGCTGCATGAAACGGTTTTTGACTTCTCTATAGAAAAAGATGATGTGGTCGTGGAACTGGCCATGCAGTGGAACGAGTCATATCAAGAGAATATTTTCTGTTTTACCAATAATATTCCACAGCGCGATGGGGGGACACACCTTGCCGGTTTTCGTGCGGGCCTGACTCGAACCCTCAATCAGTATATTGATCAAGCTGGATTGGATAAAAAACAAAAAGTTAACACCTCCGGTGATGATGCCCGAGAGGGGTTGACGGCGGTCCTTTCAGTCAAGGTGCCTGACCCGAAATTTTCATCCCAGACAAAAGATAAACTGGTCTCTTCCGAAGTGAAGGGGATCGTGGAGTCCGTGCTGGCAGAACGGCTTGGCTCCTTCCTGCTGGAGAACCCGGGAGAAGCGAAACAGATCGCCGGGAAAATGATAGAAGCGGCCCGTGCCAGGGAAGCAGCAAGAAAAGCGCGTGAAATGACCCGCCGTAAGGGCGTACTGGATGTTGCTGGATTACCGGGAAAACTTGCTGATTGCCAGGAGAAAGACCCCTCATTGTGTGAAATTTACCTGGTGGAGGGCGACTCAGCCGGCGGTTCCGCCAAACAGGGCAGGGATAGACGTACCCAAGCAATCCTGCCGCTGAAAGGAAAAATCCTCAATGTGGAGAAGGCACGTTTCGATAAGATGCTCTCATCCGCTGAAGTAGGTACGCTGATTACCGCACTGGGTTGCGGAATCGGCCGCGAGGAGTTTGATCCGGATAAATTGCGCTACCACCGAATTATCATCATGACGGATGCGGATGTGGATGGAGCGCATATCCGTACGCTGCTGTTGACCTTCTTTTACCGGCAGATGCATGAATTGATAGAGCGCGGACATGTTTATATTGCCCAACCTCCACTGTATAAGGTGAAAAAGGGGAAACAGGAGCAGTACCTGAAAGATGACAATGACCTGAATGCTTACCTGCTTCAGGCGGCACTGGATAATGCGGAACTCTACGTCAGCAAGGATGCGCCGCCCCTGTCCGGGCTCTCCCTTGAAGAGCTGTCCAAACAGCATCTCTCCACCATGGCGACCGTGAAGCGAATTGGAAAACGCTATGATGCCTCGGTGATTGAAAAACTGATCTATATGCCCAGGCTCACGGATGAGTTGATAGCTGATCAGCCTGGCTTCGATAATTGGCTGAGGGAGCTGGAGTTGCGCCTTAATGCGGAACAGAATATCTCCAACCGATTTGAGATTGGCTCTCAGCCGGCAACGGATGATCAGGTGGCACAAATCAATGTTATTCAGTATGTTCACGGGATAAACACGGAATCGGCTATTCCACTGGATTTTTTTGGCAGCAGTGATTATCGGAGAATGGCTGAAATGGGTGAAAAGCTGGATGGGTTACTCTCTGATGGCGCTTACATAAAGCGCGGCGAAAGACAGAGTGATATCAGCAGTTTTTCCCAAGCCCTGGGTTGGCTAATGGATGAGGCGAAGCGGGGACAACACATTCAGCGTTATAAAGGCCTAGGAGAGATGAATCCCGACCAGCTCTGGGAGACAACGATGAACCAGGAGTCGCGGAGATTGCTGCAGGTTAACATTGAAGATGCTGTCGGAGCGGATGAGATATTCACAACGCTCATGGGCGATCAGGTAGAACCGCGAAGAGACTTTATCGAGAAGAACGCCTTGACGGTAGAAAATCTCGACGTCTAAGACTATTCATCGCTGTGACTATAAGGCGCTGTTGTGTATGGGTCGAACCGGGGTCAAGTTCATGGATGAATCCGTTGCCCGGGTAATAGGTAACTAAAATCAAATAAAAAGGGCCGATAAGGCCCTTTTTTGATTTCGCTGAAAGCTACCTGCACTATGATAATAGTGAACACTTACACTCCGTCTACTGTATGCGGGACATGGTCTGCTCTATCCAGGTTTCTACTTCTTTGTTGATTTCGGCAGCCTTTCTTCCGGCTGTGTGGATGGGGTCCCCGACGACGATCTTGATAACACCCGGGTATTTGCGAATATCGCGGCGTCGCCAGAATGATCCCGCATTGTGGGCAATGGGAATTACCGGTGCTCCACTCTTTTCGGCAAGCAGTGCGCCCCCCATACCGTAACGCTTGCGCTCACCCGGGGCGACCCGCGTTCCCTCCGGAAAAATAACCACCAGTCGGTGCTGCCTTAACCGTTCCAAGCCGATATCTATGACTTGACGTGCCGCCTTGCTGCCGGCTTTGCGATTGATGGCAATCGGCTGCACGGTAGCGGCCGCCCAGCCGAAAAAGGGTACCCACATCAGCTCCCGTTTCAGCACCCAGGCCTGTTCGGGGGGAAGCAGCCAGCGCAACGCCATGGTTTCCCATGCTGATTGATGTTTGGCCAGAATAATGGCGCCGGATTCAGGGATTTTTTCCAGACCGTCAATTTCGTAATCGAGGTTACACAAAAGCTTAAGAAACCAGATATTGACCCCGCCCCAGGCATTGGCAATCTGGCAACGTTGGCGATAGGGCAATAGCCAGCCAATGATTGATAACAGGCCGGCCAATACCACGGTAGAGAACAGCAGGCTCACCAGATAGAGTAAAGATCGAATTAATATCATTGCATTTATTCTTCTTGTTTCAACAATTCAGCCACTGCATCGCTCAAGTTGTCATAAATTGGAATTGCGGGATCGAGCTTGGGATCAGCTTCCGTTTTAGCGCCTTTACCGGTGCGTACCAGGATCGGCCGTGCACCGACCGCCATCGCCGCCTGTAGGTCGCGCAGACTGTCACCGATACAGGGAACTTTTTCCAGACTGGTATAGAAACGATCAGCGATTTGAAGTAGCAGACCGGGCTTGGGTTTTCGGCAATCACAGCCCGATTTTGGACCATGCGGGCAGAAAAACAGCCCATCGATACGCCCACCCTCGCTGGCCAGCGCCAGATTCATCTTGCGATGGATGGCATTCAGGGTATCGATCTTAAACAGTCCACGTGCCAATCCGGACTGATTGGTGGCGATCACCACCCGATAGCCCGCCTGGTTGAGTTTCGCAATGGCGGTCAGGCTGCCCGGAATGGGGATCCATTCATCAGGAGACTTGATATGAGTATCCGAGTCCTCGTTGATGACGCCGTCGCGATCCAGGATTATCAGCTTCGTATTATGCATGTAAGTATGTACTTACTACGGCTATATGCTTCATTTTCTGGACCAGGGTCACGTTAAACTTACGCCTGAAGTAGGGAAATGTCAGCAATGCCGAGAAACAGTGTGCTTAAACGCTTAAGCAGGGCCAGTCTGTTGGAGCGGATCGCCGGGTCGTCCGCCATCACCATCACCTGATCAAAAAACTGATCCACGGGCGCCTGTAATGTGGCAAGGCTCTGCAGTACCTGCTCATAAGAGGCTTCCGCCATCAGTGGCGCAATCTCATCCGCTTTCTGCTCGATTACCGCATAGAGCGCCTGTTCCTGTGCCGAGTCAAACAGCTCTGGATTGACCGCCGCCGGTATGGTTTGGTCACTTTTCCTCAGTATATTGTGAATGCGCTTGTTGGCTGCCGCCAACGCCTCGGCCGCATCCAGAGTGCGGAAGGTCACCACGGCCTGTATGCGCCGATCAAAATCGGCAATCGAGTCGGGTTGGGTGGCGGCAACGGCTTCGAACAGATCGACCGGGATCTGTTGCTCAAGGTAGATACCTTTCAGGCGTTCCAGCATAAAGCCATAGACCTGTTCGGCACAATCGGGCTCTGTAATCGCCGCTTGCAGTTGCTCCGTGGCCTTTACCAGCAGTTGCCGGAGGCTAAATGTAAGTGAGTGCTCACGTATGATGCGTAGTGCACCCAATGCGGCACGGCGCAGTGCAAACGGGTCCTTGTCGCCGGTCGGTTTCATGCCGATGCCGAAGATCCCGACCAGGGTATCCAGGCGTTCGGCCAGAGACAGTGCGATGCCGGTGCGGGTCCGGGGCAGGGTATCGCCGGAGAAGCGAGGCATGTAAAACTCGTCCAGCGCCTGTGCGATCTCGTCGGATTCGCCATCCCGTTTCGCCTGGTAGCGTCCCATGATGCCCTGCATCTCGGGAAACTCGAACACCATCTCGGTCATCAGGTCACAACGGCTCAGCATGCCGGCCTTCTCCGCCGCAGCCCGGTCCCCGCCGATCTGGTCGGCAATGATGCCTGCCAGAGCGGCGACCCGGACACTTTTGTCATGCATGGAGCCCAGCTTCTGCTGAAACAGAACGCTCTTGAGGGAGTCGATGCGGCTGTCGAGGGTGCGTTTGCCGTCCTGTTGCCAGAAGAACATGGCATCGCTCAGGCGGGGTCGTACCACACGCTCGTTACCCTCCTTGATCAGTTCCGGCTTCGGACTGTCGATATTGGCTATGGTGATGAAGTGATTCATCAGCCGATCCTGCTGGTCAACCAGATGGAAATATTTCTGGTTCTTCTTCATGGTGCTGATGAGCGCCTCATGGGGTACTTCCAGGAAACGCTCCTCAAAGCCTGCCGAGATGGGTACCGGCCACTCCACCAGACCGGTCACCTCGTCTAGCAGGGCCTCGTCGATTGGCGCCCGGCCACCAATGGCCTCGGCAGTCTGGGCAACCTGCTGGCGGATCTTTTCCCGGCGTTGGTTAAAGTCTGCGATCACCCGGCCCTGTTCCTGCAGTAGCTCGACATATTGGGCCGGATTCTCAATACGGATAGGCTGGGGGTGGTGGAAGCGGTGGCCCCGGGTCAGATTGCCGGCATCGGTATCCAGCAGTCGACAGGGAACCACTTGCCCGCCCAACAGGAACAGCAGCCACTGTACCGGACGCACAAACTGCGCCTCTGATGCGCCCCAGCGCATCCGCTTGGGAATGGGCAGGCGGTTGAGCGCCTCCTCGGCAATCGCGGGCAGCAGCTCCGCGGTTGGTTTTCCCTGCTCCTGAAGCTTGTAGACCAGCCATTCGCCCTTATCGGTAGTGAGCCGTTCCAGTTGGTCGACGCTGGTGTTACAGGAGCGGGCAAATCCCTGTGCTGCCTTGGTCGGGTTGCCCTCGGCATCGAAAGCGGCCTGAACGGCAGGTCCCCGGCGTTCGGTCTCGCGATCCGGTTGGGCTGTGCTACAGGCCTCTACCCGCAGGGCGAGCCTTCGCGGGGTGGCATAGGCATGCACCGCTCCATGTTGCAGGTTGGCGCGCTCCAGACCTTCCACAAATGTGGTGGTCAGGGCATCAGAGAGTTTTTTCAGGGCGACCGGAGGCAGTTCTTCGGTGCCGAGTTCAAACAGCAGATCGGCACATTGACTCGCGCCTTCCACGGCGCGATCCCCGCGGGAGGCCTCCGGCCGTCCAATTTCATTCCCGACGAAATTGTCAGCCATGGGCCAGCTCCTTCGAATTCTTCAGCATGGGGAAGCCCAGTTTTTCCCGGGCATCGTAATAGGCTTGGGCGACAGCCCTGGCCAGGGCGCGCACACGCAGTATATAGCGTTGCCGTTCGGTCACCGAGATGGCGTGCCGGGCGTCCAGCAGATTGAACGCATGGGATGCCTTCAATACCTGTTCGTAGGCGGGTAGCGGGAGGCCCAGCTCGATCAGCTTGCTGCTCTCCTTTTCACACTGGTCGAAATAACCAAACAGGAATTCCACATCCGCGTGTTCGAAGTTGTAGGCGGACTGCTCTACCTCGTTCTGATGGAACACATCGCCATAGGTGACCGGACCCTGGGGACCCTGGGTCCAGACCAGATCGAATACACTCTCCACATTCTGCAGGTACATGGCGATACGCTCGAGGCCATAGGTGATCTCACCGGTCACCGGCCGGCAGTCGATACCCCCTACCTGTTGAAAATAGGTGAACTGGGTGACCTCCATGCCGTTCAACCACACCTCCCAGCCCAGACCCCAGGCGCCAAGCGTCGGCGATTCCCAGTTGTCCTCGACAAAACGGATATCGTGCACCTTGCTGTCGAGACCGAGCATCTCCAGGGAGCCCAGATAAAGTTCCTGGATGTTCAGCGGCGACGGTTTCAGCGCCACCTGGAACTGATAATAGTGCTGCAACCGGTTGGGATTGTCGCCATAGCGGCCATCGGTGGGGCGGCGAGAGGGCTGTACATAGGCGGCATTCCAGGGCTCCGGTCCGATGGAGCGGAGGAAGGTGGCGGTGTGAAAGGTTCCGGCGCCCACCTCCATGTCATAAGGCTGCAGGATCACACAACCCTGTTCCGCCCAGTAACGCTCGAGGGCAAAAATCAGGCCCTGGAAGGTGGAGGAGTCAGGGCCATTGTTCGAATTCGTCATGGTTCAGGTTAAGGCTCTATATGAAAAGGAAAAAACGGATCGCGCCAGTATATCGTTTTGACGCTGGATTGTTGAGTCTTTGACCTTCGGGATCACTCGCCTCATTGACCCGGTTCTATATAAATCCTCGCAAAGACACAAAGATAGCGTATCGGCTCCAGATCCCGGTCTTCCGGCACTCTGGCTGTCTTCGCCAGAACAGTTTTGTCAAATGACGCTGCCTGGTTAATCCTGTCACCGATCCAGAGAGCGCGGAAACGGGTCTTGTCAGCCGGTGCGGATGCCCAGCCGGCTTCCGTGAATTGAACATTTCTTTGAAGTGAGGTGAGCCAACAGCATACAATATCAGGCCGAGACGCCTCCAGACTTTAATACCATCATGACTAGACAACGCAAGGCCGTAGCCCTCATCTCCGGTGGCCTGGACTCATTGCTGGCCGCCAAAGTGATCCAGCAGCAGGGAATCCATGTGGAAGGAATCAACTTCTTCACAGGGTTCTGTGTGGAAGGCCACACCCACGCCATACGCCAGAAGGACCGGGCCAGGCCCAAGCGCAACAACGCCCTGTGGGTGGCCGAACAGCTGGGAATCAAGCTGCACATTATCGATATTGTGGAGGAGTACAAGGACATCGTGTTCAATCCCAAACACGGCTATGGGGCGAACCTGAATCCCTGCCTGGATTGCAAGATCTTCATGGTGAAGAAGGCCCAGGAGTGGATGGCAGAAAACGACTTCGATTTTATCATTACCGGTGAAGTGGTCGGTCAGCGCCCCATGTCCCAGCGCAAGGACACCATGCCGGTGGTGGCGCGGGATTCCGGGGCGGCGGATCGCCTGGTCCGGCCGCTGTCGGGCCAGAACCTGCCGGCGACCCTGCCGGAGCGCGAAGGTTGGATCTCCCGGGACAGGCTATACGGATTCAATGGCCGCAGCCGCAAGCCACAGATGGCGCTGGCGGAAGAGTTTGGGCTGAAGGATTATGCCCAGCCGGCCGGTGGCTGCTGTTTTCTGACCGATGCGCAGTATTCGGTCAAGCTGGCCGACCTGTGGCGGGCGCGGGGTGAGAAACAGTATGAGATGGATGACATCATGTTGTTGAAGGTGGGACGGCACCTGCGACCACGGCCGCACTTCAAGGTGATCATCTCCCGCGAAGAGGGTGAAGGTAACTTTCTGCAAGGGTATCGCAAGCAGTTTGTGAGTCTCCTCACCACCAGCCATGCCGGACCGTTGGCACTGTTGGATGGAGCAGTGAATGATGACGATATTGCGCTGGCAGCCCGGCTGGTGGCCCGCTACAGCCAGGGCAAGCAGGCGGATCTGGTGGAATTGACGGTTACCGGCCTGGATGGCCGCCAGCAGCAGTTGTCGGTCAAGCCACTGGGCGCGGACGAGATTCCCCAGGAGTGGTACATATGAAACCTGTGATTGTGGATGCACGGCGGCTGCTCTGCCCGATGCCGGTCATCCGGGTGCAAAACCGGGTCAAGGAGTTGCCACCGGGTACCCGGGTCGAGGCCATCTGTACCGATCCCGGTGCACTCAATGATATTCCGGCCTGGTGTCGCATCAATGGCCATAAGCTGATCGAGACGCGCACGGAAGATAACGAGTACATCATCGTGGTCGAGGTGGGTGAGGACAGCTGACCCAATGAATCAGGTTATCGATCCAAAGCGCCTCCGCTATCAGGCCATCCAACGTGTCACCGTAGTCGGTGTGTTGGTCAATCTACTGCTGGCCGCGAGCAAGACCATTATCGGTATTGCAGCCCAGTCCCAGGCGCTGGTGGCGGATGGCATACACTCACTTTCCGACCTGTTATCGGATGGCCTGGTCTACTTCGCCGCCAAACAGGCTAATCATGGCCCTGACGAGGCGCACCCTTACGGCCATGGCCGGTTTGAAACCGCGGCGACCCTTGGCCTGGGCATCCTGCTGGCGCTGGTGGCCATCGGCATTACCTGGGATGCGGTGGGGCGGCTGTTTACCCCGGAGGCCCTGCTGCACCCGAAGCCGCTGGCTCTGTATGCCGCCCTGTTCTCCATAGTGGCCAACGAGGCGCTCTACCATTACACGGCGGCGGTGGCGCGCAAGATTAAATCAGATCTGTTGCAGGCCAATGCCTGGCACCACCGATCGGACGCCCTCTCATCGGTGGTGGTATTGATCGGCGTGGGTGGGACCATGGCCGGACTGCCATATCTGGACGCCATCGCCGCTGTCGGTGTCGGCCTGATGATCGCCAAGATCGGCTGGGATCTGAGCTGGCCGGCATTTCAGGAACTGGTGGATGAGGGGCTGGACGAGGAGCGTCTGGAGAGTATCCGCGCGATTATCCATCAGATCGGCGGTGTCATGGATATCCATATGCTGAGGACCCGCCGGATCGGTGGTGAAGCGAGCGTTGATGTACATATTCTGGTCGAGCCCTGGCTGAGTGTTTCAGAGGGCCACATGATCGGGCAGATGGTGATCGATCGCCTGCTGGATGAGATTACCGAGGTGATGGACGTCACGGTGCATATCGATCCGGAAGATGACGAGAAGGCAATACCCTGCGAGGGTCTGCCGCTCAGGGCGGAAGCGGAAAAACTGCTGTCGCAGCAGTGGCGCGGTATTCCCGGCGCGGAAAAACGGCGGCGGGTCGTGCTCCATTATCTGGCAGGGAAAATCAATGTGGATGTCTACTTCTCCCTGGACGATTTGTCAGACGGAGAGGCGCAGGAGAAATTTACCCGGACACTCCAGGAGAAGGCGGCCGAGCGGCCGGAATTTGGAGTGGTCAGGGCCTATTATGGGTAACCGCACCATTATGGTGCATATACGGCCGCACTCGCTTTATTTTGGTGCGTCTGCCCTTTGGGGCGAAGCCGGGATGCGTCCTGGGGATACGCGGGCTCAACGGGACTGTTACTGCGCAAGGTGTGCTAATCCCCTGTAATCATTTCTGTTTCCCGCCCCTGGTGGAATCGTAGTAAAATCCTCTGTCCGGTTGGGGAGGGGGAGTCAACAGATACCCTAACCGTGGCACAGTACTTGCTAAACACAGGACATGCTTTGGTGCCCCGTAGGGGTGTCCCAAATCGCAAGAATCTTTAATTGATGGCCACGCTGTGGTCCGCATAATCTCAAATACTAACTGCTGGAGAACCTCATGGCCTCAAAAGTCCTGAAGATGATCAAAGACAACGAAGTGAAGTTCGTCGATTTCCGCTTCACCGATACCCGTGGTAAAGAGCAGCATGTCTCCGTACCGGCTCACACCATCGATGAGGACCTCTTCACCGACGGCAAGATGTTTGATGGTTCCTCCATTGCCGGCTGGAAAGGCATCAATGAATCCGACATGGTACTGATGCCGGACCCCGAGACCGCGGTGCTGGACCTGTTCGCGGATGAAGTGACCCTGAATATCACCTGCGACATCCTGGAGCCCTCCACCATGGAAGGTTACGAGCGTGACCCCCGCTCGGTGGCCAGACGTGCCGAGGCTTATCTCGCC
Source organism: Sedimenticola selenatireducens (assembly GCF_963675335.2). Lineage (NCBI taxonomy): Bacteria > Pseudomonadati > Pseudomonadota > Gammaproteobacteria > Chromatiales > Sedimenticolaceae > Sedimenticola > Sedimenticola selenatireducens. Next base: position 1,359,267 of record NZ_CAXXYC010000004.1, read on the forward strand.
TCCACCGGCATTGCCGACGCCGCATTTTTTGGCCCTGAGCCCGAGTTTTTCATCCTGGACGATATCCGCTGGGGAGCCGACATGAGCGGCGCCTTCTACAAGATTGATTCGGAAGAGGCTGGCTGGAACTCCGAGCGTGTCTATCAGGATGGCAACATCGGCCACCGTCCGGGTACCAAGGGCGGCTATTTCCCGGTACCCCCGGTCGACTCCCTGAACGATATCCGTGCCGCCATGTGTCTGGCGATGGAAGAGATGGGCGTCCCGGTCGAGGTGCATCACCACGAAGTGGCCACTGCTGGACAGTGCGAAATCGGTACCAAGTTCAGCACCCTGGTGCAGCGCGCCGACTGGGTGCAGGTACAGAAGTACGTGACCTGGAATGTGGCCCACGCCTATGGCAAGACTGCTACCTTCATGCCCAAGCCGCTGGTGGGCGATAATGGTTCCGGTATGCATGTGCACATGTCCCTGGCCAAGGGTGGCGAGAACCTGTTTGCCGGCAACCTGTACGGCGGCCTGTCCGAGACGGCCCTTTACTATATCGGCGGGGTTATCAAGCATGCGCGTGCGCTGAATGCCTTTACTAATCCCTCCACCAACTCCTACAAGCGACTGGTACCGGGTTTTGAAGCACCGGTGATGCTGGCCTATTCCGCCCGTAACCGTTCCGCTTCCATCCGTATCCCGTTCGTCAACAGCCCGAAGGGTCGCCGCGTGGAGGTCCGCTTCCCGGATCCTACCGCCAACCCCTATCTGGCCTTTGCCGCCCTGATGATGGCTGGTCTGGACGGTATCCAGAACAAGATCCACCCGGGTGAGGCGATGGATAAGGACCTGTATGACCTGCCCGCCGAAGAGGCCCTGTCCATCCCAACCGTCTGCCACAGCCTGGACCAGGCGCTGGAAGCACTGGATGCTGACCGCGAATTCCTCACCGCTGGTGGCGTGTTCACGGACGATCTGATTGACGGATTCATCCGCCTGAAAATGGATGATGTGACCCGTCTGCGCATGACCACCCATCCGGTGGAGTTCGACATGTACTACAGCCTGTAAACGGACGGTAGTAACCGTGCTAAAAACGCCCCCGAATCGGGGGCGTTTTTTTTCCAAGGTGCATCGCCGGGAATGACGCTTGTCACCGTTTTGATACGCCTGATCGAGAGAGCTGTTGAGGCGGCACCGGCAGTGAGCTATCCTCACCCTATGAGAAGCGTCTTCTTCATCTGTTTGATGTCACTGGCACTCTGTGGTCAGGCGGCCATCTATAAATGGGTTGATAGCAGGGGTGACGTGCATTATTCCGACACTCCGACCCGGGATTCCGAGGAGATCAAGCTCTCGGACCCTACCATATACACTCCATCAAGTACCGGTTCTCAGAGCGGCAGTGCCGCCACCGGCACAAGGCCGCCCGAGGGCATAAACTACAGCAGTTTCGTTATCCTTGCGCCAAGCAACAATGAGGTGGTGCAAGCGAATGGCGGATCTATCACCATCCGTTTTCAGGCACAGCCGGGATTGCAACCGGGGCACTATATACAGGCGGTCCTGGATGGGCGGATTCTTGATCAGCGAGTCACCGGCGCGACCCTGCAGCTGAGCAACGTCGAGCGCGGCGGGCATATGGTGCATGCCAGTATCCATGATGCCGCCGGTCGTCTGTTGGTCCGCTCCAATATTGTGCAGTTTTTTGTCCGCCAGGTTTCTCTGGTGGAAGATGGCAAGACCCCTGAGCCGCCGCCCTCCGGTAGCGGTAGCAATGGTGGCGATGCACCCCAGTATAAGCCAGGAGATGCGCCGGACTATTCCGGCAAGCCAGCCGCCAATCCCGGTTCTGATGCCAGTGATTACAATTCACCACGCAAACCCATCTCCTCTACGCCGGGCCAGTCCAATCCGGCGTTCAAGCCCAATTATTAGGCCTTTTCCAGCATAAGGCTCGGTACTTTTGTCGGAGACCCTCTGTTTCCGATCAAGCCCCGCCTGAGCTTTCACAGAATTGCCTGATTTCTCACCACCACCCACAAAGGGTTCTCCACCCGCGCACAGACCGCTCCTACAGGACACCCCTCGAAACCAAATCCATACCCGGGCATCACCCGCAGATAGCCAATTATTGCCCGTATTTCTGCTCGGTCTCTATTGTCCGTCCCATCCATGCACTAAAATAGTGCATGGATGGAGTGATGCGCGAACCCGCAGTTGCACCAGATATCCCGCCACTCCTTGCTTCCCGGCGAAAAGTATGTGCATACGACTCTTGGTTCGTTTTTTGCAGCAGGTAAAGCGATGAAGGATATGATTCACACCACAGAGATTTCCCGGCAACGGATACTCGAGAACCTGAGCAGTGCCGTATTGCTATTCGACCGGTCGCTTTGCCTGCAGTATATGAACCCGGCGGCGGAGATGCTGTTTGAAGTCAGTTTTCGCCACATGCTGGGTAACCCGGCTGAATCACTGATCCAGTGTCCCGAGGGAGTGACCCGCCAGCACCTGGAGCAGGCGTTGCATACCGGTCACCATTTCACCGAGCGTGAACTGAGCCTGCCCCTGCCGGATGGCAAGCGGGCCACCGTGGATTGCACGGTAATACCGCTTACCGACAGTGAGGGCGATGCAGGGTTGCTGGTGGAGATCCAACAGATAGATCGCCAGTTGCGCATCAGCCGTGAGGAGCAACTGCTGTCCCAGCATCAGGCCGCCCAGGAGCTGATCCGGGGGCTGGCCCATGAGATCAAGAATCCGCTGGGTGGGCTGCGTGGCGCGGCCCAGTTGTTGGAGCGGGAGCTGGTCGATCCGGGGCTGTGTGAATATACCCAGATCATTATCAACGAGGCCGATCGGTTGAAGAATCTGGTTAACCAGATGCTGGGGCCTGATCGTCTGCCCAATCTACGGGAAGTGAACATTCACACACTGTTGGAACGGGTACGCAACCTGGTGCAGGCGGAATCCGGGGAGCGGATTTCCATTACCCGGGATTATGATCCCAGTATCCCTGATCTCTACGTGGACAGCGACCGGATCATCCAGGCGTTGCTGAACATCCTGCGCAATGCCGCCCGCGAGATCAGTAACCATCCGGAAGGCCGCATCGTGCTACAGACGCGGATTCTGCGCCAGTTCACCATCGGCAACCGGCGTCATCGCCTGGTGGTCCAGATAGGTATCGAGGACAACGGGCGGGGTATTCCGGAATCGATTCGCGAGAAGCTTTTTTATCCCATGGTGACTGCCAGCGAGGATGGTGTCGGTCTCGGCCTCACCATCGCCCAGTCACTGATCAATCAACACGGCGGGCTTGTGGAGTGCACAAGCGAGCCGGGAAAGACACTTTTCAGTGTGTTGTTGCCAGTGGAGAATCCAAATGCCGCCAACTAACTCTGTCTGGGTCATTGATGATGACCGGTCAATCCGCTGGGTGCTGGAGAAGGCATTCGAGAAAGCGGGTATGGCGGTGAAAAGCTTCCCCAGCGCCGATGGGGTGATGGAGGCGCTGGGTCTTGAACAGCCGGACGTTATTGTCTCCGATATCCGCATGCCCGGCATGGACGGGCTCTCGCTGCTGGAAAGAATTACCGCCGCCCATCCCAATCTGCCGGTGATCATCATGACCGCTCACTCTGATCTGGACAGCGCCGTGGCGGCCTTTCATGGGGGGGCCTTCGAGTATCTGCCGAAACCGTTTGATGTGGATGAAGCCGTTGATCAGGTGTCGCGTGCCTGCCGAAAGAGCCGTAGCAGCCTGGCTCAGGTGGACGAGCTGCAGTCCAGCCCGGAAATTATCGGTGAAGCGGCGGCCATGCAGGAGGTGTTCAGGGCGATCGGGCGGCTGGCCCGCTCCAACATCACGGTGCTGATCAATGGTGAATCCGGTACCGGCAAGGAGTTGGTTGCCCAGGCGCTGCATCGGCACAGCCCGCGCGCCAAACAGCCATTTATCGCCCTGAATATGGCGGCCATTCCGAAGGACTTGATGGAGTCGGAGCTGTTTGGCCATGAGCGGGGTGCCTTTACCGGTGCCCAGGGACGCCGGGTCGGCCGCTTCGAACAGGCGGATGGCGGCACCTTGTTTCTGGATGAGATTGGCGATATGCCACCGGAACTGCAGACCCGCCTGCTCCGAGTATTGGCGGATGGTGAATTTTACCGGGTCGGTGGACATGAGCCGGTGAATGTGGATGTACGTATCATAGCCGCCACCCACCAGAATCTGGAGCAGCTGGTTAAGCAGGGGCGTTTTCGTGAGGATCTCTTTCACCGGCTCAATGTGATAAGGATTCACATCCCCTCGCTGCGTGAGCGACGCGAGGATATCGGACTGCTGATGCGTCATTTTCTATCCCTGGCCGCGGAAGAGCTGGGAGTGGAGAGCAAGACCCTGCTGCCGGAGACCCTGGCTACCCTGGAGCGATTGAATTGGCCGGGTAATGTCCGGCAACTGGAGAATACCGCCCGCTGGCTGACCGTGATGGCCTCCAGCCAGGAGGTGCATATCAAGGACCTGCCGCCGGAACTGCTGGAGTCGGAGGAACCCAGGGCCCAGGGCGATGACTGGCGCGCATCGCTGCGCAGTTGGGTGCGCACGCGGCTGCAGCAGGGACATGAGGCGTTGCTGGATGAGGCAACCCCGGTATTTGAAACCATCATGATTGAGTCGGCCCTGGAGCAGACTGGCGGTCGAAAGCAGGACGCTGCTAAACTACTGGGCTGGGGCCGCAATACCCTGACCCGCAAGATCAAGGAGCTGGGTCTTGAAGGTAGTGATGTATGACAGCAAACTTCTAGGAATATCAAATGGATAGCAGCAGTATTGAATTATCCGGCTCGACCGTTGAAAGCATTCGGGTAGAGGGCGGCACGGTCACTGTGCGATTCTCCCCCGCCCATATTGTCAAGACCATCTCCGGCTCCGTTGAGCGAACTCGCTGGCGACAATCAGGCGAGCTGGTGTTTACCGACGCAGCGGTGGAGGAGGCGCCACCCGAAACCCCCGCTGTCTGCGAGGGTGGGGATGTGGGACAGAGCGTCTATACCTACCGGGATATGATACCGCTGCCGTTCGAGGGTCGGGGCCGGGTCTATTGTGACCTGCGCTTAACCGGGACGGATCAGCATCTGAAGGTGGTCGGAGAGGCGGTTAAACTGAACATGGAAGATCGTCCCTACTACATCGAGCATATCCGCCCGAGCTGACCCCGGGACTGGTCGGTTGCGGGGTCCGATTGGATACAGCACCCGGCAGGTACCGGGTGATCGCTAGCGCGGTAATCCCAGACCCCTGATAGGGACCAGCAGCTCCGGTGCATCCCACTCCCGGCTACCCAGGGCCCGGTAAACCAGGCGGCCCTGTGGATCCACCACATAGGTTATCGGCAGGCGCGTGGCCTTCCATTGGGTGGAGACGGTGCTGTCCGGGTCGAGCAGGACAGGAAAATCCAGAGGCTGTTCCTGCAGGAACTTTTCCACCTTGTCGGCCCGCTCGCCTGAATTGATGGCGATCAGCGCAACATCATACTTTTTCAGCCAGGCGGCGGCCCGGTTGAGTGAGGGCATCTCGCGACGACAGGGGGGGCACCAGGTAGCCCAGAAATTGACCACCAGTACCTTACCACGGTAGTCGGCGAGGGATATCCGGTTACCCCCGGTATCCTGCAACGTGAAGGCGGGGGCCTCAGTCGGGGGATCGACCGGGGTCAGCAGGCGGGCGGCGGACGCGGAACCGGCCGTCAGCAGCAGCCCGAGGAGGAGGGTGAAGAAAACCTTCAGCGCATTCATTCAGCTTTTCCAAAAGGTTGGGGTTTACGATTTTCCGTGGTCAGGTATCAGATGTTCAGCAAGGACTGGGCGTGGGCAATCTGGTCCTTGGCCTGTTCCAGGATCTTCAGGCTCATGCGCGGTGTCAATTCACCCAACTCAAGACGCCTGTGGGCCGGTACCTCGTCAATCGAGGGCAGATGCCGACCCTTGTTGTCGCCGATATAGCTGTGCAACTGGGCGATAATCACCAGATCGCAGTAATCGGGTGCAGTACCCTTGTTACGCATCCACTCTTCCGCCTCCAGCGCCGTAATGACAAAATCCGAGGGAAAGCCCCATTTATTCAGAATCATGCTGCCGATTTCCGCCCGCAGGTTGTGCACAGCCCGGTCCAGCGGTTCCTCGTGCATGGCCTCATCGGGAAAATTTTGCGCATAGTTGAGGATGGCCACAACTCCGATATCATGCAGCAGACCCACCAGCATGGCGTGTTCGGCCTTGAACCGGGAATCCTGTTTGGCCAGAACATAACAGATGGCGGCAACACGTGTGCTGTGTTTCCAGAGCGCCTTCATGCGGTTATTCAGCAGCGCTGAATCGGTCTGGAACAGCTCCCGCAAGGCGAACGAGAGCACCAGTTTGTGGGTCACATCACCCCCCAAACGGACTACTGCACCGCTACAGGTTTCCACCGGATTACGCCGGCCATAGATTGCGCTGTTTGCCGCCTTGATCAGTTTGGCCGTGATCACGGGATCGATCTGGATGATCTCGGCAATGTCATGGGCGTCACTGACACCGTCCTCCAATGCCCGGCCAATGCGGATGGCAACCTCCGGCAGGCTGGGCAGCTTCAACCGGTCCTGCTTCAGGTCGGCCAGCAGCAGGGTTGAGAGTTGATCCTCGAAAGCACTGGATTCGTTCTGAAAATCGCCACTTACCTCATAGCCCTCGACCCCGCTGGCTGAGCCGTGGTTCTGGGCGATATCCTCAAGATAAGCATTGTCTATCACCAGATAGCGCACGGCAGAGTGCGCCATGACCCGGTATTTGCGGGGCCTCAACTGGGCGATGGGTGATTTTGCGGAGGCGTCATCGGCCTTGATCTCACGCCGGTGATTGTCAGCGGAGTCGAGCACCAGGGTCCCCTGCAGCAAAAAGTAGGTATTGTTATCATCACTGCCGAGCTCGATCAGCACCTCCTTCGGAAGTGCCGTCCTGATTTCGGCAACACCGGCAAGCAGAACCTGCTGCTGTTCGCTGAGCGCCTGCAGCGGGATAAAGTGTTTCAGCTCATCGGTAGTGGGACGAATTGATTTGCGATCCATTTGCTAAACCCTGTAAACGTCTTCCCGTCCTCTCCGGAACCGGGCTCTGATTGATCCGATTGACCTGCACGGAAACAACCTTGGCGGGTTGTAAACTTACCTGTCGGTCTGTTCAGCAGCCGTTTTTTGCCGGCCGGGGACTATTCAGCGTCAAGGTACCGGTCAACTGCCTGACTGATGGCAAGTCGTGTCTTTCAAGATAGGCTTTTATACCATGGTTTATCTTGCCGCAGATCAAGGGGTCATAAAAGAGTGCGGTACCGATGCCGACCGCGCTGGCGCCGGCAATCAGAAATTCAATGGCGTCTTCGGCACTGGTGATGCCACCCTGGCCGATAATGGGAATTCCGTGATCGCGGCACACCTGATAGACCTGATGGACCTTCAGCAGGGCGACCGGTTTGATGGCCGGACCGGACAGTCCGCCCTGATTGTTGCCAATGATGGGTGTGCGACTTTCGATATCGATGGCCATACCCATCAGGGTGTTGATCACCGCGAAGGCATCGGTGCCGGCCTCGATACAGCCGCGGGCGTTGGCGGCGATATCGGTCTGATTAGGCGAGAGCTTGGTGATCAGTGGCTTGCTGGTAAGCCGTCGGCACGCCTCGACCACGCGGGCGGACATGGCCGGGTCATTGCCGAAGGCGACACCCCCTTCCTTGACATTGGGACAGGAGATATTGATCTCGATGGCATCGATAGGGGAGTCGTCGAAGCGGCGGGTCACCTCTTCATACTCCTCGACGGTGGAGCCGGAGACATTGGCAATAAACCGGGTTTCGGAAAAGTCGAGGGTCGGCAGGATCTCCCGCACCACCTTGTCCACGCCGGGGTTCTGCAGCCCGATGGCATTGAGCATGCCCTCGGGGGTTTCATAGATGCGGTGCGGCGCGTTACCCAGGCGCGGCTCGCCGGTGGTCCCTTTCAGACAGATCGCCCCCGCATCGCGGTTGCTAAAGCCGGCTACCCGTGTGTACTCTTCGCCGAAGCCGACACAGCCGGAGAGCAGTACCAGGGGTGTGTTGAACCTGAGTCCACAGAAATCAACGGCAAGGGGCGAGTCACTAATCGTCATCAAATGGTTCCAATGTCATGTTTAATGTAGCGCTGTATGAGCCGGAAATCCCGCCCAATACAGGTAATATCATACGCCTCTGTGCCAACAGCGGCAGCCGGCTCCATCTTATCCATCCACTGGGCTTCACCCTGGAGGACAAGCAGTTGCGGCGGGCGGGTCTGGACTATCACGACCTGGCCTGTCTGCAGGAGTATGCGGATATGGCCGAGTTTCTGTCACAGCATGGCCAGCAACGGTTGTTTGCCTGTTCCACCCGGGGCAAGCGCTGTTACAGCCAGGTCACCTATCAGCCGCAGGATATCCTGTTGTTCGGACCGGAAACCCGGGGTCTGCCCCAGGCCCTGCTGGACCAGCTGCCGCAGGAGCACCTGATCCGGGTCCCGATGCAGGCAGGCAACCGCAGTCTGAATCTCTCCAACGCGGTGGCCATCATCCTCTACGAGGCCTGGCGCCAACAGGGATTTGCCGGCGCCCGATAGCCGCGTGTTCAACCGGCCTCGGGTCGGGGATCCCGGTCCAGCAGCGCCTGCACCGCGGTCCGGGGATCGAGACCCTCATAGAGGACGCGCTCAATCTGCTCGGTGATCGGCATCTCCACGCCCAGGGCACAGGCCCGGTGGTAGATCTCCCGGGTGGCCATAATCCCTTCCACCTCCTGACCGATCTCCTGCCTGGCCTGTTCGATGGTCAGTCCACGTGCCAGTGCCAGGCCCATGCGCCGATTCCGCGACTGATCATCGGTACAGGTCAGTACCAGGTCCCCCATACCTCCCAGACCGATAAAGGTCTCCATCTTTCCGCCCAAGGCCAGACCCAGGCGCATGATCTCATTCAGTCCCCGGGTGATCAATGCGGCCCGGGCGTTGGCGCCGAAGGCAAGACCATCCGAGATACCGGCACCTATTGCCATGACATTTTTGGCTGCGCTGCCGATCTCCAGTCCGATCACATCATTGCTGGTGTAGGCGCGGAAGCAGTCGGAGTGGAGATAGCCGGCGATCCGCTCGGCGAAATCCGTCGAAGCGGAGGCGACGGTGACGGCTGTCGGCAATCCGGCCGCCACCTCTTTCGCAAAACTGGGGCCGGAAATGACCGCCATGGGGCGCCCCGGGCCCAGAATTTCCTCCGCCACCTCGTGGAGCAGACGCCCCGAAACGGGTTCCAGCCCCTTGGTGGCCCAACACACTCCGGCGGTGTCCGCCAGCAACGGGGCAACGGTCTTGAGGACTGATGCAAAGGCGTGACTGGGCACAGCGATCAACACCTCATCAGCGCCACGCAATGCCGCCGCCAGGTCAGCCGTCGGGGTTAGCTTTTCCGGGAACTGGATACCCGGCAGAAAGGTGCTGTTTTGACCTTCCTGTGCCAGCTTGTGCACCTCATCAGGCAGATGTCCCCAGAGCCGCACCCGGGCGCCATTGCGCGCCAGCAGGATAGCCAGGGCGGTACCCCAGGAGCCGGCGCCGATGACGGCAAAGACGGGCGGTCCGGACATCGGCAATCAGTGGGTTGCCGGCTCTGCGGCCTGCTGCTGATTAGCCTGTTCATGCCGATGCTGGGCGTACAGCTGATCGAAGCTTACCGGTGTCAACAGGAGTTGCGGGAAACTGCCCTTGCTGACCAGGTCGGAGACGACCTCCCGGGCATAGGGAAACAGGATATTGGGGCAGTAGGCACCCATCATGTGCCCCATCTCCTCCTCCGGGAAGTTACGCACGGTAAAGATACCGGCCTGCTGCACTTCCACCAGATAGGCGGTCTTCTCCGCCAGTTTTGTGGTAACGGTGACCGTCAGTACGACTTCGAACAGGTCATTGTCCAGCTTGGTGACGTTGCTGTTCAGGTTCAGGCTCGACTCCGGTTTCCACTCCTGGGTAAAGATGGCGGGAGAGTTGGGTGTCTCGAAGGAGATATCCTTCACATAAATACGCTGCAGTGAGAACTCGCGGCTCGGTTCGGTCGCTTGGGCATTTTCTGTCATGGCTTGAATCTCGGTTGTCAGTCAGTCTTGTGGAAACGGAGGGTTATTTTTTGCTGATGGGCAGGCTGTCACTCTGCCAGGCCAGCATTCCGCCCTGCAGATTATAGACCTGCTCAATTCCGGCATCCCGGAGAACCTTGCAGGCAGCCGCAGATTGCGCACCGGAACGGCAGACGACAATAATCGGCTTGCCCTTGTGCTTGGCCACCTGATTGATCTGATTCTTCAGGGCCGTGGTGGGAATATTGATGGCATTGACGATATGGCCATTGTTGAAATCGCCAATTGGCCGCACATCCACGACCACGGCGTCCTCACGATTGATCAACTGGGTTGCCCGCAAAGGCGCAACGGAGGATTTGCCCCCCATGCTGGCCAGCAGATTCTGGACGATCAATACCAGCACCACCACCAGGGCGGAGAATAGGATAATGTGGTTTGTGATGAATTCGATAAGTTGTTGCATGAATCTCGGCTGCCGGATCTGGTTAATAAAGGGGTCACAAGGGAGGCACATTCTAGACCAGGGGGCTGGGCGGTACCACGGTTTGTGCAGGAAATCGTAATACCGTCTCCGGACCGGGGCCGGCTGGCGGGTAAATCGGGTGTGGTGTCGGTGGCATGGGCAAGGTTTCCGTTCCAGGCATGCCCTTTCACCCGACCCTAAAGCAAAACGGGAATACAAGCTTCCCGTTTCGTTCCGAATTCCGGCATTTATGCGCCCGATCAGTGTCCGTGTGAGCAGAACACCTCGCGCATCATGCCGATCAGCTTCAGGGTGCGTGAATCGCTGACCCGGTAATAGACCCGGTTGGCATCCTTGCGGGAGGCCAGGATCCCCTTATCCCTGAGAATGGCCAGATGTTGTGAGATATTGCTCTGCGAGGTGCCCACATGCTCGACAATCTCCTGAACGCTCACCTCTTCATCACCCAGGGTGCAGAGGATCTTGAGTCGCAGGGGGTGCGACATGGCCTTGAGCGAGCGGGATGCGCGCTCGATATCCTCATCATCGGCCATCAGGTCGACATCGCCATCAAAATTGTGTCTCGACTCAAGCACAGGGACCTTGGGGCTTCCAAATTTATGTTCCATACACACCGGACCTTGGTTAATACAACTGTAATGATCTAAATCGACAAACGTTGGATATCAGATAATGGGCATGGACCCATGGTTAAGCGTGACAACAGGGGCTGAGACCCCACTACAGCCTATCTCCGGTACTGCTGACAACCGACTGAAACACAACGACTCTTTATAAAGATACAATAATAAACTGTTTTACGTAAATTTATCCCGTTTTTCAATCAGTATAAATAGTTTTCCCATAATTAATGTCTGGTTTTAATCTTGCAGACTTAATGTTGAAGTAGCCAAAATAGTGTAATATCGCGGCTATTTTCAATGAGTTAGCCTTAACTTTAGGCGGACCACTCAAGCGGAGTCGGAAACGGACATGTCGTTCAGAGTAAAACCTGCAGTGCTGCTGATCATGGATGGCTGGGGATACAGTGAGGATCCCCGGTCCAATGCCATTATGGCCGCCGAAACACCGGTATGGGATCGCCTGTGGGAGCAGTGTCCGCATACCCTGATCAGCACCTCCGGTGCAGAAGTGGGGCTGCCGGATGGCCAGATGGGCAATTCCGAGGTCGGGCATCTCAATCTGGGCGCCGGCCGGGTCGTCTACCAGGAGTTTACCCGGGTCAGCCGTTCGGTACGCACCGGCTCTTTTTTCACCAATCGAACCCTGGTCGACGCAGTCGACCGCGTTATTGCAGAGGACAAGGCGGTGCATATCCTGGGCCTGCTCTCCCCCGGCGGGGTGCACAGCCATGAAGAGCACATCCACGCCATGGCCAGGCTGGCGGTGGAACGTGGCGCCTCGCGCGTCTATGTGCACGCGTTCCTGGATGGCCGGGACATGCCACCCAAAAGTGCGGCCGCATCCATTCAGTCGCTGAATCGGGTATTTGCCGAGCTGGGGAAAGGGCGGATCGCCTCTATCGTCGGGCGCTTCTATGCGATGGATCGGGATAATCGCTGGGATCGGGTACAGCAGGCCTACGACATGCTGGTGCTGGGCCAGGCCGAGTTTTCAGCGACGGATGCGGAGACGGCCCTGCAGCAGGCCTATGACAGGGGTGAAACGGACGAGTTCGTCAAGCCCACCTGTATCCTGTCGCCCGGGGAGGCGGCGGTTACCATTGAAGACGGGGATGCGGTTCTGTTCATGAATTACCGCTCCGATAGGGCCCGGCAGTTGACCCGCTCGTTTATCGATCCGGGGTTTGAAGGCTTTGTGCGCTCCAGGGTTCCCCGCCTGAGCAGTTTCGTCAGCCTTACCGAATACAGCAAGGAATTCGACATCCCGGTGGCCTTTCCATCCGAGCGGCTGGAAAACGTCTTCGGCGAATACATCTCCAAACTCGGACTGCGGCAACTGCGCCTGGCCGAAACCGAGAAATATGCCCATGTCACCTTTTTCTTCAATGGTGGACGTGAACAGGTGTTTGAAGGCGAGGAGCGGATTCTGATTCCCTCACCCAAGGTGAACACTTACGATCTGAAGCCGGAGATGAGCGCCCCGGAAGTGACGGACGCCCTGGTTGATGCGATCAAGAGCGGCAAATATGACGCCATTATCTGCAACTATGCCAATTCCGACATGGTGGGACATACCGGCAAATTTGCTGCGGCAGTCGCGGCTATCGAGGTATTGGACCATTGTCTGGGGCGGGTGGTGGAAGCGCTCCGCCAGGTGGGTGGCGAGATGCTGGTCACCGCCGATCATGGCAATGCCGAGCAGATGGAGGATGCGGAAAATGATCAACCGCACACCGCCCACACGCAGAACCCGGTACCCTTGCTCTATGTGGGCCGACCGGCCCGCCTGGACAAGAATGGTGCCCTGTGTGACATCGCTCCGACCCTGTTGACCCTGATGGGGCTGGCGGTGCCTTCCGAGATGCGGGGACATAATCTGCTGGAAATGACCGAACAGGATGACACGACCGGTTTACAAAAGGGCTGATGGCTCCTGACTCCTTCCGGCGGATGGCGATTGCCCTGATGCTGCTTGTGGCGGTTCCGGGCGGTCTGTCGGCCGCTTCCGAGGAGGAGTTGATCAGCAGCCGGGAAGGGGAGCTGAAGCAGCTGCGGGGGGAGATCTCCACGTTGCAGAATCAACTCGGCGGTCGCGAGCGCGAGCGTCAGGCCCTGCAGGGGCAGTTGCGGCGTGCGGAAACGGAGATCGGCAAGACGGCACGTCATCTGCGGGTACTGGCCACCAGCCTGGAGCGGCAGCAGCGCCTCCTGGATCAACTGCAGGAAGAGCGCAACGGTCAGCTTAAGGCACTGGAAGCCAACCGCCTGGCCTTGAAACAGCAGATGCGCTCGGCCTACGCCATGGGCAGGCAGGAGCGCCTGAAGATCCTGCTCAATCAGCAGGACCCCGCCGTGGTAAGCCGCCTGCTGGTCTACTACGACTACTTCAACCGATCCCGTGCCGAGCAGATCAGCCGGCTGGGCAAGGCGCTGGAAGCGCTGCAGGAGACCGAATCCACCATACAACTGGAGAGTGAACGGATGCGCGAGACCCAGGCGCGGGCGCTGGAGGAGCAGCGCAGCCTGGATCGGGAACAGAACCAACGACAGCAGGTACTGGCGTTGCTGAATCAGGAGATCGAAAGCAAGGGGCAGATGCTCCAGGGCTACAAACAAAATGAGCGGCAACTGCAAAGCCTGGTTAAAAAGCTGCAGTCAGAGCTTGCCAGCCTGCCGATCGAAACTGAAAAACACAAGCCGTTCAAACAGCTGAAGGGCCGTCTCAAGTGGCCAGCCAAGGGGCGGCTGGCCACCCGTTTTGGAGATTCCAGGGCCGGAAACCTGAAGTGGGACGGGGTGGTGATAGCCGCCAGCGAGGGGGTGGACGTCCGGGCGGTGCACCATGGCCGGGTCGCCTTCGCCGATTGGCTGCGTGGTTTTGGCCTGTTGTTGATTATCGATCACGGCGACGGCTACATGAGTCTCTACGGCAATAACCAGAGCCTGTTCAAGGAGGCCGGTGACTGGGTTGAGCCCGGCGAGCCGGTCGCCCTGGTGGGTAACAGTGGTGGCCAGACCAATCCGGGGGTATATTTTGGTATACGCTACAATGGTCGACCGGTGAATCCCAAACAGTGGTGTGAGGCGATACGTGGCAACCGGGTAGGCGACCTGGGACACCCGTCCTTAATGGAACCGGTGCAACTGGCCACCCTGCACCATTCCGGTTCCTTAGTCAGTAAAACGATGCCGGTGCGGCAATCGAAGCAGAGAAGCAAGGTATGAAGAGAAGATTTGACTTGGCACGTTTACTGATCCTGGGTTTAATCCCGGGCGCTCTGCTGATCCTGGCTTCGGGCGCCTTTGCCGAGGAGCCCAAACCACCACTGCCAATGCAGGAGCTGCGCGCCTTTGCGGAGATATTCGGGCGCATCAAGGAGAACTATGTCGAGCCGGTGGATGACAAGTCCCTGCTGGAGTATGCCATCCGAGGCATGCTGGCCGGGCTGGATCCCCACTCCTCCTATCTGAATGAGGAGGAGTTTGCTGATCTTCAGGCCGGTACCAGTGGAGAGTTCGGTGGTTTGGGGATCGAAGTGGGGCAGGAGGACGGCTTCGTCAAGGTCATATCGCCCATTGATGATACGCCGGCCCAGCGGGCAGGCGTCAAGGCCGGTGATCTGATCATCCGGCTGGATGAAAAACCGGTCAAGGGCATGAGTCTGGAAGAGGCGGTCAGCCTGATGCGCGGCAAGCCGGGCACCGAAGTGATACTCACCATTGCCAGGGAGGGTGAGGAGAAGCCGCTGCGCATCACCGTGGTTCGGGACATCATCAAGGTGGCCAGCGTCAAGGGGCGGATGCTGGAGGAGGGGTTTGCCTATGTGCGGCTTTCCCACTTTCAGGCCCGCACCACGGATGACATGCTGAAAAAGATCAGTCAGTTGAAGGCGGAGTCCAAGGACGGCATCAGGGGTCTGGTGCTGGACCTGCGCAATAATCCCGGCGGCATTCTGAATGGGGCAGTGTCCATCAGCGACGCCTTTCTGACCGATGGAATTGTGGTCTATACCCAGGGGCGCAACGAGGAGTCACGGCTCGATTTCAATGCCGCGCCGGACGATGTGCTGGATGGCGCACCAATTGTGGTGCTGGTCAACGGCGGTTCCGCTTCCGCCTCGGAGATCGTTGCCGGGGCCCTGCAGGATCATCGCCGGGCCATCATCATGGGGAGTCAGACCTTTGGCAAGGGGTCGGTGCAGACAATTATCCCGGTCAGCAAGACCGCCGCGGTCAAGTTAACCACCGCGCGCTATTTCACCCCGTCCGGCCGCTCCATCCAGGGAGAGGGAATCAAGCCGGACATTGTGCTTTCCGATGCCAAGCTGACCCGTAATGAGACAGACGAGTCCACCCGCATCAAGGAGGCCGATCTGGCCGGCCACCTGGAGAACGGCAACGGCAATGCGGCACCCGAGGCGGATCCGGCCAGGCCCACCCCGCCGGCGCCGAAGGTCGCGCGTGTGCCGGATATTGAGGACGACTATCAGCTGAGCGAGGCCCTCAATCTGTTGAAAGGCATCAGTATCTATAACAGCTGGAATTGAGATGGGCCGCGGAAAGGTGCCTCAGCTGACACTCCTGCTGCTGTTGCTGGGCCTCTCCGTATCGGTGTGGCCGGCGGGGCAGTCGCCCCAGCCGGTGATCACCATTATTATTGACGATATGGGCAATCACGGGGGCTGGGGTGATGCCGCCCTGGCCATTCCCGGCCCGGTCACCTACGCCTTCCTGCCCCACACCCCACATGCCGACCGGCTGGCACAGCAGGCGCATGCCTCGGGCAAGGAGGTGATGCTGCATCTGCCGATGCAATCCCATGAGGGTAATCGGCTTGGTCCCGGCGCACTGACCCTGCACATGACCGAGGCCGCCTTCAAGCGCACCCTGATTGACAACCTGAATGCCATCCCCCATGCCCGGGGACTCAACAATCACATGGGTAGCCTGCTGACCCGGCATCCCGGTGCCATGGCCTGGCTGATGCAGGGGCTGCGTGAGCGGGGTGATCTGTTCTTCGTCGATAGCCGCACCACCCTGGCGACGGTGGCCCGGCAGCTGGCGCTGGAGTATGGCGTGCCGAGTGCCAGCCGGGACGTGTTTCTGGACAATGACCGCAGCCTTGAAGCCATTGACCGGCAGTTTGTCCAACTGCTGAAGCGCGCCCGGCGTCAGGGCTATGCGATTGGTATCGGACACCCCTATCCCGAAACCACCCAGGTGCTGGCGCGCCGGCTGGGGGAGTTGACGTCAGCGGGTATCCGGCTGATACCAGCCTCGGAAATGATTGAGTACCAAAGGAGCAGAACGCTATGGCACGCATCCTCGTCCCCCTCGCCCACGGTTGCGAAGAGCTCGAAGCCGTAACCATTATTGATCTGCTGAGAAGGGCCGGCCTGGAGGTGGTCAGCGCCGGGCTCGAGCCGGGGCCGGTCAAGGCCAGCCGCGGCGTTGTACTGCAGCCGGATGTGCTGCTGGACGCGGTGCTGGATCAGCCCTTCGACATGGTGGTACTGCCGGGTGGACTGCCCGGTGCCGATCACCTGGATCGGGATCCGCGGATTCACGCCTTGCTGCGGCGGGTGGCGGCGGATCGGGGCTTTATCGCCGCCATTTGCGCGGCGCCCAAGGTAGTGGCCAATGCGGGGCTGCTGAAAGGCCGCCAGGCGACCGGCTACCCGGGAGTGCTGGAGAGCCTGCAGCTGCACGATGTTCGGGTTGGCTCGTCTGCCGTGGTCCGGGATGGGCCAGTGATCACCTCCCGGGGACCCGGCACCGCAATAGATTTTGCCCTGGCACTGATCGAGGCCCTGGCGGGCCGGGAGAAACGCGACGAAGTGGAGGCCGGACTGGTCCGCTAATCGCCCAGATTGGTGCCGACCCGTTTGGCACTGACGATCCAGGGATGATCCAGCGGCACCAGTTTTTTGCGTCCCGCCACCTCCTCCAGCGGTACCGGGACCGCCTGCTCCCCGGCCGCGGCCACCATCACCCCGTACTGCTCCCCGGCCACCAGGTCGGCACAGGCGCTGCCCAGGCGCGTGGCCAGCAACCGGTCGGCTGCTGACGGCGCGCCGCCCCGTTGTACGTGGCCGAGGATGGTAACCCGGCTCTCCAGGCCGGTGAGTTGCTCCAGCTGCTCGGAAAGCTGTACCGTGTGATTGCCTAGGTGGTCCGCCTCCAGTGTGGCGAGCCGCTGTTTTGCCCGGCGTTTCTCCTTCTTGTTTCGGGCAGCTTGTTTCTGCTCTTCGGCGGCCCGGATCAGGAGTGTCTGCTCCAGCGAGCGGGCGCCTTCGGCCACCGCCACGATACTGAAGCTCTTGCCGTGCCGTACCCGCTGGCGGATGGCCTCGGCGACCCGCTGGATGTCATAGGCTATCTCCGGCAGCAGGATCACATCGGCCCCGCCGGCGATCCCGGCGCCCAGGGCTAGCCAGCCGGCCCGGTGTCCCATGATCTCCACGACGATAATCCGGTGATGGCTGTGGGCGGTGCTGTGCAGCCGGTCGATCGCCTCGGTGGCGATGCCCAGCGCGGTATCGAAACCGAAGCTGGTGTCGGTACAGGCCACATCGTTATCGATGGTCTTCGGCAGAGTGATGATGTTGAGACCCTGCTGCTTCAGGTGCAGGGCATTTTTCTGTGTGCCCCCGCCGCCCAGGCAGATCAGCACGTCCAGTCGGTTCTCCCGGTAACTGCGGACAATGGTTTCGGTCATGTCGGTGGGTCTGCCGTCCATCAGCATGCGGTGGGGCTTGTCGCGGCTGGTGCCGAGGATGGTGCCACCCAGGGTCAGTATGCCGGACAGTCGGTCCCCGTCCAGGCGCATGGAGCGGTTCTCCATCAGGCCGCGAAAACCGTCGCGAAAGCCGATCATCTGCATGCCGTAATGACCCTGCACACTCTTGCCGACGCCGCGAATGGCGGCATTAAGTCCCGGACTGTCACCCCCGGCGGTCAATATACCTACCCGTTTACTCACTGTTTTTATCCTGGATTAGTCAAATCGGTTTATGACAAGATAACAAATAATGTGCGCCAACAGCAGAAGCGAACCCACCGGTCGGCACAATATAATAAAAGCCAGGGAGGTATTGATGTCCTTGCGATTCGTTACCCTGTACGTTCTGTTGCAGATGGTATTTCTGAGCACTGCCGGCTACGCCAATACCACCGGGTATGATGTGGTGACGCTGAAGAACGGTGATATCTACAATGGCACGGTGGCGCAGCCGCGCTTCACGTTGAAGACGGATTATGGTGTGGTGTCCATCCCCTACGCGCGGATGGCGCGTTTGCTGCTGGGCGACGATGGCGAGCCGGACCGTATCACCACCCATTTTGGTGACCGCTTCAGTGGCGAGTTACAGGAGCGTGAATTGACCATGCTGCGTGTGCTGGATCCGACACTGCCGGTGGCTGTGGAGGAGATCCGGGAGATTCAGTTTGCCCACCGTACCCTCAGGCCCAAGATCTATAGAGCGCCCGATATCGTCATTACCCAAAACGATGACAACTTTTCCACCCGGGTGATATCGGAGGAGTTACTGATGACCAGTCGGGACGGGCTGAAAATCACCAATTCTTCTGATATACAGCTCTTGGACGTGGTGTCTCTGAACGAGGGTGAGGATTATCTGGCGCAGATCACCAGCAATGACGGCGAAATAGTCCAGGGAAAATTCACCCAGCCTGCAGTGACCGTTGAAACCCGTTTCGGGAGCCGCCTGGAGATACCATTTGCCCATCTCAGCCGTTTGGCGTTGCGGGTTAACCACTCCGGTAAGCGCACCCGCTTTCTCTCTGTGCTGCGGGTTAACCCGGCCGACCTGATTCAGGACAGTATGCGGGACGGTTCGCTGGGGCCTCAGATGATTGCCATTGGCGGCGGTAGTTTCTCCCGGGGCGATCTGCAGGGAGATGGTGATAGCGACGAAAAGCCCCCGGTAAAGATCCGGCTTGCGCCCTTTGCCATCGGCATCTATGAAGTGACTTTTCGGGAGTACGACCAGTTCTGTGACGATACCGGACGTGGCAAGCCGGATGACCAGGGGTGGGGGCGCGGCAGCCGGCCGGTGGTGAATGTCTCCTGGGAAGACGCCAATGCCTACGCCGAGTGGCTGAGCCGGCGCACCGGGCAGCGTTACCGCCTGCCCACCGATGCGGAGTGGGAGTATGCCGCGCGGGGCGGCACCAGCAGCCGCTTCTGGTGGGGTAATGAAGTCCTGCCCAGCCGTGCCAACTGCGCCGATTGCGGCAGTCTTTGGGAGAGCGAGATGAGTGCCCCGGTGGGACGGTTTCCGCCCAACCCCTTCGGCCTGCATGACACCGCCGGCAACGTCTTCGAGTGGGTGGCCGATTGCTGGAGGGACAATTTTTCCGCCGAGACCGGCAACGACACCCCGGCCGGGGATGGGGAGTGCGGCAAGCGGGTCATCCGCGGCGGTGCCTGGAGTTTTCCCGTGCAAGAGGTGCGCTCGGCCAACCGCTGGAGGGATTTTCCCACCCGGCGCAGTGATGACACCGGTTTCCGCCTGGTGCGGGAGCTGGACGACTGAAACGGTTTTTTCCGGAGCCGCATCGCTGCTTTGCCGCGACCCACAATAACAAGGTTTTGTATCAGGTGTGGAGGATGCCCGGTGGTCGTGGCAGTCAACCCACCTGGCGACCGGGCCTTTCCTGCGGCTGTTCAAAAAATAACGTGTTGCTTCGTGGTACCTTTTACCACAACAGAATTTACCCAACAGAGGAGTGTTCATGGCCTATATCCTGGCATTACTCGGTGGCGTGATCGCCATCGGGGCTCTCGGTTTTGAGGCGGCGGTATTTGGCGCATTGATCGGCTTTCTGCTGGGTACGGCCTATAGCCAGGGGCAGCGTCTTGAGCGGCTGTCGCAGGAGGTGATACGGCTACGGACAGTGCTGCTGCGCGGTGCACCGCCACCGGTCCAGCCCGCGGCAACGGCCGCAGGGGCGGCAGAGCAGGCGTCTGAGCCGGAAAAGGCCGGGCGGCAGATGCCCGAGGAGCTCGATTTCGAGCTGGAGTTAGCGGAGGAGGCGCCTGCGGCATCGGGAGCCCGGCCTGGCCCGCCGGGCGGGCAGGTCAAGCGACAGCCAAGCCGGACGTCGGCCAATATTTTCGACAAATTGACGGCCCTGGTCCGGGACTACTTTTCCGGCGGCAACCTGATTGTCCGGGTAGGGGTGATCGTACTCTTTTTCGGTGTCGCCTTTCTGCTCAAGTACGTCGCCGAGCATAGCTGGGTGCCAATCGAGTTCCGCCTGATGGGGGTGGCGGTCGCCGGCATGGGAATGCTGATCCTGGGTTGGCGGTTGCGTAGCCGACGGGTGCTCTATGGGCTGGCATTGCAGGGCGGTGCCGTGGGCCTGCTCTATCTCACGGTGTTTTCCGCACTTCGCCTCTACAGCCTGATGCCGGCACCGGTGGCCTTCGGTCTGCTGCTGCTGTTCGTGGTTCTCAGCGCCCTGCTGGCCCTGTTGCAGAACGCCAGTTCGCTGGCCATACTGGCCAGCGCCGGCGGCTTTCTGGCCCCGGTGCTCACCTCCACCGGTGAGGGGAGCCACGTGGCCCTGTTCAGCTATTACCTGTTGCTCAATGGCGGCGTGCTGGCGATCGCCTGGTTCAAAGCCTGGCGCCTGCTCAATCTGGTCGGCTTTGGCTTTACCTTTGTGATCGCCTCACTCTGGGGCTATCAATATTACCGTCCCGAATTCTTCACCAGCACCGAACCCTTCCTGATCGCCTTTTTCCTGATGTATGCGGCCATTGCCGTGCTGTTTGCCTTCAGACAACCTCCCAACCTGAAGGGCGTTGTGGACGGCACCCTGGTGTTTGGCGTGCCGCTGGTCTCGGCCGCCCTGCAGGCGGCGCTGGTCAGGGATATGGAATACGGACTGGCTTTCAGCGCCATCGCCCTGGGTGCTTTTTATATCGTGCTGGCCACCCTGCTGTTCAAGCGGGGTGGCAGTGCGTTACGCATGCTGTCGGAGATTTTTCTTGGTACCGGCGTGGTGTTTGCCACCCTGGCCATCCCGTTTGCGCTGGAGGGCCGGCTCAGCTCCGCCTTCTGGGCGCTGGAGGGGGCCGCCATGATCTGGATCGGCATCCGCCAGGAGCGGCGGTTACCGCGGCTGTTTGGTCTGGCACTGCAGCTTCTGGCGGGACTGCTCTACCTGGAAGACAGTCGCTGGATCAGCGATGCGCTGCCCTTGCTCAACAGCCACTTCCTGGGGGCTGCCCTGATTGCGCTGGGTGGGCTGTTTACCGCCTTCTACCTGGATCGGCATGCGGACAAGCGCGCATCCTACGAAGGATGGGCGCCGCCGCTGTTTTTCCTCTGGGGAGTGACCTGGTGGCTGGCTGCGGGTATCCAGGAGCTGGATCGCTTCTCCTCCGGCAGTGATGAATGGGCCTGGCTGTTGGCCCTGCTGGCGCTAACCGCACTGCTGGGGGAGTGGCTGCGGGTGCGGTTGCCCTGGGCACGGATCTGGTGGATCACACTTGGCTTGCTGCCGGCCCTGGCGGTGGTGGCGCTGGGGCTCTGGCTGGATGAGCCCCACCCGCTGGTCGGCGCGGTTACAGTCGGGTGGCTGTTGGCGTTTGCGGTCCAGTACCGTTTGCTATATCGGCTGGATGCCCGGGAGTTCAGTGCCCGGCCACTCTGGCACGGCGGCAGTTTCTGGCTGCTGACCTTCCTGCTCACGACCGAGGCGTCCTGGCGGCTGGATCAAGCGGTTGCCGGCAACCACCTGTGGGAGATGATTCCATGGGGTGCCGTGCCGGTGGTGCTGGCGCTTGGCTTGCTGACCATCGGACAGCGCCTGGCCTGGCCGGTGCAGCGGCATATCCTGATCTATAACATCCAGGTGATGGCACCGCTGGCGGTTTATCTGCTGGGCTGGGCGATGCTGGCCAATGCCGTCAGTCCGGGCAACCCCTGGCCGATCGCCTATCTGCCGGTACTCAATCCCCTGGACCTGACCATCCTGGCGGTGCTGTTGCTGCTGCTCAAGTGGTGGCAACGCATTGGCGACTGGCTGGAGCAGCGGGGTGTACAGGCCGGATATTACTTCGCAGGCCTCGGGGTGGCCCTGTTCTTCTGGTTCAACGGTATGGTGGTACGCGCGGTACATCACTGGGGTGGTGTACCGTTCGCCCCCGATCTGCTGTTCCGTTCCCAGGTGCTGCAAGCGGCCATTGCGGTACTCTGGGCGACCCTTGGACTCGGCAGCATGCTGGCCGGTACCCGCACTGGTCGTCGGCCGCTCTGGCTGGCGGGGGCCGGATTGATGGGGCTGGTGGTGCTTAAACTGTTCCTGGTGGATCTCTCCAATACCGGCACCGTGGCCCGTATTGTTGCCTTTATCGGGGTCGGGCTGCTGCTGCTGATCGTCGGCTACTTCTCGCCGGCACCGCCGCGCCGGATTGTCGAGGCCGAGTGGACCAGCAAGGAGGAGGTATGAGATTTTTCTGCCTGATTTTGGCACTGCTGTCCTGCGGCGCGCTCCTTGCCGAATCGCCCCGCGAGCTGGAAAAGGGGGATTTCGCGTGGGGTATCCAGCTTGAACCGGGCACCGGGAGTCCGCTTTATCAACTGCCACTGCCGTTGGCCGTTTATCAGGGGGTGAGCCGGGCCGACCTGGGCGATCTGCGGCTGTTTAATGGCAAGGGCCATCTGTTACCCCATGAGCTGTCGCTGCCGACGCTCCAGCTGCCGGGCCGGGAACGGCGCCAGCCGGTGGCCCTGTTTCCGCTCTACGGCAGCCGGGAGGCGGATCTGCAGCTGCTCTCCATGCGGATCAGCCGCAGCAACCCCGCGGGGTCAATGAGCCTGGAGCAGCACCAGATTCAGCGCACCCGCGACGAGGTGTTGCGCGGCTATCTGCTGCAGCTCTGGCAGGGTGATCAGCGGCCGGCCATCCAGCGGCTGCAACTGCTCTGGCCTGAACCGCCACAGGGTTTCATACAGCGGCTGAAACTGGAGCAGAGTGACGACCTGGATCAGTGGCGCCCGGTTGCCGTGCCGGCGGTAATGGCCGATCTTGCGTATGCCGGCGAGCGCCTGGTCAAGGCGGAGATCCAGCTGAACGGGCAGACGCAACGCTTTCTCCGGCTGACACCGGCCGAGGGCGATATGCCGCTGGAGCTTTCCGCTATTGATGCGGTGATGATTGACAGCAGCCCGGCCGCCCGGCCCCAGGAAGAAGCGGTGATTGAGACCATCCACAGGGGTGAGCAGGCGGGCGAGTACCTGTTTGAGATCCCCGGCCCTCTGCCGGTCAACAGGATGGATCTGCTGCCGGCGGAACCCAATACCCTTACCCGTGCGACCCTCTATTCACGGGCCACGACAGACGCACCCTGGCTACGTCGCAGCCAAGGCACGATCTACCGGTTGCTGGTGCAGGGGACGCCCCTGGAGCAGACCGCCCTTAGTGTCGGCCGCGTCAATGACCGCTACTGGCGGTTGCTGGTGGATGCCGCGGGTGGCGGGTTGGGTGAACAGAACCCCCTGCTCAGAGTGAGCTGGATTCCCCACCAGTTGCGCTTTTCCGCCCGGGGTGAGGGTCCGTTCCTGCTCGCCTACGGCAGCGTCCTGGCCGGACCGAATCCGCCGGGGTCGTTGCTGAGCGGCTTCAGCCAGTCGGAACAACAACGGCTGGTGAGCGAGCAGATCACGGCGGGACAAGCGTTTGCCCTGGCGGGCCCCGCTGCACTGACCCCGCAACGGGTGTATGACTGGAAGCAGTGGTCGCTCTGGGGGGTACTGGTCCTGGCCACCCTGCTGTTGGGCTGGATGGCCTGGACGACGTTGCGGCAGATGATTAAACCGAGTGCGTAAGGGGATCGGACCCCGAGTGGCCGACAAGAAGCAGTGGCTGAGGATTCAGGCCTTGAACCAGGTGCGGATCAGGGCAAAACCGCCCAGCGCGGAGAGGCCCAGGCCGGTCGAGGTGACAGCGGTGGCCGGCAGCAGCTGACCGGGACCGAGCAGTAGCAGCAGGGTGCCGGTGAGCAGCAGACTGGCGCCGCTGATGGCGGCCAGCAGATGGCGCTGGTGGCGCCGCGCATCTTTGCGCAGCTGTTCCAGCTCGGCCGATTTCCAGTTCAGTTCCAGGCGCCCCTCGGAGGCGTCCCGCAGCACCTTGTAGAGCAGGATCGGCATGTCGGCGGCATACTCGGTCATCTGCGGCAGGTTCTTCTTCAGCTTGCGGGTGAACGCCTTGGGTCCCACCTGCTCCTTCATCCAGCGCTCCAGGAACGGCTTGGCGGTGGCCCACAGGTCCAGTTCCGGATAGAGCTGACGGCCCAGCCCCTCGATATACAGCAGGGTCTTCTGCAGCAGCACCAGCTGGGGCTGCACCTCCATGTCGAAGCGGCGCGCGGTCTGGAACAGGTTGAGCAGGAAGTGGCCGAAGGAGATCTCACTCAGGGGCTTGTTGAAGATCGGCTCGCAGACCGAGCGGATGGCCGACTCGAACTCCTCGACCCGGGTCCCCTTGGGCACCCAGCCGGACTCCACGTGCAGCTCCGCCACCCGGTAGTAGTCGCGGTTGAAGAACGCCAGCAGGTTCTCCGCCAGGTAGCGCTGGTCCTCGGTGGTGAGGGAGCCGACGATGCCGAAATCCACTGCGATATAGCGACCACCCGGCTCCACGAAAATATTGCCCGGGTGCATGTCGGCATGGAAGAAGTTGTCCCGGAACACCTGGGTAAAGAAGATCTCCACCCCCTGGGTGCCGAGCTGTTCCATGCTGATACCGGCCGCTTTCAGGGCCTTGATATTGCCCACCGGGATGCCGTGGATGCGCTCCATCACCAGCACATTGGTGCGGGTGTACTCCCAGTAGATCTCCGGTACGAACAGAATGTCACTGCCCTCCCAGTTGCGCCGCAGCTGGGCGGCGTTGGCGGCCTCGCGCTGCATGTCCAGCTCATCCAGGATGGTCTTCTCATAATCCCGCACCACTTCCACCGGACGCAGGCGGCGGCCATCTTTCCAGTAGCGGTCGGCCAGGCCGGCAATGATATAAAGCAGTCCGACATCGCGGCGGATCACCCGTTCGATATCCGGGCGCAGCACTTTCACCACCACCTTGCGGCCGTCCTTCAGCTCGGCAGTATGCACCTGGGCGATGGAGGCCGAGGCGAGGGGTTTCTCGTCGAATGAGTCCAGTACATCCTCGATCGGGTGGCCAAACGCCTGTTCGATAATGCGCCGGGCCTGCTGGCCGGAGAAGGGCGGTACCGCATCCTGCAATTTGGCCAGCTCGTCGGCGATGTCGGCCGGCAGCAGGTCACGGCGGGTGGAGAGGATCTGGCCGAACTTGATGAAGATCGGCCCCAGATCCTCCAGCGCCTGGCGCATGCGCACCGGGTAGGCGGGCAGGCGGTTTCTCCGCAGCCAGTAAAACGGCGACAGGTAGATCAGGAAACGCACCGGGCGGAACAGGTGGGTGGCCAGGATCACCTCGTCCAGACCGTGGCGCAACAGCACCCAGTTGATATGCAGCAGGCGCAGCGCTTCGGCGGGACGGATCACCGGGACTCCTCGTGCGGTTTGTTTTTGTTTGATTCCAGCAAGGCCAGCCGCGCCTCCAGGCGTTCGATGCCGTCTCGAAGTTCATCCACATCGGCCAGGAACTGTTCGACCTCGCTCCGTTCCGGGAGAATCTTCAGCTCCTTCTGCAGTAGTTCCTGCAAGTCCAACTCCAGGCTATCCAGGGCGCGTCGGCCCCGGTCGGACATATTCCGGAACACCCCGGCCACATCCCCGGCCACCAGGCTGCCGGTATAGTGGGCCAGCTGCGCCTCCCAGTCGATGGACATGCCGCCGAGGATCTTGCCGAATTGATGGGCCAGTTCGGTATCGCCGCTGATTTTGACCGCGCCGGAGAACAGTTGGTCGGAACTGGCCTTCTGGTTGCCCATACGGGCCAGGGCGAGTGGGGTACCACGCAGGGTGCAGTCCGGTTCGTCCTCACAGCGGGAGAAAATCTGCACCCCTGACGGCCCCGGTATCAGATAGAGGGTCTGGCCCAGACCGGCCAGCTCGAAGGCGATCACCTTGCCGTGCAGCCGGGCCATCTTTGCCGAGGCGGCCGGGTCCAGATTCAGATATTGATTGAGGGCCTGTTCCAGGCCGGCAGTGGCAACTCCCGAGAGGCTCATTCTGTGCTGTCCCGGTTACAGTTTGAAACCACGATGGACGGCGACGATGCCGCCGGTCAGGTTGTGGTAGTCGCAACGCTCGAGGCCCGCCTGCTCCATCATTGCCTTGAGGGTCTCCTGGTCCGGATGCATGCGGATCGATTCGGCCAGGTAACGGTAGCTCGCCTCGTCGTTGGCGACCACCTTGCCGATTTTCGGCAGCAGTTTGAAGGAGTAGAGGTCGTAGGCGCTCTGCAGCGGCTTGCCCTGGGGGTGGGAGAACTCCAGCACCAGTACCCGGCCGCCCGGCCGCAATACCCGGGCCATCTCATTCAGGGCCTGTTGCTTGTCGGTGACGTTGCGCAGGCCGAAGGCGATGGTGATGCAGTCGAAGCTGTTGTCGGGGAACGGAATGTGCTCGGCATTCACCTGGGTGTACAGCACGTTGCCCACCAGGCCCTCGTCGGCCATGCGTACCCGCCCCTGGTTGAGCATGGCGGCGTTGATGTCGGTCATCACCACCAGGCCCTCGGGACCCACCAGCCCGGCAAAACGGGCCGCCAGATCACCGGTACCGGAGGCCAGATCAAGGATCTTCTGGCCGCGGCGGATGCCTGCCAGCTCCACGGCAAAGCGTTTCCACAGCCGATGGATGCCGAACGACATCAGGTCGTTCATCAGGTCATAACGGGTTGCCACCGAGTCGAAAACGGCCCGCACGCGTTGGGCTTTTTCCCGCGCATTGATGGTCTCGAAACCAAAGTGGGTGGAATTATTCTCCGTCATGTTGCTGCCTTGAACAGATTGGGTGGTGGATGCAGTGACTGCTGAATGGGCAGAGTGTATCGGTTTTTCGCCGATTCAGGAACAAACGGGCGGTAAATGCCCTGCCTGTAGGAGCGGCGCCCCGCCGCGAATCGGCCCGGGGGCGGGCCTCCTACAGGTTGATTTTTGCAACCATCGGCCTGGCCGCCGCCGACACGGACGCTGTCTCAGTTGGCCGCCTTGCGCTTGTGCCCGGCCGCTTCCAGGCGATTGAGATAGCTCTGCCAGTTCTGTTCATAATTGATACCGAGGCTGTAGAGATACTCCCAGGAGTAAATGCCGGTATTGTGTTCGTCATCGAAGTGCAGGGCCACCGCATAGTTGCCCACCGGGGTGATCTGGGCGATGTTCACGTCCTCTTTGCCGAGCTGCAGCACCTCCTGCCCCGGACCATGCCCCATCACCTCGGCGGAGGGGGAGAAGACCCGCAGATATTCGCACGGGAGTTCGAATTTGGCGCCGTCGTCAAAGCTGACTTCGAGTACGCGGGAGTGCTGGTGAAGATTCAGTTCGGTGGGTACGTGTTTGGACATCTCATCTACTCCTACAGGATGAACCGGCTCAGGTCCTCATCCGAAGCCAGCTCGGAGAGGTTGTTGTCTACATAGGCGGCATCGACGGTCACGCTGCTGCCGGGCACCTCGGTGGCGGTGAAGGAGATCCCCTCCAGCAGCCGCTCCATGACCGTGTGCAGGCGGCGTGCGCCGATGTTCTCGGTGCCCTCGTTCACCTGCCAGGCCACTTCGGCAATGCGCCGAATGCCCTCTTCGGTAAAGGAAAGCTTGACCCCTTCGGTGGCCATCAGGGCGATATACTGGTCGGTCAGGGAGGCATCCGGCTCGGTCAGGATGCGGATAAAATCCCCGGTGGTCAGCGCGTCCAGCTCCACCCGGATCGGCAGGCGGCCCTGCAGTTCGGGTATCAGGTCGGACGGTTTGGCCAGGTGGAAAGCGCCGGAGGCGATGAACAGGATGTGATCGGTGCGCACCATCCCGGCCTTGGTGGAGACGGTACAGCCCTCCACCAGGGGCAGCAGGTCGCGCTGAACGCCCGCCCTGGAGACGTCGGGTCCGCCGTGCTCGGAGCGGGCTGCCACCTTGTCCAGTTCGTCCAGGAATACAATGCCCTGCTGTTCCACTTTCTCCAGGGCGTTTAGTTTCAGGTCCTCGTCATTGACCAGCTTGGCCGCCTCCTCGTCCTGCAGGATGCGCAGGGCGTCCTTGATGCGCAGCTTGCGCTTGCGGGTGCGTCCGCCGCCGATGTTCTGGAACAGCCCCTGCAGCTGACTGGTCATCTCCTCCATGCCCGGCGGCGCCATGATCTCCACGCCGAGACTGGCACCGGAGACCTCAATCTCGATCTCCTTCTCATCCAGCTCGCCGTTGCGGATCTTGACCCGGAACTTGTCCCGGGTGGAGGCCCCCGCCGCGCTGCCGCTGTCGCCCTCCCAGCTGGTGGGACGTGGCAGCAGGGCATCCAGTATCCGCTCCTCGGCGGCGTCGGCGGCCCGGTCCCGGACCTTCTCCAGTGCCTGCTCGCGTACCATCTTCATGGCCGAGTCGGCCAGATCGCGGATGATTGAATCCACATCCCGCCCGACGTAACCCACTTCAGTAAACTTGGTCGCCTCGATCTTGATGAACGGGGCGTTGGCCAGCTTCGCCAGTCGCCGGGCGATCTCGGTCTTGCCGACCCCGGTGGGGCCGATCATCAGGATATTCTTCGGGGTGATCTCGTTGCGCATCTCGGGATCGACCTGACTGCGCCGCCAGCGGTTGCGCAGGGCGATGGCGACGGCGCGCTTGGCCGCCGACTGGCCGATGATGTGCTTGTCCAGCTCATGAACGATCTGTTGGGGGGTCAATTCAGGCATGATGTTCCGGTATTACTCTTCCGCATCGAGTTCTTCGATGACGAGGTTATGGTTGGTGAAGACGCAGATATCGGCGGCGATGCCGAGACCCTTCTCGACAATTTCCCGGGCGCCGAGATCGGTATTGTGCAGCAGGGCCTTGGCCGCCGCCTGGGCAAAGGGGCCACCGGAGCCGATGGCCATCAGGTTGTCTTCCGGCTCGATTACATCGCCCAGCCCGGTGATCATCAGTGAGGCGGTCTTGTCCGCCACCAGTAGCAGTGCTTCGAGCTTGCGCAGGGTGCGGTCGGTACGCCAGTCCTTGGCCAGTTCGACGGCAGCGCGCATCAGGTGACCGTGGTGTTTCTCCAGCTTCGCCTCGAAGCGTTCGAACAGGGTGAAGGCGTCGGCGGTGGCGCCGGCAAAACCGGCCAGGACCTGGTTCTTGTAGAGCCGGCGCACCTTGCGGGCATTGCCCTTCATCACGGTGTTGCCCATGGAGACCTGACCGTCGCCACCGATCACCACCTTGCCGTTGCGGCGGATTGAGAGAATTGTTGTGCCCCTGATCGGCTCCACTGCACTGCCCCTTGTATATTAGTAATCGCTATTCTAACCGATCCAACATGGGGAGAATAACCGCCAATTTCAAGGCTAATGTCACGGGAACTCCGGTCCTGCGGTTTTATGGGTATAATCCGCGCCGAGCCGGAGGAGTACTACGTCAATTCGATAATGTACTTTTGTAGGGTGGATAAGCGACAGCGCATCCACCGCGGCAATGGTGGATGCGCCTACCGGCTTATCCACCCTACAAACCTGATTTGATTCGCTCCCAGTGATTTTCGATTCAAACGGATAAACCAGCCAGGCTTCTGGCCTGTTCGCGGAGTAGAAATGGCCATCACCCACTGCATTACCCATCAGATCCATCCGGATGAGAGCGGCGCACCGGTGCTGCGTCTGCGCGCCTCGGAACTGGCCGTCGATGAACCGCTGGAGACGCTTGCCGCGGACCTGAAGCGGGCCTATCTGAGCCGTATCAATCGTGAACATGGGCGTTTCTCGGATGAATCCCTGCAGTGCGGTCTGGGCCACTGGTTGGAGCAACTGGCTGGAGAGAGGCAGGATTTTGTCGGATTCAGCGAACAGTTGGCCCAACAGCTGTTGCAACTGCTCCTGGAGCAGGGCGGCGAGCTGCGCGGGCATCTGATCCTGTTCATGGAACAGCAGTATGAGCAGCAGGCAGTCTATCTGTTTGTCGTCAACCAGCGTATCGCCAACCGGATCAATGAGCGGCAGGAGGTGGAGCCGGTACTGACGCTGGATTTTGGCGCCTCGATGATGGCGTTGAAGGTGGATTTGACCCAGTGGCGCGACGGCGAGGGCGGTGCCTACCTCTCCATGAGTCCCTCCCGGAACAAGGGCATGGCCGAACTGCTGCAGCAACTGGTCGGCTTCAGCGCCGGCGTGGACAAGGCGGCGGCCACGCGGGATTTTCTCGAACGCATCGAGACCTTTTCGCAGAAACTCCCCGAGGAGCAGGTAAACGATTTTCGCAGCCAGGTGGTCGGCTACTGTGTCGAACAGGATCTGCAGGATGCCCCGGTCGCCATCAGCGGACTCTCCCAGGCCCTGGACGGGGTAGACGCGGCGGCCTTTTCCAGCTATCTGGCGGATCATCTGCCGGAGGGCGGCGGGCCTCTGCTGCTGGACCGCAGGAGCCTGCAGCGCTATGTGAAGTTCGCCGGTCGGGAGCGGGATCTGGCGATCAGCTTCTCCTCCCATCAGCTGAACAAGCGGGTACACTATCAGGCCGAAACCGATACCCTGAGTATTACCGGCCTGCCGAAGATGTTGCGCAGCCAGCTGTTGGGGCATGTCGAGGAGTAGTCGACGGGTCGATTGTTAATGATCGGGTATCGTTACGACATACTCTGGGTTGTGTCCAGTCGCGCGGTAGTCAGCCCCGGTTGTCGGGTTACGCCTTCGGCTGACACGATCTACTGTTTGGTATCGTAAGACCCGGCGAATAAGCCACATTACCGAGAAATTTGTGAAATCAGCGAGTAAAGCACTATGAAGAGAGACGATGCCCTGCAGATACGCCCGGTGGGCGATGGTGAAGGACCGGTCTTTGTGACCAAACGACTGGTCCGTTTCAGCCATGTGGACCCGGCGGGGATTGCCTATTTCCCGCGTATCCACAACTTCATCCACGAGGCGTTTGAGGATCTCTGGGAGGAGTATATCGGGGTGCGCTATTTCTACCTGATCCAGGATCTGCGCATCGCCTTTCCCATGGTGCATACCGAGGTGGATTTCCGCCAGCCGCTGCGCTTCGGCGAACGCCCGGAGATCCGGGTCTCCTGTTTCAAGCTGGGGCGCAGCTCCCTGGGGCTGCACTACCGGATCTTTGTGGATGAGCGGCTCTGTGTCGATGCCCGCACCACCACCACCTGTATCGATGCCGATAAGTTGAAGAGTCAGCCGGTACCGGCGGAGTATCGCGCCTTCTTCGAGCGGATCTATTACCCGGAGTGAATCAGCACCGGTGGTCGGGTTACGCCCTTCGGGCTAACGCGACCTACAGCAGGCCTGTAGGTCGGATTAGCGCAGCGTAATCCGACAAATACACTAAATCCCACCCCCTGCCTCCAGCCGGGCCAGCTCATTGTCACTGAAGCCGCACTGGCGGCGCGCTTCATGATTGAACGGGCCACGCGGAATATGGCCGAGATAGCGCTGCAATAGCTTGAAAAAGGTATCGTCCGGGTCCAGTCCCTGCTGTTCGCAGCGGTAGCGGAACCAGCGGGTGCCGGCGCTGACGTGGCCGATCTCGTCATTGGCGATGCGGGTGAGAATGGCCGCGGTTTTCGAATCCCCCAGCTCACGAAACTTCTCCAGGGTGCCGGGAATCACATCCAGCGCCCGCGCTTCGAACACCCGGTGCACAATCCCCATGCGGTCCATCAGGTCATGGGCGGTCTCCACGGCGCTGCCCCACAGCTCGTCATGGGCGCTGAAATCGCCGTAGTCGAACCCCATGGCGCGCAGCTGGCCGCGCAGCGCGAGGAAGTGCTCACTCTCCTCGCCGGCGCACTGCAGCCAGTCCTCGTAATATTCGCGGGGCAGGCCGCGGTAGCGGTAGATGGTGTCCCAGGCCAGATTGACCGCGGTCAGCTCGATATGGGCCAGGGCGTGAATCAGGGCGGCGCGCCGGGTGAGTGAGCCGAAGCCTCGCTTGCTGACCTGCTGGGGCGGCACCAGTAGCGGCCGCTCCAGGCGGCCAGGCAGCATGAACTGCTCGGGCTCGTCATCGGCATCCCAGCAGAGCTTGCCCGCCCGCCAATCGGCGACCAGGGCCAGCGAGGCGTCCAGCTTCTCATCCGGATCGGCGAGCAGAAAGCAGTGTTTGGCGGCGGCGAAGAGATTGGTCAAGCCGGACTCCCGGGTGTTGGTTGCTGGTCGCGGGTGATCTTCCGTTGACCGCGAGCCACTATTGTAACGGGTGTGACTGCCGCCAGACAGATGAACTGGCATATACTGGAGGCATAGATTCAAGCGGTTGCTACCGGGATGGAAAAAACATGCGTGAAAATAATGAGACCCACCTGATTTTACGCGTTATTGCGCAGGAGGATTATTCCCAGGTTGCCGAGTTGATGGACCTGGTCTATGCGGACATCGGCGGAGCCTGGCCGAAGGAGACTATCCAGGCGCTGATCAAGTCCTTTCCGGATGGCCAGATCTGCATTGAGGACAAGGGGAAGATTGTCGCCGCTGCCCTGACCATCAAGGTCGACTACCATCGCTACTCCTTCGTGCACAAATACCGGGATCTGGTCAGCGACCAGCACATCGCGCGGCACAATGAAAAGGGTGATGCCCTGTATGGCCTGGATGTGTTTGTGCATCCCGATTATCGTGATTTTCGTCTCGGTCGGCGCCTGTATGACGCGCGCAAGGAGTTGTGCCGCGCCCTGAACCTGAAGGCGATCCTGGCGGGTGGTCGCATACCCGGCTATAAAAACCACGCCGGGGAGTATACGGTCGCCGAGTATATCGACAAGGTGAAACGCCGCGAGCTGCACGATCCGATCCTCTCTTTCCAGCTGGCCAATGACTTTGATGTCAAACGGCTGATGCATGGTTATCTGCCCCAGGATACCAAATCGAAGGGCTTCGCCACCCTGCTGGAGTGGAACAATATTCTGTTCGAGGAGGATGGGGATTTCACGCACGGGGCGGAGAAGGCGATTGTGCGTATCGGTATTGTGCAGTGGCAGATGCGGGCGGTGATTTCGCTCGAGGACCTGCTGAGCCAGGCCGAGTTTTTTGTCGACTCCCTGTCCGACTACCAGTCCGATTTCGCCCTGTTTCCGGAGTTTTTCAGCGCCCCGTTGATGGGACTGGCCCGGGATAAGAATTCGGTGGAGGCGATCCGCTTTCTGGCCGGTTTTACCGAGCAGATCAAGAACCGCTTCTCCCAGATGGCGGTCAGCTACAACATCAATATCATCGCCGGCAGCATGCCGCTGATGGAGGGTGACCGGCTCTGCAATGTGGCCTATCTGCTGCACCGGGACGGCAGGGTGGACGCCCAGCACAAGATACACATCACCCCCCATGAGAAGCGTGACTGGGTGATCGACGGCGGCGGCGACGTGTCGGTGTTTGATACCGACGCGGGCAAGGTCGGCATCCTCACCTGTTATGACGTCGAGTTTCCCGAGCTGGCCCGCCTGCTGGCCGACCAGGGGGTGCAGATCATCTTTGTGCCGTTCTGGACCGACACCAAGAACGGCTATCTGCGGGTGCGTATCTGTTCCCAGGCACGGGCCATTGAAAATGAGTGCTACGTGGCGATCGGCGGCAGTGTCGGTAATCTGCCCCGGGTGGATAATGTGGCGATCCAGTATGCCCAGTCGGCGGTGTTTTCCCCGTCCGATGTCTATTTCCCCCACGATGCGACCATTGCCGAGGCGACGCCGAATGCGGAGATGATCCTGTTTGCCGATGTGGATCTGGAAAAGCTCAAGCTGTTGAGTACCGAAGGCTCGGTGACCAATCTCAAGGATCGCCGGCTGGATCTCTACCGGCTGGGTCTGGACAAGCCGCTACCGGTCGACGAGTGACCGGAGGGCGCAAGCGGCTCAGGGGTCGTGCTTTTTTCTGCGGGCCCGTGGGTGGGCGCTGTCATAGACCTGGGCCAGGTGCTGGAAATCGAGATGGGTGTAGATCTGGGTGGTGCTGATGTCGGCATGTCCCAGCAGTTCCTGCACCGCCCGCAGGTCGCTGGAGGACTCCAGCAGATGGCTGGCAAAGGAGTGGCGCAGCATGTGCGGATGAAGGTTCTGCCGGCAACCCTGTTTCAGCGCCCACTGCCGCAGGCGCTGCTGGATGGCGCGGGGCTGCAGTCGGGTACCCCGCTGGCTGACGAACAGGGCCGCTTCGTCTGCCTTGGCCAGACTGCTCCGTACCCGTTTCCAGGCGTCGATGGCCGCCAGCGCCTTGCCGCCCACCGGCACCCGCCGGCTCTTCGCTCCCTTGCCGGTCACCTCCAGGGTGGCGTCATGCGGATCGATATCCCGCAGATTGACCGAAACCAGTTCGGCCAGCCGCAGGCCGGAGGAGTAGAGCAGCTCCATGATGGCCAGGTCCCGCAGTTCCAGGGGATCGTCGCTCGCCACGTCCAGCAGGCTGCCCAGTTGATCGGCATCCAGGGTGTCAGGGAGGTGCCGTTCTGATTTCGGTGCGCGAATCCCGGTGGCGGGACAGCTCTTGGCCATGCCCTCACGTATCAGGAACCGAAACAGGCTGCGCAAGGCGGAGAGTTCACGCTGCAGGCTCTTGCCGGAGATGCCGCTGCGATGGCGTTTCGCCACGAAGGCGCGCACCTGGTGGGGCGTCAGCTGGTCCCAGTCGTTCAGCTGCTGATCCCGGCACCAGCCACTGAGCCGGTCAAGGTCACGCCGGTAGTTGCTCAGGGTGTGGGCGGCAAGGCGCCGCTCGAAACGGAGATGGGAGAGGAACGCCTGCAGCCCGTGTTGCAGCGGGTCCGGGCGTGGCATCAGCTGCCCGGTTCCGACACCACCTCGAGGGTCTTGCTGACGATCTCGCCGAGTCGGATCAGATAGTCGGTTCCCATGCCGGGATGGAAGCGGTGCTCACTGTGGCTGCCGATGGCCAGTACGCCCAGCAGTCCCTCACCCTTGATCGGGATCAGGGCGGTGGAGGCGATATCCTCGGCCTGGGGGCCGAACAGGTATTTCAACTGTCCGTTGGGCAGCCTGCCACAGCGTGGCCGGTTGCTGTCGAGAAAATCCCTGAAGCCGTCCAGGTCCGGGTTGGTCGACTGCTCCACCTCACTGGCACTGTAGAGATGCAGTTCCACCGCCTCGGCGCGAAAGTCATCATGCAGCAGGTCCTGCAGGGTGTTGATCACCTCTTCGAAATCGCAGCACTCGATCAGTTTCACCGTGAGGTGGTGCAGCCGCTCGTTCAGCAGCTCATTCTCCCGGGCGATGGCGACAAACTCCTCCAGCTTGCGCCGACTCTGCTCGGCCTGTTCGCGTAGTGCGGCGACCTGGCGTTCAATCAGGGAGACCGCGCTGCCGTTGCTGTGTGGCAGCTCCAGTTTGGTCAGCAGGTCGGGATTGCGGTCAAAAAAATCGGGATGGTCATTCAGAAATGCGATCAGGTTCTGTTCCATTTGTGGATAATCCGGGGTTGGCTCGGGTTGTGAACTCATAGATCGATGTTTCCTTCAAAAACCGAAGCGGCCGGACCATGCATCAGGACAGGCGCCTGCTCGTCCGCCCACTCTATCATAAGCGCCCCGCCGGGCAAGCTGACCTTGACACTTTTGTTAAGCAGTCCGCGCAGCCGCCCCGATACCACCGCCGCGCAGGCACCGGTGCCGCAAGCCAGGGTCTCGCCCACGCCGCGCTCGAAAACACGCAGGGCAATCGCGTCCGCAGACAGGATCTGCATGAAGCCCACGTTGACTCGCTGGGGAAAGCGGGGATGCTGCTGCAGGGCGGTGCCGATACGCTCCAGCGGGGCATTTTCCAGATCATCCACCACGATCACTGCATGAGGATTGCCCATGGAAACTGCCCCCAGGGTGATCGTTTCACCCAGCACCTCGACCGGGTAGTCGGCGGCCTGCCGGTCGGCCACAAAGGGTATGCGGCCCGGTTCCAGGAGCGGGACCCCCATGTTGACCCGAACCATGCCATCAGCCTCTACGAAGAGTTTGATAATGCCGGCCTTGGTGCCAACAGTGATCTCCTGTTTTTCTGTCAAGCCCTTGTCGCGCACATAGCGGGCAAAGCAGCGGGCACCGTTGCCACACTGCTCCACCTCATCGCCGTCGGCGTTGAAAATACGGTAATTGAAGTCGGTATCCGGGAGGGTGGGTGGCTCCACCAGGAGAATCTGATCGCAGCCGATGCCGAAGTGGCGGTCACCAATCAGGCGAAACTGTTCAGGGGCCAGCCGCAGCGGCTGGGTGAAGGCGTCGAAAACGACAAAATCGTTACCCAGCCCATGCATTTTGGTGAACGCATATTGCATGACAGAGACTAGTTATCCTTGGCCTCTTCCTGCTGCTGGGAGGCCGGGTCGGGGAGATAGAGCGGACCTGATTGTCCACAGGCGGTGAGCATGCTGCCCGTCCCCAGGACCAGGATGACAAGCCAGAGAAGATAACGAGACCAGCAGAACATGGTGTGTTGCTCCGAAATTTTTATCAGGCCGCATTGTAACCCTGGCGGGAGCCAAACCCAACCGGATTCCCGAGCGGCCGCCCCATGGCGTTGACTGAGGTTCCGAACATAGGGTGGGCCATGTCCGCCTACGGTGCCCGCGGGGCACCCAATGAGTGGTTTCCTGGGCGGGCTGGAAGGTGTTAGGTTCGGGTTTTGCGCTAGCGGGACAGTTTCATCAACGCCTGGTTGAGTCGTCCCTCCAGCCGCTTCTTGAATTTCAGCAGCTGGATGGTGGTGGCGTTCTCCTCCGTACCGAAGCCGGCGAGTTCCAGGCTGGTCAGGTAGATGGGATAGGCCTTGTGGCCGATGCGCTGGTCCAGCAGATGCTGCGCGACCACGCTGTAGAGCTCCGCTCCATACTCCAACGAGCTGAATTCGCGATCGCCGCAGACCAGCAGGTGGGGTGCCTGGTTCAGGTCCAGGCCTTCGCTGATCAAGCGCAGCTCCATATAGCTGTCGGGCAGACGATGCCGCGGCGGGGTGCGCGGTTCCGCCAGATACTCACCATCCCGGTTGCGTTGCAGGTGGTAGAACTCCGGCGCGTCCAGCAGATAGCGGTGGGCGGGCTGGTCGCCGGGCAGGCTCAGGCTGCGCAGCAGCAGCATCCCCTTGAGAAAGCGCTGCTGCTGCACCAGCAGATAGTGTTCATCTGCTTCCTGCATCTGTTGATGAAACAGCGCGCCATGCTCATCCAGGATGTAGAGCTCTGTCTGGCCTTTCCGGGTGCTATAGAAAACCTGAATCGCGCCGGCCCGGTTCAGGCGCATGATACAGGGCAACGGGGTCGCGGCGAGGCTGAGGCTGTCGATGGTGGTGGGGCGGAAGCTGTGCTGGGGTTCGGCCAGAATATCCAGCGCCTCCTGTTCGCCGGCGATCGGGAAGTAGGAGAACTTTTCATTCTGGTAATGGATCAGGTAGAAATCATCCTCGATCTGTTGCAAATAGCGGCTGTTGAGGCCGCTGCCCGCCGCGCTGAAGCAGTTCAGCACATCATTGAACAGCTTTTCGACCCGCCTGGCGGTGCTGCCGCCGCGTACCGAGTTAAAACAGTGTGCGGTGGCGCGGGGTGGCTGTTGGGCAGCGTTGCCTTGCAGCGCCATGCGCAGATAGTGGCACAGGCACTCCAGCAGTCCCCGGGTTCCCTGGTGGTAGGTGACCA
This sequence comes from Sedimenticola selenatireducens, assembly GCF_963675335.2. Taxonomy (NCBI): domain Bacteria; kingdom Pseudomonadati; phylum Pseudomonadota; class Gammaproteobacteria; order Chromatiales; family Sedimenticolaceae; genus Sedimenticola; species Sedimenticola selenatireducens. Next base: position 1,397,319 of record NZ_CAXXYC010000004.1, read on the forward strand.
GGGTCTCCCCCCAACTGGTGGTGATCAGCTGTTCCACCGTCTCCACCAGTGAGCTGTGTGCCGAACCAAAGCTGAGGGGGTCGCTGCGCTCGGTGGTGAGCTGTTTTCCGACCTTTGCCAGATAGGCCATCGGGTCGATGCCGGTGTTGAGAAACAGGGTGCAGGAGAGGGCATAGGGCGGCTGTTTCAGCCGTGCCATCGGTACCGGTACGGACTCATGCGGCTGATAGATATTGCTCAATGCCCCGAGTATGGCCCCCAGCTCCGCCTGACGGACCGGATTCTCCTGCGGATACAGGGTGACGATGGTCGTCAGATTGATTAACCGATTCAGATGACACCAGGCCAGGATCTCGCTGAGACAGGCGGCGGTCTTCAGCGGGCTGGTGACCCGGGCCGCCTGCTCATTCACCTCGCCCAGGTAGAGGAACCAGGCGTATTGCTCGCCCTTGGTGCGGGCGTAGTGAAGTGAAATGCGCGCCTCGTAGAGGCTGCGGGTAATGCCGGGATTGATGCTGTCGATCTTTCCCGGGCGCTTCTCCAGGGCGGTGTAGAGCTTGCGCCCGAGCAGGCTGATCTCTTCCGGATCGATGGCTTCGGTGGAAGCGTATTCGCGGGCAAAGTCGGTCAGCAGTCGATAGCTGTAACTGAGCTCGCGCACCAGGTTGTTGCGCTCATCCATCACCTGGTCGATCTTCCAGCTGTGGCGTGAGTCGAGATTGACCAGTTCACCCTGGCGCCAGCCCCAGTCCTTTGTCAGTGCCTGCAACACCTCCCGCTTCCAGTCGTCCCGCGGACGCAACCGCTCCCGGCTCAGGGTCTGTTCGGATTTGAAATAGAGACAGCGCCGCGCCAGTTCCAGGCGCTCTTTTTCTCCCCGACCAAGCAGATACTGTTCGACCCGCTGGTACATCAGCACATAGGGATCCAGCTTGCGCAGATCGAAGTCGCCACTGTAGATGGCCTGTTTGGTCTCATGGCAGAGCCAGCGAATGTCGGGATAATCCCGGGCGTAGGCTTCGGTCAGAAACAGTTTGAGTATGGTCTTGTAGGGTGACTCGATCCCCTTGAACAGCTGCCAGTGGGCGGCGCCCAGAAACTCCTCCACCGGGATCGCCTCCAGGCTGCCGAAGTCGAGGCAGTCGAGCGGATCGATAAAGCGCTTGTGGAACAGCATGCTGACGTACCGGGTGTAGTTCGCCTCCTCTTCGGGCGGGACCATCCACCAGACCGGATAGCGCCCGGCCAGCAGCACGCCGGTGCGATAGAACTCCTCCAGCAGCAGGTGCGGCTGGGTGGTGCCGCTGCTTTCATGGGACAGGGTGTCCAGCTTGCCGCCGCGAAAGGCGTCCACATCCATGAGAAAGAAGTGGACTTCCAGATTCAGCTCTTTGCCCCAGGCCTCGATCTTGCGTGCCTTGAGGCGCAACAGATCGCGCGCGGCTCGGTCCAGTTCCGGATCGTGGCAGAGCCAGATATCGAAATCGCTGCCGCGGGTATGGGCAATGCTGCCGATACTGCCCATCAGGTAGAGCGCCTGGATGTGAAAGCGGCGGCGTGCACGCTTTTTATACTCGAAACTGCGACTCAGCTTGCGGGCGAGTCGCAGCACCGCCTGGGTCGGGGCGTAGTCGGGAATGCCGATGGGTGTATCACTGCCGGCAAAGCCCGGCAGTGTGGGGTGGTTGATGTGGAACAGCAACGGCAACAGATCGATAAATATGCGCTGGTTCGGTGTCAGCTCCCGGGTGATTATCCGCAGCCGCTCACGGTGCAGGCCAAGGAAGCGCCGGCGCACAGTCAACAGCTGCTGGCGACCGATGCCGTCTTCGTATGACACTGCCTCGGCCATGTCCCAAACCTCAGGCTTGGCCGCTGGCGGCTTCGTTTTCTGCCAGGTTAATGAGTGCCTGCTTCATCAGCAGACGGGCATCCTGACCTTTGTGCCACTCGGCCAGACCAAATAGCAGTTCCAGGGAGTCGCCCGCATACGGGGCGGGAAGCGGCACCTCGGAAAAGCCGGCCAGCACCTTGTCCATCAGGTCCTTGCCGTGCTGCAGGCTGGTCTCCGGCAGGATGATGATGAACTGGCTGTGCTCCCAACGGGCAATCAGATCGACCCAGCGCAGGCGGTCGCGCAGATAGCGGCTCACCTCCAGGATAATCTCATCCGGGATTGCTGTTTCGTCACGTTTGTCGAGCAGATGAATCACCGCCAGGCTGAGTGGATTCTGGTAGCGGCGGCTGCGGGCGACCTGGGTATTCAGGGTACGGGTGAGGGATTGGCGATTGGCCAGGCCGGTCAGTTCGTCGGTAATGGCCAGCTCCTCAACCTGCTGATTCAGCCGCTGGTTCTCCTCCCGTAGCCGCATCAGCTCGGTTACGTCCTGGAAATATTTAATGGTGTGAATTGCCGGCTCGGCGCCATCCCGGGTTTCAACAGTGCAGTGCAGCCAGCGCTCCTGCTCGACTCCCGTACCGAACAGGTGCATCAGCCCCGTGCCCTTGAACAGCCCGCGATGGGTAGTGAAGGGAAACTGCTCCCGATTCTGTCCCACCAGTTGATCGGCCTTCAGGCCCAGCATGCTCTCCAGGGCCGGGTTGAGCCAGTTGATAGTGCCACTCTGATCGAAAATCAACACACCACAGGGGACATTCTGCAGTGCCTGGTAAATAATACTGCTTGATTGAGTCAAAACTTAGATCCTCCGATCTGTATTCTCTGGTTGGCGGCCTGTCATCCCACTCTCCAGCGACTGTCGATGGAGACAAAAAAGATTTCCCGTTAACACACTATAGTGCGTCCGTTTATGCTTAAACTTTAGAACTCAACTTTCAGAATAGTCTATCTTTTTTAATAGAATTCCCGCTGACAGAGGAGGCCGGATGGATTCGCGCAAGATCATGCCGGATGCCCAACTACACCCGGGAGATCCGCTTTGGCGGCGGGTGCCCACCGCAGACCGGGGTGGCCAGAACCTGGTTGATTTTATGCTGCTGATTCCAGGGTTGAAGCGCTGGGCCCCGCACCGGCGGGAACAGCTGTATGGGGAGCTTCGGGAGCTGTTCAGCCAGCATTCGGACCGGGTGGTGTTCGCCGATCTGAACATGAAACTGAATCTGCTCTGGATCAGTCATCGCCAGGGCAAGGGGATCTCACTGACCCTGTTTGAGGCGATTCGGGAGCGCGTTCCGGAGGCCGTGCTGGTGGCGAGCCAGGCCGAGGTTCAGTTGGGTCTGCGGGAACGGGCACGGCGGCGCTGGGGCATCCGGCTGCTGCTGGGTCGGGATGGGTGAACGGGCGGCTGAGTCATCTGGTGATGCGCCCACCGGGTTATCGGCCGTACAAAACTCACCATACCCTGTCGGTTTAAACTGTTACGCCCTATTCGTCGTCGTATTCATCAGCCCGGCGGGCATCGCCATACACCTTGTCAGCGGGATAGCGTGACTCATTGATGGCTATCTTGCGCTGGGCCGCGGCGATCAGGTCGATATCCAGCCGTTCTGCAGTACGGATCAGGTAAATCAGGATATCCGCCATCTCCAGGGCCACCTGTTCCCGTTTCTCCGGCGACAACTGGTGGCTCTGCTCCTCGCTCAACCACTGGAAGTGCTCCACCAGCTCGGCGCACTCGGCGATCAGCGCCATGGCCAGATTCTTGGGCGAATGAAACTGTTCCCAGTCACGTTTCCGGGCAAAGTCCAGCAGTCGTGCGTTCAGTTGGGCCAGCGAGTCGGTTGTCTTTTCATTCATCGGTAAACCACACCTGCAGTTCGGCGATACGTTGCTGCAGATCGGCCTCCGCGTAGGGCAGCCTTTCGCCGCAGCCCCAGACCGGTCCCGGCCAGCAGGTATCATCCTTTCGTCTTGCTACCACATGCCAGTGCAGCTGGGGCACCAGATTGCCCAGGGCGCCCAGATTGATCTTGTCCGGCGCATAGCACTGTTCCAGGACCCGCGCGGCATGGCTGCTCTCGATCGTCAGCAAGCGCTGGTCGCTCTGCTCCAGCTGGTGAACCTCGGTCACCCCCGGCCGTTCGGGAACCAGGATCAGCCAGGGGAAGCGTCGGTCGTTCATCAACCGCACCTCACACAGGGTCAGGTGACAGATCGGCCGGGTGTCCGCCGCCAGCCGGGGATGGAGTTGGAACGTCACCGGCTAGCGGTCCCGCCAGTTGGGCGGGCGTTTCTCGGTAAAGGCGTCGATGCCTTCACCCACGTCCTCGAACATCATGTTGTCCGCCATCGCCTCGCTGGCGAACTGGTAGGCCTGCTCAACACCCATCTCAAGCTGCTTGTAATACATCGCCTTGCCGAGTGCGACCGAGGCGCTGGATTTGTCGCAGATGGTGCGGGCCAGTTTCAGTACTTCAGCGTCCAGCTGTTCCAGCGGCACGGCGCGGTTGATCAGGCCTTGCGCGGCGGCCTGCTGGGCCGGTATAAAGCCGCCGGTCAAGAGCATCTCCATCGCCTGCTTGCGGCCCACATTGCGCGACAGCGGAACGCTGGGGGTGCCACAGAACAGGCCCACATTGATGCCGGAGACGGCAAAGCGCGACCCCTCTTCGGCAATTGCCAGATCACAGGAGGCGACCAGCTGACAGCCGGCCGCGGTGGCGATGCCGTGTACCCGGGCAATCACCGGTTGTGGCAGGCTGCTGATACGGGTCATCACCTGGCCGCAACGGGTGAACAGCTGCTGGAAGTAGGCGCGTTCGTTCTGGGTGCGCATCTGCTTCAGGTCATGTCCGGCACAGAAGGCGCGGCCGTTGCCGGCCAGCACCACCACGCGCACGCTTTTGTCCTCGGCGATGGCGTCCAGATTGGCCTGCAGGGCATCCAGCAGTTCTTCCGAGAGGGCGTTGAACTGGTTGGGACGATTCAGCGTCAGGTAGGCGATGCCGTCGCGGTCTTCGCGCAGCACCAAGGCGTCGTCTGCGGCGGTGGTGTTGGTTTGTGTCATGGCTCCTCTCCTGTGGGTTACTGGGTAACTATACATGCTGCGGGCGGGAAAATGCAGGTTGACGGTGTCAGGTGGCGCTTCAGCGACCGATCCACCTGTAGGAGCGGCGCGGCGCCGCGATTTCGGCTCGAGGCTGGCCTCCTACATGCCAGGCGTTAACCTGGGCAGGCGAGTACGGTGGGCACGTCTGTTTCCTCGTTCCCACGCTCTGCGTGGGAATGCATATGGCCGCGCCCCGTGCGCGCGCCTTAACCCACTGTTTGGCGGCTGCGGATCCGTTGGGTTACGCGGCGCTCGGGCATGGTCATTTTCTGAAAGCGTAGTGCCTGTACGCCGCTAGCCCCAACCTACGGGCTACCTGTCATGGGTAGCCCGCATGGAGCACAGCGGAATTCGTGGATTACTTGCTGCCACCACGATAGCAGGCGTTTACTCACTGGCTAGCCGCTGGCGGGCGCGTGCAATGGCCGCCCGTACCTGGGCTGGCGCGGTACCGCCGATATGGTTGCGGGCGGCCACGGAACCCTCCAGGGTCAATACCTCGAATACATCGTCATCGATCTGGCTGGAGAAACTCCGCAGCTCCTCCAGGCTGAGATCGGCCAGGTCGCAGCCCTTGCTGACACCCAGCGCCACCGCTTTTCCCACCACTTCGTGGGCGTCGCGGAACGGGGTGCCCTTGCGCACCAGGTAGTCGGCCAGATCGGTGGCGGTGGCAAAACCCTTCATCGCCGCCTCGCGCATGCTCTGGGGTTTGCAGGTGATGGCCGGGATCATGTCGGCAAACACCTTGAGCGAGCCCTTCAGGTTGTCCACGGTGTCGAACAGCGGCTCCTTGTCCTCCTGGTTGTCCTTGTTGTAGGCCAGTGGCTGGCCCTTCATCAGGGTCAGCAGACCGATCAGGTGACCGAAGATACGGCCGGTCTTGCCGCGCACCAGTTCCGGCACGTCGGGGTTTTTCTTCTGCGGCATGATAGAGGAGCCGGTGCAGAAGCTGTCCGAGAGATCGACAAAATTGAACTGGGCCGAGGACCAGATGATCAGCTCTTCCGACATGCGTGACAGGTGCATCATGATCAAGGCCGCGGCGGCACTGAACTCGATGGCGAAGTCCCGGTCGCTGACTGCGTCCAGGGAGTTTTCGCTCGGCCGCTCGAAGCCCAGCAGCTGGGCGGTGTAGTGGCGGTCGATGGGGTAGGTGGTGCCAGCCAGGGCGGCCGAACCGAGCGGCATGACGTTGACCCGCTTGTTGCAGTCGGCCAGACGTTCCCGATCCCGGTCCAGCATCTCGAACCAGGCCATGAGGTGATGGCCGAAGGTGACCGGTTGGGCGGTCTGCAGGTGGGTGAAGCCGGGCATGATGGTCTCCGCTTCCCGCTCCGCGGTATCCAGCAGGGCCTGTTGCAGGCGCAGGATCTCGCTGCGGATAATCTCGATTTCATCGCGCAGATAGAGCCGGATATCGGTGGCCACCTGATCATTGCGCGAGCGCCCGGTATGCAGCTTCTTACCGGCATCGCCGATGGCGCGGGTTAGGTGGGACTCCACGTTCATGTGCACATCTTCCAGCTCCACCGACCAGTCGAACTGACCGGATTCGATCCGGGCCTGGATCCGCTCCAGTCCGGAGATGATGCTGCCACGCTCGGCCTCGGTCAGAATGCCGGACTTGGCCAGCATGGTGGCGTGGGCGATGGAGCCCTGGATATCATAGCGGTAGAGGCGCTGATCGAACTCCACCGAGGCGGTGAAAGCCTCGACAAAGGCGTCGGTGGGTTCGCTGAAGCGGCCGGACCAGAGTTTTTTATCGCTCATGAGATAAATATTCCTGCGTGAGTGTGAAGCATTGGATAGATCGCCCGTTAAGAGAGTGTAAGATACTGGCTTGTGCCTGTGGCCCGCCAGGCCGCCCATCCGCCAGAGCGGTGCAATTGTATCAGGATTCCGGGCAGCGTTAAGTCAAACAGGGGGAGATGCCAGGGCGATGACGCAGAAAGGATCAAAGGGGCGGGTGCCGGAACGGCGCCAGACGGCCTATCTGCCGAACTTCTGTAGCATCCGGATGGTGTTCGGGGTGGTGATCTCGGCCGAACTGCTGGCGGTGATCCTCACCCTGGCATCGATCGGCTCGTTTCAGGAGTTTGCCGGTGAGCTGAGCCTGCGTTCGCTGTATATCCAGTGGATCGCGCTGGTCGGCAGCGCACTGGTCTGCCTGCTGCGACCCTGGATCATTCACCTGCGGACCTGGCAGGTCGGCCTGATTATCTGGTGCAGCCTGATGGGCGTGACCCTGATAATCTCACTGCTGGCCATCTGGACCCTGGGGATGTCCGTTGGCGATGACTTTCTGCTCAAGAGCCTGGTGATCAGCGCCATTGTCTGCGCGGTGCTGATGCACTACCTCTCTGTCCAGTATCGCTGGCGCCTCCAGGTGGAGGCCGAATCGAAGGCCCATCTGCAGGCGCTGCAGTCGCGCATCCGCCCGCATTTTCTGTTCAACAGCATGAACACCATCGCCAGTCTGACCCGCACCGACCCGGCCCTGGCGGAAGAGGTGGTGTACGATCTGTCCGACCTGTTCCGCGCCTCGCTCGCCAATGCCCAGCGCATGTCCAGTCTGGGTGAGGAGATAGAGCTGTGCCGGGGTTATCTGCGCATCGAGGAACAGCGGCTCGGTGAACGTCTGCGGGTGACCTGGGATCTGGAGGCGCTGCCGCTGGATGCCGAACTGCCGGCACTGATCCTGCAGCCGCTGCTGGAGAATGCGATCTACCATGGCATTGAGCCGTCAACCGAACCGGGCCTGATCCATATTACCGGACGCTATCGGCGCAAGCGGGTCAATATCAGCATTCGCAATACCCTGCCGGTGGCCGGCGCCAAGGCGCAGCGCTCGGGTAACCGCATGGCGCTGCAGAATATCCGCGAACGGCTGCAGGGCTTTTTCGATGAGGAGGCCTCCCTGAGCGTCAGTGAAGTGGATGGCGAACATCAGGTGCGGGTGGTTTTCCCCCACCCCTGGAATGAACAGTGAAACGCGCAAATGATATCCTGATGATCCATCCGGCCAATCCATGATCAGGAAAAATATTTGTTGTGTATAAATGGCAACTGACACTCGCTGAGTCTGGTGGGTAATCAAGAATGAAAATATTGATTGTTGATGATGAGGCCCATGCCCGGGCGCGCCTGCGCAGTCTGATCGACGAGATCGGGCCGCCCTGGCGCGTGGTGGGGGAAGCCGACAACGGGCAGGATGCCCTGCAGCGCGTTCGGCTGGGCGAAGTGGATCTGGTGCTGATGGATATCCGTATGCCGGGGATGGATGGCCTGGAGGCGGCCGCCGTGCTGGCTGGGCTGGCGACCCCCCCGGCGGTGATTTTTGTCACCGCTTATGACGAACATGCCCTGGCGGCCTTCGAGCGCCATGCCGTGGATTATCTACTGAAACCGATACGCCGCGAGCGGCTGCAGCGGGCGATCGAAAAGGCGGTCACCCTGAACCGGCCCCAGTTGCAGGCTCTCCAGGCGCTGCAGGAGCAGCCGGACGATGCCTATATCAGCGTCAGCTTTCGTGGCGGACTACAGCGTATCCCGATCAGTGAGGTGATCTATTTCCAGGCCGACAACAAGTATGTGACGGTTTGTCATGCCGCCGGCGAGGCGCTACTGGAGGAGTCGCTGAAGTCTCTGGAAGAGCGCTTTGCGCAGCGGCTGATTCGCATCCATCGAAACGCCCTGATCGTGCGGGAGCGCCTGCTCGGCCTGAAGCGTCTCGGCAACGGTGCCTGTGCGGTATCACTGGCAGGCAGTGCTGCCGAACTGGAGGTGAGTCGGCGGCACCTGCCGGAAGTGCGCAAGCTGCTGCGCGGCAGGATCTGACAAGCCGGTTCCAGTGGCCGGGACCGGGTGCGGCTATTCCGCCAGGACCGCCAGGCTGCCGGTTTTTTTCTTGGCCTGGTACATGGCCAGGTCGGTGCGCTTGATGAAAACCCCGGCAGGCTCGTCATCCTTGTATTCTGCAATCCCGATACTGAGCGCAACAGGATTGCCGTTCTGGGTGACTTCAACCAGATTGCTTGGCATATGCCGGCCGAAATAGTCGATCAGTCTCAGGGTGAGGCTGTCGGCCTTCTGTCGCGGGGTCTCCGGCAGCAGCACCATAAATTCGTCGCCGCCGTAGCGGAAACCGTAATCGCTGTTGCGCAGAATTGCGGAAATCGCCTCGCCGACGTAGCGCAACGCCAGATCCCCCTCCACATGGCCCAGGGTGTCATTGACCGATTTGAAGTTATCCAGGTCGATACAGATCAGGCTGAGCGGGTGGTTGTAGCGCCTGCTGCGGGCGATTTCCTGGTTCAGCACGGTATGGAAGTGGCGCTGATTATAGAGCCCGGTCAGGCTGTCGGTGACCGACAGCAGCTTGAGTGAGCGTTCCAGCGCCAGGCGTTCGGTCAGGTCCCGAAAAAAACCGATACTGCCCACTTCCCGGCCCTGTTTTTCCACCAGGCTGGCAGAGAGCTGAATCGGGATCAGTGTACCGCTCTTGGATTGCAACTGGGTTTTGTGGCCGATAATCTGGCCCTGGATGCCGTTGTTTGTCTGATACATCAGGCGCTTTATCTCCCGGGCGCATTCCCGGGAAGAGTAGAGTTTTGCAACCTGCATTTGTCCGACTACCTCCTCTCTGGAGTAACCGAGCAGATGCTCCGCGGCGGGATTGAACAGGGTGATGATACCGTCCCGATTAATGCCAATGACCGGATCGGGACAGATAAGCGCGAGTTCGTTGTTGATCAAGTTAATTGCCATGCAGTTGATAAGTCACTTGGGTGTCGGGCCACCCTATCGGCCGGGTTCGAATAACCTTGAGCTTTTATCAGGTATTGCATGTGTCGCTATACGGGAGGTTAAATAAGCGGTTGCTGTTTGCCTGTATCAGCCAGAGGTTATAGCATGCGCCTTTTTCCACCGAGAAAACCGTGATGTCCCAATCCCTACGTATCGCCACTCGAAAATCTCCCCTGGCCATGTGGCAGGCAGAGCATGTCGCCAAGTTGCTGCGGCAGGCCCATCCCGGACTGCAGGTCGAGTTGATCGGTATGAGCACCCAGGGCGACAAAATCCTGGATACGCCGCTGGCAAAAATCGGCGGCAAGGGGCTGTTCGTCAAGGAGCTGGAACAGGGCATGCTGGAAGGGCGGGCGGATATCGCGGTTCATTCCATGAAGGATGTTCCTGTGGAACTGCCCGAGGGGTTGCATCTGGCGGTGATCATGGAGCGCGAAGACCCACGCGACGCCTTTGTCTCCAATCGTTACAGCCGGTTGGAAGATCTGCCCGAAGGATCGGTGGTCGGCACATCCAGCCTGCGTCGCCAGTGCCAGTTGGCCGATCGCCGGCCGGACCTGAAGATCGCCCCCCTGCGGGGCAACGTGAACACCCGCCTGCGCAAACTGGATGAGGGAGAGTTTGATGCCATCATCCTGGCGACGGCCGGCCTCAAACGGCTGGGTTTTCAACAGCGTATCACTTCATATATAGAGAGCGGTGATAGTCTGCCGGCCATCGGCCAGGGGGCCATCGGCATCGAGTGCCGAAGTGACGATGAACGGGTCAACGCCTTGATTCAGCCGCTGCATGATCCCGAGACTGCCTGCTGTGTGCTGGCGGAACGGGCCATGAATCACCGGTTGATGGGCGGTTGCCAGGTGCCGATTGCCGGCTTTGCGGTGCTCAACCATGGCAAGCTGTTCATGCGTGGCCTGGTGGGTGAGCCGGATGGCAGCCGCATCATGCGCGCCGAAATCAATGGGCCGGCTGGTGAGGCCGAGGCGCTCGGCATTGCTGTGGCGGAGGATCTGCTCGGCCAGGGCGCGGATCAGGTGCTCAAACACCTTTACCAAAACTGAGTTTCAGGTCATGTCCTTTATCACGTCTCCCACAGAGTGCAGTCTGTCCGGTCTCGGCGTGCTGGTCACCCGTGCCACACACCAGGCCGCCACCCTGTGTCGTCTGATTGGTGCCCGGGATGGTTTGCCCCTGCGTTTCCCAACCGTGGAAATTACCGATCCGCCCGACGTGGCGCAGGTCGCTGAACAGCTGTCGCACTTCGCCGACTACGATATGGCCATTTTTGTCAGCCCCAATGCGGTGCTCTGGGGCATCAAGTTGTCGCCGGAGCAGAAGCTGCCGGCCGGCGTTGCCCTGGCGGCGGTCGGTAAGCGTACTGCCCAGACGCTGGCCGAGTCCGGTTATCCGGTGGATGTGGTGCCGGAATCCTCATTCGATAGCGAGGGCCTGCTGGAAACCCCTGAGCTGAAGGATGTCACCGGCAAGCGGATACTGATCCTGCGCGGCAACGGCGGCCGCGAATTGCTGGCCGAGGAGCTGGCCGAGCGCGGTGCGACGGTGGATTTTGCCGAAGTCTATCGACGTGCCTGTCCCACAACCGATCCTGCGCCGCTGATCCAGCGCTGGCGGGATGATGTGGATGTGGTCACGGTCACCAGCAACATCCTGCTGGACAATCTCTTCACCATGCTGGGTGAAGAGGGGCAGCCGCTGTTGCAACAGACGCCCATGATCGTAATCAGCGACCGCATGCGTCAGCGTGCCCGGGAGCTGGGTTGTCGCGAGGTCTACCTGGCGCGAAGCGCGGATGAGCAGGATCTGTTCGAGGCGATCTGTCTCTGGGCCAGCAACCGCTGAGTAATGATATAGTCTCCTGGCGCACTGGCGGTCGCGAGTTGCACGCAGTATTCCGCTTCGTGCCGCTTTGCTAGACTAGTTAAGGACTCCATGCGGTGATCTGTAGTCGCCGAAAAACAGCCATCATCCGGCGCCACAAAAGGTGACCGCTGTTTGAGCAACCAGGGCGGACGGGCCAGGAGTCGGGCAATATCTACACCAACCGGCCGGTCCGGTTGCAACACACATCCAGACGGAAAAGTGAATGAGCAATAAAGACGCGAAAGATCCAGGCAAGGATGAGGGAGCGGCGGCGCTGCAACAGGCGTCGCAGATCGAGGATGCCGAAATCATTGAATCGACCCCGACCAAACAGGCGCCTTCCGGTACCAGCGCTTCACGCCTGCCCCAATTGTCCCTGGCACTTTCACTCATTGCGCTGGTCCTGCTGTTTGGGGCGCTGGGTTACGGCTATCAATACTGGACCGGGCTGCAGGCATCACTGTTGCGGATGAACGAAGAGCTGGGCAAGGCGGATGCGCAGCAACAGGCGCTGCAAGGCAAACTGTCGGTCGTTGCCCAGGCGTTCGAACAGCAGAAGCAGGAGATCGAGAATCAGCGCAGTGCGCTGGAACTGCAGGAGCAGAAGCTGGTCAGCGAGCGTGAGCGGCTGAGTCAGCAGGCCAGTGAGATGCAGCAGTCACTGGAATCGGTTTACAGCCGGGTCGGTCGCAGCAGCAATGCCTGGATGGCAGCGGAGGCGGAGTACCTGATGCGGGTGGCGAATCACCGGCTCCAGCTGGCGGGGGATGTGGATACCGCGATCCGGGCACTGGAGGCTGCGGATGGCCGTCTGCGCGACAGCGGCGACCCGGGTTGGATCGAGGTACGCGAGCTGCTGGCAAAGGAAATAGCCACCCTGAAAGGAGTAGGGCAGCTGGATCGGGTCGGTCTGGCAGCGAGACTGAATGGACTGAAGGAGCAGGTGAAGGCGCTGAAAATGCTCGGACTCAGTTACACACCCGCCAAGCCGGAGCAGGGCGACGGCCAGGCGGACAGCGCGCAACGCAGTGTGGAGACGCTGCTGAAGGATGGCTGGGAAGGCTTCAAGTCGGTCATGGTGATCCGCCATCGCGACAAACCGGTCAGCGCCATGCTGCCGCCGGAACAGCAGTTTTTCGTCTACCAGAATCTGCAGCTTCAGCTGGAGGCGGCCCGCCTGGCGCTGCTGAAAGGGGATCAGCAACTGTATGGCTCCAGTCTCAAACAGGCGGCTGCCTGGATCGGTGAGTTTTTCGATGCCGATGCGACCGCCACCCAGGCCGCCCAGAAGGAGATCAGTGTGCTGCAATCGGTTGACGTGCATCCCCGGCTACCGGATATCTCACTCTCCCTGGTGGCGCTGCAGGCACGCGTCAAGGCGACCGGTGACGAGGGCGCCAGATGAGAATACTGATACTTGGATTGCTCGGGCTGGCCGCCTCTGTCTTGTTGGCGCTGGCCGTGAAAGAGGACAACGGCTACATCCTGATCGGCTATGGTCAATGGACCGTGGAAGGGAGTCTGGCGTTCTTCCTGCTGATGAACCTGTTGCTGTTCGGTGCACTCTACCTGACCCTGCGAATAATCTCACGGCTTGGCGCCACCCCCCGAAAATTGCACGACTGGCGTGAGCACCGCGGTGCCAAACGTGCCCGCAAGGCCTTGACCCAGGGACTGGTGGAGTTGTCCGAAGGCAACTGGAAGCGGGCCGAGCGGGATCTGGTGCGCTTTGCCGGCAAATCGGAAACACCGCTGCTCAACTATCTGGCGGCGGCCCGTTCCGCCCAGCAACAGGACGCCCATGAACGGCGCGATCACTATCTGCAGCTGGCCCATGAAAGCATGCCGGAAGCCGATGTGGCGGTTGGCCTGACCCAGGCGGAGCTGCAGCTAGACCATGCCCAGCTGGAGCAGGCGCTGGCCACCCTCAAGCATCTGCGTGAAATCGCCCCGCGCCATACCCATGTGCTGAAGCTGCTCAAGGAGTTGTACCAGCGGTTGGGTGACTGGCGGGAAATGGGCCAGCTTTTACCGGAGCTGAAGAAGCGCAAGGTGGTAGAACCGGATGAACTGCAGGCGCTGGAATTGCGGGTCTTCCAGAATCAGCTCACCGTGGCGGCTCAGGATGAGAATCTCACCCAGTTGCAGACAGTCTGGAACCGCATCCCCGCGGCTATCCGGTTCCGCGAGGAGATGGTCACTACCTATGTCAATCACCTGATGAACAGGGGCGAACACAATCAGGTTGAACGGGTTTTGCACGACGCCATTGACCGCCATTGGAGTGACGATCTGGTTGAGCTCTACGGCCGGGTCCCGGCGGATGACAGCGCCCGTCACTTGTCCATGGCCGAGGCATGGTTGAAGAACCGGCCACGCAGTCCTGTGCTGTTGCTGACCCTGGGTCAGCTCTGTCTGGGTAACAAGCTCTGGGGAAAGGCCCGCACCTATCTGGAGGCGAGTATCGGTATCGAGCCGAGCAGCGCCGCCTACCGGGCGCTGGGCGCGCTGCTGGAGAAAATGGATGAAAAAGAGAAGGCGCTGAGCTGCTTCAAGGCCGGTCTGGAACTGAGCAGCGACCATCCGGCGCCGATGGCACTGCCGGCCTCGCTCAAGCTGCCGGCCGCCAAGCCGGACAACGCCGAAGCCGGCAGTGCGGAGACGCGACCCAAGCTCGAGGTCGTCAACAAGCAGTAAGACATTTGAAGAGTAATCGACCTGTAGGAGCGGCGCCTCGCCGCGATAATCGGCCCGAGGCGGGCCTCCTACAGGGTGCTTCGGCTCCTGATGCTCCCCGGACGCCGCCCGTCATTTATTCGGATTGTCCTGGGCCCACTCGAACACGTCTGAATACATCCGTTCCCGATCCAGACCGGCGCGGGCAAAGGCGTCACGGGCGGCGAAGATCATTACCGGCGGGCCGCTCATGTAGAGATCGTACGGGCTCATGTCCGGGTGGTCGCGCAGCACCGCCTCATGCACAAAGCCCCGTTCTCCCTGCCAGTCCGCATCCGGTTCCGAGAGCACCGCCTTGAAGCTGACCCGGGGATGCTCCCGCGCCCACTGTTCGGCCAGTTCCCCCAGGTAGAGATCCTGCTTGCTGCGTACCCCCCAGTAAAGGTGAATAGGACGCGGGTCCTTGATATGGAATGCGTGCTCGATCACCGCCTTGAGGGGGGCGAAGCCGGTGCCGCCGGCCATGAAGACCAGCGGCCGGTCGGAATCTTCCCGCAGATAGAAGCCGCCCATGGGTGCGGCTATCTCCTGGCGGTTGCCTACCCGCATCCGCTCGAAAACATAGTCGGTAAATTCGCCGCCGGGGACATGGCGAATATGCAGTTCAATCAACTCATCGTCGTGCGGGGCATTGGCCATGGAGAATGCGCGGCGCCGACCATCTTCCAGGATAAAATCAAGATACTGGCCAGCCAGATATTGCAGCCGCTCATTCTCCGGCAGGCGCAGGAAGACACGCATCACGTCATGGGAGAGCTGGTCCATCTGCTCCACCGAACAGATCAGGTTACGAATCTCCTCGTCCGCCTCGGTCTCTATCTCGTGGGCGCGCAGGGTGATATCGCTGCTGGGTATCGCCTGGCAAGTCAGGCAGTAGTCATCCGGCCGGTCGCTGGTGATTATCTCGTCGTCGTCCGGATAGATGACGCTGCCGGATACCAGGGTACTCGCACAACTTCCACAGGCGCCGTTGCGGCAACCGTAAGGCAGGGAGACGCCATGGCGGTCGGCGGCCTCCAGGATGGTCTCGCCCCGTTCTGTGGTAAAACTGTGTCCACTGGGTTCTACTGTTACTACAAAACTCATAAAATTCCTTCGCTTTTCATCAGGGTATCGGGAAATTCTCTACTATTTTACTGCGAAATACAAAGATCATGACGCATAAAGTGATTATAGGCTGTGGCTATCTGGGACAACGGGTGGCACGGGCCTGTCTGCAACAGGGGCTGCCGGTGACCGGTGTGGTGCGAAGCACGGCGAGTGCCGGGGCCCTGCAAGCGGCGGGGTTGCAGGCCAGGGTGCTGGACCTGGATGTGCCGTCGGACAGCCTGCCTGCACTGCGGGATACCGAACTGTTCTACTTCGCCCCGCCCCCCCGACAGGGGACGGAGGAGACACGGGTGCGCCGGTTGATCGCCGGTTTCGAACAATCCGGCCACCCGCGCAGGGTGGTCTATCTGAGCACCACCGGGGTGTATGGTGACTGTGCCGGTGCCTGGGTGGATGAGACGCGGCCGGCCAATCCCCAGGTGGACCGGGCCAGGCGGCGCTGGAGTGGGGAGCAGCGGTTTCGTGCCTGGAGTCGCGCCAGTGCTGGCGAACTGGTGATCCTGCGGGTGGCGGGTATCTATGGCCCGGACAAGCTGCCGCTGGCACGGCTGAAACGGGCAGAGCCGACGGTGCGGGAGTCCGAGGCACCCTATACCAACCGCATCCATATCGACGACCTGGTACAGGTCTGTCTGGCGGCCATGGCCCGGGGTGGTAACGGCGAGATCTACAACGTGAGTGATGGCGCGCCCGGTAATATGACCGACTACTTCAACCGGGTGGCCGACTGGGCCGGGTTGCCGCGTCCGCCACAGATATCCCTGGCGGAGGCGCAGTTACAGCTCTCCGCCGGCATGCTCTCCTATCTGCAGGAGTCGCGGCGCCTGGATAGCGGCAAGCTGCAACGGGAATTGGGCGTGGAGTTGCGCTATCCGGATCTTCGCAGCGGCCTTGAGGCGTGTCGTTAAGGTCAGTCGCTTAGTTCGTGCCCACCCCACCAGGCTGGTATTACGATCTTGCCGCGAATCGGCTCGCGGGTGGGCCTCCTAAGATGGCATCGCACAAAAACGGCTGTTGGGATTCGTTCCACTCATCCCAACCTACGCGCTGCACGCTAATGCTTCTCCAGCCACTCCAGAATCGGGTCCCACAGCTCGATGTCCTGCCACACCTGGGACGGGGCCATCTCGAAGATTCCCAGACCCCGTTCGGCGGCGCGGATGTAGTTCTGGCTCTCCCGCAAGTGGGTCAGAAACGGCAGCTCCAAATGGGCCAGGTACTCCTCCAGTTGTCGGTAGATCAGGGTGTTCTCCCGGGTCCGGTTGGCAACGATGGCGATTTTGGTCTGCTTGCGTGACACCCTACCGCTGCTCAGCAGCTCTTCCAGAAAACGGCGGCAGGCGCGCATGTCGATGGGGGAGGGAAGCACCGGCACAATCAGTGACTGCACCTGCTTGAGCATCCTGTCGATCTCGGCGCCATGGGTGCCGGCAGGGGCATCCATGATCAAAAAATCGGTGCCGCGGGCCGGTTTCACCACGCCCTTTGTTGCATCAATCGCCTCGATGTCCGGAATGCCTTCGTAGTCCTTGCGGGCTTCCAGCCAGTCCAGCGAAGATCCCTGGGGATCGAAGTCGGCAAGTGCCACCGTTGCGCCCTCATCGGCAAACCAGGTGGCGATATTGGTCGCCAGTGTGGTCTTGCCGCAGCCCCCCTTGGCATTCATCAACATGATGGTGCGCATGGTCACTCCTCCTCGGTTCTTGTTTTCAATGGTCCGCAATTATAGCCATAGACCGGTGTGACGATTCAATCACCCGGGAGATTAATGTCCAGACTGCGCCAAATTTCATCCACCCGCTGTTGCACGGCCGCATCCATGGTGATGGGTCGGCCCCATTCGCGTTGTGTCTCGCCCGGCCACTTGTTGGTGGCGTCGAAACCGATCTTGGAGCCGAGGCCGGAGACCGGTGAGGCGAAATCGAGGTAGTCGATCGGCGTGTTTTCGATCAGGGTGGTGTCGCGAGCCGGGTCCATACGGGTGGTCATGGCCCAGATCACGTCGTTCCAGTCGCGCACATTCACATCATCATCGGTGACGATGACAAACTTGGTGTACATGAACTGACGCAGAAAGGACCAGATGCCGAGCATCACCCGCTTGGCATGGCCCGGGTACTGCTTCTTCATCGACACCACTGCCATGCGGTAGGAGCAACCCTCCGGCGGCAGGTAGAAGTCGGCAATCTCCGGGAACTGTTTCTGCAGGATCGGCACGAATACTTCGTTCAGGGCCACTCCCAGAATGGCCGGTTCGTCGGGCGGGCGACCGGTATAGGTGCTGTGGTAAATCGGCTCCCGTCGGTGGGTGATGCGCTCGATGGTGAACACCGGAAAGCTGTCCACCTCGTTGTAGTAGCCGGTGTGATCGCCAAAGGGTCCTTCAGGCGCCATATCATCAGGATAGAGATAGCCCTCCAGCACGAATTCGGCCGACGCCGGGACCTGCAGTTCATTGGTCAGGCTGCGGGTCACCTCGGTGCGGCTGCCGCGCAGCAGACCGGCAAAGGCGTATTCGGACAGGCTGTCGGGTACCGGGGTGACCGCAGCCAGGATGGTGGCCGGGTCGGCGCCCAGGGCGACGCTCACCGGGAACGGCTCGCCCGGATGGCGCTGCTGCCAGTCGCGGAAATCCAGTGCCCCACCCCGGTGTGACAGCCAGCGCATGATCACGCGGTTCCTGCCGATCACCTGCATGCGGTAGATGCCCAGGTTCTGCCGGCTCTTCTCCGGGCCTCGGGTGATCACCAGGCCCCAGGTGATGAGCGGGCCGGCATCGCCGGGCCAGCAGGTCTGGATCGGCAGTTGTGCCAGATCGATCTGATCCTGTTCCAGTACAATCGACTGACAGGCGGGGTGCTTGATCTCCTTGGGCGCCATGTCCAGCACCTTGCGGAATACCGGCAGCTTGGACCAGGCATCCTTCATCCCCTTGGGCGGTTCCGGCTCCTTGAGCATGGCCAGCAGCTTGCCCACCTCGCGCAGTGCCTCCACCGACTCCTCGCCCATGCCGAGGGCGACCCGGCGGGGCGTGCCGAACAGGTTGCCCAGCAGCGGGAAATCGGAGCCCTTGACCCGCTCGAACAGCAGCGCGGGGCCACCGGCACGCAGGGTGCGGTCACAGATCTCGGTCACCTCCAGATAGGGATCCACCTCGATGCTGATCCGCTTCAGCTCCCCCAGGGCCTCCAGTTTTTCAATAAAGTCTCGCAGGTCCGAGTATTTCATATTCTTCTTACCTGTTTACCCACCTGACCTGGCCAGGTGAGGGAAAAGTATTAGCCGCGAATGGATTTAATCCCGATTGTTGCAAAAATCAACCTGTAGGAGCGGCGCCTCGCTGCGAAATCAGCCTGGGCGGGCCTCCTACAGGGTGCCATGCCGGACTCCGACCCCAGCGTCTTGGGCTGTCAGATACGGAAGCCGCCATAGCGTTTTGCCAGGCGGTAGTTTTTGAACGCCACGCCACCGATAAAGCTGAACAACATGGCCAGCAGCAACAGAGGCAGTTCCCAGGCCTTGAAGCCACTTGAGGGCTCCTCGGTCGCTGTCGTTGTTTCCATTGCGCCGGCGAGCCGGGCGATCTGTTGCAGGCGCTGTTCGAGCTGCCGGTTGACCTGTTGGGCGGTTTCCAGTGCGCTGCTCTCCCGGGTCAGCTCCGCCTCACTCGAGGCGGTCTCCGCCAGCTGCTGCTCCAGTTCGACAATACGCTGGGCCAGCGCTTCACTGTCATTGCCGGCGCCGTTGTCGGTGGGCCGTTCATTTTTCAGCAGGGCGTTTTCCGCCTGGGCGTCTGCCAGCTGCCGTTTCAACGCGTTTAGTTCCGGGTCATCCCTGCTGCCGTTCCCGCCGGGCTGCTCCTTTCCCAGCGCCTTGAGCTGGCGCTCGGCATCGCGCAGCTGTTGCTGCAACTGGCTGTTCTTTGCCTGCAGCTCCAGCAGCATGATACGGGCCGGTTTCTCGTCGGTGATGAAGCGGCTCTCCACCCAGCCCTCGCTGCCGTCACCCAGTCGTACCCGGGTAAAATCACCGCGCTTTTCCAGTCGCTCCAGCGGGGTGTCGCTGGGTAGTACCCGGGTGGGCTTTCCGGTGCTGTCCGGGTCGGGGTAGAGGCCGGCCAGCAGCTTGTCGGTGATGCGTGCCCCCTGGGCCATGCCGACTAATACCAAACTTATCAGCAGGGTCAGCAGCAAGCCATTCCATCCGCTTCCCTTCATGTGCTGATGCCGCTGTGGCGCAACAGGGCTTCGATCTGCGGCTCGCGACCGCGGAAGGCGACGAACAGCTCCATGGCATCCTTGGAGCCACCCTGTTCCAGGATGTTGTGCAAAAATGCTTGTCCGGTCGCCCGGTCGAAAATGCCGTGTTCCTCGAACAGGGAGAAGGCGTCGGCGGAGAGCACCTCGGCCCACTTGTAGCTGTAGTAGCCGGCCGCGTAACCGCCGGCGAAGATGTGCGAAAAGCCGTGGGCGAAGCGGTTGAACGGGGGCGGGATGATTACCGCCACCTGATCGCGCACTTCGCCGAGGATCTGATAGATCCGGCCACCCTGTTGCGGGTCGTACTCGCGGTGCATGCGGAAGTCGAACAGGCTGAACTCCAGTTGCCGCACCATCTGCATGCCGGACTGAAAATTCTTCGCCGCCATCATCTTTTCATACAGCACCTGGGGCAGCGGCTCGCCGCTCTCATAGTGGGCGGCGAACAGGTCCAGCGCCTCGCGCTCCCAGCACCAGTTCTCCATGAACTGGCTGGGTAGCTCCACAGCGTCCCAGGCGACGCCGTTAATGCCGGCCACTCCCGGATAGTCGACCCGGGTCAGCAGATGATGCAGGCCGTGGCCGAACTCGTGGAACAGGGTCTCCACCTCGTCATGGGTGAACAGGGCCGGCTTGTCGCCGACCGGTGGCGAGAAATTGCACACCAGGTAGGCGACCGGTATCTGGTCGCAGCTGGGGGTGAACATGCGCACGATGCACTCGTCCATCCAGGCGCCACCGCGCTTGTTCTGGCGGGCATAGAGATCGAGATAGAACTGGCCCTGCAGCTGGCCGTCGGTATCGCGGATCTCGAAGAAGCGCACCGTGGGGTGCCAGCCTTCAAATTCCGCGACCTCACTGATCTTGATGCCATAGAGTTTATGTACCACCGCGAACAGGCCGTTGAGCACCCGGTCCTCCGGGAAATAGGGTTTCAGCTCTTCCTGGGTGATGGCGTAGCGGTGCTGGCGCAGTTTCTCGCCGTAGTAGCCGATGTCCCAAGCCTCCAGCTCTGTCACGCCGTGCTGCTCGCGGGCGAAGTCGGTGAGCTCCGTCAGCTCCTTCTGTGCCTGGGGGCGGGAACGCTCTGCCAGATCGGTTAGAAACTCGATCACCCGGTCGGTACCGGGCGCCATTTTGCGCGCCATGGAGCGCTCGGCGTAGTTGTCGAAGCCGAGGACCTGCGACTGCTCATGGCGTAGCCGCAGGATCTGCTCCATCACCGCGCTGTTGTCCCACTGCCCGGCATGTGGTCCCTGGTCCGAGGCGCGGGTGGCGTAGGCCTCGTACAGTTCCCGGCGCAGTGCCCGGTTGTCGGCATAGGTCATCACCGGCATGTAGGAGGGGAAGTCGAGGGTCAGTAGCCAGCCGTTTTCGCCGCGCTGTTCGGCGGTCTGCTTGGCCAGGCCCAGGGCGCTCTCCGGCAGGCCGGCCAGCTCGGTCGCATCGGCGATCAGCTTGCTCCAGGCGTTGGTGGCGTCCAGCACGTTCTCGCTGTACTTGCTGGTCAGACTGGAGAGCTCCTGGCTGATCTCCTTGAAACGCTGCTTTTTGTCGGCCGGCAGGTCGACACCGGAGAGGTGGAAGTCGCGCAGGGCGTTTTCCAGCAGCTTGCGCTGCGCGCCGTCCAGTGTGGCGTCGTTCTCATACACGGATTTGTAGGCATCGCAGAGCGCGGCGTTCTGGCCCATCTCGGTGCCGTAGTCGGAGAGTTTTGGCAGGCAGGCGTTATAGGCCTGGCGCAGCGCGTCGCTGTTGAGCACCGAGTTGAGATGGCTGACCGGGGACCAGGTGCGGTTGATACGGTCCTCCATGATTTCCAGTGGTTCCACCAGGTTGGCCCAGGTGAAGGGTGGTGTCTGAGCCAGCAGTCTCTCGGTCAGGGCGCGGCTCTCGGCCAGCAGTTGGTCCATGGCCGGCTCCACATGCTCGGCGCGTATTTTGCTGAAGGGAGGCAGTCCCTCCAGGTGCAGCAGGGGGTTATCCATGGTGTGCAGGTTCTCCAATGAGTACGGCTTTGGGTGGTTATTCTGACATAAATCCACCCACGGGGTGAGTGTGGTGCCCGCCGCCCACGGGGCGCTCTGTCAGACGAACTATTGGACCGGGCGCAGGCTGAGCAACCAGATGGCAGCACTGCCGGCAAAGAAAAACAGCGCGATGGCACCGAACGCCTTGAGCCGAAAACGCCGCACCAATTCAAAATCGGCCAGGGTGGAGAGCAGGAAGGGGTGGCGGCTGGAGTTGGGCGAGCGCAGCGTGTGCTGCACCAAATGGCGCTGCTGTTCGGCATGGGCCAGGCGTGCCTGGGTCTGTGCCGTCTGGCGTACCATATCCCACTCGCGCGTATCGATCTGACCATCGCGGTTCAGGTCGAAGCGGGCCAGCAGCTGCGCCCGGTCCTGTTTCCATTCGCGCAGCAGACCCCGCATCCACTCACTCTGGCTCTGCCGGTGATCCAGATCATCCAGGCTCTTGAACAGGCCGATGGCATAGAGCCGGTCGCCGGGGTAGAGGCGCTCTTCGGTATAGCGGTAACGTCCACTGCCGATCTCCTGGCTGAGGAATCGGGCCAGCTTCAGCAGTGGTGTCTGTTTCACCCGCTGCCGGCCGGGTGCGCGATTCACCGGGTAGCGCTCACTGCCATACCAGACACTGCGGTCGCTGGGGGTTACCTCGGCCCCCTCGGGATCGATCAGGCAGTGACCGGTCTCATCCTCCAGCAGGAACAGGGCGTCGCTGGTATCGCTCTCCACCGTGCGCCAGTTCTTGTCGCCGCTTTTCTCGATCTTATAGCGGTACCAGCAACAGTCGATACCGGTCAGTGGGGCAAACACCGGTTCACCCGCCATCAATCGGGCGTTGCCCACCAACTCCACATAGCCCTGATGGGCGGAGCGGATCCTCGCCGTGGGCGCATCCTCGATCAGACGGGCGCGACCCAGCCAGCGAAAGGCGTAATAGAGACCGGCCAGGGCGGCAACAGTACAGAACAGTTGCAGCGCCCAGAACTCAAAGTGAGATAGATGGATAAACTGTTCGCTCAGGCTCATCCGTTGAACAGGGATTTCAGGTCCACATCCTGTTTCTCCTCGGCGGAGAACTCTAGCAGCTCGGCGGCCTTGAAATTGAACATCCGGGCAATGATCAGGTCCGGGAACTGCTCGATGCGAACATTGTTGTTATTGACGCTCTCGTTGTAGAACTCGCGGCGGTCGGCAATGCTGTTCTCCAGGCCGGAGATGCGGCTCTGCAGGTGCTGGAAGGTCTCGTTGGCCTTCAGCTCGGGATAGGCCTCGGCCACCGCGAACAGGTTGCCCAGTCCCAGGCGCAGCTGGTTCTCCGCGCCACCCAGGGCACCGATATCGCCCTGCTCCCGGGCACTGGAGACGGCGGCCCGCGCCTGCATTACCCGCTCCAGGGTCTCCTGCTCATACTGCATGTACTGCTTGCAGGTCTCGACCAGCTTGGGCAGTTCGTCGTGGCGCTGTTTCATCAGCACATCGATATTGGCCCACGCCTTGGTGACGCCGTGTTTCAGATTGACCAGGCCGTTGTAGATGGCGATGCCATAGAAGGCGATGACGACTAGAATCCCCAGCGTGACAAATGTACCTATCTCCATAGTGGCTCTCCAGATGAGCGTTTTTTGTTATGCGGTCACTATACTATCCGCAGTCTGTTGGAAAATGCGCGGCCGAATTGAAAAGGGGTGCATTGGCTCACTTCCAGCTACATGCTATTTCACCCGCCACGGCGGCAGATGTTGGGTGCGCCTGGTACTGTGTCGGCCGGGGCGCTGAATGCTTTACAGGGGGTGCGGAGCGCTACTATTCCCGTGTCAGCCGCTTGTCTATGCGCTTGCCCAGAAAGCAACCCAGCAGCAGTTTGGAACGCTCCGCGATGGAGGCCTCACTGAGGCGCCGCTCCCGCAGCAGCAGCCGATCCATCAGGAAGGACTCCTGGTAGAGGATGTTCTCGACCGGCGGACTGTAGGGGGTGTCAATGGTGATGCGGGCGATACGCCCCAGGTTGATGCCCCGGCCGTCGTCCAGCAGGATCAGGTGCGGGGCCAGTCCCCGGGCCGGGTCGGGACGCGGGAACTCCAGTACGTCAATCAGTTCGAACGGGGTGTCCGAATAGCGGATGCCCATATGGATATCCTCCGGCTTCAGCTCCACCAGATAGATCTCGCTACCGATCGACCGCCGTAACCGCTCCACCTGCTGGCTGTAGTCGGCCGAGGGCCAGATCCGTTCCCGTTCCTGCCTCTCGAACGCCATCCCACGGCAGTTGTCCCGCTCCATTCAGCCTCCGCCTGACATCAGTTTTACTGAACAGCATAGCTGTTTTGGATCAACGGCTAAAGTGCCGTTCAGCCGCCAAGGTTTTGTTCCGGCAGCAGACCCAGTAGACTACCCGCTCCGCGCAACTGAAGCCCGCAACAGGAGATCCTCATGTCCAATATCCGCCCCTTCGACGGCATGGTACCCAAACTGGGTGAATCGGTCTGGGTTGATCCGAGTGCGGTGGTCATCGGCGATGTGGAGATTGGCGACCAGGCCTCGATCTGGCCGATGACAGCGGTACGCGGTGACGTCAACAGCATCCGCATCGGTGAGCGCACCAATATCCAGGACGGCAGTGTGCTGCATGTCACTCACGCCAACCCGGCCTCGCCGGGCGGACACGCCCTGACCATTGGCAATGATGTGACGGCGGGACACAAGGTGCTGCTGCACGGCTGTACCATCGGCGATCGTTGCCTGATCGGCATGGGCTCGATCGTGATGGACGGGGCGGTGCTGGAGTCCGACATTATCCTGGCGGCCGGTAGCCTGGTCACCGAGGGGAAGCGGCTGGAAAGCGGATATCTCTGGTGCGGCTCGCCCGCCAAGCGGCTGCGCAAACTGACCGACGAGGAGCTGGCCTTTCTGCCCTATGTGGCGGGCCACTATGTCAAGCTGGCGGAGAAATACCGCGCCGGCTGATGTTTCGGTGGTGAGGTAATATTTCGTCGAATCCGTAGGGTGGATGCGCCGATGCTTATCCACCCTACAACTTTCCATCCGCTTCCGCCGCTTCCTCGGTCGAGTCGTTTCCCGAGGTCGGCCAACGGACGTATTCAGCGCAGACTGGCGATCACCGGAGCGGTGTCGGGACGCACCCCGCGCCACAGGAGGAAGGATTCGGCGGCCTGCTCCACCAGCATGCCCAGGCCATCCAGCGCCTTGCCGGCCCGGTGACGCTGGCCCCAGCGCACGAAGGCGGTGGGTTCGCTGGCGTACACCATGTCGTAGGTCCAGCCGCCGGCTGTCAGGATACCGCTGGGTAGCGGCGGCACCTCGCCCTGCAGACCGGCCGCCGTGCCGTTAATGATCAGATCAAACCGGTCACCCTCCAGTTCATCCAGCCCACAGCCCCGTATCGGACCCAGGGGTTGCAACGTGGCGGCCAGCCGGCGCGCCTTGTCGGCGGTGCGGTTGGCGATCACCAACTGTTCCGGGCCGCACTCCAGTAGCGGTCGCACCACCCCTTTCGAGGCACCCCCGGCCCCCAGCAGCAGGATACGGCAGCCGCTCAGCAGATAGCCGTGATTGACACTCAGGTCCCGTACCAGCCCGGCGCCGTCGGTGTTGTCACCGCGCAGGCGTCCAGCGTCCAGTGGGACCAGGGTGTTGACCGCCCCGGCGCTCCCGGCGCGGGGCGTGCGTTCATCCGCCAGCGCCCAGGCCTGCTCCTTGAACGGGACGGTGACATTGAGTCCACGCCCGCCGCCGGCGAAGAACTTCCGCACATCTTTGTCGAATCCATCCAGGCGGCCAAGCAGTCGCTCATAGGTCAGGTCCATGCCGGTCTGTTCGGCAAAGGCCCGGTGGATCAGTGGCGATTTGCTGTGTTCGATGGGGTTGCCGATGACGGCGTATCTATCGGTCATGGTCTGGTTCTGCGTTGGAAAAGGGGGGGCGGCGTCAGGCCCGACACCGCCCCCAGATGGTTATTCCGCCAGCCACTCGGCCGCCGTTTTGGCGAAGTAGGTGAGGATGCCGTCGGCGCCTGCCCGCTTGAAGCAGAGCAGTGATTCCAGCACCACCGCCCGCTCATCCAGCCAGCCGTTCATCGAGGCCGCCTTGAGCATGGCGTATTCGCCGCTCACCTGATAGGCGAAGGTGGGTACGCCAAAGTTCTCCTTTACCCGACGCACGATATCCAGATAGGGCATGCCCGGCTTCACCATCACCATGTCGGCGCCCTCATTCAGGTCCAGTTCCACCTCGCGCAGCGCCTCGTCGGAGTTGGCCGGGTCCATCTGGTAGGTGTATTTGTTACCGCCGCCCAGATTGGCTGCCGAGCCCACGGCGTCGCGGAACGGGCCATAGAAGCTGGAGGCGTACTTGGCCGAGTAGGCAAGGATGCGGGTATGGATATGGCCGGCCGACTCCAGCGCCGTGCGCACCTCGCCGATGCGCCCGTCCATCATATCGGAGGGAGCCACCACGTCGGCGCCGGCAGCGGCATGGGAGATGGCCTGGCGCACCAGTACCTCCACCGTCTCGTCATTCATCACGTAACCCGATTTGTCCAGCAGGCCGTCCTGGCCGTGGGTGGTGAAGGGGTCGAGCGCCACGTCGGTTATCACCCCCAGATCGGGCAGGGCGTCCTTCAGCGCCCGCACCGCACGTTGGGCCAAGCCATCCGGGTTGAATGCCTCCCGCGCATCCAGCGACTTGGCGCTCTGGGGGGTGACCGGAAACAGCGCCATGGCGGGAATGCCCAGTGCGGCCGCCTGCCTGGCCTCCTTGACCAGCAGGTCGATACTCATGCGCTCCACGCCGGGCATGGAGGTCACCGGCTCCCGCTCACCGCTCCCTTCCAGGACGAACACCGGGTAGATAAAGTCAGCCGGAGTCAGTCCGTTTTCGCGCATCAGGCGGCGGGAAAAGTCATCCCGGCGCATGCGGCGGGGACGGGCGGCGGGATAGCGGGCGGATAGGGCGGTTTTACTCTGCATGGGTGAAGCTCCATCGTACAGCCGGTTGAAGGGTCTGGATATGCTGAACAGTCCCATACGATACCGCACCACCCTGCGCGGCTCCACTCAGAGTTGTCCGGATGTGCTATCTTTCCCGGGTTTTTGTCAGCAGATCGGTGGTACGTGGAGTCGGGTATGCAAAAGTCACCCTATATATTTGATGTGGATGTCGAGGGGTTTGACCAGCAGGTGCTGGAGGCGTCGGAAAAGCGGCCGATCCTGGTGGATTTCTGGGCCGAGTGGTGTTCTCCCTGCCTGGCTCTGGCGCCCGCTCTGGAGCGGGTGATAGACGAGCGTGCGGGGGAGGTGTTGCTGGCCAAGGTGGAGGTGGATGACAACATGAAACTGGCCGGTCATTTCCGCCTGCGGGGTTTCCCCACGGTAATCCTGTTTTATCGGAAACAGGAGTTGGGCCGTTTCAGTGGGGCGCGAGCCGTCCACTGGATTGATGAGTGGATTGATCAGCATCTGGGCTAAAAATTCCCGGGGCGGATTGCGATAATCCGGCTTTCTGAAAAATCCTACAGCTCTCTCGGGATAGTTGTGCAGGGGTGTTGGGGGCTACGGCTTACACTCTTCCCGTGGTAGTCGGCGCCTATCCGAAGCCAATTCTTTTTTCCGGAAAACGGCCCGGACACGCTCAAGAAAGTCAACGGATGTCCGCTACAGACTAGGTTGCCCACTTATCGGGACAGATTCTAATTAACCCTGGAAAGGGATCAACAGGGCCTACGGAGACAATAACCATGGGAAAAACAGCTCTGATTTCAGTTGCACGTCGTCAGTTTATTCTGTTGATGTTGCTTGTCTGCCTGCCACTCACTGTTGCCGCGACAGAGTTGGCCGGACCTCAGCAGGTGATTCAGCGTATCTCGGATCAACTGCAGCAGATTCTGATGAATAACCAGGAGCGGATGCTGGAGGATCCGGCATTTGTCTATCAACTGGCCAATGAGGTGCTGATTCCCCATGTGGATTTCGGACATGTATCCAGCCTGGTGCTGGGAAAATACTGGCGCCGGGCCACGGATGAGCAGAAACAGGCGTTTTCTCTTCAGTTCCAGCGCCTGCTGGTCAGGACTTACTCCACTGCCTTCAAGGAATTCCAGGGTTGGGAGATCAGCTACACCCCACTGCGCATGAATGAAGGGGACAGTGACGTGTCGGTACATACCCAGGTGAAGCGCACGGGTGCGCCGCCGGTGGATGTGGTCTATCGCATGCACATCCAGGACGGTGACTGGAAGGCGTATGACGTAAAGATCGAGGGGATCAGCCTGATCACCAATTACCGCTCCAGCTTTGCCAGAGAGGTGCGTCGCAGCGGTATGCACGGCCTGATCCAGCGAATTACCGAGCTCAACGACAACCGGGTAAAACAGGTGGCTGACAATAGTGCAATCTGAAGATTTGGACCTTGCACAAACAGCAGAAAGTCAAAAAAACGCCTACAGTTTTATCAAGGATAGTCGCTATAACCAGTGAAGGTTTTGAAGATCGTCTCCAGGCTGAACCCAATGTTGCAAAGGGTACATCGTCGCATTAAGGGGGCTGTCATTTCAGCTCCTCAATGCAACTCCTCCGGCGCTTAAAACGGCGCTTTCGGGCTCATCCCCTTCCCAGATGAGTCCGTTTTTTTTTGTCTGTCCCGGTGACCTGCCGCATGAAGGGTGGCCTTTTTGTAGGAACGGCTGGCCGCCGGAGTGGGTTTGATCTGTAGGAGGCCCGCCCCGGGCCGAATTCGCGGCGAGGGCGCCGCTCCTACCAGACCACTCATCCGCGACATATTGTCCCTGACTTGGTGGGGCGTGATGCCCCTATGCGATATTAACCGCGAATGATCCGGCCGGTGGCGCCGTCCCGGATGGTCGAGGGGGCGCGACTTTTTCCCAGCGGCGCATGGATGATGCAGTCCACGTGATTGCCCAGTCGCAGGCGCACCTGCAGCGCGGACCGGGCCGGATGCTGGCCGCTGCGGTTGGCGCTGGTGGACACGATGGGGGATTCGCAGGCCCGACACAGGGCAGCCGCCAGCGGATGGGCGGTGACCCTGACGGCGAGGGTGGCATGAATACCGGTCAGCCAATATGGCAGATGGTCGGCGGCCGGCAGCAGCCAGGTGTTGGGTCCCGGCCAGCTGGCAAAGATCCGGTTCATCAATGGCTCGGCCAGGGGTTTGATGAAGGGGCGGAGCTGGTTGAAATCGGAAGCGATCAGAATCACGCCCTTTGCAATCGGCCGCTGCTTCAATTTCAGCAGTCTCTCCATCGCCTGCCCATTCAGGGGGTCGCAACCCAGGCCAAAGACCGCCTCGGTGGGGTAAGCGATGAGGCCGCCGCTGCGGACACAGCGTGCGGCCTCGCGCAGTTTCCAGGGGATGGTCGGATGGCTCATCCGTCGCCTGGTCTAGAGGGATGCCTGCAGTTTGGCGTCTTTCTCTATAACTCCGGCTGCGTTGGCCTCGCGGTCTGCCCTGATCCTGGTTGCCAGATCGGGGTCCGACAGTGCCAGAATCTGTGCCGCCAGATAGCCTGCATTCTTGGCGCCGGCCTTGCCCACCGCCACGGTGGCTACCGGAATGCCGCCGGGCATCTGTACGGTGGAGAGCAGTGCATCCATGCCCTGTAGCGGGCCGGCGTCCAGCGGGATGCCGATCACCGGTTTCAGGGTCAGGCCGGCCACGGTGCCGGCCAGGTGGGCTGCCAGTCCGGCGGCGCAGATAAAGGCGGCACAGCCCCGGGTGTCGGCGTCCTTCACGTAGCTGTGGGTGACGTCCGGGGTGCGGTGCGCCGAGGTGATTTTTGCCTCAAACGGGATGCCGAGGGACTTGAGAACATCCATCGTAGACTGAAGAACCGGCAGGTCCGAGTCGGATCCCATCAGAACTGCGATAAAAGGTTTGCTCATGGTTCACTACCCAAAATCAATTAAAAACGAGCAAGCAACGATACCGGATTTTATTTTGCCAGGCTACGCCCCAACTCGATTTGTCAGGTAGAAAAGAATCACATTCTTTATGAATTATCAATGCATCGAACAGGGTTTCTCTGTTCATATAGGAAAAATAGTGCAGGAGCTGGCTTCCTGCACTGGCTGATAAATCAAAGGAAGTGTCGATGATGTATGCGAACAAGCGATTAGTCGATCCGGCGGCCTGGTTGCTGGCGTTGCTGTTTCCCACTTTGCTTATCCTGGCGGATGCCCATGCGGCGGCGGAGATCGAGCGGGGTATTAACGAATATGCCGATACCAGCCAGTCTCACCTGAAGTCGCCGGATGACCCTCCGGCCGTGGTCCGGGTCAGCAGTTCCACCGCCGATCACGCGGAGTTCAAGGAGCTGCAGGGACCCTTCGGCAGTGGTCCGGAGGTGACCAAGGCGTGCCTGGGCTGCCATAACGAGGCGGGTCATCAGTTTATGAAAGGCATTCACTGGACCTGGGAATACCAGCATCCGGTGACCGGCCAGACTCTGGGCAAGAAGCACCTGGTCAACAATTTCTGCACCAATGCTCGGGGCAACGAGGGGATGTGTGCCCAGTGTCACGCCGGTTATGGCTGGAAGGACGACAGCTTCGATTTCAGCGATCAGGGCAACATCGACTGTCTGGTCTGTCATGACGCCACCGGCAGCTATTACCGGACCCCCAACTCCCAGGGTAATGCCGCCTGCTCCGTCATGTTCGAGGGCAAGCAGCCAATTGATTGGGCCAAGGTGGCGCAGAGCGTGGCCCTGCCCGACCGCTCGAACTGCGGCACCTGCCACTTTTATGGGGGCGGTGGCGACGGGGTCAAGCATGGTGATATGGATTCATCGCTGAAGCATCCGGACAAGGCCCTGGATGTGCACATGGACGCCCAGGGCCTCAATTTCAGCTGTACCGAGTGTCACCAGGGGGAGGGACACCAGTGGTCCGGCAGTCGCTACAACATGGATGCCAAGGACAGTGAGGGCACCGGCAAGCCGGGACAGCGTCGTCAGGTGGCCACTTGTGAAAGCTGCCACGGCGACACCCCCCATCCGGGCAACAACCTGAAAGCGGTCAAGCTTAACGGGCATACCGACCGGGTCGCCTGCCAGACCTGCCATATCCCCACCTTTGCGCGTGGCGGTGTCGCCACCAAGACCGACTGGGACTGGCGAACCGCCGGCAAGTTGAAGGACGGTGAAGGCTTCAAGCTGAAGGAGTACACCCAGGGCAACGGCGAACACCGCGCCACCTACAAATCGATTAAGGGTGATTTTAAATACGGTGAAAACCTGAAGCCCAGCTACGCCTGGTTTGACGGTGTGATGAACTACACCACCATCGACACGAAATTCGACCCGCAAGCGGGCCCGGTAAAAATCAACAGCTTCAACGGTGCCTACGATGACCCGGCATCCCGCATCTGGCCGTTCAAGCAGATGCACACCACCCAGCCCTACGACAAGGGCAACAACACCCTGGTCTACATGCACCTGTGGGGCGACGATCCGGACTCTTTCTGGGGCAACTACGATTTCGGCCGCGCCATCAAGGTGGGCATGGAGAGGAACGGCAAACCCTACTCCGGGGAGCACGGTTTTATCGACACTGTCTCCTATTGGCCCATCACCCACATGGTGGCCCCCAAGGAGCAGGCGCTGGCCTGCGCCGAGTGCCACGCCAAAGAGGGTCGCCTGAGTGAGCTGAACGGCTTCTACATGCCGGGACGTGACGGCTTCGGCTGGCTCGACATACTCGGCTATATGGCCGTGATCGGTGCGTTGTTGGTGGCGCTTGGACACGGCATGGTGAGGATTGTGATGTGCAAGAAGCGGGTCACCGAACATTGCAAGGACGGGGAGTAATCGACATGGCAAAACGAGAGAAACATGCAGTAACCATCTATACCCGTTATGAACGCTTCTGGCACTGGACCCAGGCCCTGCTGATTTTCCTGCTGGCGTTCACCGGTTTCGGCCTGCACGGTACCCACCATCTGCTGCCGTTTTCCAAGGCGGTGATGCTGCACACCTTCGCTGCCATTGCACTGATCCTGCTGTGGATCTTTACCACATTCTGGAATTTCACCACCGGCAACTGGCGCCAGTTCCTGCCCAACACCAAAGGGTTGTTCGCGGTCATCCGCTACTACGCCTGGGGTATCCTGTTTGGTGAGGATCATCCCCACAAAAAGACCCTGCGGCGCAAACAGAATGCCCTGCAGGGGCTGGCCTATCTCACCTTCATGGTGCTGATTGGTCCGGCGCTCTGGCTCACCGGCATTATTTACCTGCTGTACGATCTCTGGAACGAGATCCCCGGCGCTGCCAATGGCCTGTTCGTGGTCGCCTTTCTGCATACCGCAGCGGCGTTCCTGATGGTCACCTTCGTCATTATCCACATCTACATGACCACCACCGGCAAGACCCCGCTGCACTACATCAAGACCATGATCAGCGGCGTCGAGCGCGTCGAGTTGACCGAGGTGGAGCGCGCCTATCTGGCCGAGGAGCATCCGGAACGGCTGAAGGAGTAACGGATGGGCGTGTATCGGTAGTGATTGATGCGGTTCACCGATACAAGCCGGGTGCCAGCTCTCCCTTACGATGGTCGCACCCGTAGGGCGCCCCGTGGGCGCCATCGATCGATTCGGTTAACAGCCATGGGCCGAGTCATCGGCCCGCCTGCTACGGACTATGCTTAAGAAGCAGTCTGTCAGTTAGAGGTGATGGCGATGGATAACACCGATCAGCGGCCCCCGCTCTGGGTGGGTCATATTTTCCTGGCGACCAACCGGCTGGCTCAGACCGCCGGGTTCATGCGGCAGATTGGTATGCGCCCGGTGACCCAGGGCGATGAATACGCGGTTTTTGAACTGCGCGGCGGTACTCACCTGGTCCTCTCTCTGGTAAAACAGCTCACCCCGGCCGAGGCCGATTTTGATCTGATGGTGGATGACCTGGAGGCGACTCATCGCCGGTTTGCCGAACTCGGACTGAATCCCTCACCCATCGAGCCGGGTAAAATCCATGCCAGCTTCAATATCCAGGAGCCGGCCGGCAACCGCATTCGGGTACTCTCCAGTCACGTGGGGAAGAATCCGGTATAACCCCCGGGGGCATCCGGAGGGGCGCATGAAAGAAGGCCCAGGGATCAAAAATCGGCTGCCAGCCTGGATGGCGAAGGTGGAACAGCTCGGCCTGTTCCCGACTCCGGTCTGGACATTCCATCTGACCACGGAGGCCCGGGAGCGGATAAGCGGCGAGCTTGTCCCGCTGCTCGACCGGCTCCGCCCCGCGCCCGCGGAACGGGCAACGGACCGGGGTTGGCAGTCGCCACAGGATCTGCACCGGCAGCAGGAGTGCGCCACCCTGATAGGCTGCATCAATGAGAGTATTGCCAGTGTCCTGCGCTATCTGAAGATTGGCTATGACGTGTTCGAGATCACCGGTTGCTGGGCCAACGTGAACCCTCCGGGCGCGGCCCACCGCAGCCACAGCCACCCCAACAACTACCTCAGTGGCGTCTATTATCTGCGCGTCCCCGCGGGTGCCGACACCATCAACTTCCACGATCCCCGGGTACAGACCGCTATCATCCGTCCACCTGTCACAGCGCTGACCGCCGCCAATACCGATCAGGTCGTGGTGCGGGTGGAACCCGGGAGCCTGTTGCTCTTTCCCGCCTGGCTGGAACACTCGGTCGATGCCAACGGCAGTGACAGCGAGCGTATCAGTATCAGCTTCAACATGATGTTTTCCGCCTTTGCCGAACAGCTGGGCAAGCCCTTGTGGTGAATGGCGGGAGCGGATTTCCCAGGCAGGTTGCCAATACATCATGTCCCGGTCATGCCAACCAGCCCCGCCACTGTTTTCTCTGTTTGGGCGTGGCTTGACTGGACACCCTTGGCGTGTACAAATGGATCGACCCATACCCGGGTGTAGTCAGTAAAAGGTCAAAAAAATTATATGAAGATTATCCGTATCCTCCTCCCAGTCATGCTGTTCATGTTAACCAGCCCGTCAAGCGCGGCGGATGACTTGGCACTGCAGAAGATTGCCGACAATGTCTATGCAATTGTCGGTGAGCTGGGGAACCGCACACCGGAGAACCTGGGCAACAATGCCACCTTTGGCTTTGTCGTCACCGCGGCCGGTGTTGTGCTGATCGACTCCGGCGGTACCTTCCAGGGGGCGCAGCGACTCCATCGGGTGATCAAGAGTGTCACCGATAAACCCGTTGTCACGGTGATCAACAGCGGCGGTCAGGACCACCGCTGGATGGGTAACGGTTATTTCAAACAGCAGGGCGCCCAGGTCCTGGCCAGTGCGGATGCGGTGGCTGACCAGCGGGCCCGCAGTCGGGACCAGTTCATCCTGCTGGGCAACCTGGTCGGCCAGGAGGGGCTGGCGGGAACCGAGGCGAATTATGCAGACCAGACCTTCGGCGATAAAACCCGGTTTGAGACCGGTGGCGTGGTGTTTGAAATCTACCATGCCGGGCAGGCGCACACGCCGGGTGACAGCTATATCTGGCTGCCCGAACAGCAGGTGATGTTCACCGGCGATATCGTCTATACCGAGCGCATGCTGGGCGTGGGCGGCCAGTCCAACAGCAAAAGCTGGATCAAGGTCTATGAATCCATGGCGGCCTTTGCACCCGATGTGGTAGTGCCCGGCCATGGCCACCCCACCACACTCGAAAAGGCTGATGCAGATACCTACGGCTACCTGAAGTTCTTACGCAACAGCGTGGCGGAGTTTTTTGGCAACGGCGGGGACATTTCAAAAATCGGTACCGTCGACCAGTCCCGCTACAATTACCTGCTCAATTTTGAAACCCTGGCGGGAAGAAACGCCCAACAGGTATACACCGAGCTGGAATGGGAGTAGCTGGGAGGCGAATAACCCTCTAGCGGGCCACGCCGCGAATGCGCCAGAACACCGGAAAACGCGGCTTGCCATGGCGGGTCCAGCCGTGGTGCTTAAAGGTAATGGTGCTGCCGATAGAAGGCGGGTCGCGCCGTTCGGCATCACTCAATCCCGAGCCGACGGCAAAGCGGGTGCCGTCCGGCAGTTCCACTTTGAGTGAACCCACCATCCCTGTGTACTTACCCTTGCCGGGGTTGTAACCCACCACCTTTGCCTCGGTGTCGTCAAAGCGCTTGTACTTGCGCAGATGCTCGCTGCGTCCCGACTGGTAGGGGGAGGCGGCAGCGCGCAGCATGACCCCCTCGCCATCCTGCGCCTCAATGGTATCCAGCACCTGTTCCAAATGCGGCCGTCCCGTACAGCGGGTCTGTGTTGCAATCCTGACGGAGGAAGGTGGCTGTTGCGCCAACCACTGCTCGATCACCTTAATGCGCTCCTCAAATGGCCCCGCCTGTCCCGGCGCATCGAAAATCAGGTAGCGGACCTCCTTCCAGCCTGGCCCGGGTTTGCGGTCACGCACGGTCGCCAGCGTCACCGCGAAGCGGCCACGCCCGGCCCATAGCTCACCGTCAACCGGGAATGGCGGCAGGCTGGTACGGAAAGTTACCGGTAGCGCAAGGGCCTCACCGCCCCGGCTCAGCATCCGCGTGCCGTCCCAGTAGCCGCGCACCCCGTCGTACTTCTCGCTCAGCCACCAGCCGGTTGGGTCATCGCCTGGATTCCACACCGTCGCCAGCATCAGTTTGGGCGCATCAGCGCTGACAGGACTGCCGGGAAAGAACAGACCAATCAGGCACAGCATTAAAAAAGAGAAATGAAGAGAGAGTCTCATGGCGTAACAAGCTCCTTTTGTTGCGCAATGTAGCAATGGGTGAATTTTATGCGGTATCCGGAACCACATCGCGCACGGTAACGCGGTGTGGTAGTTGTTTCAATACGCGCCCCCACGTGGGGGGGCGACACGCGGCTTTGGTGATTCCGGGGAGGCCAATTGGTGAAAACCACTATCTCTTGGCAGCGGATCAGCGGATATACTGCGGCCATGTCCTCACGGTTGCTGGGTGTTTTGCGTTCCAGCGGGCGAGGGGTGACGGATAACTAGAAAAGTGTGACAGCGGTTAAGGAGGAGGTGTGACGATGCGACCTGTGCAACGGTTCGGTCTGGGCCTGGTGCTCTCCCTGGTAATGCTGGTGGTCCAGGGTGGTGTACCGCGCGATCCCGGCAATTTCTTCGATCAGACTCTGGGTGATTTCCGCGAGGAGCTGGAGACGGCCCGACAGAGCGGCAAGAAGGCCGTCCTGATCATGTTCGAGATGGATGAGTGTCCCTTCTGCCACCGCATGAAGCAGACAGTGCTGAATCAACCGGAGATCCAGGATTACTTCAAACAGCACTTCCTGGTGTTGAGCGTCGACATCGAGGGTGATGTGGAAATCACCGACTTCAAGGGCGATGTCACCACCGAGAAGGATTTCGCCTTCAAGGGCAACCGGGTGCGGGCAACCCCGGTGTTCGCTTTTTTTGATCTTAATGGCGACCCGATCAAGGGAGCCCGCTACACCGGTGCCACCAAGGGGCCGGAGGAGTTCCGCTGGTTTGGCGAATACGTGGTGGATGAGGTGTTCCGGGAGATGAGTTTCACCCGCTACAAGCGTGCTCGATTGCAAACCCAATGAACGGCGGAAATCGATAATGAAGAGACGGATACGCAGCCGGCTGTGGCCGCTGGCGTTGTTGCTGGCGCCGGTGCTGAATGCCGAGGAGGCGCGGCTGCCGGAGCCATTGACTCTGGAGTACGCCCTGGCGCTGGCTGATGAGGCGCATCCTGCGCTGGCACTGCAGCAGGCGAGGGTGGATGAGAGTCTTGCGCTGCAAGAGTTGAGCGAGTCTGAGGATGGCTGGAATGTCGGTCTTACTGGTTCATTACGCGCGGTACATCCCTCCCATCGTGCCCTCGAGAGTAGTAGTAACGACAGCAGCCTGCGCCTGAAAATGCGTAAGCGGCTGTACGACTTTGGCCACAGCGAAGCGACCCGGGAGGCATCTGATGCCGCGCTGGCTGGCAGCCGCTGGTCCTATCTGGAGGTACGCCAGCAGCGTCGCCTGGAGATCATGCGTGACTATTTCGACGTGTTGCTGTCGGACCTGGAGTACAACCGCGATAACGAAGCAATGACCATGGGTTATCTGCACTGGGACAAGGCCCGGCAGCGCAATGAGCAGGGACAGCTTTCCGATATCGAGGTGCTGGAGCTGGAGAGTATTTTCCAGCAGCGGCGCACCGAATGGCAGCGCAGCAGGAACCGGCAGCGCGCCAGCCGACTGAAGCTGGCCATCAGCCTGAACCATCCGCAACAACTCTCCGGTACCCTGGTCCGTCCACCCCTGCAGCTGGAACGCGAGCTGCCCGAGGTGGCTACCCTGACCGAAGAGGTGCTGAACAACAACCCGCGTCTGCGCGCCCTGCGCCGTCAGGTGGCCGCGGCCCAGGCCGGCGTGCGTGCGGCGAAAACCGATCATGGGCCGACCATACATGGTGAGCTGGAGGCAGCAGCCTATAACCGGGTCACCAGCACCCGTGACCCGCTGGCCGCAGCCCTGGTGATCGAGGTGCCGCTGTTCAGCAGCGGGTATGATGCCGCGCTGGCCGGGCAGATTGCCCGCCTGCATCAACGGCAGGCGTTGCTGGCCAGCGGCGAGCTGGAGCTGCGCCAGGCGGTACTCGATCTGTGGCTGGAGATCCAGGTGCTGCAGAACCGGCAGAAGGAGCTGGCGGTCCTGGGCGCTTACCGCGATCTCTACATCGACCGCAGCCGGGCCCTGTACGAGTTGGAGGTGAAATCGGACCTGGGTGATGCACAGGCGCAGATATCCGACTACCAGTTGCAGCAGGCGCAGGCCGATTACGCGCTGGCCATGGCCTGGGCCAATCTTGATGCCCTGCGCGGTCAGCTGATCAAACCCGAGGCAATGATCGAAGAGGAAAAACCACAATGAAGCGGATACTGCTAGTGCTGGTGATGTTGTCGTTTCACTCCGCTGCGGTAGCGGAAACCCTGCGCGCCAGCCTGGACTGGAGCCAGCGGGTCACCCTGGGGCTGAGCGTTTCGGGGGTGATCGCCCGTGTCGCCGTGCAACCCGGTCAACGGGTCGAGAAAGGCCAGCTTCTGGTGGCGCTGGATGACCAGCACCTGCGTGCACGCATTGCCCGTGCCGAGGCCGAATTGGAGGAGGCGCGGCAGAGCCGGGAGGAGGGCGTGCGGGAGCTGCAACGGGCCACCGAACTGTATGACCGCACGGTGCTGTCGGACCATGACCTGCAACTGGCCCAGATCGGCGAGGCGCGGGCCAGGGCTGCCTGGCACAGGGCGCAGGCCGATCTGGCCGAGGCGCGCGTGCTGTTGCAGCAGAGCCGTATCCCGGCACCCTTTGCCGGGTTGGTGGTCGCGGTGACCGCTCAGCCAGGGCAGGCGGTGATAAGTAGGTTGCGCGCCGAGCCCCTGGTCGAGCTGGCACAGGACAGTCCGCTGCTGGCCCGGGCTGCGGTCAGCGCCGAACAGGCGGCTCGTTTGACACAAGACAGCGTTGTTCAGGTTGAAATCGGTGGTCGGCAGCTGGATGCCAGGTTACGCCATATCGGACTGGAGCCACTGAAGGTTGACCAGACTGGGCCGCTGTATGAACTGCAGGTGCTGTTTGATCGCCCCGATGCCTTCAGCGCCAGGGCTGGCCTGCCGGCACTGATCCATGTGTCGGAATAACGCTATCGATTGACACACTTTTTCCAGGTAATTGGCGTCCGTTTCCCCGTCTATTATCAATCTGTGTATCCCACATCTGCATTGCCGGCCTCGCCGTGCAATGCAATGTCTAGTGTGTGGCATTCAAGGAGCGATTATGAACAGGCATCACCTCTCACTGCTGCTGTTACTGTTGTTGATCACCACCCCCGTGCTTGCGGAGATGGCACGCACGCCCTCGCCGGAGGACGCTTCGGTCTATATCATTTCACCGGCTGACGGTGACACGGTACCGAGTACATTCACCGTGCATTTCGGCCTGAAAGGGATGGGCGTCGCACCTGCGGGCATCGACAAGGAGAACACCGGTCATCATCACCTGCTGGTGGACGGCAAGGCGATGCCAATGATGGACCAGCCGCTGGGTACGGATATCAAGCACTTTGGCGGTGGACAGACCCAGACGGAACTGACCCTCACCCCCGGCCAGCACACGCTGCAACTGATCCTCGGGGACAAGGCGCATGTCCCGCATGATCCGCCAGTGGCGTCGGAAGTGATCACCATCACCGTGCAGTAGCACCGCCATCGGCCGGTTGGCCGCACTGGATGCAGAACCGGTTGCCGGCAACCAGTTCGGTGCCGCAGTGGATGCAGAATCTGAGCCGAGCGCCCTGTGGTAGCGGTGTGTCCGGTGAAATGTTCTTGTTGAGAGCCTCAATCAGCAGATCAACGCCATTATGAAAAAAGGGCTCGCCGGGTATGGGGATGGCGTTGAGATAGGCCAGCAGCTGCAGGCTCTCCGGCAACTCGTCCGCATCGGGCATGGTGCTGTTTTTTACCAGTACCGGGATGATCGGGATCGCTTTGTTCAGGGCGGTTTCGATCTCCATCCGAAGCGGATCCGTGGCCAGTTCCAGGCGGCGTTCGCCCTTGGGATTTTTTGCGTTCAGCCACTGGTTGCCGATAATCGCCACCAGCACGTGGCAGTGGTCGATGGTGTTGCTGATATGTTCGCGGAAATCGACCCCGGCCGGTATGGAGTCGACATCCCGAAAGATGGTCTCCTTGCCAAACTCACTGATCAGACGGTCACAGATTCTGCCGGTGATTTCCCGACTGTCTTCGCGCCGATAGGAGACGAAAATACTACCTGAGCACTTTTTCCGTGCCACACCGGCTGGCGGAGTGGTGACGGGCGCCGCCGCCCGTGGGGGTGGCGATGGCGGTTGGTCCGCGGTTGCTTCCACATAGAGATACTGGCCAGGCTTGATCACTGAGTTGATGGATTTTTCAATTCCTTTCAGACTGAAAATCTCTTTCAGATTTTCCGGTGAGCGGTCCCCGCAAACCAGTTCAAGGGTCTGATTCGGCGCCAGGTGGATCTGCAGCGGCTGACTTTTATAGAGGTCCAGCTTGATGCCGATAAGATGGGGACCGGCAGGCACCTTGAACTGTTTGGTCTGGCCCGACTTGATCTTGCCGACCGGCTGGTTGTCCAGGGTGATGGTGAACTGCCGGAGCTGGTTGGAGCTGGTTTTGTTACGACGCAGGGTGATGAAGGCTGGCGGATTGTTCATCGGTTTACCTTTCCCGCCCGGTTACATTTCACCGCTGATGATGAGATAGAAAACCATGACCGCGATACTGCCGTAAAGCCAGAGCTTGCCCACATCCTTTTTGGCCTCCGATTCACCCTGCACCAGGTAGATGATGCCCATGATCAGTCCGATGAACGGAATGAACAGGGTAGCGAACAGTATCCCGTATTTCATACCATCCGAGACGGTCGCCGGGTCTGCGCCGATCTCGATAACCGGGTCGGTCTGGTGGCTGCCGGTGGTGCCTGATGCGCTTGCCAGCGGATGCCGGCAGTTGCCGCAGAATCGGGCATTGTCTGGGTTTTCTGTTCCACACTCCGGACAAAACATGCCGCTCCCTCCCTGTTTTTGATGCCGTGATTCACAAGGCCAGTCCGCCTGAATGGGGATTTCACCACTTGATCGGGCCATTGCGGATCACAACTGAAATTGTAGACCACTGATCTCGCAACGGCAGATCGAATCGGATTGTGGGCAATTCAGGCTCTCCGGGTCTGACAAGGGTGACGCATGGTGCGGAAAGCGGTCGACTATACTCAGCCTATGACCGTGCACAGGTACCGGTTTGAGGTCGGGGCTGTTTCCCGGCAAAGGGAGATTGCAGCATCGTGGAAAAGCGTAAGGAGATCAGTTCAGCACTGATTGGCAAGGCGCAGGCGGTACTGCGTGGTCGGGCCATGGCGGTCGATGATGTGGACCGGTTGTCCAGGGAGCTGATTGAGGTCGATCTCCACTACTGGGCCCGGCGCCTGTTGCTCAAGGTGCTGGTGCGTAGCGATATCCAGCGCGCCCAGCGTATTCGCCTGGTGCAGGGACTGGCCCTGGCGACCTATAAGGATTGCACGCTGTTGCAGCTGACGGCATTTGACCAGGCGCTGGAGCTGCTGGCGTCGGAGTTTGATCTTGGGACAACGCGGGACCAGGAGACCCTCGGCCTGGTCGGCGCGCTGTACAAAAGACGCTGGCGTATTGATAACCGGCGCCAGTGGCTGGAACAGTCGCTGCACTATTATCGGCGGGGATTTGAGTGCGGGGTTGCCGGGGATGCCGGTTACACGGCCATCAATGCCGCCTATATCCAGGATGTGCTGGCCTGGCTGGAGAGCCGCTCCTACCCGGTGAACAACGCCATCGAGAGCGCGCAGGCACGACGCAGCGATGCCTTGATGATGCGACGTAGAGTTATCGAAGCACTCGACCCACGCCTGCCGCCCGCCGACCAGACTGGCAGCCAGGACTACTGGCTGCTGGCAACCCTGGCGGAGGCTTGCCTGGGCGTGGGGGAGACCGGGCGTGCCGACAGCCTGCTGACGCGGGCTGCACAACTGGACGGGGTGCCGGACTGGTGGCGCAAAAGCACGGTTGAGCAGCTTGTTCATCTGGTGCAAGTGCAATCCCCGCTAGAGGATTCGGAAAAGATTCACAGCTCCGACTCGTGGCGGGCTATCGTCTCACTGATGGGCGAATCGGCCAGCCGGGCAATGCAGACCCTCGCCTCGGGCAAGGTCGGACTGGCCCTCTCCGGTGGCGGTTTCCGTGCCTCGTTTTATCATCTGGGGGTGTTGGCCAGACTGGCCGAGCTGGACATGCTGCGTCATCTGGAGGTGCTCTCCTGTGTCTCCGGCGGCTCCATTGTGGGTGCCCACTATTATCTGGAGCTGCGCCGCCTGATGCAGTTCACCCGGCGCCCGGCCGAGCCGACAGAATCTGGCCTGCGGGATGACGAAATCAGCCAGCAGGATTATCTCGACCTGGTGGACAAGCTGATTAATGATTTTCTCGACGGGGTGCAGAAGAATCTGCGTATGCGCGTGCTGGCCAATCCCTGGGCCAATCTCAAGATGCTGTTTCTGCCCACCTACTCACGCACCGAATACCTGGGCGAGCTGTATGAAAAACACCTCTATAGCCGGGTTGATGACGCCGGGCAGCAGCGACGCTCCCTGGATGAGTTGTTCATTCAACCGCCGGACGAGGCTGACGACTTTCGCCCCGGCAATGTCAACTGGCGGCGCTGTCACAAGATTCCCCAGCTGGTACTCAATGCCACCACCCTGAATACCGG
Source organism: Sedimenticola selenatireducens (assembly GCF_963675335.2). NCBI lineage: Bacteria > Pseudomonadati > Pseudomonadota > Gammaproteobacteria > Chromatiales > Sedimenticolaceae > Sedimenticola > Sedimenticola selenatireducens. Next base: position 1,439,461 of record NZ_CAXXYC010000004.1, read on the forward strand.
TCACTTGTGGCAGTTCACCGTCAGCTGGATGGGTGAGTCACCCAATATCGTCAACCGTGAATTCGACAAGAACCCGCGTCTGCGCCGGCTCTATTATCAGGAGGCGCCGGAACCGCGCTATCGGCATTTCCGGCTTGGCCATGCGGTGGCGGCCTCCTCCTGTGTGCCCGGCCTGTTTGAGCCGATTGAACTGCCGCGGTTGTATGAACAGAACAATATCCGGCTGGTTGACGGCGGGGTATATGACAACCTGGGTGTGGCCGCGCTGACTGAGCAGGACTGCGCCGTGATGATCGTCAGCGATGCCAGTGGTCAGTTGAACCCCGACGACGATCCGGCCGGCGGTATTCTGGGTCCGGTATTGCGCAGTATGTCGGTAATGATGGGGCGCATACGCGGCAGTGAATACGAAGACCTGCACGCACGAAAATCCAGTGTGCAGTTGAAGGGCATGACCTATGTGCACCTGACCCAGGGCCTGGACGGGAAAGAGGTCGACTGGAAGGGGAGCGGGGTGCCCGCCGAACCGGCGACGGCGGCACCGGTCACCGGTTACGGCGTACGCAGGGACGTGCAACAGCGCCTGGCCATGATGCGCACCGACCTGGATTCGTTTACCGATGTGGAGGCCTTTGCACTGATGAACAGTGGTTACCACGCCATGTCGCGTGCGGCCGGCTCACTGAAATCATTCCCGTTGATACGGGATGTGACCCGCCCCTGGTCCTTCCGTCAACTGGATGGGGCGATGCAGTCCACCGCCACGACCGGGAACGGTCTCAGCGCGGCGGCCCTGGACCGCCACCTCGGTGTCTCGCATATGAAGTTTTTCAAGGTGTGGCACCTCCATGGTGCGCTGGCGGCGCTGGCGGTTACGCTGGCCGTGCTGCTGCTCGGCGGGTTCGGCTACTGGGTCATCAACGGGCTGCTCAACAATCCACAGATGAGCCTGATGGAGACGGCATCGGTACAGGCCCTGCTGGGTTGGCTGCACCGCTCGTTGACCCTGGGCAACCTGGCCGGTGGCGTGATGATGTTGCTGGCCGGCTACCTGGTATTGGCCCTGTTTGGCCAGCGTTTCGGCAAGCGCATTATGCAGTTTTTCAAGTTGCGCTCGATTCTGCGCAGGGCGGCCATCGGCGTGGGAATCGGCCTGATCGGATGGATTATCCCCACACTGCATCTGCTGCTGTTCGATCGCCTGTTCCTGCGCCTGGGACGACTGCGCTCACCCGACCGCCGGGCAGGCGTCATGACATCAGCAGACGGAACTCCCTGAACCAGCGGGCCAACCGTTCGTGGTAGTGGTGGGCGGCGTATTTCGGACCATTGTAGAATCGCGCGACCCGGTGAAAATCGGCCTCGGCGGGGTTTTGCTTTTGGATCTCTGTGCGGCGCGGCTTCAGGAAACGCGCCACATAGGCCACCTGCTCATCGACCGGGGCGGTAAACAGCGTGCGCGCATCCGGCGCGCCAACCGCGCGGTAATTGCACCCCATGATCTGGCCCAGCCCCAGGCTCATCGACTGCATGCGCAGCTCCTCCAGATCGCTGTCGGGATGGAGAGAGTTGAGGCGCGACAGATAGTGCTGTTCGAAGCGTGGACGGATAATCCCCGCTGTCTCCTGGCGGATAATGGACAGCACCCACTCGGGCCGGATGTCGATCCCCTCCTGTTGTTGGGCCCGTGAAGCGGCCACGGCGGCATCGCCATAGCGATCCAGAATCGCGCGGCAATCGAGGAAGCGGTTTTCATGCAGGGCGTTGAGGTGGAAGATCGCCAGGTCGATGTCGCCTGACATCACCTGATTGTGTTCACAGCGCTGGTAGGCCGCCAGCAGCATTGCCTGCAGTGTCGCCTGGTCCAGGGTGGTCTCAGGGATAGTATCGATCAGACGACCGGCGCTGTTCCATTGACAGGGATAACAGAGCGCTGCGCGGGATATTTTTCCACCGAGCTGGTAGTCGTATTTGAACTGGGCGACCCCCCGGTTGGTCCCGCGGCCGAAGTCGCCGTCGATCAGAAAGGCGCCGCTGGCGGCGGTGGAGTAACCGAGAAAAATCATCAGCCGTTGCAACGCCTTGATGGCGGATTCGCCGGCCGATTTCCGGGTCAACCGAATGTCGGAGGCGAGTAGCCTTTTCAGTGCGCTGCGCCAGATGCCGTCCTCGTCGGCAGGGTGCGTAAGAATCTGCTGAATACGCGGATCGTTGACGAGCGAGACGATGTCCATTTTGATGCCCCCATCCTCTGCCTGACTGTTAAGAGGATAGCAGTGTGCGGCCGCCGAACCAGGGGTAGGTCTGCTCAGCCGAAAGCGTAACCCGACGGGTCGGGTGCGCCACCGTTTCACAACCTCGCAACATCTTCGTCGGATGACGCTGCGCTAATCCGACCTGTGTCGCGAATAACGTAGGTTGGGTTTCCGGCTAACCCGACAGGCGGAACCGGTTATTCGCTGTTATCCGGCTCGTACATGGCGTGAAACCGCTCCGCTGCCATGCAGTAGCCATCGGTTTCGTCCGGCTGGTTGAACACCAGATAATCACCTGCGGCGAAGTGCGACTCGCCTTCGCGGGTTTTCAGCGTGCCCGCATGCTCGGTCCTACGCGCCCACACCGGTGTCGACTTGATAAAACGACCGGGGGAGACCTGTCGGTAAGTGCGGGCAAACACATCGGCGGCGACGGTGTAGATGTCACCCGCGTTGTCGACCAGCCAGTCACCGGGCTGGCCATGTTGATTGCCCCCCCATTTGCGATAACGGAGGCCCTCGGTGTCCAGCGCCAGTTTGATAGCGGTAACCGCCTGGTCAGGACGTTTGCGGAAGCGGCGAAGGGTGGCCATAGGCTGAATTTAGCACGCCTTGCAGAATCTGCCGAATGGGGGGAGTCTATGGCGTTGAAGTGTGCCATTCTGCGCCTGGAATGGAGCCCGGCAAATAATCTTCCGAGGTGTCCCGTGTCCTACCGATTCCATCTGACGACTGTCCCATTGATCCTTCTCCTGGCCACACCGGCCGCTGCCGAACCGGATCCCAGAATCCTGGTTGAGTTACCGGCTCCCATGCAGGCGCATATGCTGCAGAATATGCGCGGCCATCTGGAGGTACTCGATCGATTGTTACTGCTGCTTGCGGAAGGGCGGCTGGATGCGGCCGCTGACCTGGCCGAATCGGAACTGGGCATGAGCTCCCTGGAAAAGCATGGCGCCAGCCATATGGCCCCGTTCTATCCTCAGGGGATGCAGCAGGCCGGTACCCGGATGCACCGTTCCGCCAGCCGTTTTTCCCGCATCGCCCAGGAGGGTGATGTGCTGGCGGCTTACAAATCACTGCGCGAGATCACCGCGGCCTGTACCGCCTGCCATGCGGGCTACCGGGTGCGTTGAGCACGCTGCCGGATGGTGACCCGTTTGAAGCTAACGCTGCCCCACATTGAAGCAATGCCTTTTGATTCTTTCGCTGCGCTGCACAAATCGAGTGCGGCCTGTCTGCGTTCACGGCCAAGCTGGAATACTAACTGTTTGTAATATAAAAATTATTTTGATTTGGCACAGGCCGTGCTGAGTGAAAGTGAGTCGACCATGTCTGCGTGGTTTTTTACTTGATACATCACTCTGCAATGAAGGTAAATTCAACATGAAACTGAAAAAACTAGCTATCGCCGGCGCGCTGCTGGCGGGTACATACAATGGGCTGGCGCTGGCTGAGGGGCCGATCAGCGCCAATGTGGCGTTAACCTCCGACTACGTCTGGCGTGGTACTTCCCAGACCGATAACGGGCCGGCCATTCAGGGCGGCTTTGACTATGCCCACGCCAGCGGTTTCTATATCGGGGTGTGGGGGTCCAATGTCGATTTCAAAAGCGATGCCAATGTGGAGCTGGATCTGTACGGTGGCTACAGTACCGAATTTTCCAGTGGCCTCGGGTTGGATGTGGGCGTGATTCATTATGACTATCCCAGCGAGTCGGATCTCAATTTTGAAGAGGTCTATGTGGGCCTGAGTTACGACTTCATTAGCGCCAAGGTCTCCCATGATCCGGACAATGACAACACCTACTGGGAGGCGGGTGCAGAGTTTGCCTTGCCGCAGGGTTTCGGTCTGGGGCTGCATATCGGCTATAACGATCCCGATGCCGGTGAGGAGGTGACGGACTGGAAATTGGGTGTCACCAAATCTGCTCTTGGTGTCGATTTTGAACTGGCCTATACAGATACCGACAGTAGCAGTAACTCACTGGCGGATGGCCGTGGCATTCTGACCATTTCAAAAAGCTTCTGAATACATCCTGCCGGGGCGGCTTTTGTCCGCCCCGCATTGCCCATCGGATCGGAATTGCGTGGCAGCCTCGCTTTTGGGGGCGGCCTGTCATCATAGTGATATATCTCCAGGGCATGCAGTTTGGGGCTGTGTCATGGATAGACAGGCTGTGTGCGGTTGACATAAATCAAAGCGAACGCACAGGAATGTCAGTTCATAATCAAGTTATTTCTCCCCGGGCCGCTCTATGTCAGTACATGAATAAACAGCGCCGATGTCGTACCCATGAATTTTCACCAGTGTGCAGAGAATAATAACGTATGAAGATTAATCATCCGGTAACCGATGTGGAAAAGCAGTTCAACATCGATGCAAACATACTTTCCACCACAGATCTGAAGGGGGCCATTACCTATATCAACCCCGACTTTGTCGACATCAGTGGCTTTGCGGAAAATGAGTTGCTGAACAAGAACCACAACGTCGTCCGCCATCCGGATATGCCGCCTGCCGCGTTTCAGAATCTCTGGGATACGGTTAAATCCGGAAAAGCCTGGATGGGCCTGGTGAAGAACCGCTGCAAGAACGGTGATTACTACTGGGTCGATGCCCTGGTCACGCCTATCGAGCTCAACGGACAGGCATTTGAGTACCAGTCTGTTCGCTATAAACCGGAAAAAGCGTGTGTCACACGGGCAAGCCACTTATACAAAAGGCTGCAGGAAGGGAAAAACTATAAACCGAGTCTGCGTGCCCGGCTGGGCGTGCGCAATCTGCTGATTCTGTCAAACCTGGTGGCGCTGCTGCCGGCAGCACTGACCAGCCTGACGGAGTCGCTGCAGGCCTACAGTGTGGTGGGATGGCTGCTGAGTGCCGGACTGATCGTCATCGCCAATACCCTGGTGATGTTGCCGCTGGCAGCCCTGGTCAAGCGCGCCAGGTCCATATTCGATAATCCGTTGATGTGCAAAATTTATACTGATCGGGATGATGAATTCGGTCAGATACAGGTGGCGATGCGCATGCGCCGTTCCAAACTTAATGCCGTTATCGGCCGGCTTTCAGATACCACCCGAATCTTGCGCGAGACTGCGGATGTCACATCGGAGGCGGCCAATCGCACCAGCCAGGGTGTAAGCACCCAGCAGTGCGAGATTACCCAGGTGGCCACGGCGATGACGGAGATGTCAGCCACGGTTCAGGAGGTGGCGAGAAACGCGGCCATGACCGCTGAGCACACTGCCGCCAGTCAGCGGGAGAGTCAGGCCGGACAGGGGGTCGTGGAAGAGGCGATTAGTGCCATCCATCATCTCAGTGAAGAGATCCAGCAATCCTCGGGGGTGATCCAGCAGCTTTCCGGCTACAGCGAAAATATCGGCAGTATTCTTGCCGTGATCAAGGGCATTGCCGAGCAGACCAACCTGCTGGCGCTCAATGCCGCCATTGAGGCGGCGCGTGCCGGTGAACAGGGGCGCGGATTTGCCGTGGTGGCCGATGAAGTGAGGACCCTGGCCAGTCGCACCCAGGAGTCGACCCAGGAGATTGAGAAGATGATTGACCATCTGCAGGGTGGCGCCAGGGAGGCGGTGCAGGTCATGGACCGGAGCCAGGCGAGTGCCGGTAACTGCGTCGATATTGCCGCGCGCGCGGGTGAGGCGTTGCGAACCTTGACGAAAACCATCAATACCATCAGCGACATGAACTTCCAGATAGCCACGGCTTCCGAAGAGCAGAGCGCGGTGGCGGATGATATTCAGAAAAGCATTGTCAATATCAGCCAGGTTTCCGAAGAGACATCACTGGGTGCCAGGCAGAGTGCCGCCGCCACGGAACAGATAGTTCAATCCATTATCCGGCTGGATGGACTGGTGGATCAATTCATGGACAAGCGTGGCTGATTCACCGGGCCCGGCGTGCCATCCCGTGAGTGATTTCCGCTATGCTTAGCCCCATAGCCGCACCAATGGAGGGCAGATGAAACCGCGAATCAGCATGATCACCCTGGGTGTCGGGGATCTAGAAAAGTCGGTCCGATTTTATGAGGATGGACTGGGCTTTCCGCGCATGGAATCGCCGCCCACGGTGGCATTTTTTACCCTGAATGGCAGCTGGCTGGGACTCTACGGCCGTGAAGCCCTGGCGGAGGATGCCCAGGTTTCGGCGCAGGGCAGCGGCTTTAACAGCTTCACCCTGGCGCACAATGTGGAGAGTGAGGCGGAAGTGGATGCGTTGCTGGCGCAGGCGGTCTCCGCCGGCGCGACCCTGGTGAAACCGGGGCAAAAGGTTTTCTGGGGTGGCTATTCGGGTTACTTTAAGGACCCCGATGGTCATCTCTGGGAGATTGCCCACAATCCGTTCTGCTGGATCGGGCCCAGGGATTGACCGGTTTTCAGGCGGATGAAAGGCCGCCACCCCTCCAGAAACAGGTAAGTCTATGCATGAAAATGAGCCCGCGGTGGCCGGTGTTTTCCCGGATATGCTCTGGTTTGAGGACTTCACGGTCGGCCAGGTGTTTGAATATGGTGATTGGGAGATGCGCCGTGAGGAGATGATCGCCTTTGCCAAACTGTATGATCCGGAGCCGTTTCACCTGGACGAGGCGGCCGCCGTTGCCCAGGGCTGGGGCGGACTGATCGCCTCCGGCCCGCAGGTGGCGGCCATCTGGCGTCGCCTCAGCAAGGAGGCGTTTCCCAACGCCAGCACGGTGATCTCTCCCGGCTGGGACAACATCCGCTGGCTGAAACCGGTGTTTGCCGGCGACCGGCTGTCGGCCCGGACTGAAATCGCCGAGATGCGTGAACTGGGCAGCCGTCCCGGCGAGGGCATGATCAAACTTCAGAACGAGATGCGGCGCCAGGGGGATGAGGTGGTGTCGACCCTCAATTCCACCTGGTTTGTCAGGCGAAATCCCGCATAGGGAGCTCGGGATCGATTCTTGGGTAGCGACCGCTCCGCCGCGAAAACTGCTGGCGCCTATACTTTTCCTTACGGTAACAATTTCTATACTGGGCGCTGTGCAGTTGGGTAGGGTGGATAAGTGAGCGTGCATCCACCAGAAAAGTGAACCGGCCGGCCTGACATTTGGGAGTGGTTATGAAAAAACGGACTATGGTAATTCTCGGGCTGTGCCTGCTGGTGCTGGCGGGTTGCGCGTCTGTCCAGGAGCGGCGTGATCGGCGTATTGCGGAAAACCGGGAGCTGTTCGACTCGTTCCCGGAAGAGATCCAAGCCCAGGTGAGGCAGGGCAGCGTCGAGGTCGGATTTACCCGGGATATGGTGCGCCTCGCCTGGGGGCCACCGGACCATGTCTTTACCCGCGTGACCAAGGAGCGGCGTGCCACGATTTGGGGCTATACCCGGACCAGATACTATCCCTACCGGGACCGCATGAGCATTCCGGTCTATTTTATCGACGGCAACGGACGGCGGCGCATCCGGTATCACAGTGTCTGGATCAACTCGGAGACCCAGGAAGAGTACACGGTGGCGCGGGTGGAGTTTGTCAAGGGAGAGGTCATCGGTGTCGAGCAACTGCTTACCGATGGCGCGGCGGACGCACTCTAACCGGCGGGTTACAGGCCATGTTGCAACTTCAGCCGTAGCTGGAGTTTCTTGGCCTGCTTGAACGCCTCCTTGAGCATCAGCCGGTGCAGTTCGTTCAGGGTATCGGGATCGATGCGATTGGTATCGTCCGGGTCCTCCGCCAGCAGTTGCTGGCGGAAGCGGAAGCGCTGGATCAGATAGAAAGATTCCACCTCGCCGGCCACCTGTTCGGCTGACAGATTGAGGGGCTCCGCCACAGCCCGCAGGCGGTCGCCTGTGCTGGTTGCCCAGACCCCGTACATCAGGCTCCAGATCCGCGCCGCGTCGACAAACGGCCGCGCCCCGAACCGTTTCAGGTCGATGCTGTGGGGGTGCTCCACGTCACCGTCATAGACAAAACCGCCGGTCCAGCCCAGCGGTGGGGCACAGGTTAGGGCCTCCTCCGCCAGGGCGCGCAGGAAGCGGGGGTGTTCCGGAGGTTGCGGCAGCAGCCAGTTGCGCAGCTCGTCCACCAGTTCATAGCGCCCGTACAATGGCCGGAAATCGAAAAAGATGGTGCTGTTCAACAGTGCCTTCGGGTCGGGCGTGCGCATCCAGGCGCTGAAGCGTGTCTGCCACTCTTCCAGACTCAGGCACCAGGCCGGATTACCCGCCATGATGCCGCCCCGGCAGAGGGTGAAACCACAGGCATCCAGACCCTTGTTGACGGCACGGGCAAAGGGCAGAAACGCCTCCCGCAGTTCTACGGCGGCGTCGGCGTCATCCGCCTGGAACACCAGACCGTTGTCCTGATCGGTGGCGAAGGTCTGCTCCAGCCGTCCCTCGGAACCCATCACCATCCAGCACCAGGGTACGGCGGGCAGGTCGAACTCATCCTCGATCAGTTCGATTACCCGCATCACTACCAGATCATTCAGGGCGGACATCCAGTGGCAGATGGCCTCGGCACTCATGCCGCCGGTGAACAGTTCACTGCCCCGTTGACGGATGGCGCTGGCGGCCTGCGCCATCTGCCCCACGTCCATGGCGGCGGTGACCGATTCGGCCAGCAGATCGGCCCCGCCGCCGCGCAGGCCAAACAGGTCGGCACGGGAGATCACGTTGTAGAGGCGGCCGCCGGGCTCCAGCAGCACGATATGCCGGATGCCCCTTTTCGCCATCAATACGGTGGCCCGGTGTGCCGGGGCGTCGGCCGGCAGGCACAGGGGTGCGGCCGTCATCATGCCGGCGACCGGTTCGTCCAGGCCGCCACCATCCAGGGTAATGGCATACACCAGGTCATTCAGGGTGACGATGCCGAGCGGCAGTTGCTCCTGGTCATCCACCACCACCAGGGTGTCTGCCTGTCGCTGGTTCATGCCCGCCAGGGCTTCCCGTACCGTGGCGGAGGGGGGCAGGGTCAGGGGCGGGCGCGGGGCCAGTTGGCGCAGTGGACCTTCGACAAAGCCGGGTCCGGATGCCTGGCTGTAGGCGCCGCTCATTCCGAGACTTGCTTCTTTGTCATTATCCATAGCGGGAAGGCCTCATTATTTTGCCGGGGGTTCCAGCAGCGCCTTTATCTGGCTGACCAGCTCCCGGGTCGAGAAGGGTTTGGTGATGTAGGCATCGGCACCCAGTGCCAGTCCCTTCTCTTTCTCTGCGTCACGGCCCTTGGCGGTCAGCATGACAATGCGGACATCCGCCAGTGCCGGGTCCTGCCGGACCGCTTCACAGACCTGAAAACCGTTCAGCTTCGGCATCATGATGTCGAGCAGCACCAGGTCCGGCCGGTCGCTCTGGATCAGCCTTAACCCCTCTTCGCCGTCATGGGCCACCGACACCTGGTAGCCTTCCCGGCGCAGCAGGTAATCGACAGAGATGGCGATATTTTTTTCATCATCAACGATCAGTATATGTTGGCTCATCACTTGATCCTGTCTCGCTTGCCGGCAACCTGTTGCTGCCTTTTGGCATCCTAAAGGAGAAGATAGCACCCTTTCCGGGATGGCTCTCAACCCACAGGCGCCCGCCAAAGTGTTCAATGATCTGGCGGCTGATCGGCAAGCCCAGGCCTGTGCCCATGGGGTTGGCGACGCCGTCGCTATCGCCGCGCTGGAATTTTTCAAAGATGATCTCCTGCTGGCCTGCTGTGATACCGGGGCCGTTATCCGCCACGCTGACCTGGTAGTCTTGCTGGTCTCTCGTCAGCGTGATGGTTATCTTGCCGCTGTCGGCGGGGACAAATTTGACTGCATTGGAGAGCAGATTGAGCATCACCTGGAGTAGTCGGTCACGATCCGCCCAGACCCGGAAATCGCCTTCGGGAATGACCGTTTCGACCTTGGTGCCCTGGTCGCGGAACAGCTGGCCGGTGGTCTCGATAGATTGCCGGATCAGCTCGGCGAGGTCCACCTCGCCGGTGGTCCATTCACCACGTCCGGATTCGATCCGGGCCAGGTCCAGCACCTGGTTGACTAGGCGGGTCAGCCGCTCGGTTTCGCTGACTATGATGCCGAGAAAGCGCTTGCGATCGTCCAGTGCCATGCGGGGATCGTCCAGCAGCATCTCAGAGAAAGCGCGGATCGAGGTCAGGGGCGTGCGCAGCTCATGGGTCACCGAGGACATGAAATCGTCCTTCAGCTGGTCCAGCTCCTGCAGCCGGGTATTGGCCTCGCGCAGCTCGGTGGTGGCGGCCTCCAGCTCCAGGGACTTCCTCTCTAGCTCCTTGCTGTAGGCGCGGATACGCGAGGCCTCATCCAGAATACCCATCACCTCGTCGAGGCCCAGGGGCTCCTCCTGTGCGACCGAGGCGACCATTACCCGGGCTGAGGCACTGCCGATGGCGCCGGTCAGCAGGGTTTCGGCAAAATGCACCGTCTCCGCGTCTGCCGGCTGTGCCGGGCCATAGGTTTTGCCCCGTTTACTGGCGAATTCGGCAAACGCCGTATCCACCTTGTGGCGTCCCAGAAAGCGGCTGGCCAGTCGCTTCAGTTCAATGACTTCGGCATTGCCGCGCCACAGGCCGATAGCCGGTCGATCATATTTCATGGCGTCCACAAACAGGCTGGCCTGGGCGGTCTCCTCGGCATTCGGTGGTTTCACCAGGGAGACCGTCAGGTAGGTGCCGATATTGGCAGTGAGGCTCCAGAACAGACAGTGGCTGATCTCGTTCATTCCCTCCAGGCCAAACAGGGCCTGGGGTTTCAGCAGTTCGATACCGAACGGACCGTATTCAAGAAACGCCGAGGGCAGCCAGCCGGACTTGGCAAAGGACGGTATCAGCAGGGTATAGAGCCAGATACTGAAACCGGCGCCCAAGCCGGCCAGGGCGCCCGCCTGGGTGCCGCCGCGCCAATACAGGCCGCCGAGCATGGTGGGGGCGAACTGGGCCACCGCGGCAAAGCTGATCAGGCCGATGGAGACCAGTGCATAGGCCTCCCCGGCGACATGGAAATAGGTATAACCGAGTAGCAGGATGCCGAAGATTGCCCCGCGTCGAACGCGCAGTAAAACCTTGGTGAGATCCGCGGGCGCCTTTCGGGTACGCCAGTAACGCAACAGTGCCGGCATCACCAGGTCGTTGCAGACCATGGTGGAGAGGGCGATGGTCTCCACGATCACCATGCCGGTGGCCGCCGACAGCCCGCCCAGATAGGAGAACATGGCGAGCCACTCCTGGCCGTGGGCGATCGGCAGGGTCAGCACGAAGGTGTCGGCATCGACACGGCCATCGGGAAACGCCAGTTGACCCGCCAGGGCGATGGGCAGAACGAAAATATTGATCAGCAGCAGATAGAGCGGAAACAGCCAGATGGCGCGGGAGATGTGGCGTTCGCTGCTGTTCTCCACCACCGCCACCTGAAACTGGCGCGGCAGCAGTATCACCGCCATGGCGGCAAGAAAGGAGAAGGAGAACCAGTTCTGGTCGGAGACCGAGGAGGCGTTCAGCATGGACTGCAGCAGGCCGGCCGCCTGCGCCTGCTGCATCACATCGGAAAAACCCCGGTAGAGGCTGAAGGTGACGAACAGGCCGACCGCGGTCAGGGCCGCCAGTTTGACGATCGATTCAAAGGCAATGGCCGCCACCATCCCCTCGTGCCGTTCACTGGCATCCAGGTGGCGGGTACCGAACAGGATGGTGAACAGCGCCAGCAACAGGGCCACATAGAGAGCGGTGTCCTGCCAGAAAGGCAGGGTGGTGGCGTTGCCCGGCATGTTGATAGCCGGGTAGTGCATCAGGATAGTGAAGCTGTTGGAGACTGCCTTCAGCTGCAGGGCGATGTAGGGCACCACGCCAACCACGGCGATGACCGTGACCAGCCCGCCCAGCAGGTGGCTCTTGCCGTGACGTGACGAGATGAAGTCGGCGATCGACGTGATGCGCTGGGATTTGCTCACCCGGATCATCTTCAGCAGCAGGAATACCCAGAGAGCCGCCCCCAGGGTTGGACCCAGGTAGATCGGCAGGAAGCCGATGCCACTTTGCACGGCACGACCGACACTGCCGTAGTAGGTCCAGGCGGTGCAGTAAACCGCCAGCGACAGGGCGTATACCGTGGGGTGGGCGATCACCGAGCGGCCCTGATCGGCGCGCCGGTCGGCCCAGTAGGCGATGGCAAACAGCAGACCGAGATAGACAAACGAAATGAGAATGACCAGCGGGCCGCCGAGCATCATTTCTGACTGCCGATAATCAGGGCCATGGCGATGATCAGCAGGGCCCAGACGGTGAACAGGTAGAGATAGATGAGGGGGATACCGAACCAGAACTCCGGCCGGTCGAACAGGGAGACGATGGGTGAAAACAGCAGCAGCATGCCGGCCAGAAACACCGCCAGCAGTCGTTGACTGGTCAGAATCGCCCGCCGCATCCGAGCCCCCTCGTTAGTGACTTTTATTCACTTGAGTATAGGATAAAGAAACGGACTGGAGTTGCAATACAGGCGGACCGAATTGATCAAGCCGCCGTGCCAGCTTTGTAGGTTGAGGTGAGCGGAGCGAACCCAACATCATGGCGTACACGCATGAATTTCCGTTGGGGTTCGCAGGCTCACCCCAACCTACGTGCTGATGAGGTCGCCGTACCGGGGAATGCGGATTGATTGTCGGATTACGCTGCCGCTAATCCGACCTACGGTCTAGCGGTTTCGGGTGCGGTGAACGTGGATTGATTGTCGGATTACGCTGGCACTAATCCGACCTACGGCCATAACCATGGTAGGTCGGGTTAGCCGAAGGCGTAACCCGACAAAACTGGCTAGCGCGCCCCGATCAGCTCGATCGGATAGCCGTCCGGGTCCTCCACAAAGGCGATGATGGTGCTGCCGGCATTCATCGGCCCGGCATCGCGCAGGATCTTGCCGCCCTGGGCCTTGATCTGCTTGGTGGCCTGATAGACATCATCCACTTCGATGGCGATATGCCCATAGCCGTTGCCCAGGTCATAGCTGTCGACGCCCCAGTTATAGGTCAATTCGATCACGCTCTGTTCCGACTCGTCGGCGTAACCGAGGAAGGCGAGGGTGAATTCGCCCTCCGGATAATCCTGCTGACGCAGTAACCGCATCCCCAGGATCTGGGTATAGAAGTCGATCGACCGCTGCAGATCGCCGGTACGCAGCATGGTGTGGAGTATTCTCATCGGTCTCGCCTCTGGGTTGTGGTGGTTGGTTTGATTATCGCGCCTGATCCTGCCGGGGCAAGGGGTTTTCCAGCTCTTCCCGCAATCGGATCGGGGTGTGGTTTTCCGGGTTGGCGCCGCTGACGTCGGCATAGAAGGCGCGAATCCGCTCCATGTCAGCCGGGATATTACCCGTCGGCATAAAGCAGAGACCGACACGGGCGGTCTTGCTGGAAAAATCCAGGGAACCGCACAGCAGCGGTACTCCTGCCGCCCGGGCAATACGGTAGAAACCGGATTTCCAGTACTCGCGCCGGCCTCGGGTGCCGTCCGGGGTGATGGCCAGCACCATACGGTCGGCCGCCTGGAGCTGTTGCGCCAGTTGCTCGGCAACGCCGGCCGGGTTGGAGCGATCCACGCCGATCCCACCCAGCCAGCGCATGATGCCGCCATGGGGCCATTGGAACAGCGTATGCTTGCCGACCCAGGTGATCCGTACCCGTAGCAGATAGGTGACGGCGATGCCGACAGGAAAATCCCAGTTGCTGGTATGGGGTGCCCCGATCAGCAGGAATTTTCCACCCGGGGGAATTTCGCCTTCCACCTTCCATCCCAGCAGGGTCAGCACCAGCCGTCCGATCCAGTAGCTGATCAGGCTGGTGGGCTGGCAATCATGGGTGATACGGGAACTGCGCACGGGCTACTCTACAGGATCCTGGGCATGTCCAGTTGGTCGGCGTTTATCCAGGGACCCGGACATAAGGGTAGGGGCTGATGCACGGGTCACTCGTCGATAGAGCCCAGATCAAACCGGACCCCCTGACTGGTGACTCCGAGATGGCTGTGGCCATCCTGCCTGAACAGCTCGCCAATATCCACCAGTGCCATGTAGACGTTGCGGCTGATCAGTGCGTCCAGGTTGTCGCGGAAATGAATATAGGGGCGCGGTTGGCCGTTTGTGGGGTCAAACTCCACCCGGATCGGGTGCTCGGCATCGGCCACCACCTGTTCGCCCAGGTTGGTGGTGAACAGCAGGCTGGGCTGTGGCTCTGTGAGCTGCTCCACTTGCACTGCCACGAAGGGGGCGTCGTCCACCCGAATCCGCATCTTCTCGGCCGGGGTGAGCAGATAGTATTCACCGTCTGCTTCGCGCCGCAACACCGAGGCGAACAGTTTTACCAGCTGCTCGCGCCGGAATGGACTGCCCTCGTGATACCAGGTTCCATCACTGGCGATGCGGATATCGATATCGCCGCACAGTGACGGGTTCCACGGTTGCCGGGCGGTGCTGTTGGCTTCCCGGGTTTTGATCTGATCAAGGATGTCGTCGAGTCTGGGCATGGTTGTCTGTGGTTGCCGATATCGAATGGATTATCTCAGAGAATAGCCGAGACCGGGAGCCGGAACTGATCCCATCAACAGCGGCCGGAGTCTGGCCATCCCCATATCAAGGGAAAAGTTCACAGGACTTGCCGGTTTGTCTCCGGCCCTGCGGGAACCCCAGTGATACCGCTCAAAGTTTGCGGCACAGCAGGGTGGCATTATCGGGACAGAGGTGTGTGAACTCGCGGGTGCGGCGAATGCTGTCCGGTGCCGCGTCCCGGGCGATGGCAAAAAAGCCCAATCGCTTGAAATACTCAGCGGCGTCGGTGGTCAGCAGATAGAGTGCCATGGCGCCCTGCGCGGCCGCGGCTTGCTGGATATGACTCACCAGTTGCGCCGCCAGTCCCCGGCCCCGGTATTCGGGTCGCACCATCAGGGAGCGCAGCAAGGCATCGGTTGCGTGCAGCTCGACCCCGGCCACGCCAGCCGTCTTGCCATCCATTTCGATCAGGTAGAAGCGGGCCAGCGGGTTGTCACCGATATCCTCAATCGGCAACCCGGCGGGTTGCAGCAGTTGCCTGACGATATTGAGATCGGGTGCGGGTATGATGTGCATCGGTTGTACCTGTTTCTTTTGTCATGAGTGTAGATGGCCCGTTCCCGGGTCGGAAGGCCTGTTTGCAACGGGCGCCGCTCCTGCCGATATTTGCGCCCTGAACGGCCCGTATGGTTTGGCCAAATTGTTTTATATCTTGAGATTTTGTTATGCCGCAATGGTTGAATCTATGGCGACGGGAAGCCGTTCCCACCCTGTTGCTGGCTGCTCCCCTCGTGGTGGCGCAGTTGCTGCAGGTGGGGATGGGCTTTATCGACACAGTAATGGCGGGGCGGATCAATGCATCGGTGCTGGCGGCGGTCGGTCTGGGCTCCTCGCTCTGGGGGCTGATGCTGCTCGCCTGTATTGGCTCGACGCTGGCTATTTCGCCCCTGGTGGCGCATCTGAACGGAGCCGGCAATGACCGGGCGATTGCCGCCGAGTTCCACCAGGGACTCTGGGTAGCGGTCCTGGTCGGGGTGGTCGCGGTGCCCCTGACCTATGGCATGGCGGCAGTCCTGCCGCTGCTGGCGATCGATCCCGAGATCGCTCCCCTGGCCGGTGACTATCTCCGGGTCAGTGCCTGGGGCATGCCGGGACTCTGTCTCTATCTGGCTCCCCGCTATCTGAATGAGGGGTTGAGCAACACCACGCCGGTGATGCTGATCCAGTTCCTGCTGCTGCCGCTGAATATTCTGGGCAACTACCTGTTCATGTTCGGCGCTTTCGGCTTCCCGGCCATGGGCGCCGCCGGGGCCGCGCTGTCGACTGCCATCGGCCTCTGGTTGGGGGCGGTGATGATGTTCCTCTATCTTGTCCGCAGCCGGCGCATGCGGCACCTGTCGCTGTTTGTGGCATTCTCCGGTCCGCGCCTGAAAGAGATCTGGCGCATACTCAAGCTGGGTTTGCCGATCGCCGTCTCCATCATCATGGAAGTGGGTATGTTCAGCGCTGTGGCGGTCCTTATGGGCAGCCTGGGCAAGGTGGAGATGGCGGCTCATCAGATCGCCCTCAATTATGCCGCCATGATGTTCATGCTGCCGCTCAGCATCTCCCAGGCCATCACCATCCGGGTTGGTCATGCCGCCGGTGCCGGGGATCTCCCGCTGGCGATTATCCGTGGCCGGCTGGGCGTGGTCATGGCGGGCGGCATCATGGCGCTGTCGGCCACCCTGCTGCTGCTGTTTCCGCAACTGATCGTGGCCCTCTACACCAGCGACGTCGCCGTGGCCGAGATGGCCATGACCCTGCTGTTCGCGGCGGCCCTGTTCCAGTTTTCCGATGGACTGCAGGTTTCCGCCTCCGGTGCACTGCGCGGACTGAAAGACACCGCCGTGCCCATGTTCATCACCATGTTCGCCTACTGGGTGATCGGCTTCCCCACCGCCTGGATCATCGGTATTGAGTGGGGCGTCGGTCCGCAGGGTCTGTGGGGAGGGCTGGCGGTGGGCCTGACCACCGCCGCGTTATTGCTGAACCTGCGCTTTTATCTGCTGGGTCGGAAGAAGTGTTACAGCGCTGCCGCACAGCGCTAGTTGGCTGCAAACGGCCAGGCCCGACAGACTCCTAGAGGCTCTTGCCGTCAAATACCTTGCTTTCCAGGCTAAAGGGATCGACTCTGTCGATACATCCCAGGTTGACCCGGAAATGGCCGGGCATGCGCAGGGTTTCGTTGAACGGGTAGATACCGCACTGTTTGCAGAAGTAGTGCTTGGCCACGCCGCTGCCGAACTTGTAGAGGGCCAACGCACCCGGCTTGGCGTCTATCTGCAGATCCTTGGCCGGGATGGTGAAGTCGGACATCAGCGCCCCTTTGCGGATGCAGATGGAGCAGTTGCAGTGCAGGCCGCCGGTGATCTCGTCGTGCTCGAAGGAAAAACGGATATCACCGCAGTGACAGCTGCCGTTATAGGTGGTCATTGACGGGCTCCCCTGGATTATGTTTGTTCTGGTGGAATCGGACGGTAATTGTATTGGATCAATCATCTGTTTTAGTGCATGTGCTAGGATTCACTACGGGAGTGCCGGTTTCGGCACTGACTGAAGTATAGCCGGCAAGTCGTGAAGGTCCACTGAGTGATCAACCAGGTCGTGTTGGGCGGGCCTCGACTGAACGGCTTTTGGAGTATGGCACGATGTCAGAGTCTGTTTTGGAGAAGCGCGATCAGATTATCGCGGCACTGGATTACCCCCGGCTGCTGATGGAGCGGGAGATCAAGCAGCGGGCCTGTCCCGAGCACTATCGGTTCAATGAGCAGGTGGCGGAGTGTAACGAGTGCCTCTATATCCTCGAGTGTCAAAGTTACAGCAAGCAGCTGGCGGCGCCGACGCTCAAGCGGGCATCATCCAGCGAACTGCTGCGGATGCTGCGGTTTGGTTTTGAGTATGTCAGTTATCAGTTGAACCGCCAGGATCATGATACAGCGCAGTGTGAATGTGACCAGTGCGTCTGGATCAGGTCGGTAGCACCGCTGCTTGATGCAGCCGCCGCTTGAACACAGCACCGATTGGCTGACCGCACAGTGTCAACGGGGTGCTATTAGACCGCCTGACCCCGCCCGCAGTCTCCTCTGGTCCTCCCCGTGTTGGTACCGATGCCCCGCTGTCATTGCCGATTGAACAGCCGCCTGGACCAGTGCTCCGGCTGGCCGCTTTCCAGACGGTTGGCGGCGTGCCGTTTCCAACCCGTCGAGAGAGTCTTGTGTTCGGCCAGCAGTTCCAGGTCCTCGCGGCAGAAAGGCCGGTTGTAAAGGATGTCCAGGCAGGTGTGCACCGACAGATTGGAGCTGGAAAGTTCATGCAGTGTCAGGCTGTCATCGGGATCGACCAGGCCTTGCTGCAGTACCCGAAACAGCCAGCCGGTGCGTCCCGAGGTCTGCATGATGAGCGACATTTGGGGATAACCGAAACGGATATTCAGCTTGTAACAGGGTGAACGGGGCTGGCTGACCTGCAGCACCGCCTCTCCCAGGGTAAAGATATCGCCAATATTGATCTGTTCTTCGTTCAGGCCGGTGTCGGAGAGATTCTCGCCAAAGGCCCCGGCAACGAGCGGAGTGGCCGCTGGCGGCAGTTCCATGGCCTGCCAGAACTCGTCCCAGTAGGCGTAGTGTTCCCGGGGATAGTAGTGCAGGGCACGTTCCAGTCCGCCGTGATGGCGCTGGTCCTGTTGCTGGTCGCCCGCCAGACCCTCCAGGCCACAGTGCAGCGGACCGTTGATCGGCTGTTTGTCAATGGCGCTCTCGGTGCTGCTGTCCAGCGGCGCCGTGGTTCCGATGAATATCAATGTGCTCATAACGCCTGTAACCGTGGGTTTGTGGTAATCGAATGTACACCAGCCATAGCATCGTAACCGGTGACGGATCAGGGGCAGTCTCGGCGGCTGTTACAAAACCCGCCTGGATTTCCAGTACGCGGATTGCCAATACGGGCTGTCCAGCGGCGAGATCATGACGCCACTGCTTTTCGAGGCATGTAGAAAGCGGTTTTGTTCCAGGTAGATTCCGACATGCCGTGTCTTGCCGTCGATCCTGAAAAATACCAGATCTCCAGTCGCCAGCTCCGACTGCTGGACCGGCTGGCCCACCGTCGCCTGCTGCCCGGTCGTGCGCGGCAGCGTCACGCCCAGCTGGGACCGGTAGGTGAGCTGGACGAAGCCGGAACAGTCAATGCCCCGACGGCTCTGGCCACCGATGCGATAAGGCGTTCCCCGCCACTCCTGATGTTGTCTGTAGAGCCGGCCCAGAAGCGTCTGATCAACGTCCGCGGCGCTGCCGGGTGAGGTTATCGGTGACGCGGGAGCATGCCTGGTGACGGGCGCCACACCGCTGCAGGCTGTTAGCAGCATCAGCAGGGGAATCAAGGTCAATCGGCGCATCGGCTGTCCGTCGTTGTCTGTCTCCGCCGGACAGGTCTCCTGCCGCCGGGCTTGTCACTGTATTTTGAAATAATAGCAGTGATTGCCGTTGATCTGGCTCCGTTGTCGTCAGCGCTTACCAAACTGGGTCGCTGCAACGGGCAGTGGATCAATCAGCTGCGGCATCATCATCTTCCGTGGCGACCGCTTTATCCACCCGCCCCTTGATCGCCCAAGCCCGTGCACGGAGTTTGATGGAGCCGTCACTGGCGGTGGGAAGACGCGCTTTCAACAGGTCACGCAGGGCCGCTTGATCCGCTTCCGGCTGTGACAACAGATAGGTTGGGGCGGTGCCCTGTCCGGCCAGGAAGGGCGCCCAAAACTGCTCAAAGTCCGGAAACTCCTGGGTAATTTCAAATGAGGTAACGGTGATGTCGGTAAGCCCGGCATCGCTGAACAGCAGCCGCAGCGCCGGCTTGTTGCAGTCGGCAAAGCGCTTGCCTTCATGCATCACATCGGCCATCAGATTGAGCTCGACCGCCGCCTCCCAGAAATGGTGCAGCATCTCCATGCTGCCGGCATAGTCCCAGACATAAGCGGCCACCGTGCCGCCGGTGCGGGTCACCCGCACCATCTCCTGCAGCGCCTCATCAGGGGCCGGCGGAATGTTCAGCAGCAGGCCGGAGACGGTGATATCCACCGCATTGTCATCCACCGGCAGCGCCATGGCGTTGCCGACCCGCAGCTGTATGCCCTGTCGCAGGCGCATCTGTGCGCTCTTGATGAAGCTTTCCGACTGGTCCACGGCATACAGTGCAGCCGGTTTGTAATGGTTGAGAATAATGTCGCTCAACGGGCCGGTACCACAGCCCACGTCCAGCCAGCGCAGTTCCGGTTCCGGGTCCAGCCATTCGAGGAACGGTTTGGCGACCATCCGGCTCCAGCGGCCCATGTACAGCTCATAGGCATCGCCCGATTCCCAGGTTACTTTCATATCAGCCAGCTCCAGATTGATTCGATATTTGTTTCAAGTTTGTACCAATCCGTGGATTAATAAAAGGCATGAAATGATTGTGCGATGGCCGGACCGGAATGCGGATCATGCCGAATCGCCCTCCATGGTTGCCAGCTCTTTGGCGGTGGTGGAGATGCCCAGATCATGCAGTATGCTGAACAGGGCGGGTACCACCAGCAGTACCAGCAGAGTAGTGGTCATCAGTCCGAAGACGATACTGGTGGCCAGTGGCACCAGTACCTGGGCCTGCATGCTCTTTTCCAGCAGCAGCGGTATCAGCCCGGCAATGGTGGTGATGGAGGTGAGCAGTACCGCCCGGAAGCGGTCGCGGCTGGCCATCTTGGCCGCCTCCACGATATGGTGTCCCTCCCGCACCCGCAGCTTGAGAAACTCCACCAGCAGGATCGAGTCGTTGACCACGATGCCGGCCAGTGAGGTAAAACCGATAACACCGGGCATGGTGAAGCTGAGTCCCATCAGCAGATGACCCCAAATCACGCCGATCAGCGCCAGTGGAATGATCGACATCACCACCAGGGGCTCCACGTAGCTGCGAAACTGGAAGCTGAGCAGGATGAAAATGCCCACCAGGCCAATTGCGAAGCTGCGCAGCATGGAGCCGCCGGTCTTGGCGGTGTCCTTGGATTCCCCTTCGATCAGGGCTTCAACCCCTGGATAACGATTGAGCAGATCGGGTATGAAGTTGGCCAGCGTGTGGTTGATGATCTCCCTGGCGTTGGTAACCCGGGTGTCGAGATCGCCGCTGACAGTAACGGTACGTGCCCCGTCGACCCGCAGAATGCGTGAAAAACCACGCGACGTCTCGATCTTTGCCACTGCGTTCAGGGGGACCGGATCGCCCGACGCGGTGACAATGTGAAATCCTTCCATATCGGTCAGGTTGGCGCGGTCATCTCCGGCCAGCCGCACGTCAATCTCGTAGGCCTCGGGGCCGACCTGGATCTCACTGGCAGTGGTGCCGTAGAAGGCGGCCCGCAGCTGGGTGGCGATGGTGGAGGCGTCCAGCCCCAGTGCCAGGGCCCCGTCCCGCAGGCGCAGTTGCAGTTCCGGTTTGCCGGGGCGCAGGTTGTCCGACAGGTCGAAAGTACCCCGATAGCTGGCGAGCCACCCCTGCAACTCCAGTGAGGCCTGCTTGAGCTGGTCGAGGTCGGGGCCGGTGAGGCGGATCTCCAGTGGAATACCGCCCGGACCGATGGTCGGCTCTTTGAAATTCATCGCCACCAGGTCCGGGATCTCACCGGTGCGCTCACGCCACAGGTTGATATAGTCGTCCAGATGGCCGTTGCGCGCTTCGGCGGTGAGCAGGTCCACCGTCACCGTGGCCAGATGGGGGCCGCTTTCATTGGCATCCAGATTGTGGTTGAAGCGGACCTGAACATTGCGCACCAGCGGCTGTTGATCGGGCTGCAGGGGAGTGAAGTGATCATCCACCACCCGAATGGCATCGGTCACCTGACGGACCACTGCCTCGGTCCGTGACAGCGGGGTGCCCTGGGGCAGCAGGATGCGCGCCTCGATGATGTCGCCTTCGATATCAGGGAAGGACTGGAATTTGAGCTTGCCACCCACCAGCATGCCGATGCTAAGCAGGAACAGGGCGATGACGATACCGATAAACCAGTAACGCTGATGGATGGCCCAGTCCACCAGATGGCCCACCGTGTGGTCGCGGAAGTGGATCAGGCGACTGTCGAATGCCTGACGGAAGCGGCTCGCCTCCTGCTCATGGTGTTTGAGCGCATGCGCCAGGTGGTGGGGCAGAATCAGGAACGCTTCGATCAGGCTGACCATCAGCACCAGCAGCAGCACCATGGGGATAAACTGCAACACCTTGCCCATGTGGCCGGAGAGGAAGGCCAGCGGGCCGAACACTGAAACGGTGGTGAGAAACGAGGCGATGACGCCGGGTGAGACCTGGCGGGTACCCTCGATGGCCGCCTGCATGGCGCTCTTGCCCCGGCGCAATTGGGTGGCGATGTTCTCGGCGATGACGATGGCGTCATCCATCAGCAGGCCGATGGCGATCAGTAACGCCACCATGGTGATCATGTTGATGGTCAGGCCGAGGACACTCATGAAAAACAGGGCGCCCAGGAAGGAGACGGGCAGGCCCATGGCGACCCAGAAGGCGAAGCGTCCCTGAAAGAACAGCCACATCACCAGGAATACCAGCACCAGTCCCTGGCCACCATTTTTCAGCAGCAGGCTGAGGCGGTCCTTGACGATGGAGGAGCGGTCCTGGGTGATATGAAACTGCACACCCTGCGGGGCGCCGGGACGCAGGTCCTGTTCCAGGAAACGGCTCACCGCATCCATCACCTTGATGGTGTCCTGCTGCTTGGTCTTGATCACCTGGAGCAGGGCGGCGCGCTGGCCATTGAACAGCACCTTCTCTTCGTCCAGCTCAAAGCGATCGCTGATGGCAGCGATGTCACCCAGCCGGATCTCCGCACCCGAGTTGGCGCTTACTATGGTCAGATCGGCCAGCTCCTGGGGGTTGCGCCGCAGATCCGTGAAGCGGATCAGCAGGTCGCGATCAGCCGTTTCCAGTGAGCCGGAGGGCAGGTCGATACCCTGACGCCGGACACTGTTGGCCACATCCGACATGCTGATGCCGTATTGCAACAGTGCCCTGGCCGGCACCTCAATACGCAGCTGGTGGTCGGAAAAGCCGTTAATTTCGACCTGCGAGATCTCTGGCAGGCGCTGCATGCGTTCCTTGACCTGTTCCGCATAGGCCTTCAGGTCACTGCTGGACATGGGGCCGGTAATGGCGATGGCCACCACGTTGTCGGTGCGCCCAAGTTCCTTGATCACCGGCAGCTCGGTCTCTTCGGGGAAGTTGCTGATGGCGTCGACCTCGCTCTTGATGTCGTCCATGAAGCGGGCAAGATCACCCCCTTCCACCATCTCCGCGACCGCTATGGCGACCCCCTCCCGTGCCTCGCAGCTAAGCTCCTCCACCTCGCTGACGCCGTCGACGGCATCCTCCAGGCGCTGGCAGATCGCCTCTTCCACATCTTCTGCGCTGGCCCCGGGGTAGGCGACGGTAATCTGTAGTTGCTGCGCGGCGAAATCGGGAAAGGTCTCCCGCTGCAGGCCGGGCAGGGTGGAGAGTCCGAGTACGGCCAGGAACAGCATCAGCAGATTGCCGGCCGTGGGGTGACGGGCGAAGAAGGTGATCATGGCGTCATCTCTCCACGCGCCGAACGTACCAGTTGCTGTTCAGTCGCCTGGTCCTGAACCGGGTTGAGCAGCATGCCCTGAATGGCGGGAACCAGGTCGGAGATCACTACCCGCTCGGCCGGTTTGAGTCCGGATTCAATGGTCGCGAAGCCGGGCTGCAGCATGCCGACTTTTACTTCTCGGATATCCAGGCGCTGCTGTTCGTTCACCACGTAGAGCCGGCCTGCATGCAGGGCGGAGCGCGGCACCACCAGGCTGTCGGGGCGGGGTCGGCCAGCCAGTGTGACCTGGACAAACAGCCCCTTTACCAGTGGCGGGCGACTGCCGGGCAGTACATTGGCATAGGGCTTGTCCACCTCGACAATGACGCCGACGGTGCGGGTCTTGGGATCCAGGGTATCGCTCAGTCTGGCAAAGCGGGCCTGCCAGGAGGCGCTTAGCCCCGTCTCCTGCAGCGTGGCGGTGGCGCTCAGCCCGATCTGCTGCATCGCCTCGGCGGGATTCAGGTTAAGTACGTCGATGGCGCGGCTGGCGTGCATCAGGTGGCTCATCTGGTTGATGGGGATCTGGATCTCGATCTCGGCCTTGTCCAGGTCGTCGGCGGCAACCAGCATCTCGCCTTCCCGGACATACTGGCCCTGCTCCGCGTTGACCTCGGCGATCCGGCTGGTGAAGGGGAGGCGGATTTCGGTATTGGCCAGGCTTCTGCGCGCCGTGGCCAGGCTGGCCCTGTGGCGTTCCAGTTGCGCCTCCAGCAGCGCCTTCTGGCTGGGGAACAGATTCAACGTGTTGATCTGTGTCTGGACGCTCTGTTGCTGGGCCAACAGGCTGCGCTCCTGGCTCTCCAGGTCGGAGCGGCTGATGCCGCCCTTGCCTACCAGTTGGCGCTTGCGCTCCAGCTCTTTACGGTTCAACGCCAGGGCGGCCTGTTCAATCTTCAGTGAGGCCTCGGTATTGGTGGCCTTGGCATCCAGTTCGTCAAGCTGGGCCCGGGTGGCCTGGATGTCCGCCTCGGCCTGGGCGATGGCGAGTTCATAGTCGGTCGGATCGATACGCAGAATCAGGCTACCGGCGTCCAGAATGGCCCCTTTTTGCAGAGCCGGATGTTTCTCGACGATTTTACCCTTGACCTGGGCTACCGCCTCCCAGGTCCGGCTGGGTCTGACGGTGCCGTGGCCCTTGGCGGTCGGTATAACGGTGATGCGGGGGGCGCTGATCACGCGGACCAGTCGCGCCTGCTCCAGCCGCGCTTCCTGCACCGGTGGATTGCTGCTCTTCTTCAGTGCCATCAGGGCGGCGATACCGGCAATGACTGGGATCAGAATGACCCATTTTCTGCTGATGGGCATGATGTTAAAACTCCGGGGGTAGACTGTTTTTGTTGGACGATTTTATGACGGGCAACTTCAGGGTATTTCCAGATAGTCTAGAGTGATAATAGAAGTTGCGTTGATTCTACTCGATGCGAAAGATCAAGCCAGATGGTTTTTAGTCGATTCGGGTAAAAAGAGCAGAAATGATTGATATTTGTCATCGCTGCGGGTTGTAAAAAGTCACATATCTAAGTGCCTCTTCGGTAGAGAAAAAACGCTTGGGGAAAGCCTGCCGCCATCTGCCGAATTCAGTTGACCCTGCAGCGGGTTTAGGCTTTAGAGTCAACCTTGTATTCACTTGAAATATAGAGTGATGAAAGGAGATTTATGGATGATGTATTGACCATAGGGCAGCTTGCTCAGCGGGCGGGTATCGGCGTTTCAGCGATACGCTTTTATGAGCAAAAGGGGTTGATAGACGGGCCGCCCCGAAACAAATCCGGTTACCGCCTCTACTCCCAGAAGATGGTAGAACGGGTACGTTTCATAAAGAACTGCCGGGATCTGGGGTTTCCGCTACGCAGTGTGGCAGAACTGCTGAAACTCTGTTATCCGGATAACAGCGAGATCGAGTGCCCGGTCGTACAGGACCGAATCCAGAAACAACACGAACTGGTATTGAAACAGTTTGAGGAGTTAAACCGGCAGCGGGCAAAGCTCGAACGACTGCTGGATGCCTGCCCCAACGGGAATAACGGACAGGGGTGTGACTTCATCCAGATCATGCTCGACTAAACGAGAGACTCTCTCCGGGATGGATGTGAGGCCAGGGAGTGTCGGCTTCTTCCCGGGATAGGGACAGTCAGGGGACGCTAGATACATGGAACCAGAGGCTCAATACTCCTTAACCCGGCCATGGCCCGGGTTGCTTGCCCTGAGTCACGGACGCGGATTTGTCCCGGTGGTGATACTGTTTCTGTCTGGTTTTGCGTATTACCTGCTGGGATTGGTCGGATTGCACTTCAGCCATGAGCTCCAGGGATTTTCAGCCGTCTGGATTCCATCAGGGGCGGCTTTTTTCATGGTGCTGTTGGGTGGCTACCGCTGGGCGGTCGCCCCCCTGATCGGCATGTCTCTGGTGGCGACTCATCTACAACTCCCGTTGGCCATGGGTGCCGGGGCGACGCTGGGTGCCACCCTCGAGGCGCTGTTGCCGGTCCTGTTGCTGCGCACGCTGGGCTTCGATCCGAGGTTGGAGCGAATTCGTGATGTGATGCTGTTTATCGCTATGGCGGTGGTGCTGGGGCCGGTATTTACCGCCACCCTGGGTACCCTTGGGCTCTGCTACTCCGGTATGACCCTCCAGGCCGGGCTGGCGGATATCTGGCTGCTCTGGTGGCTGGGCAACAGTGTGGGGTGTCTGGTTATTGCCGGAGTGCTGCTGGTCCTGGCCACATCTGTTGAGAGTACGGCGACACCCAGGTGCCGCCTGTTTCTGTTGTCGCTACTGGGCGGGGTGGCGCTGACCAGCATGCTGAGTGTCATGCAGCTGTCAGTGGGCCAGCCGACGCTGCTGCTGTTTGCCCTGGTTCCATTGATCGTCTTTGCCGCCACCTACTGTGGCCGCCAGGGTGCCACGCTGCTCGCGTTCGGTGCCACCGTGGCTTCGCTGATGACCAGACATTACGTTCCACCGGATGTCTATGCCTCCCACATGGTGGGGCTGTTCAGCCTTGATGTGGCGCTGATCTGGGTGGCGTCCTTTACCGGTCTGGTGGTGGCCTCGGCCTATTCCGAGCATGGCGTGAGTGCCATGTATGCCCGTCTGGCGGAGCGCGATGGCCTGACCAGCCTGATCAACCGGGCAACCTTTGAGCAGCGGCTGACACGTGCTATCGATAGCGCCCGACGGGACGGCAGAACCCAGGTGCATGCCCTGATGTTTATCGATCTGGACGATTTCAAGCAGATCAACGACCGGTTTGGCCATGCGGTAGGCGATCGGGTGCTGCGCCGGATCGCCCGGTTACTCATGTCCCAGGTACGCGGCCGGGACACGGTTGCCCGGCTCGGGGGAGACGAGTTTGTGATTCTGCTGGAGAATTGTACAGCTGGGAGTGCCCGCCAGATGGCGGAGCGGATCGCTGTCGGTGTCAGGGGGGTCGCGGTCGCTGTCGGGGAAGGGATCTGCCAGGTGACCTCCAGCATTGGCGTGGTGCCGATCGGTGCCGGGACCGGCTCCATGGAGGAGGTCCTGGCGGCGGCGGACGGTGCGCACTACCGGGCCAAGGACGGCGGAAAAAACCGGGTGCATGACCTCACCATGGAAGCGTTGCCGGATGAAGGTTGAAGAGCAACACCAATCCCGGGTTGATCAGGACTCCTCGACCGGCTCCGAATAGGAGCACTCCTTCTGTGGGCAGACCTTCTCGGTGCCCTTTCGCTTGGTGGTCTTGATGGTGAGAACCGGCCAGCCACAACTGGGGCAGGGTTCCGCGATCGGCTCATTCCAGGTGGCGTAATCACACTCCGGGTAGGTGGAGCAGGAGTAAAATATCTTGCCGCGGCGCGATTTGCGCTTCATCAGCGTGCCCTTGCCGCATTTGGGGCAGTCGACGCCGGTATCCTCGGGTTTTTCCAGCGGTTCAATGTGCCGGCAGCTGGGGTAGTTGCTGCAGCCGATAAACTTGCCGTATTTACCCCGCTTGATCACCAGATCGGACTGACACTCGGGACACTTTCTCCCCTCGACGATGGTCGGCTCCTCCTGCTCCTTCTTGTCGCCATTCAGGTCGCGGGTGTAATCGCATTCGGGATAGTTGGTGCAACCGATAAAGCGGCCGTGACGCCCCAGCCGGATGGAGAGCGGCTTGCCGCAAGTGGGGCATGCCTCATCCAGCGCCTCATGGGTTACGTCACTGCGTTTGACATTCTCCTGGGTGTGGTCGATGCGCTCCTTGAACGGTGCCCAGAACTGACGCAGCAGCGGTATCCACTCCTGTTCGCCGCGCGAAATGGCGTCTAGTTCATCCTCCAGCCGGGCGGTAAAGTCGTAGTCCACATAACGGGTGAAATACTGGGTCAGAAACTTGTTGACCACCCGACCCACGTCGGTGGGATGGAAGCGCTTCTTCTCCAGCTGCACATATTCGCGGTCCTGCAGGGTGGAGATGATCGAGGCGTAAGTGGAGGGGCGGCCGATGCCGTGTTCCTCCAGCGCCTTGACCAGGCTCGCCTCGCCGTAACGGGGCGGTGGTTCGGTAAAGTGCTGTTCCGGGCGGATCTTATTTAGGGTGATCTGCTCGCCTTCCTTGAGGGGCGGCAGCAGCTTTTCGTCGCCGTCTCCCTTCTTGGCGTCATCGACGCTCTCCATGTAGACCGCCATGAACCCCGGGTTGGCCACGGTCGAACCGTTGGCGCGGAAGTTGTTGCCCTCGCCACAGGAGAGATCCGCCGATACGGTGTCGATGGTGGCGTGGATCATCTGGCAGGCGACGGTGCGCTTCCAGATCAGCTCATAAAGCCGGTACTGGTCCTTGGTCAGGTGATTGAGCAACGATTCGGGCGTGCGCTGTACCGAGGTGGTGCGTATCGCTTCGTGCGCCTCCTGGGCGTTTTTCGACTTGGTCTTGAAGCTGCGCGGCTGCTTGGGCAGTTGATCGGCCCCATACTGGCCGATGATGAATTCGCGCAACTCGGCGATGGCGTCATCGGACAGGTTGACCGAATCGGTACGCATGTAGGTGATGAGACCGGTGGCGCCGCTACCGGTGTCGATGCCCTCATACAGCTGCTGCGCGGTACGCATGGTGCGCTGCGCGGTGAAACCGAGCTTGCGGGCCGCCTCCTGCTGCAGGGTTGAGGTGGTAAAGGGGGCCGCCGGATTGCGTTTGCGCTGTTTCTTCTGGACCTTTTCAACCGTCAGCTTGCCGCCGGCTGCCGTCAGCAACTGCTGTTCCGCCGCCGCCGCCGCATCCCCGTTGTTGATATCGAACTGATCCAGCTTGGCGCCCTGGTAATGGGTCAGTTTGGCGCTGAACGGCTGCTCCTGCTTGGTCAGGTCCGCCTCGATAGTCCAGTACTCCCGGGCGACGAAGGCCTCGATCTCCTCCTCTCGCTCGACAATCATGCGCAGGGCCGGGCTCTGCACGCGTCCGGCCGAGAGTCCACGGCGAATCTTCTTCCACAGCAGTGGTGACAGATTGAAGCCCACCAGGTAATCCAGGGCGCGCCGAGCCTGCTGGGCATTGACCAGATCCATGGACAGGTCGCGGGGTTTGGCCACCGCCTCCTGCAGCGCTTTCTGGGTGATCTCATTGAAGACCACACGCTGCACTTCCTTGTCCTTCAGCAACTTGCGGTTTTTCAGCAATTCATAGAGATGCCAGGAGATCGCCTCGCCTTCGCGGTCCGGGTCAGTCGCCAGCAGCAGGGCGTCCGACTTCTTCAGTGCCTTGGCGATGGCCTGTACATGCCGGTCGTTGCGTTCGATGACCTGGTATTTCATGCTGAAATCGTTGGCGGGGTCCACCGCGCCCTCTTTCGGCACCAGATCCCGGACATGGCCATAGGAGGCCAGCACCTCGTACTCCGGGCCCAGGTACTTCTTGATGGTTTTACACTTGGCGGGTGATTCTACAATTACCAGCTTCATCGGATCGGTTCAGTTGTCCATTATGTTGTCAGCTAAATTAAACAATGCAGGCAGATGATGGTCTGTCCGCAATCGTTATTAACTGGTACAAAAATATTGTTGTTTCGATAGGAGCCCGGCAGGCCCTGGCTCCTGGTTCGGGTGATCAGTGCAGATAGGCAGGAATATCGTTGTACACTAACTCTTCCATCTGCGCAAAGGCGCTCTCCTGGCCTGGCTGGTTGATCAGTACCATCAGTACGACCCATTTGATCTCGTCAACCCCGATGGTATGGGTGCCCAGGGCGATAGCCCGGTCGATCACCAGTTCACGACCGGTCGAGTCAAGAATGCCGTTCTGTTCCAGAAACATCAGCAGCCCGCGTGAATCGGTATCGATGCGGCGTTGCTCTTCGGGGGTGTAGATGCGCATGGCCCCCTGGGGCTGATGGTGGAAATTTTCCGGTGCCTGTCGCTCGGCAAGCTCATCCATCCACTGGAAGGCCTTGTTGACCTCCTGTTCCGGGAAGCCGGCCTGGATCAGTTCATCATGGATCTGACCCTGGTCAGAAATAGAGTCCTGATCACTGTCCATGTAGTTCTCATAAAGGTAGATCAGGATATCGACTACGTTTTCGTTCATGCTGCGTCCTTCATTGGGAGCCTGTTGGTCAAGCCAGACGGCTCCTGGCAATGCCGATAAATGCCGGTAAAAACCGGGAAAAACTGCAAACTATAGTGGTTCAGTGCCCATCTTTCCGGTTCGACAATAACGTCCGCCGGGCGCAGCTGAGACAAAACCTTCAAGCTCAAGTAACAGAAGCATGGAGGAAACCGCGTCCGCGGTCAATCCGCTGCGCTGAATCAGCAGATCGACCGGTGTCGGATCAAAATCCAGGGCGGCCATCAGCAATTGGTACTCCCCGTCCCATCGTCTCGGCGTGGACTCCGCCTCGGCAGCGGGCTTCTCAAGGGGCACTTTCAGGAGGGTGCCGAGCAGCGGGCTTAGCTCCTCCAGGATGTCTTCTGCTGTCTCCACCAGCTTGGCACCCTGGCGGATCAACGCATGACAGCCCCGGGCCAGCGGGTTGTGGATGGAACCGGGTACGGCAAATACCTCGCGCCCCTGTTCCGTAGCCAGCCGGGCGGTAATCAGGGAACCGCTCTTCTGCGCCGCCTCCACCACCAGGGTGCCGACACTGAGGCCGCTGATGATGCGGTTGCGGCGGGGGAAGTTGGCCGGGAGCGGGGGTGTGCCGGGGGGGAGTTCGGAGATTAACGCGCCCTGTTCGGCAATCCGGTGGGCGAGATCGCGATGGCGGGCGGGATAGACCCGGTCAAGACCGGTGCCGGTAACCGCCAGTGTGGGGGTCATGGTCTCCAGGGCGCCGCGATGTGCGGCGCCATCGATACCGGCAGCCAGTCCACTGGTGATGGCCAATCCGGCATCGGCCAGAAAACGGGCAAAATCCAGCGCGGTCTGCTGCCCGCTTGGCGTGGGATTTCGCGAGCCGACAATGGCCAGCTGCGCCATTTCCAGGGTCGCTGCGTTACCTTGTACAAACAGCAGGGGTGGTGGGTCCGCTATCTCCCTGAGCAGCGGGGGGTAGCGCGCATCACGCAGCGTGAGGAGTGTTCGGTTGTCGCCCTCCAGCCAGCGCAGATCCTGTTCCACCTGATCCCAGTCGGGGCCACGCAACCAGGCGATGCTCTCCTGCCGGAGTCCGCTATGTGCCGGGTGTTGGGCGCCGAACAGGGGGCGCGGGTCGCCCCCGCTAAAGCCCAGCAGCCGGTTGATGCCGCGGCTGCCAAGCCCCGGGGTGTGCAGTAGTGCCAGCCAGTAGCGGAGGTCGGCCGTCTGATGTTCGCAGTCTCCTTCCCTGGTCTGCCGAGTGGTTTCGTCACTCCTCTCCTGAATGGACATCGGGTCGCGGCTTTCCTCCGTCAGTGGCTATGGATTGCGTACCCGGTCAAGCACATGAATGGCACGTGAGGCCTTCATGACCAGGGCGAAGCTGACGCGGTCGAAGGTGCGGAAAACCATCAGGGTGCCGGCCGGTTCGTCCGGCAGCGTAACGGTATCGCCGCGGGTCTTGGAGACGATATCCCGGATGGTCTCACCACGGTGGTCAATAGTCAGTACGTTGCCGGCTTCAAGGCCGTCGTCGGCGCCACGGTCCAACACTACCACGTTAAACTGGCCGATCTGGCTGACGCCGTTAAGCACCCCGATGATGCTGCCTTTGACATCCTGCTTCGGTGCCGCGGGGAAGAAGGTGTTCAACGGAGTATCTTCCGACACCGGCAGCAGTCGGTCGCCCTTGACAGTCTCCAGCTCCATGTCGTTGAGCATCAGGGTCGCCGGGTCGCCGGGCTGCAGCAACTCGCTGCTGCTGATGTAGAGTGCCTCGTAGCCGAGAATTTCACCGGTCTCCGCATCCTTATACGCGTCTCCCGGCCGAACCACATCGAATTTTCTGTTGTCAGTTGTATCGATGGACCGGACGTAGGCCTTGATGTCATTGCTGCCGAGGATATGCTCATCGGCGAAGGCGACCACATAGGGGGCGCTGTCCAGTTCCTCCTGCTCCATGACATAGGGGCGGGTCAGGAACTGGTGAATGGCATCAATTGGAATGGCGGGGATGGCTCCGTCCAGCGGTGTGGAACGAACCTGGGGTGACAGATGCACCATGGAGCCGCGCTGCAGGCTGAGGCGCGGCTGGCCGTTTACATAGGTCATTGTGATAATATCGCCCGGGTAGATCAGGTGCGGGTTGGCGATCTGTGGATTGACATGCCAGACGTCGGGCCAGAGCCAGGGATCCCGGAGGAATCGTCCGGCGATATCCCATAGGGTGTCCCCCTTGACCACCACATAGCGATCGGGATGGTTGGGATTGACGGCGACCGTATCGGCAGCCAGTGCGCCCCATGAGATGAGCAGGCCGAATACCAGGCAGGCGAGCTTGTTGCTAGACGTAAACATGGCGATCCCTTTGCGTTGACTGTTTGTTCCAGTGACCAGGAAATCGGGCCGGATGGATGGGCCAGAATCCTGTATCATCATAATGTTAGAGAATTATTCTATCTTTGTACTATAGATTGACGGAAAACCCAATGGCAATTCTGAACATACTTCATTTTCCTGACCCAAGATTGCGTAATAAAGCACAGGTTGTGAAATCTTTTGACGATGATTTGCGCAAACTGGCCGCCGATATGCTGGAAACCATGTATCAGGCGCCGGGTATCGGGCTGGCGTCAATTCAGGTGAATGATCCCCGCCGGCTGGTTGTGATCGATGTCTCGGAGAACCACGATGATCCGCTCTGCCTGGTCAATCCGGAGATCCTGGAGAAGCACGGTGAGCACAAAATGGACGAGGGGTGCCTGTCGGTGCCCGGGGTCTATGAGCCGGTCGTGCGGGCGACCGATATCAAGGTGCGGGCGCAGAACCTTGACGGGGAAATTATTGAATTTGAGGCGGATGACCTGCTGGCGGTCTGTATCCAGCATGAGCTGGATCACCTGGATGGCAAGCTGTTCATCGATAATCTGTCCAGTCTGAAGCGGCAACGCATCCGCAAGAAACTGGAGAAAGAGGACCGGCAGGCGCAGCAGGATGCCGTCGGCCAAGCGCTTTGAGTAGCGCTATAACGGTCTACGGACAGCTCCTGATTCCCAATCGGAATGGCCCGTGTGGCCGCGAGAACAACCAATAATGAGTAGTCAGCTGAAGATTATTTTTGCCGGAACCCCGGAGTTTTCGGTCGCCCCGTTACGTGAACTGATCCGTTCCCCGCACCAGCTGGTGGCCGTCTACACCCAGCCCGACCGGCCGGCCGGCCGCGGCCGAAAGCTGACAGCCAGTCCGGTCAAGCAGTTGGCCCTGGATCATGCCATCCCGGTTTACCAGCCCAGGAACTTCCGCGAGGAGGCGGACCTGGCCGCACTGGAGGCGCTGCAGGCCGATCTGATGGTGGTGGTGGCGTACGGCCTGATCCTGCCCCAGCGGGTACTGGATGCCCCCCGGCTCGGCTGTATCAATATCCACGCCTCGTTGCTCCCACGCTGGCGTGGGGCCGCGCCGATCCAGCGTGCGGTGCTGGCCGGAGATGAACGCAGTGGTATTACCATCATGCAGATGGAGGCCGGACTGGATACCGGGCCGATGCTGCTCAAACGGGAGATCGAAATCGGACCAGACGAGACCGGTGGCGCCCTGCATGACCGGCTCTCGGAGCTGGGTGCCGAGGCACTGATGGCAGCGTTGCCGGGGATTATTGACGGCACACTGCAGGCCGAGCCACAGCAGGATGCGCTGGCCAACTACGCCCGCAAGCTGGAAAAGGCCGAGTCCACCCTGGACTGGCGCCGGGATGCGCTGGCGCTGGATCGTCAAGTGCGTGCCTTCAATCCCTGGCCGGTAGCGCAGACCTTGATGCAGGGAAAGGTGCTGCGTATCTGGGAGAGCGTACCCATTTCCGGATCGGCCGACGCACCACCCGGGACGGTCGTCGCCTGTGACCGTGCGGGTATTGATGTGGCCACCGGGGACGGGCTGTTGCGTATCCGCTCGCTGCAACTGCCGGGCAAGCGGGCCATGAGCGCCGCCGATTTTCTCAATGCCCATGACCCGCAAGGGATGGTGCTGGGTTGACCCGTTCAGCCCGGATTCCCCGATCCAGCCGCGAAGAACGCAAAGTGCGCAAAGCGATACAATGGCGTACCCCTGGTTCCGTGGCTTCCGGGATATGCGCAGGATTGACGGTCAAGTCACGGATTCAGGTTGCCTTCATTCCCGGTCTAATCCGGCAGGCGAAGGATCGGGAAAGTACAATTCGGTATTTTCCTTCGGGCTCTTTGCGTTCTTGGCGGTTAATATGAGGTTGTTAGGTTCATGAATGGCAGAACCCCAGACCCGGGCAATCCGCGGGTGGCGGCGGCACGACTGCTGCGCCAGTTGGCTGACGGCCGGTCGATATCCGACCTGCTGGAGCAGGGGCTGGAGGCGGTCTCCCCACGGGACCGGGGGTTGGTGAAGGAGTTCTGTTTCGGGGTTGCCCGCTGGCGCCCGCGGCTGGAGCGGATTGCCGGTCAGCTGCTGAGTAAGCCGATCAAGCCGAAAGAGGGCGAAGTGCAGGCGCTGATCCTGCTCGGCCTGTATCAGTTGATCTATATGCGGGTGGCGCCCCACGCTGCGGTGGCCGAGACAGTGGAAGCGGCCCGGTTGTTGCGCAAGGCCTGGGCGGTGGGACTGATCAATGCCCTGCTGCGTCGCTTCCAGCGGGAGCGCGAGACGCTGCTGGCGCTGGCGGATGCCGATCCCCTGGGTCGTTACGCCATGCCCGGCTGGCTGCTTGAGCGCATCCGTACAGACTGGCCGGAGCACTGGGAAGCGATACTGCAGGCGACCAACTGCCATCCCCCAATGAGCCTTCGGGTTAATCTGGCGACCAACAACCGGGAGCAGTACCTGTCTCTGCTGGCGGCGTCGGGCATCGAGGCGGCGCCCATTCCCCATGTTCCTTCCGGTCTGGTACTCGACACACCGATGGATGCGGAAGCGCTGCCTGGATTTACCGAAGGCCGGGTCTCGGTTCAGGATGGCGGGGCACAGCTGGCGGCGGTGTTGCTGGACCTGCAGGCCGGCCAGCAGGTGCTGGACGCCTGCGCCGCGCCGGGCGGCAAGTCAGGCCATATCATGGAAGCGGCCGCTGTGCAGCTCACGGCCATGGATCTCGATCAACGGCGACTTGAACGGGTGCGCCAGAATCTGCAGCGGTTGGGGGTGACGGCGGCGGTTGTACAGGGGGATGCGGCCAAGCCGCAAGGCGCCTGGGCCGACAGGCAATATGATCGCATCCTGCTGGATGTGCCCTGCTCGGCCACCGGCGTAATACGCCGGCATCCCGACATCAAATTGCTGCGCCGGGCACAGGATATCCCCGCCCTGGTGAAGATTCAGGGCGAAATTCTGCGTGCCGTCTGGCCGCTGTTGAAGCCGGGCGGCCTGTTGCTGTACGCCACCTGCTCACTGTTGTCGGATGAAAATGAGGAGCAGGTGCGGCGCTTTCTCGAGCAGGCGCCGGATGCCCGGGAGCGGGTGATCATGGCCGACTGGGGGCGCTGTCGCCCGGTGGGGCGGCAGACGCTCCCGGGCGAAGCGACCATGGACGGCTTTTACTATGCCTGTCTGGAGAAAATCTAGCCGCAAATGCGTACCTTCCAGCCAACAATTACTCGCCGGGCGTGGACCATGGGATGGGCGGGGTGGCTGTGTCTGCTTCTGGTCGCGCTCACCACCAGCAGCCCGGCCGTGGCCAAGGCGTTCGAAGTGGAGGGGTTGACGGCGCGCGAGGTTGAGGGTGTCTATCTGATGGATGCGACAATCCTTTATCAATTCAGCGATGAGGCGTTGGAGGCACTGGAGAGTGGAGTGCCCCTGACCCTGGAGGTGCATATTCAGTTGCGCCGGGAGGGTGCCTGGATCTGGGAGGCGGACCTGCTGGATGCCCGGCTGCGTTACCGGATACTGCATCAGGCGCTGCATGGCCTGTATCAGGTGACCGATCTGTCGAATGGCACACAACAATACTTTGCCACCCGCAAGGCGGCCTTCACCGCCCTGGGGCGGATCCAGGATGTACAGCTGATACAGGCGGAAAAACTGCAATCGGGCGAGCGCTACAAACTGTCACTCAGGTCCAGCCTGGACATCGAGGCGCTGCCGCTGCCGCTGCGCCCCCTCGCCTATCTGAGTCCGGCCTGGAATCTATCCAGTGAGTGGAGCATATGGCGCCTGCAACCCTGAAAAAACTCACCGGTGGCGCACTGCCGGTCACCGCCTTGCTGGCGTTGGTGCTGGTTTCACTGCACTTCATGAGCGGTGCCCTGCAGAACACCGAGGAACTGAGCCGGCTGTTTATCCCCCTGCTGGTAACCAGTGTGCTGGGCCTGTTCGCCATGGTGATCGTGGTCAGCTTCAATATCGTTCAGCTGGTGGCCCGTTATCGGCGCCAGGCGGC
This sequence comes from Sedimenticola selenatireducens, assembly GCF_963675335.2. Taxonomy (NCBI): domain Bacteria; kingdom Pseudomonadati; phylum Pseudomonadota; class Gammaproteobacteria; order Chromatiales; family Sedimenticolaceae; genus Sedimenticola; species Sedimenticola selenatireducens. The sequence goes on from NZ_CAXXYC010000004.1 coordinate 1,475,841, forward strand.
CGGTTCCAGGCTGGCGTTGCGGCTGGTGGTGGTATTTGTGGCGCTTTCACTGGCGCCGGTGGCGGTGGTGTACTACTACTCGCAGCAGTTTCTTCTCAAGGGGATCGACAGCTGGTTTGACGTGCATATCGACCAGTCCATGGAAGATGCCCTCAGCCTGGGGCGGGTCTCGCTGGATCTGCACAAGCTGGAGCGTCTGAAGGTGGCCCAGCTGTTGCTGAACGAACTCTCCGGTTCCTCGGTGGCCGGACTGAGTCTGAGTCTGGAGGATCTGCGCGAGCAGTTTGGAGCCAGCGAACTGGTGTTGATGGATGCCGGCGGCCGGGTAATCGTCAGTGTTAACGCCGATCCCAGCATCCTCACTACCAGTAAGCCGGATGGGGCGATGCTGCAGCAGGTCCGTTCCGGAGAGGATTATGTCGGGGTGGAGCCGAATCTGAAAGTCGAGGGGCAGCTGGAAGTGCGGGCGGTGGTGGCGGACCGGATTCGCAACCGTCTGCTGCTGGCGCGTTTTCCAGTGTCCCGCTCCATTGCCGATCTCACCACCAAGGTGGAGGGGAGCTACAGCCGCTACAAGGAGCTGACCTTTCTGCGCAAGAGCCTGAAAAGCACCTTTACCCTGTCGCTGGCGATGGTGCTGCTGTTCAGCTTGCTGGCGGCAATCTGGGCCGCCTTCTTTACCGCCAGGCGTCTGGTGAAACCGGTGGCCGGTATTGCGGAGGGAACCCGGGAAGTGGCGGAAGGTAACTACGGTCTGCAGCTGCCCCTGCCCAAGGCGCGTGACGAACTCGGTTTTCTGGTTGATTCGTTCAACTCCATGTCCCGGCGTATAGCCCGCTCCCGTGATGAAACGGCGCGCACCCAGCGCCAGGTGGAGGCGCAGCGAACCTATCTGGAGACGGTACTCGGGCGCCTCTCGTCCGGGGTGATTTCACTCGATGCGGCGGGACATCTGCGCACCGCGAACCAGGCGGCGGGAGAGATCCTCAAGGTGGATCTGTCGCTGATGTTGGGGCAGGATGTCGATGCGCTGGCCCTGGCGTCCCCCCGCCTGCGACAGTTTATCGAGGCCGTACGCGACCCGGTGGAGCAGGAGCAGCGTGACTGGCGTGGCCAGATCACGCTGATCGGCGGTGAAGGGCGCCAGGTGCTGCTCTGCCGGGGTACCCCCCTGGCCCAGCCGGATGATGAGTCGATGGGCTATGGGCTGGTGTTTGATGATATTACCAATCTGCTCAAGGCCCAGCGCGACGCAGCCTGGGGTGAGGTGGCACGTCGTCTGGCCCACGAAATCAAGAACCCGCTCACTCCGATTCAGTTGTCGGCGGAACGGTTGCGGCATAAATACCTGAAGAAGATGGAAGGCAAAGATGCGGATGTGCTGGATCGCGCCACCCACACCATCGTCTCCCAGGTCGAGGCGATGAAAGAGATGGTGAACGCCTTTTCGGATTATGCGCGCCCATCCCGGATCAACCCGCAGCCGGTGCATCTGGATGCGTTGGTCCAGGAGGTGCTGGACCTCTATCGCAGTGCCGGCCTGGTAGCCGGGCTGAAGGCCCGGCTGAATGCCGGTGAGACCCGGGTGGAGGCGGACCCGGTAAGGTTACGTCAGGTGGTGCACAATCTAATCAAGAATGCCCAGGAAGCGGTGAGCGTGGTGGATGACCCGAGAATAGAAGTGAGTACCGAGTTAAAGGCGGGAAGTGACTGCAGATTTGTTCAGTTGGAAGTGGTGGATAACGGACCCGGTTTCGAAACCGAGATTCTGGCTCATCTGTTTGAGCCTTATGTCACTACCAAGGCCAAGGGCACCGGGCTGGGACTGGCGGTGGTGAAGAAGATTGCCGAAGAGCACGGCGGTACCATCTGGGCCGAAAACCGCCCGGGAGGGGGGGCCAGCCTGATCCTGAGACTGCCCGCCATCGGTGCGGATGAACAATATGCAGGCTGTAGAGATCTGCCTGCCGGATCGAACACAAGGAGCAGAACCCAATGAGTGCATCGCATATCCTGGTGGTGGATGACGAGCCGGATATTCGCACCCTGGTGAAGGAGATCCTGGAGGATGAGGATTACACGGTCGCCATGGCGGAGGACGGCGCCAGCGCACGCAAGGCGTTGCGCGACCGGCGGCCGGATCTGGTGCTGCTGGATATCTGGATGCCGGATGTGGATGGTATCTCGCTGCTCAAGGAGTGGTCGGATGGGGAGGGCATGCCCTGTCCGGTCATCATGATGTCCGGACATGGCACGGTTGAAACTGCCGTGGAAGCCACACGCCTGGGCGCTTACGATTTTCTGGAGAAACCGCTGTCGCTGGCCAAGCTATTGTTGACCGTGGAGCGGGCGCTGGAGGTGGATAAGCTGCAGCAGGAGAATATCGGGCTGCGCCGCCACACTCAACATGTGGTGGAGCCCACCGGGCGGAGCGCTGTGATCCAGCGCCTGCGGGAACAGGTCAAACGTATCGCCCAGCATGATACCTGGGTGCTGATCACCGGTGAGCCCGGCTCCGGTCGCGAGACCTTCGCCCGTTATCTGCACTCCCAGAGCGTGCGCCGGGACCGGCCGTTCATTGATGTCGGCGTCTCCTCTATATCCCGGGGCAATTCCGCACGGGAGCTGTTCGGCAGTGAACAGGGCGGACAGATCCACTACGGCGCCCTGGAACAGGCACGCGGCGGTACGCTGTTTCTGGATGAGGTGGCGGATATGGATATCGAGGCCCAGTCCCAGCTACTGGGGGCGCTGGATGGCGGGGCTTTTCTACGGGTCGGTGGGTCGGAGCCGGTACAGATAGATGTGCGCATTATCGCCGCCACCCAGAAGAACCTGCAGGATGAGGTGCAGGCCGGCACTTTCCGCGAGGACCTGTTCTACCATCTCAATGTGGTGCCCCTGCACATTCCGCCGCTGCGTGAGCATCGGGAGGACGTGCCGGAGCTGCTGGCCTATTATGTGGACAGTTACGTGGCTCATGAAAAACTGCCCTATCGGCGGTTTGATGTGCGGGCGCAGAACTTTCTGCGCAATCACAGTTGGCACGGCAACGTGCGCGAGCTGAAAAACCTGGTGCAGCGCCTGCTGATCCTGGGGGCTGGCGACGAGATTACCCAGGACGAGGTGGAGGCGGCGCTGGGCAGTGTCGGTCTGGCGCTGGAGAGTGGGGCGCGTTTCCCGGTCTCCTTTGACCAGCCCCTGCGGCAGGCGCGGGAGGCGTTCGAGAAGGCCTACCTGGAATATCAGCTGGAGAAACACGCCGGCAATGTCAGCCAGATCGCCCAGGCGTCAGGCATGGAGCGGACTCATCTCTACCGCAAACTGAAAACACTGGGCATTGATGTGAAGGACAAACGGTAATAAGCTCGCCGCTTTGCACCGGCTGGCTGCGCCGGCAGATCAGGGAGGGCACGTTTTTTGTGCCCATGCGGATGTGGCCGAACTGAATGACTGTGTGGGCATACACGACGGTCCATGCTGCTGATTCTGCACCGGCCAGCGTTCAGGCGCGCCGTGGTGGCGGATCGACTCAACCCGGAAAGTAACAGAAAGAAATAATGAAAATAATCATCCTAGGCGCCGGGCAGGTGGGGACATCGGTGGCCAACAACCTTGCCTCCGAGGCGAACGATATTACGGTTGTCGACCAGGACGCCGATCTGCTCAGGGAGCTGCAGGACCGGCTCGATCTGGGTACCGTGCAGGGACATGCGGCGCATCCGGATGTGCTGATGCGGGCCGGTGCCGAGGATGCCGATCTGATTCTTGCCGTGACCAACAGCGATGAAACCAACATGGTCGCCTGTCAGGTGGCCTACAGCCTGTTTCGCACCCCCACCAAGATTGCCCGGGTACGCGCCCTCGGCTTCACCAAGTATCCTCAGCTGTTCTCTCCCGAGGCGATGCCGGTCGACGTGTTGATCAGCCCGGAGCAGCTGGTGACCGACTACATCATGCGCCTGGTCGAGAACCCCGGCGCCCTGCAGGTGCTGGACTTCGCCGGTGGCCGGGTGCGTCTGGTGGCGGTGCGCGCCTATTACGGCGGGCCGCTGGTGGGCAATGAGTTGCGTACCCTGTATGACCACATGCCCAACATCGAGGCGCGGGTAGCCGCCATCTACCGCCAGGGGCGGGCGATTCAGCCGGAAGGCGACACTATCATCGAGGCAGACGACGAGGTCTTCTTTATCGCGGCCAAGGAGAATATCCGGGCGGTGATGAGTGAGCTGCGGCGTCTGGACAAGCCGTTCAAGCGACTGATCTTCGCCGGTGGCGGCAACATTGGTATGCGCCTGGCGCACGCCCTGGAGCGCGATTACCAGGTCAAGCTGATCGAGCGTAACCGCGAGCGGGCCCAGAAGGTGGCGGAGGAGTTGCCGAAGACCATCGTGCTGCACGGCGACGTGGCCGACGAAGATCTGCTGATGGAGGAGAACATTGAGGGCACCGACGTGTTCTGTGCCGTCACCAACGATGACGAGGCCAACATCCTCTCCGCCATGCTGGCCAAGCGGCTGGGGGCGCGCAAGGTGATGGCGCTGATCAACCGCGCCGCCTATGTCGACATGGTGCAGAGCGGACCCATTGATATCGCCATCTCGCCCCAGCAGGCCACCATCGGCAGTCTGTTGACCCATGTGCGCCGGGGCGATGTGGTGATGGTGCACTCGCTGCGGCGCGGCGCGGCGGAGGCGATTGAGGCGGTGGCGCACGGCGATCCCAGTTCATCGAAGGTGGTGGGCCGGGCGATCGAGGATATCAAGCTGCCGAAGGGGACCAATATCGGTGCCGTGGTGCGTGGTGACGCGGTACTGATCGCCCATCACGACACGGTCATCGAGTCGGAAGACCATGTCATCCTGTTCCTGGTGGACAAGCGGCAGATCCCGGATGTGGAGCGGCTGTTCCAGGTGGGCATTACTTTCTTATAAGGGGGCGGCTCGGGACGGGTGGCTGGCCGGGGGTCAGGCAGCGCGGTACCGGGATAGCTGAGCGATATGCAATTCAGTGCCATTCAACGCATACTCGGAATCCTGTTGATGGTGTTCAGCGTCACCATGTTGCCGCCGATGCTGGTCTCTATCTGGTATGACGACGGTGCCTACACCTCTTTTCTGATCGCCTTCATCATTATCCTGATGGTGGGTGCGGTCTGCTGGATCATGGTGCGGGACCAGACCCGGGAGCTGCGTCTGCGGGATGGTTTCATGGTAGTGGTGATGTTCTGGACCGTTCTGGGCATCGCCGGTTCGCTGCCCTTTACGCTTGCCGTCGACCCGCACATGTCGCTCACCGATGCCGTGTTTGAATCGATCTCGGGTCTGACCACCACCGGTTCAACGGTGATCATGGGGCTGGATGAACTGCCGCGGTCGATTCTCTATTATCGGCAGCAGCTGCAGTGGTTGGGCGGCATGGGCATCATTGTACTGGCGGTCGCGGTGTTGCCGATGCTCGGCATCGGTGGCATGCAGCTGTACCGAGCCGAAACCCCCGGTCCGATGAAGGATACCAAGCTGACACCGCGCATTACCGAGACGGCCAAGGCGCTCTGGTACATTTATTTGGGCCTGACTATAGCCTGCATTCTGGCCTATTGGTTGGCCGGCATGTCGCTATTCGATGCCGTGAGTCACGCCTTTTCCACTGTCGCCATCGGTGGCTTCTCTACCCACGACGCCAGCATCGGCTATTTTGACAGTACCCTGATCGAGATGATCGCCGTTCTGTTTCTACTGCTTTCCGGGGTCAACTTCGCGCTGCATTTTATCGCCATTAACCGGCGTAATCCCCGGGTCTATCTTGTCGACAGCGAGTTCCGTTTCTATCTGCTGGTGCTGTTGTTTGTGGCTCTCGTGGTGAGCGTAACCCTGCACACCACCGGCACTTATGAAGACTGGGGCGAGGCCTTTACCAAGGGGCTGTTTCAGGCGGTCTCCATCGGCACCACCGCCGGCTTCACCACCGCTGATTACTCCCTCTGGCCCGGCTTCATTGCCATTGTGCTGCTGTTTACCAGCTTCATCGGCGGCTGTGCCGGATCGACTGGCGGCGGCATCAAGGTGATCCGCTTCCTGTTGCTGATCAAACAGGGCTTGCGGGAGATCACCCGACTGATCCATCCCAGCGCCCAGATTCCCATCCGGGTGGGCGCAAAGACCATAACCCCACGGGTGGTGGAGGCGGTGTGGGGCTTTTTCGCCCTTTATGTGGCCAGTTTCACCTTCATGTATCTGGCGCTGGCGCTCACCGGTCTGGATCTCATGACCTCCTTTTCAGCGGTTGCCGCCTCGATCAATAACCTCGGGCCGGGGCTGGCCTCGGTAGGGCTCAACTATGCAGGCCTGAACGATCCGGCCAAATGGATTCTCTGTTTTGCTATGCTGTTGGGACGACTGGAGATCTTTACTCTGCTGGTGCTGTTGTCACCGGCCTACTGGCGAAAGTAGTAACCCCCCATGAGCCATACCCCGAATATTGACAAACCCGCGCTGATCAGGGCGCTGCAGCAGCAGCTGCCCACCGAGCTGATCCTGCATGAACAGGAGGCACTGCGCCCCTATGAGTGCGACGGACTCTCGGCCTATCGCCAGGTGCCCCTGCTGGTGGTGCTGCCGGAAAACGCCGAACAGGTACAACGGGTGATGCAGTGCTGTCACCGGCTTGGGGTGCCGGTGGTGGCCAGGGGCGCGGCGACCGGCCTGTCCGGTGGCGCCCTGCCGCTGGCCGACGGGGTGTTGATGAGCCTGGCCAAGCTGAATCGGATTCTGCACATCGATCCGCTCAACCGCACCGCACGGGTACAGCCCGGTGTGCGCAATCTGGCCATCTCCGAGGCGGTGGCCGCCCAGGGGCTCTACTACGCCCCTGATCCCTCGTCCCAGATCGCCTGCACCATCGGGGGTAATGTGGCGGAAAATTCCGGAGGGGTGCACTGCCTCAAGTACGGGCTGACCGTACACAATGTGCTGCAACTTAAGTTGGTGACGGCCGATGGTGAGCTGATCACCCTGGGAGCCGAGGCGCTGGATGCCCCGGGTTTTGACCTGCTGGCGCTGCTGATCGGCTCTGAGGGGATGCTCGGTATTGTGGTCGAGGTGCTGGTGAAACTGCTGCCGACGCCCGAGCGCGCCCAGGTTCTGCTGGCCGCCTTCGACGACGTCAGCAAGGCGGCCAACGCGGTGGGCGACGTGATCGCCGCCGGGATCATCCCGGCCGGCCTGGAGATGATGGACGGGCTGGCGATCCGCGCCGCCGAGGATTTTGTCCATGCCGGTTATCCGGTGGATGCCCAGGCTATTCTGTTGTGCGAGCTCGACGGCGCCAATGAAGAGGTCTCGGCCCATCTGGCCCGGGTACGCCAACAGCTGCTGGATTCCGGCGCCACCGAGGTGCGCACGGCGCGTGATGAGGATGAGCGGACCCTGTTCTGGAAGGGGCGCAAGTCGGCCTTCCCGGCGGTGGGGCGGATCTCGCCCGATTATTACTGCATGGACGGCACGGTGCCACGCAAGCGGCTGGCCGAGGTGCTGCTGGAAACCAGCCGGCTGTCCGAGCGCTACCAGTTGCCGGTGGCCAATGTATTCCATGCCGGTGACGGCAACCTGCATCCGCTGATCCTATACGACGCAAACCAGCCGGGAGAGCTGAAGCGGGCCGAGGATCTGGGCGCCGAGATCCTGGAGTTGTGCGTGCGGGTGGGAGGCACCATCACCGGTGAGCACGGGGTGGGGCACGAGAAGATCCATCAGATGTGTGTTCAGTTCAGCAGTACCGAACTGAATCAGTTCCATGCGGTGAAGAAGGCCTTTGACCCCCAGGGGCTGCTCAATCCCGGCAAGGCGATTCCCCAGCCCCGGCGCTGCTCCGAGTACAAGGCGCTGGGGTCGGATACCCTCACCGCCCCCAGCGCCCGGGATCAGGGTGCCAGGAAGGGGGTATAGCATGACGATGCCATCCAGTGATATCAGCCAGGCTTTGATCCAGGCCGTTACCGAGGCGGCCGATCGGCGGCAGCCGTTACAGCTTTGCGGTTCAGGCAGCAAGGACTTCCTGGGCCGCACGCCTTCCGGCACGTCGCTGGATCTCACCGGGCACCGGGGTGTGATCAATTACGAACCACGCGAACTGGTGATCACCGTCCGGGCCGGTACCCGTCTGGCCGAATTGGAGGCCCTGCTGGCCGCTGAGGGCCAGATGCTGCCGTTCGAACCGCCCCATTTCAGTCCGGCCGCGACCCTGGGTGGAACTGCCGCCTGCGGCCTGTCGGGGCCACGCCGTCCCTATGCCGGAGCGCTGCGGGATTTCGTCCTGGGCGTCACCCTGATCAACGGCCGGGGGGAGCGGCTGCGCTTTGGCGGCGAGGTGATGAAGAATGTGGCCGGTTACGATCTTTCCCGTTTGATGGTGGGAGCAATGGGTACGCTTGGCGTGCTGCTGGATGTCAGCATGAAGGTGTTGCCGCTGCCCGAGGTGGAGCGCACTCTGGTGCAGGAGTGTGATGAGCTCCAGGCGATTGAGCGGATGAACCGGCTGGCTGGCAGCCCGCTGCCGCTGACGGCGGCCGCCTTTGACGGGCTGAAACTCTTTTTACGCCTCGCCGGGTCCGAGCAGGGTGTGGCTGCCGCCCAAACCCAGCTGGGCGGAGAGGTTCTGCCGGATGGCGAACGATTTTGGCACCGGGTCCGGGAACTGGAACACCCCTTTTTCGGCAATGACCGACCACTCTGGCGGCTCTCGGTAGCGCCCGGATCACCGCCGCTGGCCCTCCCCGGCAAACAGTTTATCGATTGGGGAGGCGCCCAGCGCTGGCTGGTCACCGACCAGTCCGCCGAGCGGGTGCGGGAGCGCGCCATACAGCACGGTGGCCATGCCCAGCTGTTCCGGGGAGGTGAGCGCACCGGGGAGGTTAATCACCCGTTAGCCGGGCCGCTGCTCCGACTGCACCAACAGCTGAAGCAGGCCTTTGATCCGAAGGGGATTTTCAATCCGGGTCGGCTCTATGCGGGGTTCTGATGCAAACTAACCTGCCGCGCGATTTTCTCAATACACCGCATGGCCAGGAGGCGGATGCCATCCTCAGAAGTTGCGTGCATTGTGGTTTCTGCACCGCCACCTGCCCCACTTATCAATTGCTGGGAGATGAGCTGGACAGTCCCCGGGGGCGTATCTACCTGATCAAGCAGGTGCTGGAAGGGGAGCCCGTAACCGAACGGACGCAGCGCCACCTGGATCGTTGTCTCACCTGCCGCTCCTGTGAGACCACCTGTCCATCCGGGGTACGTTATGCGCGACTGCTGGATATCGGTCGGGGCATGGTGGAGCAGCAGGTGGGCCGTCCCCTGTTTGCCGGAGTGATGCGCTGGGGGCTGCGTCACGTGCTGCCCTATCCAAAACGCTTTGCCCTGGCGCTCGGGCTGGGGCAACTGTTTCGACCACTGCTGTCGGCCAGGCTGAAACAGAAGCTGCCTGCCAGGGGTGCCCCATCAGTCCGGCCAATTACCAAGCATGCGCGAACCCTGCTGGTGCTGGAGGGGTGCGCCCAGTCGGTAGCGACGCCCAATACCAACGCTGCCGCTGCCCGGGTGCTGGACCGGTTGGGGATTTCGCTTATCTCACCGACCGGTCAGGGCTGTTGTGGCGCCGTCAGCCAGCATCTGGCGGCGGAAGCCGAGGCAGCCGGGTTCATGCGCCGTAATATCGACGCCTGGTGGCCGCATATCGAATCCGGGGTTGAGGGCATCCTGATCACTGCCAGCGGTTGTGGCACCCAGGTCAAGGAGTATGGCGAGTTGTTGCAGCACGATCCGGCCTATGCCGCGAAGGCGCGGCGGGTCTCCGAGCTGGCCCGGGATCTGTGCGAGGTGCTGGAGACGGAGCCACTGGAGACATTGTCGATTGCCGGGGCTGGCCGGCAAATCGCCTACCACTCTCCCTGTTCGTTGCAGCACGGGCAACAGCTGGCCGGCCGCGTCGAGGCGGTTCTGCTTCGTCTCGGCTTCGAGCTGACGCCGGTGGTGGACAGCCATCTCTGTTGCGGCTCGGCCGGCACCTATTCGATTCTGCAGCCCGCACTCTCGCAGCGGCTGCTGGATAACAAGCTGGCGGCGCTGGAGGCGGCCGGTCCGGAGTGTATTGTTTCCGCCAATGTGGGTTGTCAGCTGCACCTGCAAGGCGGTGCGCAACGGCCGGTAAAACACTGGATCGAGCTGCTGGATGAGGCGATGGTCTGATCCGGGGTGCTCATAGGGCGGGTCGTACCCGCCGCATCGGTGATGGAATTTCGTTTAAAGTCTGTTACGCCCGCCGGGAGCTGTTTAGTCGACCGGCGTTGCAGCATACGACTGAAACAGTCGATGCAGTTTTTTGGCGCTGACCGGCTTGGGTTCAAAATGGCAGAGTGAGTGGTCGCACTCCTCCGCATTGAGATAGCCGCTGCTGAGAATGATCCGCATAGCCGGGTTGAGTGCCCGCAGCCGGCTGACCAGGTCCATCCCGCAGCCGTCCGGCAGATTGTAGTCCAGTAGTCCCAGGTCGACCTTTCCCGACCGGGCGGCCTCGATGGCCGCTGTGCAGCAGTCGGTGGCGGTGACCCGGTAGCCCAGCTCTTCAAACTCCCAGGTGAGCATCTGCCGCAGGGCGCGGTTGTCTTCCACGATGAGCAGATGTTGAGTGCGATTCATTCGGTTCAGGCCACCAAGGCTTCCCTAAGTTTGTTGCGCGCCCGGAACAGCCGGGTGCCGACGCCTGCTGAGGTAATGCCCAGTTTTTCGGCGATCTCTTTCTGAGAATAGCCCCCAATCACCTGATGCACCAGCGGTTCCCGGTACTCGGCCGGCAGTTCCTCTATTGCCCGGCGCAATACGAACGCCTCGGTGGAGGTGTCGTAGTAGTTGTCGTGCGACTCCAGGGTTTCCAGGGGGATGTCTGACTCCTGCAACTGTTTGCGCTCAAAACGGCGGGCATTTTCACGCCGCAGTATGGTGAACAGCCAACCCTTTGCCGCCTTCGGGTTTTGCAGATTATGCAGGGATTTCCAGGCCCGTAGCAGGGTCTCCTGCACCAGGTCCTCGGCGGTGTGCGGGTCGCCGGCAAGCCAGTGCGCATAGCGTTGCAGGTCCTGGGCGTAGCCACTGACCAGTTCGTTGAATTGGCGATTATTGTCGTGGCCGGTTTCGGTGGCTGCTTCGTTCCAGTTCTGTACCAGGGCGAGATTACTCATCACTATTAATCCTTGCGTGTGTTGTAAGTGGGTGTTTGCAAGGAGATAGAGCAGGAGCTGTGCCAAGATTATAACTCATTGATTAACAATGAATTAATAGAATTATTGGAATGAGTATTGTAATGAAGTGTTGTAACGAAACGTTAAACGTAACGATCTGATGCGGGGCCGGCGGGAGTGGGCAGACACGGGGGCCTGCCCCTACAAGAACCAGAGATCAGGGGAGGGTCAGGTCGTATTTCTTGATCTTGCGATCCAGGGCGGGGCGGGAGATGCCCAGTATCTCGCAGCTGTTGCCCTTGTGTCCCCCGGTATGGTCAAGCACCCGCTGGATATGCTCGGCCTCCACTTCATCCAGCGTCCGTTCCACCGGGGTGGTGCCGGAGCCGCTGGTTGTGGGCGGGGAGCCGGTGGAGCCCTGTTGCCTGAACAGCAACAGATCAGGTGTCAGGACATTGCCCCGGGCATGCACCAGCGCCTGGGTCAGCAGATTCTCCAGTTCCCGTACATTACCCGGCCAGTCATAGCCCTTGAGTGCCGCCAGGGTGGCGTCGGTAAGCTGGGCGGCCGGTTTATGGATCTTGCGGGCGATGCGTGCCACCAGCGCCTCGGTCAGCAGTGGGATATCCTCCAGTCGCTCGCGCAGCGGCGGCAGATGGATGGAGATGACCTTCAGTCGGTAGGTCAGATCCTCGCGGAAACGGCCGGCGGCCGCCTCGGCGAAAAGGTCCCGGTGGGTGGCGGCGATAATGCGGGCGCTGGAGCGTATCTGCTGACTGCCGCCGACCCGCTCAAAGGTCTGCTCCTGCAGTACCCGCAGCAGTTTCGCCTGTAGCGGGGGAGCCAGTTCCCCAATCTCGTCCAGAAACAGAGTGCCGTCCTGGGCCAGTTCAAATTTTCCCTGCTTGCGTTCGCTGGCCCCGGTAAAGGCCCCCTTCTCGTGACCAAACAGCTCGCTTTCCAGCAGGGTGTCGACAATGGCCGCGCAGTTGATCGCCACAAAGGGACCCGCTACCCCGGAGTGGGTGTGGATCAGTCGGGCGACCACCTCCTTGCCGGTGCCCGACTCCCCGGTGATCAGCACGGTGGCATTGCTGCCGGCACTGAGTGCGATCTCCTTGCTGACCTGGAGCATCGCCTCGCCTCGGCCGATCAAGTCCTGGTGTGCTTTGGGTTCCACGTCACTGGATTGCAGCGCCTTGACCTCGCGCGACAGGCGTTGGTTCTCCAGCACCCGCTCCACCACATGCTGCAACTCTCCGAGTTTGACCGGCTTGTGGATGAAGTCGGCGGCCCCCAGCTTGATCGCCTCGATGGCCAGCTCCAGGTCGTGCTGGCCGGTCATCATGATCACACTCTGGTTCAGCGACTCTTCCCCGATGCTGTGCAGCAGATCGATGCCTTTGCCGTCCGGTAACTGCTGGTCCAGTAGCAGCAGGTCATAGGCGGATGCCCTGATCCGGTCGAGTCCCTCAGCGCAACGGTCGGTCCCTTCCACCAGAAAGCCCTGCTCCTCGAAGTGGAGTTGCAGCATTTGGTTCAGTGCGTCGTCGTCCTCGATGATCAGCAGTCGGGTGGTCATGGGTTAGCGTGTGCCTCCTGGCGCCTAGCATAGCGTAAACAGGCGGTGGCGATCTGGTACCTATGGGCCATTTGTTCGGGGTAGCCGGTAAAGGGCATAGCCGAGTGCGGTCCAGCCGGCCAGCAGGGAGAAGCCGCCAAACGGCGTAATGGCGCCGAGCATTGTGATCCCGGTAACGGCCATCAGGTAGAGACTGCCGGAGAACAGCAGTATGCCCAGCAGCATCAGCCAGCCGGCACGCTTTATCCAGCGGGCGGCCGGCAACTGGATGCTGAGCAGGCCAATCGCCAGCATGGCCAGTGTGTGCAGACCCTGGTATTGAATCCCGGTCTGCCAGACGGTCAGCATGTCACTGGTCAGGGTGTTGCGTAGAGCATGGGCGCCAAAGGCCCCCAGGGCAACCGTAACAAAGCCACTGATGGCGGCGCAGAGTAGCAGGCGGCGGCTTGCGGTGATGGCGTTCAATGGGCCTGCTTCCGGCCCAGTTCGCTGAGGATGTCGAGGACCAGCTGGCGGGTCTGCTCATTCATCCCCTTGCACAGTTTGTCTGCGTCCCGCTCACCGTTGATCAGCGGCCGGATCACCGCTGCCAGCCGGGACATCGGGCCGCCGGCGCGGCTCATCTGCTCGGCCATATTGGAAATCAGGGTCAGGGCCTCCACGTTGCCGCTGGCGGCGGCCTGGATCATGCCGGCCAGCCCGGGGGCCGCGAGGGTCGGTTCCGGTCGTGCGTTGGGGTCGGGCAGGGTGGCCGGGTCCTGCAGGCCGCGCAGGATCGCCTCGGCGATCACCCGGTCCTCCTCATCCAGTCCGAGCAGGGCGCCGGTGTCGCGCTGACCGTCGGCGATTCGCCGCACGGCCCGCACCAGGGCGCTCCAGCCGCTCGTGTCGGCCTGCTGCAACAGCGTTGCCAGTGCGGCCCGGTTGTGGGGCTGCTGGGCCAATTGCACAACCTGGCAGATAAAAGGGGCGTGCAGGGTGATGATCTGTTGATGCTTGGGTGGCAGATTTTTCATGGCAGTCAGTGCGTTAAATGGACATTCCCCACCATAACCGAGGCGCGGGCGGGAGGGAAGTCCGGCTACGGGCGGGGCGTGTCATCAGTTGCTTATCCAGCGAATAAACAGGGCTTATGCACCGCCCAAAACTATTGTTTGGCACTTTTATTAGCAAATCTTTATGTTGTCACTCCTGATTTCTGGAATGCTCCGCTGAAAGTTGCCTTCTCTGTTTGTCTTGCAGGGTTATCGAGAGAGTTACCAGAGTAAAAATCCGCAGGGTCAGCGATCCGAGAAAGGTCGCTATCTTCAGGGATAACACAGATTGAGATTCTTCCCGGCAATCCGGGTATCGACTCGAGAAAACGCCACTGAAGTCTGGTGGTGATTTTAACACTGCAGTGAAACTAGGAGAAAAAGTACCATGCCTACATTTGTGCGTACTGATAAGTGTGATGGCTGCAAGGGTCAGGACAAGACCGCTTGTATGTACATCTGCCCGCATAACCTGATGAAACTGGATATGGACGGTTCATTGACCGGTCATGCCATGAAATCGTTCAACCAGGAGCCCGATCAGTGCTGGGAGTGCTACTCCTGCATCAAGATCTGCCCGCAGCAGGCCATCGAAGCGCGTCCTTACGCCGATATCGTACCGCTGGGCGCGTCTGTTCAGCCACTGCGTGGTACCGACTCCATCATGTGGACCATCAAGTTCCGCAACGGCACCATGAAACGCTTCAAGTTCCCCATCCGTACCACCCCGGAAGGTTCTATCGATCCTTACGGTGGCAAGCCAGAGGCTGATATTTCCAAGATCGCTGAATCCGGCTTCTTCGTACAGGTCAACGGCTACCGTGCTGGCGACCCCAGCGAGCTGATCAAGAAGTAAGCTGCGGCATAGCCGAACTGTATTTGTAAAGTTTTTAGAATAAAGAGGAAATTCAAATGGCTGGTGAATTCGGAAATCCTGAAGTCATCGAGGAAGAGGTAGACATCCTCATTATCGGTGGTGGTATGGGCGCCTGTGGTGCAGCTTATGAGATCGGCCCCTGGGTCGACGCTGCCAAGAAACAGGGCGTGGATATCAAAGTCAAACTGGTCGACAAGGCCGCCATGGATCGCTCCGGTGCCGTGGCACAGGGTCTGTCCGCTATCAACACCTACATCGGTTCCGAGCAGGACCCCGCGGATTACGCCCGTATGGTCTCCAACGACCTGATGGGTATCACCCGTGACGATCTGACCTACGATCTGGGCCGCCACGTGGACGAGTCTGTGCACCTGTTCGAGGAGTGGGGTCTGCCGATCTGGAAGACCGACGAGAACGGCGAGCGTTTCGACGGATCCAAGGGCATGACCCCGTTGAAAGACGGTGGTAAGCCAGTACGTTCCGGTAAATGGCAGATCATGATCAACGGCGAATCCTACAAATGGATCGTTGCTGAGGCGGCCAAGAAAGCCCTGGGTATCGAAAACATCCAGGAGCGTGTCTTCATCGTCAAGCTGGTCAACGACAAGAACGACAAGAACCGCGTTGCCGGTGCTGTCGGTTTCTCTGTACGTGACCACAAGCTGTTCGTCTACAAGTTCAAGGCCTGTCTGCTGGTTGCCGGTGGTTGTGTCAACATCTTCCGTCCCCGTTCAGTCGGTGAGGGTCAGGGTCGTGCCTGGTATCCTGTATGGAATGCCGGTTCCACCTACTCCATGGCTGCAGAGGCTGGCGCTGAGCTGACTCTGATGGAAAACCGCTTCGTACCGACCCGCTTCAAAGACGGTTACGGTCCGGTCGGCGCTTGGTTCCTGCTGTTCAAATCCAAGGCCACCAATGCGTTTGGTGAAGTCTACATGGACCGCAACAAGGAGATGCTAGACGACTATCCTCCTTACGGTCAGGCGGCTGTTCCTGCTTCCTGTCTGCGTAACCACCTGATGCTGAAAGAGATGCGTGAAGGTCGTGGTCCGATCTGGATGGACACCGTCACCGCACTCGCCAACCTGCGTGAGACCCTGACCCCCCGTGAGGTCAAGCATCTCGAAGCAGAGGCCTGGGAAGACTTCCTGGATATGTGTATCGGTCAGTGTGGTATCTGGGCTGGTGAGAACATCGAGCCGGAGAAGAAAAACTCCGAGCTGATGCCGACCGAACCGTACCTGCTGGGTTCACACTCCGGCTGCTGCGGCATCTGGGTTTCTGGTCCTACCGATGTCGGCGCGCCGACTGACGAGGCCATGGACGGTGTGCCCGAGCATCTGCCGAAGGGCTGGAACTGGGGCTATCGTGGCATGACCACGGTACAGGGTCTGTTCACCGCTGCTGACGGCGTGGGTGCATCCGGTCACAAGTTCTCCTCCGGTTCACACGCCGAGGGTCGCATGTGTGCCAAGTCCATGGTGCAGTTCGTCATGGACAACAAGGATCACACCCCGGAGCTGGATACCAGTGTTGAGGACCTGGTGACCGAGATCTATCGTCCGGTGCGTAACTTCCTGGAATTCAAGGATTACACCACCGCGATCGACGTCAACCCCAACTACATCACTCCACGTATGCTGCAGTTCCGTCTGCAGAAGATCATGGATGAGTATGTTGCCGGTGTGGCCACCTACTACACCACCAATGAGCACATGCTGGAGCTGGCTGAAGCCAAGCTGGGTATGCTGAAGGAAGACTCCCTGAAGATGCGTGCGAAAGATCTGCACGAACTGCTTCGCGCCTGGGAGAACTACCACCGCATCCTGACTGCTGAAGCACACATGAAACATATTCAGTTCCGTGAAGAGTCCCGTTATCCCGGTTTCTACTACCGCATGGATAAAAACTTCGTGGACGAGGAGAACTGGAAGTGCTTCGTGAACTCCGTCTATGACAAAGAGACCAAGACCTGGACCTGCTTCAAGCGTGCCCATGTCGATCTGGTCGACAAGTCCAAGCTGTTCAAATAAGCTTTATTTGACAGCCTGATGGCAAGGAAGTCCGGGTGTCGCAAGGCGCCCGGACTTTTTTTGTCCAGGATGGACTTATGCCGCGGACGACTCCAGGGATGGCAGCCAGCGGCTCAAGGCCTCCCCACGGGGTGGCAAACCGGTTACTATCAGCGGTCTGTTGGTAGGCCGTAGGTTGGGGTGAGGAACGAACCCCAACAACATAGCTGAACACTGACGTAATGGTTTAGTATTACCGGAGAAATCAGGACGCATCGGCCCACTCCGTCCCCGCCGGTGGATTTCTTGTCCCTGTTGATTTACACGCTGCAAACCGAGGCTCCCATGAGCGAAAAATTCGATGTTCCATTTCAAAGTAACGTAGTGCCCACCATTCTGGAGCTGGGCTCCACCCTCCAGTTCAAGTGCCACAAGGGGATCTCCTGCTTCAACGCCTGCTGCCGCAATGCGGACATCACCCTGACCCCCTACGACATTATTCGCCTGAAACAGCATCTCGGAAAAAGCAGTACCGAGTTTCTCAAGGAGCACACCGTACCGTTCCAGATGGATCAGGACGGCTTGCCCGGCGTCAAGCTGCGTACCGATAATGACGGTGCCTGCCTGTTCATGACCGACGAAGGCTGCAGCGTCTACAAGGACCGCCCCACCGCCTGCCGTTACTACCCGCTGGGTAACATGATCCGCCTGGATACTGGTGCCAAGACCGAACACGTCGACTACGTTCTGATCAAAGAGGATCACTGCAAGGGGCATGAAGAGGATCGGAAACTGACTGTGCAGGAGTACCTGATTGAGCAGGAGACCGCCCAGTACGACGAGATGAACCGTGAGTGGCAACAGCTGATGCTGATGAAACGCTCTGGTGGCCCCAGTGTCGGCAAGCCGCCCGAGGCGACTCTGCAGATGTACTTCATGTGCTCATTTGATATGGAACGTTTCCGCCGCTTTGTGCTGAGTGACAACTTCAAGGCCACCTACGACCTGGAGGATTCGCTTTATGAAGTGCTGGCAAAAGAAGATGTCTCCCTGATGCAGTTCGGTACCCGGCTGATGAAACAGGTGTTCTTCGGGCTGCGTACCATCCCCGAAAAGAACGGGGTGTGGGAGAAACGCATGGATGAGCGCCAGGAGGTGTGGGAGGCGCGTCGCCAGGCCGAGATCCAGCGGCAGCAGCGGACTGAAGATGAGCGGTACAGTGGTGATGATTGATATGCAGGCCGCTATTTAAGCGATCTAGACGACCCCACAACAAACGGCCCTATTACGGGCCGTTTGTTGGTCTGGGCCGACATGTTCGGTGTTATGTGCGGTTTAAAGAGCGTAGGCCTAGTCTATAAGTTGCCAGTATTCCCCTTCTAATACCGGAGAACGAGCGTTTTATCAGCACGTCCGATACAGGTTCGAATCTCAATTCGCTACCACTCTTGTGGGGCACAGACCGGCAACCCTATTTTTTTCCTTTTTATAGTTGGTCCGTGAGTTGCCCTAGTATGGGAATTGTGCTGTTCAGCTAATATTCATATTCAATACGATATTCTGAACGCCGGAATCGGACGCAAACTTCAAAAGGAATAGTTATGGATAGAAGAGCCTATAATCCTGTATTGATCGCCACCCTGTTAACCTTGTGCTTTAGCTTAAATGCACAGGCATATGATCGGGATGACAATCCACCCGGATGGCGTGGCGGTCCTGGCACGAACTGGGAGAACCCGCCAGGGCGAACCGGTGGTCCCGGGGCAACACCTGATCGTAAAAGGTATAAAGAGTACGGTTACCAAAAGCCAAGAGTGATTCACCGTGGCCACGACTACAAAATACCGGCCAATCGGATAAGGCATTATCGTGATATTGTTATTGTTCGTCCCCATGGCCATCTATACCCCGGTTATGGGCACTTCTCCCGCGACAATGATGCTTTCAAATGGCTCGCGTTTACAGCCATTACTATAAAACTGCTTGATAACCTGAACGAAGCTCAGCAGCGAGAGCATGAAGCGGCTCAAGTCCGGGCGACGTCGGCTCCGATAGGTGAAACTATTTATTGGAAAGAGGGGGGTGCATCAGGAAGTGTGACTACAACGCGGGAGGGAACCAGCACTTCCGGGCGTTACTGCCGTGAATTTCAACATGAAGTTACCATTGGCGGAAAGAAAGAGCGAGCCTATGGCACAGCCTGCCAGCAACAGGACGGTAGCTGGGAAATAATCTCTACAGGGGACTAATCGGCCAGCATAAGGGAGTTGCTTGTAGTAGTCGCAACCTGATCTGACGGTCACCGATTTTTAGGGTGACTGTCAGGTCAGATTCAGCCTGTGAACTTTTCCTGACATATTTGTTTCCGTCTTTCAGCGTGGCCGACGGTGATCAATGTGGAGGACTCGATAGAAGCGATTTATATACTTTCAATAGAGTCCGACCCCTTCCATGACCCAAGGTATACTGGGTGACTTGCTTCTGGTCTATCCGGCCTTGATACTGGGATTCAGGAAATCAAGCAGAAAGGTAGGCCGGGTCAAAACTTCACGCCGCTATGCTGATTGGGTGGAGTATTGGCTGTTTCGGGGGGTTACAAGGAAAACAAGCTTGCGAATAGTGGATAACTTGAGGGAACTCGTGCGGCCCAGGGAGGCGAGCTGGTTCGAGTTGTATGTTCCCAGAAACCAGACTGTCTACGCAATCGAGTCGCTTGCCGCTACCGGTGAAGTGCAACTCGAACCCGGTGCGCGACAGGCGTCCCACCTTCATCTGGAGAATATTCGCCAGTCGCTGTCAGAACTGGATGAATTCTGCAAGACCCATCAGATTGCACTGCCTGTTTACCAGGTTGCACCTTCAAAACTGATCTCATCACCAGAAGAGACTGCAGAGCAGGCGCTTTACTACGTGCGCCACTGGGGTGAACGTCTTGTTTCATTGCAAGAGGAGATGCACCGGCTGCAGCAGGAAAAGGAGAATCTGAGATTATTGCAGAAACTGCTGAAAGCGCTCCATGAAGATGACACTGGAATCGAACTGTTTGCACACCACGGTGATTTTCTGTGCAAGGGAATCTATGCCTGTCCGCACAGTCACCCGATGAATCCGGTTTTGAGCAAGATCGTAATTCGCTCGTATGTCCAGGACGAAATGGTGTTTTTCCTGTTTGCCGCACTTCCCGACCAGCAGACCGATGTCAATCACTTACTGGAGCAATCGGACTGTATCGAAGTAGATATTCCTGACTGGCTTCCTCCCGGAAGACCCGCACAAGAACAAGGCATTGCAGAGCGGCTGGCCACTATCGAGCACCTGTACCACGATATTCAGCACAAAATCGAGCTGCATTGGGCCAGTAGCGAGCTGAAAAAGACTCTGGCGAATGCCACGGTATTGCGCTGGTTTGTCGACAATGCCAAGGAGGTGACCGAGCACGGGGAGTACTGCCATGTAACCGGGTGGAGCTCCCTGGAAAAACCCGCCTCGGTGGAATCGGTTCTGGAAAGTGCCAATATCCATGCAATTGTTCGCCATCCGTTTCCGCCTCTGAACTCCCTGCCACCGGTGCGTATGCTGGAGACCTGGTGGAGTCGGCCGTTTCACCTGTTCCAGGCCTTCTCAGGCACACCGGGAAGCAACGAAATCGACCCGGGCTTTATTATACCGATCGTCGTACCCCTGCTTTTCGGTTTCATGTTTCCGGATGTCGGCCACGGGTTGATACTGCTGTTGGTCGGAATCTTTTTTGGCGTCCGACAGCGAAACATACGTTTCCTGATCCCCTGCGGTGCCTCCTCGATTATCTTCGGCATATTGTTCGGTGAACTTTTTGGAATGGAAGGGTTATTGCCGGCGTTATGGTTTCGTCCGCTTGATGAACCTCTGCGGGTATTCGGGGTTTCCCTGCTATTTGGCTTTGGGCTGATTTTGACCGGTATGGTTTTTTCCGCGATCGAGGCGAGGTGGCGCGGGTTGGGCCTTGAATGGTGTGCCAGGGAAGCGCCGATAGTGGGATTGTATATCACAGCCGCTATCGGCATATTTTTTCACACAGCATTGGTAGCAATGCCAGTTTTTCTGATCTGGTATCTGGCCGGTAGCTCCTGGGTGCAAAGCCGGCGTGGGAAAATAGAGATTTCAGTGACCATCGGAAGTCTGTTGCAGACTGTTTTTGAACTGTTGTTGAACAGTGTTTCATTCATGCGAATCGGCGCGTTTGCTCTGGCCCATGCCGGACTCACCATTACCGTCATCATGCTCGCAGACAATATAGATAACGAGGCGGGTTATCTCCTGGCTCTTGTTATCGGCCACCTGCTGGTAGTCGGAATAGAGGGATTGGTCGTCTTTATCCAGACCACACGTCTTATTTTCTTCGAGTTCTTTATCCGCTTCCTGCGCGTTGACGGCAGACCGCTAAAGCCACTGGCGCCACCGGGGATGAATAGAGTGGATACGAAGATCAAGAGTGTCAGATTCGATAAATAACAGACTAAAGGCGCAGCGAGGCAGGCCGGTCGCTTCTTACCTGCCTTGATCGATGAAAGCAAGCATGGGAAAAACGGGACAGATCTATTTCATCCGAAATCTCGGGCGGAGCAGCGCTCCTTAGTCGCTACATCACCCCAGTGAGCCATTCCCCCAGCTTCATATCAACAACCAGGATGTGCTCGGTCAGCCAGTGCTCCAGGTACTCGAAGTCCCCTTCGCTCATCTTTCCCCCATCCTGCAGGTACTTCTGCTGAAATGCGCTGGCACTTTCGATCAGTTCCCTGTGTTCGGCCTTGTGTCCGGCGAATTTCGGGTAGTTGTATTTCAGCATCAGGCGTTCTTCATGCCGGAAGTGCCAGATGGTGCAGGCGATCAGCTCCTCAAGTAAGGCTTCCCGGTATTCAGGGGATTCATCCTCCGCCACGGAACGGTTGAAGAGGTTAAGCAATTCCACCAGCCGTCGATGATCTTCGTCTATCTCATCGACCGTGACACTCAGCGTTTTGTCCCAAACCAGTTCTCTCATGGCACACCTCTAAACCGGGTAGATGTTCAACAGGTCACTGGCGGTCATATTACTCTCCCTGCCCACTGGTAGGAAGGGTATGGGGTTTCTCCAGATTTAAGGGTGATATGTGGGGTCCGATTGAATCTCCCCTGAATGCCGGGGTCGGGTCAGCCAACAATTGGGGGATTTACGTCGGGAAATATTGTCCGCCGACCCGATTACCCGGCTTATTTAAAGTGCTTCTGGTAAGTTTCCATCTGGCCTTTCAGTCGGATTGCGTTCTCTCTGGCTGATGCATAGTCGTCAGCTTTGGCCAATGCATTGATCGTCGGGACGTGCTCGTTCAGAAACACATGTAGCTGCTCATGGGCTTCGCCGGTCATGGTGCAGCCGGTGATAAGTTTCTCCATTTGCTGTTCAAGTGCCGTGCCTGCCGCATTCAATCCCCCAAGCGTTGAGTGATCAGCGGCAAAAAAGGTTTGCTGCATCATCTGTGACATGGTGCGGGTGTGATCGTCCATCTCCCAGCGCTCGCCATTGTTCAGACTCAGACCTGTTTGTGTGACGACTGACCCATGACTGTCATGTCCGTGACTGTGTTCTTCAGCGGTATACCCATGGTTGGCGAATGTGGCGGAAAGGGCCATCAGCGCTACCAGAATTGATTTCTTCATACTATCTACTCCTGAAAAATATTGGTTTGCTTACACCGGATAAAACGTTTTAGAAGTTGGTATTGTGACAAGTGAAATAAATATTTTTAGCCATAACACACCCGGCCATATAATTCGGCATGCGAAAATACTTTTGTCACAAAATGACCGGCTGCCCCGTATTACTGGTTGGGGGATGTGAATGACAGATGAGGAGCTGATGCGGGCTTACGTAGAGGGTGACGTGGATGCGTTCCAGTTACTCTATAACCGGCATAAGGCAAGAGTATTCGGTTTTCTTGTTGCCAGGTTGAAGAGCCGTGCGGAGGCGGAAGAGGTGTTTCAGGAGGTTTTTACCAAACTGCATGCTCATCGTTTGAAATACCGCAAGGATGCCCCTTTCCTGGCCTGGCTTTTTACTATCGTGAGAAACAGTCTGGTGGATCACGTCCGTAAACAGAATACGCGAGGAAAGTACCTTGAATTCAGTTCTGAAGCAGTAAATGCCGCTATGCATGAGCAGAGAGCCAATAAGGATGTGAGTGAAGCAATTGCCGAGTTGTCGAGTCTCAGTAGTGAACAACGCATGCTCTTGAGTATGCGTTTCAATGAAGATCTCTCGTTTGCGGAGATTGCCGAATCGATGGAGATCTCCCAATCCAATGCCAGGAAGATTGTCAGCCGAGCGATACAGAAGCTGCGGAGCCTGATGTCAGGCGAGGAGCAATAGCGTGAAAAATTCCCGCCTATCCGATATTGAAATAGAGACGCTGCAGGAGTTCTGTGAATTTGTCGAAGCTCAACCCGTGGAGCCCTCTCCCTCTGCTGATGCGCGAATTACAGCCCGGGTGAAACAGGATCTGCAGCCGTCAATCGGGTGGCTGTATGCGAAGTTCGCCACCATAGAGGCGGGTGCCGGTGTTGCCACCCTGTTTTTCTGCCCCCAGTTTGGATTTGCTTTTAGTGGCCATAATGCGTTCTTTCATGCCCTGCATGAGCAGACCGGTTTTTTCACCTTTTACCTGATCTGTGGCCTGCTGTTTGTGGTGCTCGGGGCAGCGATGAGTGCGCTGCTGCTCAGTTACAATGAGCTGAAGTCGATCAAAATGAGCAAGTATCTCTACTACCTGATGTTTGGTGTTGTTGCCTTCCTGTCATTTTTTGTGGCGGGTGCGGAGATCCTGTGGCTTAGCGCAATGCCTTGGATACTGGGTGCCTACCTGGGCAACCTATTGGGCTTTGGGGTGGTTGCACGTGTTCGCGAGACACGCCGGAGCGCTTATTGAGGAGCCGTGAAAAGTAGCCGAGTAACCACGTGGGCACAATTGAGGTGCCTACCCTGCATGACTTGCAAGACTGGAAAAAATGATCCAGGACGATCATAAATACGTTTTACTTCAGCGATTTGTTATCCTTGGTCCGATGACCAGCGTTACCAGAGCTGGAGCTTCTCACCCCCCTTGCACCATTCGACCCCGAGGTAGTGCTGTTTATGTCCGAACATAAAATAGATCTGGAGTGGCAGGGTAGTTCCCACTCACCCGAAGAGTCCAACTACACCCGTAACCATGCTGTTTCTTTCAGCGACACGGTTCAAGTCACGGTATCCTCTGCCCCGGAGTACAAAGGAGACCCGAACTGCCCGGATCCGGAACAATTGCTGACCAGCGCCCTGGCCAGCTGTCATATGCTGACATTTCTCGCCATTGCGGACCTCAAGGGCTTTCGCGTGGAGAGCTATCGGGATCGCGCCACCGGCTTTCTGGATAAGGGTGACAGTGGCCGCCCGCAGATTACCCGCATCGAGCTACGCCCGCGCATTGTTTTTGGCGGAGAAAAACAACCTGATGCAGCCGCTATTAAGCGAATACATGCCAGTGCGCACAAGAACTGCTTTATTGCGAATTCAATCAAAGCCAAGGTTGACGTGCTTGATACATAGCGCCGGGAGAAATCAGGGGCATGTATATTTACCATGAGCGTCAATGCCTGCCCAGAAGGGAATGTTTTTTCACCAATGCGGGAACTAACTGATTCAACCACTCCGTGCCTCGTAAAAGCAGAATATTGAGTCAGTAATTCGTTATGGACTCTGATCCCATTCGTCCAGTCCCCATCTGTCCCAAGGGCCTTATAACCAGCCCAGCAGACGCCACCAGAGATAATCCAGCGGCAGTAGCAACACGATAGTGACCAATGCCAGTAGCAGCGCCAGTACGATAGCCGGGCGCGTGCTTTCACCCGACAGCCGCATCGCTATCACCAATGGCGGTGCCTGGAAGAGCAGCAGCGTGGTGGAGAAACCCAATACCTGGGTCATCAATACGGTCTTGATCGGTAGCCCCGAGGCGAGGGCGATTTGATCGGCCAGCGGCGTCAGTACGGCCGGAACGCCAGGCTGTGTCGTTGCAATGCCGGTAACCAGCGAGATGAATGCCAGGGAGGTATAGTTCAGCAGGTTGTTCCCGGGTTCCAGCGGCAATATCGTGGTCAATTGTGTGGCGGCACGCGCTCCCAGTCCGGAGTGCGAGATCAGGGCCCCCATGCCCAGCACCCCGGCAATAAAGAACAGCGGGCTGTAATTGATATCGTTACTGAACTGCTGCGCGCTGATCAGGCCGATGCGCGGCAATAACAACAACATTGCCGCGCTCAGGGCTATCCATGCCGGAGAGATGTGGTGAACAAAATCGGTTAGCCAGAATGTCAGAGCCAGCAATAGTATTCCCGCCATTTTCCATTCGATGCGGGAGAGCGGCGAGCTGTTGTCGGTCCTGCCGGTGTAGGGTTTCGGCCGGTCGGGAAAGCGCCAGACGATCAGGCCGATGATCACCGCGGACTTCAACAGTCCAAGCACTGGAAAATGGAGCAGCAGATACTCGCCGTAGAGCGGGGCGATACCGAACAGGGTCTCGGATGTACCGACCAGGATCATGTTTGGTACATTGGCCGGCAGAATAGCGAAAGTGGGCACGAAAGAGCCAAAGGTGGCGGCCAGCAGCACACCAATCCGCCCATTTGAACCGGCGGCAAATCCGAACGACTCCGCCAACGCCAGGATGACCGGAACCAGCAGCACCACCACCCGCCCCATGGATGAGGGCATCAAAAAGCCAAGCAGCACGCCCACCAGCATGACGCCGCTGATCAGGCTGAGATAACTGCCGTTTAGCTTGAGAGCGATGCTGTGTGCCAGACGTTCGCTGAGCCCCGAACTTTTTGCCCCCAAGGCAATTACCAGGCCGGCGAATACCATCCAGAATGCCGATGACGAAAAACCGGAGAAAATCACACTTGATGGCGCTACCCCCACTAACATGGCCAACAGGAAAAACAGCAGTGCAGTGAGGTGCTCAGGCAGTTGTGAGGTGGCCCAGAGGCCGATGGCGATGATCGCCAGGCCGGCCGCTCTTCCCTGTGCCGTTGGCAACTCCAGCGGCGGCCAGCACAGTAAAATCAGACCGGTGATAGTGGTTACTCCTGCTATCACCAGAGGCATGCGGATACGTGGCAGTTTGTGACGAAGTGCCCCGGCGTGTTCTGCGGGCGGCGGTGTATGCATGTTGGATTTCCCGGCAGTGTTGCTGATGGATCTATTCTCCACGAATCTGGTGCGGCGGGTTTGCGATAAAATGCCAATAATTATCGGTAATCCGACAATTTTATCCTCTATCCAAAACAACAGCCGTCCGTATGTCAGACTCCAGTTGGTCCGCTACCTTGCCATGCGGCTCGATTATTCCCGGGAAACGGAAACAGACAGGCGGTAAATCCGGGATCAAATCGATCGCACCAGAATACCGGTGTGATCGTGGACAGTTGTCAACACCGGATGGAACCGATAAGACTGCCGTTGGAATCCGATACGGATTCCTGTTTCGGCGCCTTCCATGGTTTTACTCTGCTGATGCTGGCGATTTAGCGGGGCAATCAGGTCAGGTTGCCTGTTGTTGCCGACCGAGTAGCATAAAAACAAACGGCCCTCAAGTGAGGGCCGAAACTTCTTGTTATATTGATTGCTTTTTAGTGGAACTATTTACCGGCAATGTCTTCCAGTGACTTGGCGCGGATGATCTGGCCATCCAGTGCCGAGTCCTTGCTGTTGCGGCCGAAGGCGACGCTCATCAGCTGGCTGTAATAGACTACCGGCATGTTGAACTTGCTGCCGAAGCGGGCGTTGATCTGATCCTGGTAGATCTCCACGTTGGCCTGACACAGCGGGCAGGGGGTGGCGATCAGGTCGGCGCCATGATCATAGGCCGCCTCGATAATACCGTGGATCATCTCCTGGGACTTCTCCGGCTCGGAGAAGGCCAGGGCGCCGCCGCAGCACTGCACCTTTTTCTCATAGGTGGGGATGGAGTCGGCGCCCACGCTCTCGATGATGTGATCGAGATAGACCGGGTTCTCGAACGACTCCTCGGCAATGCCGAACGGGCGGTTGGTCTGACAGCCGACGTAGCTGGCGATTTTCAGACCTTCCAGCGGCTTCTTCACCTTCGCCTTGATCGCCTCGAAACCGATATCCTCCACCAGCACTTCCACCATGTGGCGTACCGGAGTCTGGTTGTTCAGTTTCAGGTTGATTTCGTTCAGCGCGGTGTTGGCGTCGCGGAACATGTTGGCGTCTTCATGCAGGCGCTCTTTTGCCTCGCGGGTAGAGAGCCAGCAGGCGGCGCAGGTGGCGATGATCTCCTGGCCGGGGTTGTGCTGCTCGGAGAGCGCGATATTGCGTGCCGACAGGGTCAGGCGCGGCAATTCGCCACCGCCGCCGTAGCCGATGGAGGCGCCGCAGCAGTTCCAGTCCGGGATCTCGTTGAGCTGGATATCCAGCTCGTCGCACATGGTCTGGGTGGCGCGCATCATGTTGGATGATGAGGCCCCTGTCTGTGAGGAGCAACCCGGGTAGTATGAGACTTCTTTCTTAGCCATCTTGGTCTGTCCTCACTTAGCTGTTGCCCTGGTATTTCGCATCTTCGATCTCCTGGGCCTTCTTGATCATCTTCTGCAGACCGCTGGTGTCCTTGATGCCGTGACCGCCAAAGAACTCCATGGCGTTCATGCGCTTGGCCTTCATCATGTTCTGGCCCAGCTGCTTGTTGGCGAGGGCGTTCTTGATGCCCTGGCCGAAGCCGTCCTTGAAATACATGGACAGCCCCAACTTAAGCTCATTCACCCGGCCCTTTTTCATCAGGTTGTCCCAGAAAATCTGCGAGAACTGTTGGGTCGGCTGATTTTTCGGCACCAGGCCCAGGCGTTTCGCATAATGCGCCAGGCCGTGCATGATGTGGGTGATGGGCAGGCCGCGCGGACAGCGTGCGATACAGTTGTAGCAGGAGGTGCACATCCACATGGCGTCGGAAGAGAGTACTGCCTCACGCTTGCCGGCGCGGATCATCATGAACAGCTTCTGTGGAGTGTGCTCCCAGGCGTTGCCCAGCGGACAGGAGCCGGCGCAGACCCCGCACTGCATGCACATCTTGACCCACTCGCCCTCTTCGACGTTGGCTTCAACCTCCTTCAGGAAGCTGTTGCGGTACCTTTCGGTCATTGCGGTATTTAAATCGCTCATAATCCGTATCCCCTAGAACTTGAACGGGCTCAGGCCGATCTTCTCGACCGTCTCTGCCATATCGTTGATCAGTTTGGGTGCACGCTCTATGTCGGTGATCGCCACCTCGTAGACCACGACACGCTCCGGCTCCAGGTTAAGCGAGGAGAGGGTGTCTCCCACCTTGCCCATACGCTCATGGGCCATGGCCGATCCACGCACGAAGTGACACTGATAGTCGTCGCCCTTGGCGCAACCCATCAACACAATGCCGTCATAGCCGCTGTTGAGTGAGTCGGTGATCCAGGAGAGGCTGACCGAACCAAGACAGCGTACCGGGATGACGCGGGCCCAGGGGTTGATCTCCACACCGTTCATGCCGGCCTGGTCGAGTGCCGGATAGGCGTCGTTTTCGCAGGCCAGCACCAGGATGCGTGGCTTTTCGTCGAACTCTTCAGGTACATCGACGTTCTTGATCTGCTGATTGACGGTCTCAACCGAGTAGTTCTCGAACGAGATCACGCGCACCGGGCAGGCGCCCATGCAGGTGCCGCAGCGGCGGCAGCGTGACTCGTTGAACATCGGATAGCCCTTCTCATCCTCGTTGATGGCGCCGAACGGACACTCCACGGTGCAGCGCTTGCACTGGGTACAGCCATCCATACGGAAGCTGGGGAAGGAGAGGTCGCCGGCACGCGGGTGGGCGGCCATGCCCTTGCCGGCATTCTCGGCGGCCTGAATGGCCTTCATCGCGGCACCGGCCGCGTCGTCCTGAGCCTGGCGCATATCCATCGGACGGCGCAGCGGCCCGGCGGCATAGATACCGGTACGACGGGTCTCGTAGGGGAAACAGATGAAGTGGGAGTCGGTAAACCCGTTCTTCAGGTGCGGCAGGTCAGTACCCTGGCGGTAGTCCAGGTTGAGGATCGAGTCGACGCTGACGCTGGGCGGCGGCGGGGTATCCTCCGCGGCCTCGGCGGCCTCGTCCTCTTCGTCGATCACCATCGGCACGGCGTAGGGATCGGGTCCGGAGTTGGGGATCATACCCACGTCCAGCACCACCAGATCAGCCTGCATGCTGGTCTCTTCGTCTAGAATCAGGTCCTGGAATTTCACCTCGAGGCTGTCACCAGGAACCACTTCGCTGACATTGCCCTTGGAGAAGGTAATCATCTTCTCCTGGCCGGCACGATAGAAATCCTCGCCGGCGGCACCCGGGGTGCGCAGGTTGTTGAACAGGATGGTGGTGTCACAATCGCTGTTCTGGTCCTTGAAATACATCGCCTGCTTGATGGCGATCAGATCACCGATACCGGAGTGGTAGGGGAGTTGTCCCTCTTCGGTGGAACTCTGGCCGACGTTCTGTACAAAGGCGACCGCCTTGACCTCTTTGCCGTCGGACGGACGCTTGATCGGTCCGCCGTTGGCATCCTTAACCAGCTTCTCCAGCTCGGCATTGGTGACAATGTCCGGACTTTTGCTGTAGCCGTATTGTGGCAGGTTAGAGGGATCGTACAGCTTGAAACCGGTGGCCTGTATGATGGCGCCAAAGGTCTCGGTGTTGACGGTGCCTGACTCGGTGGCGATATCCACGCTGAAGCGGCCGGGTGCGCCGGCGGTCCTGGCAACGGTGCTGTTGAGATGCACGGTGATCAGGTCGTTGGCCTCGATCGAAGCGATCATCTCGGCGACGCCGGTGTCCCTTGGCTCTTTATAAGGCGAGCGGGTGGGAATGGCCTTGCTGTAGTCGGCCGCCTGGCCGCCCAGTGCGCCCTGTTTCTCAACAATATGTACCGGATAACCGGCCGCGGCCGATTCGATTGCCGCGCTCATGCCGGTGATGCCACCGCCGACCACCAGGATGGTCTTGTTCAGGGTCTGCTCACCCGAGGCTTTGGGCATTTTCATGGAGCGCAGTTCGGCGCAGGCCATGCGGATGTAGTCATCCGCCATTTCCTGGGTGGTCTCCTGGTGCTCGGGTTCATCCGGGCGGACCCAGATAACACCCTCGCGCAGATTGGCGCGGGTCATGGCTACTTCGGTGAAGTTGAATGCCTCCACCTTGGCGCGGCGTGAGCAGGCGGCGATCATGATGTGAGTGGCGCCCTCATTGCTGATATCATCACGAATCAGCTGCACGCCCTCGCTGCTGCAGAGCATTTCATGCTGTTTACAGGACTGCATCTTCCCTTCACGGGTGGCAATCATCTCCAGCTGACTGGAATCCAGTCGCTCACCGATCCCGCAGCCTGTGCAGATATAACCGGCAAATTTCTTTTCGTCAGACACGTTGTTAACCCTCCGTTCCGGCGACTCGGTTGACTACCTGAATGGCGCGCAGAGCGGCGCCTGTGGCCTGTTGGACTGCGCGGTTCACATCCAGGGCATCGGAAGAGCAGCCAGCGGCGAAGATACCGCCGTTTTCCGTGGCTGGCTCAATAAAGCCCTCTTCGTTGATCACGATATCCACCGGGAAGCTCGACTTGTCGACGCTGGGCTGCATGCCCACCGCCAGTACCACCAGGTCATGTTCATTGGCGTAACGGTGATAGCCCTCGGTATCCACCCCGTTCAGAACCGGATTGCCGTTTTCCCGATTCTGGGTGATCGAGGCGACCTTGGATTTGATGAAGGAGACGTTGGGATTCTCCCGCACCGTCTGGTAGAAATCCTCAAACCGGTCGATGGCGCGGATGTCGATGTAGTAGATGGTGGATTTGCCCTCGTCGCCCAGCGCTTCCTGCACGTAGTGGGTCTGCTTCAGGGTGGCCATGCAGCAGATGCGTGAGCAGTGCAGCAGGTGGTTCTTGTCACGGGAACCGGCACACTGGATAAAGGCGATGTTCTTCGCCACCTCGCCATCGGACGGACGGACGATCTTGCCGCCGGTCGGTCCGTTGGGATCGGCCATGCGCTCGAATTCCACATTGGTGATGACATTCTGGAAGCGGTCGTAGCCATAGGGCTGGATCTTGTTGGCATCGTACGGCTGCCAACCGGTGGCCCAGACCACGGCGCCGGCCTTGAAGGATACGGTCTCTTCCTGCATGTCGAGATCGACCGCGCCTGCCTTACAGGCGGTCTTGGCCTTCTCCGCATCCTCGGTACCGAGAATGGCCGGGTCAATGACATAACGCTGGGGATGGGCCATGCGGTGCGGCAGGTAGGCACCCTTGCGCTTGCCCAGACCGTAGTTGTACTCATCGTCAAACTCGGCACTGACCGCCTTGGCGCAGTCGCCGCAGCCGGTGCAGTTGTCATTCACATAACGGGGGCTGATCTTTACGCTGGCGGTGTAGTTGCCCGCTTCGCCCTGAATGTCGGTCACCTCGGCCATGGTGAGGATGGTCAGATTCGGGTTCATCTTGGCCCGGCGCTGATTGATCTCCAGTCCGCAGGTGGGATAGCAGAGTTTGGGGAAATATTTGTACAGCTGAGTGACACGACCACCAACATAGGGACGCTTTTCAACCAGAACGACCTGCTTTCCGGTTTCGGCGGCTTCCAGGGCAGCGGTAAGACCGCTGATACCGCCACCGACCACCAGGATGGTCTGATTGGTTGCAATTACTTCCGTCATGGATTTTCCTCCGTCGCGGAAAGGGTTCAATCGATAAGCTGGGCTTAGGATTCTGTCGGGCCTAACACCGATCTACTGCGGCTTTCCCTCGCTACGATCGGTCAAGCCCGGCAGATTCCTAGGGGTCCCGTCTGGGATGTTCAGTCACCATAACAGGGTACGTAGAAACCCATAATTTAGAATTTGGTAAGATACTCTTCTTGGTTCCATCCCGCCAGATCAAACGGGCGATCTATCAATCGAAATTTCCAATGACTCCATAGGCATGTTATATGAAGAATCTGCTGCATATAAACGGAGTTGATGGCATGAACCGGGCTATACTTTTAAGTGTGTAGGAAGCTTAATAGGATAGAAGCCGGCAGACCGGAAATGGTCGGGCTGTCGCGAGTCCTTTGATCTGGATATGCCCGGAAGCAGAATAACACAGGGTTGCGTAGAGTGAGCGGAACTTTCGCAGTACGCGGAAACATAACAAACGCGCTTATATCAAGAATGTAAAAGGTGAGCGGCTGTGGTCAATCATAATAATCCCTATCTCCTCCCCAAGCGTGTCCCGCCGGCCAGCGGTGACGATACTTTTGAACCCAAGCGATTCAGGCAACTGATTGAGCAGTTGCCGATCGGCAATATTGGTCAGGTATCCCAGAGTCTCCATCATCTGCTGAAACAGATGAATGCCACGGTGGTGCCTGTATCCAGTCGGGCAAACAACCTGGAGTTGATGATCAAGCCGTTGTTAGTAGCCATGGATGTGTTGGCCAAGGGCTTTTCCAGAGAGCCGCTACCGCTCAACAAGCGGGCCGCCATGTTGTCCGAGATGCACGAGAGCCTATGTATTCTGGCGACCCAGGGTTACAAGGTGGTCCTTGATCAGTATCACCATGAATCCTTCACCAGTCAGTTTTTACACAAGTCCAGCCGTGCCATTGCCCTGCATCGGGTACTCTATTTTCTTGGCCGGAGCCTGTTGCATGCCTACCAGCTTTATCGGCCGGCCCCCCCGTACATCTGGCAGGAGATTCATGGAATCCATCGCTATGCGTTTGACCTCAAGCTGGCCGAGCGCGAGATGGACAATGAGGACCAGAGCCTGCGCCAACAGTCGTCAGTAAGCGATCTCTACAAACAGATCCTGCTGCTCTCCCTGGCGGGCCCCTACCGACTGATGCAGGGTGAAGTGATACGGGTTTATCAGGCATTGTCGCGCTGGGCACCGGATGCGCAACTGCTGGACCTGGGTAAGTCCAATGGTGATGCCGGCCCCTTTATAGTGGATATCGGTATCGATGAGGCACCGCGCTATATGGGGGCTGAGCGGGATCATCAGGTGCTGCGCGGGTGGGTGCTCGACACCGGTAACATGGCGGTTCGGTTGGCTGATGAGTTGCAGGCAACCGCCGCCATGCACGGTGCCATGCGGCCACAGGATTCACCGGATAAACTCTCTCCTGATCTGCTGGCGCGGTTGATGCTGACCTGGGGAATCGGCTCCAGGCGTGTGGCCGAGCGGGATGAAACTCAGGGTGAGGTGGCGCTGATCTGTGGTTTGCAGATGATCTATAACGAACTGGGCGGTGAGCCGTTGCCCAATGCCGCCGGTAAGCCGGGGGCGTTTGGTATGACGAAGCCCGGGGAGGAGGCCGAGAAACCCAGAGGCATACCACAAGCCCTGCTGGAGTCTGATGAGTATGTCATTCAGGACGATCCGCAGCTACAGAGCATCCGGCGCTGGATTTCCGACAACAATGCGCCTGCCATGCAGGCGGCCACACCGGCACCAGTGCCTGCAGCAAAACCCGGAGACGAACAACCGGCCAAGCCTGTTTTCCGGACCTGTCCGGTATACAACGAGAGCAGCAGCGGTTACCACCTGGGATGGGGGCTTGGCGCGGAAGCGTCTATCAGCGTGGGTGAACTGGTAGCGGTGCCCCATCGGGATGCCGACGGGGTGGAGTGTCTGCGCCTGGGCGTGATTCGCTGGATGCGGGTTGAGCGTCCGGATGTGATCGACTTCGGCGTGGAACTGATCATGGGTGATGCGCAGCCGGTTATTTTTTACCGCCAGTGGGGGCGGGGCAAGCAGGACGGGTATTGGCCTGGCCTGCTGCTGCAGCGTCCAAACGAGGATCAGACGGTTATTACCGCCCCGTTCTATTCCGAACAGGGACAGCGCACCTGGCTGATCTCACAGGGTGAAAAGCGTCAGATAACGCTCAGCAGGGAGATCGAAGCCACGGCGTCCTTTATTCAGTTTTATTATCATGATTCAGCTCGGCCCAAACGCGAAGAAAGCGCTGACGACAAGACAGACGAGGCGGATTTTGAGCAGCTCTGGACCAGTCTCTGATGTCGCTCTGCCCTCCATGCCTGACAGGTGAACAAGTCCGGGGTTGAACTCCTGCCATCTGCGCAATGTCTGCAGATAAGGTCAGGTTGTAACGGGTATTGGTGGAGGTGTAATGAACCACGGGCAGGGTAGAGAGACTGGTGGTATCGGGAGATGGATGATGATTCTCTCCTGGGTTTTACTGCTGGCGCTGATGTCATACCTGTTCAGCGATATCCTCGAGCGACAGCACAATCCCAATGAAGCGCCGGTGACCCTGCGTGATGATCAGGGCAATACTCAGGTTGTATTGAAACGCAATCGGGCCGGCCATTATGTGGCCAGTGGTCGCATCAACGGGCATCCGGTGCTGTTTCTGCTGGATACGGGAGCAACCGATGTGGCCATCTCCGATGAGCTGGCCGAGCGACTGAGTCTTCCCAGAGGTCGACAGGTGTTCAGCCAGACCGCCAACGGCACCGTGGTCGCCTGGCAGACGCGGTTATCTGAAGTTGGATTGGGTGAGATCACTCTGAGCGATGTCAGGGCAAGCGTCCTGCCAACCATGGCGGGCAACGAAGTATTACTGGGTATGAGTTTTCTGAGGCGACTGGAGTGGACGCAGCGAGGCGACGAGCTGACGCTGAAGAAACTGTGACCGGCGCGACCGGGATCACGACAGGTTGAAATGAAACGGACGGCTACTGCATGACAGGCCGTCCGTTTTTCCTATCAGGCGACGGTATCTTTCAGTGCCTTCAGGGCGGTGACCTTGACCACCGTGGTTGCCCGCTTGGCGGCAATCTTGATCGGTTCACCGGTCGCCGGGTTACGACCCATACGGGCCTTGCGCGCCGGTTTGACCACGCGGCGGACTTTTACCCCGGTTTCAGGAATGGCGAATTCACCCGATCCACGACGAATCATGTGGCCCTTGACCAGCCCGCCCAGTGAGTTGAAAACATCCCCAACCTGTTTGCGGGTAAGGCCGGTCTCTTCGGCAATCGACTGAAGGATCTGGTTCTTGGTCTGTTTGGCCGCAATGGCTTTAGGTTTTGCCGGAGCGGCAGCTTTCTTGGCTGGAGCCTTTTTCGCGGCGGCTTTCTTGGCGGGTGCCTTTTTAGCAGCGGCTTTTTTGGCGACAACCTTCTTCTTTGCTACGGGTGCTTTTTTAGCAGCAGTTTTTTTTGCAGCTTTTTTCTTGACGGCCATGGAAAACTCCTGAGTTAGACCTGATGAGTGCGCGCTAAACATAGCATAGATTTAAGGTTTTCCAAGTGTTTCAAGACAGAAATGCGCTAAAAACCGGTCTTTTTCACGTTTTACAGGTGCCATGGCCAGCTGTATATGGGCTGGACACGCGAGCAGCTCTTGAAAACCAGTGGTCAAAATGATTCAGCAACGGCAGGCGATAGCGGATCCAGCAGTCGACGAATCGGGTATCTGTGCAGGGCGGGGTTTGATATTTACGCTGCCCCTCGCTTACCCAAGTATGGGTTAGGGCCTATACCCGATAGCAGACCCCGCCCCTGCGGCTGTCGCCGCTGCCTGAAAGCTGTCCATTGCGTTTACGCATCACCGAGTGAGCCCCGCCAAAAAACAGGTTCTTGTCGGGCCAGCACCGAATGTCGGCAAACTCCTTTCGCAACGCCTGGATGGCGTGGGTGGATGGTCCGGCTTCAATGTTCAGCAGGTCGGACTCGAAATGCATACGTGGCTGTTCAACCGCCTGCTCGATCTCCATGCCGAAATCGATCAGGTTGACCAGTACTTGCAGAATGGCGCTGCGAATCCGGTTCGAGCCTCCCGAACCGACGGCTATGGTGTCGCCGTCGGGTGTGATGACCAGGGAGGGAGACATCATTGAGGCGATGCGCCGATTGAGGGGCCACTGATTAAAGCCGTGCGGATTGATATCTTCCTCGCCGAGCATGTTGTTCAGCATGATGCCGCAGCCGGGCAGCACATAGCCGGAGCCTTCCCCGTTTGACAGGGTCATGCTGGCCAGGTTGCCTTCGCTGTCGGCGATACTGATCTGGGTGGTGCCACGGGAGAACCCTTTATGGTTGCGCATCACCTCGCGATAGCTTTCGATAAACTCGCTGGAAAGGATCTCGTGCTCGATGTTTGTGGCCGGGCCTGAACCGAGCTCCCGGTCGTTGCGCAGTTGCTGGGTCAGCTTCATGGCATGACCGATGCGGCCCAGATGGTCTGCGCTGTTTACCGGGTACCGCCCCAACTTCTCCTGCTCCAGCAGTGCCAGGGTGAAGGCGATCAGGATGCCGCCGATGGCGGGTGGCGGGTTGGTGAAGAGTTGGCTGTTGTGATATTTCAGAGTCAGCGGAGAGCGTCGCGCTACCCGGTATGACTCCAGGTCGGTCCGGGTAAGGCAGCCGCCATGGGCATGGCAGTCGCTGGTCAGTTGACGTCCCATCTCACCCTGGTAAAACAGCTCTTCACCTTCCAGGGCCAGAATCTCGAAGCCATCCGCCATGGCGGGATTGCACACCGTTTCATCCAGTTCAGCGATTGCCCCGGGTTTCCGGCTGCTGGCATGCAGCTGTAACGCCTGTGGGCTTGACTGGATGATGGGTGAAACAATCTCAGCAATATAGTGCTGAAAGCTGTTCAGCCGGACACCGCTACGGGCTGCCTCGCAGGCCGGTTGGATAATTTCTCGCAGTGGCATTCTGCACAGGTCGCGGTGGATGGCGAAAGCTCCCTTGATAGCCCCTGGAGTTGCAATCGATCCCATGCCGATATGAAACTCCTGCTGGGCCGTGCCGAAGTCGGCGACAATGGGGAAAAAATCGAGTTCGGATTCAACCGGTCTGCCGTGAGGTGTCTGGGCAAAAAAATCATACAGCAGCGGCTTTGCTCCGGCAGTCCGAGCCGTCAGAAATCCACCCCCGCCAAGAGACGCCAGTACCGGTTCCGCAACGCAGCCGGCAAACATGGCCGCCAGGGCAGCATCAAAGGCATTGCCGCCGGTCCGCAAAATTTCTGTCGCGGCGCGGGCGGTGACTGGATGGCCGGCTGCCACGATTCCTGCTGCTTTCTTCATTTATGCTGTTCTCGGGTTGAATCTGTGGCATCTGTTCAAGTATTGGTCTAATAATGCCGATAAACTCGGTAATTCCACTGGGTAGTTTCCATCCTGAAGCGGCTGTAGGCAAGGCGGTGGGCGGGAGTTTCGCCAATTATTCAGTGATGTTCGGATCAATGAAAATTCAGCAGCGGAAAACTGTATCGTCGATGCTGTCCGGGAGATGCACAGATTGCCAGGCCGTTTTGATTGCCCGTCGATTCAGTATTTACAGGGTTTCCCGGCGGGTTGACAACAGTGGGTTTTATCCCGGGGGGATGGCTTCCTCGGCGGCCCGGAAGCCAGGATAGTCTGTTCTATGCTTTGTCCGTGGCCAAGTGCTGCAACACGCAATGCGGGGCGATCGGGAGTGATGCGCCGCATTGTGATTTGAACCTGTCATCTGGCAGTCCAGGGTGCATGACGTGTGGACGTCATCCGGGTGAGCTTTCGAGGGATTGGGTATGGCGGTAGTGCCAAAACAGAATGGCTTGAATATATTGCGGAAACTGGTTCCGCTGAACACGCTCACAGAAGAGACGCTGGCCGAGCTGATGGAGGCGGTTGCGTTTGAGAAAATTGCCAAGGGCGATTTTCTGTTTCGCGCGGGTGATACCGATCCTGAACGGATCTATCTGCTGTCGGGAAAAGTTGCCCTGCTGGAGCACGGCAAGGAGATCGACACTGTCACCGCCGACAGCAATATGGCGCGCTATCCCATTGCCCATCATATTCCACGCAAGTTTTCCGTCCAGGCCACAACCAAGGCCGAGATTGTGCGCATCGACAGTCACCTGCTGAGCGATCTGTTGACCCGTGGCGGTAATGCCCTGTACCAGGTAGAAGAGCTGAATGCGGATGCGGACGATGACTGGATGAGTCAGTTGTTGCAGTCACCGGTTTTTCAGCGCATACCGGCGGCCAATATCCAGAACATCATGATGCGCATGGAAGAGGTACAGGTTTCGGCCGGAGAGATGGTGATTCGCCAGGGTGATGAGGGGGACTACTTCTACCTGATTAACCGGGGGCAGTGTTCAATCACCCGGCAGCGGGGCGATGGCGAAATCGAAGAGATCGCACAACTCGGTGCAGGCTACTGCCTGGGGGAGGAGTCACTGCTCTCCGGGCAGCCGCGAGGCAGCACGGTATCCATGCTCACGGATGGCGTTCTGTTTCGCCTGGGGAAGAAGGATTTTGTTGAATACATCAAAATGCCGCTGGCCAACGCCATCAGCTATGACGAGGCGCTGAACCGGGTGGAGAAGGGTGCCGTCTGGCTGGATGTCAGATCCCCTCATGAGCATCAGCGTATTCATATTAAAAAAAGCAAAAATGTTCCATTCAATAACCTGCGTTCTGCATTACCGGAACTTGATACGGATAAAACTTACATTGTTTATTGCCAGGACGGTCTGGTCAGTTCCACGGCCGTGTACCTGCTCATGGAGCAGGGGCTGGATGCCCTGGTGCTGGAGCGTGGCCTTGAGTCGGTTCCTGACGATGCGGTGAAGCGGGACAAGTCCCGAGATGGCGCGGAGATAATTAATCTGCGACCGGAAAAGGATAATTTGCCGATAATCGAACATGGTACCGGTTCAACACCGGATGATGAGGCCGGGTTGCTGCGGGAGCGCCTGCAGAAAACCGAAACCCAGGCTCAGGAACAGTTGCAGCGGGCGCGCAAGCTGAAGCTGATGCTGGAAAAGCTGAAAGGGCGCCTGGCCGAGGCGGAAAGCGGTGAAGCGCGGGCGAGTGAAGAGAGTCGCCGGTTGGCGGCTGATATAGAGAAACTTCAGGACCAGCTTAAAGAGCAGGAGAAAGCCGGCGCGAATTTGAAAAAGCAGCAGTCGTCCATAGAGGCCCAGCTGGCAGGGGTGACGGGTGAGCGAGATCAGCTGCAGGAAGAATTAAGCAAGGTGTGTCAGCAGGTCGGCAAACTTGAAAAACGCCTGGAGACGAAACAACAGGATGAGATGCAGCTGAAGGCATCCCAGACCGAGGCCGAGGCCGAACTGGAGCGGATTAACAGCGAAAAGAGCGCGTTGGCTGAGGAGGCTGAAAGGCTTCAGGGTGCGCTGCATGAGGCACAAGCTGAGCTGCAGAAACGCTCCGCCGAGCTGACACAGTCGCAACAGGCGATGGAGGAGGCGCTGGCGAAGCAGCAGGATGAGTCGCAGTTGAGGGCATCCCAGGTCGAGGCCCGGGAAGAGCTGCAACGGGCACTGACTGACAGCCAGGCCGAACTGGAGCGGATTAGCAGCGAAAAGAGTGCGCTGGCAGAGGAGACTGAAAGGCTTCAGGGTGCGTTGGATGGGGCTGAGGCTGAGCTGCAGAAACGCTCCGCTGAGCTGACACAGGCGCAACAGGCGATTGAGGAGGCGCTGGCGAAGCAGCAGGATGAGTCGCAGTTGAGGGTATCCCAGGTCGAGGCCCGGGAAGAGCTGCAGCAGGCACTGAACGACAGTCGCACCGAGCTGGATCAGCTCAGTGCGGAAAAATCCGCCCTGGAACAGACGGCCGGGCAACTTAGGGAGGCGCTGGATGGGGCGCAGGCCGAGCTGGAAAGGTTGCGCGATGAGCTGGCGCAGTTTCAACAGTCGTCCCGGGAGGCGTTGGCGAAACAGCAGGCCGTGGAGAGTACCCTGCAGGAACTCCAGGAAGAGGCGGCGGCGCTGCGCCGCGCCAATCAGGCGGTGCAGCAGGAAGCGGAGGAACAACGGGGTTCCCTGACCGAGGCGTTGGCGGAGGCCACCAGCCGGATCGAATCACTGGAAGAGAGCCTGGCGGAGCGTGGCGACGATGATGCCGCGCGACTCGAGGCGCTGGACACGGCCAAAAAACAGCAGCGTTTGGATCATGCGGAACTGGAGCAGTTGCGCAATGAGCTGGAGGGAGCCAGCGCCCGTATCTCGGAGTTGGACGCTGAACGGCAGGCCCTGCAACAGGCGCAACGCCAAAGACGGAGCGAGCAGGAGGCCAAGCTGCAGCAGTCACTCTACGAGGCGGTGGAGGGGCGCAGTCACGCGGAGTCCGAGCTGCGGATCGCAACCGATGAGCGGGACAGGGTGGCAGCGGAGCTGAAGGTGCTGCAGAAGAGCTTTGGCCAGCTGCAGCGACTGGTCGATGAGCGTGACAACATGCTGGTCGAACTGCAATTGCAGATACAGCAGAACAAGCATACAGAAGTTGAGGATCATTTGGCGGTTGGCCAGCAGCAGGCAGAGCTGGACCGGCTCACCGCGGCGCTGGATGCGGCGAACTCCGAACTGGAATCAGCCCGGCAGGCGGTTCAGGACAAGGCGCGGTTGCTGGAGGACCTGCAGCAGACGCTGGATACGGAAAAGGCCGCGGCGGAGAGGATGAATGCCCAGCTGGAGGCGTCGGAGCAGGCGCTGCTCGGGGTGCAGCAAGAGCAGGAGCGGCAGGCTGAAAGTATCGCCAGCCTGAGCGACGAACGAAACCGCCTGGAACAGCAGCTGGAGAGTGACCGGCAGCGCATAGACGAGCTTGAAACCCAGCTGGCGGCGGTGCAGCCTGATGCCTCAGAGCTGGATGCATTACGCGAAGAGCTGGCAGAGGTGACTGCGGCAAGAGTTGCTGCCGAAACCGCGCTGGCAGAGTCTGTCCGGATGAGCGACAGCAGCCCGGCAGAACGCAACGAAATCAAGGCGGTCCAGGCTGAACTGGAGACCCTGAATGATGCGCTGGATGAGGCGGACAAGGCCTACGAGGCGCTTGACCGGGAGAAGGCTCAACTGCAGCAGGAGCTGGAGCGGTTGCAGGCAGAGGCGTCAGGAACTGGAGACCATGCGGGGCTGATTGCGCAGAAGGAGGTGGCGGAGCAGGAGGTGACGCGACTCTCCCGGGAGCTGGAGCAATTGCGTGAACAGGCCAAGGCTGACGTGGCCGCAGCGGAGAGTGCCTCTGATGAAGCGCCGGCGGCGCGAGTTGTGGAACTGCAGGCGGCGCTGGAGCAGGCGCATATCCGGCTCAAGGAGCTGGAACTCGGCAGCTCCGCCGATGCGGCGGAGTGTGAAGTACTGCGACAGGATATCGACAAGCTGAAGCGTTCGCTGGATGAGCGCAGCGCAGAGCTGGAGCGGACACGCAAAGAGAGCCTGTTGCTGGAAGAGAAGACCGAAGAGCGTAATAGCGAGATAGATCGCCTCAAGCTGGCACTGGAGGCGGCCCAGGTGGACGCCGATGAGGCGGTATTTAAAAAGGAGGAAGCGCTGGCGGCGCGCAAACAGGTAGAGGAATCACTGTATGCGCTGCAGAAACAGGTTGAGCATGGGCGACCCAGGGATGATCTGCTGGACAAGCGGCTGGCCGCGTCGGTGGATGGGCTGGATGCCGCGCCGGGTGGTACCAAACAGAAGCTTGTTGGTGCTCTGGTGGGCGCGGTGCTGGCGTTTGGGGCGGCGGAAGTACTCTCCATGCTGGGGGGCAATGGTGAGATCATCAGTGCATTCCTGGATAAAACAGGCGTCGAGACAACTGCCGCGCCTGGGCAGGCTGCGCCAGTTCAGCAGATCGCTTCGCTGGCTACATCGGATTCAGAAAAGATGCCGGCACAAATCCCCTCCGCTGCGGCGCGGCAGGAACCCGACAAACCACCAGCGGCATCACCGCCCCTGGTCGCTGAACAGCCCCAGATTGCCCCGGCACCGACGGTTGTGGCCAAACCTGCAGCGGTTGTAACCAAACGTGAACCGGTTGTCGCCAAAGCGCCGCCCAAGCCCCGGGGGCCGGTTACCGGGGCGCGGATTCAGGATCGGCTGGCTGATGGCGGAAGCGGTCCGGAGCTGGTCTATATTCACGGCGGTACATTCCAGATGGGCAGCCGTATCAACCAGCTTGCCAGTGAAGAGCAGCCGGTGCACGAAGTGAATCTGAACAGCTTCAGTATCGGGCGCTATGAAGTGACCTTTCGTGATTATGAACAGTTTGCTGCCGCCACTGAGCGTCCCTTGCCGGATGATCTTGGTTGGGGCCAGGGTCCGCGACCGGTGATCAATGTCAGTTGGAACGATGCCCGAGCCTATACCGAATGGCTGAGCGAACAGACCGGCCAGCGCTATCGCCTGCCGACCGAGGCGGAGTGGGAATATGCCGCGGCGGCGGGTACCGATACGCCTTATTGGTGGGGGTTTGAGTTGGGTTCCGGTAATGCCAACTGCTTCAATTGCGGCAGTGAATGGGATGGGGCGTCAACCGCGCCGGTAGGTCGCTTCGAGGCCAATCCGTTTGGTCTGCACAACACCGCCGGAAACGTCATGGAGTGGGTGGAGGACTGTTATCACAACTCCTATGACGGGGCACCGGTGGACGGATCAAGCTGGCAGGAGCCGGCGTGCCGCGAACGGGTGGTCCGGGGTGGTGCATTCAACAAGCCGGGAGAGAGTCTGCGGGTCACCCGACGGGGACGGCATGATGTGGATGCCCGACTGCTGGTGCTTGGCTTCCGGGTGGTCAGGGAGGTGCGGTAGGAGTCTGTCGGTTCAGCCCCTTCATGACCAAGTAAAAGACCCGAGACGCTGCAGCGTCTCGGGTCTTTTTTACGCCGGTTAGCGCACTGTTTGATTATTCAAAGAAACTATCGATAGGTTTCAGCATGAGATCGGATTTCAGCCATGCCGGCTCATGTTTTTGCACAAGCGGGACCTCCTGAAGTTGAAGTATGGGGTGCAGGATGTCGGCTGGTCCGTCTCTGAGGACCGGGGCTGGCCGCTCGGTGGAACGTTTCCGCTGGAGTCGTTCGCTGCTGGCCATGTCATATACACAGATCATTTTGCACTCCCCTGGAGTCGGTGGACTGATTGATCTCACTATATTTAGCGGACCCCGAGAGCAAACCTTTAGGGCTTTATTCATCCCGCGGTGCTGACCCGCCGACCTGTCGCGGGAGCAACGGGTGGCGCCCACGCCACCCTGATCACCTATACTGTGACTGAAGCAGTCTCGCGGGCGCAGAGCGGATATGGCAACAGAGCGAATCAAAGTCACGGCAAAAGGCAGCGGACGGGCGCGTTTGCTGGTGGCCGCCCTGATCGGAGCGCTGATGCTCAATCCGCCTCTTCTGGAGATATTCTCCGGCGTCACGGCTATACGTCCGCTGGGCTGGCCGTTGGTGATTTTCTATATCAATCTGATCTGGCTGTTACTGATTCTCCTGGTGGTCTATCCGAAAGCCTGGCGCTTGCTCAGACATGCCTGGCGATCCAGGTTGCGGGCGTTGCGTAAAGGGCGGGGTTGATGCCATTTGTCTGGCTGGCCTTTTTTACTTCCCTGGCCTACCTGGGGCTGTTGTTTCTAATTGCCCACTATGCCGACAGGCGCGCCAGGCAGGGGCGCAGTATCGGCGCCAATCCCTATGTCTACTCGCTCTCCCTGGCGGTCTACTGCACCTCCTGGACCTTCTACGGCAGTGTCGGCCGGGTAGCGACCGATGGCATCGGTTTCCTGCCCATCTATCTGGGGCCCACCCTGCTGTTTCTGGTGGCGCCGTTTCTGTTGCGGAAGATTCTGAAAATCGCCGAGGCGCAGCACACTACCTCGATTGCCGATTTCATCTCATCCCGCTATGGCAAGAGCCAGCGGCTGGCTGGTCTGGTGACGGTGGTGGCGGTAATCGGCATCATGCCCTACATCGCGTTGCAGCTGAAGGCGATCTCCACCAGCTTCGACATTCTGGGCAGCTATCCGGTCATCAGCACCTATCTTCCCCACACCACCAGTGTGCTCAATGACAAGGCGTTCTATGTCACCATCCTGCTGGCCCTGTTCACCATTCTTTTCGCCACCCGCCGCCTGGACGCCTCGGAGCACCATGAAGGGCTGATGGTGGCGATCGCCTTCGAGTCGCTGGTGAAGCTGTTTGCCTTTATCGCGGTCGGGGTCTTTGTCACCTATTTCATGTTTGACGGCTTCGAGTCGATCTATGACCGGGTGGCGGCGGATGCAGAGCTGGCGTTGCTGATCTCCGGGCAGGCGTTGTTCGATAACGGCAGCTGGACCTTTCTGATGATACTCGCGGCACTGGCGATCTTCTGCCTGCCGCGCCAGTTTCAGGTCACGGTGGTGGAGAACACCGATCGTTCACATCTGGACAAGGCGATGTGGCTGTTTCCGCTCTACCTGCTGGTGATCAATTTCTTTGTATTGCCGATCGCTATTGCCGGTCTGGTCACCTTCCCGCTAGGGGCGGTCAACCCCGACACCTTTGTGCTGGCGCTTCCGATGTCGGCGCAACAGCCGGCCTTGACGCTGCTGGTCTATATCGGCGGTCTTTCGGCTGCCAGTGGCATGGTGATCGTGGCGGCGGTGGCACTGAGTACCATGATCTGTAATGACCTGATTGTGCCGCTGCTGATACGTCTCGGCCTGTTCCATTTTGGCCGTGAGGCATCTGACACGGCGACCGGTATGCTCAAGGCGCTGCGGCGGATCAGCATTTTGGGGGTGCTGTTTCTGGCCTACAGCTATTTCAAGATTATCGGTGACTCCTATGCCC
The DNA here is from genome assembly GCF_963675335.2 of Sedimenticola selenatireducens. Lineage (NCBI taxonomy): Bacteria > Pseudomonadati > Pseudomonadota > Gammaproteobacteria > Chromatiales > Sedimenticolaceae > Sedimenticola > Sedimenticola selenatireducens. The sequence continues at coordinate 1,520,286 of NZ_CAXXYC010000004.1, forward strand.
TGGTGACGATCGGACTGGTCTCCTTCGCGGCGGCGGCCCAGTTCGCGCCGCTGATTGTCGGCGGTGTGTTCTGGAAAGGGGCGACCCTGGCCGGCGCGCTGGCCGGTCTGACGAGCGGTTTTCTGGTCTGGGGTTACACCCTGGTCTTGCCATCCTTCGCCCAATCGGGCTGGCTGCCGTTGTCGATTGTCGAGCAGGGACCGTTCGGCTTTACTTTGCTTAAACCTCAGGCGCTGTTCGGGGTGAGCTGGGACAACCCGCTGATACACAGCCTGTTCTGGAGTGCCTTTTTCAATATCGGCTGCTATCTGATGGTGTCGCTGTTTACCCGTCAGAGTCTGATCGAGCGGACCCAGGCGAGAGCGTTTGTGGATGTGTTTTCCGCGAAGAGTGATTATGTGACCCGCCCCTGGGAGGGACAGATCAGCATCGCCGATCTGCAGCGGACGGTGGAACGGTTCGTCGACCGCGATCGGGTGGTGCGACTGTTTGGCCGTTATCGTGATGGCGGCGTTCCGGGTTACTCACCCGGTATGGATGCCCCGGCCGATCTGCTGACCCAGGTGGAGAAGCTGCTGTCCGGGGTGGTGGGTTCGGCCTCCGCCCGGGTGCTGATCAATACCAGTCTGCGCCGCACCAATATCAATCTGGACAGCGTGTTGGATATTATCGATGAGGCCTCCTCGGCCGTGGAGGGAAGCCGCGAGGTGCTGAAGTCGGTGATTGAAAATGTCGATCAGGGCATCTCCATGTTCGACCAGGAGACGAATCTGGTGGCCTGGAACCGGCGTTTTGTGGAGATCTACGGGATTCCGGAGCAGATGTTGCGCAGTGGCGTCACCCTGGGGGATATCTGCGGCTACAACATCGATCAGGGTGAATACGGCATTGTCGAAGACCGCGAGGCCTTCATCCGGCAATACATCAAGGATACTTTCAGGCCGCAGCGCGTGGTGTTTGAAAAGGTACGGCCCAACAAGACCGTACTGGAGCTGTGCCGCATCCCCCTGGCGGCGGGTGGTGTGGTGACCACCTACACCGATATCACCCAGCGCAAACAGGCTGAACTGGAGTTGACCCGGCTGCGCAACCTGCTCGGCAACATCATCGATTCGATGCCGTCGGCACTGATCGGTATCGATGTGGCGGGGTGCATCACCCACTGGAACCGGGAGGCGGAACGGATGAGTGGCATCAAGGCGGCCGCCGCCATAGGCGAGCCGCTGTCCCGGTTGATTCCGCGGTTCCCGGACGTGTTGCAGAAGGTGGAACGGGCCATCGGGGAGTTGTCGCCGACCCAGGAGACCAACCTGCGCTGGGAAGATGCCAAGGGTGAAGTCCACTACATGGATGTCACCATTTATCCCCTGCTGGCCGAGTCCGTGGAGGGGGCGGTGATCCGTCTCGACGACGTGACCGAGACGGTGCGTATGGAAGAGATGATGGTGCAGTCCGAGAAGATGCTCTCGGTGGGCGGGCTGGCGGCCGGTATGGCTCATGAGATCAATAATCCGCTGGCCGGTATCGTACAGAGTGTGCAGGTGATGAACACCCGGCTGGGACCGGACATGGCAAAGAACCGCCAGGTCGCCGAAGCCTGTGGTACGTCCATTGAGGCCATCGATGACTACATGGAACAACGGGGTATATCGCCACTGCTGGAGATGATCTCCGAGTCCGGCAAGCGGGCGGCAAAGATCGTCAGCAGTATGCTCAGCTTCAGCCGCAAGAGTGATCTGAAGTTTGAACTGCGGGATCTGCGTCTACTGCTGGATGAGACGGTGGAGATCGCCTCGAATGATTACAATCTGGACAAGCATTATGATTTCAGGAAAATTGCCATTGTTCGTGAATATGCCGAGGAGCTGCCGGATGCCTGGTGTGAAGGGGGGCAGATCCAACAGGTGCTGCTCAACCTGTTGAAGAATGGCGCCCAGGCAATGTTTGAAGCTGCCTCAAGTGCGGGGCAGACAGGACGTAATGACCGCTTTATTCTGCGCGTCTACCGCGATCGCCAGTGGGTTTGTGTCGAGATCGAGGACAATGGTCCGGGTATGAGTGCCGCCGTGCGGCGGCGTATCTTTGAACCGTTCTTCACCACCAAGGAGGTCGGTTCCGGCACCGGCCTCGGCCTGTCGGTCTCCTACTTCATCATTACCCAGAATCATCGTGGCAGTATCGAAGTGAAACCGGTGAGAGAGGGAGGCAGCTGTTTCGTTATTCACCTGCCGATCGACCCGCCAGAGCGGGTCTGATTCACACCCGATCCGCAGAAAGTGGCTGTGCGGCTGGATCGGCTCCGCCGGCTGTTGTATTGTCGTCGGCGGGATCGCCGGACCGCGTGATCCCGTATCTGCAGAATGACAGGAGGCTCCTTTGAGCTGGTGGGGAAAATTGGCCGGCGGCGCGTTCGGCTTCATGGTGGGCGGGCCGATCGGCGCGCTGCTCGGGGCCGTCTTGGGCCATAATCTGGATAAAGGTCTCAAGGGGCTGGGCGGTGATGAACGACTTCCCCCGGGTGACCAGGAACGGGTTCAGACCGCCTTCTTTACCACCACCTTCTCGGTTATGGGGGCCATTGCCAAGGCGGATGGACGGGTCTCCCCCGATGAGATCGCGCTGGCCAACTCGGTCATGGCCGAGATGGATCTCAGCGAGGAGATGCGTAAGACCGCCATCAATCTGTTCAATCAGGGCAAGGCGGCAGGGTTCCCCCTGGATGAGGTGCTGGAGCAGTTCCGTACCGAGTGTCACGGTCGCAACACCCTGATTCAGATGTTTATCGAGATCCAGCTGCAGGCGGCCTATGCCGACGGCTCGCTGCACAAGGCGGAAGAGCAACTGCTGCTGAATATCTGCAAACGGCTGGGCATCCCCGAGTTTGTCTTCCGGCGTCTGGAGCGGATGATTCGCGCCGAGGGCCATTTCAGTGGCCGACAGCGGGCCGAAGCGAAGCCGGCCGGGCCCTCCCTGCCGGATGCCTACGCCATACTCAATGTCCCGTCCGGAGCGAGCGACGCGGAGGTGAAGAAGGCCTATCGGCGTCTGCTCAGCCAACATCACCCCGATAAGCTGGTTTCCAAGGGCCTGCCGGAAGAGATGATGAAGATGGCAACCCAGAAGACCCACGAGATCCGCCAGGCCTATGAGCGGGTTAAAGAGGCACGCGGTATTTAGGTTTCAATCGAGGCCTTGGCCCGTAGGTCGGATTACGCTGCGCTAATCCGACAAAAAAGCCTACGGCCGCGGAGCGGTTGCATGCCAGATGCCCGGTTCGGAGGTATGGAATCCGGCCCTTCGTTCGGCTCGGTTAATGGCCCTCGGATATGTCGGGTTACGCCTACTACGTCTGCCATCCTTTCGTGACGCTACCTGCGCCAGGCTTCAATAGTCGGCAAAGACCCGGCTGTTGCCCGCGCCATCAAAGGTGAGCACCTGGTAGGGGTCCTTGCGCGCTCCCTCCATGCCGGGCGAACCCATGGGCATGCCGGGCACGGTCAGTCCGGCAACCGCCGGTTTTTTCCTGCAGCAGGCGGCGGATATCATTGGCCGGCACGTGCCCCTCGATCACATAGCCGGAGACCTCGGCGGTATGGCAGGAGGCGTGTTGCGGTCTCACCCCGAGTGACTGCTTGACCTGATCCATGCGGGACGTGTCATGGGCCTGCACCTCGAATCCGTTGGCCTTCAGGTGTTTAATCCAGGCGCTGCAGCAGCCGCAGGTGGGCGATTTGTAGACGGTGATGAGTTCCCCCGCCACGACGTTGGTGGCAGCCAGGCCCAGCAGGGTGGTTGCGATCAGTTTTGCTATCGGTTTCATCGGTTTTTTCCAGGTTGTGCTGAAAGAATAGCTCATTTGACCTCGCGGTCACGTACACCGAGCAGATAGAGAATGCCATCGAGTCCCAGGGTGGAGATGGCGTGGCGGGCGTTTTCCCGCACCACCGGCTTGGCGTGGAAAGCGACGCCGAGGCCGGCCAGGCTCAACATCGGCAGGTCATTGGCGCCGTCGCCCACGGCGATCACCTGTTCCAGGCTGATGCCGAGGTCGCGTGCCATCTGCTGCATCAGTTCGGCCTTGCGGGCGCCATTGACGATTTCGCCTTTTACCTCGCCGGTAAGCCTGCCGTTGCGGATATCCAGCTCGTTGGCGGAGAAGAAGTCAACGCCCAGTTTTTCCTGCAGGTGGCGTGCAAAATAGCTGAAACCGCCGGACAGGATGCCAACCTGATAACCCAGCCGCTTCAGGTTGGAGATCAGGCGCTCGGCGCCCTCGGTGATCGGCAGCCGCTCCGCAATCCCCGCCAGGACCGACTCGTCCAGCCCCTTGAGCAGGGCCATGCGGCGGCGAAAACTCTCGTTGAAATCGATCTCTCCCTGCATCGCCGACTCGGTGATGGCGGCCACCGCGTCGCCCACCCCGGCGGCCTTGGCCAGCTCATCGATCACCTCCACCTGGATCAGCGTGGAGTCCATGTCGAATACGATCAGGCGGCGGTTGCGGCGGTACAGGTCGTCCGCCTGGAACGCCACATCCACTGCATCCCGGCTACTGATCTCCAACAGGTCCTGGCGTAACGCACCCAGGTCGGCGGGTTCGCCGCGCACCGTGAATTCAACGCAGGCGCGGCGGTGCGGGTTGGCGCTACGCAGAGAGAAGCGTCCCGACAGCCGGGTGATGCCGTCAATGTTCATGCCGTGACCGGAGACCACCTGGGCCACGTGGGCGATAGTGCTGGCACTCAGTTTGCGGCCCAGCAGGGTGACGATATAGCGCAGCTTGCCCTGGTGGCTGACCCAGGTCTCGTACGCCTCCTCGTCGATCGGGGTAAAGTTGATCTGCAGGCCCAGCTGGTGGGCCTGAAACAGCAAATCCTTGATCACCGGGCCGGACTGGGCCTCGGGCGGGATCTCCAGCAGCATGCCCAGCGACAGGTGATCGTGGATCACCGCCTGCCCCAGATCGAGGATATTGATCCGGTGATCAGCCAGTACCCCGGTGAGGGAGGCGGTCAGGCCTGGGTGATCCTTGCCGGTGACGTTGAGCAGGATGATTTCACGCATGGGTTAAACCTGGAGTTGCTATTGCCTGGGTGCAAAGATTATGAAACAGAAAAACCGGCACTGTATTGGGAAGAGCTTGGCCTGTAGTCGTCGTTGTGAAAGATCTACAACGCCCGGGTCGGGTTAGATAGTCTCGCCGTCGTACAGATCGGGCATCAGGTTGGGCGGCATCTGCAGATGGTAGCCGATGTTGCGCAGGTTGCCGATTACCTTGTTCACATCTTCGCGTGCCAGATGGCGGTCGGGATGCAGCTCCAGCTCCATTACCGGCAGCGGGGTGCCGAAGCGTTTCAGCAGCGCCTCTGGAATGTCCTCAAAGGCGTCCTGGCGGGCGAGATAGAGATACATCTCGTCTTTTTTACTGCTGCGGTAGATCCAGCAGGGTGTTGTGGCATCGTTGGCGGTTTCAGTCATGGCTTAGAGAGCGGGAGGAAAAAACACTATTCTAGCGCGAATTGTCCGGCCGCGCAGAGATCAGCCGGCGCTTCTGGGTCGCGCTCAGCTGTTTAATCTCCCATTCCCGTCGACAGGCGGCCGCGCGGGAGTCTGCGGACTCCTGGTAGGCGAGGGTCAGGGGGCGCCGCACCCGGGTGTATTTGGCGCCTTTCGAGCCGTGATTGTGCTCGTGCAGGCGCCGCTCGAGATCGGTGGTGATGCCGGTGTAGAGGCTGCCGTCTCCGCAGTGGAGGATATAGACCGTCCAGTTTTGCATGCTTGGGCGCCGATCCGTGGCCGCCGGGATCAGAAGAACTCCTCATCAGAGATGGCCATGGCGCCGCCACCCTCCACACTGCCGCTCTCCGAGAGCCGGATCTTGAGTGACAGATTGTTGCGTGAGTCGGCATTGGCCAGGGCCTCTTCCAGGGTCACCTTGCCGTCCTTGTAGAGTTTGTAGAGTGCCTGGTCGAAGGTCTGCATGCCGCGCTCGTTGCCCTGCTCCATGGCCTCCTTGACGGCGTGAATGTCGCCCTTCTGGATCAGCTCGGCCACGAAGGTGGTGAGCAGCATGATCTCCACCGCCGGTACCCGTTTGCCGTCCTTGCTCTTGATCAGGCGCTGCGAGATGACCGCCTTCAAATTCAGCGACAGATCCATGAACAGCTGATGGTGGGCCGAGTCCGGGAAGAAGTTGACAATGCGGTCCAGCGCCTGGTTGGCGTTATTGGCATGCAGGGTGGACAGGCAGAGATGACCGGTCTCGGCGTAGGCAATGGCGTGCTGCATGGTCTGGCGGTCGCGGATCTCGCCGATCAGGATCACATCCGGTGCCTCGCGCATGGCGTTTTTCAACGCTACCTCGTAGGAGAGTGTATCCAGTCCCACCTCGCGCTGGTCCACTACCGACTTTTTGTGTGTATGCAGGAACTCCACCGGGTCTTCAATCGTGAGGATGTGGCCGGTGGCGCTGGCGTTGCGGTGGTCGATCATGGAGGCCAGCGAGGTGGATTTGCCCGAGCCGGTGGAGCCCACCACCAGGATCAGACCACGCGGCATCATGATCAGCTCTTTCAGTGACTGCGGCAGATTCAGCTCCTCGATGGTCGGGATATCGCCCTTGATATAGCGAATCACCATCGACACATCACCGCGCTGGCGGAACACGTTGACACGAAAGCGTCCCAGCCCCTTCATGGAGACGGCCAGGTTGCACTCCATGGTGCCCTCAAATTCGGAGATCTGGTCATCACTCATGATCGAATAGGCGAGCTTGCGTACCGCGCCGTGCGCCATCGGGGTGTCACCGATCGGCATGGTGCGTCCCTCCGCCTTCAAATTGGGTGGTGCGCCTGTGCTGAAAAACAGGTCAGAACCGTTTTTCTGAACCATCAGCTTCAGGTAGGGGATGATCTCCATAATTATTTTTCTCCGGCGGGCTGGTTCACAATCAATTCTTGTCCCATTATAGGCGGCAGGTTTGCATGAGAATGAAGGGCGGGTTTCAAGGATATTTGTGAAGCTGATCACGTCAGCCCCTGTGGACAAATTATACCGGTCCGGATAATACGACTATTCCACGCCAATCCGTGCCGATTGCCCGTCAGCCCAAAGGAGAATTCATGAGCCAACTGACCCTCAGCGGACTCTTTTTTTACCCGGTAAAATCCCTGCGGGGTATCTCTTTGGAGCGGGCACCGGTGGATAGCCGGGGCATTCACTATGACCGACACTGGATGGTGGTGGATGGGGCCGGAAAGTTTCTCACCCAGCGCCAGCACCCCCGCATGGCACTGGTCCGCACGGCCCTCACGCCGGGTGGACTGCGTCTGTCGGCGCCCGGTATGCCAGACCTGGATGTGGCTTTCGAGCCGGAAGGGGTGTCTGAAGCGGCAGTCCAGGTGTGGGGGGACCAGTGTCTGGCACGCAGTGCCGGTGAGGCGCCGGCTAGCTGGCTGAGCCACTATCTCGGCATGGATTGCCGGCTGTTCTTTATGCCGGAACAGACCGAGCGACCGGTAGATCCCACCTATGCCGCTCCAGAGGATCGGGTCGGTTTTGCCGATGGCTTCCCGTTTCTGCTTATCTCCCAGGCCTCGCTGGATGATCTCAACCGCCGCCTGGATGAAGCGCTGCCGATGATCCGTTTCCGCCCCAACCTGGTGGTGTCCGGCTGCGAACCCTACGCCGAGGATGGCTGGCGGCGTATCCGCATTGGCAAGGTCATCTTTCGGGTCGCCAAACCCTGTTCCCGCTGTGTTATTCCCACCATCAATCCGGAAACGGGAGAGAAGGGGGTGGAGCCGTTGCGTACCCTCAACCGTTATCGGCGTGAGGGTAACAAGGTCTACTTTGGCCAGAATCTATTGCATGACGGGGCCGGCGAATTGAAGCTCGGCTCGGTGGTGGAAGTGCTGGAGTAGCAGCGCCATCCCGCTGCTGTAGATCATCCTCAAAGGGCTGTGATAGCACCACCCAGACCTCCGCCGCCAACTGTGCCACCCTGGGCAACCGTCATGTCCCTATCCCGCGTGGTTACGGATCCTGTCTTTCGCCGGGCGCAAGCGCGGGGCTTGTAGCGGCCTGAGAAGCGGTCTAGAATACGCCTGACCGACCGGTCAGTTCTTTAGGGATTCCGATGCCACATATTCAATCCAGGCCTGTCCATGCGTGTTCACAGGATGAGGGGCAACTCTCTCCCGGAGGACAGGCGATTCTCGATGTTGCCGCCGGCCTGTTTTCCGAAAAAGGTTATGACGCCACCTCCATGAGTGCGGTGGCGCGCAGTGCCGGAGTGAGCAAGGCTAACGTGTTCCACCATTTTCGCAGCAAGCGTGAACTCTATCTGGAAGTGATTCGTGAAGCCTGCCGTGACAGCAGCGCGGCGTTGCGGCAGGGACGGGTGCAGGGGGGCACGGTAGCCGAGCAACTCTCCTCCTTCTTGTCTCATCATCTGGAAACCCTGCTGCGCCGTGAACAGGTCTCCCGCCTGGTGGTCCGGGAAGTGATGGAGTCCAGCCCCGAGGGCGGCAAGGAGCTGGCCGAACAGGTGTTTTTCGAAGGCTTTACCGAGTTGGTGGAGATCGTGCGTGAAGGTCAGGCGAGCGGGGAGTTTCGCCGTGACCTGGATCCGGCCCTGCTGGCGCACCTGATCATCAGTACCAACGTGTTTTTCTTCCAGAGCCGCAACGTGCTGCGCCATTTTCCGTTTGTTGATTTTGCCGACGATCCGCAGCGTTTCGTGCGTATGGCAGCCGACCTGCTGTTCCATGGTTGCCTGCGAAATCCGCCAGACGAAATGCCCGGCGACGCTACCGGCAACCCGGCCTTACCCGTAATTTCTCAGGAAAAAGTTCATGATTAAACGGCTGATACTTGTTCTTCTATTGTTTGGCGGCGCCGCTGCCGGTGTCGGTTACTGGAAATACCAGAAGTTCCAGCAGATGAATGCGCAACTGACTGCACCGCGCCCTCCGGCCGTCATCGCCTCGGCCCTCGTGCAACAGGAAAACTGGCAGCCGATGCTGCGCGCGGTGGGCAGCCTGCGTGCACAGAGTGGCATCCAGGTGACCAACGAGGTGCCGGGAATTGTCAGTCTGATCGGGTTTGAGTCCGGCCAGGCGGTGGCGGCCGGAGCCGTTCTGCTGCGCCTGGAGGATTCGGTGGAACTGGCCACCCTGGAATCGCTCAAGGCCGACCAGCGCCTGGCCGAGGTGCAGTACCGGCGCACCGCCGAACTGATGCCCAAGCAGGCGGTTTCCAAATCGGAATTCGATATTGCCAAGGCGACGTTTGAGAGTGCCCAGGCCAAGGTGGCGCAACAGCAGGCGACGGTGCAGAAGAAGGTGATCCGATCGCCGTTCGGCGGCATCCTTGGTATCCGCCAGGTCGACCAGGGACAGTTTCTGCCTGCCGGCACGTCGATCGTCAGCCTGCAGGCTCTGGACCCGCTCTACGTGGACTATGCGTTGCCGGAGCGTGAATTCAGCAAAGTCGCCCCGGGCCAGACGGTGCAGCTGAGGGTCGGTGCCTATCCGGACGCCCAGTTCATCGGTAGCGTCAGCGCCATTGATGCCGGTGTCGACGAGGGTAGCCGCTCGATCCGGGTCCGGGCCACGGTACCCAACCGGGACAATCTTCTGCGTCCCGGCATGTTCGCCGAGGTCGAGACCTTGATGCAGCAGGAAAGTGCCGTGCTGACGGTGCCGCGTACCGCCATCAGCTACAACACGTATGGCAATTTTGCCTATGTTATCGATAAAACCGAGAGCGGAGGATTGCGGGTGAAGCGACGCCAGGTCGAGACCGGGGCGGTTCGCGAGGGGCGGGTGGCGGTCACCCGGGGGCTGGAGGCCGGTGAGCAGGTTGTTCGTGCCGGACTGGTCAAGCTGCGTGACGGGCAGTCGGTTACCATTGATGACTCCGTGCAGCTGGACAACGGTAAGGTTGCCGAACAATGAAATTTACCGACATCTTTATCAAGCGCCCGGTCCTGGCGTCCGTGGTCAGTCTGCTGATCCTGATAGTCGGCGTGCGTTCCCTCGGTCTGCTGGAGGTGCGGCAGTATCCGGTCATCGACAGTACCGTAGTCAAGGTGACCACCAACTATCCGGGGGCCAGTTCCGATCTGGTGAAGGGGTTTGTCACGACCCCGCTGCAGCAGGCAATTGCCGAAGCCAATGGTATCGACTATGTGTTTTCCACCAGCAGCCAGGGCAGCTCTGCCATTGAAGTGCATATGGAGCTCAACTACGACGCCAATGCGGCTGTCGCCGAGATCCAGGCCAAAGTGGCCAGTAAACGCAATGTATTGCCGGCGGACGCCCAGGACCCGGTAATCGAGTCCAGTACCGGTGACTCCACTGCCCTGATGTATGTGGCTTTTTACAGCCAGGAGATCTCCCGGGTACAGCTTGCCGACTATGTAGTCCGGGTAGTGCAGCCACAGTTGCAGGCGTTGCCCGGTGTAGCCAAAGCGCGCATGTTTGGTCAGCAGTTTGCGATGCGCATCTGGCTTGATCCGCGGCGCATGGCGGCACTGGGTGTGACTGCCGATGATGTGGCCAACGTGCTGCGGGCCAACAACTACCTGGCCGGCGTGGGATCAACCAAGGGCAAGTACGTGGCGGTGGACCTGACCGCCAGTACCGATATCAACCAGGCGGAGGATTTTGAGCGACTGGTAGTGCGTAGCGGCAACGGTACCCTGGTGCGGCTGGGCGACATTGCACGCACCGAGCTGGGCGCTGAGAACTACGACTCGACCGCCTGGTATAGCGGTATCCCGGCGGTATTCATTGCGGTGGAGCAGGCGCCGGGATCCAACCCGCTGACCGTGGCTGGACTGGTGAATGATGAGGTGCCGAAGATCCGCTCCCAGTTGCCGGAAGGGATGCAGGTAATGATCCCCTATGACGCCAGTACCTTTATCCAGGACTCTATTGATGAGGTCTACGGCACCATTATCGAGGCAGTGGTGATTGTGCTGTTCGTAGTCTACCTGACCCTCGGTTCGTTTCGCGCGGCCGCGGTGCCGGCAGTGGCGGTGCCGCTCTCGCTCATCGGCGGTGCCTTTATTATGCTGCTGCTGGGCTACTCGCTGAACCTGCTGACCCTGCTCTCCATGGTGCTGGCGATCGGCCTGGTGGTGGATGATGCGATTATCGTGGTGGAGAATGTGCACCGCCATATCGAGCGGGGCGAGACGAAATTCCATGCCGCCATTTATGGCGCGCGAGAGATGGCGGTGCCGATTATCGCCATGACCACCACCCTGCTGGCGGTATACGCGCCAATCGGCTTTATGGGTGGATTGGTGGGTACGCTGTTTACCGAGTTTGCCTTCACCCTGACCGGTGCGGTCATTATCTCCGGCATCGTGGCGCTCACCCTCTCTCCGGTGATCTCCGCCCATGTGCTGAAGCCTCACGGCACCCAGGGACGCTTTGAGCAGCGGGTTGAAAAGTTCTTCAACTGGCTCTCCGACGTCTATCGGCGACTGTTACATGGCTCGCTCTCCACCGTGTCGGTGAGCGTTATACTTGCCCTGCTTACCCTGCCGGCCATCTACCTGATGTTCATCACCAGCCAGAATGAGCTGGCACCGACGGAGGATCAGGGCATTCTGTTTTTCCAGGCCAGCGGACCACGCACCGCGACCCTCGATTATCACCGCGCCTATGCGCGGCAGATTCAGGAGGGTTTTACCAAGATTCCCGAATTCAACGATGGCTTCTATATCCTCGGCCGTACCCAGGATACGGTGTTCGGTGGCTTCAAGATGACCTCCATCAGTCAGCGTGAGCGCACCCAGATGGAGGTCCAGCCGGAGGTGCAGGCCACCCTGGACAAGGTGGCGGGTTTCCAGACCGTGGCCTTTCCAAGGCCCAGCCTGCCCGGTTCGTCCGGCGGACTACCGGTGCAGTTTGTTCTTACCAGCGACCGCACTTATGAAGAGATCGCTGCACTGGCAGACCAGATTATCGGTCGCGGGATGGCCAGTGGCAGTTTTATGTTTCTGAAGAAGTCGGTCGATATAGATCGCCCCGTTACCCGCTTGCTGGTCGACCGGGATCGGGCGGGCGACCTGGGTATCAGCATGTCGGAAATCGGCCGCAATCTGGGCACCATGCTGGGCGGTGGTTATGTCAACTGGTTCAATCTCGATGGCCGCAGCTACAAGGTGATTCCACAGGTCGAGCAGGCCTACCGTCTCAACGAGGCGATGCTGGACGATTACTATATCCGTGCCGACGGCGGGGATCTGGTGCCACTCTCCAGTGTGGTCAGTATGGAGAGCAGTGTCGAGCCCTCAAAACGGACCCAGTTCCAGCAGCTCAACTCAGTGGCGGTGGAAGGGGTGATGTTCCCCGGGGTCAAGCTGGGGGATGCGCTGGCGTTCCTTGAAGCCCAGGCGCAGGAGTTGCTGCCGAAAGGCTACAGTTATGACTATGCCGGCGACTCACGGCAGTTTGCCCAACAGGGCAGTGGCCTGGTGGTCACCTTTTTCCTGTCACTGCTGGTGATCTACCTGGTGCTGGCTGCCCAGTTCGAGAGTTGGCGCGATCCGCTAATCATCCTGATCTCGGTGCCCCTGTCAATTGCCGGTGCGATGCTTTTCATTACCCTGGGCATGGCCTCGGTCAACATTTATACCCAGGTCGGCCTGATTACCCTGATTGGCGTGGTGGCCAAGAACGGCATCCTGATCGTGGAGTTTGCCAATCAATTACAGATCAACGAGGGGCTGTCGAAACGCGAGGCGGTGGAGAAGGCGGCTGCCATCCGTCTGCGGCCGATTCTGATGACTGCCGTTGCCTTGATCGTGGCCATGTTCCCACTGCTGACCGCGAGTGGTCCGGGTGCGGTCAGCCGGTTTGATATCGGCCTGACCATCACTACCGGCCTGGGTATCGGTACCCTCTTTACCCTGTTTGTGTTGCCGGCGTTCTATCTGTTGCTGGCACGGGACCATGCCAAGGCCCAACAGGCGTTGGAGCAGGAGGAGCAGGAGGCGGATGAGCTGGCCGGGTGAACCGTAGCGACTAACCGGTCACGCGCCTGGCTGTCTGGATGATATATCCAGCAGGGTGGCCGGTTCATCGAAGGTTTTCCAGCCGTGCGGTTCGCCCGCGGGTATGAAATAGGTTTGGCTGGGGCTGAGCAGTTTCCGTTCACTGCCGATGAACATCTCGATGCGACCGGCCATGACCACGCCACACTGATCGTATGGATGCAGGTGGCCGCTGTCTTCTTCACCCGCCGCGATCTCCATATAGGCCATAATCAGCTGTTCACCCAGTTCTGCCCGGCTGTTGATGCCGGGGCGAAATGCTTCCAGCTCCAGGGAGTTCAGGTTCCAAAATGCCATCGTTTGCTCCTGGTTATCGAGTTGCTTGATGTCCTGGTCCGCGGCCCGGGGGTTGGCTATGCGTCCGTACGTCCCGGCTTCGCTGGTGGTGTCTCGGCTTTTTTTACCCGCATCCGGTTGCCAGCCACCTCTTGCCCATTCAGGCTCTTCATCGCCGCCTTGGCCTCCCCCGGCTTGGGCATATTAACGAAACCAAAACCCTTTGACTGACCACTCTCCTTATCCAGCACCAGGGTGCAGGACTGTACCTGGCCGTAGGCTTCGAACAGAGCACGGAGCTCAGCCTCGGTGGTGCTGCGGGCGAGGTTGCGTATCAGAAGTTTCATGGGGTCACCGTATAGTCAGAAAGTCGGCTGATTATACCTCCTGTCGTGTCAGGGGAGGTTTTTTTGTATGGGCAAGCTGAAACTGTTCGCTCTAAACATCGCCCTGGCGCATCAGCCGGCCCCGATCTGCTCGATGCGATAAAATCCCCGGTCGGAGGCCAGTTGCCGTTGCAGCGCCGGCAACAGGTCAGCCATCTGCCGGGGCAAGACCCAGGGCGGGTTGATGGCGATCATGCCGCTGGCGGTCATGCCGTGCTCACGGTTGTCTGCTTCCAAGCCCAGCTCAAACTGCCAGATATCCTTCATGTTGCTGGTGCGTAATTGCCTGACCAAGCGGTCGATCCAGTCACGTTGTACCACGGGATACCAGAGTAGGTAGGTGGCATTGGCCATACGCTTGTATCCAGCCAGCAGCGAGTCCACCACGGTTTGGTACTCACGCTTTACCTCATAGGCCGGGTCCATCAGCACCAGGGCCCGCTTTTGTGCGGCCGGTAACTGGGACTTCAGGGCGTGATGTCCATCACTCTGTTCAGCGCGCACACGCCGGTCTTTGGCAAACAACCGGGCGAGTTTGGGGTAATCGGTGGGGTGCAGCTCAAATAGCCGCAACTTGTCCTGGTCGCGCAATAAATCGGCAGCAATCAGTGGAGATCCGGGGTAGATGCCCTGTTTGCCGTAGCGTTCTACCAGTCTGCCATAGGGGGCAAAATCCGCCGGCAGTTGCTGTAACTGCAAGGCCCCCGCACCCTGTGCATACTCATTGGTCTTGCGGCTCATGGCGTTGTTGAGCGGATAGCTGCCCGCGCCGGCGTGGGTGTCGATATAGAGCAGTGGCCCCGGTTTCTGCAGCAGATACTCCAGGCTCTTGACCAGCACCAGATGTTTAAAGACATCGGCAAAATTGCCGGCGTGGAAGGCGTGGCGATAACTGAGCATGAAGTTGAACCGGGTGCCGATGAGAGTGGGTCAATGTGCACTGAAAGGGCATTTTGCGCAAGCGAGTCGCGAGCGGGAAAGTCCGCGATGTGAATGGCGCTGTCGTCAATCCAGGTTGCGCCGCGAGCCGGTTATTGCCTCCAGTCAGATTGATCCGGTTCAGAACTGCTCGTTTCGCACCAGCCAATTTCGACTCGGTGTGTGGCCGGCTCCGAGAGCAGCTTTAATAACACTGGTGGTGGCGGCAATCGCCTGCTGGATCGCTTCGCGCTCGGACCCATAGGATGTCCGGGCGGGAGACAAGGGAGCAGTCTGCATAGGTGTGAAGACATGATGGCTCAGTTCAAAATGGAACGGTGTATCCGGAATGGCGGTGCTTTTGTAAATTTTTATCTTCAGCTCTGGATGAAACAGGGCGTGCCCCAGATTCAGCAATAACTTTACTTCGCGAATTAAAACAGCGGATTCCATCACCTCGCTGTTTTCTTTCAGAACCCAGACTACGTCATCAACGGACATCTTTACTCTCCTGATCGGATGCGCCCTGTCACCAGGCTGACCGGTGGCTTTGTGAAGCGCCTTTCCAGCGCGCCCGTTGCTTCATCGTATGCGATCCTGTCGCTGGTGGCCAACAGCAGACATGGAGTGAGCCCCTTTGTCTTGTCTGTTCGGATCTTCCGCCTTGGTCGTGATCAAGCTTGTTCGCTGTTCAATGCTTCCTCGGCCGACTCCAGTGCTTCACACGCCTCCAGCCACGCCTCTTCGACCTGGTTCAGCTGCTGGGTGAGCTGGCTCTTGTCCGCCAGGAGCTGTTTCAGCTGTTCCTTCCGGCTGGCCTCGTAGAGGGTGGGATCGGCCAGGGCGGTTTCCAGGATATGCTGCTTGCCGGTCAGTTGCTCCAGCAGCTTTTCCTGTTTCTCCACTGCCTTGCGCAGGGGTTGCAGCTGTTTCCGGCGCTCCGCCTCAGTCCGTTTTCGCTCCTTGCGGGCGCTGGCGCTGTGCTCGATTTCTGCACCGCTTTTCTCCTGCCGCTGGTCGGCGCCGCGGTTGTCGGCCAGCCAGCGGGGGTATTCATCCAGATCGCCCTTGAACTCGTCCACATTGCCGCCGTGGACCAGCAGCAGCTGATCGGTAGTGGTGCGCAGCAGGTGCCGGTCATGGGAGACCACTACCATGGCCCCTTCAAAATCCTGCAGCGCCTGCCCCAGGGCGTGGCGCATCTCCAGGTCCAGGTGATTGGTCGGCTCGTCCAGCAGCAGCAGGTTGGGGCGTTGGTAGACCAGCAGGGCCAGCACCAACCGCGCCTTCTCGCCGCCGGAGAAGGGGGCAACCGGGCTTTCTGCGCGCTCCCCGGCAAAGCCGAAGCCACCGATGAAATCGCGCATCGCCTGTTCAGTTGCCTTGGGATCGAGCCGCAGCAGATGGGCCAGAGCGCTGTCGTCCGGGTTGAGCTGATCCAGTTGATGCTGGGCGAAGTAACCGATCTTCAGATCCTGCGCCGTCTCCCGTTTGCCGCCGTTCGGCTGGAGTTCGCCGGCCAGCAGTTTGATCAGGGTCGACTTGCCGGCGCCGTTGGGCCCGAGCAGGCCGATGCGATCGCCCGGCGAAAGGTTGAGGGTGACCCGGTTGAGGATCTGCCGGTCGCCATAACCGGCGCAGGACTCCAGCAGTTTCAGCAGCGGATTGGGGGTCTTTTCCGGTTTTTTGAAGCTGAAGTGGAAGGGTGAGTCCACATGGGCCGGGGCGATCAGCTCCATCCGCTCCAGCGCCTTGAGTCGGCTCTGGGCCTGGCGCGCCTTGGTCGCCTTGGCGCGGAAGCGTTCCACGTAGCTGCGGATGTGGGCCACTTCCCGCTGCTGCTTTTCAAAGGCCGACTGCTGGTTGGCGAGGCGTTCCGCCCGTATCCGCTCGAAGGCCGAGTAGTTGCCGGTATAAAGGGTGATACGCCCCTGCTCGATATGGGCAATGTGGCTGGTGACGGCATCGAGAAAATCCCGGTCATGGGAGATCAGCAGCAGGGTGCCGGGGTAGGCCTTGAGCCACTCCTCCAGCCAGATGACCGCGTCCAGATCCAGGTGATTGGTGGGCTCATCCAGCAGCAGCAGGTCGGAGCGGCACATCAGGGCGCGGGCCAGATTGAGGCGCATGCGCCAGCCGCCGGAGAAGCTGTTGACCGGATGGTGCTCTTCACCCGGTCGGAACCCGAGTCCGTGAATCAGCCGGGCGGCACGGGAGCGGGCGGTATAGCCGCCGATGGTATCGAGCCGGGCATGCAGGTTCGCCACCTGCTCGCCCTGGTGGGCTTGCTCGGCCTGGGCCAGTTGCTGTTCGACCTGGCGCAGCTCTTCGTCGCCATCCAGCACATAGTCGATCGCCAGACGCGGATCGGCCGGTGTCTCCTGGGCGACATGGGCGATCACCCAGTCCCGGGGGCGGTAGAAGTCGCCCCCATCGGCATGTAACTGGTCGCGGATCATGGCGAACAGGCTTGATTTGCCGGTACCGTTGGCGCCGGTGATACCGACCCGCTGGCCGGGATGGATGATGAAGCTGGCGTCGGCGAAGAGCGGTTTCACCCCGC
The DNA here is from genome assembly GCF_963675335.2 of Sedimenticola selenatireducens. Lineage (NCBI taxonomy): Bacteria > Pseudomonadati > Pseudomonadota > Gammaproteobacteria > Chromatiales > Sedimenticolaceae > Sedimenticola > Sedimenticola selenatireducens. The sequence continues at coordinate 1,537,501 of NZ_CAXXYC010000004.1, forward strand.
GCCGCAGGCTAAGTTTATCGAATCTGAGCATGGCGGCGGATTCTACCGCTTTCTGCGCCGGAGCGGGAGCGCCGTGGTTGAAAGATCGGTCGCGATTACCGCATATGGGTAAATTTGACGGTCTTCCTGGATGTGCTCGCCGGGTTCAAGGGGTGGCGGGTGCCTGTCGGGTTTGGGCCGCCAGCACGTCATAACCCTTCAGCTGGTATTCGGCAATCTCAATCGAACGGTCGTATTGCCGGTTGAGTTGGCCGATGGCCTGCGTCTCTCCCCTCTCCCAGGCACGTTTGGCAAACGCCTCGGACAGGGCGATGAAGATGCGCTGGGTGTGGTAGTGGGTCAGGTCGTGGTTCGGTTTGTGGGACTGCAGGCGGTTCAGTACCTGAAACTTCTGCAGTAGCTCGGTGTGGTAGGCGCGGTTATAGAACAGGTCGGCGATCTCGGTCTGATCGCATTTTTTTGCCACTTGCCGTAGCTGTTGCGGGTTGTATTCACTGCCGTGGGTGAAGGGGTGGTCGCAGTCGTCGGGGTTGGCGGCTGATTCGCTCAGGCTGAACAGGCTGCCGGCCAGTCCCAGGATAAGCAAGCTGCGATATTTCATGCGACACCTCCCGCCAGACATCGATACATTTTCCGGTCTTTAAAGTATCAGTGTAGTCAGAATCCTGTGTTTGTGTTCGGCAGGGTTATTACTGCTTGACGGTGTAGCTGCTGCATTCAGTTTCTTTGATCCAGGCGCCGGTAGCCGATGGCTTCGCTGAGGTGAGACGGTTCGATGGCGTCGGCTTGTGCGAGGTCGGCAATGGTGCGGGCCAGTCGCAGGATACGGTGATAGGCGCGGGCGGAGAGGCCCAGCTGATCCATGGCGCGGATGATCAGATTACGTGATTCATCGGTGAGCTGGCAGGTCTCATCCAATCGGCGCCCAGCCAGCTGGCTGTTGGGGCAACCGTTGCGTGCCATCTGCCGCTGGCGGGCCTGCTCCACCCGTGCACGTACCGTTTGGCTCTGCTCGGTGGGTGACGGACCGCCGTGACCCAGGGCGTGGGCTGGCAGACGGGGGACTTCAATGGTCATGTCGATGCGGTCCAGCAGCGGCCCGGAGATGCGGCTCCGATAGCGCGCCACCTGGTCACTGCTGCAGCGACAGGGCTGGCCGCTATTGTCCCCCAGATAACCGCAGGGGCAGGGATTCATCGCGGCGATCAGCTGAAAACGGGCCGGAAACTGCTCCTGGCGGGCGGCCCGGGAGATGGTCACCTGGCCGGTCTCCAGCGGTTCTCGCAGTACCTCCAGCACGCGGCGGTCGAACTCCGGCAACTCATCCAGAAACATCACCCCGTTGTGTGCCAGCGAGATCTCGCCGGGTCTGGGATTACTGCCACCGCCCACCAGGGCGACGCCGGAGGCGGTGTGATGGGGTGTGCGAAACGGGCGCTGTCGCCAGTCGCTGGCGGAAAAGCCCTGGCTGCTGATGGAGCGGATGGCGGCCGTCTCCAGCGACTCTTGTTCACTCATGCCGGGCAGGATACCGGGCAGGCGCGAGGCGAGCATCGACTTGCCGGTACCGGGCGGACCTATCATCAGCAGGCTGTGACCGCCGGCGGCGGCGATCTCCAGTGCCCGCTTGGCGTGCTGTTGTCCTCTGACCTCGGCCAGGTCAGGGTGGTGGGTTGTTTCGGCGGGGACGCAAGGCGCTTCAAGCGGCTCAACGGCGTCACCCTTGATCAGGTGGTCGCAGACGCTCAGCAGATGGTTGGCCGGGAACAGCGGGATTCTGCTGACCAGGGCGGCTTCGGCGGTGCACTCCTGCGGCAGGATCAGGCCGCGTCCGGCATCCCTGGCCGCCAGGGCCACCGGCAGGACACCCTTGACCGGGCGGAGGGTGCCGGAGAGGGCCAGTTCGCCAATGAACTCATACCGGTCGAGGGTCTGGGACGGGATTTGTCCCGAGGCGGCCAGGATGCCGAGGGCGATGGCCAGGTCAAACCGTCCCCCCTCTTTCGGCAGGTCGGCGGGGGCAAGGTTGATGGTGATGCGGCGCGGTGGAAATTCGAAACCGGAGTTGATCAGGGCGCCGCGTACCCGATCCTTGCTCTCTTTAACCGCCATTTCCGGCAGGCCGACAATGGAGAGGGCGGGCAGGCCGTTGGCCAGGTGAACCTCGATGGTTACCAGAGGTGCGTTAATGCCGCTGCGGGCGCGGCTGTGCAGGGTAGCGAGGGACATGTTCACCTTCCATGGTGCGTGTCGGGCCGCTCGTCACTGAACGGCGATGGTTGTTATTGGGCGTTCAATCAGCAGATGGCCTGGTATCTGCTTCCAGTTCGGCGATGCGACGTTCCAATCCTTCCAGCTTCTCCCGGGTCCGCAACAGCACGGCGCGCTGGATCTCGAACTCTTCCCGGGTGACCAGTTCCAGGTGGCTGAGCCCCGCCTCCAGCGCTGACCGCAGGTTTTTCTGCAGATCTTCCTGCAGCAGTTGCAGACCGACCGGGACGCTGCCGGCCACCCGTTTGGCGAGATCGTCTAAAAGCTTGGAATCAATCATGGGCGCAAGATAACGGGGGTGGGCGCGGTTGTCCAGTCCCGCGGACTGCGAAGCGGGCGCGTGCCGGCAGTTTTTGTCTGCACCATATTGGTGCGTATATCTGATGCAGCATCCTGTTGGTGCACAGGTTTTTATGTCCCTGTCCCTGTGTGTTGGTTAATTAATTGATTATAAATGAAAAACTTCTGTTGGCACGGGAGCTGCAAATAAGAGGGCAAGCCGGACTGGAGCTTCCGGTCCATTCACCAGAATGGCTAACCATCTTAATTAGCAGCAGGAGAACATGTAATGAAACTGGTTTCTGCAATCATCAAGCCCTTCAAGCTGGATGACGTACGCGAAGCGCTTTCCGAAATCGGCGTGTCCGGTATCACCGTCGTTGAAGTGAAGGGATTCGGTCGTCAGAAAGGTCACACAGAACTCTATCGCGGCGCCGAGTATGTGGTCGATTTTCTGCCCAAGATTCGGGTGGATGTGGCAATCGCCGCAGACAAGCTGGATCAGGTGATCGAGGCGATCAGCGAGGCGGCCAAAACCGGCAAGATCGGTGACGGCAAGATTTTCGTCTCGAGCCTGGAGCAGGTGGTGCGTATTCGCACCGGTGAAACCGGTCCGGATGCACTCTGAAGCCAATCGATCCGTTTAATAACTTAGAGGTTAATGTTATGGAAGAGATACTCAATCTTCGCTACGCCCTCGATACCTTCTACTTTCTGGTATCCGGTGCGTTGGTGATGTGGATGGCGGCAGGGTTCGCCATGCTGGAGGCGGGTTTGGTGCGGGCCAAGAACACCGCCGAAATCCTGACCAAAAACGTCGCGCTGTTTGCCATCGCCTCCATCATGTACATGCTGATGGGCTACGGCATCATGTACCCGGAAGGGGGTAACGGGGTGATTCCCGCCTTTGACCTGTCGTTTATGTTTGGTGGTGATAACGATGCCGGCGCGGTCCTGAAGCAGGGTGCGGATGGCTGGTATGACGGGGATTACTACTCCGGCATGTCCGATTTCTTTTTCCAGGTGGTGTTTGTGGCGACCGCCATGTCCATCGTCTCCGGTGCCGTGGCCGAGCGTATGAAGCTCTGGAGCTTCCTGCTGTTTGCCGTGGTGATGACCGGCTTTATCTACCCGATGCAGGGCTACTGGAAGTGGGGCGGTGGTTTCCTCGACGCACTCGGCTTCCAGGATTTCGCCGGTTCGGGCGTGGTTCACCTGGCGGGTGCCTCCGCCGCGCTGGCGGGTGTGCTTCTGCTCGGTGCGCGCAAGGGCAAGTACGGACCCGACGGGCAGATCCGGGCGATCCCCGGTGCCAATATGCCGATGGCGACCCTGGGCACCTTTATCCTCTGGATGGGCTGGTTCGGTTTCAACGGCGGCTCGGAGCTGGTGCTCTCCAACGTGGGTGAGGCAAATGCGGTGGCGGCGGTGTTCGTGAATACCAATGCCGCGGCGGCCGGTGGTGTGGTGGCGGCCCTGCTGACGGCGCGCGCCATCTTCGGCAAGGCCGATCTGACCATGACCCTGAACGGCGCGCTGGCTGGTCTGGTGGCGATTACCGCCGAGCCGTTGGCTCCCAGTCCTGTCTGGGCCACGGCGGTGGGTATGGTTGGCGGCGTGCTGGTCGTGTTTGCCATCCTGTCGCTGGACAAGCTGAAGATCGATGATCCGGTCGGTGCCATCTCGGTCCACGGGGTGGTGGGCATGTGGGGTCTGCTGGCTGTTCCTTTCTCCAATAGCGACGCCTCTTTTGGCGCCCAGATTACCGGTCTGCTGGTGATCTTCGGCTGGACCTTTGTGGCCAGCTTCCTGGTCTGGCTGGTTCTTAAAATGACTGTCGGTATTCGGGTCTCTGAGGAGGAGGAGTACAACGGTGTGGATCTCAGCGAGTGTGGGCTTGAAGCCTACCCCGAGTTTGTCGGGTCACGCGGCTCCGGTATCTGAGTCACGAGCTCAATGCGATGTTTGGGGCGCCCATGTGGCGCCCCTTTTTTGTGATTGGGGGAGGTTCGCGGACAACCGCATGGTCGTGGGAAGTAAGGGGCATATTCTGACGGACCTGTGGTTAAATGCTGCAACTTGGCCGCCTAATCCGTAGAATCAGTGTTTCCACGGATCCACTGTTATGATTTGCATGCGCGATAAAGACCATAAAAAACCGCAATGTCCCGTTGGCGAGCCCCGCTGTGAGCATATTGATTCCCTGATGGCGCTGCGTGAAGAAGTGGAGACGCTTGCGGATCTGGTGCTGACCGATCCAATGACGCGGTTGTTCAATTATCGCCATTTTTCCCAGGCGCTGGAGCAGGAACTGGAGCGAACACACCGCACCGGTCAGCCGACGGCCTTGATCATGCTCGATCTCGATCACTTCAAGCGGGTCAATGACACCTGGGGCCACGAGGCGGGGAATCGGGTCCTGCGCCATGTGGGGGAACTGATGGTTACCCTGTTGCGCAAGATTGATATTCCGTGTCGCTATGGTGGTGAGGAGTTTGCCCTGATCCTGCCGGGTACGCCACTGCCCCGGGCGGTCAATGCGGCCGAGCGGCTGCGGACGGCTATTGAGGAGACTCCGGTGATGCTGGAAGAGAAGCCCCTGCTGGTAACTGCCAGCATGGGCGTGAGCGTCTACCAGCGCAGCAGCAATTTGTCTGCGGACTCTTTTGTGAAGCAAGTGGACGCCCTGCTCTATGTGGCCAAGACCCAGGGGCGTAACCGGGTGGCCCATCCTGACCTGGAGAGCATGAAGCCCAAGGGGCAGGTGGGTGCCGATGAGAAGGCCGCGCTCTATGGGCCCGATTAAGCGGCAGGCTGAAAATGGATCGCACGATGAGGCGCTGTCAGGGATGAACCGGCGAGCTATCTTTCTGCTGTTACTGCTGATGAGCGTCGTGTGGCTGGATTCAGCCCATGCGGCGGTGTATCGCTGGGTCGATGCGGATGGCCGTACCCAGTTCGGCGACCGGCCCCCGCCAGACCGGTCTGCCGAGCAGGTGCAGATCAGGCAGCAACCGGTGCCGGATGAGGCCGGTGCGCCGATGAGTGACCAGCAGCGGCGGGAGTTGCGACAGAAGATACTGGACGCCTACCGGGAAGAGCGCGAGGAGAAACGGCAGGCGCGGGCGCAACGGGTTGCGGAAGAGGCCAGGCGCAAGATGGCCTGTGCCAGGGCGAAAGACCGCGTGCGGGAATACGAGGCCGCGGCCGGACTGTATGAGTTGCAGCCGGACGGGTCGCGCCGTTATCTTTCGGACGAGGAGTTTCGCGCCTCCCTGCGGAGGGCGCGGGACGAGGTAAAAAGGAACTGTCGCCAAGGTGACTGATTCCGCCCATCCAAATCCTGACCGGCGGACAGGTTTTTTACTATTTCCTTATATGATGTCTCTATATCATCCGTCCTGATCGGTTATCATACGCCCATCTTTTCGCCGCCACGTAGCCTACCTATGAAACACAAGATACACATCGTTCCCCAAGATTATGGCATCCACCGCTGGGGGGACGGATTCTTCGGTATCAACGAGCAGGGGCATGTAGTGGCCCGGCCGATCCGCTCCGGTGATGTTGAGATTGATCTCTACCGACTGGCCCATGAAGTGAAGAAGACGGGGTTGTCGTGGCCGGTACTGGTGCGCTTTACCGATATTCTGCACGAACGGGTGTCGGCTCTGTGCGGTGCATTTGCCAGCGCCATGGATGAGTTCGATTTCACCGGACACTACATGGCCATCTACCCGATCAAGGTCAACCAGCAGCGCAGCGTGGTGGAAGAGGTGTTGGCCAAGGAGGAGGGGAGTGTCGGGCTGGAGGCCGGCAGTAAGCCGGAGCTGTCGGCAGTGCTGGCGCATGCCCCGCTGGGCGGGGTGATCGTCTGTAACGGTTACAAGGACAGCGAGTATATCCGCCTCGCCCTGATCGGTCTCAAGCTGGGACACCGGGTCTATATCGTTATTGAGAAACTCTCCGAGCTGGAGCTGGTGCTGGCGGCAGCCGAGGAGCTGGGCGTGGAGCCGCTGTTGGGTGTGCGGGTGCGGCTCTCATCATCCGGCACTGGTTATTGGCAGGACTCGGGTGGTCAGAAATCAAAATTCGGCCTCACCGCCATGCAGGTTCTGAAACTGGTCAAGCGGCTCGACTCGGTGGGCAAGCTGGACCGGCTGCAGCTGCTGCACTCCCATATCGGTTCACAGATTCCCAATCTGCGGGATATCCGCCGTGGCATGGGCGAGGTGGCGCGGTTTTTCGGTGAACTGCACCGTCTCGGTGCTTCGATCAAGGTGGTCGATGTGGGCGGCGGCCTGGGCGTGGATTATGAGGGGACCAGCTCACGACACGACTGCTCTATGAATTACAGTATGGAAAGTTATGCACGCGAGGTAGTGAAGGCTATTGCGCGCATCTGCGGTGAGCAGGAGCTGCCGCACCCCAATATCTTCAGCGAGTCCGGCCGCGCCATGACGGCGCATCACGCCATGCTGATGGTAAACGTGATTGACAGCGACCCCTCGCCGGAGACCCTGGACAAGATCAATTTGCCGGCGGATGCACCGGAAGTGCTCTGTTCGCTGGCCGAACTGGTGGGGCTGGATGACTACTCGGTTTCTGAACTCTACCAGGAGGCACGTCATGGGCTGGAAGAGGCGCACGACATGTTCGAGAGAGGTGTGCTGGATCTGGAACAGCGGGCTCTCGCCGAGGGGATATTCAACACCATCTGCAGCCAGTTGATGCCGCGCCTGAGCAGCAGCTCGCGCCGTCACCGTGAACTGCTGGACCAGTTGCGCGAGCAGCTCTCCGACCGGCTGTTCTGTAACTTCTCCCTGTTTCAGTCGCTACCGGACGTCTGGGCAATCGACCAGGTGTTCCCGGTGATGCCGCTGCATCGCCTGAACGAGGAGCCGAAGCGCAGCGCCGTCCTGCACGACCTGACCTGTGACTCGGATGGCTGTATCGAGAACTATGTCGACCAGGATGGCGTGGAGAGCACCCTGCCGGTGCATCACCTGATCCCCAGCGAGCCCTATCTGCTGGGTATCTTCCTGGTCGGGGCCTATCAGGAGATCCTGGGCGATATGCACAACCTGTTCGGTGATACCGACGCCGTGAATCTGGAGCTGGATGAGAAAGGCGGTTATCAGCTGACCCAGCCGGAGCAGGGTGACTCCGTCGACGAGCTGTTGCGTTATGTCCATTTCTCACCCGAGGTGATGCTGGAGAAGTACCGGGAGAAGATGGCCGCAGCGGGGCTTGGCAACGAAGAGACGGAATCCCTGTTCAGTGAACTGGAGGCCGGCCTGCATGGTTATACCTACTTCGAGGAGTGATCCCGGGTGTTGGTGTCACCTCAGGTACTGTTTCGCGGGGGGGCGGGACGTTTCGGTTGAGTCGACGAAATGTCGTCCTGGGTGACGCTGGTATGCCAGAAACCCTGGCGGATCATTTCTGATATCTCATCAGCGGAGATCGGCTTGCTGTAGAGGAAGCCCTGCATTTCGTCACAGTTTTCCTTGCGCAGGAACTGCATCTGCTCCTCGGTCTCCACCCCTTCAGCCAGTACCCGCAGATTGAGACTGTGGGCCATGGCAATAATGGCCCGGCAGATGGCGGTGTCGTTGCTGTTGCTTGGCAGATCGCGCACGAACGACTGGTCGATTTTCAGCAGGTCGATTGGCAGCCGTTTCAGATAACTCAGCGAGGAGTAGCCGGTACCGAAGTCATCCACCGCCACTTCCAGCCCGATATCGGCGAGCCTGACCAGTACCTCCTCCATGAATTCGGCGTTCTCCATCAGACTGGTCTCGGTGATCTCCAGCTCGATACTGTTGCCGCAGTTCCTACAACACCCGGTGATTGCCTTGACCCGGTCAAAAAACTCCTGCTGCTTCAGCTGCAGGGTCGATACGTTGACCGAGATGCGCAGCCCGGTGATCCCCTGCTTGCCCCATTGAATCGCCTGTTGGGTGGCGATAGTCAATACCTGCTCCCCGAGCTGGTGAATCAGTCCGGTATTTTCCGCCACCCGGATAAAGGTACCGGGTGAGATTATGCCCAGCTCCGGGTCATTCCAGCGGGCCAGTCCCTCCAGACCGACGATAGCGCCGGTGTGCAGGTCGAACTGGGGTTGATACAGCAGCTTGAGGGCGCTGTTTTCGATGGCTCGCCGCAGGGCGGTCTCCACCTCCAGATTCCAGTGGAATGGCTCACTCATGTTGGAGTCAAACAGCTGATAGTTATTGCCTCCCAGCTCCTTGGCCCGGTACATGGCGGTGTCGGCGAATTTGATCAGATCATCCACCGTGGAGCCATTATCCGGGAACAGGGCGATACCGATACTGGGGGTGAGATAGAGCTCATGCTGGTCCAGCTGGATTGGGGATTTGAAAACCTGCAGGATCTTCTCGGCTACCAGCACCGTATCAAAATCTTCGTTGACGTCCTGCAGTATCACGGTGAATTCATCTCCACCCAGGCGGGCCAGGGTGTCGGTCTGGCGGACGCACTCCTGCATGCGCTTGGCGGCCAGGGCCAGGGCCTTGTCGCCGCTGGAGTGTCCCAGGGTGTCATTGATATTCTTGAACCGGTCAAGATCGATAAACAGCAGGCCAAGCAACTGGTTGTTGCGTCCGGCATATTTCAATGCCTGATCCAACCGGTCATTGAACAGTTGACGGTTGGGCAGCTTGGTCAGTATGTCGTAATAGGCCAACCGGTGAATGCGGTCCATCACTTGTTGTTGGCGTGCCACGTCGGAATAGATACCGAGATAGTGCCCGGGCTTATTGTCACCGTTTTCCAGGGCGATAATGTTGAGCCATTCGGGCAGGATGGTGCCGCTCTTGTTCCTGTTCCAGATCTCTCCCGACCATTCGCCCTGCTGATTAATGTGATTCCACATATCCGTAAAGAAGCGGCTGTCGTGATAACCGGAATCCAGCAGGCTGATGTTCTTGCCCAGCAGTTCGCCCAGGGAATAACCGGTGTTGTTAATGAACGCCGGGTTGGCTGAGACTATGCGTCCGTCCTTGTCGGTAACGACAATGGCATCGGGTGAGTGCTGAATCACCTTGGCCGCCAGCTTCAGTTCATGCTGGCTGATTTGGCGTTCATCCAGAATGACCTTGCCGATCAGCGCCGTGGCGCAGATGGTGCCGAAGTAGATCTGTAGAAACACCACTGCGAAGCGGTCCTCGCCGCCGCTGAACGGGCCGTAGCCCAGGGTGGTGCCGGCGAGTGCGGACACGGCCATAAACAGGGTGAGCAGCGAGGTGGTGCGAATGTCGAATCGCAGGACACACCAGACCACCAGCGGTGCCAGCATAAAAGTGATGGGTGAGTGCTGCAGATGCTCGGGCAGATAGCCCCCGAACAACAGCCCACAAACCAGCAACGTGGCGATAGCCAGAGCGAGCCATTCAACAACCGGGCGTGTTGTGCCTGCCACGTGCTGTGACCGCCAGGTCATCAGTAGCGGAGTCAGGATCAGTATGCCGACCGAGTCGCCCACCCACCAGGTCCCGATGGAGCTGGGAAGAGTGGCGGTGGAAAGGGTGCCGGTACGCCACAGTATAAGACTACCGATAATGGCGCTGAACAACGGGGCAATGGCCACGCAGAACAGCAGGAAGCGGGCGAAGTGTACCGGTTTGATGAGCAGTTTACGGGGGGCGGAAAACTGGACCATCAGCCAGTAACCGATGATCGCTTCCAACAGAATGCCGATGGACAAACCACCGCTTACCATCCAGCTATGATCATTCAGCAGCGCAGTGGCCAGCGCGCCCAGCAGGATGCCGGGGAGTACCGCATAACCGTGGAGGAGGATGCCGCCGAGGGCGATGCCCGAGGCAAACCAGATTGGGGAAACGTTGCCTTCCAGTGAAGTAAACAGCAGGCTGATCTGCGCCGCGAGGAAATAGACCAGGCCGTAGATCAGCCAGGGGGGGATGCGGATGTTTCTGTTCACTTCCTGGTTCATGGTCTCGGCGGTCCGTTCCATCCTGGCGATGCCTTGTTACCCGTTGAAAGCCTGTTGTAGTTCAGTCAGCGATGTGAGGGTCAGGTCCGGTTGCCTGTCCCAGGGGTCAAAATGATTGGCACTGCTGCGCCTGATCCATGCCGTGCGCATGGAGACTGCCATCCCGCCCAATAGATCGAACGGGTTGCTGGAGACCAGGCAGCTGTTGTCGGCTGTGGCACTGCTTCTGGCCAGGAAATGGCGATAAACCGCCGGATCCGGCTTGAAGGTGCGGATCTCATGACGCTGATGATATCGATAAAGGCGTGGCGGATGCCGGCGGAGTCGAGTAGCGCCTCCAGGTCATCCGGCAGGCCGTTGGAGAAGGCATAGAGGCGGTGACCGGCGGACTTGAGTTGCTCCAGGGCCGTCGGGACATCCGGGAATGCGGGCAAGCGCCGGTACTCGTCCAGTAATGTCTGTGCCGCCGCGTCGCTGATCGGCAACTCCAGTTGTGCCGAGGTATACTTCAGCGCCTGTCGGGTACAGACGGAAAAGTCCACATAGTCCCGCATCAGCCCGCGGCGGAACGAGTACTCCAGCTGCTTGTCGCGCCAACGGCTGGAAAACAGAGACGCCTGGTCTCCTACCAGCCGGTTCAGGCTCTGGGTGATGCCGGCGGTATCGATCAGGGTTCCATATACATCGAAGGCGAATGTCAATGGCATGCGGACTCCTTGTCCACTAAATTAGTATCTATTTAGCACACTGCTGTTGTGGATAAAAGCTTTTATTCTCACGGAGTTATCCGGTAGTCGATCCTGTCAGGGTGTGAGCTTCGGGTATGAACCTAGTATAGGGCGCGTCCCGGTAACCGGTATTTTTTATACGTATTGGAGTAGCCGGTGGTGCAGGCTGGATGGCCGCTCTTGCGGTCGGTGGGTATCAGCGCAGGGGCGCGATAGGGTATCCTGCGGCTTCATTGTTGAGACTCGGAATAGAAGAGAGAAGATGACTTCAGAAACCCCGTTTGTCCTGGTGGATGGCTCCTCCTACCTGTTTCGCGCCTACCACGCATTGCCGCCATTGACCAATTCCCGTGGCGAGGCGACAGGCGCCATCGTGGGGGTGGTGAATATGCTGCGCAAGCTGATCAGCGAGTACCGGCCGACCCACATGGCGGTGGTATTCGATGCCCCGGGCGGCAGTTTCCGCAATCAGATGTATGACCAGTACAAGGCCAACCGTCCAGCCATGCCGGAGGAACTGAGGGAACAGATCGAGCCGTTGCACCGGATTGTAGAGGCGATGGGGTTGCCGTTGCTGGTGGTGCCGGGAGTGGAGGCGGATGATGTCATCGGTACCCTCGCCACCCGGGCATCGCAGGTCGGCATGCATACCTTGATCTCAACGGGTGACAAGGATCTGGCCCAGCTGGTGGATGGCCACGTTACCCTGATCAACACCATGACCGACAGCCGCATGGACCGGCAGGGGTGATGGACAAGTTCGGTGTCACACCGGAGCAGATTATCGACTACCTGGCGCTGGTGGGCGACTCCTCGGACAACATACCCGGCATTCCCAAGTGTGGGCCGAAGACAGCGGTCAAGTGGCTCAGCGAGTATGGCTCGGTCGAGGGGATCAAGCAGCATGCTGCGGAGATCAAGGGTAAGGTGGGGGAGTACCTGCGGGAGCACCTGGACCAGCTGGATCTCTCCCGGCAACTCACCACGATCAAACTGGATATCGAGCTGGCGCTGGGGCCGGACGACCTGCGGCCTACTGCGCCGGACCTGCCGGCGTTGCGTGAATGGTATGGCCGGATTGAGGCGCGGCGGCTGCTCGAGGCGCTGGAGCAGGAGGCCGGAGGCGCGACTGCCACTACCGATATCGACGCTCCCGCGGATGACACCCCGAATGGCCGGGGTGATGCCGATTATCAGCAGTTGCTGGATCAGGCGGCGTTCAACGGCTGGCTCGAGCGGTTGCGCGTGGCGGGCGAGTTCGCCTTTGATACCGAAACCACCAGCCTGGACTATATGCAGGCGGAGCTGGTCGGCGTCTCGTTTGCCCTGCAGCCGGGTGAGGCGGCCTATGTGCCGGTGGCGCACTGTTATCCTGGGGTGCCGCAGCAGCTGGAACGGGACTGGGTGTTGGAACAGCTCAAGCCGCTGCTGGAAGATCCGCAATGCCGCAAGATCGGTCAGAACCTGAAATATGACATGAGCGTGCTGGCCCGCTACGGTATCGGCATGCAGGGCATTGCCTACGACACCATGCTGGAGTCCTATGTGCTGGACTCCACCGCTACGCGCCACGATATGGACTCGCTGGCGCAAAAATACCTTGGCCTCAAGACTATTAAATATGAGGATGTGGCGGGCAAGGGTAGCAAGCAGCTGCGCTTTGATCAGGTGCCGCTGGAGCAGGCGACTCCCTATGCGGCGGAAGATGCCGATATCACCCTGCGGCTGCACCAGGCGCTGTGGCCGGCCCTGGAGGCGGAGGGCAGTCTGTCCGGCCTGTTGCGGGAGCTGGAAGTGCCGTTGGTCCCGGTGTTGTCGCGCATGGAGCGTTGCGGGGTGCGCATCGATGGGGCGCTGCTACGCAAGCAGAGTCACGAGCTGGCCGGCAGAATGCACGAACTGGAACAACAGGCCTATGCCGTGGCCGGGCGCAGTTTTAATCTCAGTTCACCCAAGCAGATCGGGCAGATCTTTTTCGAAGAGCTGGAGCTGCCGGTGGTGGCCAAGACCCCGAAAGGGGCACCCTCCACCGCCGAGTCGGTGTTGCAGGAGCTGGCCGACCAGGGCTACGAGCTGCCGGCGCTGATCCTGGAGCACCGCGGCTGCGCCAAGCTCAAATCCACCTATACCGACAAGTTGCCGCAGATGGTCAATCCGGAGACCGGTCGGGTGCACACCTCCTATCATCAGGCGGTGGCAGCCACCGGTCGCCTCAGCTCATCGGATCCCAATCTGCAGAATATCCCGGTGCGCAGCGAGCAGGGGCGGCGGATTCGTCAGGCCTTTATCGCCGAAGAGGGGTGTCGCATCGTGGCGGCCGACTACTCGCAGATCGAGTTGCGCATCATGGCCCACCTCTCCGGTGATGCCGGCCTGCTGAAGGCGTTTGCCGCCGGCGTGGATATCCACCGGGCGACCGCGGCCGAGGTATTCGATACCGGCGGTGCCGACCAGGTCACGCCGGATCAGCGCCGTTCCGCCAAGGCGATCAATTTCGGCCTGATCTACGGCATGTCGGCATTCGGTCTGGCGCGGCAGCTGGGTATCGAGCGGGGAGCCGCCCAGCAGTATGTGGACCTCTATTTTGACCGTTATCCCGGGGTGCGCGCCTACATGGAGCGGATGCGCGAGGTGGCCCATGCCAGGGGTTTTGTGGAGACGGTGTTCGGTCGCCGGCTGCACCTGCCGGAGATCAATGCCCGCAACAAGATGCGCCAGGCAGCCGCGGAACGGACGGCCATCAATGCGCCGATGCAGGGCACCGCCTCGGATATTATCAAGCGCGCGATGCTCGAGGTCGATGGTTGGATTGAAACAGAGCGGCCGCCGGTGAAGATGATCATGCAGGTGCATGATGAGCTGGTATTCGAGGTGGCCGAGGCCGATCTGCAGCCGGTCTGTGAGCGGATTCGCGGCTATATGGAATCAGCCGCCAGCCTGGCGGTGCCGCTGCTGGTGGATATCGGCATCGGCAATAATTGGGACGAGGCGCATTGACCCAGTAAAACAGTCGGCATTGAACTATTTGGAATTTATGCTATCTCATTAGATAGCGCCAGCTGGCGCGGTCACTTCTCCCCAAGTGACCTGTCCCCGACGACCCCATGTCGGGATCTAGGACCCTGATCACCTTGACTCCCCTTGGGTGACAGGGTCTTTTTTTGCCCTGGGATGGCCGGGAGCGGCTTTGTACCGGGATGGGCTGAAGTCGTGGAGAGGGCGTTAGAAGGCGGGCTGGGCCCGCTGTGGAGGTATCTGCCTGTGGCTGGCGGTGGGCGCGGCCCACTTATGGCTGCTCCGATGGAGCAGGTGCTTTATCCAGGCCCAGCCACTTGTCGAGCATGGCGTGAGCCTGGTCAATACCCTGGTGCTTGAGGGCGGAGAAGAGTTGCGCCGAATGGATGCCGTTGATCTCTTTCAGGGCCTTCTTCACCTGTAGCAGGCTTTTCGCTGCCGCACCCCGCTTCAGCTTATCCGCCTTGGTGAGCAAAATGTGTACGGGCAACTGGATCTTGCCGCTCCACTCCAGCATCTGCAGGTCAAACTCCTTCAGGGGGTGACGCACGTCCGCCAGCAGGATTACCCCGCGCAGGGATTTGCGTTGCTCCAGGTAGGCGGCCAACTCCGCCTGCCACTGCAGTTTGATCTTCTCCGCGACCTTGGCATAGCCATAGCCCGGCAGGTCCACCAGCCGGTGCTCCTGGTCCAGGGCGAAAAAATTGAGCAGCTGGGTACGTCCCGGCGTCTTGCTGGTCCTGGCCAGGCTTTTTTGTTGGCACAGGGCGTTGATGGCGCTGGATTTCCCGGCATTGGAACGCCCGGCAAAAGCCACTTCGGCACCGGTATCGGGTGGAGATTGTTCCAGTTTGGCGGCGCTGGTGAGAAATTTTGCCCGGTGGTAAAAGCTGTTCATTGCATTGGTCTATGTGGGAAAGGTTGCGAACTTACCCCAATTATTGCGCCACCGCCAGCAATCTGCCCTCCTAACCGCGAATATTGGACCAGAGCCGCTCGACCCAGGAGCGATTGCCGAGTTTTGGGTTGGCCCCGGCGGCGAGGAAAAAACCGCTGTACTGCATATCCTCTTCCATGATGTGTTTGGAGAGCCATACCTTGAGAAAATGCATCAGCTCAAAACCGATGGCATGCTTGCCGGTGGCGATCTTGTTCTGCAGGTCGACCATCTGTTCGGTCAGCTCTTCATGCAGATCGTGGTGTTCCGCGTAACCGGGGAAGTTGAGGATGCGCATCAGGCTCTCTTCCACCGCGAAATGGATGCGGGTGTATTCGGCCAGTTCAGCCAGGATGCCTTCCACCACAGCACTGCCGTGACGCTGGTGGATGGCGTCATGCATACGGTTGATCAGTCCGACCAACACCTTATGCTGTTCATCGATCTCTTCAATTCCGACGCTCAGCTCATCGGTCCAGGTTATGAAGTTTCTCATTGATCGCTCCCAGATAAACGGGGGCTTTGGCGCTACGCCAATACCCATAAATATCGCATGGATATTAGTGGGTAACGGCGGCTAAAGAAAACGCTGGATGGGTGTTGTGTTGATGGATGTCAGGAAAATCGCTGATATTACTCAGTGCTTCTCTGCCAATGGCCCGATTTGCCGCCGGCCTTTTCCAACAGGCGAACCTGTTCGATCGACATGCCCCGGTCAACCGCCTTGCACATGTCGTAAATGGTAAGCAGGGCCACCTGGGTCGCGCACAGCGCCTCCATCTCCACGCCTGTCTGCCCCCGGGTCTTGACGGTGGCGACGCAGTGGACGGCGGACTGGTCAGGCTCTGGTGTCAGATCGATGTTGACATGGGTCAGCGCCAGGGGATGACAGAGCGGAACCAGGTCGGCGGTCTTTTTGGCCGCCATGATGCCGGCTACCCGGGCAATGCCCAGTACGTCGCCTTTCTTGTGATCGCCCCGCTGGATCAGCGCCAGTGTTTCGGCGCGCATGAAAATACGGCCTTCCGTGATGGCGGTGCGCTGGGTCTCCTGCTTCTCGCCCACATCCACCATGTGTGCCTCGCCGGATTGATTGAAGTGTGTCAGCTCGCTCATGACTGGTGCTCAATGCTCTTGGGGATTTCGTGGAATTCAAAGCTCATGGTAGCAAGATCGGCCATGATGTAGGTAGCCGGGGAGCCGCCTACACCACCGACGGTACCGGGATTGACCAGCAGGGTAACGCCGCCACGAATATTGGGGATCTCCTGCACCTTGACCTTGTGGCTGTGACCGCAACAGACAAGGTCCCAGTCACCGGTGGCCGCCATGGCCCGGGCATAGTGCGGATAGTGGACCAGGAAGATTTTTTTGCCGCCCAGCTCAAGCCCGGCATCCATACCGTAGTAGCGGATGATGTTTTCCGGATCATTGGCCATCTGGCCGAGGGTGAACAGGTCACCGGTGTTGTTACCGTGGATCACGTGGGTAGGAAGGTGATGTTTTTTCAGGCATTTCAGCGTGCTGGGGGCCACCACATCGCCACAATGAACCACAGCCTCGGCGCCGCGGGTGCGGGCCTCGGCGACGGCGTAATCGAGTAGGGGTATGTGGTCGTGACTGTCGGACAGTATACAGATTTTCATGCGGCACATCCCTGTGCCGCACCCTGACGGGCGGCCTGCGGCCGTGAAAATTGTCTGTCGTGCCAATTTTTCATGCGGCAGGCACATCCCTGTGCCGCACCCTGGCGGGCGGCCTTCGGCTGTGAAAATTGTCTTTCCTGCAAATTTTTCATTGGGTTCCCGTTGGAGCGCCATCGCTGGCGCGATGACGCTGCCCGTCCGGGCAGCGTCTGGTCACCATTCAATGATGTCGTTCCTATCCTGCCAAGAGCCCAACAGGCTCCGAATGGGTTAGAAGTTTGGTTTTTCCGGTGCGTCGTTAAACATTTTGATGCTATCTTGGATCTCTTTTTTGGCCTTGTCAACGCCGCCCCAGCCCTGCACGCGCACCCATTTGCCTTCCTCAAGATCCTTGTAATGCTCGAAGAAGTGGGAGATCTGGTTCAGGGTGTCTTCACTGATATCACGGAAGCTCTCCACCTTGCGATAGCGCTTGGAGAGCTTGTCGATTGGCACCGCCAGGACCTTTGCGTCATCGCCGGCCTCGTCGGCCATCTTCAGTACGCCGATCGGGCGACACTTGATCACCGAGCCCGGGATCAGCGGGTATTTGGTTACCACCAGCACGTCGACCGGGTCGCCGTCGGCGGAGAGAGTGTGGGGGACGTAACCATAATTGCATGGATAGCGCATGGAGGTGGACATGAAGCGATCCACAAACATGGCCCCGGTCTCCTTGTCCAGCTCATATTTGACCGGATCGGACTGTGCTGGAATTTCGATGATGACGTTGATCTCGTTGGGTACATCGCTACCCGAGCTAACTCTATCCAGATTCATGGGTTCTCGCCGTACTAATAAAGTGAAAAAGAGCCGACTATTAGACCTGACCTAAGGCTTTTTTTCAAAAGATCTTATAATTCTAGGTGATATTCCCATAAGTTACTTAATGGATTTGGCCCGGATGGCGGTGGTTGTAGAGGTGCCGTGAGGCTAGTTATCCCGGAATCCGGGGATAGGATGTGCTGAGCACAACGATGCGTATCGGTCGCGATTGACGCGGGTCGCTCTACTCACCACATCCTATGGATTCACGGAATTATACCGGTTCAGAGTTCAAATCCGGGTAGCTTTTTCTCCACGATAGCGTTTTTCAGGGTCACATAGCGGGGCATGCCGTTATCGTCGTACTCCGGATAGGCCTCGCCCTTGATCAAGGGATAGAGATACTCCTTGCACTTGTCGGTAATGCCGTAACCGTCTTCGGAGATGAAATCCATCGGCATCATCTTCTCCACATTGGCAACCTCGCTCAGTGGGGCCTCACCGATATGCCATTTGTAGGGCGTGGAAGATTCCCGTACCACGGTGGGCATGATGGAGTTCTTGCCCTCCAGTGCCTTTTCAACGGCGGCCACACCCAGTGCATAGGCCTGCTCCACATCAGAGGCGGAGGCAAGGTGACGGGCGGCTCGCTGCAGGTAGTCGGCCACCGCCCAGTGGTATTTGTAGCCCAGCGCATCCTTGACGATGTTGGCGACTACCGGTGCCGCCCCACCCAGCTGGGCGTGGCCGAAGGAGTCCCGGGTGCCCTGCTCGGCGAGAAATTTGCCGTCCGGCCAGTGGCAGCCTTCGGAGACCACGATGGAGCAGTAGCCGTGCTCCTTGACCTTGGCATCGACCGCCGCCAGGAACTTCTCCTGGTCGAACTCCACCTCGGGGAACAGGGTGATGACCGGGATGCCGTAATCCTCGACCAATGCTCCGGCGGCGGCGATCCAGCCGGCGTGTCGCCCCATCACCTCGATAACGAAAATCTTGGTGGAGGTGGCGGCCATGGAGCGCACATCGAAACTGGCCTCCAGGGTGGAGACGGCGATGTATTTGGCCACCGAACCGAAGCCGGGGCAGTTGTCGGTGATCGGCAGGTCGTTGTCCACAGTCTTGGGGACATGGATGGCCTGGACCGGAAAGCCCATCTTTTCCGACAGCTGGGAGACCTTGTAACAGGTGTCTGCGGAGTCGCCGCCACCGTTATAGAAGAAGTAGCCGATGTTGTGGGCCTTGAATACCTCGATCAGCCGCTCATATTCGCGTCGGTTCTGCTCCAGGCTTTTCAGTTTGAAACGGCAGGAGCCGAATGCGCCGGACGGGGTGTTGCGCAGCGCGCTGATCGCCTCATCGGATTCCTGGCTGGTGTCGATCAGCTCCTCAGTCAGGGCGCCAATAATGCCGTTGCGGCCCGCATAGACAGTACCGATCTTGTCGGCGTGTTTGCGAGCGGTCTCGATTACACCACAGGCCGAACTGTTGATGACGGCGGTGACGCCGCCCGATTGTGCATAGAAAGCGTTTTTCTTGGTCATGCTTTCAATCTTCCTCTCAGTAGGTTTTAGTAATGATTTTTTCTGCCGGGCGGGCGGTTGCCGACTTAGATGTCGCCCCGCTCCTTCGCTTCAAAGTCGGCCTGGGCCTGCAACAGCGAAACCGCACACTCGGCGATATCGGTATATTCGTAGACCCCGGTGCCGTATTGACGATAGGGCTTGTAGAAGAACTGGCTGCGGTAATTTTTGTCGCCGGTCTTGAAAATGACAAAATGACAGCCGTCCCACTGCCAGTACCAGACCGGACAGGCGCTCAGCTCCCGGTCGGAGGGGCGCAGACGGATCTCTGAATCGGCCAGTTGCAGCTCCACCTCCTGATTGTAGCGTTCGCGCAGGGTGGTGCGAATAATCCAGGTTTCGTTGTCGGTGATATCAGGAATGGTTTGCATGGTTATCCGGTTATCTTATGTCTTATTGATGATGCATAAGGATAACCTATCCAGAGTATCCTTGCCCAGTGGCGTGTGAATCCGGGTAAAAAATTGCTATTGACTTAGTGGGAATGATCCGTTTACTGTAGCGAACGCTTTGCACTGCCGCCAATGCAAATGTTGGATGTGGGCATGGAAAAAGCTAATTCATTTTTAATATCAAAGAATTAGAAATTGATAAAAGGTTGGCCGCGAGTTATGTTTGGCCGAACTTAATGGATAGTAGGAGGGGGACCGGTCCTGTCGGACCGTTGCCGTAAGGCGCCGTACAGACTCAAGCCGCCGTTAATCATAGAGTGGCCGGTCTGATAACAACAGGCAAAGAAAAATAAGAACGTCCTGGACGTATCTGCATATAAGCCTGGAGGAGTGCTAATTGGGACCTGTTGGTCCCGTTTCTTTTTTCAGCACCTGGAATTTCCGACCCGATTGATTTCACTCACCGGCAATGGTCATCTGCTCGATCAGCAGAGAACCGGTGCGGATGCTGCTGCGTCGCTCTTCGTCGTTGCCAACCGCCAGCAGCTGGCTGAACATCTGTTTCAGGTTGCCGGCGATGGTGATCTCTTCCACCGGAAACTGGATTTCACCCTGCTCCACCCAGAACCCGGCAGCACCCCGTGAGTAGTCGCCGGTGACCATGTTGACGCCGTGGCCCATCATCTCCGTGACCAGCAGGCCGGTGCCCATTTCCCGCAACAGTCCATCCAGGTCCTGTTCACCCGGTGTGATACTGAGATTGTGCACGCCGCCGGCGTTGGCGGTGGACTGCAATCCCAGTTTTCTCGCCGAGTAACTGCCCAGTAGATAGGTCTGTAGAACGCCGTCCTGAATGATCGACTTGTCATAGGTGGCGACCCCCTCGCTGTCGAACGAGGCGCTGCCCAGTCCTCCTGGTATCCGGGGTTGCTCCTGAATCTGGATATGGGCGGGAAAAATCGGTTCACCCAGATGATCGAGCAGGAAGCTGGCCTTGCGGTACAGGCTGGAGCCGCTGATGGCGCTGATCAGGCTGCGCAACAGGCTGCCGGCGATGTCGGCGCGAAAAATGACCGGTGCCTGCCGGGTGCTGAGCTTGCGCGCGCCCAGGCGGGCCAGGGTACGCTCGCCGGCTTTTCTACCCACATCAAACTCCGATTCCAGGTCTTTGGCGTCACGGCTGACGGTATACCAGTAGTCCCGCTGCATGCTGCCGTTCTGCTGGCCGATCACCGAACAGCTGAGGCTGTGGCGGCTGCTGGGATAACCGCCGATGAAGCCGTGACTGTTGCCGTAGACATGCAGGCCGCTGTGGCTGTTGACGCTGGCCCCTTCGGTGTTGCTGATGCGCGGGTCCAGCTCCAGTGCGGCGCTCTCGCAACGCTTGCCCAGTTCGATTGCGGTTTCCGGGGTGATATCCCAGGGGTGGTAGAGGTCCAGGTCGGGGATATCGGTGGCCATGCGGTCGGCATCGGCCAGGCCGCTGCAGGGGTCGTCATTGGTAAAACGGGCGATGTTGCAGGCGGCCCGTACCGTGTCCCTGATGGCCTCCGGTTTGAAGTCCGAGGTGCTGGCGGTGCCCTTGCGCTGTCCGAAGTAGACGGTGATCCCCAACCCCTGGTCACGGGTATGTTCGATGGTTTCCACCTCGCCCTTGCGTACGTTGATGGCGAGGCCGCTGTCGCTGGAGACGGCAGCCTCCGCGGCGCTGGCACCCTGTTGCCGGGCCTCGTTCAGCAGGTCGTTAACCATCTGTTCAAGCTGCGCCTGGCGCGCTGATATCTGATACTGCTCACTCATGGATCTGTCTCGCTGCAAGGGTTCAGGCGCTGGTGCCGCCGACGGTGAGGTTGTCTATTTTCAGGGTGGGCTGGCCGACCCCAACCGGCACGCTCTGGCCGTCCTTGCCGCAGGTGCCGACGCCGGCATCCAGTTCCAGGTCATTGCCGATCATGCTGACCCGGGTGAGCACCTCCGGACCGCTGCCGATCAGGGTGGCGCCCCGCACTGGCCGGGTCACCTTGCCGTTTTCGATCAGGTAAGCCTCGCTGGCGGAGAAGACGAACTTGCCCGAGGTGATGTCCACCTGGCCGCCGCCGAAATTGACGGCGTAGAGGCCCTGTTTGACCGAGGCGATGATCTCCCCGGGATCGTGCTGGCCAGGCAGCATATAGGTGTTGGTCATGCGCGGCATGGGCAGGTGGGCATAGGACTCACGGCGGCCGTTGCCGGTGGAGTTGACCCCCATCAGATGGGCATTGTGCTTGTCCTGCATGTAGCCCTTGAGGCGGCCGTTCTCAATCAGTACCGTACATTGGGAGGGGGTGCCCTCGTCGTCCATGTTGAGTGAGCCGCGCCGACCCGGCAGGGTACCGTCGTCCACTACGGTACAGCCGTCTGCCGCGACCTTTTCCCCGATACGGCCGGAGAAGGCGGAGGTGCCCTTGCGGTTGAAGTCGCCTTCCAGTCCGTGGCCGATCGCCTCGTGCAGCAGGATGCCCGGCCAGCCGGCTCCCAGCACCACGGTCATGCCGCCGGCCGGCGCGTCTTCCGCCTCCAGGTTCACCAGCGCCTGACGCACCGCCTCCCGGGCATAGCCCAGGGCGCGCTCCTCGTCGACAAAGAACTGGAAGCTCTCACGCGCACCACCGCCGCTGGAACCCTGTTCACGGCGTCCATCCGCCTCGACAATCACGTGCACATTGCAGCGCACCAGCGGGCGCACATCGCCGCACAGGGTGCCATCACTGGCAGCTACCATCACCACGTCATGGGCCGCCACCAGACTGGCGATCACCTGCTGCACCCGTGGGTCCTGACGCCGTGCCTCGGCGTCCAGCTTGCGCAGCAGGCCGATCTTCTCATCCTCGGTCATGGTCTCCAGGGGATTGAGCGGGGCGTAGAGCTGGCGTTGCGGGGTGGTGCGACTCAGCCGGGTCTGGCCCTGGCTGCCGGCGCGGGCAATCGCACGGGCGGTGCGGCCGGCCTCCATCAGGCTCGGCAGGGCAATCTCATCGGTATAGGCGAACCCGGTCTTTTCGCCACTGATGGCGCGCACCCCGACGCCCTGCTCGATGTTGTAGTTACCGTCCCGGATAATGCCGTCCTCCAGCACCCAGGATTCAAGCCGGCTGGCCTGAAAATAGATATCGGCGGCGTCGATCTGTGAGGTGAGCAACTGATCCATCACCCGATCGAGGTCGCTGTCGCTCAGTGAGGCGGGCGCAAGGAGGGTGTTATGTGCGATTTGAATGGCGTCTGACATGCTGATGTTTGCTGAATCCTGCTGTTGCTGAAGCCGAGGAGGCCTCAGGCTTAAGGTTGAATCAATGAATATAGTCCATGAACCCCTACAGGGTCGCTTCGTCCGGTGCTGTCGTTGTCTGTTAGGGTAGACCGCGCCGGGTTGTTAGAGTTTTCGGTGATTGATGGTTGGAAAGTTGCGTCGCAGCGAGGCGAGGTAGCCGAGGTCGAGTTTACAACTGACCGAACCGGTTCCTCGGGGCACCTGGGCCAGGATGTTTCCCCAGGGGTCCACGATCATGCTGTGGCCGTGGGTTTCACGGCCGTTGATGTGAAATCCACCCTGGGCGGCGGCGACCACGTAGGAGAGGTTTTCAATCGCCCGGGCCCGCACCAGCGTATCCCAGTGAGCCTTGCCGGTAATGGCGGTAAAGGAGGAAGGCATGCAGGCGATCTCCATGCCCTTGTCCAGCAGTTTGCGAAACAATTCGGGAAAACGCAGGTCGTAGCAGACCGCGATACCCAGCTTGCCGAAGGGCGAGTCGAGCACCACGATCTGCTCGCCCGCCTCAATGGTTTCGGATTCCGCGTAGCGTTCGTTGGCCTCGACCAGGTTGACATCGAACAGGTGAATCTTGTCATAACGGCCGACCCGTCTGCCCTGGTCGTCGTAGACGATGCAGGCGGCGCGCACCTTGCTGTTGTCGTGCGCTTCCAGCGGGATAGTGCCGCCTACCACCCAGATCTCATGACGCTTGGCCAGCTGGCGGAGAAACTCCTGCAGCGGGCCGTCATGGTCGATTTCCCGCAGGGCGCAGAGATCCCGGTCCCGTTTGCCCATGAAGGCGAAGTTTTCCGGCAATACCACCAGCCCGGCACCATTCTCCACCGCCTCGGTGACCAGCCGTTCCACCTCCAGCAGGTTGGCGCTGACATTGGGTCCGGTTGCCATCTGTATGGCGCAAACTCTGTTTTTCTCTCTGCTCATGTTGGACGCGTATTTTCCCTGGGGTTCAAAGACAACGACCGCTGCTGCGGTCTGTCCGGAGCATAGCATTAACCCTGACTTCGGACCAAGTAGGGGCAGGCACGGGGGCCTGCCCTAACGGTGCATGACCCATCCCGGAATAGTTGAGGGGCGTTGCAGCACGAAACTTTTGTTCACGGCTTGTCCGGCGTGGACTGTGGATAGGTGGGGCCGGTGGGTTTGACCTTCTCCAGCAGGCGGGAGAAGAACCCGGAGGGTTTGTCCGTCTTTTCCTCCGCCGGTGCTGTGCCTGTGCCGGCAGTTTCCGTGCCCGAGGTGTCGGGTGTTGCCGAGGGGGGCTCCTCACCAACTAAACCCTCGGTGGGATCTGGTTCTTCGGCAGTAGCGGTGGGCTCCTGTCCTTGCTGTGCCTGGTTGCCGCCTTCCTGATTGTCCCGTGTTTTCGGTGTCAGTATCGGCTCGTCCCAACTGCCGGTTGCCATGTATTCCAGCCGGGTGACCCGGTCGATGGAGTCGCCCATCAGTTGCTGGGCCAGGAACAGGGCGGCACCGACCGCCGGTCCACCAGCGATGGCGCCGGCCAGGGGGATGCTGGAGGAGATTTTCGGGGTAATGGTCACCAGAGCGTCAAAGTCTTCATCGCCCAGGCCAATCCGACCCGAGAGCTCAATGTTGGCTGAAGGGCCTTTCATACGGAAGTTGTTGGTGTAGGCATCACCGGTATCCAGCAGGAATTCGCCTTCGATACTGTCGAAGGCGAAACCCTTTTTGAAGATGTCGCTGAAATCGAGTGTCAGGCGGCGTCTGAGTGCCCCCAGGTTGAACAGACCGAACAGCCGCCCTACGCCGGGGTCGACCTTCAGAAAACGGCCCTTGCCAACCTGTATCCCCAACTGGCCACTCAGTCGCCGGGTACTGAAGTCGACGGGTGATCCCTGCCAGTTAAGGCGGCTGTCGAGCTCAACCGGTGCGCCATCGATGTTGTCTGACAGCTGCATGTCCCTGAGTGCGGCGCCGAGGTTGCGGCTGGAAAGTGCGATATCAATCCGGGAGCTGGACTCCGGGGCCTGATCCAGCTGCCAGTTTCCGGTGGCCGAGAGTTGCAGTCGATCCGAATTGAGCGACAGGGTCTGCAGTGTCAGGCCATTGTCACGACGTTGGGTAATCAGCTGCAGTTTGCCAAACGGTTTGCCGTTGATGTTGACCTTGGACACCTGCGCCTCGATGGCTGGTATCCGGTTTGGATCCAGTTGTTCCTGTGCCTTCCGCGGCGTTGTGTCCTGGGTGTTGAACAGGTTGTCATCAATGGTCAGGTTCAGGTGATCGAGGGTCAGTCTGATGGGGGCCTCCAGCAGACGCAGCGGCACCACGACTTCGCCGGCAAAGTGGCTGCTGCTGAATTGCCCCTTCCGTTCCCGCTGATCACGCGCCAGATCAAGATTAAAGTCGGTCACCGCCATCTGTTTGTACTGCAACTGATCGGCAGTCAGCAGGAGGCGTTGCGGCATGGCCGTTTCGGTGTCGCTTGCGGGGCTGTCGAGCATACCCAGCCAGGGATCCAGTCGCAGGCGCTTGAGTCGGGCGGTAACTGCAGTTGAGCGGGAGGGTTTATGCGGTAGCAGGATAGCGCCCTCGGCCCAGTCGCTGATGATATTTCCTTCCCAGTGAGTGTCTCCCCGGTTCAGCGTGAGACCTACCTGGTCTGTCTGTTGTGGGCCTATCTCCAGTTTATCTATCTCCAGTGCCAGACGATTGAGCGGTGGCAGCCGCGGGGCGGATTCCGTTGACTTGAGGCGGTCAAGCCAGGGCAGCAGTTGGAGTCGCTCCAGTCGTCCGGTCAGCTCAAGCCCCGCGGATTTTGGCAGTTTTGCCAGCTCACCGCCCAGTACAATGCCGCCGCGCTGGAGTTGGGGCTGGTCAGGTCGGCTGCGATCGATGGCCAGCGCCATGTCGATGCGGTTGTCATAGCGGATGTGCAGTTGTTGCTCCGATTTGCCGCCGAGCCGGGTCTCCAGCAGCAGTGGCTGTGATGTATCCGCCTCCTTGCCCAGCGGCGCTGGCTGGTCGATGCGGATGCCAACCAGATCCGTGCTGGCGCGCACCGCTACCGGGGCATCCGGCCCGGCGGCGATATGGGGTATATCCAGGTCCAACTGCCAGTGGCTGCTGCCCGAGACAAACGTACCCAGATCGATCGACGGGAGCTGCCGCTGCAGGGTGCTGACGGGGACCGCCCCCGTGGCAGTAATGCGGGTGGCGTTACGGTTTGACTTGGGGGTCGAGACATCGACACGGATCGGTTGGTCAAACACCTTGCCGGTGATGCCTTTGGCAAAGATGTGATCCTGATCGAACTGCAGATCACCGCGGATATCGCTCAGCGCCATCTGCCACTGGCTCAGTCGTAGCGTGGAGTCAAGAAAGCCGAGCCGGCCGTCCAGCTTGAAATCCGAACCATCATCGATGGGTAGGCTGAAGGCGAGGTCGAGTCGGGTCATGCCGTCGCCTTCCAGGTCTTTTACCAGGGGAGCGAAATCGGTCTTGAGGGGAGACTCCAGGAGCAGGCGGAGGTGATCGGTGAACGGCCCCTCTACGCTGCCGTTGAGTTCCAATGGCGAGGTGAGCGCCAGCTCGGAGATCCTGGCGTGGGCGGCGCTGAGCCGGCTGTCGAGGATCTCGCCACTGCTGGCCCAGGCATCAAAGCTGTTGTTGAGGAAGCGCACATCGGCATTCAGACTTCTCAGCGCCGGCCATTCCGGCCAGTAGTCTAGTTGCAGATTCTCTACCTTAAAAAATACCTCGAAGCGTCCGCTCTGGGTCTTTTCGAAGGGAAAGTCCGCCAGTGGACCCCGTACCACCACGCTCCCTTCGGTGACATGGCCGCTGCCGATGCTGCGATCCACCCAGGCGACCACGTTGTCGCCCATGATGCCCGCGGGCAGATAGCGGTGGGTGGTGCTGGCGTCGCCATCCCAGAAATCGCCCTGCAGATCCAGGATTGGTGATGCCTGATCAGCGCCGGGAAGGGTCATGTGTATTCGGCTCAGGGTGTGAATATCGTCGTTTTCCGCCAGCAGCTTATCGGTTGAAATGACCAGATCACCCTCCTGCCCGTATTGCCAGGTCAGATCGCCCTGCAGACGCCGCAGCACCAGGGGGTCCCGGAACAGGTCGGCAAAGTCCAGGGAGACATCTGTTGCGTCGAGGGCAATGGTGCCTTGCCGGGCATCCATCCAGAAGGCCAGCGGCAGGTTATGAACCCCTGGCAGGCCTTCCCAGGGCTGGGAGGTGAATTCTGTGATTTCGCCACTGGCCGACCAGCGGTCGCCCTGCTCCCGCTGCTGGAAGTCCAGCCGCAGGTTGTTCAGGCTGCCGTTTGCCTTTACCTGCTTCAGCATCTGCTCAAGGCCGCTGTTGGGCAGTGGGAAGAGTGTGCTGATGGCATGAATATCTTCCACGCGCAGTCGACTGCTGCCGGCGCGGATACGCCAATCGCCCTGCTTATCCTGCAAGGCGGTGACACCCACCTGTGACCTTGGCCAGTCGCGGCCATTGCGCTGGATCTGCAGGTCGACCAGGTCCAGCTGCCAGCCGTCGGTTTGGCGCTGCAGACGGAGGGCTCCCGCAGCCTTGTCCAGGTTCAGTGTGCTGGCAGTTTGCTCCGGCTTACTGGCCTGTCGGGTAATGGCAACCTGTTCCCAGCGGGTGGTTCCTTCCAGGTTGATCAGGCCCTTGTGGTCCCACTCGCCCCAAAGTTTTATCTCCGCCTGACGGTTGCTGAAACGATACTTTTCCGCTACCCGGCGATTGAGCAGGAAGGCCAGGTCGATGCCGCTGCTCTGCATGTAGCTGCTGGCGCTCCAGGTGTTGATCTTGTCCAGCTGGCCGCGCAGGTCGATGGCCAGTTCTATCTGGCCAGGGCGTTCCCCCGGCAGGGTGATGCTGCCGTTCAGTTGATGCCGCGCGCCGCTGTTACGCAGTCTCAGGTTGACGTCAGTCAGTCGCAGCGGCGGGACGTTGATCATCTGGTCCTCCCAGATGAGCTCGCCTTTTTCCAGGCTCAGATGGGTCGGCAGGAGAAATGCCGAACTTCCGTCGCCGGGGTTGATCTCATTCAGTTCATCCAGATTGCCGACGGTGATGGAACCGTTCTGCCGACGTATGACCCTGAGCCTGGGTGAAATGAAGGAGACCTTGCGCACCACCGGGGTCAATTGGCGCAATGAGTCAATCAGTCCAATGGTAATGCGCACCTCTTCCAGATAGAGGGTGGGCTTATGGCTCTCGGGATTGATCAGCTGCAGGTCGTAGAGGATCAGCTCCGGACCCACGCCCCGCCAGTTGCCCCGGAGCCTGCCCACTTCGACTGGCTGTCCCAGCAGTTCGCTGGCCCAGTCGGCCACGTCGGCACGATATTGCGCTGCCAGGGGGGCCAGCAGTCGGCCGGAGATGACCAGTAGTCCGGTCAGGATTATCAGCAGGATCAGCAGCCGTCGGGCGGTTCTGAGTGAAAAATGGTAGAGGCGCTTCATCTGGTCCTGTTAAACAAATGCACGGTGCCAACCCTCGGGAACAGGGTCAATTTTTCCCATGACTGTAGTGCTGTTTCGCTCAGACACGGTAAGGCCAGGGCGCTCGATGCACCATATCCGGCAAAAAAATGGCCTTTGTCGCTCTGTATCAGCATAGCGTCAGCAGACCCTAGATCAGCACCACATCATAGTGTTCCTGGCTGTACAGCGACTCTGCCTGCAACCGTATGGTTTTACCGATAAAGCTGCCGAGTTCCGCCAGGGTGGCGGATTCTTCATCCAGCAGCCGGTCCACCACTTCCTGGGAGGCTAGCACCAGCAGTGATTCCACATCAAACTGCCTGGCCTCGCGAAGGATTTCACGGAAAATCTCATAGCAGGTGGTTTCGGCGGTTTTCAGTGAACCACGACCGCCACAGCAGGGGCAGGGCTCGCAAAGGATATGCTCCAGAGATTCCCGGGTGCGTTTGCGGGTCATCTCCACCAGACCGAGTGATGAGACTTCGGTGATGTGGGTCTTGGCATGATCACGCGCCAGGCATTTCTCCAGTGCCCGCAGCACCTGGCGCTTGTGCTCATCCTCCACCATATCGATGAAGTCAATAATAATGATGCCGCCGAGATTGCGCAGGCGCAGCTGCCGGCAGATCGCCTGGGCCGCCTCCATGTTGGTCTTGAAAATGGTCTCTTCCTGATTGCGGTGTCCGACAAAGGCGCCGGTGTTGACGTCGATCGTGGTCATCGCCTCGGTCTGGTCGATAATCAGATAGCCGCCGGACTTGAGCACCACCTTCTGCTCCAGCGCCTTCTGGATCTCGTCTTCTACGCCGTACAGGTCGAAAATGGGCCGTTCGCCGGGATAGTATTCGATCTTCACCGCACTGTCGGGGATCAGTTTTTCGGCAAACTGGGTCAGTCGCTGCCAGCTCTCCCGCGAATCGATGCGCAGGCGTTCCACATCGGCCGTGATCAGATCACGCAGGGAACGCAGATAGAGGGGCAGGTCTTCATGGATCAGTTGTCGTACCGGTGAGGTCTGCAGCCGGTCCTGGATGGCGTGCCAAAGCCGTGTGAGAAAGCGGATATCCGATTTCAGCGTCTCTTCATCCACCCCTTCGGCGGCGGTACGAATGATGAAATTACCGCTCAGTGAGGAGTCACCAAAGAACCCGGTGACGATCTCGCGCAGCCGGTTGCGCTCGGCCTCGTCCTCGATTTTCTGTGATACCCCGAGGTTTGTCAGTTCCGGCATAAAGACCAGATAGCGGGAGGGAATGGAGATGTGGGTGGTCAGTCGGGCGCCCTTGGTGCCCAGTGGGTCCTTCACTACCTGGACAATCACCTCGGCGCCTTCGCGAACCAGTGAGTTGATGTTGCTGTCACTGTTGACCGAATCGCCATTGCTGATGTCTGAGGCATGCAGGAAGGCGGCACGTTCCAGACCGATGTCAACAAAGGCCGCCTGCATGCCGGGCAACACC
This sequence comes from Sedimenticola selenatireducens, assembly GCF_963675335.2. Classification (NCBI taxonomy): domain Bacteria; kingdom Pseudomonadati; phylum Pseudomonadota; class Gammaproteobacteria; order Chromatiales; family Sedimenticolaceae; genus Sedimenticola; species Sedimenticola selenatireducens. The sequence goes on from NZ_CAXXYC010000004.1 coordinate 1,567,375, forward strand.
CGGCACACCTTTCCTTTGTATATGTTACCGACCAGCCCCTTGCGCTGGGTGCGTTCAATAATGATCTCCTGCACCACGCCGTTCTCAATAACTGCGACCCGGGTTTCGGGCGGTGTGACGTTGACCAGTATCTCTTCACTCATGGACTATCTCTATTGGTAATCGAGTGGGGTGATTCCCGCCCGCTGCAGTAGCTCGCCGGTTTCGAACAGTGGCAGCCCCATGACGCCGGAGAAACTCCCTTCCAGCCGGGAGATGAACAGCGCCCCCATGCCCTGGATTGCATAGCCACCTGCCTTGTCCGCCGGTTCATTGCTGTCCCAGTAGGCCGCGGCCTCCTGCGGCTGAATGGGGCGGAAACTGACCTTACTGACGCTCAGCCGCGTCTCTTCCCGTTGATCGATCAGGGCGACTCCGGTAAGGACCTTGTGGGTGGTGTCAGAGAGCAGTTCCAGCATCGTGATGGCGTCATCCCGATCCCGTGGTTTACCCAGAATCCGTCGGTTTACCACGACCGCAGTATCGGCCCCCAGCACTGGCATTGGTGTTTTCTGGTTGGTCGCCTGCCGGCCGGCCCGGGCCTTCTCCAGGGCCATGCGAATGACATACTCGGATGGCGCTTCTCCCGGCAACGGGGTCTCATCGATGGTGATGCCCACTACTGTGTGGTGGACCCCTATCTGCAACAGGAGTTCACGCCGTCGCGGTGAATGGGAGGCAAGATAGATCAGCGGCTGCATGATAAGCCTGTGTTTCTGCTTCTGGATGAACCGGTAGTTATTCTAACAGCGCGTCATTAATTATTATCAGGTCCCGGGATGGCTTCCTGTCCTGCCCGGAGCTCCCATTGACCTTAACCGCTAACCCTACACCAGTGAGAAAATGAAAGACAGTAAAGAATGTCCTATGGATCTGCGGGATGGGAGAGGGATCGCGCTTCAGGCGCGGTGATAGGGGTGATTGCGCAACAGGCTCCAGGCCCGATAGAGCTGTTCCGCCACCACCACCCGTACCAGTGGGTGGGGCAGGGTCAGTGGCGACAGGGACCAGCGACCGTCCGCCTGCTGCAGGCAGGTCTCGGCCAACCCCTCCGGACCACCCACCAGAAGCGCGATGTCCGGGCCGGCGGCCATCCAGTCGCCGATCTGTGCGGAGAGCTGTTCGGTGCTCCAGGCCTTTCCCCGGACATCCAGGGCAATGATACGGCATCCCTTGGGGATCGCTTTCAGCATCCGCTCCCCCTCCTCCCTGACGGTGCGCGCCACATCGGCGCTTTTGCCTCTGTGGCCGGGGGCGATCTCGACCAGTTTAAGGCCGCACTCCAGCGGCAGGCGTTTGGCATACTCCTGATACCCCTCCTGTACCCAGCGGGGCATTTTGTTTCCGACGGAGATGAGGTGGATGATCATGGGCTGGGGAGGTCTCACCATAGTTGCTTGCGATGGGGCTGCCGGGGGCATTGTAACAGGGAAAGCGGCAGGGTGGTTTGCGGTTCCAGACCCTATTGAGCGGGTTTTCGCCGAAGTGACCTGTCTGCGATGTGGCGGCTGAAATCAGCCGGTTTACTCTCCCAGTCGGTTGACACCGAACAGGATGGCCAGGAACCAGGTGATCCGCCGTGGCTGTATCATGAACCAGCCAACCACCGGCAGTATGCCCAGCAGGAAGAAACCGGTGGTGTAACAGTCACGGGGCAGCAGGCCCAACAGGATAAGCCACAGACATAACCACAGCACAAACAGCAGGCTGAGTCGCTGAACCAGTTTTGACAGGTTTTCCGGGGTCGACATGTCGGCATTCCATGCAAGTTTTGTCGGGTCCGGGGGGTAGGGGACCTTTAATGATTTGCGGGTCACACTGGCCCGGTCTGTCCCGCAGGGTAGTCCGTCTACCAGGGGAATCCCGTTCATTATAAAGAACTGAATTCGGAATGTGTAGTCTATTTTTTCTGGTACTGCGCCAGGGTGGCGGAGAGTTGTTCCTGTACCTTCTGGCGCAGTGGGCCGGGGGCTAGCACCTCCACATCGGCGCCATATTTGAGGATGTCCATCAGCAGTTCCCGGTCGTTTCCATAAGGAAACTTCAACTCATAGTGGCCGGTGCCGGAGAAGAATCCCTCCTGCTGGGGGTGCCATGTCTCCTTTGCAACCCAACGCGCCCGCAGCGGATGGAAGCGCAGGTGGGCAGTCTGTGCCGCCTGGCCGGAGAAGATGCCGTAGCTGGCGTTGAAGTGTTCGTTCAGCTCCTCTTCGGTCTGTTGTACGGCCGCCTCCGGGATGATTCGTGCGCTTTCGATGGCGTCCAGTGCGAAGGTCCGCAGCCCCTCCCGGAGATGGCACCAGGCATCCAGATACCAGTTGTCGCGGTAGTAGGTGAGGCGCTGGGGTGACAGGTTTCTGCTGCTGGTCTGGTCGCTGCTGCGCTGGTAGTAGTTGATCTGCAACCGCTTTTGCTGTGCCAATGCGGTGCTGATGGTCTGGAATTGGTCACCCGCCGGGCGCGAGGCGGCCCGCAGGATGCGGACCCGCTGGCACAGCGATGCCCCGCCCATCCCCTGCGCATTGAGCAGCGCTTCGATACGGCTCTTCAGCGGCGCAAGCTGCTGTTCAAGCAGGCCCGGCTGGACATTCTCCAGCAATTGTTGCGCGCTCAGCAGGGCATGCAGTTCGCTGCTGTTGAACCAGACGCCCGGTAATTCGTACATCTCCCCTTCATTGGGATCGTAGAAATAGCCGTTCAGCTCCCGGTCATATTTGATCGGCGCATTGAGGTAGAGCCGCATGGCTTCGATGATCCGCTTGGCGGTGGCGCGCGAACACTCCAGCTCCTGTTCTATGCGCTGTCTGGGAACCGGGTAGCGGGCGGCGCTGAGCAGTTTATGCAGATCAAAAATGCGGTCGAATCGATCCATCGGTGAGGGTTGGTGGGTAGATGGGGTGTCAGTGCCGGGTCGCTTTCTGCGCGCTGTCCGCCGGTATGTCGAGATCCCACAGCCGCTCCAACTGGTAGAAGTCCCTGACCTTGGTCTGCATGACATGAACCACCACGCCGTTGAGGTCCACCAGCACCCATTCGCCCTCTTTCAGTCCCTCAACGCCCAGGGGCGTCTCACCGGCATCTTTGGCCTGGAAGGCGATGGTTTCCGCGATGGAAGTGACGTGTCGGTTGGAGGTGCCGCTGGCAATGATCATCAGATCGGTGATGCTGGTCTTGCCCCTGACATCAAGGACTTTGACATCGAGTGCCTTCATGTCGTCAAGAATTTTCAATATGAGGTCGCGAAGTTCGTCTGTCTGCATGTCTCTCTACGCTGTGGTTGATAATGAATACTGCTGAATCAATTTTATATTAAAACGGCCGCCGCCACAGAATTTTACCCGGACCGATAAAGTCGTTTCTGCCGGATCAGTTCCAGTACCGCATCCGGCAGCAGGTAGCGGGGGGATTTGCCCTGGCCCAGCATCTCCCTGATTCCGGTCGCCGAGATTTGCAGCTGGGTGACCGGTAACGGCAGAATCAGCCCGGCCGCTTGCTGCTTCAGCGCCGCCGGGTTGTGGGTGAGGCGTTCGTGGTAGTGTGCGGGTTCGGCTTCCCCGGGGCGCTGCATTACCACCAGATGGGCCAGTTCGAGGATTTCATCCGGCCGATGCCAGGTGTGGAAGCCGTTGAAGGCGTCGCTACCCAGCAGCAGGCAGAAGGTATCACCCGGCTGCTCGGATCTAAGTGACCGCAGGGTATCCAGGGTGTAGGATTTGCCGCTGCGCTCCAGCTCCCGGGTGTCGACCCTGAACAGGGGATTGTCGTCCACGGCGGCATGCAACAGGGCCAGCCGGTCGGCCGGTGAGAGGGTCGGATGGGCGCGATGTGGCGGGTCACGCAACGGGACCAGCCTGATCTCTTCCAGCCCCAGGGTCTGCTGTACATCCAGTGCAGTTCGCAGGTGGCCGTAGTGGATGGGGTCAAAGGTGCCGCCGAGTATCCCGATCATGGTTCGTCCGTTGGCTCCCCGGAGGCGGGGGGGCCGGCCGTCAGGTGCGAATGTGACCATCGCCAAGGACGATGTATTTGACCGAGGTCAGTCCCTCCAGTCCCACCGGACCGCGGGCATGGAACTTGTCGGTTGAGATACCGATCTCGGCGCCCAGGCCATACTCGAAGCCATCGGCAAAGCGGGTGGATGCGTTGACCATCACCGAACTGGAATCCACCTCGGTGAGGAAGCGGCGTGCCCGGGTGTAGTTCTCGGTAACGATGGATTCGGTATGCCCGGAGCTGTGGGTGTTGATATGCTCGATTGCCTCGTCCAGATCCCGGACCACCCGAATCGACAGGATCGGTCCCAGGTACTCGGTATCCCAGTCGCTATCGGTGGCTTCGTTACACTCTTCCAGGATCTCCCGGCAGCGTGCGCAACCGCGCAGCTCAACCGCCTGCTCGGTATAGGCCGCCGCCAGCATCGGCAGGATATCCTCGGCAATGGCGTCGGCCACCAGCAGGGTCTCCATGGTGTTGCAGGTGCCATAACGCTGGGTCTTGGCGTTGATGGCGATATCGAACGCCTTGGCAGTATCGGCCTGATCATCGATATAGACATGGCAGATGCCGTCCAGGTGTTTGATGACCGGTACCCGGGCGTCTTTTGCAATGCGCTCAATCAGTCCCTTGCCGCCACGGGGGATGATCACATCGATGGCCTCTGGCATGGTGATCATGGCGCCGACTGCCGCCCGGTCGGTGGTGGCGACCACCTGCACAGAATCGCCCGGCAGGCCGGCCTGCTCCAGGCCGCGCTGGATGCTGGCGGCGATTGCCTGGTTTGAATGGAAGGCCTCGGAACCGCCCCGCAATACGGTGGCATTACCCGATTTCAGGCACAGAGCGGCTGCGTCCGCGGTGACATTGGGTCGTGATTCGTAAATGATGCCGACCACGCCCAGGGGCACCCGCATGCGCCCCACCTGGATACCGCTGGGACGGTAGTTCATATCAAAGATTTCACCAATTGGATCGGCCAGGGCGATGATCTGCTGTATCCCCTCGATCATGCTGTCTATACGCGCCGGTGTCAGCTCCAGGCGGTCCAGCAGGGCGCTGTCCAGGCCCTTGGCTGTGCCGGCTTCCAGGTCTCGCCTGTTTTCGCTCATCAGCGCCTCACGATTGGTCTGAATGTCAGCCGCGATCGCCTGCAGTGCGGCGTTTTTGCTGGCGGTGGAGGCTGCGGCGAGGCGGCGCGAGGCGGCCCGGGCGCGTCGCCCAAGGTCGGCCATATAGGCGGAGATGTCGATGATTTCACTGGACATGAGGGTCACGCTGGTCGGTGTTCTCTGGAAATGGGTGCAGTCTAGCAAATTGTGCCGCGCTTGGGTGAGCAATCTGTGGTGGACGGTTAGCCGCTGAACAGCTGGGCGCCGGCCATCCCGCTGCCAATGCGTTGCAACAGCAGCCAGGGGTCCTGCCGGTCCTGGCCCTTGATCGCACGGTCGGTGAGGCTGCAGAGCTGCATGAGTTGCCGCCACTGGCCGATGTTCAGGCGCTGCAGTCCCTTGCCGACCAGTGGCTTGCGCTTGTCCCAGACCTCCCGAGCCCCGGCGACCACCTGCTGTGGTGAGCGGCCCTGGGCCACTTGCTGGGCCAGCGAGCAGAGCATGCGGATCTCGCGTGCCAGGGCCCAGAGTACCACCGGGGCCGCCGTACCTTCCGCCTTCAGACCGTTGAGCATGCGCACGACACGGCCGACCTTGCCCTCCAGTGCGGCGTCCACCAGGGCATAGACATCGTAACGGGCGCTGTCCGCCACCGACTCCTGCAGATTTTCCAGGGTGATCACGCCACTGCCGTGCAGCAGCTTCAGCTTGTCAATTTCCTGGGCGGCCGCCAGCAGGTTGCCCTCGATCCGCTCGGTCAGCATGGCAACCACTTCGGGGCCGGGGGTGAGACCGGCTTGGCGCATGCGCTGCTCAATCCAGGGGTGCAGGCGGTTTCCCTCAATCGGCCAGATTTGGATGAACACGCCCCGGGCCTCCAGTGCCTTGAGCCACTTGCTGCTGATCTGGCCCTTGTCCAGCTTCGGCAGGGTGATCAGCAGCAGGGTGTCCTCGGGCGGACGGGCGGCATACTCACTGAGCGCCTTGCCGCCCTCCCGGCCCGGCTTGCCGGACGGGATACGCAGGTCGATGATCCGCTTCTCGGCGAACAGCGACAGGCTGTTCGCTTCGGCAATCAGTTCGTTCCAGTCGAACCGGGCACCGGCCTCCAGCACATCCCGGCCGCTGTAGCCCTGGGCGCGGGCGAGGGCACGGATGCTATCGGCGGTGTCGTTCATCTGTAGCGGCTCATCGCCGCTGATCAGATAGATCGGGGCGATCCCCTGACGCTGGATATGGCTGGTCAGTTCGTGAGGGCGGACGCGCATGGTGGCAGGCTGTGTTCCGGTTACAACTGGGCTTGCAGCCGCCGCATGATCTGGGACGCCAGGTCACGTTGCAGATCCTTGCGCAGGGTGCCCTCTTCCTGCTGCTTGCCCAGTACCTGGGTTTCGCTATTCAGGTAGGTGGTAATGGTGTTCACCATCTGCGGCTCGACCAGGGCAGTGCCATCGGCGGCGATCAAGGCAAAACGCGCCCCCTCATGCAGTTCGTATTCCGCCACATTGCCGTTGCCATCCACCGACAGCACGCGCCGGTCGCTGGAGCGGTTGTCGATCTTCAGGGTGCTGGCGGCGCCCTTCGATTCGGTCGCCAGCGCAATATCACTGAAGCTGAGGATCTGTGACAGCTCCCTGCGCAGTTCGTCGTACTCTCCCAGGCCCTGGATGTAGACTGGGCCGATGTTACTCGGGAGCGCAACGCTACCCCGGAGCTGGAAGCCGCAGCCCTGCAGCAGAAGCAGCGTCAGTGACAGCAGTGCGAGGCCGAAAATCTTTTTGCCGATCATGTTGTTCTCCCGGTTCCGCAGACGCGGTCTGCTCCCTTCATGCTTATTTTGCGACAATGTTAACCAGTTTGTTGGGCACCACGATAATCTTGCGGATCTGCGCATCCCCGATGAACTTGCGGGCATTGGGGTCCGCCACGGCCTGCTGTTCAATAGTGCTCCGTTCGGCGTCGGCGGGTACCTCGATCTTGGCCCGCACCTTGCCATTCACCTGTATTACGTACTGGATGTGCTCCTGCACCAGCGCCGCCTCGTCCGCTTGTGGCCAGGGCGAATCGAGAATCTCTTCACCAAGACCCAGTTCGCGCCACAGCTGATGAGTGACATGGGGGGCGATCGGACCGAGCAGGCGCAGCACGATGCTGATACCTTCGCGCAGCAGGGCGCCGTCAGCCGGGCTGTCGCCCAGCTTGTACAGGGTGTTGATGATCTTCATGGCGGCCGAGACGACGGTGTTGAACTGCTGCCGGTCATAGTCGAAGCCGGCCTGCTTCAGGGCCGTGTGGATCTCGCGCCGGGCGGCCTTCTGGTCGTCGTTCAGCTGGTCGGGGGTGTTATCGGCCTCGCTGATCCGGGTCTGCTGGTTATAGGCCAGCGCCCAGAGGCGGCGCAGGAAGCGGTTGGCCCCTTCGACGCCCTCGTCCGACCACTCCAGTGACTGGTCCGGTGGCGAGGTGAACATGGTGTAGAGTCGCACGGTATCGGCACCGAAGCGGTCTACCAGGGACTGTGGGTCCACCCCGTTATTCTTCGATTTGGACATCTTCTCCACGCCGCCGATGGACACCGGTTGGCCGTCCGCCGCCAGGGTGGCGCGAATCACCCGGCCCTTGTCGTCGGTTTCGGTGACCACGTCGGCCGGATTGAACCAGCTCTTGCCGCCGTCACTGTCGTCGCGGTAGTAGGTCTCGGCTACCACCATGCCCTGGGTCAGCAGTTTGGTGAACGGCTCGCTGTTGTCTATCAGCCCGACATCGCGCATCAACTTGTTATAGAAGCGGGCGTAGAGCAGATGCAGGATGGCGTGCTCGATGCCGCCGATATAGTGATCCACCGGCAGCCAGTAACGCGCCCGCTCGTCCAGCATGCGGTCCTCCGCATCCGGGCAGGCGTAACGGGCGAAATACCAGGAGGACTCCATGAAGGTATCGAAGGTGTCGGTCTCGCGCTCGGCCGCGCCGCCGCACTCCGGGCAGCTGGTCTGGTACCACTCCGGCATCTTTTTGATCGGCGAACCACCGGTGGCGTCAAACTCGATGTCCTCCGGCAGCACCACCGGCAGCTGTTCCTTTGGCACCGGCACAATGCCGCACTGGTCGCAGTGCACCATCGGAATCGGCGCCCCCCAGTAGCGCTGGCGCGATACGCCCCAGTCGCGCAGCCGGTACTGCACCTGCTTCTCACCCAGGTCCTTGGCATTGAGGTCGGTGGCGATGGCGTCCACCGCTTCGCTGTAACCCAGGCCGTCATAGTGCTCTGAGTTCACGCAGACGCCCCGTTCCTTGTCCGCATACCACTCCTGCCAGGCGTCAGTGGAAAAAGTCTCCCCCGGTACCTGGATCACCTGGCGAATCTCCAGATCATAGGTCTGGGCAAAATGGAAATCCCGCTCGTCATGGGCCGGCACGGCCATTACCGCGCCTTCGCCATAACCCCAGAGCACATAGTTGCCGACCCATACCGGTATCTGTTCGCCGGTGAGCGGGTGGGTTACCGACAGGCCGGTCGGTACGCCCTTTTTCTCCATGGTGGCGAGGTCGGCCTCGGCCACCCCACCCTGGCGGCACTGCTCGATGAATGCGCTCAGTTCAGGATTGCTACGGGCGGCATGTTGGGCCAGCGGGTGCTCCGCCGCCACCGCACAGAAGGTGATGCCCATGATGGTGTCGACACGGGTGGTGTAGACCCACAACAGATCATCCTTGCCGTCCAGGGTATAGGGGAAGGCGAAGCGTACACCGTAACTCTTGCCGATCCAGTTGCGCTGCATGGTGCGCACCTGCTCCGGCCACTCCTCCATACGGTCCAGTTCATCCAGCAGTTCATCGGCGTAGTCGGTGATCTTGACAAACCACTGCGGAATCTCGCGCCGTTCCACCAGGGCGCCGGAGCGCCAGCCGCGGCCGTCGATCACCTGTTCATTGGCCAGCACCGTCTGGTCCACCGGGTCCCAGTTCACCACCGAGTTCTTGCGATACACCAGCCCCTTCTTGTACAGCTCGGTGAACAGCCACTGCTCCCACTTGTAATATTCCGGCTTGCAGGTGGCCAGCTCCCGGTTCCAGTCGTAACCGAAGCCCAGCTGTTGCAGCTGATTCTTCATGTAGTCGATATTGGCATAGGTCCACTTGGCCGGGGCCATGCGGTTCTTGATAGCGGCTCCCTCGGCAGGCAGGCCGAAGGCGTCCCAGCCCATTGGCTGCAACACGTTTTTTCCCAGCATGCGCTGATAGCGGGCAATCACATCCCCGATGGTGTAGTTGCGCACATGTCCCATGTGCAGCTTGCCGCTGGGATAGGGGAACATGGAGAGGCAGTAATACTTCTCTCTGGAGGGGTCTTCGGTGGCCTGGAAGCTACGGTTCTCGGTCCAGTATTGCTGGGCTTCAGCCTCGATGGATGCTGGGGTGTAGGTCTCTTTCATTGTCAGGGTGGGCTTGCCGGTTGATAGCATGGATTAAACAGGCAAGGATACCCTACGGCAGGGTAGACATGAAGGCATATCGTCGTCTTCAGTGGTGGGAAGAGGATCTTTCCGCTCCTGCGGCCCGGAATTGATCAAGTTGAGGGCGTAAACAACCTCTGCCATCTTGAGTTCTGCCGAACTTGGTGTACAAAGTAGATTAGGAAGTGTGAATTTTGAAGTGATTTGGCAGGCAGAAGTAAGGGATATGATATGACCAATAAAGACGAGAAAGATCCGGTTGAGCGCATGGTGGATGCCTATGAGCGCATGCTGGAGTATGTGGATGATGTCATCGGCAAGGCGGAAAAAACCACCCTGCCGACCCTGAAGAAGAGCCTCGATGCCGCCCGGGAGAAGGCGGTGGAGCTGAATGAGCTGACCCGTGAAGAGGCGGAAAAGATTGCCGCCTACGTTGAGCGTGACATGAAGGAGGCGGCCCATTATCTGGTAGAAACCGGCGATGAGTTCAGGGAGTGGTTTCGTTTTGATGTGAAGTTGATTGAGGGGCGTCTCATGGAGATGTTCGCGTCGGTCGCCGACCGAACCCGGTTGGAGTTGGAGCGCTTCGCCAATCAGGCGCGTGAGGCGGCTGTTTATCGGACCGGCGAGATCACCGGGCCGGGTACCCTGGTGTGTGACCAGTGTGGCAAGGAGCTCCATTTCCACAAGGCGGGGCATATTCCCCCCTGCTCCAAGTGTCACGGCACGATCTATCGGCGCGGCGCGGAGAGAAGCTGAGCGCGAATAGGGCGGTGGGCGCTTCCACCGATCCATGGCCTGAATGAACTTGAATTTCTCGAATCAACCGCGAAGAACGCGAAGTGCGCAAAGAGGTATAATAGCTAACCTTCATATCCGTCCTTAGGTCCGTAAACGGTGCATCCCTGCGCCACTCTTCCGGGCCCATTCGGCAGGTGAAGAATGGAAGTAACACATATGGGTGTTTTTCTTCGTGTTCTTGGCGGTTGAAATCAGGTTTTAGAACAAGCCCGCCCCACGAAATGACTGACAGTCATACAGCCCTGGACCAACCTGGGTGGGCGTTAGCCGCTGCGCAGCTCATGCCGGGGGGCTGCCACGGCCGTTTCGGCCTCGCAGCACAGCCAAACGCTTACCTCGCCCATGGCGCGGACGCTCGTCAATCAAGCAGTCAGATCCTCTCTCGCAAGCATTTATGCATTGGACAAAAAAACCCGCCGGCGAGGGGCGGGTTTTTGATGCCGGGAGAAGCCGGACTACTTGATCTTGGCTTCCTTGTACATCACATGCTTGCGGATTTTCGGGTCAAATTTCTTGATCTCCATCTTTCCAGGCATGTTGCGCTTGTTCTTGGTAGTAGTATAGAAGTGCCCGGTACCGGCACTGGATACGAGTCTGATTTTATCACGCATGACTGTTCTCCCTAGACCTTCTCGCCACGGGCGCGCAGATCAACCAGAACCGCGTCGATACCCTTCTTGTCAATGATGCGCATGCCGCTCGCGGAGACGCGCAGGCGAACCCAGCGATTCTCGCTCTCAACCCAGAAGCGGTGCTGATGCAGATTGGGCAAGAAGCGGCGACGGGTCTTGTTGTGGGCGTGGGAAACATTGTTCCCTGTCACAGGACGCTTGCCCGTAACCTGACACACTCTGGACATGGTTAAATCCTCGAAAAACCTGGTTTTTGCGACCCTGAATACCAGGGTGCTGTGAAATCTGTTACACCCCGTCGGGGTGAAGAGGCGGATTTATAGCAAAAAGATTTTTGGCTGACAAGTTTTTCTTCACCTGTTTTTTCTCATGCCGGCTTGGCGGGGTATCATGGTTAGGTTGATATATTTAATTAATTCAATCAGTTGTGTTCTATTTTCTATATCTCGCCCAATTCCGCCAGAGAACAGATTTCGCCGCTGCCAATAATAATGTGATCCAGCAGGCGGATATCCACCAGCTCCAGCGCCGACTTCAGCCGGCGGGTAATCGCCCGGTCGGCCTGGCTCGGTTCCGCGACCCCGGAGGGGTGGTTGTGGGCCAGGATCAGCGCGGCCGCATTGTGGCTCAGGGATTGTCGTACCACTTCGCGGGGGTGCACGCTGGCGCCATCAATGGTACCCCGGAACAGCTCCTCGTATTCGATCACCCGATGCCGGTTATCCAGAAACAGGCAGGCAAACACCTCATAAGGGTAGCCTGCGAGGCGGGCGCGCAGATAGTCGCGCGTCTGCTGCGGGCTGGTCAGCACGTCTGCGCGGTGGATCTGTTCCCGCAGGTGGCGCCGGCCCATCTCCAGGACCGCCTGTAGCTGGGCGAATTTTGCGCTGCCGAGGCCATGGCTGCTGCAGAAGCTGGCTCGATCGGCAGCAAGCAGATTGCCCAGCCCCTTGTGCTGGTCGAGCAGTTCACGCGCCAGATCCACCGCGCTCTTGCCGCGTACCCCGGTGCGCAGGAAGATGGCCAGCAGCTCCGCGTCGGACAGGGCGCAGGGTCCCCGTTGCAGCAGTTTTTCCCGTGGCCGCTCATCCGCCGGCCAGTCTGTAATCGCCATACATACCTCCATGTAGTTTAGGCAATAAAAGAGTATCAAGTATACGATGCGGGTTCCAGATGGTCGTTCATTCAGTTAACCTTGGCGCTGAATATTCCATATAAGCAGGTTGAGACAGATCGCCCTATGAATGTACTGGCTGGAAAAAAACTGTTACTCGGGGTTACCGGGGGTATTGCGGCCTATAAATCGGTTGAACTGGTCCGCCTGTTACGCAAGTCTGCCGCCGAGGTGCAGGTGGTGTTGACCGGGGCGGCCAGTCAGTTTGTCACGCCCATGACTTTGCAGGCGGTATCCGGCCGCCCAGTCCGGCAGGATTTGTTCGACCCGGCCCATGAAGCGGCCATGGGGCATATTGAGCTGGCCCGCTGGGCCGATCTGGTGCTGGTGGCACCGGCCAGTGCCAGTTTCATGGCCCGGCTGGCGAATGGTTTTGCCGACAACCTGCTCTCTACGCTCTGCCTGGCCACCGCGGCACCGATCGTTCTGGCGCCGGCGATGAACCAGCAGATGTGGCAAAACGCCGCCACCCGTGACAATGCCTCGTTGCTGGTGCGGCGGGGTGTCGAATTGTGGGGGCCGGCATCCGGTGATCAGGCTTGCGGCGAGGTGGGTCCGGGGCGGATGCTTGAGCCGGAGGCGCTGTTGAGTCAATTGTGCTCCCGGTTTACACAAGGCCCATTGGCGGGAGTCCGGGTATTGTTGACGGCGGGGCCGACCCGGGAACCACTGGATCCGGTGCGGTTCATCGGCAATCGCAGCTCGGGTAAGATGGGTTTCGCCCTGGCGAGGGCTTTCACCGGGGCAGGAGCCCGGGTGGAGTTGATTGCCGGCCCGGTAACACTCGACACGCCAGCCGGGGTGGAAAGGGTCGATGTGGAGACTGCCGGCGAGATGGAGCAGGCGGTAATGGCAAGGGTGAAGGGGTGTGACATCTTTGTCGGCTGCGCCGCCGTGGCGGATTACCGTCCGGACGCCGTCGCCGACCAGAAGATCAAGAAAAACAGTGATCGGATGGAGATCCGGCTGGTACGCAATGCGGATATTCTGGCGGGCGTGGCGGCCCTGCCTGATGCGCCCTTCACGGTCGGTTTTGCCGCCGAGACCCAGGATCCGGAGGAGTATGCCGAGAAGAAACGGATCGCCAAGCGGGTGAACATGATCGCGGCCAACCTGGTGGGTGCCCGACAGGGTGGTTTCGAGCGGGATGAAAATGCGCTGACTCTGATCTGGGAAGGGGGGCGTGAACAGTTGCCCATGACTGACAAGGTGAGTCTGGCGGAAAAACTGGTATCACTGATTGCGGAACATTATGAAAACAGACATTCAGCTTAAGATTCTCGACTCCCGTCTGGGGGACTCCTTTCCATTGCCGGCCTATGCTACCGAGGGGTCGGCCGGAATGGATCTGCGCGCCATGCTGGAGCGGCCATTGACGATTGCGCCAGGCGAGACACACCTGATCCCCACAGGCATGGCTATTCATGTGGAGGATCCCAAGCTGGCGGCTGTGATTTTGCCGCGCTCCGGTCTGGGTCACAAACACGGCATTGTGCTGGGTAATCTGGTGGGGCTGATCGACTCCGATTATCAGGGCCAGCTGTTTGTCTCCTGTTGGAACCGGGGCAGTGACAGCTTTCTGATCGAAGTGGGTGAGCGTATTGCCCAGCTGGTCATCATTCCGGTGGTCAGGGCGGAGTTTGAGATCGTTGAGGAGTTTCAGCAGTCTGACCGGGGCAGTGGTGGTTTCGGTCATTCCGGGAGACATTGAGCTGATTCAGGCGGTAGGGGATTGCCTGATGGCATGCCGATGTGTAATGCGGCCAATTAAAAGTACACGACTCAGGGGCTGCGCAGTCAATAAGGCCTGCGGTGGGGGAAGTTCAGGGATCTGTTTATGTTAAAACGAAAAAATAATAACCCGGCAGGGGATGATGCGGCGGCTAAAACCGGTGTTGTGGCAGGAGTCGGCAGTGCCGGCCGCTATTTCAATATTGCCTTGCTGATGTCGCTGGCGATTATCGCGGTGGCTGCTGCTGCTATTCTGTTTCTGCAGGCTCAGCGAGACCAGCAGCTGGGACTTAGCCAACTGCAACAGATCACCGCCAGTATCGCCAGGCGGGTTTCGGAGCGGGTGGAAAACCGGCGGACCCTGTTGCTGGGACTGAGCAGAAGCCAGGATGTCCGGGAACCGCTGCTGGGCGAGGATGTACCGCGGATGCACGAGCAGGAGCGCAGACTGCTGCAGCTGTTGCCGGACGCCTTGCGGGTTCGGCTGCTGCCCAAGGGCTGGGACGAACTGGATCCGGATGCCACTCCACCCTTCAGTTACGCCTCGCTGGATATTCTTCGTGGCGCGGAGCGTAGCGGTGCGCCTTCACCGGCCGAGGTGCATCTGTTCGGTACGCCTCAACAGCATGTGGCGATGGCCGTTCCTGTGTTTTCCGCGGACGGGGGCCCCGTGATCGGTGTGCTGCATGTGGCTTATCCATTCAATAGCTTGCAGCAGACGCTGGCGGAATTACCTGTTTTGGCCGGCCGGGTTGAGTTGCAGCAGGTGGTCAAGGGCACCCCGGTGGTACTCTCCGCCGCAGGATTGTCGGTGGCGGAGGTGGCCGGTATGCAGGCAATCGATGGCACAATCTGGCGCGTTGCCTATGCCGCGCCGACAGTGGTGTTCCTGGGTGATGAGGCGCAAATACAGCTACTGGGCATACTGCTGATTGCCGCCCTGCTTATCGCGGCAGTGCTCTGGTTCCAGGCGCGCCACCTCAAGCAGGCGTTGCGCACTGACCTGGAGTCAATGTTCAGGCTGGTGGAAGTGCTTAAAAGTGGCTCGGTGGGACGAATCAGTCAGCCCAGGCTGGAAGAGTTCGGCCATGTGTTCGGACTGATCAGGCAGGTGTGGCATCAGGCGGGCAGAAAGGCGGCCCCGGCCGAACCGGCGGTGAAAGCCGCTGCGGATGAAATGCTCATGCCCGGGCTGGAGGCGTTTGATGATGATCCGGACGAATCCGGATCCGGTTTTGCCGAGGTGCTGGAATCACTGCCGGACTCAATCTTCCGCGCCTATGATATCCGGGGTGTGGTGGGTGAAACCCTGACTGAACAGATCGTTTATGAGTTGGGCCGGGCCATCGGCAGCGAAGCCTATGAGCAGGGTGAACAGACGGTGATTGTTGCCCGCGATGGCCGCCACTCCGGCGCCGCCTTCAGCAAGGCGCTGAGCGAAGGGCTGATGGCCAGTGGGCGGGATGTACTGGATATCGGCATGGTGCCGACACCGGTGCTCTATTTCGCCACGCACTTTCTCGGCAGCAAGACGGGCGTAATGATTACCGGTAGTCACAACCCGCCGAATTACAATGGACTGAAGATCGTCATTAATGGCGCGGCCCTCTCTGGTGATGCGATCAGCGGCCTGAAGCAACGCATCGAGCGACAGGATTATCAGCAAGGCCGGGGCTCGCTGCATGAGCAGGATCTGCTGCCCGACTATATTGAACGGGTGGTGGGGGATGTGCAGTTGAGTCGTCCGCTAAAGCTGGTGGTGGATTGCGGCAACGGTGTTGCCAGCGTGGTGGCACCGGCCCTGTTTCAGGCCCTTGGCTGTGAGGTCACGGCGCTCTACTGCAAGGTGGATGGCGATTTTCCCAATCATCACCCGGACCCGGGCAAGCCGGAGAATCTGGCGGACCTGATCGTGGCCGTGCGGGAGCGCAAGGCCGATCTGGGTGTGGCGTTTGATGGTGATGGTGACCGGTTGGGTGTTGTCGATGGCAACGGCAAGGTTATCTGGCCGGATCGTTTGCTGATGCTTCTGGCACGGGACGTGTTGAGCCGTCAGCCTGGTGGAGACGTGATTTACGATGTGAAATCGAGTCGTCATCTGGCTGATGAGATTCTCTCCTATGGCGGCCGTCCGATTATGTGGAAGACGGGACACTCGCTGATCAAGGCGAAGATGCGTGAAACCGGTGCGCTGCTGGCGGGTGAAATGAGCGGCCATATCTTTATTCAGGAGCGCTGGTACGGATTTGACGATGGGTTATACTCCTGCGCCAGATTGCTGGAGCTGCTGTCGAGTGAGCCGGTGCCGGTCACCGAGATATTCGACAGCTTGCCGGAAAGCGTGTCGACGCCTGAACTGAATCTGGCTTTTGACCAGGAAGGGGCGAATTTCGCGCTGATGGAGAGTTTGGCCGGGCAGGCGGATTTCACCGATGCCAAGATAACGACCATCGATGGTCTGCGGGTCGAATTCGAGGATGGCTGGGGGTTGGTCCGGCCCTCCAATACAACTCCCTCGGTGGTGTTTCGGTTCGAGGCGGACAGCGAGGCGGCGTTGGCGCGGATACAGCAGCAGTTCCAGCAGTGGCTGTTGCGTGTGGACCCCGGACTGAACCTTCCTTTTTGATCCGGCTATTACCGCAGTGCATCAGGCAGACAGCCAAGTATGGTCGGATCAGTATATGCTCCGGCATATTTGTTATTTGAGAGAGAGACGGAACCTAGCATGAGTTTAACCCCCGAATCGGCACACAACGTGGCCCATGTACTGACCGAGGCGCTGCCCTATATTCAGCGCTTTCGCGGCAAGACCGTGGTGATTAAATACGGTGGGAACGCCATGACCGAGGCCGACCTCAAGGACGGCTTTGCCCGTGACGTGGTGCTGATGAAGCTGGTGGGTATCAACCCGGTGGTGGTGCATGGTGGCGGGCCGCAGATCGGCAATCTGCTGGGCCGTCTCGGCAAAGAGAGTGAGTTTGTGCAGGGCATGCGGGTCACCGACAGCGAGACCATGGATGTGGTGGAGATGGTGCTGGGCGGCCAGGTCAACAAGGAGATTGTCAATCTCCTGAACCAGCACGGCGGTTCAGCCGTCGGCCTGACCGGCAAGGATGGCGGGCTGATTCATGCCCGCAAACTGATGTTGAAACGGACTTCGCCCGAACTGCAGGCGCCGGAGATTATTGATGTGGGGCACGTGGGCGAGGTGGCCAGTATCAACAAAGCGGTGGTGGATATGCTGGTCAGCGGTAATTTTATCCCGGTGATCGCACCCATCGGTGTCGGTGAAGACGGCCGCTCCTATAACATCAACGCGGACCTGGTTGCCGGCAAGATGGCGGAGGTGCTGCAGGCGGAGAAGCTGATCCTCCTGACCAACACCGCGGGGCTGCTGGACAAGCAGGGCGGTCTGCTGACCGGCCTCACCGCCAGCCGGGTCGACGAACTGATTGCGGATGGCACCATCCATGGCGGCATGCTGCCGAAGATTCGCTGTGCCCTGGACGCGGTCAATGCCGGGGTCAACTCCTCGGTAATTGTGGATGGCCGGGTGAAGCACGCGGTGCTGCTGGAGTTGTTCACCGACCAGGGTATCGGCACCCTGATCAAGTGCCGGTGAGACTGTCCGGATGAATCAGAAAGTATCCCGCAAGCAGCAGATTCTTGAATCACTGGCGGCAGAACTGGAACGCAGTCCGGGTGAGCGCATCACCACGGCGGTGTTGGCACGCTCGGTGGGGGTCTCCGAGGCGGCCCTGTACCGGCACTTTGCCAGCAAGGCGAAGATGTTCGAAGGGTTGATCGGGTTTGCCGAGGAGTCGGTATTTGCCCGTATTAACCAGATCCTCGAAGGTGAAAAGGAGACGCGTAGCCGCTGTGCCCGGCTGCTCTATCTGCTGCTGGTCTTTTCCGAGCGCAATCCGGGTATCACCCGGGTGCTGCTGGGCGATGCCCTGGTCGGCGAGACCGAGCGGCTGCATCAGCGGGTGGAGCAGTTTTTCGCCCGTCTGGAGACCCAACTGCGACAGGTGCTGCGCGAGTCGCGGATGCGCGATGACGACCTCTGTGTGGATGCGGAGAGCGGTGCCGCGCTGATGTTGTCCTTGATCGAGGGGCGCATGCACCAGTTCCTGCGTACCCGCTTCAAGGTGTCACCGGCCACTGGCTGGGAGTCGCAATGGACGATTCTGGAGCGCGCGCTGTTTCAATCGGCGGCCTGAGATCCGCCGCCGACCCGGATCCCTGCAGGAGGCCCGCCCCGGGCCGATTGGCCGGGGCATCGGTCATCGAACGATTATCGCGGCGGGGCGCCGCTCCTACATGATGGGGTTGACAGGTGCGGCCTCTCCATCGGGCCGCCTGCCTCAGTTGGCGGATTGAACGCGCTTGGATTCGGCCAGATAGTCGCGGAAGCCGGTGCGGATCTTCTCCACCGCTTCGGTGTTGCACAAGTCGATTCCGCGCGGCGAGGGTTTGCACTGCAAGTCCATGAACAGCTCCGCGCCGGGTCTGTCCTTGTAGACAATGCGCGAGGCGGTCAGGCTGATGTCGTCATCCTTCAGCGGGGCGGCGGACATGATAATGCTGTCGCTGAGCATCTGCAGCCGGGTGGTGGCAAATTTACGCACGTACTCTTCAACCTTGATCCAGGCCTGGTCGCAGGCGCGGTCATCCTCACACACCACCACGGTATCCAGTAGCGAAGCGGTCTTCTCCTGGTTGAGTTGCGGGTCGGCGTTCTCTTCGCGCAGGTTTTTCAGACTGCGGAAACGGGCCAGGTCCTTGGACGCACTGTTGCGGATTGCCTCCTTCTCCTGCTCTTTCTGAATGATCGTGGTATAGCTGTCGCGCAGTTGGGCGCGGGTGTTTTCGATATCCTTGAGCAGATTATCAGAGAGCCGCTGGCCTTGCCGTTCCATGGAGGCTGCGTTCTGCTGCATTTCGGCCAGGCGGTTTTTCATGCGGCGGATATTGCTGCGGATCACCTGGATATTGGAATCGATGGCGGCCAGCTTGCCGTTGCGGGCCATGAGCAGATCGTCTTCCGTGCGGAATGTCCGCAGCAGCACCTGGTCCTTGGCGTGCTGTATCTCGATCAGCCGCTGTTGCTCCGCACGCAGTTTCTCAAGCTCCTGTTCCCTGGCGATCTCCTCCGCAGTCTTGGCTGCCTGAACGCGTTCCACTTCGCGGCCGGTTTCGCTCAGTTCGCTGCGGGCGCTGCGGGCGTGTTCCGTGGGCACCCGGTCGGAGAGATGAACATTCCCTTCCGCATCCACCCAGCGATAGATTTTGCCCGCCTCGGCCGCTGGGGCGAGGAGCATGATCGCGGTAAGTAATCCAATGGGTAGTCTGTAGGTTCTGCTCATATAGATCGGTGATGCTGGTGCTCGGTCGTCTGTTTGCGGGCTGTGTGCACTATCAGATAGATTGGGGACTATGTAAAGTCCATCCGGTCACACACCGTATTGATCGCGATAAGCGCGGATCTGTTGCAGTGACCCCTCAGCATCCGGCTGTTCCGCCAGATACTCTACCAGATGCTCCAGCCGGACGATCGCCGCTACCGGCATCCGGTAGTCTTTTTCGACCTCCTGAATGGCCGAGCACTCCCCGGTTCCCCGCTCTTGCCGGTCCAGGGCGATCACTACCCCGGCCGGGGTGGCGCCCTGGGCATTGATAATATCCATCGACTCGCGGATGGCGGTGCCGGCGGTGATGACATCATCGATAATCATGATGCGACCCTCCAGCGGGTGGCCGACGATGCTGCCACCCTCGCCGTGATCCTTGGCCTCTTTTCTGTTAAAGGCGTAGGGGATGTCGATGTTGTGGTGATCATACAGTGCCGCGGCGGTGACGGCTGCCAGGGGAATGCCCTTGTAGGCCGGTCCGTAGAGGACGTCAAAGCGGATGCCGGAGTTGACGATGGCCTGGGCGTAGAATTTCCCCAGCCGAGCCAGGCTGGCGCCACTGTTGAACAGGCCGGCGTTGAAGAAGTAAGGGCTGATCCGACCGGACTTGAGGGTAAACTCGCCGAAACGCAACACCCCCACGTCAAGGGCAAAATCCAGGAAATCTCGTTGATAGCTTTGCATGTCTGACTCCAATTACGGGAGGGCAAATTGTCCGTTCCCTGCGGTTGTGATGCAAGGGGAGAAAGGGTGGTAGTGCGGATCGGTCACTATTATCAGGTACAATCCCGCGCTGAAATCTCTTTCAAGGGCGGAGTGTTCCAGGCGATGGTGACAGAGGAGGGCAGAGACTGGGCGGCTACGCTGCGCGCGTACCGGCACCCGAAGGTGCTGGTGATGCTGTTTTTCGGGTTTTCTGCCGGTCTCCCACTATTGCTGATTTTTTCCACCCTCTCGCTCTGGCTGCGCGAAGCCGATATCGACCGCTCTACCGTGACCTATTTCAGCTGGGCGGCACTGGGCTATTCGTTCAAATTCATCTGGGCGCCGCTGGTGGATCGGCTGCCGCTGCCGCTGTTGACTGCCCTGCTGGGACGTCGTCGAGGCTGGTTGCTGCTGGCGCAGCTGTCGGTAATCGGCGCTATTTCCTGGATGGCCTTTACCGATCCGGCGGAAAATCTGCACATGATGGCGTTTGCCGCGGTGCTGCTGGGATTTTCCGGCGCCACCCAGGATATTGTCATCGATGCCTATCGCATCGAGTCGGCCGAACGGGAGCTGCAGGCCCTGATGGCCTCCATGTATATCGCCGGTTACCGGGTGGGGATGCTGGTAGCGGGTGCCGGCTCGCTCAAACTGGCGGTCTGGTTTGGTGCCGAGGGGGGCTACAACTACAGTGCCTGGCAGTGGACCTACCTCTGCATGGCGGCAGTCATGTCCATTGGCCTGATCACTACGCTGCTGGTGTCGGAGCCGAAGGTCGAGTCCGGGCGTCCCGTCCTGTTCCACGATGCCTTCGACTATTTGCGCTTCCTGTTGCTGTTTCTGCTGGCGGTATCGGTTTTCGCGGCGGTCTTTTTTCTCAGCGCTGATCGGGTCGCTGCCGCCAAGGCCGACTGGGCGGCCGCTTTGCCGCAGGATTCCCTGCTGATCGGTTTTGGATTGGAAGGGGGGCGCCTGCTGCTGGCCGTGCTTCTGGCCGGGCTGGCTGCCCGTTTGGGTGTTGCCCTGGGCCTGGTCCGCGCCGCGGTGCTGCGTGAGACCTACCTGGAACCGGTGGCCGATTTTTTCCGCCGTTATGGGCGAGTGGCCCTGTTGGTGCTGGCGCTGGTCGGCCTCTATCGGGTGTCGGATATCGTGCTGGGGGTCATCTCCAACGTGTTCTATCAGGACATGGGCTTCAGCAAGGATCAGATCGCCGACATTACCAAGACTTTCGGCCTGGTAATGACCATACTGGGCGGATTTCTCGGTGGCATGCTGACACTGCGTTATGGTGTGATGCGTATTCTGTTTGTCGGGGCGCTGCTCTCGGCCGGGACCAATCTGCTGTTTCTGCTGCTGGCGCGCAGTGGCGCGGATGTCTCCCTGTTGATACTGGTCATCACCGCCGATAATCTCAGCGCCGGACTGGCCGGTGCTGCCTTTGTCGCCTATCTCTCCGGACTGACCCACGTCGCCTTTACCGCCTTTCAATATGCCCTGTTCAGCTCCCTGATGACGCTGGTGCCGAAACTGCTCGGCGGTTACTCGGGCAGCCTGGTCGATGCCTTCGGCTATGAGCGCTTCTTTCTGTTCACCGCCGTTCTGGGGCTGCCGGTGTTGCTGTTGATTTATCTGGCAAGTCGTTATGCCGCTGCTGAGTGAGGGAATCCGTTATGGTGTCTGAATTGACGATTGGGGCGGTGGGTTGGGATCACTCCGCCTGGAGCGAACAGTTCTACCCCGATGATCTGCCGCCTGAGTGGCGGCTCAGTTATTACGCAAATGAATTTCAGACGGTAGTGCTGCCACTCGAATGCTGGTTGGCGGGTGATCATGAGCAGCTTGATGGCTGGCGTGAGGATGTGTCCGACCGATTCCACTTTGTTCTGGATATTACCGGGATGGCAGCCGGCGATGTGGAGGCAATGGGGGTGCTTGGTCGCTGTCAGGCGGCGTTGGGTGATCGGCTGGCCGGTGCCGTCTCCTGGATGCCGCTCACCGAACCTGTACGCGAACGGGTGCGAAGCCGGCTGGGAGAGGCGCGATTTCTGGCGGTGACGGGCTCGCTGGAACAGGAGCCGGCTGTGCAGGTGGCTGAAGATGGGATTACGCTCTGCGCCCTGGTTGCCGGCGAGGCGGTGTCTGACCTCAAGTCGCTGCGCTCGGTGCTGGAATCGTTGTCCGTCCGGATCAGGGGGGCGGTATCGCCCATGCTGTTTTTCTCCGGGCGGCCGCCGCCAATCAAGGTGATGCGGGAAGCGGCAATTTTGTGGCAGCTGCTGAGTGGATTGCAGCGTTAGGGATTGTTGATCGGGCTTGACGCTGTTGATTCCAAAAGGTGAGAATGCTCCTTTTGCCTGCCGTGCGGGTGGAAATATTCAATGGAGTGAGCAGTTGGAGCGTGGATCAGATATGGTGGGTTCGGTTGACAAGCAGGTGCCGCTGGTCAGTATCCGGGGGTTGCGGTTTTCCCGCGGCAGTCGGGTCATTTTTGATGGCGTGGATATCGATATCCCGCGTGGCAAGATTACGGCCATCATGGGGCCGAGCGGCACCGGTAAGACCACCCTGCTGAAACTGATCGGCGGGCAGTTGCGTCCGTCGGCCGGGACCATCCATGTGGATGGGCAGGATATCCATCGGCTGGGGAACCGGGATCTCTACCGACTGCGCATGCGCATGGGCATGCTGTTCCAGAGCGGCGCTCTGCTGACCGATATTAATGTGTTCGAAAATGTCGCCTACCCGTTGCGGGAGCATACCAATCTATCCCCCTCGATGATCCGCAAACTGGTGCTGTTGAAGCTTGAGGCGGTAGGTCTGCGCGGGGCGCGCGATCTGATGCCCAGCGAATTGTCCGGCGGCATGGCCCGGCGGGTGGCCCTGGCGCGCGCTATGGTGCTGGATCCGATGATGATCATGTATGACGAGCCGTTCACCGGCCAGGATCCGATCTCCATGGGGGTGCTGGTGGAATTGATTCGCGCTCTGAACGACGCCAGCCGGCTGAGCAGCATTATCGTCTCCCACGATGTTCAGGAGACATCGGCTATCGCGGATCTTATCTATGTTATCTCCAATGGCAAGGTGATCGAGTCAGGCCAACCGGAAGCGATGATCAACTCGGAGTCGGCCTGGACCCGCCAGTTTATGCAGGGGCTGGCGGATGGTCCGGTGCCGTTTCACTATCCGGCCGCTGAACTGGCCGAGGATCTGCTGGGGGAGTCATGTTGAACGTTCTGGCGCAGTTGGGGCGAGTCGGCATCGGCGTGCTGGAGCGGCTGGGGCGTGGACATCTCCTGTTATTGGGTATCCTGCGTGGATTGCCGGACCTGTTGCCCAGACCGGGCCTGCTGGTAAAACAGATCTATTCCGTCGGTGTGCTGTCTATACTGATTATCAGTGTGTCCGGTCTGTTTGTCGGCATGGTGCTGGGTCTGCAGGGCTACTATATCCTCTCCCAGTTTGGCGCCGAGCAGACGCTGGGGGTGATGGTGGCCGCATCACTGGTGCGTGAACTGGGGCCGGTGGTGGCCGCGTTGCTGTTCGCCGGACGCGCCGGTTCGGCATTGACGGCCGAGATCGGGCTGATGAAGGCAACCGAACAGCTTTCGGGTCTGGAGATGATGGCAGTGGATCCGGTGCGGCGCGTGCTGACCCCGCGTTTTTTTGCCGGTTTTATCTCCATGCCACTACTGGCGGCCCTGTTCAGCGCCCTGGGTGTGGTGGGCGGCTACTTTGTCGGGGTCGGCTTGCTGGGGGTGGACGACGGCGCCTTCTGGGCACAGATGCAGGCCAAAATCGATCTGCATGAAGATGTGTTCAACGGCGCGATCAAGAGCGTGGTTTTCGGGTTGGTCTGTACCTGGATCGCCCTGTTTCAGGGATTTGACGCGGTTCCGACTTCTGAGGGCGTGAGCCGGGCAACAACCAGGACGGTGGTCCACTCGTCACTGGCGGTATTGGGACTGGATTTCATATTAACGGCACTGATGTTCGGGGATTGATTGATGATACATAGCAGGACGATAGAGATTCTTGTCGGTGCCTTTATGGCGGCGGGACTGGTCGCTTTCTTCTTCCTTGCGATGCAGGTGAGCAATTTGAGCGCCTCCAGCAATGGTGAAGGTTACGATGTGACCGCCCGGTTTGATAATATCGGCAGTCTGAAGGTGCGCTCGCCTGTCACCATGGCCGGGGTGCGTATAGGCCGGGTCAGCGCGATCGGCTTCGACCGGAAAACCTACGAAGCGGTGGTCACGTTGCGCATCGATGCCCAGTACAATGTGATTCCCGAGGACAGTTTCGCCAAGATTTTCACGGCGGGACTGCTGGGTGAGCAGTATATCGGTCTGGACCCGGGCGGCAGTGAAAAGTATCTGCAAGGCGGTTCCGAAATCTCCCTGACCCAGTCAGCGCTGGTGCTGGAGGAGATTATCGGTCAGTTCCTATTCAGCAAGGCGGAAGAGGGTGGCAAACTTGAATAAACAATACTTGACCGGTTTGTGGCTGGTGCTGCTGTTGTTTCTGGCCACGCCCGCGTTCTCGGCGGCGGTGCCCGAAGAGATTGTGCGCCAGACATCTGACCAGATGCTGGCCGAGCTGATCGACCGCAAACCGGAGTTGCAGGCGTCGCCGGGGAAAATTTACGACCTGGTCGAGCATATCGTACTGCCCCGGTTTGATTTTCAGCGTATGTCGCAGCTGGTGCTGGGCAAGTACTGGCCGCGTGCCAGTGATGGCGAGAAAGAGGCCTTTGTGAAGGCGTTCCGGCAACTGCTGGTGCGCACCTATGCCACGGCCTTGCTCAACTACTCCGGCCAGGAGATTGTCTATCTGCCTTCGCATCAGGGGGCGGATAGGAATGAGGCCACGGTGAACACCCAGGTTCAGGCATCCGGTGCACTGCCGATACCGATCGACTATCGACTTCATCTCAATGGCGAAGAGTGGAAGGTCTTCGATGTCTCCATCGACGGCATCAGCCTGGTCTCCAATTACCGCTCCTCGTTTGCTTCCCAGATCAGGCGACATAATTTGTCCGGGTTGATCGAGAAGCTCGAGCAGCGCAATGAGCAGAGGAACTGAATGTCTTCCGTGCAGGCCGCGATCGACGATCAGGGTGTCATGCAGTTATCCGGTGATCTGGTATTCGCCAATGTGACGGCGCTGTTGGGCCAGATAGAGCGACTGCTCGGTGGAGTCAAGAAGGAATCGCTGGTGATTGACTTGTCCCGGGTGGGTGACGTGGACAGCTCCGGGTTGGCGCTGCTGCTGGAAGTTCTGGAGCGCGCCCGGCATCATGGAGTGACACTACGGATCCGGTCACTGCCGGAAGCACTGCTGGGCATTGCCCGGCTGAGTAATGTGGAAAAGCTGTTGTTGCTAGAGAGCTGAGTGGGTGTCGAACCGGGCCTGGTAAGAGACTCCTCTGTCTACGCCTTTCGATTTAGCGCTTTTTCTCATAGAATAACCGGTTCCTTTGGGCTTATGTCCTTCCTAGTCGGTGTACTTCGGTGCCCAGAAAAATGGTTCTTAGATGGATAAACTGATTATCACTGGCGGCGCGCCGTTGTCCGGCGATGTACGTATTGCCGGTGCCAAGAACGCCGCACTGCCGATCCTTGCGGCGACCCTGCTGGCTGACGGTCCGGTAACCATCGGCAATGTGCCCCATCTGCACGACATCACCACCACCATGGAGCTGCTTGGCTACATGGGGGTGCAACTGGTGGTGGACGAACGACTCTGCATCGAAACCGATACCAGCAGCATCCGGGATTTTCATGCCCCCTACGAGTTGGTAAAGACCATGCGCGCCTCCATTCTGGTGCTCGGTCCCCTGCTGGCGCGATTTGGACGGGCGGATGTCTCTCTGCCTGGCGGCTGTGCCATCGGTTCCCGGCCGGTCAATCTTCATATTGAGGGTCTGCGCGCCATGGGTGCCAAGATCGAGGTGGAGAATGGCTATATCCGTGCCTCGGCAAAAAAACTGCGCGGCGCCCGGCTGATTATGGATGTGGTGACCGTGACAGGCACGGAAAATCTGATGATGGCTGCTACCCTGGCAGAGGGCGAGACGGTTATTGAGAATGCGGCCCGGGAACCCGAAGTGGTGGATCTGGCCGACTGTCTCAACAAGATGGGCGCCAAGATCAGCGGTGCCGGTACCGATACCATTGTCATCGAGGGAGTCGATCGGCTGATCGGTACCCACTACGATGTGTTGCCGGATCGTATCGAGACCGGCACCTATCTGGTGGCCGCGGCCATAACCGGCGGCAAGATCCGCGTAAGGGATACCCAGCCGGCGCTGGTGGAAGTAATCACCCATAAGCTGCGTGAGGCGGGTGCCGAGATCGAACAGGGAGAGGATTGGATCTCCCTGGATATGCAGGGCAGGCGCCCCCGGGCGGTGGATATCCACACGGCGCCCTACCCGGCGTTCCCCACCGATATGCAGGCCCAGTTTACGGCGTTGAACTGTATCGCCGAGGGAGTGGGCACCATTACCGAAACGGTGTTCGAAAACCGTTTCATGCACGTGCAGGAGATGCAGCGCATGGGTGCCAACATCAAGCTGGAGGGCAATACGGCCATCATTGCCGGGGTCGACCGGCTGACCGGGGCGCCCGTCATGGCCACCGATCTGCGCGCCTCCGCCAGCCTGGTGCTGGCCGGCCTGGTGGCGGATGGCGAGACTATCGTCGATCGGATCTATCATATTGATCGGGGCTACGAGAATATCGAGGAGAAGCTGGCGGGACTGGGCGCCCAGATCCGCCGCGTGCCCAAGTAGCCGCTTGAGCATACTGGGCGACAGACCGGAATGAGCAGATGAATTTTGACACCCCGATTACCATCGCCCTCTCCAAGGGGCGGATTTTCGAGCAGACGCTGCCACTGCTGGCGCACGCCGGTATCGTACCGACGGATGACCCGGAAACCAGCCGCAAGCTGATCATGGATACCAATCACCCCCAGGTGAAGCTGGTGATCATCCGCGCCACCGATGTGCCCACCTACGTGCAGTGGGGCGCCGCCGATCTGGGGGTTGCCGGTAAGGATGTGCTGCTGGAGCATGGCGGCGAGGGGCTGTATGAACCGCTGGATCTGCAGATTGCCCGTTGCCGCCTGATGGTGGCGGGTGCGGCGGATGCCAGTCTGGAAGGCAACCGCCTGCGCATCGCCACCAAGTATGTTGAATCGGCGCGGCGCTACTTTGCCGCCCGTGGTCAGCAGGTGGAGATCATCAAGCTGTACGGCTCCATGGAGCTGGCGCCGCTGGTGGGACTGTCGGACCTGATTGTAGATCTGGTCGAGAGCGGCAATACCCTGAAAGCCAACGGACTGGTGCCACTGCAGCATATTGCCGACATCAGCTCCCGCCTGGTGGTCAACAAGGCCTCCTGGAAAATGAAGCACGCCACCGTCATGCAGCTGTTGGACGCCCTGCAGGAGGCGATCGCCAGGGCGGCCTGAGTTGTTCCGCGTCACACCCTGAGTTTTTTTGAGTTTAGGATTGATCATGTCTGAAATACGTCAGCTCTCCACCACCGATAGCGATTTTCAGCAGCAGTTGGACCGGTTGCTGGCCTGGGAATCGGTCTCTGACGGCGCGGTCAACAGTACCGTCAATGAAATCATCGCCAATATCCGCCAGCGCGGGGATGAGGCGCTGCTGGAATACACCAACAGGTTCGATGGCTGGAACGCCGCCGGCGCCGCCGACCTGGAAGTGCCGCTGGCACGGCTGGAACAGGCCTGGAACACCATTCCGGAGGCGCAGCAGACGGCGCTCAAACATGCCGCCGAGCGGGTGCGGATTTATCATGAAAAACAGAAAGGGGAGTCCTGGAGCTACCGGGAGGCCGACGGCACCCTGCTCGGCCAGAAAGTGACGCCGCTGGAGCGGGTGGGGCTCTATGTGCCCGGCGGCAAGGCAGCCTATCCCTCGTCGGTGCTGATGAACGCCTTGCCGGCCAAGGTGGCGGGAGTCAGCGAGCTGATCATGGTGGTGCCGACACCGGGCGGTGAACTGAATGAACTGGTCCTGGCGGCAGCCCACATCTGTGGTGTTGACCGGGTGTTCGCCATCGGCGGCGCCCAGGCGGTGGCCGCGCTGGCCTACGGAACAGGCCTGGTGCCGCCAGTGGACAAGGTGGTGGGGCCGGGCAATATCTACGTGGCCACCGCCAAGCGGGCGGTGTTCGGGCAGGTCGGTATCGACATGGTGGCCGGGCCCTCGGAGATCCTCGTGGTATGTGACGGCCAGACCGATCCCGACTGGGTGGCGATGGACCTGTTCTCCCAGGCGGAGCACGACGAGGATGCCCAGTCGATCCTGATCTCACCGGACGCGGATTTCGTGGCCCGGGTCAAACAGAGCATCGACCGGTTGCTGCCGACCATGGAGCGTGAGCCGATCATCGCCACAGCTCTGAAAGAGCGCGGGGCACTGATAGTCTGTCGCGATATGGATGAGGCGTGCCGGGTCTCCAACCACATCGCGCCGGAGCATCTGGAGCTGTCAGTGGCTGATCCGTTGACCCTGGTGGAGCAGATCCAGCACGCCGGGGCCATCTTCATGGGGCGTTACACGTCCGAGCCGCTGGGTGATTACTGTGCCGGCCCGAACCATGTTCTGCCCACATCGCGGACCGCGCGTTTCTCATCACCCTTGGGTGTGTATGATTTCCAGAAGCGCTCCAGTCTGATCATGGTGTCGGATGCCGGTGCGGATACCCTCGGCCGGACCGCTTCCATATTGGCCCGCGGCGAAGGACTGACGGCCCACGCGCGCTCCGCCGAGTACCGATTGAAATAGCGAGAAGATCGATTCCTCGTTCCCACGCTCTGCGTGGGAACGCAAAAGGGCTATCGCATCGCCCCACGTGGCGAATCGGCGCCGGCCTACTGCTGTCGCGGATCCATCAGTGGACGTTCGCTCACCTCGACCTGTAGGTCGAACGGTTCCTGATTGCGCCAGCCTTTAATCCGTACCTTGTCTCCCGGCGGAACGGCGGCAATCAGGTTGAGAATGTCGTGAGCGTTGGTCAACGGCTGGTTGTTGATGGTTGAGATCACGTCCCCCGGCGCCAGACCGGCCTTGTCGGCCGGCCCACCCTCCAGCACCCCCGAGATCAGCACACCGCTGCCCGCTTTCAAGTTGAACGACTCGGCCAGTTCCGGGGTGATGTCCTGGCCGGCGATACCGAGCCAGCCACGCACCACGCGACCCTGTTTCAGAATCTGCTCCATCACGCCTTTGGCCAATGCCACGGGAATGGCAAAACCGATGCCCTGGGAGCCGCCGCTCTTTGAGAAGATAGCCGTGTTGATGCCCACCAACTGGCCGTGGGCGTTAATCAGTGCGCCGCCGGAGTTGCCGGGATTGATGGCGGCGTCGGTCTGGATAAAGTTCTCGAAGGTGTTGATGCCGAGCTGATTGCGCCCGGTGGCGCTGACAATGCCCATGGTGACGGTCTGGCCGACGCCGAACGGGTTGCCGATCGCCAGTACCACATCACCCACCTGCAGTCCCTGGGAGTCTCCTACCGTGATGGTGGGAAGATCGTCCGCGTCGGTCTTCAGGACCGCCAGGTCGGTGTCCGGGTCCACCCCGGCGACCCGGGCGTCGAGGGTGCGGCCGCTGGAGAGCACGACACGGATCTGGTCGGCATCTTCAATGACATGATTGTTGGTGAGGATGTAACCGTTACCACTGATAATGACGCCGGAACCGAGGCTGGTCTGCAGCTTTTTTCTCGGGGGGGACTGGAAGCGATCTCCAAAAAAGCGCTGGAAAAACGGGTCGTCAAACAGGGATCTGCCGCGCTGCAGCGTTACCTTTGCGGTAAAGATATTGACCACCGCCGGGGCTGCCGACTGAACCGCGCCGGCGTAGGAGACCGGACCCTGGGTGAGTGCCATGGGGGGTAACGGGGCTGGCGTGAGCAGGTCTGCCGGTGGCGGTGTGGTGAACAGGGTGACGGCAAGGTAGGCGGCCGCCATGCCGGCGACGGCGGAACTGACGATATAGGTGAAGGCTCTTTTCATTGTCGAGTCAGGTTACACTGCAGCAGTTGAAAATGGATAACCTATTATGTCCCAACACAAAGGGTGAGGGCGAGGCTGATCAATGATTGATATTTTTGAACTAGAACGGTACTGCAACGGACTGCTCGATGCCGGTGGATTTGAAGATTACTGTCCCAACGGCCTGCAGCTGGATGCCGGGCGACGGGAGATCCGGCGCCTGGTGACAGGGGTTACCGCCAGTCAGGCGGTGATCGCGGCGGCGGAGCAGGCCGGGGCGGATCTGCTGCTGGTTCATCACGGCTATTTCTGGCGCGGGGAGCCTGCCCCGCTTACCGGCGTGAAGGGGCGGCGCGTGCGTCATCTGATCCGGGCGGAAATAGGCCTGATGGCCTATCACCTGCCGCTGGATGCCCATCCGGAGCTGGGGAACAATCGTACCCTGGGCGATCTGTTGGGGATCAGGCAGGGCCGCCCCCTGGCGCAGGGCCTGGTCTGGCAGGGGGAGTTGGAGGATGAGTTACCGGCCGCTTTGGCCCGTCGGATGACCCGATTGCTCGGGCGGGCACCACTGCTGATTGCGGCCGGCGACCGGCCGATCCGGCGTATCGGCTGGTGTACCGGAGCGGCCCAGGGGGCGATCGTGGAGGCCGCCGCTGCCGGGCTCGATGCCTTTGTCAGCGGTGAGATTTCGGAGTCCACGACTCACTTGGCCCGGGAGTTGGGGATTCACTATTTTGCCGCGGGTCATCACGCCACCGAGCGTTTCGGAGTACAGGCGTTGGGCCAGCACCTGGCGGAAAAATTTGCCTTGGATCATCTGTTTATTGATGATGACAACCCGGTCTGATCGGGCATTCCAAGGCCCTGACGCCGCGCCAATCGCCATCCCTCGCGACAGTCCAATCTTGACCTCGGCCGGCGCATGTAAGAGAATGCGCCGTCTATTTTGGGGTAAATATCAGCATATACTGATTTTCCTGCGCCAATTCTGCTAAGATTCGGCCGGGAATTTCAGCGTCCGGCTACTCCGGGAGTCTTATACTAATGAGTGTGGATCTAAAAAAGCGGCGGTTTCTTACCGCTGCAACCAGTGTGGTCGGTGCTGTGGGCGCCGGCTTTGTCGCAGTACCTTTTCTGAAGTCTTGGAATCCAAGTGAAAAGGCGAAGGCCGCAGGTGCGCCGGTTGAGGCCGACGTCAGCAAGCTGGAGCCTGGCCAGATGATGCGCGTCAAGTGGCGTGGCAAACCGGTCTGGGTGGTCAATCGCACAGAAAAGAATCTCAAGGATATGGAAGGGCTGGTCGATGTCCTGCTTGATCCTGATTCAGAGCAGCCGCAGCAACCGGAGTACTGCCAGAATCCCTACCGTTCGCGTAAACCGAAGTATCTGGTGGCCGTGGGTATCTGTACCCATCTGGGTTGTTCTCCCACTTACCGCCCCGATGTGGCGCCGCATGATCTGGGCGCGGACTGGGTGGGTGGTTTCTTCTGCCCCTGTCACGGTTCAAGATTTGATCTGGCCGGCCGCGTCTACAGCGGTGTGCCCGCCCCCCTGAACCTGGAAATACCCCCTTACTACTTCCTGACCGATACCCAGATACTGGTGGGTGAAGATGGAGGAGCTGCCTGATGAGCTTAATGACCTGGATTGATGAGCGCTTCCCGGCCACCAAGGTGTGGAATGAGCACCTGGCGGAATATTACGCGCCAAAAAATTTCAACTTCTGGTATTTCTTCGGCTCCCTGGCCATGCTGGTGCTGGTCAATCAGATCCTCACCGGTATCTGGCTGGCCATGAGCTACAAGCCGGATGCCATGCTGGCCTTTGGCTCGGTCGAGTACATCATGCGTGACGTGGAGTGGGGCTGGCTGATCCGCTATCTGCACTCTACCGGGGCCTCGGCCTTCTTCATCGTGATCTATCTGCACATGTTCCGGGGTCTGATCTACGGCTCCTACCGGGCGCCGCGCGAGCTGCTCTGGATCATTGGTGTGGTGCTCTATGTGCTGATGATGGCCACTGCCTTCATGGGCTATCTGCTGCCCTGGGGCCAGATGTCTTACTGGGGTGCGCAGGTGATTATCAACCTGTTCTCCGCCGTGCCGGTGATCGGCCCCGACCTGGGTGTCTGGATTCGTGGTGACTATGTCATCTCCGATGCCACCCTGAACCGCTTCTTTGCGCTGCACTTCCTGCTGCCGTTCCTGCTGGCCGCGGTGGTGTTTATCCATATCGTGGCGCTGCACAAGGTCGGTTCCAACAACCCGGACGGTATCGAGATCAAGAAGAACAAGGACGCGAACGGCATCCCGAAAGACGGCATCCCGTTCCATCCCTACTACTCGGTGAAGGATACGGTTGGTGTGGCCGGGTTCCTGTTCCTGTTCGCGGCAGCGGTTTTCTTCGCGCCGGAGATGGGCGGCTACTTCCTGGAGCCGCCCAACTTTGATCCGGCCGACCCGTTGAAGACGCCGCTGCATATCGCGCCGGTCTGGTACTTCACCCCGTTCTACGCCATCCTGCGGGCAGTGCCCTCCATGGCCGGTTCGGCCTTCCCTGGCGTATTGGCCATGGGGGCGGCTATCGTGGTGATGTTCTTCCTGCCCTGGTTGGACCGCAGCCCGGTCAAGTCGGTCCGCTACAAGGGGCCGATCGTGAAGGGCGCCATCGCCATCTTCGTGGTGGTGTTCATCCTGCTGGGTTGGTTGGGTACCCAACCGGTAACACCCTTTCTGACCTTGCTGGCGCAGATCTGTACTGTGCTCTACTTCGCCTTTTTCCTGTTGATGCCGATCTACAGCAAAATGGATAAGACCAAGCCTGTTCCTGAGAGGGTGACCCAATGAAAAAGCTGATTGTTGCATTTTTATTAGCTACGGCACCCCTGCTCGGTCTGGCGGCCGGCGGTGGTGTACACCTGGATGACGCGGATATCGATGTCTCTGATCAGGCATCCCTGCAGCGCGGCGCCAAGTTCTTCGTCAACTACTGCCTGAGCTGTCACTCGGCCAAGTTCCAGCGTTACAACCGGATGGCGCGTGACCTGGGCCTGACCGAGGACGAGGTGAAAGAGAACCTGATGTTCACCACGGACAAGATCGGTGACACCATGACTATCGCCATGAGTGATGCCAATGCGGAAGCCTGGTTCGGCGTGGTGCCGCCCGATCTGAGCCTGATCGCCCGGGCCCGGGGTGTCGACTATATCTACACCTACCTGCGCAGCTTCTACGTAGATGAGGCGCGTCCCTTCGGCGTCAATAACGTGGTGTTCAAGGATGTGGGCATGCCGCACGTGATGTGGGAGCTGCAGGGCATGCAGAAGGCCGTGTTCGAAGAAGTGGATGGCCAGCAGGTGGTCAAGGAGTTGGTTCCGGTCGAGGGTGCCGCCGGCAAGGGCAAGCTGAGTCCGGAAGAGTTCGACGGCGCGATGCGCGATCTGACTGCCTTCCTCAGCTATGTAGCCGAGCCGGTCCAGCTGGAGCGTAAACGCCTGGGTACCTGGGTACTGCTGTTCCTGGCGGTGTTCTTCGTGCTCTCTTATCTGTTGAAGAAAGAGTACTGGAAAGACGTCCACTGATCGTCTGCGTATCCGGTAACACGGGGGCGTACAGTTTATTGTATACTGTACGCCCCCGTTGCATTTGGGCAGCGGATTTTTTATTGCTGGGAGCCTGTCGGTCAAGTCCGACAGGCTCCCCGTTCCTGATACTATCCTGGAGTGGTTTGTATGGCCGTTGTTGCGAACAAGAGATCTGTGATGACCATGTATTCGGATCCGAGCAGCCCCTACAGTCATCGCGTGCGTCTGGTGTTGGCTGAGAAGAGTATTACCGTTGAGATCACGGATGTTGATCCGCTGAACATATCCGAAGACATCATGGACCTGAATCCCTACGGCACTCTCCCTACGCTGGTGGATCGGGATCTGACCCTGTTCGAGTCGCGCATCATCATGGAGTATCTGGACGAACGCTTTCCGCACCCGCCGTTGCTGCCGGTGGATCCGGTCTCTCGCGCCAGTTCACGCCTCTACATGCACCGCGTGAGCAAGGACTGGTACACTCAGATGGAAGAGATCCTGGCCGGTGGCAAGGGGGCGACCAAGGCGCGCAAGGAGCTGCGTGAGAGCCTGGTCGCTGCCGCGCCCATCTTTACCCACAAGCCCTTCTTCATGAGTGACGATTTCTCCCTGGTGGATTGCTCCATAGCGCCGCTGCTATGGCGTCTGCCGATGCTCGGTATCGAGCTGCCCGCACAGGGCAAGCCGGTACTGGATTATGCCGCCCGGCTGTTTGAACGCGAGTCGTTCCAGGAGAGTCTATCCGAGGTCGAGCGGGAGATGCGGGACTGATTACCGCCTGTCGCCATGCTGACTTCCAACCGCCCCTATCTGATCCGTGCACTCTATGAGTGGCTGGTGGATAACGATCTCACCCCCCACTTGCTGGTGGACGCGCAAAAAAAGGATGTGATCGTGCCCCGGCAGTTTGTCGAGGAGGGGCGGATCGTGCTCAACGTGACCCCGACCGCGATACGCGATCTGGCGCTTGGCAATGACTACATCACCTTCAACGCCCGGTTTGGCGGCACACCGATGGACGTGGTGGTGCCACCGGATGCGGTGCTGGGCATCTACGCCCGTGAGAACGGTCGCGGCATGCTGTTCCCGGAAGAGACGCCGTCCGATGAGAACGACACCCCGCCGGATGATGACCCCAAGCCGCCGCGTGACCGGCCAACCCTGAAGGTGGTCAAGTAAGGGCTCGCCGAGCCCCGATGCTTCAATGATCGGGCGGTTTGTGTCGAAATGGCACCACCCTGTCAGCTTCGCTGGGCAGGCCCAGACTGAACTCCTCCAGTTGGACGCCGACCAGTATCACGTGACCGTCACGACGTCCGACCCCCTCCTCGCTATAATCGAACTGAAACAGTCGTCGGATGCGGATACCCCGTTGCGTCCAGCGCAGCCCGATGCGCCGCAATGCCACTGTTTGGTCGAGAAACTGCAAATTGCGCTGCTCGCAGGCAGCCTGGCAGATGCCGGTGGCGATCTCGCGGGCGCGGGCACTGTCCAGCCAGAACCAGATCAGCAGGCCAAGCAGCAGTAGTGGGACAAGGGTGGTCATAACGGCTATGGTACAGAATAAACAGCTCGATGAAGAGTTAATGGTGTTCCGTTTCTCTCTCGCAAAGCCGCAAAGCGTACCCCGTGGTTTTCTTCGCACGCTTGGCGATTTGCGAGAAACCGATCCCACCCGGAAAGCGGATAGGCGGTGTTCGACCACTCACTTGCCAAATGATTTGACTCGACCCACCGGAGTACGCAGAGAACGAATGAGATGAGCCGCATCAGCATCATACAGGAAGACATTACCCGGCTGGCAGTGGACGCCATTGTCAACGCGGCCAATCCCAGCCTGCTGGGTGGTGGTGGCGTTGATGGTGCCATTCACCGGGCGGCGGGGCCGGAACTGCTGGATTACTGCAGAAAACTGGGCGGTTGTCCGACCGGGGAGGCGCGCGTCACGCCAGGATTCGATCTGCCCGCCACCTGGATCATCCACACGGTCGGTCCGGTCTGGCGCGGTGGTGATGCGGGTGAGCCGGAACTGCTGCGGGCCTGTTACCGCAACAGCCTGGCCCTGGCCAGGGAGAAGGGGTTGCAGCGTGTGGCCTTTCCCGCCATCAGCACCGGTGTGTATGGCTATCCCAAACGGCAGGCGGCAGTGATTGCGCTGGAGGAGATGGGCGTTGCCGAAGGGTTTGATGAACTGATTGCCTGCTGCTACAGCGAAGCGGATGCGGTACTCTATCGCTCGCTGATGGCGCCGGGTACAGAGCGCCCTATAGGTTGAATATAGGGCATCCCGTGGGCGCCGATTGGGAGGATGTAACTGAACATGGCCTGGCTGGATGAGTTTTCCCTGACCCTGATAATTATCGCCTGCCTGCTGCTTGGCCTGGCGCCCTTCACCCCTGAACCCCATGTCTGGGAGAAGCTGAAGATGCTGTTCAGTGGCACGCTGGTCAAGCCGCTGGATATGTTTGACCTGCTGCTGCACGGTGCACCTTTCGTGGTGTTGCTGCTGAAGCTGCTGCGAATGCGTCAGGCCGCCCGGCCGCGATAGTGACATAAGGCGCACAAATCCACTCAACTCAGGGGCTCGGTATCTTGTCAGAGATTCGGCCCGGGGCGGGCCTCCTGCGGGTCGTGCCACCAGCCGGTGAGAATCGCACCTTGTAGGAGCGGCGCCCCGCCGCGATTTTGACCGGGCCTGGCCGATTAGGATTGCAGGATGCGCTGAATGGCCGACCCAGCACCGTAGGATGGGCAAAGGAGCGCAGCGACGTGCCCATCATGCGCGCTTTCACGGCTGAAGCCGCTTGCCTTGGTATCGCCAAGCGGCATGCCACTCGCCCGGGCCATTTCTGCCTAACCACCGCTCAGCCGGTCAAGACGCAGTCGCTGGCGCTGGTCGAACAGCCGCCGGGAGCCGATCCATACCGCCACGATGGCACCCAGCCCGGTACCGACGGCGATCAGCAACAGGATCATAATCTGATATTTGGCCGCCTCCAGCGGGGGGCTGCCGGAGAGAATCTGGCCGGTCATCATACCGGGCAGGCTGACCACGCCGGCGGCGGCCATGGCGTTGATAATGGGTATCAGGCCGGAGCGCAGGGCGTCCCGCCGGATCTCGCGGATCGCCCGGTCCCAGTTCTCGCCCAGCATCAATTGTGCCTCGATCACGCCACGCTGTTGCCACGCCTCACGGGTCAGGTTGTCCAGCGCAATGGCCATGCCCGACATGGTGTTGCCCAGCAGCATGCCAAGTAGCGGGATCAGGTACTGCGGGGTATACCAGGGATCAACCCGGACCACCAGATGCACCGCCAGCAGGGTAATGCTGAAGGAGGAGATGAACATCGAGAGGGTGCCGATGCCGATGCCCCAGGGACCACGAAAGCGGCGCTTCTGCCGGGCCATCACCTCGTAACCGGCGACCATCAGCATGAACAGGGCCAGCGCCAGTATCGGCAGGGGGGCGCGCTGGCTGAACAGCGTATTCAGCACCAGGCCGAGCAGCAGCAGTTGCAGGATGCTGCGCAGCGCGGCGATCAGCAGTTGTCGCTCGACCCCCAGGCGGAGCCGCCAGGAGAGTGCCGCCAGTGCCAGCACCAGCAAGGCCGGAATTGACAGGTCGGAGGGAGTGAGGTGGATCAGCTCCATCAGGCGGCTTCCGCTTCTATTCGCCGGTTGCGGATGATCAGGTGGCGCTGGCCGACCCGGCGACGCTGCCGGGGATCGTGGCTTACCCAGAGTACGGCCGCACCCCGTTGTTCCGCATAGTGCTGCACCAGCCGTTCCACCCGGGAGCCGTTTTCAGGGTCCAGATTGGCGGTCGGTTCGTCCAGCAGCAGCACCGCCGGTTGGCGGTCCAGTAACCGGGCCAGGGCGAGGCGCTGGCGTTCCCCGCTGGAGAGGCGCGCGATCTGCCACTCCAGACAGGCCTCGTCCAAACCCAGTTCGGAAAGCAGCCGGGTGCCGGAACCGGTGAAGTGTTCCGCCACCCGGTCATGCCACCAGTGGCTCTCCGCCGGCAGCAGGCCGACATGTCGCCGCCACTCCGGTGGTGCCGTCTCATCAACCGCCCGCCGGTCAAACAGCGCAGTTCCACTGTGTGGATCGAGGTCGGCAATGGCCCGCAGCAACCGGGTCTTGCCGCTACCGGAAGGGCCGGTCAGGGTGACGCACTCACCCGCATCAATGGTGAGATCAACAGGCTCCAGACCGGCTCCCTGAAACTGTCTCAGTATCAGGCGGCCCATGCGAGCTACACCCCGCGCCGAATAAAGATCAGGTCCCAGACGCCGTGGCCCAGTCGATGGCCACGCTGTTCGAATTTGGTCAGCGGGCGGTAATCTGGCCGGGGGGTATATTGACCCGCACCGGCGCTGTTCTCAAACAGCGTGTCGGCAGCGGAGAGCACCGCCATCATCTGCAGGGCATAATCCTCCCAGTCAGTGGCGGCATGGAAAAAGCCGCCCGGCCGGATCACCCGGCCCAGTTCGGTGACGAAGTCAGGGTTGAGGATGCGCCGCTTGTGATGCCGCTTCTTGTGCCAGGGGTCGGGGAAGAATAGAAACAGCCCCTGCAGTGAGTTCGTCGGAATACAGTGCTTGAGCACCTCGATGGCGTCATGACGCAGGATGCGGATATTCTCCAGGCCCAGGGTCTCGATCCGGATCAGCAGATGCCCCGCACCCGGACCATGCACCTCGATGCCGAGATAGTTATGCTCCGGGTGTTCCTGTGCCATGCTGGCCAGGGACTCCCCGTTGCCGAAACCGATCTCCAGAAAGACCGGGTTGTCATTGTCGAACAGCGCGGAAAAATCGATCGGCTGGCCGTCGTAGTCGATGCCAAAACGCGGCCAGAGGCTGTCGAAGGCCCGTTGCTGGCCGACGGTGAGGCGGCCCTGCCGCAACACAAAGCTGCGGATCGGGCGATGCGGTTTTTCCTGTTCAGACATGCGGTTCGGGTCAGTAATCAAAGGGTCAGGGCGCGCAGGGCTTGGTCAGCCACCGCCATAAAGGTATAAAGACATTTTCAGCGGGATTCTACACGAAACCGGCACGGCCCGTGATCGGATATACCCGGCAAAATAATAACAGGGACCAGCGAGGTGAGGCTTTGAACCAGTGGAGTGAGGATCTGATATCGGTTGAACTGGCGAGAACCCTGGACGGCCTTTTTCAGCAGCGCGTCAGGCGTAGCCCGGAACGGACCGCCTACCGCCACTACGATCGTCAAAGTCGAGAGTGGCGGGACCATAGCTGGCGTGAGATGGGCGATATGGTCGCACGCTGGCAGGCAGTGCTGGCCGGAGAAAATCTGCGTCGCGGTGATCGGGTAGCCCTCACCCTGCGTAATTCCCCCGAGTGGGTGGCGTTTGATCAGGCAAGCCTGGGGATGGGGCTGGTGGTGGTGCCGCTCTATACCGACGACCGGCCGGATAACATCGCCTACATTCTGCAGGACGCCGCGGTGAAGTTGTTGCTGGTTCAGGATGGCGGCCGCTGGAAGCGGCTGGCCGAGGCGATCCCGGTCGAGGGTGCGTTGCAGCGTGTCCTGATTCAGGATGCCACTGACGCGGATGCCGCCCTGATGTCGGCTGATGCGCGTGTCAGACGGGTTGATGATCTGCTGCCGGCGGCGGTGCCGAAGATCCCGCCACGCAACGGTGATCCCCATGCCCTCGCCTCAATCGTCTATACCTCGGGTACCACCGGACGGCCAAAAGGGGTGATGCTGAGTCATCACAACATGCTCTCCATCGCCCACGCCTCGATCACCGTCATCGACTGCTACCAGGAGGACCGGTTTCTCTCCTTTCTGCCGCTCTCCCACACCCTGGAGCGGACCGCCGGTTACTACCTGCCGATCATGACCGGCTCGACCGTGGCCTACTCCCGCTCTATCGGACAGCTCGCGGAGGATCTGACGCTGCTGCGTCCCACGGTGTTGATTGCGGTGCCGCGCATTTTTGAACGGGTATACGGGCGCATAACCGACCAGATGCGGCAGCGGCCGTTACTGCCGAGGCTGCTGTTCCGTGCTGCCGTGCGGGTCGGCTGGAGTCGTTTTGAACGTGCACAACAGCGGGCGGGCCTGCGGCCCTCCATGCTGTTGTGGCCCCTGTTGGACCGCCTGGTCGCTTCCAAAGTGACGGCAAGACTGGGTGGGCGTCTGCGCATCGCAGTCAGTGGTGGGGCACCGCTCTCGGCGGAGATCGCCCAACTGTTCATTGGCCTGGGTATACCCATTCTGCAGGGCTATGGCCTGACCGAGACCAGTCCGGTGGTGAGCGTCAATCCCCTGGAAGACAATGACCCCGCCAGTGTCGGAGTGCCCTTGCGCGGTGTCGAGGTGCGCACCGGTGATGACGACGAGTTGCTGGTGCGTGGACCCGGTGTGATGCTCGGCTACTGGAACAACCATGCGGCTACCGCCAAGATGATCGATTCCGACGGCTGGCTGCATACGGGAGATCAGGCGCGCATTGAAAACAACCACATCTACATCACTGGCCGTATCAAGGATATCCTGGTGCTCTCCAATGGCGAGAAAGTGCCGCCGGGCGACATGGAGCTGGCCATTGCGCTTGACCCCCTGGTGTCGCAGGTGATGGTGCTGGGCGAAGGACGGCCCTATCTGAGTGCGCTGGTGGTGCTGGAGGCGGATCACTGGCCGGCGCTGGCGCAGGATTGCGGCCTTGATCCGCTGGCGCGTGACAGTCTGCGGCACCCCCGCGTGGTCGCTGCCGTTATGCAACGTATCAAGGCGATGCTGAAACAGTTTCCGGGTTATGCCAAGGTACGCCGGGTGACCCTGCAGCTGGAGCCCTGGACGGTGGAAAATGGACTGCTGACGCCAACGCTCAAGGTAAAGCGTGCCCAGGTACTGAAGCGAAATCACCAGGCCATCAATGCCATGTACCAGGAGGGGCCGACCCAGGGTAAGCGATGAAGAGGGGGGGTCGGCCATGTTGCGGTGCTTGCGCCCGACCCCCGGCA
The DNA here is from genome assembly GCF_963675335.2 of Sedimenticola selenatireducens. Taxonomy (NCBI): domain Bacteria; kingdom Pseudomonadati; phylum Pseudomonadota; class Gammaproteobacteria; order Chromatiales; family Sedimenticolaceae; genus Sedimenticola; species Sedimenticola selenatireducens. The sequence continues at coordinate 1,608,052 of NZ_CAXXYC010000004.1, forward strand.
GCGCATAGAATCTGCTGCGCGATGCGGGTGTAGTTCAATGGTAGAACGGCAGCTTCCCAAGCTGCATACGAGGGTTCGATTCCCTTCACCCGCTCCAACTCCTTCCCTGGTATTTCTGTTGTAATCCGAATATGCAAAAACTCTACGAATGCCGGGACCGACTGCAGGCGCAGATGCTGCATGACGCCCTCGCGGCACATCATATCCGTACGGTTATTCTCGGCGACTATCTGAGCGGTGCGGCGGGTGAGTTGTCGGCCATCCAGTTTCCGGTGTTGTGGGTGGTAGAGGACGGGGATTATCCGCTTGCCCGGCAATTGATTGATCGATATCTCGGTGAACCTCAGCCCGATCGCTTGCCTTGGCGCTGCGGCCGCTGTGGTGAGATGGTCGAGGCCACATTCGATATCTGCTGGAACTGCTCGACACCCCGCGATTAAAGGTTAAAAACTGTTTCAGTTGGCGTTTTTGCTTCCGCTGTACGGTGGCACTGAGGCCGATTATGGTTCATGCTTAGAATTGCTTTGGGCCCTGCGATGCGCTTCCTGCGGGGCTTACGGGCGGATATAAGAACAGGACAATAACACGGAGTTTGCGATGGGTAAGTTATTCAAGGTACTTGGCGGTCTGGTGCTGGTGCTTCTGCTGCTGATCGTGGCGGCCGTCATCATCCTGCCCATGGTCATTGATCCCAATGACTATAAGGGTGAGATCGTCACCCAGGTCAAGGAGCAGACCGGAAGGGATCTGAAAATAGCGGGTGACCTGAAGCTCTCGGTCTTTCCCTGGCTGGGCATCGACATCGGTGGACTCGAGCTGAGCAATGCCAAGGGCTTCGGCGAACAGCCCTTTGCCGTGGTCAAAAGTGCGGCCGTGCGGGTCAAGTTGATGCCGCTGCTGAGTCGACAGCTGGAGGTGGATACAGTCGGCCTTGACGGACTGGTACTGAATCTCGCCAAGTCAAAAACCGGTACCACCAACTGGGACGATCTGGTCAAGGGCGGAGCACCAACCGAGGATGACAAACCCCAGGCAGCCAAGGGGAAAGGGCTGGAAGGCTTCGTGATCGGCGGTGTGGACATCAGCAACGCCCGTATCAGCTGGGATGACCGAAGTGCCGGACAACAGTATACGGTGGACCAGTTCTTCCTCAAGAGTGGCGCCATCCGTCCTGACAGCCCGGTGGATCTGGAGCTGGGTGCACAGTTGCAAAGCAAAGAGCCGGAGTTGAACGCCAAGATCAAACTGGACAGTACCGTCTCGCTGGATGAGAAGGCCGGTATGCTGCATCTCAAGGGTCTGAATCTGCAGCTGGATGCGACCAGTCCGCTGTTTCAAAAAGGCAGCATGAGCGCCAACCTGAAGGCTGATGTTGGTCTGGGTCTGAATGGCGAGACACTGTCGGTGGATGGACTCTCCCTCACATCCGATACGTTGCAACTGACCGGCAATCTCAAGGGCAACAATCTGGCCGCCAAACCGGCGTTCAGCGGCACCTTGAATCTGGCCGAACTGAATCTGCGGGAGTGGCTCACCGGGCAGGGCGTGGCGCTGCCCGAGACCGCCGATTCCCAGGTATTGACCCGTTTTTCCGCTGATCTTGAACTGGCGGCACAGGGTGATGTGACCCGGCTGAACAAGGTAGTGATTGCACTGGACGACACCAAAATCAACGGCAACGCCAGTCTGAAGGGGAGTGCGATCGGTTTTGACCTGGATGTGGACAGCATCAACCTGGATCGTTACCTGCCTCCAGTGAAAGAAGAGGCGGCCGCACCTGCCAAGACCGCCGACGCGAAGGGGAGTGGCGACGAACCGCTGTTGCCGGTTGAGCTGTTACGCTCGCTCAATCTCAATGGCTCACTCAAGATCGGCCAGATGGTCATCAAAAAACTGACGGCCAAACAGATTCTGGTCACTGTCAAGGCGAGCCAGGGAAAGATCACGACTGAGCAGAAGATCGGGGCATTTTACCAGGGCAGCCTTAACAGCGTGGTCAATCTGGATGTGGCCGGCAAGACACCGGTCATGCAGTTAGAGGAGCAGGCCACGAATATTCAGGCGGGTCCACTGTTGAAGGATATGATCGCCAAGGACAAGTTTGACGGCAAAGGGAATTTTCAGGCCAAGCTCCAGACCAGCGGTAACAGCATCAACGCCTTCAAACGTGGATTGAACGGCGATCTTGATTTTCGTTTTGAGAATGGCTCGGTCAAGGGTTTCAACCTGGCGCAGATGCTGCGGGAAGGGCAGGCCAAGTTGAAGGGTGAGAAACTGCCGGCCAGCGACGAACCACCTCAAACCGATTTCTCGGAGATGGGCGGTAGTGCCGTGATTCAGAACGGGGTGCTCAACAACCAGGATCTGCTGGCCAAGTCCCCCTTTCTTCGGGTGACCGGCGCCGGCAGTGTGAATCTGGTAGCCGAGACGCTGGATTATCTGGTTAAGCCGGTAATTGTCAGTACCGCAGCAGGACAAGGGGGTGAAGGGCTCGAACAGCTGAAAGGCATACCTGTGCCGGTCAAGCTGACTGGCCCCTATGCCTCGCCCGATTACAGCATCGATTGGGCCCAGGTGGTGACCGGTTCGCAAAAGGCCAAGCTGGAAGAGAAGAAGGCGGAGGTCAAGCAGCAGCTGGACGAGAAGAAGGATGAAGCCAAGCAAAAGCTGGAAAATAAGCTAAAAGATAAGTTGAAGGGGCTGTTTAACTGATTTTTAGTGCAGTTGTGTGATGTTTAGCGCTGAATTCATTTGAGAAGGGCGCAGCTATCCCATATCATATTGACAGGGATACTGCCAGGTTAGCACCTGGCGGGAACTGCGTGGTTAAAACAATACAAAACTAGGAGACGACGATGACCAAGAACACCCTAAAGAAGCTTGCCGCAATGGCGCTTACTCTGGGTTTGGTGACAGGCTGCGCCAGCACCGATCAACTGAAACAGATGCAGGCCGATATTGCTGACCTGAAAGACAGTTCCAGTGCAGCCATGTCAGCTGCAAATGACGCTAAACTGACTGCTGAAACCGCAGATCGCAAGGCGTCCGCAGCCATGAACGCAGCCAATGCGGCTCAGGCCTCTGCCGATGAGTGTGCAGAGAAGTGTGACCGCATGATGCAGAAATCGATGGCAAAATAAGTATTGCCTGAGATTGTGAAAAAGGCCCGGCGGCATGAAAATGTCGCCGGGCTTTTTTTATGGATCGGTGCCAGTAATCTGTAGGTGTTGTTTCGGTTTGGCGATTTGCCCAGGGAGGGGCTTATACCGTGAAGCACATGGATGTGCGTGAGCGGGGTTGCCCGGCAGGAGCGGCGCCCGCGCCGCGAATTCGGCCCGGGGCGGGCCTCCTACAATTCAATCTTACTCCAGCGGCCAACTGTATCGGTAGCAAAAGCACCGTAGCGCGGATGGAGCCGCCATCACCGAAACCGGAATTACCCCATGCGTTCAGGGTGGCGTAATCCGGGATTAGGGTTTGGACGGCGCCTGTTTATCGGCCCTGTGAATCGGATGCCACCGGCTCTGACTCGGAGAGCATCAGTGAGTGCGGTGCCGGCGTCGTTGACGGAATGGTCGGTGCAACTGCCGGTGTCACCGGAACCGGTATGCCCCGTTGTCCCAGCGCCGCCTGCTTCATCGCCTCCCAGTCCGGTTTCTGTTGGCTGTCGCCCAGGGCATTGATAATTGCCCGGACCAGCGGGGTGAAATTGATACCTTCCCGGCTGCGCTGCTCGCTCAGCGGTGGGTGTGTCTCGACGAACAGCCGGCCGTTTTCCCAGCCCGCCTTGTAGGGTTCGTTGATGATCCGTACCGGCGTATTGGGTGCAACCTGATCAAACAGGGCGGCAATGTCCTCGGGATAGAGGCGAATGCAGCCGTGACTCACGCGCATTCCCACCCCATAGGGCTTGTTGGTGCCGTGCAGCAGATAGCCCGCCATGCTCAGGTAGATGGCGTGTGTACCGAGGGGGTTGTCCGGTCCCGGTTTGACCACCTTGGGCAATGGGCTTCCCTTGGCGGCATGCTCCTGGCGGATCGACTCCGGTGGGTACCAGGTTGGCCCCTGTTGCTTGCGGGTTACCCGAGCGTTGCCGGTCGGCGTGCTCCAGCCTTCCCGGCCGATACCCAGTGGATAGGTGATGACCCGGTCTTCCCCCTTCGGGAAGTAATAGAGGCGCAGTTCGGCCAGATTAATCACGACGCCTTCACGTGGTCCCGGTGGCAGGATGAAGCGAGTGGGCAAGGTGACGCTTGTCCCCTCGCCGGGAAGCCAGGGGTCTACCTGGGGATTGCTTTCGGTCATCTCCGTGTAGCCAAGCCCGTTGGCCCGCGCGATGTCGGAAAAGGTGTCTTCGTAGCGGGTCTGGATCTGGCGGACTTCGCCAACAATATCGTTGCCGGGTGCGGGCAGTGGAAAACTGAGGGCATTGCCAATGCCGGGCAGGGTCATGGACAGGGTGTAGATAAAGACGGACAGTAGTGATTTCACGGTGATTAATCGGGTTGTTAAGCGTGCGTCTATTGTGACATAAAGCGTCTGAGTCGTCTGCGAAGCCGTCGGCAGGTGAGAGTTGGCAACCAAGGGGAGATCATGCGGCAGGACCCAAAAGAGTTTTCGGAGCAGATCATTGCCTGGTACAAACGCCACGGACGCAAGGATCTGCCGTGGCAGCAAAATCCCACCCCTTACCGGGTCTGGATCTCCGAGATTATGTTGCAGCAGACCCAGGTCGGCACGGTCATTCCTTACTATGAACGCTTCATGCAGCGTTTCCCTGAACTGCAACAGCTGGCGGAGGCGTCGCTGGACGAGGTGCTGCACCACTGGTCGGGTCTCGGCTATTACGCACGGGCGCGTAATCTGCACCGTGCCGCCAAATGTATTCTGGATGAACATGCCGGCCTTTTCCCCGTAACGCTGGCGGCACTGATGGACCTGCCGGGGATTGGCCGTTCCACCGCCGGGGCCATCCTGTCGTTGGCGCTGGAACAACCCTCTCCAATCCTCGATGGTAATGTGAAACGGGTATTGGCACGCTGCTTTGCCGTGCCCGGCTGGCCGGGCAAGAGTGCGGTGCTGAAACGGCTCTGGTCGCTGTCCGAGGAGCTCACACCGTCGCAACATACACGCGCCTATAACCAGGCGATGATGGATCTTGGGGCAACAGTTTGCCGCCGCTCAAGACCGCGGTGCGACGCCTGCCCGCTGATGCAGCAGTGCCGGGCAAGGGCCGAAGGTGAGCCCACCGCCTACCCACACTCCAGGCCGCGTGCCCGCCTGCCCAGCCGCAAGGTGGTAATGTTGCTGGTTCATGATGGCCGCGGTCGAGTGTTGCTCGAGTCACGTCCGCAAAGCGGCATCTGGGGTGGACTCTGGGGGTTGCCGGAATATGCCGACCGACAGGCGGCGGAGGAGGGGCTGGCGGTCTGGTTTGGTGATAACTATCAGGAGATTGCGGTCTGGCCGGAGCGGCGCCATAGCTTCAGCCACTTTCACCTGCTGATCACCCCCGTGGTGATTAAACTGGCCGGCCGACAGGAATGGGTCATGGATGGAAGCAGTAGAGTTTGGTATAACACTGATAAACCCGACCAGCGCGGCGTCGCCGCCCCGGTATCGCGTCTGATTGAAGAGCTAATACAGCGTTTAGAGGAGAGGGCCGATGAGCCGTATGGTGGATTGCGTTAAATTAAAAAAGTTGGCCGAAGGCCTGGAACGACCGCCTTACCCGGGCGAATTGGGTCAGCGGGTATTCGAGAACATCTCCAAAGAAGCGTGGCAGTTGTGGCTTCAGCAGCAGACCATCCTGATCAATGAGAACCGTCTCTCCCTGGCTGATCCCAAATCCCGCGTTTTCCTCGAAGAGCAGATGGTGAAGTTCCTGTTCGAGGGCGGTGGCACCCAGGTCAACTTCACTCCCTGATGTCACCCGGATGGGCAGGCCCGGCAATGGTGGTCTGTCCTTCCAGTGCGCTGGTGCGGCGGGTGAATATATGCAAAATCAGGCCGTTCCGCACATTTCCCTCTTGACTCAGGCAGCGCGTATCGGTTTAATACGCCCTCGCCAAGGCTAGGTAGCTCAGTTGGTAGAGCAGCGGATTGAAAATCCGCGTGTCGGCAGTTCGATTCTGTCCCTGGCCACCAAACACGCAAAACGGCCCGCATTTATGCGGGCCGTTTTGCGTTTTAGCTTTCGGTAATGTCCCGATGGATCGATGACAAAAGGCACACGTTGTGCTGGCTTTTTGGGGTATGAAAACCTTCGCATGGAATTCAGAGAAAAATGATCTTCCCAAAGCGAAACCAGGCATCTCTTTCGAAGAAATCGTTCTTAATATCCAGCTGGGAAATGAAGTCGATATCTTCGAATACCCGAATCAAGGGCGACATCCCGGGCAAAAAGTTTCGGTTGTGCTGGTCGAGTGTTACGCCTATCTCGTCCTATTCGTTGAAAGCGAGGAGGAGATTTTTCTGAAGACCATCATCCCTAGCCGAAAGGCCGCGAAGCAATATGTGGGTGGTTTAAATGAGTAAGCTGAAATTGGAAGAGAAAGAGATCCTGGAAGCATTCGAGGCGGGTAGGCTCAAGCGCGTCAAAAATGCCGATAAAGAGATTGATGAGCATCGGATCGTTGCGGAAGAGACTTTCAAAAAGGATGCGCGGATAATATTCGGCTGTCGTCGCAGGACCTCGGGGCGCTTCAGGCGCGCGCTCTGAAAGAGGGAATCCCCTATCAAACTCTGGTCTCAAGCCTGCTTCACAAGTTTGTAGATGGGCAACTCATCCATAAACCGGCTAACAATTAGATCCTCCGGGATTACTCCAGCCGGTCCAATGGGCTTGTCACACCGCCGCCGCCTTTTCCCAGTACATGGGTATAGATCATCGTCGTGGTCACATCGGTATGCCCCAACAGCTCCTGTACCGTCCGAATATCAGAGCCTGATTCCAGCAGGTGCGTGGCAAAGGAGTGGCGCAGCGTGTGGCTGGTGACACGCTTGGTGAGTCCCACTTCCACGGCCGTCTTGCGCACCGCCCGCTGGATGACCGACTGATGGATATGATGTCGGCGTAGTACGCCTGATCTCGGATCGGGAGCAATGCGGGTGGCCGGAAACAGATACTGCCATCGGAACTCCTTGGCGGCGTTGGGGTATTTGCGCTCCAGCGCCTCCGGCAGATACACGGCCCCGAAGCCAGCCTTGAGATCTTCTGCATGCTTGTCCGTTACCCAGGCGATATGCCGCTTCAGGTGACCGGCCAAGGCATCTGGCATTGGCACCACCCGGTCCTTCTTGCCCTTGCCCGCGCGGACAGTAATCTGGCGGTAGTCGAAGTCAAGATCCAGTATGCGTAGCCTGGCACACTCCATCACCCGCATCCCGGTGCCATACATCAATCGCACCATCAAGCCTGACACCCCTTGTATCCGGGCAAGAATCTGCGCCACCTCACGTCGGCTTAATACTGTAGGTATCCGTTTATAAGGTTTGGGTCGTTTGAATGTGCCGATGTCGCCCAGCGGCTTTTCCAGGACGCGGGCATAGAAAAAGACCAGTGCGTTCAGTGCCTGGGCCTGGGTTGCCCCGGAAACCTTGCGCCTAACGGCCAAATGCTCTAAAAAGGAAGACACTTCTTGCTCTGCGCGATTCTCAGGGAGCGAACTTTTGTGGAATCGAAGGAAACGATTGATCCAACCCAGGTAGCTCTGCTCGGTATTGATGGCCAGGTCGGCGACACGAATCGCCGCGATAAATCGGGCATAAACCTTCGGAAAGGCATTGCCCAGCAGATTGCCGGGCCTATCGGCACCCGCGTTGGTCGTCTCATAACTGCGGGCGACCGTTGGGTGGTGGTCGCCGAGCGGCTGCCCACCTTCGGCCCAGTGGTCCCAGTCAAACTCGCTCGCCCAGCCCGATTTCAGCATGTGTCTGAACAGCAGCCGCAAGGCATCCACTTTTTGCCGCAATTGCCAGGCGGAGAGCTGCGGGTTCAGTCCCTGTTTGGCAAACCAGTGTTCGATAGCTTCCGGGGTTTGGGTCCGGAGCTTCGCTCCGGGATGCGCATCAATGAACTCCTGGACATGTTTCCGGTACCAGGGCCGGGATCGCTCAGGAATATGAAACAGTTTGAGGACATCAATATACCGTTTCCAAAATCGTTCAACACTGGGAGAAATGGGTTGAGTGTCCGGATCAATAGACATAGCGGCTCCTTGCTGTATGAATCTCCAATAGAGAACAAATATAGAACAATAAGTCGCTTTTTACAAATAATGCGCGAGCAACATTTCTCAAGAAATGCGCGAGACGCATAATCAGCTGTTCTATGCAAATAGGCTAAATAAAACAACAACATACAGTATTTCTCCGAGCCTGAGACAGGAAAACAAAAGCAAGGATAAAAGAAGAAAAATCTGACGAAAGCTGATGAAAAGGAAGACAGGGAGTGATGAATAAAAATGGTACCGTGAAACCACGAGTTCACACGGTAAACGAGTTTTACCGGATGAGCACGAGGCTTCACGGCAAAGAATCCCTCCCTGCCAGGCACCAACGGCACTGCCACCGAGCACAAATCCAGTCCTCCCGTCGATCGCGTCTCCCGAAACTCACGGGGTGCGAAAAGGTAGCGAGTCGGATGTATGAAAGGCCCAGCATAGAACAACCCGTTGAAGTGGTCCGTGTGCTTCACTTCGTTCAGCTCACGGCCACTTAACATTAATCGTTAGCGCATAAAAGAGTGAAGAAGTTATGAATTCGGCTTTAGGGAAAATTACGGCACTGATTGGCTTGGCTGCAGGAGCTACGGCTCTTCTTCAGACTTTTAGCGTTGAGCCACTACCATCGGCCAATCTCGTTGTGCGATGCGCACCACCTAATCCAATGAGTACGATGTTCAATTTTATTGAGGAATTGAACGCATACAAAGGCGAGGTTGTTTACCTAAAAATGGATTATGATGCCGGCTGTAAAAAATGGACATATCCTCGCTCTATCAGTGAAGATGGAAATGTTGTTAGTTATGAAATTAACTGGGTAGATTTGGCGCGCACGGACGGACTGTTGGATGGCGCGCCAAATGGCAATCAGTACGCCGAAATCAGCCGCTGGATGGAGGAGCACTTCTGGAAAAAGTTGCCCACTTTGAAATTGAGAATGATAAATAATCATTCATATGGGGCAGTTAATCCAATAAATATCGAACTTTTTAATGCTCTAGGAATAACGGTTAATAGCAAGCCTATACTTAATCCTATGGTCTCAGCGCGGTTCAATGTTGAGGGTTTGTTCGATCAGGCTTCTGGGCCATTTAGCGTTTCATATTCGAAGGGTGATGGTACTCACGGGTATGAATTAACACCAGCCTTCGTTGACGATGTACTCCGAAAAAGGGTGGTGTGCACGTTGAAGGATTGGACAAAGGCAGAAAGGTTCCTATTGTGCCCATTTTTGTAAGCAGATATGAATATCCGAAGAGGCGCTAACAAAGCAAATCCAGCCGACGCGCTAAAGGCGCGCGCCGCTGATTTGCGACGTTACAACTCTAAGTGCGTCGTTTGATATCGCGGTAAAAATTTTCGTGGGAGCCAAGAGCCATTAACTCAAGAGTCAAAGTGCCATCGTCAAAACTATATCCGAGTAGGGTAAGTTGCTTATTCATCTTGAATTTGTACACGCGCAAAAATGCGAGATCTCCTTTCTTTTGTTCGCCGAGACTAGGCTTTGCCATTAATTCTTTGACGGCAGCATCAAGCTCTTTTTTTTGGTTTGGCTTGAGTTTCTTTACCGCCTTTCTAAAAGTAGGTGTTTGTAAAACACGAGATGCCCTAGCCAAAATCGTAGCTCTCAAGCTTGCCTGCTTCTCGCTCTGCGGCAGCAATAATTGCTTGTTTTACAAATTCATAGGGAAGGTCAGGGTTGTCCTCCATGATTTCACCAATCTTCGCCCAATGCTCAATTTGCTTCGGCGGTGTACGGTTGAGAGCTTTAGCCATGATCGTAGCTTTCTCAACAAGAGCTTGGTCTAATCGTACGCTGGTTGTGGCCATTTCATGCACCTCTGGAGAGTATTAAATGGATTGTAGCAAAACGCCACATTTGAGGCAAGTCGTAACAAGGCGCTGTTGTCGGACTGCTTTTCCGCTAGCGCTTCAAAGCAGCCGCAAAGCGCTGCGTTATGTGTATTGAGTGGCCACATGAATATATCGACTTATACTTTATTTAAAAAAGAAAGAAAGAAGCTTGGCAAGGTTGCCCCTTATGCTCCCTATGGATGGCAAATACTTAATAATACTCTCCCTATTGAGTGGTTCGCATATAGTCAGTTTATGCAGGAACATACCTCAGAGCTAGCCAATTCAATTAATGAGTTAAATCACCATATCGGATCTCTCATGGCATGGGAAGCAGTTATGCCGCATCTTAAAGAAAAAGAACTTAATCGAACAATTATTAATCATGTATCTCCTATCGCCACTCTTTCCCTATTAATGCCATATGCAATAAGGTCACGCTTTATATATTCAGTTGCACATTTATCTCATCAAGCAAATATGCTGAAAATAAATAATTGGGTCGATGATCTCCCAATAGATACAGAAATATATTTTAAACAAGCTGATGAGTATGGTCGGGAGTGGTCAGCATATTCAAAACTAAAAAAATCAATGGAAAAAATAGCAAACAAGCAGTATTCAACTGCTACGCATGATTTTCGTCATAGTTTTAATCATCGTTACTCACCACGAATTGAATTGGGACTTACAGGATTGGTAACAAGAATAGTTACAAGCGAAGGAGCTGTTTCTTACGGTTTCGGAGAAACTGAACCATTAAAGTTAAAAAATATAATTCCGGTACTACAAGAGCAACATCATCACTGCATTAATTCATATGAAAAATACCAGATATTAGTAAATGAGCAATCTGAAGCAATTAATCAACACATAACCAGATCTTCTAGCGGACACAGTCGCTGACGCGCCTGTTCCGCTAAAGTCAGCGTTATAACCATAAGGACTAATCGTGGAACTAGGAGACATACTAACAGGGATATTCACCGCAGCCATTCTGATATTTCTGAGAAGTGCAAACGTTCATGCTCAACGTCAGAAAATTGTTTCGACTCGGCTGGATTCATACCTCAGATACTGGAACAGGGTAATCCTTGACAAGGATTGGTTCGGTATTTTTTATGTTGGGGTTAAATGGAACGAAGAAATAAGAGAACTTGTCGCGAACGGGGGCACTCCTGAGGATATAGTCAAGTTAGACGCAGAGAAAAAGAAAATAATAGAAGAATTCAAAGAGCAACTAAAAGAAAACCCTTCATCACTCGAAGCAGAAGTGGTTAAGTCCCGGAAGTACATCAAGCAGTTGCCTGAGTCACTAAAAAACAATTTGATGTCACTAGTCGCAACAAGTAGCCAAAACATCATAGAAGGAAAAACTTTCATAAGTGATGAAGATGCAAGCCACCTTGATCCGTATATGGCTTCTGTTTCAATTGATCTAAAAATGAAACTGGTCAATCTAATGGGGGAAGCCGCGATCTTATTTGCCAAGATTTCGCACGACCCAGATAGCTTTAAGATAAAAGAGCATTCAGATCAAATATCTGAATTACTATGGCAAGGAATTTTAATATCAAAAGACATTGATACGTTATCTAAGCGGGTAAAGAAATACACGGAGAAAAGTGCATTCTCGCTTACTCTGATGAACGTGGGGTTATAACAAGTCAATTAAATCGCTTCGCTTGGACGCGCTTTGCGCGCCATTTATTGAGGCGTTAAATTTAAGAGAATGACATGGATGCATTGATTTTCATCGATACCAATATATTTCTGGATTTCTACAGAATAAGGAAATCAGATGTCAGCATGTCTTACTTAGAGTTGATTGATAAACATAAAGATCTCATTATTCTCGGTAGTCAGGTTGAAATGGAGTTTAAGAAGAATCGCCAAAAAGTAATACTAGAAACATTAAATAAATTTAAAAATCCCGACTGGAATAATTTAAGTGTACCTGCCCTCCTTTCAGAGCTTCAGGCGTCCAAGCAGATTGAAAAAAAGAAAAAAGAGATCTGCACACAACAAAAGAAAGTCACAGAAAAAATCATAAAGGTTCTAAAAAATCCTCCTAGTAACGATCCTGTATATCAAACTCTTCAAAGATTGTTTAAACATAAATCACCGTATAACCTGGATAGAAGCAAGAAAGAGCGGTACGCCGTAAGAAACCTAGCGAGAAAGCGCTTTGTTCTTGGGTATCCTCCACGAAAGAAGGAGGATAATTCTATTGGTGATGCTGTAAATTGGGAATGGATTATTAGATGTGCACAGGAAAGTGGCAAGCACGTAATTTTGGTTACCCGAGATACTGATTTTGGAGCGATAGTTAAAAACGAATCATTTTTGAATGACTGGTTAAGTCAAGAGTTTAAGGAGCGTGTGAGCAGGACAAGGAAAATAATACTGACTGAACGCTTATCTGTTGCCTTTAAAGCGGTAAAACTCACGGTGAGTAAAGCTATGGAAAAAGCAGAGGATGAAATTATAGAAGCAAATGAGGCCGAAGCATCTGAACCAGTAGGCAACCGATCGGCAGAGTTTCTTCGCCTGATAAAATTCTTTCAGGAGGCTTCCGCAAATGCGCAAAAGAATAAGTAATGAATTTAACAAGGCCTTCCATCGGACGCAGTCGCTAACGCGCCTGCCCCGCTGAAGGCAGCGTTAACGCTCAAAACTCATGGTCACGCCTGGTGCAATTTCCAGCTCATCCAGCTTGGGTCCGCGCCACAATCCAGGACCGGATTTCGTCCACCCTGCTGAGATCCGACCTTCTTCGATCAGTTCTTGCATCCGGTCATACAGTCCATCGTCTTTTGCTTTGTACATGCGTTCGAGTGCGCCCCACTCGCGCACCAGGGCAGACCACTCGGGATACTGCTCTGCCACCTCTGGGAGTCGGCCAACCCACTCCGGGAAATGCTCCAGCAGCCGCGAACACCGCCCGAAGTCGCCGGGGTCATGCGGTACGTCAGCGCCGTATTTCGGCGCGTCGCTACCTGTAAGCACGGAACAAATCGTTTTACTGCTCGTCCCAGTGTCGCCACTCAGTAGCCAATCAATCGGGGTCATATCTCACCTCAAAATGCGTTAACAATGCCATCATCGGACCCAGCACCCTGCGGGCGCTGGCCCGATGATGGCTGGCGTTAAGTGGATATAAACGTGGCAATTAGAAAGAGACCGAAGATAGGCGATGTAATCGAAATAAAGACTCCTAAAGGATCAGCTTATGCCCAGTTCACACACAAGCATGACACCTCGCCAAAATATGGCTCGCTTTTACGAGTGTTTACCAAACTACATAAGAAACGCCCATCAGATTTTCGCGAAATTATTGAATCTGAACCTCAATTTTTAACTTTCTTTCCACTTGGCCAGGCCTGCAATAGAGGCATAGTTGAAATTGTTTCAAACGAAGATATTCCTCTAAAGGCAAGAGATTTTCCAACCTTTAGAGCTGGGACTGCCAATCAAGAAGGGCATGTCGAAACATGGTGGCTCTGGGATGGCGAGAAGGAATGGAAGGTTGGTAAACTCAAACCTGGAATGGAAAAGCTACCAATAAGAGGTATATGGAACGACACAATGTTAATTCAGCGTATTGTCGAGGGTTGGTCACATGAAAGTGTCACTTAACAAGGTGCTGCTACGGAAAATTTGCTCGCTGTCGCTCCCAAATTTCCGCAGAGCACAGCGTTCTATGCAAATAGGCTAAATAAAACAACAACATACAGTATTTCTCCGAGCCTGAGACAGGAAAACAAAAGCAAGGATAAAAGAAGAAAAATCTGACGAAAGCTGATGAAAAGGAAGACAGGGAGTGATGAATAAAAATGGTACCGTGAAACCACGAGTTCACACGGTAAACGAGTTTTACCGGATGAGCACGAGGCTTCACGGCAAAGAATCCCTCCCTGCCAGGCACCAACGGCACTGCCACCGAGCACAAATCCAGTCCTCCCGTCGATCGCGTCTCCCGAAACTCACGGGGTGCGAAAAGGTAGCGAGTCGGATGTATGAAAGGCCCAGCATAGAACAACCCGTTGAAGTGGTCCGTGTGCTTCACTTCGTTCAGCTCACGGCCACTTAACATTAATCGTTATGCGTTTTAAAAGAAACATACAAAAGAGCCTTGGGATCTCATTATTTCCTGCTGCTCTGATTACTTTCATGTTGGATTATGGAAGTGCTGAGAAGACATTTATTACAAAGATATCTGGAAGGGAATCGGTAATAACAGGGCTAGATGGTATTGGTATGTATGTAAAGGAGCATGGATTCCTAGGCTATGTGGTAAGTGTTTTACCTACATTCATAGGAATCTTAGCTACTTTAATAATACTGGGCCTGGTGGAAACAAAGCTCAATGAAAAGAGAAAAAGTCGTCATATCAAGTAGTAGCACGCATAACCAGCGGGTCAAGTACGCCTGCTTCGCAGGCTGGGACCTCCGCTTCGCTACGGCCCCTTACCCAAATCGTTAGCTGTAAAAAAGGAGAATCAATGCCAAGTGTACTAATCGAAGTGCGTCAACAATACGCACCAGAAACTGAATCAGGAATAATGGAGGCTGTGCACGCAGCACTACGGGAGGCATTCAAAATACTTCCGGGCGATAGAAATGTGCGGTTACTGGTACATGAGCCACATAGGTTTCAGTGTCCTCCTGATCGGGAGAAACAGGAGTATTACACGCACATAAGTATTGATTGTTTTGCGGGCAGGTCACTTGAAGCAAAGCGGAAACTGTACAAAGCCATAGTGAATAACCTGTCTCAGTTTGATATTCCTGCAAATCACGTCAAAATCATGTTGCGAGAAATTACGGCGGAAAATTGGGGCATACGTGGTGGCCAAGCGGCATGTGATGTTGATCTTGGTTTTGAGGTTAAAGTGTAATCTACAGCTAACAAGGCAAATTCACATGGACACCAAAAAGCGTCGCTGCGCTCTGCTTTTTGGTGCCAGTGCTTTACGACGTTAGGCCAACATGACAAACGGGCACGGAATAGAAACACCGGCAAATAAAATAGCTACTGCTCAAGCAACTCTAAGCCTTGCTTTTAGGTTGAGTGCAGAAGTGGAAGCTGGCCGCATTAATAAAGAGATATTCAACCGTGTAGTGGAAGTTCATACGGGTAGTACTGGCGTGACGGTTCCAGGCTTTCCTGATGGAACAGAATCAGACTTGAAGCTTGGCATAGCTAACATCGTACTCATAGCGCTAAGCGCGTCTGCCCTAACTGTAGATGAAACACTTGACGAAGTATTTGGCAGTTTGGCGTCAGAATCTGACGTTCCCCCAAAAAAACGGAGCGTTTAATTATGAGGCATGTCTTGCCTCGAATTCCATCGGGCTGACATAGCCCAGATAGGAATGTCGTCTTTGCCTGTTGTAGAAAATCTCAATGTACTCGAACAGGCTCCTTTTGGCGTCTTCCTGGGTACGGTAGTCTTCGTCATCGACCAACTCCGTTTTCAGGGTACCGAAGAAGCTTTCCGCCACGGCATTGTCCAAGCACTCACCCTTTCTGCTCATACTACACACCAAGTCATGGCTCTTCAGCAGTTTCTGGTAATCGGTAGACGCATAGGTGCTGCCCTGATCCGAGTGAACTATCACCGAACCCAGCTTGCCCCGCTTCCATACGGCCATTCTCAGTGCATCCTGAACAAGAGTCGTATTGTTCTTATCACTCATTGACCAGCCCAGCACTTGCCGTGAAAACAGGTCTATCACCACAGCAAGATATAACCACTCCTGACGCGTCCGGATGAATGTGGTATCCGATACCCAGGCTTGATCAGGCTTATCTGTTGAAAAGCACCGCTGAAGCCTATCAGGGGCTGGCTGTAGGGTATTCTTCGAGTCCGTTGTGATAACAAACTTCTTTGCCATTTTCGATTGAATGCCGTGGCCGCGCATCAGCCGGGCTACGCGATTCCTTCCAACCTGGTCTCCCGAATCCACGAGGTCTTGATGAATACGGGGTGAGCCGTAAATCTTGCGACTGGCTTTGTGAAACTGCCTGATCTTGGCCACAAGCTGGCGATTTCGCCTTGCCCTGACGCTTTCTGGACGGTCCCGCCAGTCGTAATAGCCGCTGGAGGATACCCCCAACACCTCGCAGAGGCGGGATACCCTGAATTCTTTGCTGTGAGCTTGAATAAATGCGTACTTCACTTGAGCTCCTTCGCAAAGTACGCTGCGGCCTTTTTTAGGATTTCTATCTCCTCCTTCAGCCTCTCATTCTCCTGCCGAAGAGTGGTCATCTCACTTTGGTCTTCTTTCTTCGGCCTGCCGCGATGTCCTGCAAATGCTGCCTCTCCTTTTGCCTGGATCTGGTCACGCCACTTGTAGAGTTGATTGCGCCGGATGCCTAACTCCATGGCAACCTCCGATGCTGGCTTATCTGATGATTGCATTAGCCGCACCGCCTCTTCCTTGAATTCTTTTGTGTATTGCTTGTAGGGCCTACGTTTTGCTGTCATATGGAAACTCCTATTTCGACATAGTGTCGCTCAATAAAAGTCTCCGTTAAACTGGGGGAGCTTCAATCCGACCCAAACAGAAAAGCTATTAGGGTAATGGTTAATCAATTACGTAACGCCTTTGCACATAACCCATGGAGACCCAAGTGGGTGGTATTTGAGAAATATCGGAATATCTACCCCATAGAGCTTTACGATGGAAGTAAATTCAAGTTTGATGCAAGGGCACTAGATGGCGATGGTATAAAACCAGAACAAGTGGGGGGTTTAGAGTTTTGGGTTAAATTATTACAACATTGTGAGAAAGCTGTTAGCTAATCTCAATACAAGAATGCTGAGGTGAAAATGAAAATAATTACGAGCGTTTTGCTTTTATTACTACTTTCGGCGTGTGCTGCCATCGCTCCAAAACAATTTATTGGCCCAAGCGGAAAAACTGCTTATTCAATGCGTTGCAGCGGCATGGGGCGCACACTTGATGCATGTTACCAAAAAGCTGGTGAAGTATGTCCAAATGGGTACACAATTATTGATCGCGCATCGGGAACGGTAGCAGTGCCAGTCAATGGTTCTATTATGGCCGCCCCTCAGCATAATCTGGCAATAGAATGCAAATAGGCCTAACAATGGCTTGCAGCGGACGCAGTCGCTATCGCGCCTGCCCCGCTGAAGCCGGGCGTTATGCGTTTTAAAAGAAACATACAAAAGAGCCTTGGGATCTCATTATTTCCTGCTGCTCTGATTACTTTCATGTTGGATTATGGAAGTGCTGAGAAGACATTTATTACAAAGATATCTGGAAGGGAATCGGTAATAACAGGGCTAGATGGTATTGGTATGTATGTAAAGGAGCATGGATTCCTAGGCTATGTGGTAAGTGTTTTACCTACATTCATAGGAATCTTAGCTACTTTAATAATACTGGGCCTGGTGGAAACAAAGCTCAATGAAAAGAGAAAAAGTCGTCATATCAAGTAGTAGCACGCATAACCAGCGGGTCAAGTACGCCTGCTTCGCAGGCTGGGACCTCCGCTTCGCTACGGCCCCTTACCCAAATCGTTATAGGTAAAAAAACATGGATAGATTTATCTCATTAATATTGTTCTTAGCTCTACTATCACCGCTTTCATATGCTGGCGAGCCACAGAGAGACAAAGGTATTTCTGTTCACGCATTACCGAAGCGCGTTGCTGACATATCCGATCAGCCATGGGGGTTTCAGGTATCGTACGCTGCCTATCTAAAACCTGAGCCAGGGCAGCCAGTTCTACAATCACTAAACGATGTCCTCGAATACATTAACAAACAAGATCAATCTGTTATTGAAAATGGTCTTTGGGTAGTAACTACACACCCATCATCCTATTCTGAAAGTGAAATAGAGCTTCAAAACAAAGTTAAAGCTGAGTTACCTAAAAATAATATCCCTCTTTTCTGGGTTAGAGGCTCGCAACTTAAAAACGGGTTTAAACGTTATTAACAAAAAACCTATAACAAATCGTTCGTGTTGGACTCGCGCAAACAACGCGCTCACCACACAACTCAAACGTTACAACTCTAAGTGCGTCGTTTGATATCGCGGTAAAAATTTTCGTGGGAGCCAAGAGCCATTAACTCAAGAGTCAAAGTGCCATCGTCAAAACTATATCCGAGTAGGGTAAGTTGCTTATTCATCTTGAATTTGTACACGCGCAAAAATGCGAGATCTCCTTTCTTTTGTTCGCCGAGACTAGGCTTTGCCATTAATTCTTTGACGGCAGCATCAAGCTCTTTTTTTTGGTTTGGCTTGAGTTTCTTTACCGCCTTTCTAAAAGTAGGTGTTTGTAAAACACGAGATGCCCTAGCCAAAATCGTAGCTCTCAAGCTTGCCTGCTTCTCGCTCTGCGGCAGCAATAATTGCTTGTTTTACAAATTCATAGGGAAGGTCAGGGTTGTCCTCCATGATTTCACCAATCTTCGCCCAATGCTCAATTTGCTTCGGCGGTGTACGGTTGAGAGCTTTAGCCATGATCGTAGCTTTCTCAACAAGAGCTTGGTCTAATCGTACGCTGGTTGTGGCCATTTCATGCACCTCTGGAGAGTATTAAATGGATTGTAGCAAAACGCCACATTTGAGGCAAGTCGTAACAAGGCGCTGTTGTCGGACTGCTTTTCCGCTAGCGCTTCAAAGCAGCCGCAAAGCGCTGCGTTATGAGTACTTATGGAAGAGTTCCTGATTGGTTCCTTTAAGAATTCTTGGGCCTACTATCTGCTAGCGTTTGCGGTGGCCGAATTACTGCTTTTCTTAAAGGAAAGGAAGGGGCTAGTTCCAGAGATTATTGTGGCCTCTGTTATCTGTATCGCGCTGACCGTTCAGGGGCAATATCAAAGCCACAGTTCTTGGGCGGCCGAAAATCGACCAGTATTGCTCGCCCTGGTCAACTTTCTGAGCATAGTTATGCCGCTGTTTGTCTTTGTTGCTGTAAACGAATTGTTGGTGAAAATTCGGAAAGCGGTTCAGAAACATATCGCGCTTTTGGTTGTGGTGTTAGCAACGATGTTCGTTTGGCCTTTATGGGCTTTGTATGTTACGTGCGCAAGTGGATTGGACTGTTTGTGAAAAGTACTCATAACAAGGCGGCCAAATCGGACGGCTTCGCCGCCGCTTGCCTTGATCGTTAGCCATGAAAAGCAACCTCATAGCCATTTTGATCTATGTTTCTTCATCTTTGCTGGTGAATGCTGAGAGTCGTGTTTGGCTTGGCGCTGAACGAAATGATTGGGAGCATACGGAGTATAGAAAAGTAGAGAATGATTTTGGGGGCTCATTGGTAATTACTTCGGATCTAAATTGGCAGCAAAAATGGGAGACGCCGCCTGACAACGTGCCACCATTTGCAGAGGCAGAGACTGTTCGTGTTGGGGAAGGGATCGTCATACTTACTTTCTTCGTCAATCCCAAAGTTAATGAATATGGTCAAGCTAGCGTCCGTTGCGCACTAAAAGTTACGAGGCCCGATGGCACTGAAGCTGCTAACTACGAAAGCTTTTGGTGTTTAAACGATACACCAATGGGAGATATTAATAACGTGCGATTATCACCAGCTATTATCAATTTCATAGGTGAAGAAAGTGATCCTTTGGGGGAGTGGGTAGTGGAAGTAAATATTCATGATGTTTTAAGAAATACAGAGCTAAATCTTAGGAGGTCATTTACCCTGGAGCCAAGAAATGGCTAACAAGGCGCTGTTGGCGCTCACTATAGTTCGCTGGGACGCACTCGCTATCGCTCGGCGCCCCAAAGCTGGTCGTTAGCCGAACAAGTAGGAAAACTCAGTGCTAAAACTTTACAAAATTACAGATAACGAAAAGTTGTACTGGGAAACCTGGGACAATGATGATGGTACCCATACCGTACATTGGGGTGAGTTAGGGACGGAAGGACAGTCCAAAACAGTGAAATCATCTTTGTTTAAAAAAACTACCGATCTGATTCAAAAAGAAATAGATAATTTCGTTTCTGAAGGTTATCACCCAGTCGAGCCAGAAGACCACTATACACTTTTAATAGAGTATGAAGTGGATGGAATGGGAAATGGAGAAGACGTGGAAAAGCGTCATAGGCTTGAAGATAGAATGAATGAAACTCTAGGCTGGACAGGCCTTGGTGCTTGTGACGGTGGTAGCATTGGTAGCGGAACAATGGAAGTTTGTAACTTTGTAGTAGATTTCGAGGTTGCGAAAAGGGTTATTGAAAATGATCTTAAAGGCACAGAGTTCGAAAACTTTACGAGAATTTACGACGAAAATGCGTAAAGCGGCTAACAAGGCGCTCGTTCGGATGCTGAACATCCCCCACTAAAACGGACACTCATCTCTAACAGGAGGGTGTTCAATGCCAAGATACAATCAACCGAGGAAGACCTGGCGATACACGGAGGAGTTCAAGGCCAAAGCAGTACAGCTCAGTCACCTTGAGGGTGTGCAGGTTAAGGAGGTGGCCGAGACGCTCGACATTCACCCGTTTATGCTGTCACGATGGAGAAAAGAGTACCGGGAAGGAAAGATCGTGACAGACAAGCGTAGAAAAGTCACCAGCATCAAAAAGGAGAAACAGGAGCTGGATGAACTGAAGAAACTGCGAAAAGAGGTTGCCCGCCTGAAACAGGAGAATGATCTCCTAAAAAAGTGGCAACGGTTTCTTGCGGAGGAACATCAGAACGATATCGATTCATCGCGAGAAACCGGCAACTCGGAATAAGCTATTTGTGTCGCTGGCTGGGAGTGTCGAGGAGTGGATTCTATGATTGGCTCAAGCGGTCACCCTCACAGAGGCGCAAGGAAGATGCAGCGTTGGGGAAATGGATAGAGGCCATCCATGAAGAAAGCCAGGGCGTTTATGGGAGCCCACGAGTATTCCAGGCGTTGAAGCAGCAGGGGGTATTGGTTGGGCGCAAGCGTGTAGAGCGCCTGATGCGCGAAAAGCAGCTTCAAGGACGGGTTGTCCGAGTTACCCGGCGTTGTCCCGGCCTGAAGCGCTTCGTAGCCAGTGGCGAGAATCTTCGTTTGAAAGAGCCGGCCCCGACAGCCATCAACCAGGTGTGGGTAGCAGACGTCACCTATCTCAAGTTGGCCGGGAAATGGCGCTATCTGGCGACGGTACTGGATGTCTACAGTCGACGGATATTGGGTTGGTCATTGAGCAACCACCGAACGGTTGATTTGACCTTGTCGGCATTGAGAAATGCGGTAAGGGATCGGGAGGTAAAAGAGGGCCTGATCTTCCATACGGATCGGGGGATCGAATTTACCTCGCATCGCTTTCGGGATGAACTGAAGAGGCTGGGTATGCGGCCCAGTGTGAACCGGCCTGGGTGTTGTACCGATAATGCCCATATGGAATCATTTTTCCATACCTTGAAGGCCGAACTGATCCGAGGGAATGTGTTTCATAATGACAAGGAACTCAGGTATGCTCTCAACTATTACATCAACCGATTTTACAACCACCGCCGGATGCATTCAGGGATCGGGTACCTGGCACCCGCGGAATATGAAGCGATGACAGCGTGATAATTCATGTGTCCGTTTTATCGGGGGAAGATCATGCGTCGCCGCTACGCGGCTCCTTTCGGCTATGCGAAACGTTAGGCCTGATATGAAACAGCCGCTGTGGTTCAAATTGCTAGAGGAGAATCGTAAAGCCCGCTATGGGTTAACGTTGCCATTTCTGTTTGGTGCGTATCTCAGACAGGGCGTAGAAACTGATATTTCGGAGCAAGCGGTGGAGAAGCTAGTTGCGTCTATCGCCGAAGAAGCCCCTGATGGTGTCAGCGTCACGTTGCGGGTTTGTGATCGTCTGGAGGAGCCGGTGTTCACATCGGTTCACGCTCCATACAAGCCTTCCCAACTGCTCACGAAAGTACCTGGCCGGGATGGCGCTATTTGCACTCTCTACGTTGAACCGAAGGTAATGACTGAAAAGCCCGGGTCAATTGCGGAGCTTGCCGAGGTGTTCTGGAGCAGGTACCAAACTGAGTTGCAAGAAGAAAGATTTTCTTACTCTCAAGGGAGATTCGTGCAGTTCGCTCCAGAAGATCATGCTCTGATCGATAGGGCGGCCTCAAGAGAAGACGAAGAATGGGCCTAACAAAACGGTCAAGCCGTTCGTCGCTTTGCTCCTCACTCGGACGCTCAGCACTCCGCGCCTGCTCGGGCATGGCTTCGCCATTTTTGCCCGAGCAAACGCTCCATGCTGAGCGCCGCTTACCAGGGCGTTGAGGCTGTAGAAAAACCCCGTTATTGGGTAAAATCAGAAACACAATAATACCGGCAGGGAGAATGGATGATGGCCCGCTATAAGGAGTACAACTACGATCAAATGAAGATGATCCCGGTTGCCTTTGATCGCCAGATTCTCCCCGGCAGCTTTGAATATTCCCTCTCTTATTTAATTGATCATGAACTGGACCTGACGTCCTTCGATCGCCACTACCGCAACGATGACAATGGCCGCCCGGCCTATGACCCACGACTACTGCTAAAGATCATCATCCTGGCCTACTCCAAAGGCATCACCAGCAGCCGACAGATTGAACGGCTGTGCCGTGAGAACATCACCTTCATGGCGCTCTCGGCCGATACCCAACCCCATTTCAGTACACTGGCCGATTTCATCTCCCGTGCACCGGAAGCGATTACCGATCTGTTCAGCCAGATCGTATTGATGTGTGATCAGCTGGGTCTGATTGGCAAAGAGATGTTTGCCATTGATGGTTGCAAGCTACCCTCTAATGCCTCCAAGGAGTGGAGTGGCACCCATGCCGAACTGAAAAAGAAGCGTCAGAAGATTGATAGAGCGGTGCGCCGCATGCTGCAGCGACATCAAGAGCAAGACAATGCCGAGCTGGCACCGGACATACAAGCACGCGAAAAGGAACAGATCAAGAAGCTGCGGGCCGTCTCACGCAAGATCAAACACTTTCTCGATACCGAAACCGAGCGTAAGGGGATAAGCGGCAAAACGGTAAAAAGCAACATCACCGACAACGAAAGCGCCAAGATGAAGACCAGTCATGGCGTGATACAGGGCTATACCGGTGTAGCGGCGGTGGATAGCCAATGCCAAGTTGTGGTGCATGCCGAGGCCTTTGGGCAGGGTCAGGAACATGGCTTATTGAAGCCGGTCCTCGAAGGGATCAGAGAAACCTTCGTTGACACTGCATCAGAAAAGCAGTTGAAAAAGACCCAGATCACGGCGGACTCGGGTTATCACAACCGGGAGATGCTGGAATACCTGGAAGCGGAAGGTATCGATGCCTATCTGGCCGATACCGGATTCCGTTCCCGTGATCCGCGTTTCAAGGATCACAAATCCGCCAAGGAACGAAACAAGCGCCAGGACAAGGAGCGTTTCAGCTAGAGTGAATTCGCCATCGACCGAAAAAGCGAGACCTGTCGTTGCCCAGCGGGAAAGATAATGTGGCTCAAGGCCCGGCGCGCCCGAATCGGCCATCACCTGTTCATGCAGTTTCAGGGCTACGAGCACGACTGCAACGACTGTGGGTTGAGAAAGCGTTGTCTGCGGAATCCAAACCAGCCTACCCCACGCCAGATCAACGTCGCACTGGATATCACGCAGGAGCAAAAGGCGGGAATCATCGAGCGGATGAAGCGCAAAATAGACAGCCCGAAAGGCCGGCATATCTATAGTCAGCGACTGGGCACGGTGGAGCCGGTGTTTGGACACATTACGGATGCCATCGGCATCAAGCGATTTAGCCTAAGAGGCAAGCGCAAGGTGGATGGGCAATGGAAGTTGATGATGTTGTTACACAATATCTTGAAGATCCACCGGTATGGATGGGAATGGGCGTAGAAAGCAAGGAACGATGGCGTGTTGATCGCCATATAGATAAATCATCAAACAGCTACCAATAATTATGAAAGAGTGTCCTCGAGAATTCACCAGCCAGAAACTTGTTTGCGTTAGGCGGGTTTTTCGACAGGCTCGTTAAGCATAAATGAATAATTGGCAAAAATTTAGATTGGGGTTGGCAATACTAGCAAATACTATTGGAATGATTTGCTTTGCATTCTTTTTATGGTCAGGAGTCAATGTATTCACGGAAAATGATGCTCATTTGGTAGGGGAATATAATCTCATTGCATGGGCAACTCTGGTTTACTCCTTCGTTTTTTGCCTATTTGGCGTGTTTTTAACACTTACATTAAAACAAGCACTTACTAAAAGAGTATCTGTATTATTGTCTTCTCCAGCGCTTCTCTCGGGCTTGTCTTTGCTAAGTGTCTGGCTATTATCATTCGTTTATTGGCTATGGGTGGAACATGCTTAACAAAAAACAGCAGCCGATCCGTCACCGCTACGCGGCTCCTCTCGGCTGTGTTCGGCGTTAGAGCGTACAAAATTATATGGACGATAAAGCAGACAAGATAGAACATATTATGTTCTTTGTTATTCCCAATATTATTGGGATCATTGTTTATTTGCCCCTGCTCTTCGCTCTACTAATGAGCCTTGGTGCACCCGGTGGAGGGGAGAACTGGATCCATTGGTTCTGGGTGTCCTTAAACATTTTGCTCGGACCGTTGTGTTTGATCGGCCTCATTTTTAAAAAATACCGGCACTTAGGTTGGGTTGGATTTGGGCTTGTATTTATGGGGTTCTTTATCCTCGGGGCTTTAGGCTAATTCATAACCATGATATAGCAAATTAATGCTGAATATCACGATCATCATACCGATACGATTGGTCAAGCAAGCTCTAACAAGCGCCAGCACAATCGCACACTACGTGTGCTGGACTTGCAGCAAGCTGCTCGCCTGTGTGGCGGACGTTACGCATTAAAATCCTCGTGACATACTAAAAACAGTATATATACTATATATGGTATGTGGTTAATCTACGAACACCGAAAGGTCCCGAGGCAGCTGAGTAAGATTCCAAAGGAAATCTTGCAACGTTACGAAAAATGGAAAGATATAGCCCGGCTATCTGGACCTGACGGCTTAAAACTCATCCGTGGCTTTAATGATGAGGGCTTGAAGGGGGAATGGAAGGGATTTCGCTCGTCGCGACTAAATCAACAATACCACGTAATTTATACAATTGAACGCGACCATGTTCTCGTAAAAGTTGTAGAAGTAACTCCTCACGATTATCGGAGGAAATGATATGAAAGAGTACCAAAAAGCCAAGAAGACTACGGATGTATCGGTTGGTGATTCTGTTCGCATTATCCGTGAACTACAGGAGCTAAGCCAGAATCAATTAGCCGTATTGACCGGTATTCCACAATCTACTCTGTCAGCGATTGAGAATAATCGAGTGAGCTTGGGTGTTGAAAGGGCGAAGGTATTGGCGAAAGCGCTACACTGCCATCCTGCCGTGTTGGTATTTCCAGGCTGGGAGCTTGATGATAGTAAAGCAGCGTAACCAGTTGCATCAGCCGATACGCCACCGCTGCTGCGCGGCCGGCTTCCGGCTGTGCAAAGCGTTAAATGCCTGTAACCAGAAAGTCTATCGCGGCAACAATGTCATCTCTGCTTGAAGAGAGTGAGCATTCCTTCTTATTGAGGAAGTTGGCGGATACGCTTGTGAGCTGCTGAGTAAGGAGAGCAAATTTTTTATTTTTAATTTTTACGATGGGGCAAAGGTTATCGGGGTATCTCTTGTCGGATTTACTTATAGGCGTTAGCGGAATTACTACCCTGCTATTAAGCGTATCGAGTAGGCCATTCTGAATATCGACAAAATAGGGGTATGTCTTGTTGGTGTCGCTGTCCGTATTAACGTAGAGGTCGAATTGATCCATCAGAATACCCTGTGCTTGTCAGAGAAAAGACCATTTTGTTCTGCAAGTTGATTGCAGGCTTCAATGGCTTCTCGGTTATCCTCTAGCCATTGCTTGCGCCTTTCTTGGCGCACCTTTTCAGTTAGTGCCTGCTCAAGTGTTGCTGAAAGGTTTATGTTTAGGTTGCGAGCCTCTTCTAGTAACTCTTTGTTTATACTAAGATTAGCGGCTTTCTTTGGGGCTTTGCTGTCAATTACAGATTGCATTATATTCGCTCCCAGGATAGTTTATGCGCATAGGTAGTGCGCATAATGGTAGTTGGGCGCTTTTAACAAGTCAAGCAACCAGGCGGCTTCGCCGCCGGTTCTTTCCGGGTTATACGTAAAAAATGAACAACACCGATAAATGGCTGAATCTTCGGCACAGCATTAAGTCTTGCCAAAAGTGCGAGGGATTGAATTCTAAGGAACTCGGTACTGAAAATGCGCCTGGCTATGGAAATACTAACTCCCGAATCATTTTTATTGGCCAGTCTCTTTGCGGAAAGCCCTGCATAGAAGCCCAAATCCCCTTTACTGGTGGTTCTGGAAAATTGCTTGATCTAGCGTTTGAGCAGGCAAATATCGAGAAAAAGGACATTTACATAACCAATGTTGTTAAATGTCACCCGGATGGAAATCGCAAATCCGAGCCACATGAAATCGCTAATTGCAGTCCTTACCTCGAAAAGGAATTGTCTTGGTTATCTCCAAAAATCATTATTTGCTTAGGAAAAGACGCATGGACGCACATCAACCCAACTGTATCCCGTCCTTGTGTGAAAACAATGCACTCAGCGAATTCAGTCACTCACGTACACTTTGTTTATCACCCTTCATTCATTATGAAAAAGCCCAAGGCCGTACGTGAGGAGTACATCCGGAATTTGTCCAAGGTCATTGTGGAAGCAAATACATAATGAATAAGGTTGGATCGTGAGAGCGAAGTG
Organism: Sedimenticola selenatireducens; assembly: GCF_963675335.2. Lineage (NCBI taxonomy): Bacteria > Pseudomonadati > Pseudomonadota > Gammaproteobacteria > Chromatiales > Sedimenticolaceae > Sedimenticola > Sedimenticola selenatireducens. The sequence continues at coordinate 1,634,906 of NZ_CAXXYC010000004.1, forward strand.
AGCCACGATCTGAACCGTTTGTTGGAACAAGTGATTCAAGTCGCTCTGATCCTAACCCGAAAATCGGCGCGCTTTTTTGTGGCCTCGCTTCGCTGGATTTTACCGCAAAAACCACACCGTGTTTCAGGTCCGGTCACCGCTAGCGTTATGTGTAAAAAAACCAACTATCGAAGTCAAATCCTTCACCCGGAAAGTTTGCTGGTTAAGGAGGTGATCGTGACGCTGGACATACTCCCGACTATGCGGTCAGGATAGGGCAAAGAGGACCGAATAATAATTTCCTCTGACCAGCAAGGCCAATGTCAGCCTATCAAACCACCAGCTATGGAAAGACTAATGGACGATATCAAGCGCCAACCCATATCCCTCGCCGAAGTGATCCGTGCCCGTAAAGCCGTTTACAACAGACTCACGCCATCGCCCTTACTAGAATACATAGGGCTGTCTGAATTGATTGGTGCGAGCATCTACGTAAAGCATGAAAACCATCATCCAACAGGGAGCTTTAAAATTCGTGGCGGTGTTAATTTGATGTCCCATCTAAAGGCTAGGGATGTAACGGGGGTCATTACGTTTTCTACGGGGAATCATGGCATTTCAATTGCCTGTGCCGCTTCGTGGTTTGGGGTCGATTCAGTTGTGGTTGTCCCGCAAAATAACAATCCGGCAAAAAATAGAATGATCCGGCAGTCCGGCGCCGAACTGATTGAAGCTGGTGGTACTTTTGAAGAGGCGGCGAATGTGGTAGAGAGTTTGTGTGAAAGCAGGGGCCTATATTATGTGCATCCTGCGAATGAGCCACATCTGATTAATGGTGTTGGTACAGGATTTTTGGAAGTGATAGAAGATTTGCCTGATGTTGATGCCGTTATTGTACCGATTGGCGCGGGGAGTGAAGCCGCTGCCGCGATAACAACTCTCAAGAATATTAATCCGGGAATTGAAATCTACGCGGTTCAATCTTCCAGTTCTCAAGCGGCATATCTTTCCTGGAAGAAGGGAGGAATTATCGAAGCTCCCAATTCAACTTTTGCCGGCGGCTTTGCGACCGGGATAGCCTATGAACTGCCATTCAGTATTTACAAGGAAAACCTGGCAGACTTTGTCGTTCTTTCGGAAGAGGAGATTTATCAAGGCATCGCACTGGCAGGTTTTTACACACACAATCTGGTTGAGGGGGCCGGAGGCGCGCCGATTATGGCGGCGTTGAAATTGAAATATAAATTGAAAGGGAAGAAAGTGGTTTTACAGTTTAGTGGCTGTAATGCCTCTTCTGATGAAATCAGGCGAGCTTACCAACACTCGTACTTTTCTAGCGGATATAAAAAATAACGCCGTGGACTCGCCAGGCCTTCTGCAAGTTCTGGCGTCGACCAGGGTATATACCCATCGGAGGTATCAGCTTGAACGGACCAGACCCGGAAGATAAGGCGCCAATGAAAGGTTTTCCCCAGGTTGGCTACTTGAAGAATTTTATTTCTTGCGAAAACATCATTGTCGGTGACTATACCTACTATGACGACCCGGAAGGTCCGGAGCGGTTCGAGAATAATGTCCTGTATCATTTTCCATTCATCGGCGACAAGCTGAAAATTGGCAAATTTTGCGCCATTGCAAAAGACACCAAATTCATAATGAATGGGGCAAATCACAAGGTGTCCGGATTTTCTACCTATCCGTTTCAGATATTTGGCAACGGGTGGGAGCGGGTAATGCCGAAAGCGGGAGACCTACCCTACAAAGGTGACACTGAAATAGGTAGCGATGTGTGGATCGGGCATGACGCTACCATTATGCCGGGAGTCAGGGTGGGTAGTGGTGCAATCATCGCCAGCAAGTCGGTCGTTACGAGCGACGTGCCGGCTTATAGTGTTGTTGGTGGTAATCCTGCAAAAGTGATCAGGTATCGTTTCGATGAAGACACAATCAGGGAACTACTGGCGATCTCCTGGTGGGATTGGAGCGCAGAGAAAATAACTTCAAATCTCGAAGCCATAGTTGGTTGTGATGTTAGCGCACTTAAAAACGCAAAAGAGTTTTAATTGGAATAACTCAGGTCTGGTTAGTGGCGTAGGCCAATTGTCGCTGTGGCTTGAAGATCGAGACAACCCGCTTCATCACTATCATGTCACGGTATTCGACTCGGTGGCCGCTCTCGAACAGATCCGAGAGTCCGAGGCAATCAAGCGATTTGTCGATCGCCTTTTTCCCCATATTGCGCATAGCACCTATATATCGCCGGTGACAGATGTCTGGTTAGCAGATGGATTGGGGGTTAAGCCTGTCGCCTATCCGTAACGCTTATTGTTTGGTCAAGGTGCCGTGGAAGCCAGCTCTTTTGCTCACCCGTTGGTAAAGTTTCACGGATGCGCGTGTAGCGAAAGGAGGATTGCCAATGCGACCCACTTCCGTCCTCGCAGGTTAGTTCTTTACCCTGAAGAGATATCCGATGAAGACCATCCCGCGACCAGATTGGAGGTTTTGATCGTCAACTGATCAAGAGGGGCGACAAGCAGCCCCATGGGTATTGATGGCGGCATTATCCTTCTCTAGGCCGAGGAGATGATCCCGGTCGATTGAAGTAGCGAAGTCGGGTATATTCAAATACATTGAAATCTTCTATAACCGCTTACGAAGATGCGCTGTTTTGGGCTGCATCAATCCGGCAGAATTAGAGTGCAAGGCGTATTACCCATTGTCTACCTGTTGCGGATAAGAACACTGTACGAAATCACAATCATGAGTCAGATAATCGGATGAAAAATATTGAGTATGCAATCAAGGGATTAAGGGCACCGTTTTTTAAATTCCTGAACAAGGATAAGGAGAACTTTCATTGTCCTATTTGTAATTACGCAGGTCCATTTAAGGACAAAAATGTAAGACTGCATGCCAAATGCCCGAAATGTGGGGAGTTGGAAAGAGCAAGGCTTCAATATTTGGTTCTTCAGAATATATTTAAAAGTATCGATTGTTCTTCCCAAAGTATTTTGCACATCGCGCCTGAAAATGCGTTTAGAAAATTGTTCAGGAAAAAATTTAAAACTTACGTATCAGGTGACCTGTATCGTAAGGATGTAGATAAAAACTTTGATATTCAAGACATACCTTTTCCAGATGCCAGCTTTGATATGGTTTTTGCTTCTCATGTACTTGAATATCCAGATGATGACCTGAAAGCGATATCCGAGTTCAGAAGAGTTTTGAGGCCTAATGGTATCGCCGTATTGCCGATCCCCTTGGTACATGAAAAGACCAGAGATAGAAAAGACAGAGATAAAGTAACAAGGATGATGCATGAGGCAGGTTTGGATTATTTTGCCCGGTTCGAAGCGGTCTTTACAAAAGTAGAGATCCATAAATCGGAAATGTACCCCAAGGAGCATCAGCTATTCGTGTATCGGGGAGGCGGCGGCGAGGGATATCCCTTGGCAGTTGGTGATGGATGGTATTCTGATGTTGTACCTGTTTGTTATGTTTAGCTGGGCCTGAAGAACAAATGTTGCCGGACCTTTGCTTGCTGCACTTGCTCGGTATGCGGTTATATTTACGGGGCGATAATTGCCGAACTTGTCGAGCTATACTAGAGGCATCAGGTCACTTGGCCGCGGCGGTAAAAGGTAGTCACCGCTCATCATTTCCCGCAGGTGGGTGACAGTGGTTGCAATCATGTTAGGGTCTTGAAAATGGCATCGGATAATTCTACGAGTAAGCTGGATCGGGTCGTTGCGGACGCCAGACGTGCCCGCGAGGAGCGGGAAAAAGGTTATCGTGAGCGGGCGCTGAAGCTGTATCCCTGGGTATGTGGCCGGTGTGCACGGGAATTTACCCGCGATAACCTGCGGGAGTTGACGGTACATCATCGAGATCATAATCACGATAACAATCCCCCGGATGGCAGCAACTGGGAGTTGTTATGCATCTATTGTCACGACAATGAGCACTCACGCTATATTGATTCGGAGTATGGTGATGCCTCGGCTGATGCCCAGAAAAGCAGCGCAACCCATAACCCGTTTGCCGATCTTGCGTCCCTGCTGAAGGGTAAAAAGTGACAGTGGCTTTTCTGGCTTTGGCGGGGTGCGACGAGTCGGATTTCAGATAACCCTTACGCTGAATTAGTCGTTTATTTCAACTATCTCTTGCTCGTTCTTGGGTATGCTGGTCGGGTTCGCCAGTTGTACCCGGTTCCGCCCGGATTCTTTGGCCAGGTAGAGTGCATTGTCCGCTTCCTCGAGAAGTTGTTCGGCAATCTTCAGTGTGCTGTCACCGCTGCCTGATTGCAGGGCCGAAACTCCGATGGAGACAGTGACCTCGACGCTTTCACCGCCATGTATGGCAATCGGTTTGGCCTGGATTCGGTGGCGTATTCTTTCGGCCAGATTGCCCGCCTCGGTGGCATCGGTCTGAGGCAGCAGCAGGGTAAACTCTTCGCCGCCATAACGGGTGGCGATGTCGGACAGGCGCAGGCACTCCTTAACCCTGAGTGCCAGTTCGCGCAGTACGCTGTCACCGGCGCCGTGTCCATGCAGATCATTAATCTGCTTGAAGTGGTCGGCATCAATGAACAGGCAGCTCAGGGGGTGCTGGTAACGCAACGCCCGGGTGACCTCTTCCTCGAGTCGGCGCTCAAGATAGCGGCGGTTGTGCAGGCCGGTCAGGGCGTCGGTGAGTCCGGCGATCACCAGATGCTCCCGGTTGGCGGTGTTCTCCAGGCAGATGGCGCTGATGGTGGCCAGGCGGTTGAGGAAGTCGCTGGCGTGATGGCGGGTGAAGCGGTTGGGATCGTGGCTGCCAAGGCCAATGAAGCCGACCAGCTTGCCGCGTCGGATCATGGGCAGGATGGCGATGCTCTGCAAGGTCTCGGCGGCAGGAAACAGGATGGCGTGTTCATGGTCCAGGTAGGGTCCGAGCCAGGGGGCCTTGTAGCGGGCATGTTTGGGCGAGAAGGTGGCGATCTCATCGACGAAACGGATATCGGCCAGACTGTCCGGTTCTATTCCTGAATGGAGCAGCAGGTGCCTGAGTTCATGGTCAGGGTCATGCAGTATCAGCTGGATGTTGGGCAGGTCGAATGAAGATTTCATGCCATCGACCAGGCAGCCGAGCAGCTGGGGTAGGGATTCCGTTGCCAGCAGGGTCAGTTCGCGGTCGTGGAAGCGTTTTAATACCTCCTCGTTGTGGTTGGCCTCGCGGGTGAGGCTGTTCAACCGTTGTCGTAACTGGCGGTTGATGAAGGCCAGATCCGTCGGCGAAGGGTTGGTAGGCGTTTTTGGCATGCTGATAACTGTCGACCATCCAGGGTTGGGCGTTAGTTTTTCCATGTACATAATACCCGGTGCAGCGGTTTGTGCCAGTAACGGAATGTGACAATATTATAAAAAGGAGTATCAGGGATGAGACATCGACAGGGACGGAATTGCCTCAAAATGCGTAGCCAGGCCGCTATAGTTGGGGTTTGGGTCACATTTTTAATCAGCACCATGGCCTCGGGGCCGGTTGTTTCGGGAGTGTTTCGCTGTCCCGATGGTCCCGATGGGGTGATTTTTCAGCAGATCCCCTGCGCCCAGGGCGTGGAAGTTGAGCTGGATGTCCGCACCACGGAGTGGGTGGCGAGTCCCCGGGGGCGGTCGGGCCAGGGGCGGGGTTCCGCCAAGGCGGGTTCCAGGGACCAGGCCGCACTGGGAAGGGCGGCTCGTGCAGAACGCAAGCAGGAACAGGCATGCTGGAAAGCTGGCCAGCGGATTGAGCGGATCGAAGCAGAGCTGCGCCGAGGATACAAGCCCTCACGGGGCGAGCGGTTACGCCGACAGCGCCGTGAACAGAGTGACTATCTGCGGGAGTTTTGTCGTTAGGCTTCTTGGGGTTCCCCTGCCATGTTATAGGGCGCGCCCTGTGAGCCCAGCGCATGGAGTTGAGGCACCGGTTACCTGTGCCGCAGTCTTTCCCGGGCCAAAAACAGGGCCAGTTGTGATCTGGCCTCGGTAAAATCTGCCTGCGCCAGCAGTTGATCGAAATCGCGTAGTTTCCACGGGATCACTTCGATAGGTTCCGGTTCATCGCCGGGAAGGGGGTGCGGATAGAGATCCCGTGCCAGCACGATGTGGGTTGTGTGGTAGATGTAGCCCGGGGCGACACTGACCGAGTTGAGCAGTTCCAGCCGTTTGGCCGCATAGCCGGTCTCCTCCTGGAGTTCCCGGTTGCCGGCGGTGAGCGGCTCTTCACCCGGTTCTATATGGCCTTTTGGAAAGGCGAGTTCGTAACGGTTGACCCCCGCGGCATACTCGCGGATCAGCAGCAGCGTCTCGGCATCCAGCATCGGCACCACCAGCACTGCGCCCTCCTCGGAGCCGACCACCCGCTGGTAAGTGCGCTGTTGGCCGTTGGCAAACTCCAGATCTATCTCCTCGATATGAAACACGCCGGTTTCGTTGAGGGTGCGGCGATTGCTGATGCGGGGCGGTTTAGGCATGTTGGTTTCTTCTGTTGCTATGCGGTCGGGTTCCACTGTAACTTTACCCCATGATTGACTGGAACCAAATCGACACGATCCTGCTGGATATGGATGGCACCCTGCTGGACCTCCATTTCGACAACTATTTCTGGCTGGAACATGTGCCCCGGCGCTATGCCGAGAGCCGCGGTTTTTCACTTGAGCAGGCAAAAGCCGAGCTGCTTAGCCGATACCAGAGTGTTGAGGGTACCCTGGAGTGGTACTGTGTGGACCACTGGAGCCGCGAGCTGGGATTGGATATTGCCCTGCTCAAGGCGGAGGTAGATCATCTGATTGCAGTGCATCCCCATGTGGTGGATTTTCTGGAATCAGCGCGATCCTGGGAGAAGCGGATTGTTCTGGTGACTAATGCCCACCAGAAGGCGCTGGCGCTGAAAATGGAGCGCACCAAGCTACAGGGCTATTTTGACGCCGTGGTCTGCTCCCATGACCTGGGGCTGCCGAAAGAAGAGCCAACCTTCTGGGATAAGTTTCAGCAGATCGAGCCATTTGAAAAATCACGCGCGCTGTTTGTCGATGACAGCCTGTCGGTGCTTGAGTCGGCCCGGGATTACGGAATGGGTTATCTAATAAGAGTGTTGAAGCCCGACACTCGTGGCCCGGCGCGGGAGTCCGAGGGATTCATGGCGATAGAGGATTTTTCCGCTATCCTGCCGGGCTGACCGCAGATGCCATTGGTGAATGCGCCTGCCGGCTCATCCTCCTACATAAATGCGCAAAAAGGTGGACCAGCGCAGCCCATCCGGCACGTGCACCCGTAGGAGCGGCGCCCCCGCCGCGAATTCGGCCCGGGGGCGGGCCTCCTACAGGCGGATTCTTGCAATAACCGGGTAAATGTTCAAAGGCAGGGCGGATAAGCGCAGCCCATCCGGCACGTGCACCCGTAGGAGCGGCGCCCCCGCCGCGAATTCGGCCCGGGGCGGGCCTCCTACAGGGCGATTCTTGCAATAACCGGGTAAATGTTCAAAGGCAGGGCGGATAAGCGCAGCCCATCCGGCACGTGCACCCGTAGGAGCGGCGCCCCCGCCGCGAATTCGGCCCGGAGGCGGGCCTTCTACGGGCCGATTTTTGCAATAATTGGGTAAATGTTCAAAGGTAGGTGGATAAGCGCAAACGCATTCACCCTATCGGGTGGTGGGATCAGCGCTTACCCCAGCTTTTGAAGCGTTTCCTGCAATAGCTGAGCAGCTCTGCGTAATTGCGGAAGTGGAGCTCGAAGCCCGCCTCGGCCGGAGCGTCATATTCGCACCAGTCGTTGTCGTAATCGCGACAGATCTGTGGTCGTTCGTTATAGATGCCACAGGCACCGCCCGGCTGCAGGTGTTCACAGCGTCCCAGGAACATCAGGTACCAGTCACCCTCATCCTTGTAAAGCTCCACGCCCTGGTGGGAGACCTGCCACAGCAGATGGTCGAAGTCGGCCTTGGAGCGCGGTGCAACCCCCAGTGCCTCGGTGGTATAGGTGCAACAAATGGATTTGAGGCAGCGGCTGCACTTGTTGGTGACGGCCAGATCCATTTTTTATTCGGTATTGCTGGTCTGTTTCGGCTTTCTTCTGCGGCGACGTTTTTTCTTGGGCGCCTCGGTGCCGGTTGCCTGGGATTTGGCTGGTGCTGCGTCAGTCCGGCGGGCGGGTCGTTTACCGCTGCCGCTGTTACGACGTTTGTCCCGTTCCGGGCGATCCGGGATGATCCGGCTCTTTGGGTCGACCTTGAACAGCAGTTCCGTGGTTACCGGCTCCATCGGTATGCGATGGCCGATGTAGGCTTCAATATCCGGGAGGGAGAAGGCATGGGTCTCACAGGCAAAGCTGATGGCATCACCGCTGGCACCGGCCCGGGCGGTGCGTCCGATACGGTGGACATAGTCCTCTGCGTCGTCCGGCAGGTCGAAATTGAATACGTGTGATACGTCCGGAATGTGCAGGCCGCGGGCGGCCACATCGGTGGCAACCAGTACCGGCAGCCGGCCTTCCTGGAAGTCGCTCAGCAGGCTCATGCGCTTTTTCTGCGGCACGTCACCGGAGATTACCGCGGCGCCGATGCCGTTGCCTTCCAGATAGCCCCAGACCAGGTCGGCCCCGCGCTTGGTGTTGACGAAGACGATGGTGCGATGGGCGTCCATGTTTTTCAGCAGGCCGAGCAGCAGCGAGATCTTCTCGTCATTGGCGGTCATGTAGCAGGTCTGCTTCACCTTGTCGGCCGTCACCTTGTCGGTTTCGATCTTGACCGTGGTCGGGTTGTTCATGTGCTCGTAGGCCAGTTCCAGTACCCGAAACGAGAGGGTGGCGGAGAACAGCAGGCCCAGCCGCTCCTGTGGTGGTGGGCAGCGCCGCAACATGAAGCGGATATCCTTGATGAAGCCGAGGTCGAACATGCGGTCGGCCTCGTCCATGACCACTACCTGGGTAGCCTTCAGGTTGTAGATGTTCTGCTTCAGGTAGTCGATCAGGCGGCCGGGGGTGCCGATCAGGATATCGACGCCGTCTTCCAGCTGTTTGCGCTGCTGCTCATAGCCGGTGCCGCCGAAAACCAGTCCCAATGTAAGGCCGGTATGTTTGCCCAGGACCTCGGCATCCTTGTGAATCTGCACCGCCAGTTCGCGGGTGGGGGCCACAATCAGTGCTCGTGGCTGATTCTGTTTGCGTCCTTCGGGCGCCGGGTTGGTCAGCAGATGCTGGTAGGTCGCCAGCAGGAAGGCGGCGGTTTTGCCGGTGCCGGTCTGCGCCTGTCCGGCCACATCCTGTCCTTTCAGGGCAATGGGCAGGGTTTCTGCTTGAATGGGGGTGCAGAAGGAAAAGCCTGTATCTTCAATGCCTTGTGCGAGTTCTTTACACAGCCCGAAGCTGTCAAAACGGATATCCGTGAGGTGTTTGTCTGTCATGGTGCGCTAGGATACAGCAATTTACTGATGGTTTGGACTTGAAATGGTCAAAATATTGGGATCAAATAGATCCCTGTGTTTTGGAGATTCGAACAACAACAGATCCCAGATGTAACGATAAGCACCGGTGCAGCCCCGTACTTCGTGGTGCGATATCCCAACCGAATTTTGTGGAGAATGCTAGTGAGTGAACAGATTGTTCATGTGACCGACGATAATTTTGAGGCGGAAGTGTTGAAGTCAGATCTGCCTGTGCTGGTGGATTACTGGGCTGAATGGTGTGGTCCCTGTAAGATGATTGCCCCGGTGCTGGATGAGATTACCGGTGAATATGCCGGCAAGATCAAGGTCGCCAAGCTGAATATTGACGAAAATCCCAACACCCCGCCCCGCTACGGCATTCGTGGTATCCCCACTCTGATGTTGTTCAAGGATGGTGAAGTAGAGGCCACCAAGGTCGGTGCTGTGTCAAAATCCCAGCTGATTGCATTCATTGACAGCAATCTCTGAAACAGATCAAAACACAATTAATACTGGACGTACTCCGGGATGGTGCTAGAATTCGCCTAATAGCCCTCCCGTGAGTGCTAATACCAAGAAACCAATCACCCCAGAGCGATATCCCAATAACTCTGTTCCAAACGGGAACCCAAAGCCCGTTCCGTTCTTTTTTCAATCACGCATAACATCATGAATCTCACCGAACTTAAAAAGATGCCGGTTACTGAACTGGTCGAACTCGCCCAATCCATGAAGCTGGAGGGTATGGCGCGGTCCCGCAAACAGGATCTGATCTTCGCCATCCTCAAGGCGCACGCCAAGAAGGGCGAGGATATCCACGGCGATGGTGTCCTGGAAATTCTTCAGGATGGTTTTGGCTTCCTGCGCGCAGCGGACAGCTCCTACCTGGCGGGGCCGGATGACATTTACGTCTCCCCCAGTCAGATCAGGCGCTTCAACCTTCGCACTGGCGACACCATCTCTGGCAAGATCCGCCCCCCCAAGGAGAGCGAACGCTATTTCGCCCTGCTCAAGGTCAGCGAGATCAACTATGACAAGCCGGAAAACGCCAAGAACAAAATCCTGTTCGAGAACTTCACGCCGCTGTTCGCCAATGAGAAGTTCAATCTGGAGAAAGGCAACGGCAGTACCGAGGATATCACCGCGCGCACTATCGAGCTCTGTGCGCCGATCGGCAAGGGCCAGCGCGGCCTGATCGTCTCCCCGCCCAAGGCAGGCAAGACCATGCTGATGCAGAACATCGCCCAGTCCATCGCCTACAACCACCCCGAGGCCCAGCTGATCGTACTGCTGATCGACGAGCGCCCGGAAGAGGTGACCGAGATGGCTCGTTCGGTGCGGGGCGAGGTGATCTCCTCCACCTTCGACGAGCCGGCGGCTCGCCACGTCCAGGTGGCTGAGATGGTGATCGAGAAGGCCAAGCGTCTGGTGGAGCACAAGAAAGATGTGGTGATCCTGCTAGACTCCATCACCCGTCTGGCGCGTGCCTATAACACGGTGATCCCGTCATCCGGCAAGGTGTTGACCGGTGGTGTGGATGCCAATGCGCTGCACCGTCCCAAGAGATTTTTCGGCGCGGCGCGCAATGTGGAAGAGGGCGGTAGCCTGACCATCATAGCCACCGCTCTGGTGGAAACCGGATCGCGCATGGATGATGTGATTTACGAAGAGTTCAAGGGCACCGGTAACATGGAGATTCACCTGGATCGGCGCATTGCCGAGAAACGCATCTTCCCCGCGATCAACATCAATCGTTCCGGTACCCGCCGTGAAGATCTGCTGATGAAACCGGATGCGTTGCAGAAGATGTGGATCCTGCGCAAGATCCTGCACCCGATGGATGAGCTGGCGGCGATGGAGTTCCTGTTCGACAAGCTCAAGGACACCAAGACCAACGAGGAATTCTTCGCCTCGATGAAGGGATGATGCCCAGATCAGCGGGTTAAGTAGTGATAACAAGGCTGCCTCTTAGTAAGTAAGGGTGGCCTTTTTAATGGCTTTGTCCCAATTACGTGTTGGTGTTGGTGTTGTTTTGGCTTGGCTTGGCGATTCGCCCGGTAGGAGCGGCGCCTCGCCGCGAATTCGGCCCGGGGCGGGCCTCCTGCAGGTCAAACCCCTCTCCGGGAACCAAGCGTAGCGGTAGGAATGGCCTCAGCCGCCAATTTCGCGGATAAATCCGCTCCTACTAAAGACGGCCGCTTCTCATGCAACAGGTAACTGGGACATAGGATTTTTAATTGTCTGAATGGAAGAGGATCAATATCAACAGAGCGGTCCGGCTAAAGTTTGCCTAAGCGTCGTTCCAATTGACGATAGAGATTGATATATGGATAGCCGCTCGAACAGACCATTGTCACCGACCCACGCCATGATCCTGGCTGCCGGACGCGGTGAACGTATGCGCCCGTTGACGGACATCACCCCGAAACCGTTGTTACGGGTGGCGGGAAAGCCACTGATTGAATATAACATTGAGGCGCTGGCCAGGGCCGGTGTCCACCGGCTGGTGGTAAACCACGCCCATCTCGGCGAGCAGTTGGTTGATTTTCTCGGGGATGGAGCCCGATGGGGCGTTTCCATTGCCTATTCGGCGGAACCGGTGGGGGCGCTGGAAACCGGGGGCGGCATCTACCACGCCTTGCCGCTGCTAGGTGATGCGCCCTTCTGGGTGGTGAATGGCGATGTCTGGACCGACTATCCCTTTTCGCCACCACAAATGCCGGCCGATTCACTGGCTCATCTGGTTATGGTGGATAACCCCCAACACAACCCTCAGGGTGATTTCATGCTTGCCGATACCGGTCTGCTGTCAGACGCCGGGGATGCGTGCCTGACCTACAGTGGTATCGGCGTTTATCGGTCAGAGCTGTTTGCCACGTGCGCTCCTGGCGCCTTTCCCCTGGCGCCCCTGCTGCGGCAGGCGATGGCTGCCGGCCGGGTAAGTGGTGAGCATTATGCGGGGCGGTGGCTGGATATTGGTACGCCGGAACGTTTGCAGGATCTGGATGCGGAAATTCGGGGGCGTGATGCTGCAGGAGCTTGAGTCCCTGCCGGAAGGCCTGCTGGCCCTGGATGCCCAGGAGTTGGCGGCCGCCCTTCGCGCACCCACGTTGATCCATCTTCAGGGCAGGCAGTCGCCGGCCCTTTTTGTCTCCGTCCTGATGCACGGTAATGAGACCACCGGCTGGGAGGCAATACGTCAGCTGCTGAGTGACTACAGGGTGGGTGGTGGCAGCCGGGAGCTGCCGAGGTCACTTACCCTCTTTATAGGCAATGTGACGGCTGCCGCCGAAGGAGTACGCAGGCTGGATGGGCAGCCTGACTACAACCGGGTCTGGCCGGGCGGCGATGACCGGGAATCCCCGGAGGCACAGATGATGTGCCAGGTGGTGGAGCGCATGCAGTCACGTGGTCTGTTTGCCAGCGTGGATGTGCACAACAATACCGGTCTCAATCCCCACTACGCCTGCATCAACCGGCTGGATCACCCGTTTCTCCATCTGGCCGCCCTGTTCAGTCGCACAGTGGTCTACTTCACCCGGCCGACCGGGGTCCAATCTCTGGCCATGTCCCGTCTCTGCCCGGCGGTGACCCTGGAATGCGGCAAACCGGATCAGTCCTTCGGCGTCTCCCATGTGCGGGAGTACCTGGATGCCTGCCTGCATTTGTCAGCGCATCCGGATCACCCGGTGGCGGCCCAGGATCTGGATCTGTTTCACACGGTAGCCACCGTCAAGGTGCCGGAGTCGGTCAGCTTCGGCTTTGCGGATGCTGATGTGGATATCTCGCTGGCACCGGATCTGGAGCTGTTGAATTTTCGTGAATTGCCGCGTGGTACGGCGCTCGGGCGAGTGGTACAAGGGCTGGGCACCGGACTGACGGTGCTGGATGAGCAGGGAGCAGAGGTGTCCGATCGGTATCTGGAGGTGTCCGATGGGGAACTGCGCCTGCGGTTGCCGGTGATGCCGTCGATGATCACGCGGGATAGCCGGGTGATCCGCCAGGACTGCTTCTGTTATCTAATGGAACGTTACAACGATCATCTTCTCTGAGCCGACATAGGCGGGTCGTTACCCCGGTCCGGCTTTTTTCTGTCTGTTGCCCTTGACTCTGGATAAATCGACCCTATTATTAGCACTCAGTCTCGGTGAGTGCTAACAGTCTCGCCGGATAATAAAACACCAATTTGTGTAAACAGCCAAATCAGGAGAAATCGGTAGATGAAAATTCGTCCGCTGCAAGACCGTGTGGTCATTCGTCGTATGGAAGAGGAGCGCACCAGCGCTGGTGGCATCGTCCTGCCGGACAGTGCAACCGAGAAGCCGGCCCAGGGTGAAGTGATTGCCGTCGGTAACGGCAAGGTCCTGAGCAATGGCGAGTCTCGCCCACTGGACGTCAAGGTCGGTGACAAGGTCCTGTTCGGCAAGTACTCCGGCAACGAGGTGAAACTCGGTGAGGAGAGCCTGCTGGTGATGCGCGAAGAAGACATCATGGGTGTGATCGAGGGCTGATTCAGCGCCTCAGAGCCACTTAAATTTACTGAATTTCAAAGGAATACGTATCTATGTCTGCAAAAGAAGTGAAATTTTCCGATGACGCGCGTCAGAGAATGCTGCGTGGTGTCAATATCCTGGCCGACGCCGTAAAGGTCACTCTGGGTCCGAAAGGCCGCAATGTGGTGCTGCAGAAGAGTTTTGGTGCACCCACCATCACCAAGGACGGCGTCTCCGTTGCCAAAGAGATCGAGTTGTCCGACAACTTCGAGAACATGGGCGCCCAGATGGTGAAAGAGGTCTCTTCCCAGACCTCCGATGTGGCCGGCGACGGCACCACCACGGCAACCGTGCTGGCCCAAGCCATTGTACGCGAAGGTCTCAAGGCCGTTGCTGCCGGTATGAACCCGATGGATCTGAAGCGCGGCATGGAGAAGGGTGCTGCTGCGGCCGTCAAGGCGCTGGCCGAGATGTCCAAGCCCTGCGCCGATGACAAGTCCATCGCTCAGGTGGGTACTATCTCCGCCAACAGCGATGAGAACATCGGCGGCATCATTGCCGAGGCCATGCAGAAAGTGGGTAAAGAGGGTGTCATCACGGTTGAAGAGGGCTCTGCCCTGGAGAACAGCCTGGATGTGGTCGAGGGTATGCAGTTCGATCGTGGCTACCTCTCCCCCTATTTTGTTAACAACCAGCAGAGCATGTCGGTGGATCTGGAAGACCCCTACATCCTGCTGCATGACAAGAAAATCTCCAACATCCGTGATCTGCTGCCGGTACTGGAAGCCGTCGCCAAGGCCGGCCGTCCGCTGCTGATCATTGCCGAGGACGTGGAAGGCGAGGCGCTGGCTACCCTGGTGGTCAACACCATCCGCGGTATCGTCAAGGTCTGTGCCGTCAAGGCCCCCGGCTTCGGTGACCGTCGCAAGGCCATGCTGCAGGATATCGCCATTCTGACCGGTGGTACCGTGATTGCCGAAGAAGTGGGTCTGACCCTGGAAAAGGCCACCCTGAACGAACTGGGTACCGCCAAGAAGATCCAGATCACCAAGGAAGAGACCACCGTCATCGATGGCGCCGGTACCGAGAACGACATCAAGGCCCGGGTTGAGCAGATCCGTGCCCAGATCGAAGAGACCTCTTCCGATTATGATCGTGAGAAGCTGCAGGAGCGTGTTGCCAAGCTGGCCGGTGGTGTGGCCGTGATCAAGGTGGGCGCAGCAACTGAAGTCGAGATGAAAGAGAAAAAGGCCCGCGTGGAAGATGCCCTGCATGCTACCCGCGCTGCAGTTGAAGAGGGTGTGGTGCCCGGCGGCGGTGTCGCCCTGATCCGTGCCCTGGCGGCATTGAAGGACCTGACCGGTGACAACCATGATCAGGATGTCGGTATCAAGATTGCCGCTCGCGCCATGGAAGAGCCGATGCGTCAGATCGTGAGCAATGCCGGTAGCGAGGCCTCCGTGGTCGTGAACAAGGTGGCTGAAGGTGAAGGCAACTTCGGCTTCAACGCCTCCAACGGTGAGTATGGCGACATGGTCGAGATGGGTATCCTGGATCCCACCAAGGTGACCCGCACCGCGCTGCAGAACGCCATCTCCGTGGCTGGTCTGATGATCACCACCGAGGCTATGGTTGCTGATGAACCCGCCGATGACTCGGCTGGTGGCGGCATGCCGGATATGAGCGGCATGGGCGGCATGGGCGGTATGGGCGGCATGATGTAATCGCTGTCCCGGAGCTATCCGCTCTGATCAAAACCCTGCCTGGCGCTGCCCGGCAGGGTTTTTTTGTTTCGTTCCAATTTTGTTTTGGTGTTGTTTTGGCTTGGCGATTCGCCCATGGAGGGGTTTATACCGCAATGCACACGACTCCATGGATGGTGGCGATAGAGCGAAGCTGGAGGCCAGCGCCAAAGGATGTGCGTGAGCGGATTTGCCCGGTCGGAACGGTTTCAGTTGGTAGGTCGAATTAGCGACAGCGTAATCCGACAATCAATTCACGCTCCCGGTACCGGCGACCTCGTCGGGTTGTGCCTTCGGCTAACCCGACCTACACAGCTTTTGTGCGCACAGGCAGTCAGAGGATTCGGCCAAGCGAACGCGCATCCGCCATTCACCTTTGCCGGGAGTGGCGGTACGATGGGCGGTGCCCACTTCCGTGAACAATCCGACCAACCAGATTTTTGAGAAACCTATGCAGCCGTCTGAACACCCCGCACGAGAAGCAGAAAACAAATGGCGTCACTGGCAGTCTGTATCGCCTGAACTGGGCGCCGAGCTCTGTTCGGTGGCGGGATTCGAGGCGGAGTTGCTGAGGGTATGGGAAGGGAGCGACTTCGTTGCCCAGCACTGCCTGAAGCAGCCTGAGTTGTTGATGCGGCTGCAGCGTTCCGGAGTACTGGCGCACAGCTATAGCGACGGAGAATTGGATCGCCTGCTTGGTGCCAGGCTGGACGAAGTGACGGATGAGCCGGCATTGCACAGGGAGTTGCGGCGTTTTCGCAATGAGCAGATGGTGCGGATCATCTGGCGTGACCTGACCCAGGCGGCACCGTTGGCTGAGACTCTGGAGGATCTCTCGGCGTTGGCCGATGCCTGTGTGTCGCGGGCCCTTTCCCTGCTCTATGCCTGGCTGACGGAGAAGCAGGGCACGCCCCGTAATGCGGCAGGTGAGCAACAGTATCTGGTGGTGCTGGGCATGGGTAAGCTGGGTGCCCGGGAGCTTAATCTCTCTTCCGATATCGATTTGATTTTCGCCTACCCGGAGCCGGGCGAGACTGACGGCGCCCGCCCAACATCCAATGAGCAGTTTTTTATCCGTCTCTGTCAGCAGTTGGTCAAGGCGCTCAACAGCCAGACTGTGGATGGTTTTGTATTCAGGGTGGACGCCCGGTTGCGCCCCTTCGGTGATGCGGGGGCGCTGGCCTTGTCATTTGATGCCATGGAGACCTACTACCAGTCCCATGCCCGGGAGTGGGAGCGCTACGCCATGATCAAGGCGCGGGTGGTGGCCGGTGATGCGGCAGCGGGTCGGGAGATCATGGCCATGTTGCAGCCGTTCATCTATCGCCGTTATCTCGATTTTGGTGCCATCGAATCGATCCGTGACATGAAGCGGTTGATCGGTCGTGAGCTGAAACGCAAGGGCATGGCCGACAACGTCAAGCTGGGTCCGGGTGGTATTCGTGAGATTGAGTTTATCGGCCAGGCGTTCCAGCTGATTCGCGGTGGCCGGGAACCTGAACTGCAGATCCGACCTATTCTGCCGGTGTTGCAAGTATTGGGTGAGAAGCAGCAACTTTCTCCCGAAGAGGTTACGGAATTGACCGAGGCCTACCGCTTTCTGCGCTTGGTGGAGAACCGAATTCAGGCGTGGAAGGACCGGCAGACTCATCTGCTACCGGAGAGTGAATCCGGCCGCCTGCGTATTGCCCGCGCCATGGGGTATACCGACTGGGGGCAGTTCTTTGCAGTCCTGGAGCGGCATCGGGTCAAGGTCCAATCCCACTTTGATAATGTATTCGCGCTCAGTGAGGAGGTAACGGCTGATTTGCCGTTGCAGGCGGTCTGGGATCAGGAACTGGATGATGAGCAGGCCGCCAAACGATTGGAACAGTCAGGCTTCAGCGAGGGTGCGGTAGTGCTGTCCCGGCTGGAAAGTTTTCGTCAGGGACACGCCTGTCGCAGCCTGGGCACCCGTGGCCGCCATCGCATGGAGCAGTTGATGCCGGTATTGCTGGAGGCGGTGGCGCAATCTCCGGCTCCGGATGTGACACTGGAGCGGATACTCCGGATTATCGAGTCGATTGCCCGGCGCACCTCCTATCTGGCTCTGCTGGTGGAAAATCCCACCGCGCTCACCCAATTGGTCAAGCTGGCCGGTATCAGCCCCTGGATTGCCCAGCAGGTGGCCCGGCATCCGCTGCTGTTGGATGAAATGCTGGATCCGCGCAGGCTCTATACCCCGCTTAAAAGGGAGCGCCTGGAAGCGGAACTGGCAACAGCCTTGGCCGCCGTCGACAAGGATGATCAGGAGCAGCAGATGGAGCGGATGCGCCAGTTTACCCAGAGCAACATGTTGCGGGTGGCAGCGGCCGATCTCACTGGCGTGATTCCGCTGATGGTGGTGAGTGATTATCTCACCGAAATTGCCGAGACCATTACTTGCAAGGTGATGGAGCAGGCGTGGGATCTCCTGGTCGCGAAGCATGGCCGGCCCAGCAACGTCAGTGGGGATGGAAATGGCTTTGCGGTGATCGGTTACGGCAAACTTGGCGGGATTGAGCTGGGCTATGGCTCCGATCTGGATATGGTGTTTCTGCATGGCAATGACAACCCGAACCTGATGACGGATGGCAAACGCCCGGTGGCCAATGACCTTTTCTATGCCCGCATGGGTCAGCGCATGATTCATATGTATACCACCCGCACTCCGGCCGGCACGCTGTACGAGGTAGACATGCGCCTGCGTCCCAACGGCAATTCCGGCATGCTGGTCAGTTCGCTGGAGGCATTTGAGGAATACCAGAAAAACGCCGCCTGGACCTGGGAACATCAGGCGCTGCTGCGGGCGCGGGCGGTGGCCGGTGATCCGGCGGTGATCCAGCAGTTTCAGCGCATCCGCCGTGAGGTGTTGTCACGCGAGCGCGATCCGGAAAAGCTGCGTGCGGATGTGCGGGAGATGCGCGAGAAGATGCGCGGGTCGCTGGATAAGAGTAACGGCCAGCAATTTGATATAAAGCAGGGTGTCGGCGGTATCGCCGATATTGAATTTATGGTTCAATACAGCGTTCTGCGCTGGGCGTACAAACACCCCGATCTGCTTGATTGGACAGATAATATTCGTCTGCTTGACTCACTTGCGCGGCACCGTCTGTTTGAAGGGGAAGTTGCTGAACTCCTGGCTGAGAATTACCGGGCGTTACGTGCCGTCTATCATCGCAAGGCGCTGAGTGAGCTGCCGGGACTGGTTCCTGAGGATGAGTTGTTACGGGAACGGGAAGCGGTGCAGGCGTTGTGGCAGCGGCTGATGCTGGCGTGACTGGCCAGGTCTTGAGGTTGTGGTTCTGTTCCAGGTGTTGATGCCTAATGCCAAGCCCTGTAGGAGCGGTGCGCCCGCCGCGATAATCGACCCTATGGTGGTGCGCTGGCCAATCGGCCCGGGGGCGGGCCTCCTACAGGTGGGGCAGGAGCGGCTTCAGCCGCGAAATTAGCGGGCAGACTACGCTGTAGGGTGGATAAGCGAAAGCGCATCCACCACGGCAATGGTGGATGCGCCTACCGGCTTATCCACCCTACGAAACCCAGGCAGCCCCCTGTCGGGCAGATAGCTGATTATTTACAATATTGAGTTGAGTGGAGAGAATAAATGGCAAATTTCGCGGACCGTGACGGCTGGATCTGGCTGGATGGCGAGATGGTGCCCTGGCGCGAGGCCAAGGTGCATGTGTTAACCCACACCCTGCATTACGGACTGGGGGTGTTCGAGGGGGTCCGCGCCTACAAGACGGAGCAGGGGCCGGCGATTTTCAAGCTGGAAGAGCACACCCGACGGCTGTTTCAGTCGGCCCACATCATGGGCATGAAGATGCCCTACGACGAGGCCACCCTGAACCAGGCCCAGGTCGATGTGGTGCGGGAGAACGGGCTTGATTCCGCTTATTTGCGGCCGCTCTGTTTCTACGGTTCCGAGGGCATGGGTATCCGTGCCGACAGCCTCGGCGTGCATGTGATGATCGCGGCCTGGGAGTGGGGCGCCTACCTGGGTGAGGATAACCTGAAAAACGGCATCCGCATTCGCGTCTCCTCCTATACCCGCCATCAGGTCAACTCCATGATGTGCAAGGCGAAGGCGACCGGTAACTACATCAACTCCATGCTGGCGCTGCAGGAAGCGGTGAATGATGGCTACGATGAGGCGTTGATCCTGGACGCCAGCGGCTATGTGATGGAAGGCTCGGGTGAGAACTTCTTCCTGGTCAAGGATGGTGTCATCTACACCCCGGATCTTACCTCGGTGCTGAACGGCATTACCCGCAAGACCATCTTCACCTTCACCCAAGAGCTGGGAATTCCGATTGTTGAAAAGCGCATCACCCGGGACGAGGTGTACATTGCCGATGAGGCATTTTTTACCGGTACGGCGGCCGAGGTGACTCCGATTCGTGAGGTGGACAACCGCACTATCGGCAACGGTGGCCGTGGACCGATTACCGAAAAGCTGCAGACGCTCTATTTCGATCAGGTGCATGGTCGCCGGGCCGAGCATCCGGAGTGGCTGACCTACGTGTGAGCGCTCCTCAGAAACAGAGGACAGCTGTAGGTCGCGTTAGCCGAAGGCGTAACCCGACCGATAGAGCGGGTGCGCCGGATTACGCCGTGCTAATCCGGCCTACGATCTTGCGAACCGCATCCTACCAGTCCGGAGGTTGGTGACGGGCACGCCCGATTGCCCGAGGTCGGAGTCAATATTGCCAGGTTTTTTGGATTTCATCACGACGCAGCGGATTCAGATTTGACTCCCACTCTTCAGCAACAGAAAGCGCGCAGCGGCAAGCCGCTGGTCATCTGGCGGCTGACCGATGGCAAGCCAGGACATGAAAACCAGTCCCTCGGTCTGTGTCTGGCCCTGGCCCGACAACTGAGGGTTGATCGGCACGATATACCGGTAGGCGGCCGGCTGGGCCAGCTGACGCAGTGGCTGAGCGGCTGTTTTCCGCCAGGCCGCCAGTTGCCGTCACCCGACCTGATCCTGGGGGCGGGGCACCGGACCCACGTGGCGCTGCTGGCCGCACGGCGGGCTTTCGGTGGAAGAGCCGTGTTGATCATGAAACCCTCCCTGCCGCTTAGCCTGTTCGATCTCTGTGTGATCCCGGAGCATGACGGCGTGACTGGAGACAACGTATTCGTCACCAGAGGTGTGATGAACACTATCTCTCCCTGTAGGAGCGGCGCCCCGGCCGCGAAACAGCCGGCTGGAGAAGTTGCACCAGAGCGGGGTGACGCTTCGCAGGCACTGATCCTGCTGGGCGGAAACTCACCCCACTATATCTGGCGGGATGAGGCGGTACTGGAGCAGCTCGGGGCTATTGTACGGCAACAGCCTGAAGTGCGATTTGTCCTGAGTGACTCCCGCCGCACACCGGCAGGCTGTATGGATAAAATAGCCGCCCTCGAATTGGCCAATCTTACCTTGATCCCCTGGCAACAGACCGGCCCCGGGTGGGTGTCTGGGCAACTCGACTTGAGTCGCGCCGTCTGGGTCAGCGAGGATTCGGTCTCCATGGTCTATGAAGCCCTCACCTCGGGTGCGATGGTAGGGTTGATTACCCTGGAGCAGCAAAAAACCGGTCGTATCAGCCGCGGTGTGGAGCGGCTGATCGAGGGTGGCTGGGTGATGCCTTTCCGGCGCTGGCAGGAGACAGGCGCGTTAGCCGTGCCGCCGGGCCGCTTCAACGAGGCAGACCGCTGTGCCGATTGGATGGTGGAACAATGGCTGAGAAAAAACTG
This sequence comes from Sedimenticola selenatireducens, assembly GCF_963675335.2. Classification (NCBI taxonomy): domain Bacteria; kingdom Pseudomonadati; phylum Pseudomonadota; class Gammaproteobacteria; order Chromatiales; family Sedimenticolaceae; genus Sedimenticola; species Sedimenticola selenatireducens. Next base: position 1,656,325 of record NZ_CAXXYC010000004.1, read on the forward strand.
ACCGTCCTGCAGATGCTGCCTGCGCTGGAAGGTGGCGGTGTGGAGCGGGGTACGCTTGAAGTGGCTGAGGCCCTGGCAGGCCGTGGCCATCGGTCACTGGTGATCTCCGCCGGCGGGCGCATGGTGCAGCAGTTGGAGGCGGAAGGGAGTGAGCATTTCTGCTGGCCGGTGGATCGCAAGACGCCCTGGACCCTGCGGCTGATCTGGCCATTACGGCGCTTTCTGAAAGAGCAGGGCGTGGATATCCTGCACTTTCGCTCACGGGTTCCGGGCTGGGTTGCCTACCTGGCCTGGCGGGGTATGGACCGGCACTCGCGTCCGCGATTGATCTCAACTGTACATGGGCTGCACTCGGTTTCCGCCTACAGCGCGGTCATGACCAAAGGCGAGCGGGTGATTGCGGTGTCAAAAACTGTCCAGCGATATATTCTGGAAAACTACCCGTCGACCCCGCCGGAGCGAATCAACCTGGTCTATCGGGGTGTGGACCCGGCGGCTTTTCCCTACGGATACAAGCCGGCAGACGAGTGGCTGACCAATTGGTATAAAGAATTCCCGCAGCTGCGGGGCAAGAAAGTTCTTACCCTGGCCGGCCGTATTACCCGACTGAAAGGCCACCATGATTTTATCGATCTGATCCAAATGCTTATCGAAGACGGTATGCCTGTGCACGGATTGATTGTCGGGGGCAAAGACCCCAGAAGGTTGGCGTACGCCGAAGAGTTGCAGGAAAAGATATCCAGCCTGGGTTTGCAGGGTGACATCACTTTCACCGGCAATCGCTCGGATATACGTGATGTGTATGCGGTTTCCGACCTGGTGCTCTCATTATCAACCAAGCCGGAGTCGTTCGGCCGCTCCGTATTGGAGGCGTTGAGCATGGGTGTCCCGGTTGTCGGCTATGATCATGGTGGCGTTGGCGAGATACTGAAGGCCCTGTTTGTTGAAGGACTAATTCCGTTGTCTGATATTGACCAGCTAAAAAACAGGGTCAAAAAGTTGTTGAACTCAAGGTGTTGTGTGGAAAAGAACAAGGTGTTTTTACACGCTTCAATGATTGAAAAAACCTTGGCGATTTATGCGGAGTGCTCACGATGACCGCATTGTTTCTTGTGCTGGCAGGTGCCGCGCTGTTGCTCTTTTCTCATCGCTACGCCTGGTGGCGTTCCGCTGTCGATTATCATCGCCCGAGAATCCTGATGTATCACATGGTGTCCAATCACCGACCGGGCGCACGCTTCAACAAGTTGCGGGTGAAGCCTACGATGTTTGAGCAACAGGTGCGCTGGCTGAAAGAGCATGGCTGGCACTTTGCGACCATGGGCGAACTGATGCAGAACCGTGCGTTGCCGAAAAAAACTGTGGCGATTACGTTTGATGATGGCTATGAGGATAATTATCTGCAGGCATTTCCTGTTCTGAAAAAGTATGCTGCAAAGGCGACGCTGTACCTGGTAGTCGACCGCTTTGACCGTGACTGGTCCACCAACAAGAAATCCCATCATGACAGCGGCGAATTGATGCAGGAGCCGAAGCTCACCGATGTGCAGGTCAAGGAGATGCTCGCTTCAGGATTGGTTGAGCTGGGTGGTCATACCATGACCCATGCAAACCTGATTCGACTGGATCGCGAAGATAAGGTCAGAGAGATTGTGGCTGCCAGGACGGAACTGCAGGAGAGCTTTGCACAGGACATCAGCAGTTTCGCCTACCCGTTCGGTATTTATGACGCGGAGGATGTATCCATTTGCGCCGATGCCGGCTTTTTATCTGCCGTGACCACGGTGGAAGGTATAGACCGGGATCGGTTTTCCAATCCTTATCTGCTGAAGCGGGTAAAGATCAGCGGCAAGGACTCCATGTTTGCCTTCGGGTTGCGCATGAAAACCGGCCTGCGAGGCTGGAAGCGATGAGGGTCTGTGAAATCATGGCTGGCAATGAGGATGGCGGCCTTGAAAATCATTTTATCGATTTGGCCAATGCGCTTGTCCGAAACAATGAAGTGCATGTAATCGCGCATGCCCGCTATGCGGAGAGGTTTTCAAATGAAGTCAATTTCCATCCGTTGGACTTGAGCCGTAGTAGAAAAAACCCGCTTACGCTTTATCGCTTGCTGAATATGATCAAGGCTATCAGGCCTGACGTTGTGCATGCGCATGCGAACAAGGCGGCGGCAATGGTTACGAGTTTGCGACGCTGGATATCCGCTCCCTGCGTAGCGACCATCCATAGCCTGAAACGCAATACCGGCATGTTTGAGCATTTTGATCACCTGATTGCCGTCAGCAAAGGTGTCGCGCGGGGGATCAGAAACCAGTCGGTGACGGTTATCTACAATGGTCGTAACCGATGTTCCGAAATCATTCAACGGTCGACCGATGTTGCGATGGAGGCAAGGACCATAACCTGTATTGGTCGCCTGGTGCATGTCAAAGGGATTGATGTGCTGTTAAAGGCGTTCAGTAAAATCGACAACCAGCGCGTCCAATTGCAAATCGTTGGGGAGGGTGATGCCCGGCATCACCTGGAGTCCCTGGCGGACGAGCTGGGGTTGGGCGAACGTGTCTCGTTTTTGGGAAACAGGGAGGATATCGAATCCCTGTTGGCGGAAACCGACCTGGTGGTTATTGCGTCGCGACGCGAAGGTTTTCCTCTGGTCTTGGTTGAGGCGCTGCTGTGCCACAGGCCCGTAGTCTCTACACGAGTACCGGGGGCAGCAGAAATCCTGCCCCAAGAGGTGTTGGCGGATATCGAAAACCCGGATAGCCTGGCGGACCGATTGAGCTGGTCTCTGGCCGATGCGCAGCGACTTGAGAAGACCTTTGTTCCCGTGTTCAAGTTTGCTGAAGCAGCATTGACACATGACCATCAGGTGTCGGCAACCGAAACGGTGTTGCAAGATGTAGCACGAAGAGGGAAGTTATGCGCAAGCTGACGGTGTGGTGCCTGAGCGATGGTGTTCCCGGACATTTTAATCAAACCAAGGGACTCATCAAGTCGCTTGAGCATGGCTTTAGAGTGGAGATGCTATGGATTGATAGCAGGCTCAAGGCCCCTCCTCTTAGAAAGTTGATGCGAAAACTGTTAAACAGTAATACACAGCGCTATGCCCGTTGGATTGAAAAACTGTATGCGACCCAAATACCCGCGAAAAGGGGATCACCGGATCTGATTGTTTCCACCGGTGGCAATACCGCCTATATCAATATCGCGCTGGCACATAAGTACAAATGCAAAAACTTCTTTATCGGGTCACTGCGTGGTCTGGATGCATCGCTGTTTACCAGAGTGTTTACTATTGAGCCGGTCGGCGCTGCCAACAATATAGTCATGCAGCTGGCGCCCACGCCGGTCGGTTGGTCTGAGTTGGAGGCCGCAGGCAAGCAGTTCAAAAATAACAGCAGCGATCATTTATGGACCATGCTGATAGGCGGGAGTACCCGGGAATACCGCTATGGGTCGCGTGACTGGTCTGATATTGCGGATTCCATGAATCAACTGGCAGCAAGGCATCATATAAAATGGCTGGTGACAACATCGCGCAGAACAGACGATGCGGCCGAGAAAATACTTCGCGAGCAATTGGATCCAGCTATTATTGCCGACGCAGTCTGGTATAAAACGGAGCCGCGTAAAATAATGGCCGCTTACCTCGGTGCGGGTGAACAGATATTTTGTACCGAAGACAGTTTGTCCATGCTGACCGAGGCGGTCAGTGCCGGAAAACCAGTCACCTCAATACAGCCTAAAGATTTTAAACCGGAAATCAGATATGAAAATGCGCTGTGCAGGCTGGTTGCGAAAGGTTGGATCAGCAGGGTTCCGGCCAGCGACCTGCTGTCCAGAGAATACGCTGAATCCACGAAACATACAGAAGATCCAAATATTCAGCTATGGCGGCAGATAAGTGAGTCACTGGATCTGTTATCCAAATCGTTGTCATAATCGTGGCGTTGCAGATGGGGTGATACAGGTGGCGACTAGGTATGGCTGTCTCCTGACAGATCTGGTGCCCAGGGCGGTGACCATGCGATGTGACATTTATATATGGCACGATCATTCGCAGTATGATTGATTAAAGGGTAGTCGGGGTATGAGAATCAGTATTTTAAACGATACCAGCAAGAATTCGAACTGGGGTTGTGCAGCCACAGTTCATGGCTTACGCCAGTCCTTGGCGGACGTGTTCAATCCTTCTGTCATGGACAGTATTGAATTACAGCCGCTCCCATATAAAAAAATAAAACTGCTGCGCAATCGTTCGGTAAGTGCGGTTGCCAGATGTCTGGCAGACCCGCAACACACAACAGGGCAATTAGCCACCCAACTGGAAAAGCTCAATTTTAAAAATACGGACGGTCCGTTACCGGATTTATTGGTTTTAAATGGCGAGGGGGGCATTCATTCTAAATCAGGACATCTGATGCGATTTTTGGGTGTCGCGAAATTGTTTAAGGAACTCGGTGCCAGGGTGTCGGCTGTAAACCAGTCTGTTGACCTGGGTGTCAATAGTAGAGAAGCCAAAATACTAGGTATTGTGTACCGCTCCCTGGATTTTGTAAGCGTGCGTGAACCAATATCCCTCAGATTGTTGCAACAGATTGGTGTTCACGATGCGGTGCTGGTGCCGGATGCCGCGTTTTCGGTGACGCTAGCGACTCAGGATGAAAAAAATGAGGTGGCATCCCGGCTGGAATTGCCCGAACGCTACGTATGCCTGACTGGTTCATCCGATATCACAAAAAGATCGGGCAACATATTTCTTAAATTATATGAGTGCCTCAAACAGGTATCCGGTCTGCCTGTTGTCATGATGGCCAGTACCAAGACGGACAAGGCACTTGCAAAGATTCTGCGGGCACATGATCCATCGGTAATGGTTATGACTGATGCCTATGATTATCGCAGTGCTCTGGCAGTCATCTCTGGGGCGGATCTGTTGGTCGGTGGACGCTTCCACCCGACTATCTTTGCCGCCAGGGAGGGAACGCCGGTTGTGCCATTTAAAGGGAATACGCATAAAATGGAGGGCCTGATGGAGCTTCTGTCTTATCCAATTGATCCGATCGACTGGCATGATTTGGCGGATTGTGAGACACAGATAAAATATGCGCTGAATGATCATCAGGCATTGGGGCAATTATTGGCAGTGAATAGCGAGCAGCGTGCTGATGAGGTTATTCGGCTTGCGGTATAGTCGATAACGTAAAATATTTTTGCACATATGCACGTAGTCAAACACTATTCGTCATCTGACTCGATTGCCACAAGAACAAGGTCTGTACAAGCGGAAGTTTCAGGTGGCGTGATTCTCCTTTGAAGGTCCAGGCGTATACAAGATGCTGGTTAAAAATAAAAATGCATAGAATGTGTGGTGGCTATATAGATACCAATTAACCCACATCACTGTCAGCCAAAATATAGGGAAGGCCACGCGAAAAGCTCGCAATGCATCGGTAGAGTGCCAGCCCTGCCACAACATATAGCCAAACATTGCCATAAATAGGGTGCCGCCCAGCAGGCCAAATTGCACCAGCATCACCAAGTACATATTGTGGGGTTGCGTTATATGCGTCTGATAGGCGCTGCGTTCATTTGCACGCGCATAGGCATCCAAATAGCTACCCGTGCCATGCCCAAACAACGGAGCTTCCAGGAAAGCATTGAAATAATTTATGTTGAGTGCGATGCGAATGCCCACTGAGCTGTTTTGTCCACCCTCTTCAAAATGCATGACTTCCTCGATGGCGAGGTCGGCTCTTTCCTGAAATACGGGTATAAATTGATAGGCCGAATAGAATAAAAGCGCGCTCGCCAACACAAATGTGACTACCCCGTTTAGCCAGCGCCGGCCAAAATACATCATTAACAGTACAAACAGTAGGACGAAAAAACCCACTTGCCCCCCGCGGCCGCCCGTGATCGAAAGGTTAACCAGCACCGCAACCAAAAATCCAATCACAGCTAACAAACGCCAGCGATCTTTTGGTCTATCAAACAGTAAGAAATGGACGAGCAATGCTGCCGTCAGTGATGCGTAAATTGTATAGTAGGGGTAGGACATAAAAGGCGACGGAATAGCATCCGTGGCTTTGCCGAACGGTGCTATAACGCCTAGCCAAAGCAGATACGAGGTCAGTTCACTCAATACCATTCCCAATAAAAATGCCGCGAGCAAAAACGGTACATTTTCCCGTCGCACGTACATCATAAAAAACGGTATAAGCAAAAACTTCCATCCGCGTGAAAAGGTTTGCCCCGCCATGTCGGTATCGCTTGTCCATAAAAAACCCAATATATGTAAAGCAACCAGGGCCAAGGCTATATAACTCAGCGGTTGCCCCGCCACCAAGGCGAGGCGTGCTTTATAACGCCGCTCCAGCAAAAACAGCAACAGAATAAAACCTAGCGAGATACTGACCAGGGCTGGTGAAAATGAAAGGCTAAAGCCCAGAATCCCCAAAAACCGCAGTGCCGTTTTATCAAAATCGAGTGTTGTTAAAAAGTCAGGGAGGCGGAACGTCATTTCTACACCTTTTTGCGCGGTCTTGTTGGGATGGGAATTTCTAAAAAAGAGGGAACTTTACATGCAGGTTGCCCGCATGCCAAGCGAGTCATTGTGGAGAATGTCGATTGCGGTATTGCGCTCTTCCTGTTGATGAAAATCGTGTCACGGTTGCATCTCATTTGAAGCATTCTACTGTCCCGCGCTGTCATTGCGACTTTTCTGCCGGTCGCTACGATGATTTATAAAATTATGGATCTGTAGTGGCGTATGATGACTGGTTTGTTGTCGGTCCACTATTAATTGCGAGTGAGTATATAAACACTCACTGCTCCCTTCCCTTGCTACAAGATATTTCAGTAAACTGCGGGTTCCCCGGCCGGTCGCGTCTTAAATCGTCGGTGAATCCAGAAATATTGTTCTGGTGCTTCCAGGATCGCCTGCTCCAGCAGGGTATTGAGGTGCCGGGTATCCTGTTCGTCATTACCGGCACCAAATCCTTCGAGTGGGGGGTGCACGGTAATAACATAGGTGCCATCAGCCTGACGCCTGGGGAAATAGGCGATTACCGTCGCCTTGCCCATGGCGGCAAAGCGCGAGGTGGCGGTTATAGTGGCGGCAGGGATACCGAAGAATGGGATAAACAGGGCATGATCCAGGCCGTAGTTCTGGTCATAGGCGTAGAAAATCGCCTGTCCACGACGCAGGCAGCGAGTCATGGTTCGGGTGTTGTCCCGTGTAAGCAGGGGGCCTAGTCGACGTTGGCGGGCTCGCAGCAGCAGCAGGTCCGACAGCGGGTTTTTCATGGGACGGTACAGTGCGCCGGTTGGGTTGTGCAGGCCCAGCATGTGTCCGGTCAATTCCATCATGCTGAAGTGTCCGGTGACCATCAGTAGCCCTTTGCCGCTTTCACGGGCTTGTTTAATGTGTTCAAGGCCGTCAATCCTGACCCGGCTTTTCAGTTCATCATCACTACCCCACCAAGATAGGGAGGTTTCGAAAATCCCCATACCGATCGCTTCAAAATGTTTTTTCAGCAGCTGTTGTTGTTGCTCGGCAGATAGATCAGGAAAGCAGAGGCTGATATTGGTGCGGGCAATATGTACGCGTCGTGGTAACAGGTATCGCGCGAGTCGGCCTAGTTGTCGGCCGATACTCAATTGGATGTTGAAGGGCAGTAGACTGAGCAGTCTGAGGACTCCCAGTCCGATCCAGGTGGGCCAGAAACGGGGGTGAATAAAACGTTGCCAGGGGAATCTGTCTTGCTGTGCAGTTTCGGTTGTCATGCGGTGTTTATCCAGCAGAAAACTGGAGTTGATGGAGTTTTTTGTAAAGACCGCCTTGAGCGAGCAGTTCACTGTGGGAGCCGGATTCAACAATATGCCCATCTTTCAGTACCACGATACGATCGGCGTTTTCGATGGTGGAGAGTCGGTGCGCGATGGTGATGGTTGTCCGGCCCGATCTGAGTCGGTCCATCGCCTCCTGGATCAGTTGTTCGGATTCCGTATCGAGGGCGGAGGTGGCCTCATCGAGGATCAGGATGGGGGCGTCCTTTAGCAGGGCGCGGGCAATGGCCAGGCGCTGGCGCTGGCCGCCGGAGAGTCTGACCCCGTTATCCCCGATGGTGGTGTCGAGTCCTTCCGGCATCCGCTCAATGAACTCCAGGGCATTGGCGGCACGGGCCGCTTCCCGGATCTGCTCATCCGTGGCTTGGCTGTTGATGCCGTAGGCGATATTGGCGCGAATGCTGTCGTTGAACAGGAAGACATCCTGGGACACCAGGGAGACGTTGGCACGCAGCACCGATAGAGGCAGGTCACAGATATCGGTCTGGTCAATCAGGATCTGGCCGCGGCTGGGCCGGTAAAACAGGGGTATCAGGCTGGCCAGGGTGGTTTTGCCGCTGCCGGAGGGGCCGACCAGCGCAATGTTTTCACCCGGTGCGACCTTAAGCTGGATATCGCCCAGGGTGGGAGTTGCCTTATCCTCGCTTTGCTCCCTGTGCTCCCCATAGTGGAACTCCAGGTCACGCCACTCCAATAATCCATTAGGTGACGGCAGATCGATCTTGCCCTGGTCCGGCTCCGGCTGCTCATCAAGCAGTTCAAATACACTTTCAGCTGCGGCAAGTCCCCGTTGCAGTTCATTATTAATGCTGGTGAGCTTTTTCAGCGGCGACAGGATCATGGCCATGGCGCCAAAGAAGGCGACGAACTCGCCGACGGTAAAGCTGCCGGTCGCCGACTGTTGGGCTGACAAGTAGGCCAATAACGCCAGACCACAGACTGCCAGCAGCTGATTTACCTGAACACTGCTGTTGTGAGCAAGCGCCGCCTTCATTTTGAATTGGCGTACCTTGTTGGCCGACTCGAAGAAGCGGCTTGTCTCATGTGCATGGCCGCCGAACAACTTGATTACCTTGTTGCCGGCGATCACCTCCTCCAGCACATGGGTCATCTCCCCCATGCGTTTCTGCAGCGAGCGGTTGATTATGCGTAAGCGCTTACTGACTACACGGACGAAGAATGCCACGGCGGGGATTAACGCGAAGGCGATCAGCGTCAGTCTCCAGTTGAGGTAGAGCATCAGGCCCAGCAAGCCGAGTATGGCCACCGAGTCCCGGACCAGGGTGACGATCACGGAAGAGGCCGAGCTGGTGAGCTGTTCCACATCGTAGGTCACCTTGGATAGCACCACGCCGGCCGAATGATTGTCATAAAAGCGGGTGGGCAGGACCAATAGCTTTTGCAGCATTAACTCCCGCAGATTGAGCACCACCCGGGTGGCCACAGACTCCATGGCAACCGAGCTGACAATAGTCGCCAGGCCCTGGATCAGGGCCAGACCGATCAACATCAGGGGTACCAGGATGATCATTTGTGGATCTTTTTCGACAAAACTGCCGTCCAGCAAGGGCTTCATCAGATAGGGCATGGCGGGCTGGGTGGCCGCCAGTACGATGGTTCCCAGGATGGAAACCAGGAATATCCGCCAATGCGGGCGGACATGTTGCAGGAGCCTTTTGTACTGGGCGAGGGATGTCATGTGATCGGCTGTTGCGCCAGGCGTCATTAAGTGGCTGTTTAAAAAGGCTTATTGGAGATGATGCAGGGCGCATGATAACCGAAAACCCCTGTCTGGTGCACCGGTTTTTCGGTATACATCTGATTTGTGTAGGGGGTGGAGTTTGTCTAACAGTACATAGTGCCTGTTTTTGAGAAAATCCGCGGGTGCGTCAAAGCTTCCGCCCCATATTTCCCGGGATTCGCAGGTCGTGTTAGCCGGTAGGTGTGACCCGACATATTCCACGGCCGGCATCCCATCTGAAATCTGGGATGGTTTAATAATTATATCGGTTCGGGATTAATTGAATATTTCGTCGCTGATAACCGCGAAGACGCACCACGCACCCAACGCCACGCTAAAGCGTGGCAATACTATCCGTTGGCACTTCGATACGATTCTGCTGGCCAATCAGATTAAGCAGGATAATCGCCCGGTTCTCCGCGCGTTGCTCGCTGAAAATGGCCTCATAATCGGCAAACGGGCCGCTTACCAGCCTTACCCGATCTCCTTTATTGAAGGTTTTGGCTGGTGGCCTGTGGAGGCCATCAGCCTCGGCCCTCTGTTGGATGGCCGTGATCAACTGATCGGAGATTATGGCTGGGTTCATCCCCACCCGCACCAGGGAGCTTACCCCTCGGGTCGATCGAATGGGGGTCCAGTCATCCAGCCCGGCGGTCAGGCGAATAAACAGATAACGAGGGAAAAGGGGGGCGGTGGGGGTACGAGCCTGGCTCGGTTGGCGGATTTCGGGAAGATAAGTGGTGTAACCTTGTCTTTCCAGCTGCTCACGAGCGGTTCTTTCCTGACGTGGTTTTGTGTGTATCAGGTGCCAGGCTGTTTGATTACTCATCCGGATTCCCTTTCTGAAAGAGATGTTTCTCTCCAGAGCCGTATATTGGCGATAAATCTGCGAATGTTCAACTATTGAACGCAAAAGGCGGTACTGGATGCCCTTATGTGGCGGGGTACTTGTTATCCAGAAAGATACTTATTCAAGCGTCGGAATGGGCGCAAGATCACCTTTCGGGGGTGTCCTGTCCGGTGGAATCGGTTATCATGTTCACGACTGAACAGATTCCCAATCTTGCAGGTCATCCAATCAATGCCGTGGTTCCGGGTTTGCGATAAGCGTAAATCCGTGCGGTAGCCTGCCCGAAGCAAACGTTAGCGGTCATATCACAACCCATGGCGAGTCGTCCTGCCTCAGTACAAGAAGATACCCGGTTCCGCGTATTGCGGCTTCTGGAAGAGAATCCTGACATGACTCAGCGTGAGATTGCCGAGGCGCTGGGAATTAGTCTGGGTGGGGTGAATTACTGCATGCGCGCCCTGATAGAGAAGGGCCTCGTTAAGATCCACAACTTCCAAAGCAGTAAAAATAAAATGGGCTATGTCTATCTGCTGACTCCAATGGGTATTGCGGAAAAAGCAGCGCTCACCACTCGTTTTCTCAAGCGCAAGATGCGGGAGTATGAATTGCTGAAGGCCGAGATCGAAACGCTTGAAAAAGATATTGAGCAGATGCGGATAAACGGGGGGTGAGGGATGTTTGATGTCAGAGTATCAGATAGCGTACGTCGATGGATCGACTCTTGTAGCGAGAATGCGCGGCGTCCTCCGAACCAGCAGTGATCAGATAATATCTGAATTTTAAGAGTACAAGAAAATGTTCCCAATTATTCAAGATAGAAAATTACGTATTGCCATTGTCGGTTGTGGTCGCATCTCCAAAAATCATTTTGGTTCCATTGAAACGCATGCTGAAAATGTTGAGTTGGCGGCCGTGTGTGACAACGACGCCAAAGTGCTCGCCGGACACATGGAGCGATATCAGGTGCCCGGGTACCAGCATCTCGAAGAGATGCTCAAAGTGGAGAAGCTTGACATGGTGGTCCTCTGCACACCGAGTGGTATTCATCCGGACCAGGCCGTACTGGCCGCACGATATAAAGTCCATGTGATGACTGAAAAGCCCATGGCGACCCGCTGGCAGGATGGTGTGCGCATGGTCAGAGCGTGTGATGAGGCTAATGTGCGGCTTTTTGTGGTGAAACAGAACAGGCGCAATACAACTTTGCAGTTGCTCAAGCGCGCCATCGGTGAGAAACGATTTGGCAAGATCCACATGGTCCACCTGAATGTATTCTGGACTCGCCCCCAGGATTACTACGACCAGGCGAAATGGCGTGGTACCTGGGAGTTCGATGGAGGGGCTTTTATGAATCAGGCCAGCCACTATGTGGATCTTCTGGATTGGCTGATAGGCCCGGTGGATAAAGTCCAGGCAATGATGAGTACCACCCGGGATATTGAGGTGGAAGATACCGGCGTCCTGAACCTTCGTTGGCGTAGCGGTGCGCTGGGCTCGATGAGCGTCACCATGCTGACCTACCCAAAAAACCTGGAGGGGAGCATTACGATCCTTGGAGAGAAAGGTACCGTGCGAGTGGGTGGGGTCGCGGTCAATGATATCCAGCAGTGGGAGTTTGATGAATCTTGCGATTATGATGAGCATATCCAGACCGCCAACTACGAAACCACCTCTGTGTATGGATTCGGGCATCCGCTCTATTACAAAAATGTGATTGAGGTGATGCGTGGAGAGGCGGACCCTGAGACTGATGGACGGGAAGGATTGAAATCACTTGAACTGCTGATTGCAGCTTATCTTTCAGCGCGCGATGGAAATACCGTATCGCTGCCATTGGAGTATTAATAATGAAATATTCCATTCACGCGAGTGCAATTGTAGATGAGGGTGCCGTCATTGGTGATGGATCCCGTGTTTGGCATTTTGCCCATGTCTGTGCTGGCGCACGGATCGGCAAGAATTGTTCACTGGGGCAGAATGTTTTTGTCGGCAACAAAGTCACAATTGGCGATAACTGCAAAATCCAGAACAATGTCTCAGTCTACGACAATGTCTACTTGGAAGACGGTGTGTTCTGTGGTCCCAGTATGGTATTTACCAATGTCTACAATCCTCGGTCACTGATTGAAAGAAAGGATGAGTACCGTGACACAGTGGTCAAAAAAGGCGCGACGCTGGGTGCAAATTGCACGATTGTGTGTGGGGTGATCATCGGATCTTATGCCTTTATTGGCGCGGGCGCAGTTGTAAACAAAGATGTTCCTGCTTATGCCTTGATGGTGGGCGTTCCTGCACGACAAGTCGGTTGGATGAGTGAATTTGGTGAACAGATTAACCTGCCCTTAGAAGGTGTTGGTGATTATACCTGTCCGCACAGTGGGCAACGCTATACTCTTAACGGCAAAAATCTGGAGCAAGTGAGCTGATGAGCATTCCTTTTATTGATCTTAAAACCCAGTATCAAGCTCTCAAGCCGCAGATACAGGAGCGCATTAATCGGGTGCTCGAGCATGGGCAGTACATCATGGGGCCAGAGGTGGCTGAACTTGAGGAAAAGCTTGCGGATTATGTGGGTGTAAAACACTGCATTGCGGTAAGCAGTGGTACGGATTCCCTGCTTATTGCCATGATGGCGCTAGGCATTGGCCGGGGCGATGAAGTGATCACCACACCGTTTACCTTTATCGCCACCGGGGAAATGATCGCATTGTTGGGAGCCACTCCAGTGTTTGTGGATATCGATCCCAGAACTTATAACATTGATCCGGAAAAAATCGAAGCAGCGATTACAACAAAGACGCGAGCGATTATGCCAGTGAGTCTGTACGGGCAATGTGCGGATATGAATGCGATCAATATCATTGCCGATAAACACGGCCTGCCGGTCATCGAAGACGGAGCTCAGTCCTTTGGTGCCACCTACAAGGGTCGTAAGTCCTGTGGCCTGAGTACGATCGGTTCGACCAGTTTCTTCCCAAGCAAACCACTCGGTGGCTATGGGGATGGCGGAGCGCTTTTTACCGATGACGATGAACTGGCCAAGGCAATGCGCGAGATACGCGTCCATGGACAGGATCGGCGATATCACCATCCACAGATAGGGATCAATGGCCGGCTTGATACATTGCAGGCGGCGATCCTGCTGGTAAAACTTGAGCGGTTTGACTGGGAGGTGGAGAGGCGACAGGTTATAGGTCAGCGATATACCGATTTGATAACTTCTCAAGCGCAATCAAAATGTGGTGAGGGGGGGGCTGGTGTATCTGAATGCAAGCAAGATATTACTGAGACCAAAATAATAACGCCATATATTGCGTCCGGTAATACCGTTGTCTTTGCCCAGTACACGATACAGGTAGATAATCGTGATGCAGTGATTCGCCAAATGAAAGAGGCGGGGATTCCCACTGCAGTGCATTATCCCGTTCCGCTTCATCTACAACCGGCATTTGGGCGTGGAGAAAATTCAAGCCGGGGACTGTGCCCAACTGCGGAGTTTGTATCAAGCCGTGTCGTCAGTCTTCCGATGCACCCTGAGCTTGACAGTAAGGTTCAGGAACAAATCACAGGGGTTCTCCTGCGAAGGCGGCCATGAAGATTTCTGAAATGACGTGTCTTGGAAAATGAAAATACTCACTATTCTTGGAGCACGACCGCAGTTTATTAAGGCCTCGGCGCTCAGTCGGATAATTGCCCAGTACAACCAGTCGAATCAGCATGAGATGATTAATGAGGTCATTGTGCATTCCGGGCAACATTTTGATTCAAATATGTCGGATGTTTTTTTTGAACAGCTCGGTATTCCAAAACCAAACCACCATCTTGGTGTGTCAGGAGTTGGTCATGGGGTTATGACGGGCCGGATGCTGGAAAAGCTAGAGTCTGTCACGCAAATGGAGATGCCCGACTGGGTCCTCGTTTATGGAGACACAAATACAACATTAGCGGGGGCGCTCGTTGCCGCAAAATTGCACATACCTCTTATTCATGTCGAGGCGGGGTTACGATCGAACAACCTGGCCATGCCTGAGGAAGTAAATCGTGTTTTAACAGATCGAATTTCGACAGTGCTGTTTTGCCCTACACAGGGAGCTATCAATAACCTGAAGGCTGAGGGTTATCCGTTTTTTTGTACCGGCAGGGAATTGCAAAACATACACAATGTTGGCGATGTGATGCTGGATGTAATTCAGCATTATTCTGATGAGGTTCATGACAAGATAGACTTGTCCAGATGGAAAGTGTCTGAGCGTGAGTATGTACTCTGTACGCTTCACCGGGCAGAGAATACCAATGATGAATCTCGTATGAGAGGCATATTGTCTGCCTTACAGCAAATAAGCAAAAAATGGCGCGTTATCATGCCCCTGCATCCACGCACAAGAAAGGTAATTGATAAAACGATAGGGGGCGATTTTCTGAAAGGCTTGAATATTGTCGATCCGGTTCCCTATCTTGAAATGCAACGCCTGGAAATGAGTGCGCACACAATTCTTACAGACTCTGGCGGCATGCAAAAGGAGGCTTTTTTTCATGATGTTCCATGCATTACCTTGAGAGACGAAACTGAATGGGTTGAGACAGTAGAGTTGGGGTGGAATGTTTTGGCTGGCGCCGATTCAGAGAGGATCCTTGCAGCCCTCGACTCAGTCAAATGTCCGGATACCAAAGCAGATTATCCATACGGTCGCGGTGATGCGGCAGAAAAAATAATTCAACAGATATTGGACCTAAAATGATTCTGGTTTTACTGCCCGCCTATAACGAAGAAGAGTCGTTACCGAGATTGATGCCAAAATTAAAGGTTGTTCTCGAAAAAATGGACGAAGATTATAAAATAATCGTGTGCAACGATGGGAGTAATGACAGTACACAGGCGCTGTTAGAGAAGTATTCACATGAAATGCCTGTTCATATTATTACTCACAAAATCAACCGTGGTCTTGGGGAATCTTCCAGGGATCTGTTTGAAATGGCATCGGAGCTTGTGCGGGGTGATGATGTAATTGTAAGGCTTGATTGTGATGACACTCATGAGCCCGAATTTATACCGTCCATTGTTGAAAAAGTTCGTAGCGGATGCGATGTCGTAATTGCTTCGCGCTTTGTGCCGGGTGGAGGCCAGTTGGGTGTGAGTCGCTATCGTAGTTTTATTAGTCGTAGCGCTAACCTGTTTATGAAAGTATTTTTCCCCATCCCGAATCTGCGGGAATATTCATGCGGATTCCGCGGTTATCGTGCCGAGACAATAAAAGAGGCCATATCCTTTTATGGGAATAATTTTATTCAGTTAAAGGGTCTGGGATTTACCTGTACGCTAGAAAAACTCGTAAAGCTTAAGCTGATAGGCGCAAAATTTGGAGAGGTTCCATTTCTGCTCCGGTATGATCAAAAGCAGAGTGCGAGCAAGATGGTGAGTAGTATTACGACATTAGGCTATATGGTAATGACGTTGCTTTATCATTGGCCTTGGGGAGGATGGCGTCAGAGTATCAGGAATAGACACCGCAGCTGGAGCGTGGCCAATGACAGACCTTGAGCAGGTACGGAGTTTCTGGAGTGAGAATCCCTTGTGGACCGGGGAGTCGGATTACGCTGCGGGCAGTAAAGAGTTTTTTGAGGAGCATCGTAACGTTTATATCCATGACTGCTTCGCGGGTGAATTTGACCTGCGTTTCCTGCCACCACCGAGATCGAATGGGCAGAATATGCGCGTTCTTGATCTAGGTTGTGGCATCGGATTCTGGACGGCGGAGTTTGCGATGCGTGGCCTTTCACATGTTGTTGCAGCCGACCTAACGCCAGCGGCGTTGGAGAATACGCAAAAACGGCTGAATACCTATGGAATCGACGCGGATTTGAGGGAGGAAAATGCCGAGAGACTATCGTTTCCGGACGCCAGTTTTGATCATGTGAACTGTCAGGGAGTTATTCATCACACACCGGATACCGAACAGGCCGTTGCCGAGATTTCACGCATACTGAAACCGGGAGGAACAGCCAGCATTTCGGTTTACTATCGAAATCCTATACTCAAACTATGGCCATATATCAGGTGGATTGGATATCCGCTGGCTGCGATTGGTGGCGGACTCAAGGGGCGAGGTCGGGAGAATATCTTCCTTGAAAAAGACGTTAACGAAATTGTTCGTCTTTATGATGGTGACAAAAACCCACTTGGAAAGTGTTATTCCCGCGGTGAATTTGCTGCGATGCTGGAAAAACATTTTGACGTTAAAGAAACCTACCTCCATTTTTTTCCGGCAAGAGCTTTACCGTTTAAAATTCCCCATTGTTTGCATAAATGGCTGGATGGCCATATTGGGTTCATGGTCTACGCGTCGGTGGTTAAGCCATGTGTGGAATAGCAGGTATATTGACCTGCGATCGTCCCCTGGATGATCGGCAGGCTGTACTTGATACGATGCTCGACAGGATTGCTCATCGCGGACCAGATGGTAAAGGTCGCCTCCATATTCAAACACAAGCTTTGTTTGGGCACCGACGACTCGCCATTATCGACATTGAGCATGGTCAACAACCAATGTGTTCACCTGACCAACGTTACACACTGGTTTTCAATGGCGAGATCTATAACTATCTTGAGTTAAGGCAATCCCTAATCCAGAGAGGGACCCACTTTGAGACTTTTTCAGATACTGAGGTTTTGCTTCAGTTGCTTATAAAGGAGGGAAGCAATGCCCTGTCGCAGTTAAATGGAATGTTTGCATTTGTATTCCATGACCGCGAGAAAAATACTTGGATAGCGGCAAGAGATCCTTTTGGAATTAAGCCGTTTTACTACTCAAGCACTGAAAGAGAATGGGTGTTCGCGTCGGAAATAAAAGCGATTCTTGCTCACCCGGGAATAAACGCGCAACGAAGCGATGAGGGCCTGCAACAATATCTGACATTCCAGTTTTGCCTGGAAGAAAAGACACTGTTTAAAGGTATTTACAAACTTAAACCGGGTTTCTTTCTTTACGGCGTTGGTAATAAGGTTCGTGAGGAAAAATGTTATTGGGATACCAACTACCATATAGATCAATACCACACGGAGGAATACTTTGTAGATCGGCTGCGATCCTTGCTTGAGGATAGCATCAGGCTCCAGTTGCGCTCAGATGTGGCGCTTGGCAGTTATCTTTCCGGTGGAATAGATTCAAGCATTGTCAGTACTCTGGCCGCTCAACACCTTGGAGAAAACGTACCCATGTTCCATGGACGTTTTGCGGAAGGGATAGAATACGATGAATCGTCCTATGCGAAACTGGTGGCGAAAGAGGTGAATGGTCAATACCATGAGGTAGTTCCCACTGCAGATGAATTCGTGTCCGACCTGCCCAGACTTATTTATGCTTTGGATGAACCCTTGGCTGGACCCGGCCTGTTTCCCCAGTACCGTGTCAGTAAACTTGCCGCGGAACACGTAAAAGTGGTGCTCGGTGGGCAGGGTGGTGATGAAATATTTGGTGGTTATGCACGCTACCTCGTGGGATATCTGGAACAGGCGCTTAAAGGGGCTATTTTTGAAACCAACGAAGAGGGTAAACACCTGGTTACCCTTGAGTCGATTATTCCGCAGCTTCCGATGTTGAAGCAATACCATCCGCTACTGTCCCAGTTTCTAAGTCGCGGGCTTTTCGAAGATATGGATGCGCGCTATTTCCACATGATCGACCGCAGTCAGGGACTACAGGGGTATCTTACCCCTGAGCTATTATCAAGTTTTGACCGTGATGAGCTTTTTGCGACATTTCAGGGGGTATTTAATCATCCCGATACACTTTCCTATATCAACAAGATGACCCACTTCGACCAGAAAACGCTGCTACCCGCGCTTCTTCAAGTGGAAGACCGGGTAAGTATGGCTGTATCTCTCGAGTCCAGGGTTCCGTTGCTGGATACCAGAATAGTCGACTTGGTCACTTCTATGCCCCCGCCCTTGAAGTTTCAGGGCGGCCGTCCCAAACACATTCTCAAGAAAGCTACCCACGCTTTGCTTTCTTCCAGAATAATGAAACGCAAGGACAAGATGGGTTTTCCGGTCCCTCTTGGGGAATGGATGAAAATGGGACCTGTCCGTGATTATTTTGGAGACATCTTACTTAGCCAGTCAAGCAAAGAGCGAGGAATCTATACCCGGGAAGCACTAGAAGGCATGTTATCTAATCAAGGCGTGGGTGGTAGGATATCGTGGGGAGCAATTTCATTAGAGTTGTGGCATCGTGAGTTTGGAGTATAGGCAACGTTCTAAAATGCAATCAGTTACCAAAAATGTCGGACGATAAGTTTGAAAGCACCATAAAGAGTGTTGCTAGGAAACTCCTGGTTATCCAGAACAGAGATCCATACAGTTCAACTTATGGATGCTTTGACAGGCGATATTGGGCATGGAAGTTGGTTGACTATCCAGAGGCAACCTACCAAAGAAATGTATATACGCTCGCATGGCTATTAAAACATGACGAAAGTCTTTCCAAACCAGTCCAGTGTACTTTGCTTGATTCGGTCTGCGCCGGTATAGATTTCGCATTAAAAATTCAACATAAAGATGGATCTTTTGATCAAGCCTTTCCGTACGAAAGAAGTTTCGGAGCTACCGCATTTCTTATTTCACCCTTATTAGAAAGTATTTCAATAGTCGGCGATTATGTTCCAAGTAACTGGAAAAATCAGAAGATAGAGAAAATCTATAAAGCCGCCAATTTTTTGGTGAACAACATTGAAGCACACGGCTTTATTTCAAACCACCTGGCCGGAGCGGCACTGTCACTCATGCTCGCGTATCGATATTTCGGAGACGTTCGGTTTCTCAAAAGATCGGAAGAAATTGTTTCTCAGGTACTTGGTAAACAATCCAGAGAAGGTTGGTTTTTGGAATACGATGGGGCAGATCCGGGATACCAATCTCTTTGTATGTATTACCTGTCACGATATCAATGCTTGAATCCCACGGAGAAGCTTGCTACCGCCCTAGACAATAGCGTTGAATTTCTTGCCTGGTTTTCACATCCTGATGGTACTCTAGGTGGTGAGTACGGCAGTCGGAGGACCAATATATTTTATCCCGGCGGGCTATCCATTCTCGGGCAGAGTAATTCGCAAGCTTCGGGAATTGTGCTGAATGCATCGAGAGGAGGAGAAAGTGGATTGGCTGTTTCTTTGTCTGATGTAGATATGGGGAATCTTGCGCCTTTGTCGGAAAATCAGATTGCGTTGTCGGAAAATCTACAGAATATGCTGCCGCCAGCACCATTGCCGTTCAGTCGAAAAAGATCATTTAGGGTGTTTTTAGAAGCGGGAATGGTAGCTGTTGGCTACAGTAAATATTACGCTATAGTCGGCTTGAGAAATGGGGGCGTTTTAAAGGTATTTAGCAAGGACATGCAAAAAGTTGTAGTGGATAACTGCGGGTATGTTGGTGTTACAGGAAGAAACAAAAAAATTACCACACAAATATCTCAAGATTATTCTATTTTAGTGAATTCAGAAAATAGAATAGTCTTTAAGATCCAATTTTATGAACTATTAGATGCTGTACCAACACCGTTTCGCATGATCCTGTTGCGAGTTCTCAATTTGACGGTAATGCGCAATGTTCGTATGGGCAACTTCATTAAGAAAATTCTTGTAAGATTATTAATTAGCAAAAAAAAGCCTTTTCCGGCTACTCTCACTAGGGATATACAGTTTTCTGAACAGGAAATTTCAATCACAGACGTTGTTGAGACAGACGCAAAGTCCAAATCAAAAGGGTTTAGAAGCCTGTTTTTTGGGCATCGTTTTGTAGGGTTGCATATGGCTTCTTCGCGGTACTACCCTGGACTTTCAGCTAAAAATACTCCAGAAGTAACCATAGATGGAAATGAGCTAGACAGATCTGTTAAAGAATTATCAACTGCTGGTGAAACCACACTAAAATGGAACGTGGATTTTAGGCATTATATAGCCAACGAAAATACCCACGATAAATAGTTGTGAATTACGTCTTATATCACTTTATCTTGTTTATTAACGATGCTCGATAATTATATCCCTCTATGAGAATGCGTAAACTTATGCCCGGTTTTGTTAGAAGGCGACTTTGGGGTGATCGTGAAAAATATGGTTTAGAAATAGATTATGATGATGCCTGCTGGAAACAATGGCAAAAAATTGCCACCAAAGCCTATAACGAAACACAAAAAAAGGGTATTGGGCGATGGATAAATGATGCTGGCTATAAAATAATGTCGGAAGCCAATCTAAATAACAGTACTGTATTGGAAATAGGGGCTGGGGATATTAATCACTCGATATACTGGGGTGATAATCCTTCATACTACTATCTGGCAGATGTGCATGAGGACATGCTGGAGAAACCCAAAAAGGTGCTCGAAAAGCTTGATATCGAATACTGCCCTATACTTATTAAAAGGCAGGAGGTTTGGCCAATAGCTGATGAAACGGTTGATGTTGTTATAAGCTTCTACTCCTTGGAACATTTATATCCACTTGATTTCTATATTGAGCAAATAAAGCGGGTTCTGAAGCCCGGCGGTGTATTGGTTGGAGCAGTTCCTACAGAGGGAGGAATATTATGGGGAGTCGGCCGCTATTTAACAACTCGGAGGTGGTTTACCAAAAATACTGAAATAAACTATGACAAAATCATTTGCTGGGAACACCCAAACTATGCCGACAAAATTATCCACCAGCTAGACCAAAGTTTGACCAGACAGTCCATTAGCTTCTGGCCACTTGGCCTTTTCAAATGGATGGATATTAACTTAATCGCTCGCTTCGTTTATAAAAAATAACCGGGATACACTTAGGGCATCTCTCGCGAATTTTAACGAACACGAGGAATGTAAGATTGCTGAGTTCCTATCTCGCGAATTCAAAAGCAGTAATTTTGAAGGTGTACGAGATTATTGGTAAAGCATTTACTGTCTTGATATCACCTTTGGTAGAATAATGTCACGCCTCATACAACTTGGCAAAGACTCACTTGTCTACGGCCTTGGCGGCATCCTGGCAAAAGGGTTGTCGTTTTTATTGCTGCCCGTCTATACGCGTATCTTCACACCTGCCGACTACGGCACCATCGAGATGCTCACTGTCCTCAGCAGTTTTTTTGCCTCTTTGCTGGTCATGGGCATGGACTCGGCGCAGTCAATGTACTTCTTTAAGGTAAAAGAGGAAGGTCGTGTGGCGCAGGCTCGCATAGTTTCGGCCATCCTGCAATGGCGCTTGATCTGGGGTGGCTGTATTACCTTGTTGTCAACTCTGATGGCCCCCTTGCTGAATGCCTGGTTCTTTGAGGGGCAGTTGAGCTGGGGATATTTCGCCATTGCCTTTGTGGGCGCGTTGTTCACCCAAGTGATGAGCCAGAGCGCTGAAGTCATGCGGCTGCTCTATCGCCCGTGGGGCTACATTGGCATCATCTTGGCACAGAGCGTACTGGCAGCTAGCTTAGTGTTAGCCTTTGTGTTGCTCCTTAATCAGGGCATTCTGGGGTTCTTTCTGGGTGCAGCGATTGCCTCATTTATCGTGGCGATCATCGGTTGGTTCCATATCCGCGCTTTTTGGAAATTTGATCAGATTCATTGGGATCTTTGGCCTCAACTGATACGCTTCGGCGTGCCGCTGGTACCAGCGGGTGTAGCTATTTACTTTATGAGCACCGCCGACCGATGGTTTGTCCAGTACTACCACGGCGCTGAGGCACTCGGTCTGTTTGCCGTCGGTGCAAAGTTTTCACTGTTACTGTTACTCGCGGTAGATACCTTCCGTAAAGCTTGGTGGCCTATCGCCATGCATGCAATGCACTCTAGTGATGGTCCAGAAACATTTCGTATGATTAGCCGGCTCTATATGGGACTTGCCTGTGCTGGAATTGTGGTACTGACATATCTATCCCCGTGGCTAGTGCAATGGTTGACTGGTCCAGATTACCATGGCGCCTGGCCCATCGTGGGAATACTCGCCTGGCAGGCGGTGTTTTATGGGTTTTTCCTGATCGCAAGCGCAGGTATCTGGAAAGTGGAAAAGACGTATCTGAATCTTCCATTGATGGCTGGTGCCGCTGTATTAGGCTTAGTATTGAATTGGTTTCTAGTACCTGACTATGGCGGTATGGGGGCGGCACTTGCGACAGCACTTACCTATCTAGTATGGGTTACTGCGGCCCTGATTATTAGTGAGAGATTATGGAATGTTGGTTTTCAATTCAGTGTGATGTCCATGCAAATCAGTTCGACAATTGGCTTTGTCATTGGATTCATTTTCTTTGGGCGTGGAGATATGAGCGGGATGACTTTTATTGTTGCGACAATATTAGTTGTTAATCTCATATTTTTCTCAGTGGCAAAAAAAGACAGAATAACTATTCGCCAAAGAATTTGGCCGATCCACAGCGCTTGATGTTGTTAAAACCAAGATGGTAATAGTTTTTTCGAGAAATAGCTGAATGAGTATGATAAAGAAGCTATACGCGAAGCAAGACAAGTTTGTGCTATTAAGAATTGTTTTGTATCCATTTATTCTCGCGGTATGGTCCCCCTACAGATTTCTAGCAACTCTTTATAACTCGAAGGTGCTAGCGAATGGACAGTGGTCAAAATTCAACCGCTATAGGACCAGAAACGGAATAAATTCGCTGTTTTATTGGACGCAGGCCAATAATATAGAACGATATGGGATGAATGGCATTTCACCGGCACTAGGGCTCGGCGGGTATCAGCTGTCAAGATTGTTTCATATAACACTTCCCAGTATGTATGCATATCGATATGCTTCAGCTATTCTGCCGCTCTCTTCGATGTTGAGTTGGTATTTAATGCATGTGATTGCAGTTGAAACGGCTTCATCGAACAGCGTTCTGACACTGCTTGCATTTACGGCAATCTTATTTAGTACGACGTTTTTTGCAGGGTCGTTCGTGTTTCTGAATTATAATGCTCTTGGATGGGCATTATTTCCACTGGGTATTTGGAGCCTTGAGCAAGAAAATTACTGGGTCGCAGCACTGTCGTGGTTAGGCGTTAGCTTTACAAGTACAACTGTTCTATTCATCTCTGGTTTATTTATAGCAGTTTATTCGATTTACCATGGAGATTTAGTGCCAGCAGTTTCGCTCCTTCCTGCAGTGCTAAAAACACTTAGCCATTTCAACTTGACATCAACAACAAAAGATGAAAAAGCATCGATTACTGGCAATATATACAACATGGCACGTGCAATAGGTATCCTTGGCTCGAGGGCAAAGTATAAAAGGGCCACATTTGCGAAAAAATTAGATATATACTTTTTTTACTTCATATTTCTATACTTGCAGTTTTTAGTGGTATGTCTCTATTTCTCAGTCGAGAATACACATATTTGGGTCATTGGAATACTCATTTTCTTAACAAATAAATTCGTCTCCAGGTTCGCAGATGAACAAAGCATCTACATGCTTATGTTTACATTGGCGACAATTCTACTTCTTCAACATGTTTCGGTAGTTATGTTAGTTTCATACTGGATTGTCGCGTCCCCGTTGCCAATAATGCTTGGTGATGGATCGATAAATGAACCAATTGGAACCTCTCCTCCGTTAGCACCTTTTAAAGTTCAAGGAATTGTGGATCGAGTCTCTGATTTTTTAAGCCAAGTGAGGCCAGGAAACCGGGTATTTGCCGCATTCGATGATCCAGACGAATCTTTTGACAAAGTGTTCAATGGTTACAGGGTGATCCATGAAGTGCCTCTTTATGTGGCAAGTGAAAGATCGTTTCATTGTCTACCAGACTGGTACGCTGTATTTGATACCAATTACGTGGGTGCTCCAAGTTTATGGGGGCGAACGCCAGAGCAAGTAATTGAGCGGGTTAAGCAATGGAAAGCTGACTATGTGCTGATTTATCAGGAGTCAGGATCAGAATTGGATATTGAATGGGAGCGAAGGGGCTTCGTTCCCGTGGGGATGCTTGATTGGGGTGAGGTGGTAGATCAGGAATTGGAAGGAGAGCGCTGCTGGAGTAAGCATTGTGCCGACCCGGTATGGTGGTTGCTTAGTGTTCCGAAATAAAAATAATGAATAAATGGTTTGATTGGCATCGGTATGCTGCACGTGGCTTTTCAATGGGCAATCGCTATTTTGGTGGCGTGGCTGAACGTTTGTTTTTCACTCAATCTGAATCTCAGCTACGCTATGCGCCAATCTTCGTGCTCGGCGCGCCTCGCTCTGGAAGTACGCTTGCTATTCAAGTAATTACCGATGCATTTGATGTTGGCTACATCAGTAATCGGCACTGTACTTGGTTCGGGGCGCCAGCTATAGTCGAGCACTGGTTGCGTCCCCTAGCTAAGAAACCTGATTCGGATTATAAATCTGAGCACGGAGAAACGCGTGGAGACTATGCGCCAGCGGAGTGTGGTGACTGGTGGTACCGGTTTTTTCGCAGTCGGCCACCCTACGTTACGCTGAAAGAAACTGATCCAAAAAGAATGCGCGAATTTCGACATTCTGTGGGGACTTTGGCTAAAGCATTTGGTAAGCCAGTGCTGTTCAAGAACCTCTATGCTTCGCTTCGTATCCAGGCCATAGCACATTATATTCCGGAGAGCCTGTTTATTATTGTGCATCGGGATGAAGTGGATAATGCGCATTCGCTTCTAGAAGCGCGAATGAAGGTGCATGGGAAATATGACACATGGTGGTCAATGGAACCACCGCAGGCTGAGAAACTAAAAGCGCTGCCTGTGCACGAACAGGTCATCGAACAGATTCGACATATCCACACTACCATTTCCCAAGATCTTAAAAACGCAAGCGTCTCCACTGAGCGAGTATTCAATCTACACTACGAGGCGTTTTGCGAAGACACCCATGCCATACTTGATGCGCTGGGCACCTTCTTCGATGCCAACAATTGCCAGGTTAATAGAATTGGAACCCCCCCTCGGCAGTTTGTGCGTCGTACAGATATTCGTATCGATCAGGAACTCTACGAAAAAATGCGGAACTATGCCGGCGACATTTGACACAGTCGAAGAGTACTGGAATTGGTCAGACATAGAAGAAGCGGCAAAACGGGCCAGTAGTGATTCCACGCAGGTATTTCGGACGTCGTTGGCGTCCTACTTAGGCGTTGATGATCATGCGGCACTTACACTTATGCCTTCCGCCCGTTCTGGATTGGAACGGTTACTGCGGCAACACCTTGGACAACGGCGATCTGTGCTTCTACCTGAGTTTAATTGCAGCGCTGTTCAGGATGCGATTGAAGCGGCCGGAGGAAAGTTACGTTTTTATGATTTTGCATCTTCTCCTGGATTATTCGACTGGTCGGCTGTGCTTCGAATGGCAGATTCAACGACAGGTGCCATTATTGTTACCCATTATTCTGGTGTGCCGGTCGACTTTCGGTCGATCATCGACTTTTGCCAAGAAAATAAAGTTCTTCTAATAGAGGACTGCGCGCATACGTTAGGCGGGTGCATTGGATCGGCCACTGCGGGGACTTTGGGAGACGCTGCGTTATTTAGTTTTAATTATGACAAGCCGATCTCCCTCGGATGGGGCGGGGCAGTGTTAGTCAATAATCCGACCTATTACCTTTCAGACTCTATAAGAGGTATTGTTATCCCGTCGATAGCTGAGGAGATAGGGTTGCTTAGAAATTTCATTCGAGCCATGGGTGAACGAAGGAAAGCTATCCCTCGGCAGGGCCGATTGTTGGAAAAATTTATTCAGCGCCTAGGGTTGCATAGGGTATACCCATTCACCAAGGCGGAGGATATTGGTATAGGCGCTGTCCAGGCCGAATTAGGTCTGCAGTGCTTGTCGAGATACGACGAGATAAAAGGCATCCGAAGCCTACGGGCTGAAAGGTTCGCTATTGAAGTTCCCGGTCGTACTTGGCCTGTGAATGGAGATATCACGCCGGCTTGGCTCAAGCAAAAGGTACATTTCTCAGACTGTGTGGCGTTGCGGCGTTGCGCGCGGAGATTGCAGAGGCAGGGGGTACGCGCTGGTAATTTTAACTGGCCAGACCTGTTATCCAGCGAGGGGGCGACACCATGCAAGAATGCGACTGAAGCGGCGACGTGTTGGATGGATGTCCCGATTCATCAAGGCCTTACCGAGTCAGTCCTAGATGCCTGTATCCGTGAGCTAAGCCGGAATCCTTGAATGCCAAACAGATAGCTGCGATTTGTGCGAACCTCAATAACCTGCCGATGAAGTCTTCTAAAGAGACATATAGGCGCCTCTGCTTGGAGGAGTCTTCAATTCCAATTTTTAGCCGTGATTGGTGGTTAGATGCCACAGCGGGTAACGACAATTGGGATGTGGCGGTGGTTGAAAAGGGAGGCGGAGTTGTCGCCACGCTGCCTTTTGTGCTCCGCCGAAATTACGGTTTTCTGTCCGTTACCCAGCCGCCATTGACACAAACGCTTGGACCTTGGATAAGACCAAGTTGTGCAAAATATGCTAAACGCCTAGCGCAGGAAAAGGATTTAATGCAGGCGCTAATTGAGCAATTACCGCCCTTTCGTCGCTATGCACAAAATTGGCATCGCGATCAAACCAACTGGCTGCCGTTTTATTGGCAGGGATTTCGGCAGACAACTCGGTATAGCTATGTCATAACCGAACTCGGTGACAGGGATGTGCTGTGGCAAAATTTACAACCTGGAATACGTACAGATATAAAAAAGGCTACTGCGAGATTTGGGCTTAGGGTTCGTGAAGCCAAATCCATAGAGGAGTTCTATAAGATCAACAAAATGACTTTTTTGAGGCAAGGGCAGGTAATTCCGTATTCATTGGATTTTGTTAAGCGCATTGACCAGGCTTGTAACCTACGGAACGCCAGACGAACCTTCTTGGCTGAAGACGGAGAGGGGCGGGTGCACGCAGCAGTGTACCTGATCTGGGACGAAAATAGCGCCTACTACCTTATGGGCGGGGGAGATCCAAAGCTCCGAAACAGCGGAGCCACCAGCCTGTGCATGTGGGAGGCCATACGTTTCGCTGGAACTGTGACAAAAAGTTTCGATTTTGAGGGATCTATGCTTGAGCCTGTCGAGCGGTTCTTTCGTTCTTTTGGTGCTAAGCAGATCCCTTATTTTTCGGTCACAAAGAATAACTCGAAGTTGATCGAGCTAAGGGATTGCGTGGCTACCCTATGGCGGAGATAAGTTCAAAGTTACATTCCAAATTGTTGAAAATACGGGTAGGACAACTTGAGTTCTGATGATGTTATTGTCAGGGAATTTGTATGGTAGCCAGATTAGGCGACACCTCAATGCCTTTGACTAAGGCATATATGCAACTGAGCGATGCGGCTTTATGCTGGCTCGAGACTATTCTGTTGGAGCGCTATGGCTATCCATTTGTACTTAAATGGGATGGCGATAGAATCAGAATGACTCTCTCTGGTGCATCTGGTGAAATTTGCTTCGATACTTTGCAGTCAGTTTTTAGCAAGCCCAACTCCGATTTTTCGTGCGGGTTTTGGGATGGAACTGCGGAAAATTGGCAGATGGCCTCAGAGGAGTTCCTGCCAACACCTGCTGTTACAGAACCGCCAGTACCGTTGATTCGAAAAATCGATGCCGGATATGTTGTTCATTACGATATTCTTGGACTGACTTACTGGATGCTTTCTCGTCAAGAAGAAGTGGGCCGAACGGATCTAGACAAGCATGGTCGTTTCCCGGCCATCGCATCTAACGCATATCGAAATGGTTATCTAGGGCGTCCTATTGTAGATGAGTGGCTGAATCTACTTGGACAAGTTATCCAGCGGCAATGGCCGGCTCTAGAGTTAAAGCGACATCGCTTTTCAATGAAAGTGTCTCACGATGTAGATGTGCCATCTCGTTACGGCTTTGATGGCACTTATCGGCTCCTGCGTGGTATGGCCGGTGATCTTCTCAAGAGGCGCGACTGGAGAAATATGTATTTTCGTGTTATGTCTCGGGTTAACACTAGATCGCGGTTGTATCCAGCAGACCCTGTGAACTCCTTCAATTGGATTATGGATATTTCTGAGCAGCACGAGCTCACTAGTGCTTTCTACTTTATTAGCGGTCGCACTAACCCGAGAATGGATGCCACGTACGAGATCGAATACCCTTCCATCCGTCGACTGATGCGCGATGTTCACGCCCGTGGGCACGAGATCGGTCTCCATCCAAGCTACAATACTTATAGAAATCCAGTGAAGATTGTTGCCGAAGCGGATCGCCTGCGTCGAGTTTGCGGAGAGGAGGGAATTCTGCAACATGAATGGGGTGGTCGCATGCACTACTTGCGCTGGAAACATCCCGTAACCTTACGTGGCTGGGAGGCGGCCGGGATGACATACGATTCTACCCTCGGCTATGCTGATCGACCCGGTTTTCGTTGTGGAACATGCTTCGAATATCCTGCATTTGATCCAGTCGAATGCAAGGCATTGAAGCTACGCATCCGCCCGTTAGTGGCTATGGAGTGTTCCATAATAGGTGAGCATTATATGAATTCGAGTCTTGGTCAGGGGGCTAGGCAAGAGTTTCTGCGACTCAAGGCTGCTTGTCGAGCGGTTGATGGTTGCTTCACTTTACTTTGGCATAACTCGCAATTGTGCAGCGCTGAAGAGAGGAAACTATATCTTGATGTGCTTTCCCAATGAAACCAAAGTTAATAGAGTCTAGCTTAAGAATTATTGGGGCATAAGCAGTTATGAATAGAGCATTATCCGATGCAGATATCTCTGCGGTACTATTTTGTTTTAACGAGGCCCGATATATCGAGAAGGCAATTAGGTCGCTACAAAATCAAAGTGTCGCGGTTGATGAAATTATAGTGGTTGATGATTATTCAACCGATGGGACGGTCGATATTGTAAGAAAAATGGCGAGTGTCGATAAGCGAATATCGTGTCTCAATAATGCATATGAAAAGGGCAAGGTTGGAGCCTATCAGACTGGCTTGGAGGCAGTTAGAACTGAATTCTTCTTTGTAATGGGGGCGGATGATGAAGCGAATCCTGACCTGGTAAATATTTCACTGAAGTACTTTGAGAACATCAAAACGCCGTTTTTTTTTCATTCCGCGGAGTTAATAGATGAAAACTCTTCTCCGCTTGGTAGGACATTTGTTTCTAGTTTTGACCTGGAGACGTGCTTCTATTACAACAAAACGGGCGGTTTGATTTTCGCTCGGCGTGAAGCTATTCGGAACTTTATTCCATTCCCAGAGCAGTTGGAGTTTGAAGATTGGTACACCGTGCTGACCCTCTATCAGCACTATGGCGTTATTGAAACATGTTCAGTCCCGCTGGTTAGATACAGAATTCACTCTGAGTCGGATAGTCAGGCATCACGATGGAATTGGCATCGACGCCTGGGGCTGTTGGAAAGAGATCTTAGATTTCTGCGATTGATGCAGCAGCGGGTAACAAACGATTCATTCAAAAGTAAACTACAACATTCCATTCTATTTAGGGAGAGACTGATTCGGGGTCTTCCGACTTTGGATAAGGGGGTCAGGATATCCATGGCTCTTTTAAAAACCTATTTCAGTTTGGCTCTTTCCAGGTTTAGAACCAGCATGGTTGATAAGCGCGTTAGACTAGAGAAGTAATGTTGTTTGGTAACTCATTTGTTTGGATATATACATTTTTTCCGTTTCTGGAAGTATTGTTTTGAGGATATTATTTGTTAACCATTTGCTAGATCCCGTTTCAGGCGGAGGGACAGCAGAACGTACATTTCAACTTGCGCGATTTATGACAAAAGAGCTGGTTGAATGCGGAATCCTCACCTTTGATATTGGCGATGTACAAGCCTACGAAAATAAGCTTTCAGGGGCTCAGGTATACAAGCTACCATGTGTTTTTACTCGGTATTTCATTCCCGGACCTTTGCGCCGAGGGGTTGCCCGACTGATATCCGAGTATGATGTTGTGCACCTGATGGGCCATTGGACGTTACTTAATGCGATAGTGGCGGTTATCTGCCTATTTCAGAACAAGCCGTATGTCGTATGTCCCGCGGGCGCACTTAAAAGTTTCGGGCGTTCGCAATGGCTGAAGCGGATATATGATTTCGTTATTGGTAAACGCATTGTCCGTTCTGCCAGTGCCTGGGTGGCAATTACCGAGGATGAGAAACCTGATTTTGTGCATTATGGCGTTACGCCCGAATCAGTTGTGGTGATCCCCAACGGAGTTGACCCTGATGATTATGAATATCAAATCTTGGGTGAATATGAAAAACAGTCCACCTTGGACAAACGATTTTCGTTGAATGGTCATCCGTATATTCTCTTCCTTGGGCGTCTGGATAAAATCAAAGGACCGGATTTGTTGCTTGAAGCATTCGCAGCTGTTACCGAGACATTTCCCAATTTGCATTTGATATTTGCCGGTCCGGATTCTGGCCTGATGGAAACCTTGAAGGCAGATGCTTTAACGATGGGTGTTGATAATCGTGTGCATTTTGCCGGCTATGTGACCGGTGATAATAAAATCAACGCCCTGCGACATGCAAAGTGCCTGGTCATCCCGTCTCGTGAGGAGGCTATGTCAATTGTTGTGCTTGAAGCGGGAATATGTGGCACCCCAGTGATTTTTTCTGATCGATGCGGGTTGGATGAATTTGCCCGGAATGGAGCGGGTATAGAGATTCAGGCAAATGCTCACTCGATCGGGCAAGCACTGATACAAGCGTTGACCTCACCTGAGCGAATGCGAGAGAGCGGAAAGGTTCTCAAGGAGATGGTGCATAAAAGCTTTTTGTGGCGTACCCAAGCCCAGCGTTATCGGGCATTACTTAAAAAAATGGCAGATTAACGGAGTGAATCTGGTTTTTCCAATGGCTGTCATGGCGAATACATTCGCCATGACAGCTTTATTGATAGCCTTGGGGGTAAGCGGCAATTCGAGTCTGGCTGCAGACATAGGTATTGTTCACGGCGCATCCTTGGCATTATTTTTCGCTTTTTCCGCTAACGCCCGCAGTCTTATCCTAAGCAAATCGTCTCCTGTATCTGCGAAGTCAATCATGCTTGCACGCTTGATTTTGCTCATGCCGCTTTCGGTTGTATCTTATTTTCTCAGTGTTGGTGCCGGCGTCGAGTCTCACCTTGCGATTGTGTTGATCTTGAGACGCGCTGTGGAGTGGCTGGGCGAGGTGCAGCTCAGTGAGATGGAACGGCTTGGGCGCAACAAAGAAGCTGAATTTTACCTTGTGGTTCAGTCTCTGCTACTTGCAGTTGGGTTTGGCTGGTTGATGTTTAACATGCCTGACCCGTACCTGGGGTTGTGGTTGTGGGCCATTTTTCCTTTACTGTTAAACTTGAGTGCTATTGTCAATGCATTTTCTGCTGTCTCAAAGTCATTGGGCGGGCTATACATTAGTCTATTTCCGCACCTGGGTTCTTCGGCGGTTATTGGCATCACTATTTACACATTTCGGCTTCTGTTGTTGTATACCGCGGGGAAAGAAACCGCAGGTGATTTATTTGCTGCCTTTGCGATAGGCGGGCTGACCGGATCTATTTTCGCCAATGCCTTAGGCGCCAGCATCACATTCCATGAACAACAGAGCGGTAAACGTCATTCTCCCTGGTTTTTGCGTACTGCCTTAAATAGCTCACTTATGGGTGGCGTAGTCATATTCATTGCCGCTGTAGTTCGGTGGCCCGTCCTTGAGATGGCTGGTAAGTCGTATTTATTCTGGCAGGCTGTGGGACTGTCCCTCATTGGCGGTGTAGTAATGGTTTACGCGCAACGAATACGGTTCAGGTTATTACAGAATGACGAAGAACATGACGTTTTTGGCCCGGATGTCATGATGAATATTCTATTGCTGGCGACTGTTCCATTTGCTTATTATCTGCTCGGCAGGGAGTCTATGGCGGGGCTATATCTATTGAGTGCAGTGCTAGCCTATATTTTCTATATAAGTTACCTGCAAGGTGAAGTGACGCGTCAACTGTCGGAGTATATGCGCAGGAGAATTAAGCTGGTCATCGCAATAGCTTTGTTATTCCCCCTGTTCTTCCAGGCTAGCCATGGAATATTTCATGATCCCTCCTATGAGTTCAATTCTGATGGAAAATTGCTTAACCTTCCCGTTCCTCTCTCTGTGTTTGCTTGCTATGCAGGTATTGTATTGTTGGGCGGGTACAGATGCGCTTACTTCTCCTTCTTGACAATATTTCTGACCTGTATACTGATGCTATTATCGACTATTTTTTCAACCATGGGAGATCCTGTGCGGCAAGAGGCGAAGTTGGTGTTACTAGTACAGTTTGTTTTACCCATGTTCGCCCTGGTATTGGGGCAGATGTATCAATCGAACAGCAAGGTGAATGTTGGCATTGGAGTCGGGAAGATGTTTCTCTGGGTGCTGGTGGTTATCGTTCCATTGCAGCTTGTCTCCAGCTGGTATCAAGGGTCACCCTATCTGGTGCCCTCCGTGGGAGGGGTATTCAGCATCTATCAACTCACAAAATATGTACCGGTGATATTTGTTAGCGGGTATCTGATTGCACTTTTTGCGCTATGGCATTTACCGACCTATCGACGTGCTGTATTGGTATTAGCGCCTTTTATGACATTTTATGTTGCAGCTTCGCTTTCCGTGTTAGCGATAGGTTTGATATTGTTCGGCTTTTTTGTACTGGCTGTATATTACTGGCGATCAAAAAAAGAGAAAATGCCTGTAGTGGTTTTTATGCTGGCGGTGATTTTGTCCTGGAGCTATTTGCAATGGGCTAACTATTCTGATGTTGCTGATGAAGAATTAAGCTTTGTGGATACTATTGCTTTGCAATCGCCAACCCAGGAAAAGCCAAGCCAAGAAGAGAATCAAATAGCAGAAAATATGCAGGCAGTTGGATCAGAAAAACCAGGGCGTGTCGTGTCGAGCATTCAACAGCGCGTTTTGTCCTGGAGCTATTTTCTAAATGGGGTGATGAGCAGCCCTGAAACGTTTATGTTCGGTCATGATAGTCGTCCAGATCGAAATAAATATCCAAGCGCACGCAATTATTATCTGGATTTTATATATAATTACGGCCTGCTTGCCTTGTTCCCCATATTGGCTTTGTTAGCTTATACCTGCGCCCTGATTTATCGACTCCAAAGGCAGATTTATCTTTTACCCTGGTTAACAGGACTATCCGTAGTTGTATTGATTTTGTTATTTGTGGATAACTCTTTGGGGGTAGGTCTACGACAGCCATATCCTGGCATTTTTACTTTTTTCTTGTGGGGGCTTTTGTTAAATCACCTGCTTAGCTTGAACGCGGAGAGAAAATCTTCATGAGTCCAAATTTGGAAGAAATTCTTAGCAGAAATATTATAAATATGCTCCTGTTAATATTCTGGGGAGCGGTTCTGATTCTATCTGTTCTGGCGTTTGCTAGCTATCCCGGTCAGGGCTACATATATATATTATTCACAATAATCTCAAACCTGCTGCTTTACTTTGGGTTCAGAAATAACGCTATATTCTTTGACACATTTATAGGCATATTCTTGTGGTTGGGTTTCTGGTTCAAGCTTTCTGTTAGAGTTGTTTTTGCTGATGGCGTTTTTCATGAGGCCGTCGGATTTTTCGGTGGCACAGGTACTGCCTTTGATCATGCATTGTTGGTGGCAAGTTGTGGCTTGTCAGGCTTTCTGTTAGCCAGCTATGTGAGAGAAAAGTTGTCTTTCAATTATTCTTCGAAGACAGAGGGCGTCACTCAGAAAGGCTTGTTTGGATTCTACAAGAACTATCGCAAGATTATTTGGATCGGGTTTGCGGCTTTGTTTCTTGTTGTTGCTGTCACCAATGCCTATCTGGGAATTTATCAGCGGGGTAGCATTACCCGAACGATATTGCCTTTCGGCCTGAATGGCGTTTACAAATGGTTATTATTGTTTGGCTTGGCTTCGGTTTCAGCCTTGATTCTCCGGTTTGAATTCGCGATCAAAAAACAAACCTATCTTCCTGCTATGATTTTGGTATTCCTGGAGAGCTTGATTTCCAATGTTTCCATGCTGAGCAGAGGCATGATCTTGAACAGCGGCGCGCTTATCTATGGGGTTTTAGCAGCATTAAAACCACATGCAATAAAATCCAGTATTCGATTCTTTTTAGTTTCAGGAGTTATTTTTGCGGCACTCTTTCTCGGATCGGTTTTTGGAGTCAACTATTTACGTTCTGGGAGTTATGTGGATGATCAGCATGCTAATCAATTACAGACAGCTAAGAAATTGCAAACAGCTCAGAATATGACCAACCCTTTATTTATTGATCGCTGGGTCGGGATGGAAGGGGTGATGGCGGTGTCCAGTTACCCTTATCTGGGATGGGATTTATGGAAGAATGCTCTTGAGGAATCCTACAATGAAAATGAAACCAGTTTTTATGATAATAACTTAATAGAATCGCCTTATATTGATACAGATAAGTCTGCGCATCATTTTATTTCGTTACCTGGGATCATCGCTTTTTTCTTTTATCCCGGATCATTCATATTTCTTTTTGTCAGCATGTTTTCGCTTGGAGCGGCAGCCGCCTTGTTTGAAGCATTTGTGTTTCGCCTAGGGGGGAGAAATCTGATCTTGTGTGCATTGATTGCGCAAGTCATTGCCTTTCGGTTTGCCAGTTTTGGTTATGTACCCAAGCAATCCTATCTGTTGTTTGGGACGATTTTACTTAATGTAATAATCATTTTTATTGGAGATAAATTCCTGTCGCGCTTTTATAAAAATACAGATACAGATCAGACTCTATAAGGGTAACGCAGAATCACTCCCCGCTTTATGAAAATCTTTGTTGTCACCCAATACTTCTGGCCGGAAACATTCATTATTAACGACCTGGTTATGCACCTTAACAATCAGGGCCACGACGTTACCGTCTTGACGGGAAAGCCAAATTATCCAGATGGTGTAGTGTTTGATGGCTACTCCGAAGAAGGCGTTCTACATGAAAAGTATGGAGGTGTAATTGATATTTTCAGAGTGCCATTGAGAACCCGGAAAACAGGCTGTTCTCGTGATCTGATTTTGAATTATTTTTCTTTTGTCTGGTCTGGGCTACGTTATTTTTCAAAGCTCGTTAAAGGGCGAGAAGCTGATGCAATTCTTGTATTCGCACCATCGCCGATTACATCTGCGATAGCAGCCGTTCCGCTAAAGTGGATGAAAAATGCACACCTCGCAATCTGGGTTCAGGATTTGTGGCCACAGAGCCTGGCTGCAACGGGACACGTAAACAACCCTTTGTTGCTCAGTATGATGGGATGCTTGGTAAGAGCGATTTACTATTTTGCGGATAGTTTGCTTGTTCAATCTCGCGCCTTTTACGAGCCAGTTGCTCGTCTGGCCAGTGACGATAAAATTGTCTACTACCCTAATTCTATTGACGACCCATCTAGAGTGGAGCGTAAAACGGGAGCGCTGCCAACAGAACTGAGCAGCCTGCTGCATAATAAATTTTGCATAGTGTTCGCGGGTAATATCGGTGCGGCACAGTCGGTCGAAACGATTGTGCAAGCGACATTGCTGTTGAAAGATCATGATGATATCAGGGTGGTTATGGTGGGCAGCGGTAGTCGACTGGGCTGGGTGCGGGAGAAAAAGGAAGCCCTGCAGCTTGATAATATATATTTGGCGGGCCGATTTCCTATGCAAGTCATGCCCGAAATTTATCAGGATGCTGCAGGTTTGATTGTAACCTTAAAGAATGAAACCATTTTTTCGCTGACGGTTCCAAGCAAGGTCCAGGCATATCTGGCTGCCGGCAAACCAATTATTGCCGCTCTGAATGGAGAGGGAGCGAAGATAATAGAGGAGTCTGGTGCAGGCCTTGTTTGTGCGGCGGAGGATGCGAAAGCTTTGGCAAACGCCATAATAACACTCTATGAAATGAATGAGGCGTCGCGGGGGCAGATGGGAAATAACGGATATGCCTATTTTCTCGAACATTTCGAAATGGGCCGCCAGGCTACCCGACTGATAAAAGTATTGGAACAGAGAATGACTTCGAAAGAGAGAGAAAGGTGATGCGGGTTTTGATTCTGGGAGCATCCGGGATGCTGGGCAATGCGGTTCTGAAGCTGTTTACAGGTAACGGATTGCATGAGACTTGGGGCACAGTTCGCAGTGATGCCTCAAGGTATTTGTTTTCTGCCGAATTGCAATCCCGGTTGATTTCCGGTGTGGATGTTCTGAATCAGGACGCATTACTGGATGTTTTCGCACAGACTCGGCCGGAAGTAGTGATCAACTGTGTCGGGCTTATCAAGCAGCTTCATAATGCCAATGATCCATTAGCTGTATTGCCAGTGAACGCTCTATTACCGCACCAGCTGGCGAAATTATGCCTGGTAACAGGTGCAAGGCTGATTCATGTTAGTACAGATTGTGTGTTTGTGGGAGACAAAGGGCTATACAAGGAAACAGATTATTCAGATGCCAGGGACCTCTACGGAAAATCCAAGTACATGGGGGAATTGCATGATCATGCTCATGCGATTACTTTGCGTACATCAATCATTGGTCACGAATTGAATTCAAACTATGCATTGCTGGACTGGTTTTTATCCCAGGAGGGTCAGGTTAAGGGATATACCAAGGCCATTTTTTCGGGTATGCCGACGGTGGAGCTGGCAAGAGTAATGCACGATTGGGTACTGCCGCAGCACGCTTTATGCGGTTTGTATCATGTTTCAGCGGAGCCAATTGCCAAATATGACCTGTTGAAATTAGTGGCGGAAGTTTACGACAAGAGCATCGTTATCCAGCCCGATGACGGGATGGTCATCGACCGATCTCTGGATTCAACCCTATTCCAGAAAGTATCGGGTTATGAGCCGCCGAACTGGCCGGAGTTGATTAGAAGCATGCAGCAGGCACGCTAAGGAGTTAAACGAATTATGTTTGACAACAAAGTTTTGATGATTACTGGCGGGACTGGATCTTTCGGGCATACGGTGCTGAATCGTTTCCTCGATACGGAGGTGCGAGAAATCCGGGTTTTCAGTCGGGATGAAAAAAAACAGGAAGACATGCGTATCGCACTCGCAAACGACAAGGTCAAATTCTATATCGGCGATGTGCGTGATTACGACAGTATTTCCCAGGCCATGGTCGGTGTGGACTATATCTTCCACGCGGCGGCTCTTAAGCAGGTACCTTCTTGTGAGTTCTACCCAATGGAGGCCGTACGT
Source organism: Sedimenticola selenatireducens (assembly GCF_963675335.2). Taxonomy (NCBI): domain Bacteria; kingdom Pseudomonadati; phylum Pseudomonadota; class Gammaproteobacteria; order Chromatiales; family Sedimenticolaceae; genus Sedimenticola; species Sedimenticola selenatireducens. The sequence continues at coordinate 1,693,963 of NZ_CAXXYC010000004.1, forward strand.
ACCAATATCGTCGGTACGGAGAATGTGTTGAATGCGGCGATTGCTACCGGCGTCAAGCGGGTGGTGCTGCTAAGCACCGATAAGGCTGTGTATCCAATCAATGCCATGGGTATCTCCAAGGCGATGGCAGAAAAGCTCATGGTCGCCAAATCAAGGATGATTCCAGAGGCAGGGCCGATCATTTGTGCGACCCGCTACGGTAACGTAATGGCTTCTCGCGGCTCAGTGATTCCACTGTTTGTCAGTCAGATCAAAAATGATGAGCCGCTAACAGTCACCGATCCGAATATGACCCGGTTTCTGATGTCGCTGGAAGACTCTGTAGATCTTGTATTACATGCATTCGAACATGCGGAACAGGGCGATATTTTTGTGCAAAAAGCGCCTGCCTCTACGGTAGCTGATCTTGCTCAGGCATTAAAGGAGTTGTTTTCCCGAGAAAATCCTATCAAGGTAATTGGCACTCGACACGGTGAGAAGTTGTATGAGTCGCTTATTTCTCGCGAGGAGATGGCCAAGGCGGAAGACATGGGGCGATATTATCGTATTCCGGCGGATAACCGGGACCTAAACTACAAAAAGTTTTTCGTCGAGGGTGAGCGGCATATCTCCGAACTGGATGACTACACCTCACACAATACCGAGCGTCTGAATATTTCAGGCATCAAGGAGCTATTGCTGAAGCTGGATTACATTCAGGAGCAGCTCGATGCTTAAGGTCATGACATTGGTGGGTACCCGCCCGGAACTGATCAAGATGAGCCGGGTAATCTCGGAACTGGATCGGCAGGTGGAGCACGTGCTGGTGCACTCCGGCCAGAACTACGACTACGAGCTCAACCAAGTCTTCTTCGATGATCTGGATATTCGCAAACCGGATCATTTTCTGGGGGCTGCTGGAGAGACGGCTGCGAAGACAATAGCGGAGGTGATTTCCAAGGCTGATGAGGTGTTTGAACTGGAAAAACCCGATGCGCTCTTACTGTATGGCGACACAAACACAACCTTGGCAGTAATTGCTGCTAAACGCAGAAAAATTCCCGTTTTCCATATGGAAGCAGGGAATCGTTGTTTTGATCAGCGTGTACCGGAGGAGCTAAATCGCAAGGTCCTCGATCATTTGAGTGATATCAATATGGTGCTGACCGAGCATGCGCGCCGTTATCTGATTGCTGAGGGTATTCGCCCCGAAACCATCATCAAGACCGGTTCACACATGGAGGAAGTGCTGGATTACTACATGCCGCGTATCCAGGCCTCCGATGTGTTGCGACGGGAAGGGCTTGAGGAGGGCAGGTTCTTTATCGTCAGTACCCACCGGGAAGAGAACGTCGACACCCCCGATAACCTGCGGGATTTACTGGCAACGCTGCGGGCGCTTGCTGAGACCTATCCGTACCCGGTCATCGTGTCTACTCACCCCCGTACTCGCAGTCGTTTGGAGGCACTGGGTGAGTCGCTGGATCATCCGCGGATTCGCTTCGTCAAACCGTTTGGTTTGCTGGATTACATCAAGCTGCAGATGTCGGCGTTCTGCGTACTTTCCGATAGCGGAACGATTACGGAGGAGGCTTCGCTGCTGAACCTACCGGCGATTACGATTCGCAACGCGCATGAACGACCCGAGGGGATGGATGAAGGCACGCTGATCATGAGTGGTCTGAAAAAGGACCGTGTACTGGATGCAGTGCGAGTGGTGACAGCCCAGCATGACTCTACCCGGCGCGTGATTCCCGTGGTGAAGGACTACCAGGCGGGCCCGGTGTCGAAGCAGGTGGTCAGGGTGGTGCTCAGTTACACGGACTACATCAACCGTACTGTCTGGTCGAAAGGCTGAGTATTCACGAGGCATATAAATGCGCATTTTGTTGACCGGCGCTACCGGTTTTGTTGGCCGGGGATTGCTGGAAAAAATGGCAACCCTAGACAACCTTGAGTTGGTCGCCGCAGTGCGCAATACCACAGTGACGCTCCCTGGAAATGTAGATAGCCTGCAAGTTGCGGGGCTTGAGCCGGATGCAGACTGGAAAACTGCGCTGAAGGGGGTTGATGTCGTTATCCATAGCGCTGCACGCGCTCATGTGATGCGAGAATTGGCATCTGACCCGCTCGCCGAGTTTCGCAGGGTTAATGTGCAGGGCACATTGAACCTTGCGCAGCAGGCGGTGGTGGCAGGAGTGCGCCGCTTCATCTTTATCAGCTCGATCAAGGTCAACGGGGAGGGCACGCTGAGTGGCGTGCCTTTCCACGCAGATGCACAGCCGGTGCCTATAGATCCGTATGGCATTTCCAAGATGGAAGCCGAGCAGGGCTTGCGAGCGCTCGCCTCGGACACCGGGATGGAGGTGGTACTTATCCGTCCGACACTGGTCTATGGCCCGGGAGTGAAAGCCAACTTTCTCAGTATGATGCGTTGGCTGCACAGAGGAGTGCCCTTGCCGTTTGGCGCAATCTATAATAGACGCAGCCTGGTTGCATTGGACAATCTCGTCGATTTGATTGTGACTTGTATCGATCATCCTGCCGCGGCGAACCAGATCTTCCTGGTCAGCGATGGCGAGGATCTGTCGACTACTGAGTTATTGCACAGACTGGGTCTCGCCCTGGGTAAGCCAGCCCGTTTGTTACCGGTGCCGAGTTGGTTGTTGGAAGCAGGAGCAAAGATGCTGGGAAAAAAATCACTCTCTCAAAGATTGTGCGGTTCTCTAGAGGTCGATATCACTAAGACACGAGAGCTCTTGGGTTGGGCTCCACCGGTAAGTGTGGATGAGGCATTGCATGGGACAGCAGAGGATTTTTTAGCCAACCAAATTGGCAGCCAAGAGTGTTCTGTAATTTGATACTCAGCGTGTACGCCAATATATTCGGTAGAATGATATTTAAGAGATATGAAACGCCTGTTTGATTTGTTGATGATCTTTGTCACAACTATCTTACTGATCTTACCGATTGGGCTAATTGCCATTGCCGTTAAGATCTCTTCACCCGGTCCTGCCCTGTATTGGTCTGATCGTATCGGACGCAACAATCGTATATTCAGCATGCCCAAGTTTCGCACCATGCGGATCGAAACTCCGGCCGTAGCCACACATCTGCTATCTGATCCGGCAGCATACTTGACGCCAATTGGCTCGTTTCTGCGCAAGACCAGTCTGGATGAGCTGCCTCAGTTGTGGAGTATTCTGAAGGGTGACATGAGTTTTGTGGGGCCACGTCCGGCGCTGTTCAATCAGGATGATTTGATTGCCCTGCGGGCAGAGTATGGTGTGCATAAACTTGTTCCTGGCCTGACGGGTTGGGCGCAAGTGAATGGTCGGGATGAATTGCCTATTCCCGAAAAGGTCAAACTGGATCTGGAGTACCAAGAGCGGCAGTCGTTCTGGTTTGATATGCGGATTTTATGGCTGACCTTCTTGAAGGTTTTACGCCGCGACGGTGTGTCGCATTGAATAGCCAGTGCCACCAGGCTGCCGAACTGGATATTTCGAAAGGTTCTATCAAAAAGCCAAGTTGAATATCAAACAAGGGAATGAAGGAATATGGATATTAGCAGGGATACCGAAACATCGGTTCTGGATGCCGGTTGCGCCGTCCACCATCACGGCGCAGTCAATGGCGTAACCGGTTCGTGTCACGAGCTTCGACTGACTGATGGACGCTCCCTGCTGGTCGATTGCGGACTTTTTCAAGGGACTGAGGTCTCTGCTGAAGGCAGCCCCGCGGAGAACCCGGAAATCGAATTTCCTGTCGACGGGTTGATGGGGCTGGTGGTGACCCATGTGCATATCGATCATGTGGGGCGGATTCCTTATCTGCTGGCCGCCGGGTTTCGTGGGCCGATCTTCTGCAGTGAGGCGTCGGCGCTGCTGTTGCCGCTGGTGCTGGAGGATGCCCTCAAGGTAGGTTTTACCCGTGATGTGTCGTTGATTGCGCGGTTTCTCGAGCAGATCCAGCGTCAGGTGATTGCGTTGCCCTATAAGCGGTGGCAGCCGGTGGGGGATGGGGTGAGTATCAAACTGCATCCCGCCGGACATATTCTGGGATCGGCCTATGTGGAGGTGAAGGTTCAGGTTGGCGATGCACTAAAGCAAGGACCACAAAGGGATTGGCGGGTAGTGTTCTCTGGGGATCTGGGGGCGCCTTATACGCCGCTGTTGCCTGCACCAAAGTCGCCCTGGCGTGCCGATCTGCTGGTGTTGGAGAGTACCTATGGTGACAGGCTGCACGAAAACCGCGCCCAGCGTCAGCTACGTTTGCGGCAGGTGATTGAACATGCCCTGGCTAATCGCGGCACCGTACTGGTGCCCGCTTTCTCCATCGGTCGCACACAGGAACTGCTTTACGACCTCGAGGGCCTGATCCATCGCATGGGCAGCCGGAAAGCCGGGAGTGGCGTGCGCTGGGATGATTTGGAGATTATTGTTGATTCTCCATTGGCGGCGAAAATGACTGACAGCTATCGCCGGTTGCGCCACTTGTGGGACAAGGAGGCACTCAGACGGATACGCGCCGGGCGGCATCCGCTGGCGTTTGAGCAGCTCTATACGGTGGAGAATCATGAAGAGCATCTGCAAACGGTCGCTTATCTGGCCGGTTCCGGACGGCCGGCGGTAGTGATTGCCGCCGGTGGTATGTGCAGCGGTGGCAGGGTGGTCAATTATCTGAAAGCGATGCTGGGAGATCCACGTCACGATGTGCTGTTTGTCGGTTATCAGGCCGCTGGCACAGCGGGACGGATTATCCAGAGATATGGTCCAACTAACGGTTATGTGGATCTGGATGGCCAGCGACTCACCATTCGTGCCAAAGTGCATACCATTGGCGGCTATTCCGCCCATGCCGATCAGGCCAGTCTGTTACGCTTTGTCAGGGGTATTCGCCATCAGCCGCAGCAGATTCGCCTGGTGCATGGGGATGACGATGCCAAGCGTGCGCTTCAGCGGAAGCTGCAACAGATGTTGCCTGAATCAGATGTGGTCATAGCCGGGTGAATCTTCCTCGGCGGTAACGATGGATGGGCGCCATGGGTGCATCCACTATTGTCATCAGAATTGTCTTGCGGCTGAGGCCGCACCTGCAGGTGATTTGTAATGTTGGAAAGATTGCATAAACGTACCGCACTACCGGTGCTGGCACTGCCCCGTTATGCCAAGCGGATTATTGCCCTGGCGGTGGATGCCGCGCTCTGTGTGCTGACGGTCTGGCTGGCTTACTATCTGCGGCTGGGTGGATTTGTGCCCCTGACTGGCCCTGCAATATGGGCGGTGTTGGCATCACTGGGGCTGGCGTTGCCCGTGTTTATTGTGTCAGGGTTGTATCGGGCCATATTTCGCTATTCCGGGTGGCCTGCGTTACTCGCGGTTATGCGGGCGATTGTCATCTATGGCTTGCTGTTCTCATCTGTTTTTACCGCAATCGGGGTCGCGGGTGTACCCCGGACCGTTGGCTTGATCCAACCCCTGTTGTTACTGTTTGCTGTGGGCGGGTCGCGTGCCCTGGCCCGTTACTGGCTGGGGGGGATGTATCAGAGTCAGTTGAAAATAGCCGCACTGCCCAAGGCCCTGATCTATGGAGCAGGTATGTCCGGACGGCAACTGGCCTCCGCCATGGCTAACAGTCTGGAAGTGCGGGTGACCGGTTTTTTGGACGATGATGATCGGCTGCATGGTCAGAGCCTCAATGGCCTGCCGGTCTACGGCCTGGACGATCTGCCTGGACTGATAGAGTCAAGGGGCGTAACGGATGTATTGCTCGCGCTACCGTCTGTTCAGCGTAAACGCCGGAACGAGATCCTCGAGCGGATGCTGAATTACCATGTGGCGGTACGCACCCTGCCCAGCCTGGGCGATCTCGCCCAGGGTAAGGTCACCCTGTCCGATGTGCGGGAGTTGGACATTGATGATCTGCTCGGACGCGAACCGGTGGCGCCTAACCACATCCTGTTGGGGAAGTGCGTGACGGATAAGGTGGTACTGGTTACCGGCGCAGGGGGATCCATCGGCAGTGAGCTTTGTCGACAGCTTGTTAAACTCGCGCCTGCAACCCTGTTGCTGATTGAGCAGAGTGAGTTTGCCCTGTATGAACTCCATCAGGAATTGCTTGGCAGGCTTGCCGCGTCTTCAGAGAAAAGAATTACCCTGATACCGCTATTGTCCTCGGTGGGGGACGAGGTGCGGATGCGGGAGATTATCTCCACCTGGCAACCGCATACTGTCTATCATGCCGCTGCTTACAAACACGTGCCACTGGTTGAGCATAATCCGGCGGAGGGCGTCAGAAATAATGTCTTTGGTACCTTGACGGCGGCGAGGGTGGCGGCCGAACAGGGCGTTACCGATTTTGTGCTGATTAGCACCGACAAGGCGGTACGTCCCACCAATATCATGGGCGCAAGCAAGCGTCTTGCGGAGATTGTATTGCAGGCGTTGGCCGTTGAGTCTCCGCGGACCAAATTCTCCATGGTGCGCTTTGGTAATGTGCTGGGCTCCTCCGGGTCGGTGGTGCCGAAATTCCGTCAGCAGATCCGGGATGGTGGCCCGATCACTCTGACGCATGCGGATATTACCCGCTACTTCATGACCATTCCCGAGGCGGCCCAGTTGGTCATTCAGGCGGGTGCCATGGCCAAGGGGGGGGATGTCTTCGTGCTGGATATGGGGCAGCCGGTCAAGATCCTGGATCTCGCCCGACGCATGGTGGAACTGTCCGGCCTCACGGTACAGGATGACGCCAATCCCGACGGGGATATTGATATCCAGATCACCGGTCTGCGGCCCGGTGAGAAACTCTATGAAGAGCTTTTGATTGGTGATAATCCCGAGACCACGTCTCACCCCCGGATTATGAAAGCCCATGATGAGTTTCTGCCTTGGCCGGCGCTTAAAGAGAAGTTGGATACCTTGACCATTGCATTGAACGTGAATGATGTGGATGTTATCAAGGCCATACTGGAGCAGGTGGTCTCCGGTTACCAGCCGGATGAAAAAATCGTCGACTGGGTCTATCTGGAGCAGCAGACAGAGCTGGATGAGAGCATCTGATATTTCGGGGTCGTTCGGTGCAGTGGGTCGGATACGAACTGGCCCGTATAAGCGGCTTCAGCCGCGCTTATGCTCTTTTGAGTTGGAGCGAGATGGACGTGCCGTCAGGTAGTCTGTGTTGCACTTCAGGTCCGCGGTGGATGTTGTTACGGCTATCGCTTACTATCTCCTGCTTCACGTAGGCCATCCTCTGGAGTAGTCAGTTGTAGCTGCCGCCACCATGAGACTGCTATACACCCTCATCCTCTATATCAGCCTGCCGCTGGTGTTGTTGCGTCTCTACTGGCGCAGCCTGAAGAATCCGCAATACAGGCGGCGCATTCCGGAGCGTTTCGGCCGGTTGTCCCTACCCGCGCTCAAGGGAAGTCTGTGGCTGCACACGGTTTCGGTGGGCGAAACCCAGGCGGCTGAACCGCTGGTGCGGCGTTTGCAGGAACAATTCCCCGGTCTTCCCATTGTGCTCACCACCACCACACCTACCGGCTCTGACCGGGTGAAGCGGCTGTTTGGCGATTCGGTGATCCATGCCTATTTCCCCTACGATCTGCCGTTTGCCATCAAGGGATTTCTGAAGACCCTGCAGCCAAGGCTGCTGGTGATGATGGAAACCGAGGTCTGGCCCAATCTGCTGGCTCTGTGCGAGCAGCATTCCATACCCACTATCCTGGCCAACGCCCGTCTCTCGGAGCGCTCCGCCAGGGGCTATGCACGGCTGGGTCCGTTCACGCGGGAGACCTTCGGTCGTATCGGCCTGGTGGCTGCCCAGTCGCCGGCGGATGCGGAGCGCTTTCTTGGCCTGGGGCTGGGGTCTGACCGGGTCCGCGTCACCGGCAGTATCAAGTTCGATGTCCGCCTGCCGGCGAGCCTGAAGGAGCAGGGCGAGGCGCTACGCCGTACCTGGGAGGGGCGTCCCGTCTGGGTGGCAGCCAGCACCCGGGAAGGAGAGGATGAGCAGATCTTGGACGCTCATCGCAAGGTGCTGCGGGCACTGCCTGAAGCGCTGCTGGTGCTGGTGCCGCGTCATCCGGAGCGATTCGATAAGGTGGCCCTGCTCTGTCAGCGGGAAGGGTTTACATCGGCGCGGCGAACAACGGGTGAGTCCTGTGGCCCGGATATCCAGGTGTTGCTGGGTGATACCATGGGTGAGCTGACGCTGTTCCTGGCGGCGGCGGATGTCGCCTTCGTGGGCGGCAGCCTGGTGCCGACCGGGGGTCACAATGTGCTGGAGCCGGCGGCCCTTGGGCTACCGGTTGTCTTCGGTCCCCACATGTTCAATTTTTCCATGATCAGCCGCATGCTGTTGGTCGAGGGCGCCGCGCTTGAGGTGACTAACACCGAGGCGTTGGCAGAAGTGATTATTGAGTGGTTGTCTGATGCCAGCCTGCGCGCGCGCTTTGGCGAGAACGGACTGCGGGTGGTTGAGGCCAATCGTGGCGCGCTGGACAGGCTGTTCGATATCATTAGCGGATACCTGGAAGCGGGTTGATCTTTGCTGTGGCAATTGGCGGACTCTGAAATAAGAAAATTCCTACCCAGGCTTTCCTGAATGACGCTATAACTGAAGTCGTTAAACGACTAGGATGTCATCTCTTTTGATGGGATGTTCTTACAAGGAGTGTATAAATGAAGCGTTTTAAATTGTTAGTTGGTACCGCTTTGCTGTTGGCGTCCGCCGTCCTTTCGGCCGGCCAGGTGAATATCAATACTGCCTCAGCAGAACAGATTGCCACCGAATTGAAGGGGATCGGTGATTCCAAGGCCCAGGCTATCGTGGCCTATCGGACGCAAAACGGTGCCTTCAAAACGGCCGATGAGCTGGCCATGGTCAAGGGTATTGGCGAGAAGACCGTCGCGGCCAACCGGGACAATATCCTGATCGGCGAGCCGGGTAAGTAGTACGGTAGTAAGTAAAAAAAGGGCGCCCATACAGGTGGCGCCCTTTTTTTGTGTTGCGATCAACTTCGATTGTCGGGTTACGTCTTCGACTAACACGACCTACGTTGCTTACAAGGCCGCAGGTCGGATTAGCGCAGCGTAATCCGACAAACAAAGAAGAGTAGATACAAATTAAGTCTGATTTAATGTCCAAACTTTTTTGGATGACACGGAGTGTCATATGCAATACCGCCGATCAAGGCAGGCAGGCGGCAGCTATTTCTTCACCCTGGTGACACATAGTAGAAGAAAAATACTGACGGACAATGATGCGCTGGAGCTGTTAAGAGCCTCTTTTCGCCGGGTGAAGGCCAAACGTCCCTTCTTGGTAGATGCGATGGTAGTTCTGCCGGATCATCTTCACTGTATCTGGACATTGCCACCTGATGACCATGACTTCTCAACCCGCTGGCGTCTGATCAAATCGCGTTTCAGCAGATATTTTCGCGAGAGGAGGTCGTCGGGGCGGGTTCATGCTGTTTCTGGTATTGAGTGCCAGCCTGTTTGGCAGAATCGCTATTGGGAGCATCTATTGCGGGATGAAGAAGACTACCGCCGGCATCTCGACTATATCCACTACAATCCCGTCAAACACGGTTATACGAAATCCCCTGTTGATTGGTCGTGGTCGAGCTTTCGCCGTTATGTCTTAAAAGGCGTCTATACGGAGGACTGGGGTTCTTCAGCAATCAACTTGCCACAGGATGTGGGGCGCGAGTGACGGATCATGTCGGGTTACGCCTTCGGCTAACACGACCTACGCTGCTTTCATGGCGTAGGTCGGATTAGCGCAGCGTAATCCGACAAAAACACGGTATGCCTGGTTCAAAACTCAAACTTGCGAATCACCGGTGCATTGGTCAATGGTGTGATATCGGTTTCGAACAGCGGTTCGCTCTGCCACTCGTTCTCGCCGGTGCGGGTCACCAGGAAGGCTGTCATGACCGGACTCTGGCCTGTCACCACGAACAGACGCCCGCCGATGTTCAGGCGCTGCTTGAACGTCTCGGGCATCTCCGGCAGGGAGCCGGTTATCGCAATGGCATCGAAGCGGCCGCTCTCGATGTCGTCGCTCAGGCTGTCGGTGGTGCGCAGTTCCGCATTCTCAATCTGCAGTTCCGCCAGCCGTTGTCTGGCCTGTTCGGTGAAGGTTGGATTGATCTCCTGGCTGATTACCCGGTTCCCCATTTTGGCCAGACAGGCGGTCAGATAGCCGCTGCCGGTACCGACCTCTAAAATGTTGTCGCCGGGCTGAATGTCCAGCGCCTGCAGCAGTCGTCCCTCGACTCGGGGAAACATCATCTTCTGACCGTCGCCCAGGGGAATCTCGATATCCGCATAGGCGAGCCCTTTGTAGTTGTCTGGCACGAAATGGTCCCGCGGCATACTGCCAATCAGATTCAGTACCTGGGCGTCGAGTACTTCCCACGGGCGCACTTGTTGCTCAACCATGTTGAAACGGGCTTTTTCGTAGCTTGGGACGATCATCTGATTTACCTGGCTCTCGGGTTAAATGGTGTCGAGGGCGACAAGCCTACTCAGTTTAGCCTGATCAGGCAAGTCCAGCCTGCTAAGCCGCTGCAATTTAACTGTTTTCTGTTATTCCGCGAGCCGGGTCTGGTAGGATATGCCGGTCCGTCCCGTGGCCTTCGCGCCCGTCTGTTTTTTCACTGGTTGAGGTGCCCATGACCATGCATTGGAATCAACTGCTCTCCCGCAGCCGTCTCGGGAGTGATCAATCCCAGGGGGGGACCACGGCCCGAACCGATTTTCAGCGTGACTTCGATCGTATTGTCTTCTCCTCCGCATTTCGTCGTATGCAGGATAAGACCCAGGTGTTTCCTCTCTCGCGGGTCGACTATATCCGCACCCGTCTGACCCACAGTCTGGAGGCCTCCAGTATCGGCCGTTCCCTGGGTACCCAGGTGGGTGAGCGGGTGATCGAGCGCCGACGCCTGGCTGACTACGAGGCCTCCGATTTCGGCGATATCTGTGCCGCGGCCTGTCTGGCCCATGACATCGGCAATCCGCCCTTCGGACATTCCGGGGAAGACGCCTTCCGCAGTTGGGCCAATGATGCACCCTACGGACAGCGCCGGGTCAGCATGCTAAAGGACAGCGAGCGGGAGGATTTCACCAGTTTCGAGGGTAACGCCCAGGGGTTTCGTATCCTGACCCGGCTGCAGAATCCGGACAATCCCGGCGGCCTGCAGTTAACCTGCGCCACTCTGGCGGCCTTCACCAAGTATCCCCGGGAGTCCTGTCTGGGAGGCGGTCGTTATCCCGGGGTCAGCGCCAAAAAGCAGGGTTTTTTTGTCGAGGATCGTGAATCTTTCGAGTCGGTCGCTGAGCAGGTCGGACTGATCCGGCGGGATGGCTCCCGTGCCGTGTGGTGTCGCCACCCACTGGCGTTCCTGGTGGAGGCCGCGGATGATATCAGTTACCGGGTAATCGATATCGAGGATGGCTTCCGGCTCGGCTATTTCACTTTTGACGAGGTGATGGCGCTCTATCTGGATATCCTGCAGGAGCCGGAGAAGCAACGGCTGCGCATGCAGAGTATCCGGGACAGCAAGGGCCGGGTGGAGTTTCTGCGCGCCAAGGTAATCAATGAGGCGATCAGCCAGGCCATGGACTGTTTTCTGGATAATGAGGAGGCGATCCTGGCCGGCCGGTTTGATGAGCCACTGTTGAATCAATTCCCCCGACGTGCCGCGATGGACCGGCTGATCGAGGTGGCCGAGGCACGTATCTACCAGGCCACCGAGGTGGTGGAGATCCAGGCCGCCGGCTTCCAGGTGATCGGTGATCTGCTGGAGCGCTTCATCCAGGTGCTGGACGATCTGGCCGAGCAGGGCGAACAGGCCTCCGCGAAAAGCCGCATGATCTCCCGGCTGATCCCGGAGCAGTTTATCGGGTCGGGCCGCATCCCCTCGTCGAGCGTCTATACCCGTCTGCTGCGGCTGACCGATTTTGTCGCCGGCATGACCGACTCCTACGCGGTCTCGCTGTATAAAAAACTCACCGGCATTTCGTTGCCCAACGCCTGAGTGGTCCAACTTGTCGGGTTACGCCTGCGGCTAACACTACTTACGATATCCACGGCCGTAGGTCGGATTAGCGCAGCGTAATCCGACGAAGACGTAACGGGGATGTGGGGCGGTAGTGCACCCCGGTTGTCGGGTTACGCCTGCAGCTAACCCGACCTACATTCATTCGCGGTGGATTTTTGTGGACCCGGTCTGATTTCTGTACCTGTTCCGCTGGTGCGGGGTAAAGAACGGGCTGCCGCTGTCGCTACATCTCGCCATAATCACCTAATGCCGTTCCGGCTCCAGATTGTCCAGTGAAATCCATTTTTTTGGTTTTCTGACCGGACTAGGGGCCGGGGTGGTTTGGTGCGCGACCTGGAATACTGCAGAGTGACGGATGGCTGAAACGAACCTGGATGACGATCTTTCCCTGGCACCCCTGGTGCTGGATCACTGCAGCGTCGGGCTGTTCGTACTGGGAGCAGATGGTCGTATCGTCAACTGGAATCGCTGGATGGTGTCGGCCACCGGTATTGGCGTTGCACCCGCTGTGGATAGTCTCTTGTCGGATCTGCTGCCGGAAGTTTCCGGCTCCGCACTTGAACGGGCAATCGATGCTGCATTGCTGAGAGGCGAGTCGGCGGTGTTGAACGCCTCCCCCGGCGTCCCCCTGTTGCCGCTATACCGGAGGTCCGGCCTGGATCTGAACCAGATGATCGTCGTCAAACCACTGCCGGATCAGTCCGGGCCTGTGCTGGTTCAGGTATTTGATCAGAGTGATCCGGCGGACGAAACTGCCTGGTCACCATCCCCGATGCGGGTGCATCAGGGATTGGATTTGGCTACAGGCTCCATTCTCTCCGCTATTACGGATGCCGTGATCATCGCGGACAGGGTGCGTCATATTACCTACATGAACCTGGTGGCCGAAAAGTTGACCGGCTGGCGCCTTAAGACCGCCAGGGGGTTGCCATTGGAACAGGTATTTCAGGCGATGGATGAAGGTGCCGCACGCCTGAAAAACAGTATTGAAAGCTGTCTGGAAAACCGGCCACGGGCGGGTGGACGGCATCAGGAGCTGATTCTGCTGCACCGGGATGGTATCGGCATTGCCGTTGAGCAGTCGATGGCCCCGATCCGCGACGAGCAGGCGCATGTTCACGGTGTTGTTCTGGTATTTCGTGATGTCAGTCAGACCCGGAGCCTGGCGGCGCAGGTCAGTTGGCAGGCATCGCACGATACGCTGACCGGCCTGGTCAACCGGGGCAGTTTCGACAGCAGGTTGGATAACCTGTTGCGGGATGCCATGGAGACGGGGCGAGTACATGGCATGCTGTATCTCGATCTTGATCAGTTCAAGATTGTTAACGATACCTGCGGGCACGTCGCGGGAGATGAACTGCTGCGGCAGATAGCTACCCGGCTTTCACAGCATATCCGCGCCGGCGATACGCTTGCCCGCCTCGGTGGCGATGAATTCGGCGTGTTGTTGGTTGATTGCGCTGAATCCGCTGCGCTGGAAATCGCCAACAAGATGCGCCAGTCGATCATGGATTTGCGCTTTGCCTGGGATGACAAGTCATACGCGATTGGTGTCAGTATCGGTGTTGTCTCGATTACCACGGAGAGCGAACGGGCCGAGCAGGTTTTGAGCGCGGCGGATACCGCCTGTTATGCGGCCAAGGAAGGCGGGCGGAATCAGGTACATGTGTACCGGTCCAATGTCGGTGAGGCGGCAGAGCGCCAGGGTGAGATGCATTGGGTGGCGCGTATACACAGCGCCCTGGAAGAGGGTCGATTCTGTCTTTATGCACAACCCATCGTGCCCATCGACGGGCATTCGACCCACAGTGGTCATTATGAGGTGTTGATTCGCATGCGGGATGAGGCCGGCGCATTGGTGCCGCCGAACAAGTTCATTCCGGCGGCTGAGCGGTTTGGCCTGATGCCACGGATTGATCGCTGGGTGGTCAATCAGGTGTTCAACCTGATCGGGCGTGAGTATGAAACCCTGGTGCCGGGTGGTTACTGCTTCGCCATCAACCTTTCCGGGGGCTCGGTGAATGATGCGGATACCCTGGCCTATATTGGTGAAAAACTGGAGGAATTCAGAATTCCGGCTGGAATGATCAGCTTCGAGATCACGGAGACCGCCGCCATCGCCAATCTTGCTTCGGCCGGTCATTTTATTCGTACTTTGAAGCAAGCCGGCTGCCGGTTTTCCCTGGATGATTTCGGAAGTGGTCTCTCATCATTCGCCTATCTGAAAAACCTCCCGGTCGATTATCTGAAAATTGATGGAGCCTTTGTCCGGGACCTGGCCAGCGACCCGATCGATCGCGCGATGGTCCAGGCGATTAACCAGATCGGCCAGGTGATGGGGCTGATGACCATTGCAGAGTTTGTGGAGAACGACCAGGTGCTGGGACTGCTACGGGAGATCGGAGTGGACTTTGCCCAGGGCTATGGCATCGCCCGGCCGATGCCGCTGGCCGATAAAGACGGCAAGCTGCTGCTGGACTAGAGTCCGATCAGCAACCGAATGCAGATATCGGCCGGCTGCGCTGTGGCCGTGAGTCCCGACTGTCGGGTTACGCCTTTTGGCTAGCGCGACCTACACCATTTCATGACTCATCGCTGTAGGGCGGATTAGCGCAGCGTAATCCGACGAATATTTTGGCCGGCTGCGCTGTGGTCATGAGTCCCGGCTGTCGGGTTACGCCTTTCGGTTAATGCGATCTGCACTACTTCATGTTTCATCGCCGTAGGGCGGATTAGCGCAGCGTAATCCGCCGAATATTTTGGCCGGCTGCGCCGTGGTCATGAGTCCCGACTGTCGGGTTACGCCTTTCGGCTAACGCGACCTACTGCTGCTTTCCCTGCCGGGTTAGAGTCCGATCAGCAACCGAATGCTGTCCAGCCGCACACGCGATGAATCCAGATGGCTGTTCAATTCATCCTGATGGTTGGCGAGTAGATCAATATCTGCCTGCCGGACATAGGGATTCACCTTGTGAAGGGCTTTGAGGCGATCGATCTCTTCTGCGTAGTAGTGGTTCATTGCCGTCTTTGCTTGCTGTAGTCGTGGCCTGGCTTGGTTGGCAATGTCCTGTTCGCCCTGTGAAATCATCGCCAGGATATGCTTACGCAACGGTGTGACGATTTTATGTATGACCGGCTTTGGCAGCGGGTGGGGCGTCGCCTCCAGAATGGCCTGTTCGATGACATCGCCACGCTCGGTGAGTCGCTGATCAATGACTGCTCGAAGCAGTGTCGGTGGCAGAAAGCGCGCGGCCTGCAATACCCCGGGGGCGGGACATTCGAGGACAAATAACATCTCCAGTGCCAGTGTCCCGGACGGGATGGCGGGGTGGCGAATGCCCATGGCGCTGCAGTTGCCGTGCCCGCTTTCCAGAATCATATCCATGGCGTCCAGTACCATGGGGTGTTCCCAGGTCAAGAACAGCCGGTCTTCATGGGCCAGGGCGGTATCCCTGTCATAAGTCAGGGTTGCCCCTTCTTCCGGCAGATGGGGGAACTGTTCGGTCAGCATCTGCTGGCCTGGGCGGATTACCAGGCTCTGGCTGGAGTGGGGCTCGGCCTCCACGCCATAGGCCGCGAAGAGCTGCTCCATGTAACCGGCCAGTCCGGATGTCCGGTCGATCATGCTCAACCGTTCCACCAGCCGGATAGCCTCCTGTTCCCGGCATGAGTTCAGTTCCAGCAGATGGTCGCGGCCATTTTTCAGCGTGGCGCTGATCTCCTCGTGCATCTGCCTGGTCCGCTCCAGCAGCCGATGCAGATCAGCCGGGTTGTCCGGGTAGGTCGTGCAGGCCTGGTGCAGCGCAGGGCTCAACTGTTCCAGAATCTGCTGTCCAGCCTGGCAGGTGTGTACAAAGGCATTGAGCCCCTCGTGATACCAGCGCAGCAGTACCTCCTGGGCGCTGTGCCTGAAATAGGGGGCGTGCAGTTCAATCTGTCGCTTCTGGCCGATCCGGTCCAGCCGGCCAATCCTTTGTTCCAGCAGGTCCGGGCTTTCGGGCAGGTCAAATAGAACCAGGTGATGGGCGAATTGAAAGTTACGGCCTTCGCTGCCGATTTCTGAACAGATCAGGATCTGGCAACCCTGTTCCCGGTCCGCAAACCAGGCTGCCGCGCGGTCGCGTTCGATGATGCTCATCCTCTCATGAAACAGGGCGGCATGCATGCCTTCCCGGATTCTCAACGCCTGCTCCAGGCCGATGGCGGTCGAGGCGTGGGCGCAGATCAGGAGCAGTTTCTCCCGCCGGTATTGCTTCAGCAGGTCGATCAGCCACTCCACCCGCGGATCGCTGCGCCACCACTCGTTGCCGGGCGCTTGTTTCAGTCCGCGCTCCGGCTGCAGCTGCCGGGACGCCGCTAACGCGGTGCGTTCGCTGGACTGGTAGATTTCGGGCAGCGTAAGTGGATAGCTGTGAAACAGCCGTGGTGCAAAACCCTTGATCCGGTCGCGGGTATTGCGGAACATACCGCGCCCGGTACCATGCCGGTCAAGTAACAGCTCGATTAACCGGGTTCTGGCCTGTTGCTGCTGTGCTGCAGATGCTTGGGCATCCCGGATGTCGGTGAGCAGGGGGGTTGATGGTGCTTCCCCTAATGTGTCCGCCAGCAGTTCAGCTTCCGGTTCGGATACGGGCCTGTCCGAGACCAGGCAGTCGACGGCATCGGCAATGGACTGGTAGCGGGTCTGCTCCTGTTGAAATTGCGCCAGGCTGGGATATCGGTCCGGGTCGAGCAGTCGCAATCGGGCAAAGTGTCCGTCGCGGCCGAGTTGTTCAGGGGTCGCGGTCAGCAGCAATACCCCCGGGATCCTGCCGGCCAGTGACTCGATGGCCTGATAGGCCGGGCTGGGGTTTTGTTCATGCCACTCCAGGTGATGCGCCTCATCCACGATCAGCATATCCCACTCGCCAGCGAGGGCCTGGTCCAGTCTGTCCGGAGAGTGGGTAAGCAGATCAAGCCCGCAAAGTACCAGTTGTTCGGAGAGGAAAGGGTTGTCGTCTTCGTTTGAGGATTCAATTTCCTGGCAGCGCTCTTCGTCAAACAGACTGAACCTGAGATTGAAGCGGCGCAGCAGTTCCACCAACCATTGGTGTAGCAAGGGGGGTGGCACAATAATCAGCGCCCGGTGCGCCCGTTCGGTCAGCAGTTGGGCATGCAGGATCAGGCACGCCTCAATGGTCTTGCCCAGTCCCACTTCATCCGCAAGCAGTACCCGGGGGGCAAGCCGGCGGCTTGCTTCATGGGCGATATAGATCTGATGGGGCAGCAGTTCGGTGCGGGCACCACCCAGTCCGATCAGATCGGATTGCTTCAGAACCTGTTGTCGGGTCAGGGTGGCCTTGCGCAACTCAAACCAGATGTTGCCATCCAGTTGGCCGGCAAACAGCCGAGCCTGGGGGCGGTTAAACTGCATGAAAGCGCTGATAGACTGTTCATCAAGCGTGCCTGCTACAGCGTTTGCTCGAGTGCCGGCGTAGGTCAGCAGGCCGTCGCCGGATTGATGGACCGAGTCTATTGTCAGATACCAGCCCTGGTCGGATTCAATAGTGTCACCGACCTGAAACAGCACCCGGGTCAACGGGGCGTTGTCGATCGCGTAGGTCCTGATTTCCGCCGCGGCGCTGAACCGCAGGGTCAGGGTGCGGCCTGACTTTTCTGTCACAATACCCAGACCCAGTTCAGGCTCGGTATCGCTGATCCAGCGCTGTCCCGGGATGAAGTTATGCTTTGTCATGATCCGCTGTCGTCCCATTTTTTCGAGGGCGGAAGGATACGCCCATCGAGGGCTATTTTCTAATGCCGCTCATATTTTTAGTGTGCGGACCAGGACTTCGGGTAACGGATAAGGCCGGGTGTCCGGTCCATGACGGGAAGCCGGCTGATTTCAACCATGAAAATGTTATGGATTGACAGTCGGGGAGGAATGATAGTATAGATCCCTATTTTTCAACGCGGCTCTTTGATTCGTGGTTATGATGACGGGGCGGTTATATTCAACTGAAGAAAGGTAATATACAGATGAAAACCATTGCTATGTTCGCAGGCGCTGCCCTGCTCTCACTGGGTCTCGCCGGTAACGCTGCTGCCGCTGATGGTGCCGCGCTCTATGCTTCCAAGGGCTGTGCTGCCTGTCATGGTGCGGATGGCAAGACTCCGATCATGCCGGTCTACCCGAAGCTGGCGGGCCAGAATGCGCAGTATGCGCTGAACCAGATGAAGGACATCAAAAGCGGTGCCCGTAGCAATGGTCAGACCGCTGCCATGAAAGGTATTGTCATGTCGGTGAGTGAAGAAGAGCTGCAGGCGATCGCTGAGTGGTTGGCCGCGCAGTGATCTAAGCTCCACTATTGCAATTGAATAAGAAACGCCGGAGACTGTCCGGCGTTTTTTTATTATGTTTTGGCACTAAAAATTTTATTGGGCAGTACGGTAGATTTGGTAGCTGAGTATTTTTCTGATATAAATCACCCCGTCAAAAACAAATGTGTTATTTGCCGCAATTATTTTGGTATTTGCCTTGATTGATTGATCGAAATCAATGATTTCGTTCGAGCCTCAGCGCACCATGCCACTGCAATTCTAACAATAGCGTTTATAGCGCAAGAATAAAGTCCTTAAACGGAGACGTGTCTCATGAAAGTGAACAAAAAGCGAGCATTGTCGCTGATGCTGGGCCTGGCAATGGGTCTGGGCGCAACGTCAAGTGCATATTCCCAGGCGTCGCTCGAAGATGTCATGAAAGCGCGCGGCCTGACGCAGAAAGATCTGCTGGCTGCGGCCAAGACCTACACCCCTACTGGCGGTCGTGACGAGTACCTCGTTTTCGCTTCCGGCGGACAGAGTGGTCAGGTGATCGTGTACGGTATTCCGTCCATGCGTATCCTGAAGTACATCGGTGTATTCACCCCGGAACCCTGGCAGGGCTATGGCTTTGACGATGAGTCCAAAGAGGTTCTCAAGCAGGGGCGTATTCAGGGCAAGGATATCACCTGGGGTGATACCCACCATCCCGCATTCACTGAGACTGAGGGCGAGTACAACGGCAAGTACCTGGTTATCAACGACAAGGCCAATCCCCGTCTCGCGGTGATTGATCTGCACGACTTCGAAACCAAGCAGATCGTGGTTAACCCCTTCTTCAAGTCCTCGCACGGCGGTGCTTTCTTTACACCCAACAGCGAGTATGTGATGGAGGCTGCGCAGTACGCAGCACCCTTCAGCACCGACTTTGTGCCGCTGTCGGAATTTAATGACAAGTATCGTGGTGGTGTGACCTACTGGAAGTTCGATGACAAGAAAGGGCGTATTGATCCTGCCCAGTCATTCACTTTTGAATTGCCTCCCTACAGTCAGGATTTGTCGGATGCCGGTAAGAATGCGTCCTATGGCTGGGGTTTTACCAACTCATTCTGTTCTGAGCGTTATGTGGGTGGTATCGAAAAGGGTCGTCCGCCTTTCGAGGCTGGTTGTTCCCAGAAGGATACCGACTTCCTGCATATCACCAACTGGAAGAAGGCTGCCGAACTGGTCGCTGCAGGCAAGGTTGAAAAAGTTAACGGTTCCTACATGATCCCGATGGCTCAGGCGATCAAGGAAGAGCTGGTCTATCTGGTGCCAGAGCCCAAGAGCCCGCACGGCGTCGACGTCAACCCTGACGGTACCCATATCATCGTATCCGGTAAACTGGATAGTCATGCGTGGGTTTACAGTTGGGAAAAGATCCAGAAAGCGATGGCGGCCAAGAAGTTTGAAGGGAAAGATCCCTACGGCATACCCATTATCGCCCTGAAGGATGCCCTGCATACCCAGGTTGCCGTGGGTCTCGGACCGCTGCACACCCAGTATGATTCCAAGAAATGTACCGTTTACACCTCAATCTACGTAGACTCCATGGTCACCAAGTGGGACTACTGTGAAGGCAAGGTGCTGGATCAACTGCATATTCACTACAACATCGGTCACTTGATGGCGATGGAGGGTGATTCCGTGACTCCGGATGGCAAGTATCTGGTTTCATTGAATAAGTTGGCTATTGATCGGTTCAATCCGGTGGGTCCGCTGCATCCGCAGAACCATCAGTTGATCGATATCAGCGGCGACAAGATGCAGCTGCTCTATGATATGCCGCTGCCGTTGGGCGAACCCCACTATGCGGTTGCCATCAAGGCCGACAAGCTGAAACCGGCTGTACGTTATAAATCCGGCTGGAACAGTCGTACCGATGAGCGCTCTCCCTTCCGGACCCGTGCCGGTCGTGAGAAAATCGAAAAAGCAGACGGCGTAACCCATGTTTACGGTACGGTGATTCGTTCGCACATCACACCCGAGATCATCGAAGTGGAAGAGGGTGATAAGGTCTCTATCCATCTCACCAATCTTGAGCGTGCTGAGGACGAGGTGCATGGTTTCGCACTCTATGGTCAGAGCGTCAACCTGTCGATCGAGCCGGGTAAGACAGCTTCTTACACCTTTACTGCTGATAAGGCCGGTGTCTATCCGTACTACTGCACCGAGTTCTGCTCCGCACTCCATCTGGAGATGCAGGGTTACCTGCTGGTTAAGCCAAAAGGTTACCAGGCCAAGGAAGGGGCAATGGTGGAAGGTGAGCAGTACACCAAGGCTGACTATGAGAAGCAGGTTAAAACCAACGTAGAGACTCAAGCGGTTATTGATTCAGTGGTCGCCTTCATCACCAGCCACAACTTCAAGGACTTCCCGTCGGTTGTTGCACTGGTTGAGGATGCCACCGAGCAGCTTGGCTTTGCGGATGAGGCCAAGAAAAAGGCCGAAGGCTTTGCCGCCAAAGGTGACTACCAGAATGCAACACTCTGGGCAGGTCAGTGGTGGCAGTATCAGGTGAAGACTGCCGATATGGGCCTGCGTGCCAAGACCCACCTTGAGCAAAATGGTGCGGTTAAGGTCGAAGCCAAGTAGTTTACTTAATACCATAAGGTAATTGACCTGAAAGGGGAGAGGGGCTCTTGCTGGAGCCCCTCTCCTTTTGTATTCTCTCAAACCTTTATAGTTGTGAGGTATTCGTTATGAACAAAATTAAACTCTTGGCCGTGTCTTTGATCGCGGTGACTTCATTGATGGTGGGTGCTACCGCAGTGGCGGCAGATGGTGCGGCACTTTATAAGGCCAAGACCTGCTGGTCCTGTCACGGCAAGGACGCGAAAACCCCGTTGATGCCTTTTTATCCCTCTCTGGCTGGCCAGAATGCGGACTACATGTTCAACCAGATGAAGGATATCAAGTCCGGTGCACGCTCCAATGGCCAGACGGCGGCCATGAAGGGAGTGATGGGCCTGGTCAATGAGGAAGAGATGCGAGTTTTGGCTGATTGGCTGGCTACACAACAGTGATATTCGTCGGAAATTGCCCTCTATTGATAGTTCTCAATGCAGGAACCCTGGCTGATATGAGAGACTTTCAACCAGTGCTCCAGACTGGTTAGAGGGTGGTTTCCCGGAAAATCGCATGACAGGTGTGGTTGATCTGTATCAATGAAATCTTATATTCATTGTGGCAACCTCGCCGGCGTCCTTATCGGACGTCACCATTTGTCGATTTGCAATCCAGTCGATCAGATTAAGAGTCCGCGGATAGCGGGCACAAAACTAGTGCTGTAATTGTCCGTAGTTAGATAGGGCAATCAGGAGAAATGTGATGAGTGTAAAACCTGTACTTAACGGCTTGGCCGCTGCGGTGGCGATCAGTCTCAGCTTTGGCGTCAATGCTGCCGACACCTCCAGTTGGAGCGAGGGCACCACGAGTGGTGAAACAGATCAAGCCATGCACCTTGAGCCGGACCTGGAAAACGGCCGGGATGTCTATGAAGTCTGTTCCGCCTGTCATATGCCGGAAGGTTGGGGCTTTACGGATGGTACTTTTCCGCAGTTGGCGGGTCAGCATCGCCCGGTTTTGATCAAGCAGCTGGCGGATATTCGTGCCTTGAATCGTGATAATCCGACCATGTATCCGTTCGCGTTGCCCGAGTCGATTGGTGACGAGCAGGCCCTGGCCGATGTGACCGCCTATATCGAAAAGCTGCCGATGAACCCGGAAAACGGCAAGGGCGAGTGGGCGGAAGGTACGCCTGAATTCGAGCAGGGCAAGAAACTCTATGCCGACAACTGTGTGCGCTGTCATGGTGAACATGGTGAAGGCGATAAGGAGAAATTCTATCCCCGTATCGAGGGTCAGCACTACGCCTACATGCTGCGCCAGTTCGAGTGGATTCGTGACGGCAAACGCCGCAACGCCAATCCCGACATGGTGGAGCAGATCAAGAACTTCACTGACAAGGATATGAAGATGGTTATTAACTACATCTCCCGCTATCCGGTGAAAAAAGAGGATCTGGCTCCTTCAGCCGACTGGAAAAATCCGGATTTCGATTGATCCAGTAATATTACCCGGTCGTGTGGTGTCGTATTTACGGAATCATGCGACCGGGTGACCGCCTGCCTCTTCTTCAACACCTGAAACGTCTCTTGCCATGAATGCAGTAAACAGCAAAAAACAGACAATCATTGTAGCCGTCCTGGGTTTTATCGCATTGGGATTGATGGCTGTGATCTTCTACTCTCCGATCTGGTGGGTTTCGTTGACGGCGCCCAATTATCCGGAAGAGGCTTTTCCGGATGGGGTGCGCATCCATTTCCACATGAACGGTGTGTTCAACGGTTGTCAAAAGGTCAATAAGGCGGAAATTCAGGAAGATATCGCCCTCGATTGTGTACACGAGATGGATACCATCAATCACTACGTCGGCATGTATCCGATCGCTGCGGGTGGCCCGGTGGAGAGAGGTTTCGGGCAGTTTCTGATGACCTTTATGGGCATCATGCTGGTGGGTTTTATCTGCGTCAGGCCGAAATTGCGCATGGCCATCATGGGCGTTGCTTTTGCCGGTCTGCTGGTGTGGATGTACCTCACGATCTATGGTGAGGATGGGTTTCATCTCCAGAGCGCGGGTTATGTGGAAGCAATGGTTACATCGATGGATCAGGAAGCCGGTGATGAGCAGGAAGAGCCGGAGATAGTCATCGGTGGTATTGTCGGAGTTCTGAAAAAATCCCTTGAGGATTCGGGGGTGGTGGTTGATCTGCCTTCCGATAAAGATGTGCCTGCTCAGGTAGAGACTGTTTCCGATAAAGAGCGCATGATCCAGCATCTCAAGCTTACCTATGAGAGAGATCTGGAGCATGGGCGTGTCGATGAGCCCTGGAATGGCAGCAGTTTCCAGGTCATGACGTGGCATTACGGAAAAAGCCTGGGCCGCTATTTTAATAACCAGGAAGAGATCGTGCCCATGGTGGCCAATCTCAAGATTGCCCTGCATGCGGCATTCATCGGTCTCGCGGGCGCGATGGTGCTGCTGGTCTTTGGGGCGCGCAAGAACGGCGGGATTCTTTACTGGCTGCTGGTGTTGGTCCCGATGGCTCTGCCGGTATTTTTTGTCATCGACTATGCCGCCTGGCTCTGGTGGTATGGCCATACGCTGAACGCAATGGGGGCCTTTGCGGTCAAACCCTTTATGCCGACAGTGTTTGGTGATGGTAAGGTGGCGCAGTTTGCAACCCACTCCTATCCCTATATTGGCTTCTTTATTATGCTGGCGCTCTCTCCCATCCTGGCTGTTGCAGCGCTGATACGAAAGAAGCAGTTCAAGGATGTTTAGTCTATAGCCCACACACCTCCGTGTAATCTCTCCTGAGCACACGGGGGTCTGTCGATTCCAAGGTTGAACGGGCGCGAATTTGATGAGTCTGAAAGGACTGTGCCTGGGCACTACCAAACGGGAATCTATGCGTACGTTGCGTTTTTCTATCGCTTTACTGCTGTCCCTGCTTCCTGCTTTGCTTTCGGCGGAAGAGTATCCATCGTTTCAGGCGCTGGTTGATGCCGCAAATGAAAATGATATCTTGATACCACCGCCGGGAACCTATGCCGGTCCGGTCAGTATCGAAAAGTCTCTGGTCATCGATGGCCAGGGTAAGGTGGTGATTGATGCCGGAGGCAAGGGTTCAGTCATTTATCTGGACTCAGATGGCGTTACCCTTAAAGGGCTGCGACTGACCAATTCGGGCGACTCTCACAACGACATTGATTCCGGCATTCAGGTGCGTGGTAACTTCAATGTCATCAAAGACAATGTGATCGATAACAGTCTGTTTGGAATCGACCTTGGGCAGGCGGAGAGTAATATTATTCGCCGAAACCGGATCTCCTCCAAGCCGGTTGAGATTGGTGTTCGCGGTGACGCCATCCGCCTCTGGTACAGTTTCAACAACAAGATTACCGATAACATTATTCGTGACTCGCGCGATATGGTGGTCTGGTACTCGAAAGATAATCTGATTGCGCGCAATGATGCCCGGGGCGGCCGTTATTCGCTGCACTTCATGTACGCCCAGCACAACGAAGTGCTGGAGAACCACTATGAAGACAATCAGGTGGGTATTTTTCTGATGTACAGTGACGGCGTCGTTATTCGCAACAACTACATCGCCCATGCCATCGGTCCTACCGGCATGGGAATTGGTTTCAAGGAGACATCGGATGTGGATGTGCATGACAATCGCATCCTCTACTGCGCTACCGGTATTTATCTGGATATATCGCCTTATGATCCAGAGGCTACCAACCGATTGACCGGCAATCTGATTGCCTTCAGCGGTATCGGAATACAGTTTCTGAATGACTGGAAAGGCAATATTTTCGAGCGAAACCGGTTCAAAGGGAATATTACCCAGATTGCCGTGGGCGGTGGCAAAACCGCTAAAAGGAATGACTGGAGTGGTAACTATTGGGATGACTACGAGGGCTTTGACCAGGATCTCGACGGCGTGGGTGATCGGCCTTACGAACTGTACGGGTATGCCGACCGAATCTGGATGGATGTTCCCTATGCGCAGTTTTTCAAAGGTTCTCCGGTATTGGAGGTGCTCGATTTTCTTGAGCGCCTCGCTCCCTTTACCGATCCGGATATGATTTTACGTGATGAAAAGCCGCTGATGTCTGCGGAGGCAGTGCAATAATGAGCAAGCAGAGCAAACCAAACAGACCCGCCAAGCGAAAGCTGAGCGCCAAACATGTTGAACAAAACCGGCGTGAGTTTCTGCGAACCTCCGCCCTGGCCGTAGGTGTAATGGGATTCTCCCTGGTCGGGTTGCTGCCGGTTGTCCAGGGAAAAAGTCTGGCGTTGCGGCCGCCCGGCGCGCTCAAAACACCCTCGGATGAACGGGATTTTCTCTCTTCCTGTATCAAGTGCGGCCAATGTGTGCAGGTCTGTCCGGTCAATGCGATCAAGCTTGCCGAACTGGATAAGGGCGTAGGCATTGGTGTGCCCTATATCGACGCCCGTGAACAGGCGTGTGACTTCTCCTGCGACGGCCTGCAGTGTGTGCTCGCCTGTCCCACGGGAGCCCTGACCCATGATCTGGATTACCCCGCGGATTCCCGCATGGGTTTTGCAAAGGTGGCAGAGCCGAGAAAATGCCTTGCCATTCAGGGCAAGGGATTCAAGGGGCTGGCGCGAGGTCCCGACTATACCGGATTGTTGCGGTATGACGAGATTGACCGGTGGAATCCCATTCCGGTCGCGGATTATCCCTATGATCTGGAGTTGTGCGATCTCTGTGTGCGCCAGTGTCCGATTGAAATACGTATTGCCCAGTGCGCCGCAGCGGAAGCAGAAGGTGAGCAGAACAAGGACCGGGTTGCCCAGCGGCAGGGTAATGAGTGTCCGCCAAAGCATGCAATAGCGTTTGAACCTTTCGGCGGTGATGACGGCATCAAGCGGATGAAACCGGTGATTCTTGATGGCTGTGTCGGTTGTGGCGTTTGTGAAATGATCTGTCCCCCGGAACCGCCGGCAATCGTTATTGACATCATGCAGGATGCGGACAACATGCGGGGTGCCTCATGAGCTACATTATAGAATCCTTTCGGCAACTGTTCGGTAGCGAACCCAGGCGCCCTGAAAAATCGGAAATTTCCCCCGAGGCGCTGGCGGTCCATGTCTATAAAAAGCAGAATCCTTTCGATAAAGAGGCTTTTGATGTGGCGCGTCAGGCGCATGCCCGGGATGCGAAAAAATGGCGCAACCGGCGCTGGGCCACGTTGCTTGTGATCAACTTGTTGTTTGTGGTCTCCTACTATTTCGATGTCCAATTGCTGGAAGGGGCGCTGACGGCATCAAGATTCATGGGTTTCCACATGGCGGATCTGAACTCCGCCTTGCAAGTGACCCTGGCGTTTAAGCATATGGTCTTGAACCTGGTGATTGGTACCGCAACGATTTTTGTCCTATGGGTTTTACTGGGTGGGCGTACTTTCTGTTCCTGGGTTTGTCCCTATCACCTGCTGTCGGAGTGGGCGGAGAGCGTCCACCTCTATCTTGCCGGCAAAGGGTGGGTGAAGGATCATTCGTTTAATCGCAAGGTGCGTTCACTCTTCTATCTGATCTTTGCGCTGCTGGCCCTGATCACCGGCTATACAATTTTTGAAACCATATCTGTCACCGGTATCGTAAGCAGGGCACTGATCTATGGTCCCGGTGTGGCCCTGATCTGGGTCGGTCTGGTGCTGTTGTTCGAGGTGTTCTACTCCCGGCGTGCCTGGTGTCGCTATGTCTGTCCTATTGGTATCACCTATGGCGTGGTTGGGGCACTCTCTCCGCTGCGGGTGAAATTTGTACTGAAGGATTGTCATCATGAGGGTGAATGCCGCAAGGTGTGTCTGGTTCCCCACGTGCTTGACATGACGGTGAAGGGCAAGGCGGTGCACACTGAGGTGGATGTAAGTGCGGACTGCACGCGCTGTGGTATGTGCGTCGATGTCTGCCCCACCAATTCACTCCGATTCGAAATAAAAGGTCTCGGAAAGCATCTGTAAAATGCGATAAGCTAGGGGCGCCCCAAGGCGGGTTTGATCTGTATCATGGTCCCCTGGCGGTAAAAATTTAAACTACGACGGGCGCCGAAGTGGCGGACGAAGGTGAAGACCGACGTCCGTCCGGCGTTTTCGTTATGCCGAGATGGCATCAGATTCAGATTTCGGGTCCGTGAATGATCGAGTTTCAGAGCGTCGTTAAAAAATTCCGCCGTCATGAGGTGCTGAAGGGCGTTGACCTGACCATTGAGCGTGGTCACCGTGTGGCACTGGTGGGCTCCAATGGCGCCGGCAAGACCACGCTGATTCGTTGCCTGCTGGGTGAGTATACCTGCGAAGGATCGGTGACCGTGGATTCCCTGGTTCCACGGGAGAACCGGCGCACCGTACTTTCCAAGGTCGGGTTTGTCCCGCAATTGCCGCCTCCACTGAAAATGCCAGTTGGGCAACTGATCCGTTTTGCGGCGAGTGTGTGTGATTCCAATCCGCAACGGATGGCTGAAGTGGCAGCCCGTCTGGGCCTGGATACGGAACGATTCAGACACCAGCCCTTTGTCAAGCTCTCTGGCGGCCAGAAGCAGAAGCTATTGATCGCCATCGCGCTGGGGCGTGACAGTGAATTACTGGTGATGGACGAACCGGCCGCGAACCTGGACCCCGAGGCACGTCACATCTTTTTCGGCCTGCTGGCAGAGAAAAAGCATGAAGCGGCCATGATTATCTCCAGTCACCGGCTGGACGAGGTTGCTTCCCTGGTGAACCGGGTAATCGAGATGGATCAGGGGCAGGTGGTACTGGATGACCGGGTTGCTGATCTGGTGGAGCTCTCCAGTCGTCTTAGCTGCAGGATCAGCTTGATTCGCCCTGAGGCGCCCTTTGCCAAGGCCATACAGGAGTGGGGGTTCAAGGGGTCCAGTGACGGCAGGGAGTGGAGTGGCCTTGTGGCGGGGCCGGACCGGTTGCGCTTCCTTGGCGTGCTGTCACGTTACGCGGCCCTGCTATCCGGCATCGATATGCGCGAGGCCGAAGCCACCAGGGATTGTGAGGCGGCGGTGAATGACTGACCGTTTTATCCTGCTGCTGTCAGGAGTATTGCTGCTACTGTTAACCGCCTGCGGCGGTGACCCGGGCAGCGGTCCGGTCGATGTCAAGTGGGACCGGGATGCCTGCGAACGTTGCCGGATGGTGCTCAGTGATCGCAATCACGCCGCACAGGTCCGTTATTTTCCTGCCGATAAAAAGCGCTCCAGGCTGCTGAAGTTTGATGACATCGGCTGCGCGCTCATCTGGCTTGAGGACAAACCCTGGAAAGATGACCCGAAGACCCAGATCTGGGTAACGGACCGGAACGGCAGTGGCTGGATCGATGCCAGGAATGCGACCTATATCAAGGGTGATGTCACTCCCATGGAGTACGGCCTGGGGGCTCAGGATGCACCCGCTGACGGCGGGCTCGATTTTGCCCAGGCCAAGGCGCATATTTTTGCCGTCGAGGAGCGCTTCAATCTCCATGGTGTGGATCTGTTGAGACGCCTCGAGGAGCGTCAGGACCAGCGCCAGCCGGATAGTCCCGATTCCCATAATCACAATGCGGGTGAGACCCATCAATGAAAAATTGGCAGGATAGACAATTTTCACGGCCGCAGGCCGCTCGACAGAGTGCGGCACGAAGAGGTGTTGCATGAAACATCTCTGGTTAACTGCTTACGCCGACATCGTCGAGTCACTGCGGGCGCGCTGGTTCATGGTCTATACCCTGGTCTTTGGTGGCCTGGTTGTGGTGCTGTTCGCCTATGGCCTGGCTGAGTCCCGCATCATGGGTTTCACCGGACTCTCCAGGCTGTTGCTTACCTATATTCAGATATCCATGGCGATTCTTCCGGTGTTTGTATTGATCACAACGGTTCGGTCGGTCGCCGGGGATCGAGAAGCGGGCGTGTTTGAGTATCTTTTGTCCCTGCCGATCAGCCTGGCTGCCTGGTTCTGGGGCAAGATTTTCGGACGTTTCCTGGTGGTGTTCTTGCCGGTGTTGCTGGCCATGGTTGGCGCGGTCATCTGGGGTACTATCAAGGGCGTCAATGTTCCGTGGGACCTGTTTATCTATTACACCGGCCTGCTGATGGCGTTGGCCTGGTGCTTTCTCGGTATCGGCATGCTGATCTCCACGCTGGCGCGCAGTTCGGATGTGGCTCAAGGTGCCGCCTTCGTGGTCTGGCTGACGTTGTTACTGTTTCTTGACCTGATCCTGCTCGGCATCCTGATTCAGGAGCATCTGCCGGCTGAAACAGCCGTCGCCATTGCGCTGGTTAACCCGATGCAGGTGTTTCGTACGGCGACCATGATGCTATTCGATCCGCAGCTGGTTCTGTTGGGACCTTCTGCGTATGTGATTCTGGATGTTTTCGGTCAGGTTGGATATATCGCCTACGCATTGCTTTATCCTGTTCTGGTGGGTACGGCTTGTGCGGCGTTGGGATTTCTTCACTTCAGACGCAGTGATCTGCCCTGATTCAGACAACCCCTGCTTATGGCTGTCCCGTACGTACCACCAAGAACTATTTCCGGCATATTGCGCAGCATTGAGTGATATGCCGCAAACAGTATGTGCAAAAATGCGGGGCAATCCTTCTGCTCGGATTCCATTGATGGCCATCAATTTCCGCGTAGTCCAACCGCTCTAGCATAGCGCCCTGTTTATATTTGAGGTGCAATCGTGGCTAAATCGACAACCATGCTCTGGGGTATTGCCGGGGTGCTATTCGTGGCGCTTGCCGGTGTGGCGGCATACAAGGCGCTGCCGATCCTGAATCCGGAGGTGGGAGGCGTGGCTGCTCTGGATAGCGGCTGTGACCTGCGTGCCGGGCCTTGCCATTCAGAGTTACCGGGAGGTGGCAGTGTCAGTTTTGCCATAAAAACACCCGGGATTCCGCTGGTGAAGCCGCTGGACCTGGAAGTGCGATTGACAGGAATAGAGGCGAGCAAGGTCGAGGTCGATTTTATCGGCATCGACATGAATATGGGTTTTAATCGTCCCCGGCTGAGTGCGAAAGGGGGGGGGGTGTATGGTGGTACGGGCATGTTGCCGGTCTGTGTGCGGGTAGCCATGGAGTGGGAGGCCCGGGTGCTGATCACCAGTCCGCGCGGACTGTTGGCGGCGCCGTTTCGCTTTATCACCGTCAAGGAAGGGGTTGCGTTGCCGGGAGGTGGCCAGTGAAAAAAGGCTTGTTGAGTGGACTGGTCGTGGTGCTGGCAGGATTGCTGACTTGGCTGCTGTTGTTCTGGCAGCCACAGAACGGGCATCAGGTGCCGGCTACCTCCTCTCTCGGAATAGCCGAGGCGCCAAAGGGTGGGGATTTTATCTTGGACTCCTATCGGGGGCAGATTGATACCCGCTCTCTTCGTGGCCAGGTGCTGATACTCTATTTTGGCTATACCTGGTGCCCGGATGTCTGTCCGACCAGTCTCGGTTTCCTCAGCGCGGCGTTGGACCAGCTGAGCCCGGAGGAGTTGCAACAGGTTCAGGCGCTGTTCATCAGTGTCGACCCGGAACGTGATTCCCTGGATCACCTGAGGAGTTATGGGGAGTATTTTCATCCCAACCTGCTCGGGATTACCGGTACCCACGAGCAGTTGGAGAGAGTCGCGGCCATGTATGGTGCCGCATATCGCCATGTTAAGCAGGAGTCGGCAACCGATTACGTTGTCGATCACTCGGCCGATCTCTATCTGGTGGACCGGCAGGGGCAGCTGCGCACAACTATTCGCCATGGCACGCAGCCGGGTGAGATACTTGCCGCAATCAGGGCAGCACTCAATAACAATTAATCTTTGTACGAGGAGATATTCAATGCGTAAAACCGCCAACTCAGTCATTCTATTGTCAGCCCTGTTCAGTTTTTCCAGTCCGCTGTTTGCCGGTGCCGCCGATCAGGTATCAGTCGCTGATGCCTATGTGCGTGCCGTGCCTCCCGGGCAGCCAAACAGCGCCAGTTTCATGACCCTGACCAATGCCTCGGCCAGTGATATCGTGCTGAAAGGCGCGGAAAGCCCCGCTGCCAAGGTGGTTGAGTTGCACACCCATACCATGTCGGAAGGAATGATGCGGATGCGTCAGGTGGAGAAGATCGACCTGCCGGCCGGCCAGAGTGTGAAACTGCAACCAGGTGGGCTGCATGTCATGATGATCGGCCTGCAGCAGGAGCTGGTGCCGGGCGAACAGATCGATATGGCGCTGGTGTTCGAGGATGGCAGTAAATTACAGCTCAAGGTGCCAGTGGTGAAGCTGCAGATGACGATGCAGGATGCCGGCATGAAGCACAAGATGCATTGATCTTTATCGCGGCTGGTGCTGCTCCTGTGGCCGGCACAGTAGGATGGGCAAGCAAGCTTTGCCCATCCTGCGAGCTAACCCGACCTACCACAGATTTTTGGGTAGGCCGGATTATCGCAGCGTAATCCGACAGACAGATCAGGGAGAAGTGCTACATTAATGGGTCGCAGCTTGTCGGGTTAGCCGAAGGCATAACCCGACCTACGACGGACTTTCGGGTAGGTCGGATTAGCGTGGCGTAATCCGACAGACAGACTAACCGCGAAAGAGTCCGGAATGGATTGTTCAGGCGATCTTTTTAAAGGCTGCCGCCGCCGCCCTGACGGTGGCTTCGACATCTGCGCCGGTATGGGCCGCCGAGACAAACCCCGCTTCAAAAGCCGAGGGCGCAAGATAGACGCCCTGTTCCAGCATGGCGTGGAAGAATCCCTTGAACTGCTCCTGGTGGCAGGCCATCGATTGGGCGAAATTGGTCACCTTGTCCGCTTCGGTGAAGAACAGGCCGAACATCCCGCCTACCTGATTGGTGGTTAGCGCAATGCCGGCAGCATCGGCTTCAGCCTGGATGCCGACCAGCAACTCGGTAGTGCGCTCGGTGAGTCGATCGAAGAAACCGGGAGCCGAGATCAACTCCAGAGTTTTCAAGCCGGCGGTCATGGCGACCGGGTTGCCGGACAGGGTGCCGGCCTGATAGACCGGGCCCAGAGGAGATATCTTCTCCATGATCTCCCGCTTGCCGCCAAAGGCACCGACCGGCATGCCACCGCCGATTACCTTGCCCAGGGTAGTCAGGTCCGGTGTGATGCCGTAGAGCCCCTGGACACCGCCCAGGGCGACCCGGAAGCCGGTCATCACCTCGTCAAAAATCAGCACGGTGCCGGATTGGTCACACACTTCCCGCAGGCACTCCAGGAAACCGGGAACCGGCGGTATACAGTTCATGTTACCGGCCACCGGTTCGACGATAATGCAGGCAATCTGTCCGCCAATCTCGGCAAAGGTGGCTCGCACCTGGTCGATGTCGTTGTAGTTCAGGGTAATGGTGTGCTCTGCCAGGGAGGCCGGTACGCCCGGCGAGCTGGGCTCTCCCAGGGTCAGCATGCCGGAGCCCGCCTTGACCAGCAGTGAGTCGGAGTGTCCGTGGTAACAGCCCTCGAACTTGACGATCTTGTCACGGCCGGTATAACCGCGCGCCAGGCGGATGGCGCTCATGGTGGCCTCGGTGCCTGAGCTGACCATGCGCACCAGATCCATGGAGGGCACCAGTTCGCACACCCGGTCGGCCATCACGGTTTCTATCTGGGTCGGGGCGCCGAAAGAGAGCCCCTTGCGGATGACCGCGGCAACCGCATCCAGCACTTCCGGGTGGGCATGTCCGAGAATCATCGGTCCCCAGGAGCCGACGTAGTCAATGTACTGTTTGCCGTCGGGATCGTAGATATAGGGGCCGCTGGCATGATCGACAAATACCGGGTCGCCGCCCACCCCCTTGAATGCCCGCACCGGAGAGTTCACTCCACCTGGAATATGCTGCTGGGCCTGAATGAATCGATCGTGTGAAGCGGTCATGAGGGTGGTCTCTCCGAACTGTCGAATAACTGTTTGAAACGGCGGCAGCGGGCGGCGATGTCCGGTGCACCAAAGATTCCGTTGATGACGGCCAACATATCCGCACCTGCCTGGATAAGCGTGGCGCCATTTTCCGGGGTTATGCCGCCGATGGCAACCACCGGAATCCGCAGGTTCCGTTTGGCCTCGCCCAATAATTCGATGTCGGCCTGCACCGCATCGGGTTTGGTGAGCGAGGGGAAAAAACGTCCGAAGGCGACATAATCCGCCCCGGCGTTTTGGGCGGCTGCAGCCAGCGCCAGCCGGTTATAGCAGGAGATACCGATCACAGCATCACTGCCCACGGTGGCGCGAACGGAGGCGATGTCGCCATCCTGTTTCCCGACATGGACGCCATCGGCGCCAATAGCCCTGGCCAGGTCGGCGTCGTCGTTAATAATCAGCAGGGCATCGTGTTCATGGCAAAGCGCCAGCAGCGCCGCGCCTTCCGATTTTCGTCGAACGCCCCCCGGCTGTTTGTCCCGGTATTGAACAATACGTGTGCCACCGATGAGGGCGCCCGCCACCTGCTTTAGCAGGGCATCAAATCCCTCCGGATGGGGCCGGGTGATGGCGTAGAGCCCTTTCAGCTGTTCCTGTTTGTGCAAAAGTAATTACTCACTTGGTCTGCGATAGAAGCGATCCGGTATATGCTGGCCCTTACCCGGCCGCCAGCCGGCGACGAGGCTTTCCCAGGTATAGCGTTGCGCCTCACTGACCGCTTCAACCAGGGGAGATTTTCTGGCCAGTCCAGCGGCAATCGCCGCAGCGATGGTGCAGCCGGAACCGTGGTAGGAGCCGTCAAGTCTCGGCCACCGCTCGCTGTGATGCGGGACGCCTTTTCGGTAAAGGGTATTGGTGACGTCTTTCGCGGCTTCATGGGTGCCGGTGATCAGTACAGCTTCACAGCCAATTGCCAGCAGTTCATGAGCGCACATCTCCAGTTGCTGTCGTTGGGTCAGGCGTCGCGCCTCCTGGGAGTTTGGAGTGACCAGGCTGGTGTGAGGGATAATCTGCCCAAGAATCGCTTCGACCAGGGACTCTCCGGCGAGCTCGGTTCCCCCGCCTGCTGCCAGTATGGGGTCCAGCACCACCGGTATTTCCGGATGGCGCACCAGTAGCTCTCCAATGGCAAAGGCCGCCTCGGCACTGCCGATGAGGCCGATCTTGATCGCGCCAATGGGATAATCCTGAACCAGGGTCTCGACCTGTCGGGTGATCAGCTCGGCGGACAGTGGAATCAGTTCATGCACATTGCCACTGTCCTGGATGGTCAGGCAGGTAATGGCCGTTGCGGCGTGACAGCCGAATGCCGCCAGGGTCTCTATATCGGCCTGGATGCCGGCTCCTCCTGATGGGTCGTGTCCGGCAATGCTGAGGACGATGGGTTTGGGAATTGTCTGCTTCACATTCTGTCACTGTTTGCCTGCAGGCCGGGCGGTGGGATTAATCTGTAAAAACTGCCGATTCGTCGGCTACAATTAAACCAGCATTCACTCAATACCTCTAGTCCGGGGCAGAAGTGGTTCCTGGGGAATAAGGGACGAATGTCAGCAGTTGAGGTTAGCTCTGCAGCTGAGTCGTCCCTATTGGTGAAGATATGGATAAACAAATGAATGAACTCTCCCGTTTGGCCAAGGATTATTGTGCCCTGATCGAGTCCGCCGACGAAACCGATATCAGTTGGCTGCGACAGCTCTCTTCCCTGCTGCCGCAGCTCCATGCTGCAGTCACCGCGCTGGGGGCTCCTCCGCGCAGTGCAGACTACTTCACCCCAGATCTGGATGAGCGTTTTGAGCGGTTTGCCCAGCTTCGCCGGTTGCTCGGACACCGTGATGCCTACTGGCTGGAGTTTGATGTGGCGCCGGATGAACAGGGTATGTCAGGCAGCCTGGCCGACGATCTGACGGACATCTATTGTGAACTGAAGCATGGGCTGCATCTGCTGGAGGAGCAGCGAGAGCCGGAGCGCGCCTTCGATGATTGGTGCTGCGGTTATCAGGATCATTGGGGCCAGCATCTGCTGGATGCGGAGCGTCACCTCTATGAGCTTGCCTCGCGTAACCAGCTTTAAATGCCTTGATCGGGTTCAAGGGCTAAATTCACTAAAAAATCAATGGTTCATGAAATACCATGTTTGATATAGTATCGCGCGATACTACTGATTTTGTCTGGAGAAAAAACCAATGAGTGAAGCAACCACTAACCTGCTGAGGGATGAAGAACTCAGCCTGACCGAAACGGCCCAAGGCAAGATGGCGGAGCTGGTAGGGCAGGTTGAAGAGGAAGTGAAGGGGATTCGCGTCTATGCCACTCCGGGTGGTTGCAGCGGCATCAGCTTCGGCATGACCTTTACCGACCAGATCAATGAGAACGACTATATTCTCAATTCCACCGGATTCGATGTGATCGTGGATGGCGAGACCATGCGTCATCTCGCTGGTGTGCAGATTGATTTCGTGGATCACGGACAAGGGAATGCCAGCTTTGTGTTCAACAATCTCAAGCCTGCCGAGAGCAGCGGCTGTGGCGGTTGCAGCTCCAGTGCTGCCCAGGGCGGCGGCTGCTCCTGATCCGTCAACGAACAGAAAAATAAAAAAGCCCACGAATACGCTATTCGTGGGCTTTTTTATTGCGCACCCGGCAGGGCGCATGGATGGGCGCCGGTGTTGTTAAACTTGGCGGTCGCTGCCTGCGGTCGTTAACGGGATGGCTAAAACGGCTTCAGCACCGCCAGCAATACCACGGCAAACAGGATTACCACCGGTACCTCATTGAACCAGCGGTACCAGACGTGACTGTGGCTGTTTCTGTCCTCGGCGAACTCTCTGACCAGCTTCCCGCAGTAGAGGTGGTAGGCCACGAGAACGCCAATCAGCAGCAGTTTGATATGCAGCCAGAGCATTTTGCCGAATGCCGCCCAAGCGTAGTCATAGAGCATCCAGAAGCCGAATAACAAGGTGAGGATCATCCAGGGCGTGGTGAAGTAGTAGAGCTTTCTTTCCATTACCTTGAATCGTTCATTACCCGCTTCATCATCGGTCATAGCGTGGTAAACGAAGAGTCGTGGAAGATAAAAAACCCCGGCAAACCAGGTCACCATAAATACTAAATGCCAGGCCTTTAGCCACATCGCAAATTACCTATTGTGGAAGTGATTAATTATTCAGTTTTTTCGTTTCACTGGCGTCATGGTAGAGCGCGCGGAGGATGTCCTGACGCTTTGTCGCCGGCCGGTCAGGATCAGCTTGGTCGGTATTATTTTTCCGGCCGCCAAAGAATTCCCCGATGGCGCGGAATACCCGCTTCAGGGCCCGCCACAGCTTCGGTAGCAGCCAGATTATCAACAGCAGGGTCAACACCAGGCCGGCAATAAAAAGCCAGGGATAGTGGAGCGATGCCCAGAGACCCCCAATCACCACCAGATCTTCGGTGATGGAGGCGGTCCAGTTGCTGAACGGCTCCGGTGAGGTGTTGATCAATACCCGGGTGCCGGTTTTCGTGAAGTGCGTGGTAGCAGCAAGACCGCCACCGATCAGGAGGGCGGCGAATTCGGCGGCCTGACTCACCTCAAGTCCTTGGGCCATCCCGGCGGCCAGCACGGCACCGGCAGGGATACGGATAAAGGTATGCAGCACATCCCAGCCGGTATCAACACCCGGGGTCTTGTCGGCAAAGAACTCCACCATGTACATGAAGCCGGCGGCAGCCATCACCAATGGATCACTCAGCAGTTCCAATCCTGGCGGTAATGTGACGTCTCCTGTCATGCCTAGATAACCCAGTACCAGCACGGCGGCATAGAGATTGATACCGGAGGCCCAGGCCACGCCCAGTGTCAGAGAGATAAGTTCAATGGTTTCCATTGATTAATTCCTTAATGGCCGTGGTTTGTCCATTGGATAGAAGTGAAGGCATATCGGTTCCCGCCTTGTTGCCATTGGCCAGTCTCGCCGGTGTACGGAGTCGGCGACTGTTGTATTGAAGTTTGAGGAAGGGATGGGGTTGGAGTCAAGCCGGTTAAAATCAGAATTAACGGCGTGAATAGCTGTGGTGCAAAAAGCCATCCCCTGGATTCTGCCGGATATGACTATCCAGTGCTGGCAGTTGTGGCAAGCTGTTCCCTATCAGTATGAATTTTAAGTCAATAATTGACCTTTAAAAAATGTGTATATATAGTGTGCGCATTCCTTGTTCGTGACAACTGCGGAGATATATCCGGGGTAGAAGGAATTAAAAGAATCGTCACGCAGTGCTTAAGCGGCCCACGGGCCGCTTTTTTATTGTTTCCGCCAAGCTGGTATCGGTTTGGATCTTTAGATTTTTCCTGTGGCACCGTATGATTAACGACGTTTTCTGATCCGGATGCGACATGTCTCGCCCCCTCTCGCGTGGCTGCCCTCCTGTGGGTCAACCGTTAGTCACTCTTCAGTGTGGAATCGATAAAATGGTGAAAGTAGGTATTGTTGGTGGTACGGGCTATACGGGGGTTGAACTGCTCCGGTTGCTGGCGGGACATCCCGAGGTGGAGGTCGCGGTCATCACCTCCAGGGCCGAGGCCGGGCGTCTGGTTTCCGATATCTACCCTAATCTGCGAGGCCATTTCGATATCCCGTTTACCGAGCCCGACCTGACAACATTGAGCGATTGTGATCTGGTGTTTTTTGCAACACCCAATGGCACGGCCATGAAACTGGTCCCGGAGTTGCTCGAAAAGGGCTGCAGGGTAGTTGATCTGGCAGCCGATTTCCGCATCCGGGACATCGCGCTCTGGGAGCAGTGGTATGGTATGACCCATAGCTGTCCCGAACTGGTCGCCGAGGCTGTCTACGGACTGCCCGAAATCAACCGTGAAGCGATCCGTACGGCGAGTCTGGTAGCCAATCCTGGCTGCTATCCCACCGCCACCACGTTGGGTTTTTTGCCGCTGATCGAGTCCGGGCTTGTGCGTCTTACCGGATTGGTGGCGGACTGCAAATCGGGAGTCAGTGGTGCGGGTCGGGGCGCCAGTGTCGGTATGCTGATGGGAGAAGTAGGTGAGAGTTTCAAGGCTTATGGGGTGCCTGGACACCGCCACATGCCGGAAATCCGGCAAAATCTCTCAGCCGTTGCAAACAGCAATGTCGAGCTCACTTTTGTTGCGCACCTGTTGCCGATGATCCGTGGCATCCACTCCACGCTTTATGCCACTCTGACAGACGAGGTCGACCTGCAGGCGCTGTATGAGTCGCGCTTCCGTGAAGAGCCTTTTGTCGATGTGCTGCCGGCGGGTTCGCATCCGGAGACGCGCAGCGTCAGGGGGATCAATCACTGTCGGATAGCCGTCCACCGGCCGCAAGGCGGGGAT
Source organism: Sedimenticola selenatireducens (assembly GCF_963675335.2). Classification (NCBI taxonomy): domain Bacteria; kingdom Pseudomonadati; phylum Pseudomonadota; class Gammaproteobacteria; order Chromatiales; family Sedimenticolaceae; genus Sedimenticola; species Sedimenticola selenatireducens. Next base: position 1,732,198 of record NZ_CAXXYC010000004.1, read on the forward strand.
ACCGTAGTGGTACTCTCGGTTATCGACAATCTGGTGAAAGGTGCAGCCGGCCAGGCAATTCAGAACATGAACATCATGCTGGGCCTGGAAGAGACGCTGGGTCTGCAGGCGGTAGCCCTGTTGCCATAACTGAATGATCTGGTGTGTACACATTATGCAGTGGCGCATAAGGCATTGATTCTGTCTGGACCGGGAATCTGGGAATGAAAATCAGAACGCCCCGAATTGTCCAGGCCCGCAGTCGCTGGGTTTTTCTCTGGGCAATACTGCCGATACTGTTGGCTGCTGTGTTGTTGGCGGGCTGGCGGGAGTATATCCAGTTCAGGCAACCGGAGGCGGATCAGCTTCACCGGCTCAAGCTTGAGTTGACTGGACAGCGCCATCAGGTCAAGTTACTGGAAGCAGAGCGCAACCGTTTGCGCGAGCAGGTGGCTGCGTTGGAGCGGACCAGCCAGATCGATCAGGAGTCGATACGTCAGGTGCGGGAGGCGCTCAGAGAAAGGCAGTCCGGGTATCTGGAGATGGAGCAGGAACTCAAGATACTGCGTGGTATTGTCGATACCGGGGTCAAGTCGGAGGGGCTCTATATCCAGCGCTTTAGGCTGGACAAAAGTGATGTGCCTGACAGCTACCGCTTCCGCTTCACTGTCAGTCAGGCGTTGAAGAACGCCGGTACGGCAGTGGGATGGATACTGCTTACCCTGGAAGGGGAACAGGAAGGCGAAATTGTTGAACTCACGCTGAAAGAGTTGACCAAAGAGAAAGATGAAAAACTGAAAATGCGCTTCAGGCATTTTCAGGATGTTGATGGATTAATCCAGCTGCCGGCGGGCTTCAGTCCGCAACGGGTTATTGTGGAGATCAATCCAACGAATAACAGGTTGCCAAAAGTGAAAGAGGGTTTTGACTGGCTGGTGGCCGATTGAGAGGATGACAGATGGCGCGTTTTAAAAAGTTCAGGGCCCCAAAGATTGCCACCGTGATCGGTAGCGGAACCACTATCCACGGCGATGTCAATTTCACCGGTGGTCTGCATGTCGACGGATTGGTCTGTGGCAACGTGATGGTGGAGCAGGGTGGGGAGTCGGCGCTGACTCTGAGTGAGCAGGGGCGGGTTGAAGGTGATATCCAGGTCCCCAATGTAATACTTAACGGTACAGTGGTGGGGGATGTTTACGCATCCGAACGGGTTGAGCTGGCGCCCAAGGCCAAGGTTACCGGCACGGTCTATTACAATCTGCTGGAGATGGCGATGGGGGCGGAGGTCAACGGGCAACTGATCCATACCAAGGATGCCCAGCCGCAGATGCTGGGCTATGACGGCCAGGATATCAAGTCGGAGGATCCAGACGATGGAGCGCAGCCCCGGGTGGTTGCATTTGATAGTGCCGATGAGGAATCGGAGCGGGCGCCCCGGGGGCGTTGACGGCAGGAAGATCGTAATACTTGACTAAATTGATCAGAAAAGCATAATGTTTTAATAATCGCTCGGCGAGAGCATTTTTATTACAGATTTTGGAGTTGGCTATGAGTGGTATGCAAGCTGAAACCGGGAACCCGCTGGTATTTACCAATGCAGCGGCGACCAAGGTGTCTACCCTGATCAAAGAGGAGGGTAATCCCAACCTGATGTTGCGAGTCTTCATTCAGGGCGGCGGTTGCTCAGGCTTCCAGTATGGATTCAGCTTTGACGAAGAGATGAAAGATGGCGATACCCGGGTGGATACCGATGGCGTCACCATGCTGGTTGACCCGATGAGCCTGCAGTATCTGATGGGCGCCGAGGTTGATTACACCGAGAGCCTGCAGGGATCGCAGTTTGTGATTCGCAATCCTAACGCTACCACTACCTGTGGTTGTGGTTCCTCATTCTCGGTCTGATAAGAACAAACAGCACAAATCATAAAAAACCCTGCATCTTCGAAGATGCAGGGTTTTTTTGTCCAGGCGTGGATTTGTTCCGCGAGACACTGGGAAGTGCGGTGGCGGATTTGTCCGGGTAACTGGATCAGTTTGCGGGAGCTGCCGGGGCAGCCGGTGCGGCGGGATAGCCATAAGGTGCGGGGGCATAGCCATAGGGAGCGCCATAACCACCATAGGGAGCGCCGTAACCGCCATAGGGTGCGCCGTAACCACCGTAGGGGTAGCCACCATAACCATAGGGATAACCGTAACCACGACCATAGGCATTGCCGTAACCGCTGCCACGGCCGCTGAAGTTCATGTTGAAATCGCCCGTGCCGTCACCCCATCCATCTCCTAAACCGTTCCATGGGCCGCCACCCCAGGGGCCGCCGCCCCATGGACCACCCCACCAGGCGGATGCGGAGGCAGAGGCAACAAGCAAGGCCGCAACGGCGGCAGCTTTCATGATGCTTTTCATAATTTCTTCTCCCTGATTCGTAATTTTGGGTATGAAGGCCACTACTCGGTAGTGGCCTCTCTAATGAAAGTATTAGTGGTTTCTAAATATGTCAACCTGGATTACGGTTATTCTTGATCTGGGTTAACTGCCGTCTTGGCGGTTATTTTTTAAACAACAGGGGGGCGACATCATCAAAACTGCAGGCGAAATGGACTTTAATGCCTTTTCGAATATGTTCGGGTACCTCTTCGTACTCGCCCCGGTTCTCCTCCGGCAGGATCAGTTCCCGGATGCGGGCGCGACGCGCCGCAATCATCTTTTCCCGCACCCCGCCAATCGGGAAGACGTGGCCAGTCAGGGTCAGCTCGCCGGTCATGGCGATATTTCTGACTGGCTGGTTGCGTGCCAGTGACAGCAGGGCGGACGCTATGGTGATACCGGCGCTGGGTCCGTCCTTCGGAGTGGCGCCGGCAGGGACATGCAGATGGATGAAGCTGTTTTCAAAGAAATCCGCATCGGCCCCCAGTCGTTCGGCATTGGCGACGATATAGCCATAGGCGATTTCGGCGGATTCCCGCATCACCTCTCCTAGCTGGCCAGTCAGTTTAAAGCCCCGGGTGTAACTGTGGGTTCGAACGGCCTCGACACTCAAGGTGGCCCCGCCCATGGCCGTCCAGGCCAGTCCGGTGACCACGCCAGGCCCGGTCAGATTGCGTTCATCGCGGAAAATCGGACTGCCCAGGTACTCCTTCAGGTCCGATTCCTCAACCACTATCGGCATCGGTTCCTTGTCCAGGATTCGTACCACCGCCTTGCGCACGATCTTGCCGATCTGTTTTTCCAGCCGCCGAACGCCGGCATCCCGGGCATAACCCTCTATGATCGCCTTCAGGGCCTCCGTATTGAGTTTCAGCTGGTTGCGTTTCAGGCCGGCCCGCTTCAGTTGCCGCGGCAGCAGGTACTTGCGGGCGATCTGCAACTTCTCCTGCGCGATATAGCCGGAGAGCGGGATGATTTCCATGCGATCACGCAACGGCGCAGGAATGGTGTCCAGTTGGTTCGCGGTACAGACAAACAGCACCTTGGAGAGGTCGAATCTCAGGTCCAGGTAGTGATCTAGAAAATCGCTGTTCTGCTCCGGGTCCAGCGCCTCCAGCAGGGCTGAGGCCGGATCGCCGTGAAAGGAGGCGCCGATCTTGTCGATCTCGTCCAGCATGATGACCGGGTTGGCGGTCTCCACCTCCTTCATTGCCTGGATAAATTTACCCGGCATGGCGCCGATGTAGGTGCGTCGGTGGCCCTTGATTTCCGCCTCGTCGCGCATGCCGCCGACCGAGAAGCGATAGAAGGCGCGTCCCAGGGCGTCGGCAATCGATTTGCCGATGGAGGTCTTGCCGACACCGGGTGGACCCACCAGCAGAATAATCGAGCCGCTGACTTCACCTTTCATCATGCCGACCGCAAGAAACTCAAGAATGCGCTTCTTGACATCATCCAGCCCATAATGATCCTTATCCAGCGCCTTGCGCGCCTGGGCCAGATCGAGTTTGTCCTGACTGTGCTTGCCCCATGGCAGCAGGGTGATCCAGTCGATATAGTTGCGGGTCAGGGCATACTCCGGTGAGCCGGTCTCCAGGATCGACAGCTTCTGCATCTCTTCATCCAGCCGCTTGCTGACCGCCTCCGGCAGCACCAGTGCTTCAAGCCGTTCCTTGAACTTGTCCAGTTCGGCGGTGCGATCGTCCTTTTCCAGCCCCAGCTCCTGCTGAATTGCCTTGAGCTGTTCACGCAGGAAAAACTCCCGTTGATGGGTGTTGATCTTGTCCTCAACCGTCTTGCGTATTTCGTTTTGTGCCTTGGCCAGTTCCAGCTCTTTGTTGAGCAACAGCAGGACCTTTTCCATGCGTGGCAACAACTCGATCTCCTGCAGTATCTCCTGGAGCTGGAAACGGTCTGCCGTGGTCAGGCTGGCGGCAAAGTCGGCCAGGTGGGAGGGATCATCCGGTCCCAGCCGGTCAAGAAATATGCGCAACTCCTCGCCGTACAGCGGGTTCAGCGGTACCAGTTCCTTGATGGTGTTGATAACCGCCATGGCATACGCCTTGATTTCATCACTGGGCGTCGAAGACTCTTCCTTGAAGTAGCTGACCTGGGCCCGAAACGGGGCGCGCCTTGCGACAAAACTCTCAATCTTGAAACGCTGCAGGCACTCAACCAGCACCTGCAGGCGTCCCTCCACTTTCTGCACACGATGGATTTTGCAGGCGGTACCGATGCGGCGGAAGTCACTCGGTACCGCCTCTTCCGAGGTAGAGGCGTCGGTCATGACGATACCCAGTATGGCCTGTCCGGATTCATAAGCGGCAGAGACGGTCTGTTCCCAATGTTCATCGTTCATCAACAATGGAACCGCCTGTCCGGGGAAGAAGGGGCGGGTTGTGACCGGCAACAGGTGAATCACGCCGGGCAGTACATCGCCCTGACGGGCCAGTACATTTTCGGAAATGATGTCAAGGGCTTCGGCGTCAATCGCGTCGTCATTCATTTTTTTTCTGCTCTTTGATATTGTCCTGCCGCTGTGTATGGGTCGCGACAGGTTGTGGGTTCCCGGGTTATTACATTCTCATCCAATTAAGTTATATCAGGCTGACGGCGCGGTTTTGCAAGCCAGATTGGAAAGCCGCACGAAATCGGCCAGGGAGAGCCGCTCCGCCCTGAGTGACGGGTCGATCCCGGCGGCAGTTATCTGGTCGGCGTGCATCAGTTTGCCGAGACTGTTACGCAGGGTTTTGCGGCGCTGGGCAAAGGCGCTGGTGACCAGTCGCGAGAAATACACCGTATCATCGATGGTGTGGGGTGGTTCGGTGTATGGGATCAGACGTACGATAGCCGAATCCACCTTGGGTGCAGGTTTAAACGCACCGGGCCCTATCTCGAATAACGCTTCGATTTGACACCACGCCTGCATCATCACCGACAGTCGGCCATAGGTTTTACTGCCCGGCCCGGCGGCCATCCGGTCGACGACCTCCTTTTGCAGCATGAAGTGCATGTCGCGGATGACATCGGCGTACTGCAGCAGGTGGAACAGGATCGGCGTCGAGATGTTGTAGGGCAGGTTGCCCACCAGGCGCAACGGACGACCATCCAGGGCGAGTTGGGAGAAATCGAACTTGAGTGCGTCACTGTTGTAGATGTTCAGCTCGCCCAGGTCAGCACAGCTGACGGCCAGGGGATGAATCAGGTCCCGGTCCAGTTCCACCGTGTCCAGCCGGCCGGTACATTTCAGCAGCTCCCGGGTGATCGCGCCCTGTCCGGGGCCTATCTCCACCAGATGTTCGTCACTCTTTGGATGGATGCAGGCGATAATCCGCTGGATCACCCCCGGATCGTGCAGAAAATTCTGACCGAATCTTTTCTTGGCCTTATGATTCGAGTGGGTACTCATGGTTATCATTCATCTTATCTGCTTATTATGAAGCTATAGGTAAATCCAGCGAATAAACGAACCCGGTTGCAAATCTGCCTGGAGCGGCTTCAAGTCCGGATCAGAAAATCAGGAAGTCTGTCGATGAGGCTTGGATCATAACACCTGATCTGGCCATTTTCTTCGTATCTGTTTTATTCATTGCGAGTTATCAATGACGTCGGCAGACAGATTCTTACTATATCACTCAAGAATTATTTGTTTGAATAAACAGGAAGGCCGTCCCTCTGTTCAGGAATCAATGATGGCAACCGAAATCAAGGTGGCTCCATTGATGTCGCGTATCAACGAGCTTGCGTCGGTGTTTGAAGCGCGCACTGCCCATGGTGTCGGGAAACTTATTGTTGAGTGATGCGGCCTCTGACCGCAGGAGCCCCAAACGTATAAAATATCGGAACCCGGTCCATGGACAGATTTACCAGAAACTACTCAATTACCCTCGGCCTGATTCTGATCGTTTTTCTCGGTTGGGCGCTGTATGAGGATCCGCTGGTTGCGGACTTGAACGCACTCCTCGAACAGGATAGTGACGTGGCCGCCTATCCATACCGGTTTCAGGTACTGGCGCTGCATGATGGTGTGGCGATGATGAGCAGTCCGCGCTCCAGTGATTTTCCGGTCTACCGGGCACTGGGGATATTGTTTCCTCCATTGGCAAATCGGGCGCAGGATAATCCGGATCTTATGCAGGCTCAGCAGGATTTGGCCCGGGTGCAGAAACGGGCTATGGCCATTGTCCTGGAGTCAGGTAAGGCGAAGCGCGTGCGCTGGGAGTTGGACCGGGACTGGCTGAGTCGACACGGGGTTCAGGTCGGGCTCTAGTTCCTGCAAAGAGCTCCTTCCCCGGTGGTTATTATCAATGCCATCTGTGCGAATGCCCGCCGCGCAAAGCGGTGGACGTTGACTGGAGCAATTCGCTAAGGCTGTTAAATCATGATGGCAGTAAAACTGCGAACGGCTTAATCAATGGTTAGCGGCTACGAAACAGGTAGAGTGCAAACAGATCCTGTTCACCCAGCCAGAACTGTTGCAGATCGAGCCCGACGTTCGCGGTCAGGGCAATAAACTCTTCCGGTGTGTATTTGTATGAGTTCTCAGTATGCACGGTTTCGCCTTCGCCAAATTCGAAGCGGTAGCCGTTCAGGCGCAGCGTCTGCCGGCAGCGGCTGACCAGATGCATCTCCACACGCCCCTGATCGCCGTTGTAGAAGGCCCGGTGTTCAAAGTTCTGCGGGTTGCACTCGATCCCGGTCTCGTTGCGTATCCGGTGCAGCAGGTTGAGATTGAAGGCGGCGGTGACGCCGGCGGCATCGTTATAGGCCGCGTCCAGGATACGGGGATCTTTTTTCGTATCGACCCCAATCAGCAGCATGCCGTCCCGGCCGATCTTGTCGTGCACCATGGCGAGGAACTGACAGGCGGTTTCGGGGGTGAAATTACCGATACTTGAACCGGGAAAGAAGGCGAGCCGGGGGCCCGTGGGGACCGTTTCCGGTATTGGCAGCGAGTGAGTAAAGTCAACACAGGTGGCATGCACCGGCAGCCAGGGAAACTCGTCGACCAGCGCGCATGCAGCCTCCTTGAGGAATTCACAGGAGATATCCATCGGTACATAGGCGGTCGGTTTCAGGGCGTCCAGCAGCAGCCGGATCTTGGCGGCAGAGCCGGCACCGGGTTCGACTATGACGCGCCCGGTGCCGGTCAGTTCGGCGATCTCTTCGGCCAGTCGGCCGAGCATCGCCTGTTCGATATCCGGTGGGTAGTATTCCGGCTGTTCACAGATGGCGGCGAACAGGGCCGAGCCCCGTTCGTCATAAAAAAACTTCGGTGGGATCGATTTGGGCTTGCCCAAGAAGCCCTGAATCACCGCCTCCTGCAGGCTCAGAGCCTTAGGCTTGTGGTCGTGGAAAGTGATTCTTTTGGCCATCAGGCATCCTCTGCCAACCGCAGGCCGGAGAACATCCAGCGTTCATGGGGATAGAAAAAGTTACGGTAGCCAGGACGCATATGTCTGGCGGAGGTGGCGCAACTGCCGCCGCGCAATACCATCTGGCTGGACATGAATTTGCCGTTATATTCGCCCATGGAGCCGGCAAGTGGCCTGAAGCCGGGATAGGGGCTGTAAGGTGAGGCGGTCCAGGCCCAGAGATCACCATACCATTGACCCGCGTTATCGGCCGGAGCCGGATGCAGCAGGCCGCTGTCGACAAAATTGCCCGCAACTGGCAGCTCAGCCAGTATCAGCTCCAACTCCTCCTCCCGGGGCAGTCGTTTGCCGGCCCAGCGGGCGTAGGCATCGGCTTCGTAAAAACTGACATGACAGACCGGTTCATGGGGGTTAAGCCGGCGCTCCCCGGCTAGGGTGAATTGGGTCCATCTGTCATCCCCTGATTGCCAGTACAGCGGCTGCCGCCATCCCTCCTGCTGCAGCCTGGCCCAGCCGTCGGAGAGCCAGAGCGCGGGGTTGCAATAACCCCCGTCCTCTATGAACTCCAGGTACTCCGCGTTGGTCACCAGGCGATCGGCCAACCGGTGGTCATAGATCAGTACGGAGTGGCGGGGTGTTTCATTGTCGTAGGCAAAGCCGTTACCACCGTGGCCGATGGAGTGCAGTCCGCCCTCCTGTTCCAGCCAATGGACCGCTGGGGCTTCCCCTTGTGGTGGCTGAAGATCGTCCCGATAGGCGGGCTTGAGCGGATTCACCGAGAAGTTGTGCTTGATATCCATCAGCAGTAGTTCCTGGTGCTGTTGTTCGTGGTGCAATCCCAGAGTAATACGGAAGGTGAGGGCTTCCATGTCGGTGTCGCTGCTATTGCCGATCAGCTTCTCCACCTGCGTATCAACGTGATGGCGATATTCCAGTACCTGTTCCAGGGTGGGGCGTGACAGCAGGCCGCGCCGGGGGCGCGGGTGCATGGCACCAATGGTGTAGTAATAGCTGTTGAACAGGTAGTGAAAGTCAGGGTTGAACGGGACATGATCCGGCTTGAAATGGTTCAGGACAAAGGTTTCAAAAAACCAGCTGACATGGGCCAAATGCCACTTGGGTGGGCTGGTCTCGGTAATGGATTGGATCTGGTAATCGTCAATGGCCAGTGGCTGGCACAGCTGTTCGCTGAAACCCCTGGTACGACGGTACTCTTGCAGGAGCGTCTCCCTGCCCATATAGAATAACCTGCAGTCTTCGGTCTTTCAGGTAACCATAGACTAAATTGCCGGTGATGGAGGAATACCCTGGGGACGCAGTAGCGGGGGGCGAATTCTGTTCAGGCGGACTTGCGTTTATTGTGGCGGTTCACCAGGGATTCGATCTGGCCGGTTGGGATCGGCGGACTGTAGAGGTAACCCTGACCCATTTCGCACCCCAGTTCCCGGAGGAAGTTTTCCTGGAAAACGGTTTCCACGCCTTCGGCGATGATCGCCAGTTGGAGGCTTTTACCCAGGCTGATAATGGCCTTGACGATGGCAGCGTCATCGTTGTCCTCGGCCAGGTCACGGACAAAGGAGCGGTCAATTTTGAGTCGGTTGATGGGCAGTTTTTTCAGATAGCTGAGGGATGAGTAGCCGGTGCCGAAGTCATCGATCGCCAGTTGAATACCCATGTCGCGCAGCCCGCGCAGGGCATCGATCGAGGCGTGAGTTTCACTCATAATGAAACCTTCGGTCACTTCCAGTTCCAGCCATTCGGGTCGGCAGCCGGTTTCTTCAAGTATTCTGGCGATATTCACCACCAGATCATCCCGGCGGATCTGTTTGCCCGCCAGGTTGACTGAAATGGTGTCGATGGGCAGTCCGTTGCGTTGCCAGGTCACCATCTGGCGGCAGGCGTTTCGCAATACCCAGTTGCCGAGGGGAACAATCAGCCCGGAGGCCTCCGCAACCGGCAGAAAGCGAGCCGGCGGAAGAACGCCCAATTCCGGGTGGTTCCAGCGCACCAGCGCCTCCAGTCCCACATAGCGTCCATTCGTGAGAGACTTTTGCGGCTGGTAATAGACGGCCAGCTCGTCTTTTTCGATGGCGCGTCCGAGACTCCCCACCAGCGTGATCCGGTCATAGGCGGAGGCGGTCATCTCCTCGGCATAGAAGTTGTAACTGTTACGCCCTTCGTCCTTGGTGCGGTACATGGCGGCATCGGCATTTCTCAGCAGTGTTTCGCCTCTGTCCCCATCCTGCGGGTAGAGGCTGATGCCGATACTGCAACCGATAAAGATCGACTGGCCGTTGATCTCGAAACGCTCATTGATCTTGTCCAGGATCTTCTGGGCGAGACAGATGACATCGGTGGTGTCCCTGATCTCCTCCATCAGGAGGACAAACTCATCGCCGCCAAGCCGGGCTATGGTGTCGTCTTCCCGGGTGATCGAGAGCAGGCGCCGGGTGACATGCTGCAATACCCGGTCACCCGTCGCGTGGCCCAGGCTGTCGTTGATATGCTTGAAATTGTCCAGATCCAGAAACAGCACGGCCAGTTGGCCTTGATTGCGCCGGGCATGCTTGATGGCGTGCTCCATCCGGGCGTCCAGCAGCAGCCGGTTGGGAAGATTGGTCAGGGTGTCGTGATGGGCCAGGTGTTTCAGGCTTTTCTCCACCTGTTTGCGGATGCTGATCTGCTTCTCCAGATTCTCGTTGGTCCAGGTCAACTCCCGGGTGCGCTGGTCGACCTGATCCTCCAGTAGTGACTGGTGCCTTTCCAATGCACCCTGAGCCGCCCGGCGCTGGGATACTTCACTGCTCAGATGATCAATCAATGACTGGTTGTGGCTCTCCAGATCGATGGATCGGCGGATCTGCCAGTTCATGTTGCGTCCGGTGGCGGCGAGCAGTGCGGTGTAGATCAGGGTGGCAACGCTCAGCAGCAGACTCCAGTGGGTACTCTGGATCAGTAGCACTGCCACCAGAATCAATGATTGCGGCAATACATAGGCAAAGAAAGCGGGCAGCCTCGCGGCGAGCACCGGGACGGCGACCGAAATGGCGCCGAAGATGACCAGGAAGATCACGAAGTGGACGAACGGGTCATCGGAGGTGAGCATCAGCGGGGCCAGGCTTCCCCAGGCGATCCCCACCAGCAGTGTTTGGAACACATATCGGCGCCCCCAAATTGCTGGGGGGTGGCGTTTTGGTGTCTGTGCGTGACGTACCAGCAGATAGGTGCGCAGGCCGACGAAAAAGAGAATGGCGCAGTTCCAGGTGATCAGCAGTTGCTGGTCCAGTTTGTCCCAGAGACTGATGGAAAGCAGGATGGAGATGGTGGCCACGGTCAGATTGGCTGGCATGGCATTGGCGTACAGCAGCTGGATCTGCTGGTTCAGTGCATGCTCTGTAAGGGGGGCGTTGTAACGCATATTCCATGCCTGTCAGCGGTACGTTGATTCAGAGGGTCCCTCTGCTGAATAACCCAAAACTACCGGGCCGTAGGGGTAAGCTTAGGCATTAATCTCTGCTTTTGTAACGGCTGAGTTGGCCCAACCTTGAGCGGATACCCCAATTATCTGGAAAAAAGCTAGTATAGAAGGTAAGCTACCGCGCCTTTGGCGCCCTATATTTTAACGAACCGAATGCCCGGCAAACTCTATATCAAGACTTTTGGCTGTCAGATGAACGAGTACGACTCCGACAAGATGTCGGACCTGCTCAGGGAGTCTCACGGCTATACCCTGACCGACCGCCCCGAAGAGGCTGATCTGCTGCTGCTCAACACCTGCTCGATACGTGAAAAGGCGCAGGAGAAGGTGTTCTCCCAACTGGGACGCTGGCGTCCCTGGAAGGAGCAGCGCCCCGACCTGGTGATCGGTGTCGGCGGCTGTGTCGCCAGTCAGGAAGGGGATGCGATCCGTGAGCGTGCCCCCTATGTAGACCTGGTGTTCGGCCCCCAGACTCTGCACCGCCTGCCGGAGATGCTGGATACCGCCCGGCGCGAGCGGGCGCCGGTGGTGGATATCTCGTTCCCGGAAATCGAAAAGTTCGACCGGCTGCCGGAACCCCGTTCCGACGGCCCCAGCGCCTTTGTCTCCATCATGGAGGGGTGTTCCAAGTACTGCACCTTCTGTGTGGTGCCCTATACCCGGGGTGAGGAGATCAGCCGGCCGTTTGACGATGTGCTGGCCGAGGTCGCCGCACTGGCCGCCCAAGGGGTGCGCGAAGTCAATCTGCTGGGGCAGAATGTCAACGCCTACCGGGGTGTGATGGATGACGGTTCGATCGCCGACCTGGCACTGCTGATCCAGTATGTGGCAGCCATCAACGGTATCGACCGCATCCGTTTCACCACCTCCCATCCGCTGGAGTTTTCCGACAGCCTGATCGCCGTCTATGGCGAGGTCCCGGAGCTGGTGAGTCATCTGCATCTGCCGGTGCAGAGTGGTTCCGACCGGGTGCTGGCAATGATGAAGCGCGGCCACACCGCCTTCGACTACAAGGCCAAGATCCGCCGGCTGCGGGAACTGCGGCCCGACCTCAGTCTTTCGTCCGATTTCATTATCGGTTTCCCCGGTGAGACCGAGCAGGATTTTGAGCACACCATGAACCTGATCGAGCAGATCGGCTTTGACCACTCTTTCAGCTTCATCTACAGCGCCCGGCCCGGCACGCCGGCCGCCGAACTGCCGGATGATGTGCCGCTGGCGGTCAAACAGGCGCGGCTGGAGCGGTTGCAGCAGCGGATCACGGAGATGGCCCAGCAGATCAGCCGTCGCATGGTGGGCAGCGTACAGCGGGTGCTGGTGGAACGGCATGCCAAGAAGGACCGGCAGCAGTTGGCTGGCCGCACCGAGAACAATCGGGTGGTCAATTTCGACGGTCCCGAGGGGCTGATCGGCCAGTTTGTGGATATCCGCATCACCGAGGCCCTGCCCAACTCCCTGCGGGGAGAACTCATTGACGAGGGGTTGGCCCGATCCGCATGACCAAGGCTGCCTCCAGGACTGAATCCGTGTCCGCCCACCCCAAAGCCCTCGAACTGTCGTTGACTCCGGAAGATAATCAGCTGCTGGCCAACCTCTGTGGTCAGCTGGATGAGCATCTGCGCCAGATCGAGCGCCGGCTTGGTATCGAGATCAACTATCGTGGCAATCATTTCAAGCTGCTGGGCGAACCGGAGGCGATCGCCGCCGCCGGTGAAGTGCTGCAGGCGCTCTATCAGCAGGCTCGGCAGGAAGTACTGACCCCCGAGTCCATACATCTCTATCTGCAGGAGTCGGGGATCGATGCCCTGCTCAGTGAGCTGGCCAAGAGCACGGTCCCCGAGGTGGTGATCAAGACCCGCCGTGGCCTGATCCGGCCGCGTGGTGTCAATCAGCAGGAGTACCTGCATAAGGCGGTCACCCACGACCTTAATTTCGGCATCGGCCCGGCCGGCACCGGCAAGACCTATCTGGCCGTGGCCTGCGCGGTGGATGCCCTGGAGCGGGACCAGGTGCGGCGGATTCTGCTGGTGCGACCGGCGGTGGAGGCGGGCGAGCGGCTCGGTTTCCTGCCGGGGGATCTGGCGCAGAAGATCGATCCCTATTTGCGCCCCCTGTATGACGCGCTGTATGAGATGCTCGGTTTCGAGCGGGTGGCCAAGCTGATTGAACGCAATGTGATCGAAGTGGCCCCGCTGGCCTACATGCGCGGGCGCACCCTGAACGATGCCTTCATCATCCTCGACGAGGCACAGAACACCACCCCCGAGCAGATGAAGATGTTCCTTACCCGTATCGGTTTCGGTTCGACCGCCATGATTACCGGCGACGTGACCCAGGTGGACCTGCCCCGGGGCCATGTGTCGGGACTGCGTCAGGCGATCGAGGTGCTGAAGGATGTGGAAGGGATCAGCTTCACCTTCTTCAATGCCCGCGATGTGGTGCGCCATCCCCTGGTACAGAAGGTGGTGGGCGCCTACGACAATTTCGACAAAAACCAGGATAAGCTGTGAACCTGCAACTGGAGGTCCAGCGTGTCGTGGAAGATGACGGTATCCCGGGAGCTATGCAGTTTCAGTCCTGGGCCGAGGCGGCGCTGAACGGGCGGCTGGACCAGGCGGAGCTGGTGGTGCGGATTGTCGACCGGGAGGAGAGCCGCCAGTTGAACCGGGAGTATCGCGGCAAGGACAAGCCGACCAACGTGCTCTCCTTCCCGTTCGAGGCGCCTGCGGTGGTGGAGAGCGATCTGCTGGGCGATCTGGTTATCTGCGCCCCGGTGGTAACTGAAGAGGCGCTCGCCCAGGACAAGCTGCCGCAAGCACACTGGGCGCACCTGCTGGTGCACGGGGTGTTGCATCTGCTCGGATTTGATCATATTAATGAACAGGAGGCCGAAGTGATGGAGGGCCTCGAAGTGGAGATCCTGGAATCCCTGGGATTCCCCGATCCATACCAATCTGAAAGGGAACTATGAGTAGCGACGGCACTACCAACGGTTCGATGCCCAGGTCCTGGCTGAAAAAGATGTTACAGGCCTTCGGCAGCGAACCGGAAAACAGAGAACAACTGATTCAACTGCTCAGGGACGCCAAACGCCGCGCCCTTCTGGATACCGAGGCGCTCTCCATGATGGAGGGGGTGCTGCAGGTTTCCGAGCTGCGGGTGCGGGATATCATGATCCCCCGCGCCCACATGGTGGTGATCGAGCGGGATGCCCCGCTGGAAGCCATCCTGCCTATCGTCATCGACTCTGCACACTCCCGTTTCCCGGTCATCGGCGACGACAAGGGCGAGGTGGAGGGGATTCTACTGGCCAAGGATCTGCTGACTTACTTCGGTGAGCAGAAACGCCGTTTCGATATCCGCGATGTGCTGCGGGCGGCGGTCTTCGTGCCGGCCAGCAAGCGGCTTAACGTGCTGCTCAACGAGTTCCGCGCCAGCCGCAGCCACATGGCCATCGTGGTGGACGAGTACGGGGCCGCCGACGGCCTGGTCACTATCGAGGATGTACTGGAACAGATTGTCGGCGAGATCGAGGATGAGCACGATTTCGATGAAGGGACCACTATTCTGAAGCGCAGTGAAACCGAGTTCACCGCCAAGGCGGGCACCTCCATCGACGAGTTCAACGACTACTTCGAAAGCGATTTTCCGGACGAGGAGTTCGACACCATCGCCGGCCTGGTCACCCAGTCCCTGGGGCATCTGCCCAAGCGCGGCGAGGTGGCGGAGATCGACCGCTTCCGCTTTGAGGTGCTGCGGGCCGACAGCCGGCGCATCCATCTGCTGAATATCCGGCTGTTGCCGCGCCAACTGGATAGTGCCCTTTAGTCTGGTTCAGTGGTTTAAGCCCAAGTCACCGTGGCGGTTAACGGCCGCCTTTGCGGCGGGCGCCCTGTCGGTGCTCGCCTTCGCCCCCTTTTCCCTCTATCCGCTGGCCCTGGCCGGACCGTTGCTGTTGCTGTGGCTATGGCGTGACGCCACCCCCCGGTTCGGCTTTCAGAGCGGTTGGGCCTACGGGCTCGGGCTGCTCGGTTTCGGGGTGTTCTGGCTGCATATCAGTATCGATCAGTTCGGCAATATGGGGACCGCCGCCGCCATGGCCATCACCCTGCTGTTTGTGCTGGCCATTGCGCTCTATTACGGACTGGTGGGTTGGTTGACTGCACGGTTGTGGCAGGCCGGGATGGGTGGCTGGTGGCTGTTCGGGTTGGTTCCCTCACTCTGGGTGCTGGGGGAGTGGCTGCGCGGCTGGATTCTCACCGGCTTCCCCTGGCTGCTGCTCGGTTACTCCCAGATCGATTCACCCCTGGCTGGTTATGCCGCGCTGTTCGGCGTCTACGGTGTCAGCTGGCTGCTGCTGTTGAGTGCGGTGCTGCTGTTCCGCCTGCTGAGTCCGGCGGTCACCGGCTGTCTCTGGCTGGCCGGCGGCCTGGCGCTGCTGTGGGGTGGAGGCCTGTTGCTGAGCCTGGTGACCTGGACCGAGCCGGCGGGGCCGCCGCTCAAGGTGAGCATGATTCAGGGCAATATCGCGCAGGAGGCGAAGTGGCGGCGGGACTCGCTGCGCCCGACCCTGGACCTCTATACCGGTCTGACTCGTGCAAACTGGCAGAGCAACCTGATCATCTGGCCGGAGACGGCGGTGCCGGCATTCGCCCATCAGGTGGAGGAGCTGTTGCTGCGGCCCCTCACAGAAGAGGCGCTGGCCAACCAGAGCGCCCTGTTGATCGGCATACCGATGTGGGACGTTGAGAGTGGCGCCTACTACAACAGCATGATCAGCCTGGGACAGGAGCGGGGCAGCTATGCCAAGCGTCACCTGGTGCCGTTTGGCGAGTTCATGCCGCTGAAGGCGTGGCTGCGCCCGCTGATCGACTGGCTGCAGATACCCATGTCCGATTTCACCGCCGGTGATTCGACTCGCCCACTGCTGCGAGTGGCCGGCTACTGGGCCGGTATCTCAATTTGCTATGAGGATGCCTTTGGTGAAGAGGTGATCGAGGCCCTGCCGCAGGCGGCGTTCCTGGTCAATGCCAGCAATGACGCCTGGTTTGGTGACTCGCTGGCACCTTCCCAGCATCTGGAGATTGCCCGCATGCGCGCCCTGGAGAGCGGGCGCTACCTGCTGCGCTCTACCAATACCGGTATCTCCGCGCTGATCGATCCGAAAGGCAAGGTGCGGGATTTTTCCCCGGCTTTTCAGCAGCATGTGCTGAGCGGCGAGATCATCCCCATGCAGGGGGCGACCCCCTATGTGCGGATCGGTAACTGGGGAGTGGTGCTGTTTTCATGCCTGGTGGTCGGTGGCGCCCTGTTTAGGTTTAGAAGACGCCGTCGGTTATAGAATGAGGCGGTCTCTTCCCTAATGCCGAGGGGCCGGAGTCAAACCGCTCAGCGTAACGAGGTTATTGGTTGTGCCACCGGTGGCTTGATTCTGATCCCGCCTGCTAATCCGCCCTGCTGTTCAATTGCTCCCGCCGCAACCGCTCTTCCTCCTCCAGGTAACGGATCACCTCGCGGGTCTGGTGCAGCACTTCCTGCCGGGTGTCGAGCTCGCGCTCCAGCGGGTCGACTGGCGCTGTGCTGGGTTGCTCTGAACAGGCGGTAACCGACAGGGCGGTCAGGGTGAATAGCCGGAGGGGCGGTTTGAGTCTTTGGATCATCGCAGCGCTCAGGCGTCCGGACTCCGTTCGGACAATATCACCTGACCATCGTCCAGCTCCGGCCAGTATTTTCCGTCCAGCACCTGCAGCAGCCGGTTGCCTGCAATCACCCGGCGCCAGCCGTGCAGGATCTCCAGTTCCCGCTCGCCACTGACCAGGGCCTCGATCTCCTTGCGTCCGGCCAGGGCGGCCGGGGTGATGTTGTTCTGCTCTGCCAGCAGCCGCAGGCAACCGTACAGCATATCGGTCAGGGCCTCCTGGTTGGGCGTGAGCCGGATGGCTCGGCGCTTGTCCCTGGGCCACTGCTCCCTGGGCAGCGCCTTGGCGTCGGCGATCAGTTTCAGCAGCAGTTCGCCGCGTCGCTTGATGGCGCCGGGTTCGAGGCCGCGGATCTTCTCCAGTTGATCCAGCGCCTTTGGCTGGCGCCGGGCCAGGTCCGCCAGCACTTCATCCTTGAGAATCCAGCGCTTCGGCCGGTTGGCCTGTTGCGCCTCCTGCTCGCGCCAGGCCGCCAGTGCCTGTAGCACTGCCAGTTGCACGCCTTTGAGTTGTTGCCGCCCCTTGATCCGCTTCCACGCCTCCTGTGGCGGGTTGCTGTAGGTGTCGGGATTGGCCAGCTGGTCAAAATCATCCTGCAGCCAGCCCTCGCGGCCCTGTTCCCTCAGCATCCGGGTCAGCTTGAGGTAGATCTCGCCCAGGTAGATCACATCATCCAGGGCGTAGCGCAGCTGTGCTTCATCCAGTGGCCGGCGCGACCAGTCGGTGCGCGAGTGACCCTTCTCCAGGGTGTGGCTGAGCAGCAGCTCCACCAGGTTGCCGTAGCCGACCTGATCCCCCAGGCCGAGTAGCGAGGCGGCCAACTGGGTATCGAACAGCGGGGTGGGGAGTCTGCCCCACAGGTTGTGAAAAATTTCCAGGTCCTGGCGGCCGGCGTGAAACACCTTGACGATGCGCTCGTCATAGAGCAGATCCAGCAGTGGCTGCAGCTCCTTGATCTGAATCGGATCGACACTGGCGGCGATGTCGCCGTTGCTGATCTGCAGCAGGCAGAACTGCGGGTAGTAGGTCTTCTCACGGACGAACTCGGTATCCAGGGCGAGCCAGGGGCTTTGCGCCAGCTGCTCGCACAGCTCGCTCAGTTGTTGTTCGTTTTGTATATGGCGTTCCAGCATAAGGACCATTCATGGATGCGAAGTGTGGGAGGGCAAGCATAACAAATCCTCGTCATCTGTTTGTCTGTTTTCGGCCAAAAGGTATGATGGGACTGATTTTGTCCTGAGCCGGGCGGGCGCAGGACCTGGCCGCAACAATCGGAAGGCAGGGCGTTAGTGAAAAGGTTAATCAATCTGTTTGTGGATATCTGTCTGCTGCGAGCGGCGCCTCAGGATCTGCCGGTCGCCTCGTTTCTGGTGACCTTTACCCTGTTGCTGAACCTGTTGACCGGTACCATCGTGATTGTCGGCCACTTCAATAGCGTCGTGCCGGCGCTGCTGGCCCAATTGATGGATCTGGCGCTGCTGGCGCTGCTGGTGCGGTTGGCGTTGAACTATCAGCGGCACGCCGGACGATTCACCCAGGCGATCAGCGCGCTGTTCGGTTGTGGGGTACTGATCAATCTGGTGGCCATGCCGCTACAGCTGATGATCGGCGATGACCCCCGGGTGTCGCCGCTGGGTGGGCTGGGGGTGCTGTTCTACGTGATGCTGGTGATCTGGGGCATGGTCGTGGTGGCGCACATACTGCGCCACACCTTTGAGATCCGCTTCGGCAACGGCATGCTGCTTTCCATCGGGTATTTCATGCTGATCAACTGGTTGGTGGAACTGATTTTTCCAAGGAGTAGTTGAGATGCATATCCATATACTCGGCATCTGCGGCACCTTTATGGGTGGCGTTGCCCTGTTGGCCCGGGCGCTCGGTCATGAGGTGAGTGGGTCCGATGCCAACGTCTATCCGCCCATGAGTACCCAGCTGGAGGCGGCGGGCATTCAGTTGCGCGAGGGCTACGACCCCGCTCACCTGATGCCGGCCCCGGATTGCGTGGTGGTGGGCAACGCCCTGTCCCGCGGCAACCCGGCGGTAGAGTATATGCTGGACGCGGGCCTGACCTATACCTCCGGTCCCCAGTGGCTGGCCGAACAGGTGCTGCAGGAGAAGTGGGTGCTGGCGGTGGCCGGGACCCACGGCAAGACCAGTACCGCCAGTCTGCTGGCCTGGATTCTGGAGTACGCCGGCATGGATCCGGGCTTTCTGATCGGTGGCGTGCCGCTCAACTTCGGCCTCTCGGCGCGCATCGGCGGAACGCCGTTTTTCGTGGTGGAGGCGGATGAGTACGATACCGCCTTTTTCGACAAGCGTTCCAAGTTTGTCCACTATCACCCCCGTACCCTGGTAATGAACAACCTGGAGTTTGATCACGCCGACATCTTCGATGATCTGGCCATGATCCAGCGCCAGTTTCATCACCTGGTACGCACCGTGCCGGGCAGCGGCCTGATCATCGCCCCCGAGGGGGAGCAAGCCATGGACGAGGTGCTGGAGATGGGTTGCTGGACTCCGCTGGAGCGGTTCTCCGCCGATACCCCGGCTTACTGGAGTGCCCGCCCGATCACGCCGGATGGTAGCCGTTTTACCCTGTTGTGCGAGGGTCAACCTGTAGGTGATGTGGCCTGGGAGTTGACCGGCCGGCACAGTATCAGCAATGCCCTGGCCGCCATTGCGGCAGCCCGGCATGTGGGGGTGACACCGGCCGTGTCGATCAAGGCGCTGGCGGAATTTCGCAATGTGAAACGGCGTATGGAGCTGCGCGGAGAAGTGGATGGCGTGCAGGTGTATGATGATTTTGCCCATCACCCGACGGCCATCGAAACCACGCTTGGCGGCCTGCGTGCCCAGGTTGGCGAGGCGCGTATCTTTGCCGTGCTGGAGCCGCGTTCCAACACCATGCGCATGGGCGTGCATGCCGGGCAACTGCCTGCGTCACTGGCAGCGGCTGACCGGGTGCTGGTCTATTCGCCGGAATCGCTGGATTGGAATGCGGCGGCGGTATTCGCGCCCTTGGGCGATCAGGCGCGGGTGTTCGGGGGTGTGGAAGAGATCATCCAGACCCTGGTCGCTGAAGTGGCCCCGGGTGACCGGGTGTTGATCATGAGCAACGGCGGCTTTGAGCAGATTCACCAGCGTCTGCTGGATGCCCTGTCCAGCAGGAACTAATCTTTAGCCATGACGCATCAATCCACCAAACCCATCGCCCTGGCTATCACCGGCGCCTCCGGCGCGCCCTATGCCTTGCGCCTGCTGGAGTCTCTGGTGCAGGCGGACCGGCAGGTCTATCTGATGGTTTCCAAGGCGGCGCAGGTGGTAATGCCCATGGAGACTGCGCTCAGTTTTCCTTCGCGACCTGCGGAGGCGGAGGCGATGCTGCGGGAATACCTGGGTGCGGCGGAGGGGCAGGTGCGGGTATTCGGGCGTGAGCAGTGGACCGCGCCGGTGGCCAGTGGCTCCAATCCGCCCGAGGCGATGGTGATCTGTCCCTGCAGCACCGGCACCCTTTCCGCTATCGCCAGTGGTGCCAGCAACAACCTGATCGAGCGCGCTGCTGATGTGGTGCTGAAGGAGCAACGCAAGTTGATCCTGATGGTGCGGGAGACGCCATTCTCACCCATCCACCTGGAGAATATGCTGAAACTCTCTCGCCTCGGCGTGGTGATCATGCCGGCCAGCCCGGGCTTCTATAACCGGCCGCAGACGGTCGCTGATCTGGTGGATTTCATGGTGGCACGGGTGTTGAGTCATCTCGGAATCGACAACCCGCTGAATCGCCCCTGGGGGGACTAGATTGTGTCGTTTTGTAGGTTGGGGTGAGGAACGAACCCCAACATCCTGATGCGTGTCCCAATAACTCCGTTGGGGTTCGCAGGCTCACCCCAACCTAGGGGCTGAATCGCCCCAGGGGGCAATAGCCGCTTCCCTATAATGACTCTGGAGCGGTCTGGCGGATCTTCAGCATTATCCCTTTGTCCTGAATTTTACCGCTGCCGAGAGGCAGAAGATCCTTCCGTAACAGATTTAGCGCCTGATCAAAATTGGGTGCCGTCTGGGCATAGGTGATGAAGCCGATCAGCTTGACCTGTCGCTGTTCGCTGATATTACCGACCCAGAGCGGTGTTTCACTTCCCCGCAGACGGTAATCGGTGGCCCAGAGCCTCAGTACCAGTCGCCGGTCATTCGGTAGCGGCTTCTCCAGCATCAGCACTTCATGGCGCCCATCATGCACTTGTGGCAGCACCGGCAATGCCTGTAGCGGTTGCGCGGGAGAGAGCAGGCGCAGCCAGTCAGTCCCGTTGAGGCGGTTAGCCGCCGTCCATCCAGTGGCGGTGAGTTGCCGGGCAAACCACTCCAGAGAACCGGCAAATTGCAGGTTCAGCGGATGCTCCTCGCGGTTTCTGAGATCGGCGCGAAATGTCGGCAGCGAGGTGTCGGCCCCCACCCACCAGTTGCCTGCGTCGATCTGCTGGATTGTTCGGGCCGGCTCATAGCGGGCCATATTGCGTTCATGGTGCAGCACGGTCTCTATGCCGAAGCCAGCGGTCGTCACCAGCAGTGAGACCAGTACCAGCCGGGGCCAGTGGGTCTCTTTGGCGGCATGGCGGTGATAGGCAAGCCCCAGCAGGGCCACCCAGGCGAGTCCCAGGGTGATGCTGCCGGCCACATCGGAGAGCCAGTGCACCCCAAGATAGAGCCGGGATGTGGCCACCGCCAGAATCAGCAGTCCGGCCAGGCTATACGGGAGCCAGCGCCAGCGATCCGGCAGCGGGCGGGCGATCAGGACCGAGAGAAAACCGTACAGCACCACCGAGTAGAGGGTATGGCCGCTGGGAAATGAAAAGGAGCCAGGACGCTGTGCGATAACATCCGGACGTGAAATCTGCATGCCCAGCTTCAGCAGATAGGCGGAGAGGCTGCTGAACAGTACGGCGGCCAGCCAGTAGCCGGCGGTGCGGCGATGCCCGCTTAAAAACAGGAACAGCAACACGCCAACGGACAGGGCGATCATGACGCCGGTATCTGCCAGCCGGGTGGAATAGACCATCAGCTCATCGGCCCAGGGGGAGCGCAGGCTCTGCAACGTCTGCAGCACCGTGAGGTCGATAGTGGTGTGTACGCCACCCTCGGGAAGCAGTCCGACCAGCAGCGCAAACAGGATGGAGGTGACCACCAGCAGGCTGGCAAGGATTGATAGTCCGCGAGTCTCCGGATGGTTGGGATCGGCCAGGGCGCCGGCGATCTCGCCCATCACCGGATGGGCCTGCCCCCACGCCAGCAGCCACTGTACCCAGCGGGTGGTGTGGGGGTGCAGCCGCCGGAACAGCCAGCGGATCAGGTTGTACACCAGCCAAGTGAAAAACAGCAGCAACAGGGCCAGGATCACCAGCCGCATCGCCACCTCGGAGGCCAGCTCCAGGGAAGCGCCGAAGACGATGCCCGGCAGCAGGTAGAGTGGTGCCCAGGCCAGGGCCGAGAGCACATTGGCCACCACAAAGCGCAGTGGTGTCATGCCCATCATGCCCGCAATCAGCGGGATGACGGCGCGGATCGGGCCAAAGAAGCGGCCCAGGGCGACGCTCTTGCCGCCATATTTCTGGAAGAAGTCGACGCCGCGCTGCAGTGACTCCGGGTGGCGGCTGAACGGCCAGATTGAGGTCAGCCGCTCCTGGTAATGGTGTCCCAGCCAGAAGCTCAGGCTATCGCCCGCCACCGCTCCGGCCACCGCCCAACCCATAGCCGGCCAGAAGGCGATAGCGCCACTGGCGATCAGTGCACCGATGCCGAACATGACCGCCACGCCGGGCACAATCAGCCCGACAATGGCCAGTGACTCAGCCATGGCGGTGAGAAAAATTACGCTGTAGGACCAGCCGGGATGGAGTGTCACCCACTCCAGAATCTGTTGAAAAAACTCGGTCATCAGCCAGTCAGTAATGTCCATGTGACAGCGGCTAGTCTAGCCTGTTTTGCAGTAATGATCTGCATCGTCTGCTTCCCCCCGCTTCACGTCATTCCGAATGAATTCGCACGTTGACAGCTGCGCCAATCCGCAACGCGGCGGAGCGAAACGAAGACTACCGGCATGTGGCTTCCGTTGTCCATGGTGTTGTGGGGTGAATGTCGTCATCTGAACCAGAATAGACAGCCGCCGTGAAGTGCGGTTGAATCAGCTATTGTGAATCGCCCGGAAGAGGCCCACTTAATCTGTAGACACTCTGCAGAAAGGAAGTACAACATGACTCAAGAAGTAACCCCGACAACCAATCATATCTGGATACGCGGCCTCTACATGCTGCTGTTTTTGCTTATCATGGGGCTGGCCAAGGGCATTGTCTTTGCCGTCGCCGTGGTTCAGTTTATTCTTGTCGCCGTGAACGACACCACCAATGAACCCCTGCGTAAATTTGGCCAGGGACTCAGCACCTACCTCTACGACATCAACCAGTTCCTGGTCTTCAACACCGAACACAAACCGTTCCCGTTTGACGACTGGCGCAATACGCCGCCAGAGGAAGAGCCACTGGAGCTGGATCAGGATATGGAGTATCAAGACGGGCAGTAGATTGAATACAGGAGTCCAAGGCAAGGGTTTATTGGCGGGGAAGGGCTCATCAAAAAACACCTTGATTACTATTTCAATCACTGAGACTATTTGAATTAGTAAAGCCAGCTAATTCAACCAATGAAATAGTGCGATGGAAAGGTCTCTTCAGGGAAAATACATCACCACCTCCACTGTCGGCGAGACAGTGGAGGCATTTCTTCCGGCCTCCCTGCCGCCCGTGCCGGATATTCAATGGGGCAGTGAACTTCGCCAACAGTTTGAACGTGCCTACCTGGCACTGGGACGGCTGGACAGTATCTCCGGCCTGTTGCCCGATACCGGGCTATTCCTCTACATGTATGTGCGCAAAGAGGCGGTCCTCTCCTCGATGATTGAGGGTACACAGTCGTCGCTTTCGGATCTACTGATGTACGAGCTGGACCAGCCTTCGGGTGTTCCCCTGGACGATGTTCACGAGGTCAGCAACTATGTGGCCGCACTGAATCACGGTATACAGCGGTTGGAAGAGGGGTTCCCTATCTCGGTTCGTCTGCTGAAGGAGCTTCACCAAGTCCTATTGACGAGCGGTCGGGGCAGCAGCAAACAGCCAGGAAGATTACGCCGGAGCCAGAACTGGATCGGGGGCAGCCGTCCGGGGGATGCGATGTTTGTGCCACCACCGGCAAAAGAGCTTCCCGATGCGCTCTCTGATCTGGAACGGTTTATTCATGATGAGAAGCAGGTGACGCCGGCGGTACTGAAGGCTGCCCTGACGCATCTCCAGTTTGAAACCCTGCATCCCTTTCTGGATGGCAACGGTCGTTTGGGGAGATTGCTGATTACATTGATACTGGTTGATCAGAAAATTCTGCAACAGCCGCTGCTCTATCTGAGCCTCTACTTCAAGTCACATCGGCAAGAGTACTATAAGTTGCTCAACCAGGTACGGCTAAACGGTGACTGGGAGAGTTGGCTGGCATTTTTTGCCACGGCAGTCGAGGAGACGGCCAATGCAGCGGTTACGACGGCGCGGGCATTAATGCAACTATCGGAGGCGGATGCAGAAACGCTGCATACACAGCAACGCCAGTCGGCTACCTTGAACAAGATGCATCAGGCGCTGCTGAAACGCCCCATCGTCACCGCCGCCTGGCTGCAAGAACAGACCGGCATGGCCCCCGCAACCATACAGTCCGGGCTGCAGAAACTGGAACAACTGGGGATAGTTCAGGAACTCACAGGGAAGCAGCGGGATCGGGTTTATGCCTATAAAAACTACATTGCCATCCTTGATCAAGGCAATGAGTTGCCCTGAGCATCCGATGATGTTGTCGAGAGCGGCAAAGGATAACCGCACAGCGGAAGGTGCTCAATGAGCGATAAAGATAAAAAGGACTCTCGGAAACCGACATCCGCAGCAAGTACATAACCCCGGCCATTACCCGCGCCGGTTGGGATCTGCAGACCCAGATCCGGGAGGAGGTGGCCATCACCCGGGGCAAGATTCTGGTGCGCGGCCGCAAATAAAAGCGCGGTAAACCCCGCTATGCGGACGACGTCATCCAGTAGATAGCCGCAGCCTAGATCTATATGAATGCCGATTACCAGGAAGCAGAATAGTGGCAATTTATGAAATATCCCAGGATCGTTTTGAGCGGATTCCAGAGACCGATTTTCTCAGCGAAGGGATCAAGGAGAGAAACGATCTGCAGCGACTTCTGCGTGATCAGGTCGATGTCTTGTCACCCAACACCCTTGTTATCTCAGAGGAGTTTGGCGAGTGGGAAGACAGCCGGCGACGCATCGACCTTTTGGGGTTGGACAAACAGGCCAACCTGGTCGTTATAGAGCTCAAGCGGACCGAGGATGGGGGTCACATGGAACTGCAGGCTGTTCGCTACGCGGCCATGGTGTCCACCCTCACCTTTGATAAAGTGGTTGAGATATTCGGTCGCTTTCTCGACAAGATGGGAAGGGATGACGATCCAGAAGCGTTAATCCTGGACTTTCTGGAGTGGGATCAGCCCACCGAGGATGAATTTGCCCAGGATGTAAAAATTATTCTGGCCTCCAAGGAGTTTTCCAAGGAATTGACCACCGCCGTGATTTGGCTCAACACCAGAGGGTTGGATATTCGCTGCATACGCATGAAGCCGTATAAGGATCAGGGCAAGATACTGGTCGATATTCAGACGGTTATTCCCCTTCCTGAGGCGGAGGATTACCAGGTGCGGATTCGTGAAAAGCAGCAAAAGGAGCGGATTGCTCGTACCAGCTCCAGGGATTTGACCAAGTATGTGGTCACCATTGATGGGGAAGAGTCTATCCCCCTCGCCAAACGGCGTGCCATTCTTTCCATGGTCAGTTACCTCTGCGCGAACGGCACCACACCGACCGAGATTCACAAGGTGCTTTCATGGCGCGGTAACGGCCTGTGGCGAGTCGTTGAGGGAAAAGTCGACTCGCAAACTTTCAGGCAGCGGGCGGCGGAAGCGGCAGAGTCGGGTGGCCCGGCTTTCGAAGAGCGCCGCTGGTTCCTTAATGATGACGAATTAATCCATGCCGAGGGCAAGACCTATGCCCTGACCAAGATGTGGGGGGTTCGCACGGAAGAGGCCATGCATGAGTTGCTTGACCGGTTTAGTGGCAATGACATTACTTTCTCCCCATTCAATGAGTAATGGTATAGATCAGCCAGATACACTTTGGCAACAGTAGGTTAGGTTAGCGAAGCGTAACCCAACAATGATCAAATTGAATGGGGCTGGAGTCACTGTTTCTAACATCTGTCCGATGATCAAATTACGTAAGGGAACAGAAAAAAATGGAAGATAAAAAATACCTCTCCACCACCAAGCTCTCGAAAAAACTGGCCATCCCATCCAAACATTTATTTGGCCAGCTACAAGATAAGGGCTATATCAATCGCAAGGATGATGTCTGGGTGTTGGAACAGGCAGGGATAGATGCCGGAGGTAAGTATCAAGTCAGCGAAAAGCTCGGCAAGTACATTGTCTGGCCAGAGACGTTTCAGCTTGAGAAGGCAACACCTGTCGGGATGCTGACCGCTACCACCCTGGGTCAGAAGTTCGAACTTTCCGCGCGACGCATTAACCAGATCCTCTCCGAGCATGGCTGGATCAAACGGCATGTGAAAGGCTGGTTGGTGACCCCGATGGGGCAGCGGGTAGGTGGTGAGCAGCGGGAGGATAACAAGTCGGGGATACCTTTCGTGTTGTGGCCTCCCGCCGTTGCCACTAATCCATCGCTGAAAAACACCATCGAAGAACTGAAAGGGGATACCAAGGAAGCGAAGGAGTTCCCGGTCAATGCGCCGTCAGCGGATAAATCTTCCGGCTTCCGTGACAAGATGAAACCGAAACTGCGCACGGCGGATGGTCATTTTGTCCGCTCCCGTGCAGAGATGCTGATCGACAACTGGCTGTACACGGCCGAGATTGTCCACGCCTATGAGCGCCGCCTGCCGATCGAGGAGGAAGTGTACTGCGACTTTTATCTCCCGGCCGGCAAGGTGTATATCGAATTCTGGGGCATGGAGAGCGATCCGAAATACTGTGAAAGAAAAAAACAGAAGATTGGGATATATGAGCAATACAGCTTCAGTCTGATTGAGCTGAATGATCAGGATATCAGTAGCCTGGATGATGTGCTGCCGCGCATGCTACTCAAGCATGGTATAACCACATACTGAACCGGATAGGGGGCGGAGTTAACTGTGCTGACTCCGGCCCTGCTGATCAAATGGTAAAGGAAAACAGAAAATGGATTTTTCACAGCTGTTAAAGCCCGCTCTCGACGTGCTCTGGTATCTGGTTCCCCTGTTGCTGTTTACGGCACTGCTGAAGTCGCCCTGGTTCAAGGGCATGCTGGGCGAGTTCGTCGTCAACCTGTCGGCCAGATGGTTCCTGGACAAGGAGACTTATCATCTGATCAGGAATGTCACTTTGCCCACACCCGATGGCACCACACAGATTGATCATGTGATTGTTTCCCGCTTTGGTCTGTTCGTGGTTGAGACCAAGAACATGAAGGGGTGGATTTTCGGTTCTCCCCAGCAGAAACGATGGACGCAGAAGATCTATAAACACACCCAGCAGTTTCAGAACCCCTTGCATCAAAATTACAAGCATCTGAGGGCGCTACAGGGGCTACTGGATTTAACCGATGAACAGATCCATTCGGTGGTTGTATTCGTTGGCAGCAGTGAATTCAAAACCCCCATGCCGGACAATGTGACCCAGGGAGGCGGCTATATCCGTTTCATCAAATCAAAGAGAGAGCCGGTTTTAACCGATGAGCAGGTGCAGAAGATGATCAGGCGTATTCAGTCGGGACGCCTGGCGCCTTCCGTCAGGACCCATCAGGACCATGTGCGAAATGTTCGGCAAATTGTGAGTAACAGGGAGTCCGAAAGGCGCTGTCCCAAATGCGGCAGCCTCATGGTGGAGCGAGAGGCAAAACGGGGTGCGCAGAAGGGTAGGCGTTTCCGGGGCTGTTCCAACTATCCAAAATGCTGGACTGTTTTAGACCTTGATTGACAGGAAGCAAGCTTCACCCCTCGTTCCCACGCTCCGCGTGGGAATGCATCCGGTTGATCGGATCACAGTGCGATTCATAAATGTCTTCGATCTCAATCAGAAACAACCAACACGGAGGTGGTTGTGGGAAGGAGTCGCTACAAGATCATCGGTCCAACGCATGCGCATTTTGTAACCTGCACGGTGCTCCACTGGATACCCGTCTTCACGCGCCCTGTAACCGTGGAAATAATTCTGGAATCGCTTCGATTCTTGAAGAATGAGGGGTTGCGAGTGTATGTCTACGTAATTCTTGAGAACCATCTGCATATGGTCGTGCAGAGCAGTGATCTGAATCGCGATATGGCACGGTTCAAGTCGTACACTTCAAGGCAGTTATTGTCCTATTTTGCCGAGCACAATGTCAGGCAGATTCTGGATCAATTGGCGTTTTACAAGAAGGCGCACAAGGGTGATCGGGTGTATCAGTTCTGGCAGGAGGGGTGTCACCCTGAGTGGATACAGAATGATGTGATGATGCGGCAGAAGGTGGATTACATTCATCAGAATCCGGTGAAACGCGGGTATGTGGATCAACCGGAACATTGGCGTTATTCCAGTGCACGGGATTTTGCCGGGTTAACCGGGTTGTTGGAGGTGGAGAAGGTTTGGTGAGGTTTGGGTATGCGTTCCCACGCGGAGCGTGGGAACGAGAGTGAACAGGGGTCGGAGTCGGTGAGACTGACTACCACCCTTTGTGGTTAAATGCACCTGTAGGAGGCCCGCCTTCGGGCCGAACATCGCTGCGGGGGTGCCGCCCCTGCGGTGGTACTATTTGTAAATTCGTCAGATGGGTGGCGCCGGTACGGCGTAACCTATCCCACGTACGCTACTTGCTGGATACTTGTGTGCTGAAAGCGATTTTTCTCGATCTGGATGAAACCCTCTGCGATACCCGAAAGGCCACTGATCTGGCCAAGGCGCAGTTGGCCAGGACGGTGCGGGCGCAGTTTGCTGTGGATGGCGTACTGTTTGCCGATCGCTATGAGACGGGTTTCTATCGCCGCTGGAGCGATACCCAGCGCGCGCGTTATCTGCCGATTATCAAACAGCGGGGCGAGGATGCGTTTCGCGTGCAGTTGATGATCGACCTGTTGGCGGAACTGGGTTCGGGCGAGGTGAGTCAAGCGACCGCGCAGGAACTGCAGCATCAGTTCGATCGTGATCGCTTGGCTGCCTTCGATTTCTTTCCGGGCATCGAGGCGTTTCTGGCCGAGGCCCGCCAGTTGTTCACCACCGTGGTGATTACCAATGGCCCGGTGTTTTCCCAGATACCGAAGATCGAGGCGGTCAATCTGACGGCCCATGTGGATCACATTATTATCGGTGGCCAGGAACCGGAGGAGAAGCCGGCGCGCTCCATCTTTGAGAAGGCCCTCAAGCTGGCCGATTGCGAGGCCCATGAGGCGATCCATGTGGGTGACAGTCTGGCGGCAGACATCGCCGGCGCCCACGGCAGTTGCATTACCTCGGTCTGGGTCCGGCATCAGCAGCCGCTGGATGCGGAGCTGGGGATCACGCCCCACCACACGGTGATGCACCCGAGTGAGATACCGGCCCTGATTCGTGAATTGCACCAGGATTAATTCGGTTACCACGCGTTAACGTGGTACCTTGCCCGTCTTTCATTCCGCCCCGGAACCCTGTGCAATCGTAGAGAAGGATAAGAGATGGCCCTGAAGCCAACCATTTACAAATTCAACATCAGCCTGTCGGATATTAACCGCAACTATTACGACACCCTGAACCTGACGGTGGCGCAACACCCTTCGGAAAATCCTGAGCGGATGATGGCGCGGGTGCTGGCGTTCTGTCTGAATGCCCAGGAGTCACTGGTTTTTACCAAGGGGCTTTCGGAGCCCGATGTGCCGGACATCTGGGTGCGCACGCTGGATGATCAGATCGCCCTGTGGATTGATGTGGGCGAACCGGCCGTGGAGCGGATCAAGAAGGCGACCCGGCTGGCGAAAAGCGTCAAGGTCTATAGCTTCAATGCCAAGTCGGATGTCTGGTGGGAGCAGTCCAAGGCAAAGTTTGCCGCGTTACCTGTTGCGGTTTTTCGTTTTGACGCCAAGGGTATCAGCAGGCTGGCCGGGCTGGTACAGAGGACCACGGCGTTGTCCGTCACCATCACCGGGGATTCCGCCTTTGTGGCGACCGAAGCGGGGGAGTGTGAAGTGGAGTGGTCACCCCTGCAGGACCGATAGCGGCCACTACTTGCGTAGCGAGCCGCCACCGGAAGCTGATCCGTTAATGAGTGATCAGCGCGGCGGATCAATCTGCTGATTAATGGAACCGTTAACCCGGAACCAGCCGGCCACGCTGTAGCGGTCCCGGTCGGCGGCCAGCACTTCATGGGGAAACTCCTCGCTGAGGAAGACCGCCAGTTCCCCTGCCTGGGCCAATTGTTTGTAAATCACTGAACCAGACGAGACGTTCAGTTGTTCAATGTTCTATTTAAGGTTATTCTTTATTCGCGAATCACAAATAAAGAATAACCGATGAATTTAAAACCGCAAGATGTATTGGTATTGCTGAAGCTGGTTGCCATTGGCCATCAGACTTGGACTTATAATCGCCTGGCACTTGAGTTGTGCATGAGTCCGTCTGAGGTCCATTCGGCAATAAAGCGGGCACTGGCCGCCAATCTCGCTTATCAGGAGAGGGGTAGCATTGTGCCAAATACCAGAAACCTTGAGGAGTTTCTGGTGCATGGGCTTCGTTATGTGTTTGTCCCGGAGCGCGGTCAGATGTGCCGTGGTATGTTGACGGTCCATGCGGGGCCGCCGCTGGCCAGGCATTTTGTTCCAGATGGGGAGCCACCACCGGTGTGGCCATACGCCCAAGGTGAGGATAGGGGGATGGCGTTCTCCCCGCTCTATAAGTCTGCACCCGAGGCAGCCGGTAGGGACGCGTTGCTGTATGAATGGCTGGTGCTGGTAGATGCGATTCGCGGCGGCAGGGCCAGGGAGCGTGACTGGGCAATCCGGGAGATCAATAAGAGGATGGAGTGCTATGACAAGAGTCCAGAACCCTAACCTGGAGATTCTCGAAATCGCAGTTGATCGGCTGGGGGCGCTGGTAGAGCAGATGGTCTTTCTGGGTGGTTGTGCCACCGGACTGTTGATCACTGATGTGGCTGCCCCGCCAATACGTGCGACACGTGATGTCGACACCATCGTACAGGTAGCGTCTCTGGCAGAGTATATTCACCTCTCCGATAGATTGCGTGAACGTGGATTCCGAGAGGACGCCAGTGATGGTGCACCAGTATGCCGTTGGGTTACAGAAGGGGTGATTCTGGATGTGATGCCAACTGAAAGCTCGATTCTGGGTTTCAGTAACCGCTGGTATGCCTCTGCAATTAAGCATGCGGTGAGAGTTGATCTGCCTTCTGAAAAATCGATTCGGATGGTGTCTGCGCCCTATTTTCTCATCACAAAACTGGAAGCCTTCGATGGGCGTGGGCAGGGCGACTATCTGATGAGTCATGACATTGAGGATATAGTCGCTGTATTGGATGGACGACCTGAGCTAATGGCTGAAGTAGATGGGGCAGGGCCTGCATTGGTCAGAGAGCTGGCTGAACGATTCAAAGGTTTGCTGCGAGATCGTCGTTTTGTGGCGTCCATTTCTGGGCATATGCCAAACGATTCGGTGGGTCAGGCACGTGTTACACTGATAATGGACAGACTCAAGAAGCTTGCGAAAATGGAATGATCCTACTGGTAATTGATATAACGATGAAGCAGTGATTTAGGACTCAATCCATGCAACCCAGGGAGTGGCTTTTTTACTCATCGAGGCGGATCAATCTGCTGATTAATGGAACCGTTAACCCGGAACCAGCCGGCCACGCTGTAGCGGTCCCGGTCGGCGGCCAGCACTTCATGGGGAAACTCCTCGCTGAGGAAGATCACCAGCGTGCCAAAGGTGGGCACGACCCTGGTGATCTCCGCTCCTTCATCCGGGGCGTAGAGTACCAGCTCACCACCCTGGCCCGGTTCCCAGCCTCTGTTCAGGTAGGTGACCAGGGTCAGCACCCGGTTGGATTCACCGCGAAAGGCGTCCAGGTGTTTTTTGTAGAAGTCGCCCGAATGGTAGCGCGCAAAGTGACTCTCGAATGAGAACAGGCCGAGGAACAGCCGCCGGTTCAGATAGGTTTTTAGCCGGGCGGTCCAGTTGAACCAAGTGCAGGCCTCTGGATGAAGGCTGTCCATCCAGACGATCTTGTCACGGCGGATGAACTGGTTGCGGGTCTGTTCGATACCGCGACCGATCCGTGCCTGATGAAAGCGCTCTTCCTCCAGCAGGCTCAGGTATTGCAACAGGCTGTCGCCGACCGGGCCGGGTAGCGCGGTGGGCAGAATGACATAGCCCTGGGATTCGACACCGCAGGCGATACGCTCAAACAGGCTGTCATCTTCTGATGGTGTGTCAGCGCTGAAGTCGGCAATTTTTTGTATCAATCGAGTATCTTCCCAGAAACCCGATCAGGTGTGGGGCGTCGGGTGCGGCGCTATTCTATGACTGCAATCTGTCGGTCGCCAATCAATTTTTACGATGGGACGGAGCGGGCGAAAAGCGGGGTTTTCTCTGGAGTCTGGACGAGGGGGGCTGGACGGATCTTGCCGTGGAAAGCGGAACCGGGGGGAGGCGGTCGCCATCCCCCCGAATCATCACTGGTCAGGAGCAGGAGCCGCAGCAGACGCCAGGGCGATCTGCTTCTTTCTTCTCTTCCGTGGTCTCGGCCTTAATCTCGACATTCACGGAAGTGGTTTGTTTGTCCTGTGCTTCACTGCCGTTGGCTTCGCTGGAAGTCTGCTTGGTTTCTTCGCTCATGTGACTATATATCCTTTGTTCGGGTGGAATTTCGGCGATCAGCATAGAGGGCCGCAGCCAGCGGCGCCTTGTTTTAGCTCAATTCTGAAGTGATAGAGTGGGGGCCAATAGGCGTTAAACGTCTTGCCGGGATGTGCTGGTGACTGTGTCGATCGGGATTTTCGGTTGGCGGCGCGCGGTAAAGGTGGGCGCTGATTTCGGGATTGACCAACGGCGGTCAGCACCGCATTTATGCCTCTTCTGGCGGAGGTTCTCAGCACTATTGTTGATCTAACCGGTCGATTTCTGGTCCCTCTTCAACCACTCCCTTGGAGACCGCCCCACATGTGCCCTGAAGCTGCGCGACAGGGCGCTGGCGCTGGCGTATCCCACCACATCGGCCACATACTGTACCGGTTTGCCCTGGCGCAGCAGGGATTGGGCGACAGTGAGTCGCCACTCACCCAGATAGGCCCCCGGTGTGGTGCCGACCACCTCCCGGAACCGGTTGGCAAAGCGGGCACGGGACATGTTGGCGGTTTCCGCCAGCGCTTCCAGTGACCACTCCCGGGCCGGTTCCGCGTGCATGGCGGTGATCGCCCTGGCCAGCCGGTCATCCGCCAGGCCGGCCAGCAGACCGAACTGCAGTCGGTGCTGGTCCATCAGGTCTCGCAATACCAGCACGATAATCACCTCCATCATGCGGTCCAGGATCGCCTGTTGGCCGCAATGGTGATCCCCCGCTTCGATGAACAGCAGCGCCAGCGCACGCTCCAGCGCCGGGATATCGGCCAGGCGGATCACCACTACATCCGGTAAAGCACGGGCGAGGGGATTGTTCAGGCCGGCACCGAATTCAAACGAGGCACAGACCATCTCCACGTCCGGACCCTGCGGGGTCAGGTGATGGGTGGTGGGGTTCATGTAGAGAAACAGGACCGGTTCATCGAACTGCAGGGCGGCGTGGGCCTGGGACCGTACCTGGAGACGGCCGGTTTGCAGGACATGGATATAGCCAACCCCTGCCACCTGGTCAAAGCTGGCCGAGTGGCATAGCGGGCCGGTCTGGAACACCCGGGCCTTGAGTGAGAAGCACTTCAGCAGTTCGACCAGTCGATCACTCATGTTGATACTTAAAGTATAAAAATAGATATTAATTGATACCTATAGTAGCCGCTTCCCTGCCAATATCAAGCCGTGCCCCAAGGGGGCTGTTTGATTATCTTCACCGACTACAGAGAGGATTCATCATGTCACGCATCGCACCGATCCAACTGGAAAATACCACTGCCACCACCGCCGCCACGCTGCAGGCGGTGCAATCGAAGCTGGGTGTCCTGCCCAATATGTTCACCACCTTTGCCCATGCACCGGCGGCGCTGAACGGCTATCTGCAGCTCTCTGAAGCCCTGGCGTCCGGTCGCCTGGACGCACAACAGCGCGAGATGGTGGCGATAGCGGTGGCTCAGGAGAACAGTTGTGAATATTGCCTGAGCGCCCATGCCGCGCTGGGTAAGGGGGCCGGCCTGAAAGATCAGGCGATCCTCCAGGCCCAGCAGGGCCGGGCCGACAACCCGCTCGATGCGGCCATCCTGACGCTGGCGCTGGAGATTACCCGCAACCGGGGCGGGATCAGTGATGGCCAGCTTGCCGCTGCCCGCAAGGCCGGCCTGGATGATGGCCAGATCGTCGAGGTGGTGAGCCATGTTGCGCTGAATGTCCTGACCAACTACCTCAATCGGCTGGCCGGAACGGAGGTGGATTTTCCCCGTATCACCCTGTCGGCGGCGGCATGAGCCGATGGCTCGATTGTCGTCCCATCGAGGAAAAATCAGGCTCTGTTCCGGTTAGCTGCTGTATGTGGGGCGGTGCTTTTGTAGGAGCGGATTTATCCGCGAATTTCGCGGCTGAAGCCACTCCTAGCGCTACGCCTGGCCGCCGGAGAGGGGTTTGACCTGTAGGAGGCCCGCCCCGGGCCGAATTCGCGGCGAGGCGCCGCTCCTACCGGGCGAATCGCCAGGCTAAGCCAAAACAAGGCCAACACATAACTGGGACAAAAAATTAACAGGAGAATTACAATGCATTCGATCTATAAAACAGTAATCAGTACCGCCGCCCTTTGCGCCGGCCTCTTTGCCGTCCCGCTGGCAGTTGCCGAAGAGGCAACGGGCATTGGTGCCGCGGTATTCGATATCAAGGGCGATCTGCTACGCCCGGAAGGTTTTCGCCAGTGGGTGTTTATCGGCGCGCCGCTCACCCCCAATGCACTGAACAAGGGTGGTGCCGCGTTTCCGGAGTTTCACTATGTCTATGTCAATCCCGATGCCTTCGCGGTGTATCAGCGTACCGGTACCTTTCCCGACGGTACCGTGGTCGCCAAGGAGCTGGTGCTGCTTAAACCGGGCGAGCATCCGGACGGCTCTTCCAATGCGCCCTCCGGTCGTGGCTATTTCGCCGATAAATACAACGGCATGGATGTGATGGTGAAGGACAGTAAACGTTTCAGCGCCACCAGTGGCTGGGGGTTCTTCAACTTCGGGCATCATGCGCCGCCCTACAGCGAGACCTCAACGGCGGCGCCGGCGGCCAGTTGTGCCGCCTGTCATCAGGCCAATGCGCAGAAGGATATGCTGTTTACCCAGTTCTATCCGATACTGCAGTAGTCATTTTTGATTCAATTGTGGGCGTTGGTGGCGTTAACCCGATCTGCGGCATCACGGCAGGTCGGGTTCGCCAAAGGCGTAACCCGACAAGGTTTCGAATACGGGGAACATGAATTGAATGTCGGATTACGCTGTCGCTAATTCGACCTACGCAACTTGAACCCTTTACCTTGCCCCTTGAACCTTAAAACTTGCTCCCTTGCAAATTGGGAGGAGTCCATATACGGCTTCGCCAACAGCGTAACCCGACGAATGATTTACCGCTGTTCAATCAGGTGCGAATAACGAAACGCCTGCCGGTTCTCGTGCAGCAGCGCCCGGGCATGTTTTTGCAGCGGGATGTCCATGTTTTTTCCCAGCGCCTCCGCCGCCTGCATAAACTGCTTGGAATGCAATCGCGGGATGCCACCATCAAAGGCGAAGGCGATGCAGTTGCCATCCGGTATGCTGAGGGTCACTACCTGTTGATCAAACACGGTCTGTAACGCCTCGTTCAGTGCATGGCTGGTCAGGCTGCTCTTCAGCCAGTAGTTGCAGATCAATATGCCGTTCGGTTTCAATGCGCCGCGGCAGGCGGCCAGGAAGTGTTGCCGCGCCTGCAGCTCGTTCATCCCTCCACCGAGGTAAAGATCGGTCAGTATCAGGTCGGTCGGGACAGGGTTGTGGTTCAGGTACTCCCAGGCATCCTTCGGGTGCAGGCGCAGCCGCTTGTCATCGGGCAGTGCAAACCAGGTTTGCGCCAGCTCCACTACCTTGGGCCGCATCTCGACTGCGTCGATTTTACAGCCGCTGTGGTGCGCCAGCACGGCCTGCGCCAGCGCGCCGGCACCCAGTCCCAGCAGGGTGCAGTGTCGGACTGTCGGGGCCAGCAGGAAACCGAGCATCATCACCTGGGTGTAATGGTGGCAGAGCCGGGCGGGCTGATGGATGTCGATGCAACTCTGCTCAACCGTGTTGCCGAAACAGAGCATGCGCCGGCCGGCGTCCTGGTGGACCGAGAGGTCTCCCCATTCGTCCCGGCAGTGGTGAAGCAGTTGTCCGCTCTGGGGCATGGATGGTCACGGTGGTGGAAGGTGGGGGAATAGTAACAGCAGTATCAACAGGCTGGAATCAATGATGCGCTGTGATAACCTGCTGGATACATTTCAAAAGAGTAACTACTCGCCCCAGTCCGCATACAGAGAGCACAGAGATATGCTCGGCAAAAAGCAGGTAACCGCCAAGAACGCGAAGCACACAAGGGAAAATCGAGGCTTTTTCTTGGCGTTCTTGGCGTTCTTGGCGGTTACAATGCAATTTATGGGAGCTATGAGTGATGCGGGTAAGCAGTTACTCAAAAGATAAAAATTGAAAAAGTCATTTCTGAAAATAACATGGATATCTGGGACAAAAGTCTGCTGTTGATTCTGTTGCGCCGGCATCTGGAGAGCGAGCGTACGGTCGACTGGCAGACCCTGCACAAGCGGGATCGCAGTTGGGCGCTGGCGCAGCCGGAGCAGTCAGCCTGGCGGCTGTTGCACGGCTGGTTGCAGCAGTGGGGAGGGTCGCCGGTCGGCAGCAGCACCCTGCTTGTCTATGGGGGCTATGTGGCCGCCCTGGTATTCGGCTTTGCGCTGATGGCCGGACTGCTTGCGTTTCAGCCGTTTCAGCGGATCAATCTGCTCTGGTTCCTGTCGCTCGCCGTGCTATTGCCCTTTGCCTGGTGGCTGCTGGCACTCTTTTTTACCACCGCCCAGGTGCCGTTTCCCCTGCGCACCCTGTATGAACATCGTCTGCCACCGGGGAGTTTTCCGGCTGCCCTGCGGTCGCTGCTGAAGCAGACCGTGATCGCCCTGGGTCAGCAGCTGTCACTGCTGTTTTCCATCGGCATGCTGATCGCCTTTCTGCTCTATCTGCTGATGACCGATCTCGCCTTCGGCTGGTCTTCGACCCTGGACCTGGGCGGCGGCGTGATTCATCAAGTCACCAGCACGCTGGCCTGGCCCTGGCGGACACTCTGGCC
Organism: Sedimenticola selenatireducens; assembly: GCF_963675335.2. Taxonomy (NCBI): domain Bacteria; kingdom Pseudomonadati; phylum Pseudomonadota; class Gammaproteobacteria; order Chromatiales; family Sedimenticolaceae; genus Sedimenticola; species Sedimenticola selenatireducens. The sequence goes on from NZ_CAXXYC010000004.1 coordinate 1,769,791, forward strand.
GGCGGCGGTGCCGTCCCTTGAGTTGATCGAACAGACCCACTATTTCCGCGCCGCGCCGCTGGCCGCTGAGCAGCCTGCCCTGTTCGGTCAGTGGTGGCGATTCCTGCTGATGTGTCTGCTGGTTTATGTGTTGCTGCCGCGGCTGTTCACGACCGCCCTGGCCCGTTTTCGCCTGATCAGAATGCACGACCGGGTGCGCGACAATGACGCGCTGATCAGCGGGCTGTGGCAACGCCTGACGACCGGATTGATCGACCAGGAGATGGAAGCGGTCGATCAGCGTGAAGCCGTCGATGCAGTCAGCGAGACGGAATCATTGACCCGTCGCTATGGGCAGATTGTCTGCTGGGGTCTCTGGCCGGATGAGCTGATCGGGCCACTGCGCGAACAGCTGGCGGGAGAAGGGTCGGATGCGGTGTGGATCGAACTGGATAGCGGAACATCGGCTGATGAGGTGCAGACATCGTTCGCGGAGCTGCCCGATGAGCCGCTGCTGCTGCTCTGCAAAGGGTGGGAACCACCCACCGGCGAGCTGGCCGATCTCTGCCAACTGCTGGGGCAACAGCGCAGCCGCCTGTTCCTCTGGCCGGTCCCGCTGAGCGGTATGGATGAGGCACGCCAAAGCAAGCTGATCCAATCCTGGCAACCCTTTATGCGGCAGATCCCGGACCGATTTCATCTGGTCAGTGGCCGGGTGCCGGACGGGGTGGTGCATGCCTGATTACCCGGTCATGGCGGTGGTGGGGCATCCCAACAAGGGCAAGTCGTCGGTGGTGGCTGCCCTGACCCAGAATGATCAGGTGCAGATATCGCCCCTCTCCGGTACCACCCGGGTGGCGCAGCACTTCACCCTGAAACTGGACAACCGCACCGTGTTTGAATTGGTGGATACGCCGGGTTTTCAGCGCGCCGGTAAATGCCTGGCCTGGCTGAATGCACAAGAGCTGGCGGCGGATCAGCGACCGGCTCGGGTGGCGGAATTTGTCGAAGCGTTCAGCGGAAGCGGGCAGTTTGTCGACGAGGTGGAACTGCTGACGCCGATCATCAGGGGCGCCGGGATTATCTATGTGGTGGATGGTTCACTGCCCTACAGTCCGGAGTACGAGACCGAGATGGAGATCCTGCGCTGGACCGGTCGACCGCGGCTGGCGCTGATCAATCCGATCGGTGGTGATACCTACGTGGCACAGTGGCAGCAGGCGCTGAACCAGTATTTCAGCCTGGTTCGGCTGTTTGATCCGCTGCATGCCAGCTTCGACCAGCACCTGCAACTGTTGCGCACCTTTGGCGAGCTGGATGCGCACCAGGGACAAGGGTTTGCCCAGGCGATTGAACAACTGGAACGCTATCGCCAACTGAAGTTGCAACAGGCGGCGCGCATCCTGGTGGAAAACCTCTATCGTCTGCTCACCTATCAACAGTCAAGCAACCGGTTGGAGCAGGCGGCCCAGGCGCAATTGCCCGGGCTGTTGTCGGATGAAATCACCCGCTTCAATCAACACCTGAACCGCATGGAGCGGGAAGGGCAGCAGCAGTTGGAGGCGCTGTTCCTGTACCACCGGCTGGAGTCGGATATCGGCCGGCTGGAGGTGCATCAAAGTGAATTGATGGATGAATCCCAGTGGACCCTCTGGGGGCTGGAGAAAAATCAGCTGGTGCTGGTCAGCGCCGGTGCGGGCGCGGCGATAGGGCTGCTGGCGGATGTCGGACTCGGTGGTGCCTCGCTGCTCACCGGGGCGATCAGCGGCGGTGTGCTGGGCGGCCTGTCCGGCTGGTTCGGGCTGGACTGGCTGAAACAGCAGTTGCCACCCTGGCTGCAGTTCAGCGCCGAAAAGCATCTGCTGGGTCCGGTGAAAGATCCCAACTTTGCCTTCGTGATTCTGGGCCGCGCCCTGAGTCATGCACGGGCGATGCTCTCACGCAGCCATGCCGACCGGGAACGGCTGACGATCCGCGAGGATGGGCTGAACCGCATGCAGTCGCTGGAGCTGAAGACACAGGTGCGGCTGCTGAAACAGTGCCGGCAACTGGTGAAGCAGGGTCCGCAGGGCCAGGCGGCGGAACGGTTGCGTGACTGGCTCTACCTGCAGTTGGCGGGCTAGTTTCAGCGGCGTCCGGGTTAGCGGTGATAGGAGGCCATTTCGACCGGTTTATGGCGTTGAATGATCTCCAGCACTTCGTTCTCTATATCGTCCGGGATCATGACCTTCAGTTCGGTATGCTCGCTGTCGGCAAACATCTTTTCCCGGTCAATGCCGTTGGCGAGGAGATCTTCCATGGTATTGCGGATGGTATCCATTGAGGTGAATGCACCGGTAATTGTCGTCGTCATGGTTAGCTCCTGCTCTGGGTGAGAGGGGCTACATCATCGTGTTACATCGAAAGGTGATGCGCTCCTGATGTCTGATTGTTAGGGATTATTAATATAAGCCTAGATCACACCCGACCGGCCTACAAGATCGTCCTGTAAATACTATCCGTGTTACCGGGAAGTAAACGGCGCCGCGCTGCCGGTGCTTTCAGCTTGATTTCATCTGGCCGGCTTATCCTGTGAATCAACAGGGTTGGGCGGGTCTGCCGCAGGCAAAAACCACCCGGCGAAGATTGTCTTGAGCCTGCGCGGGGTGCAGGATAGAGGGTGACATGATGAAACGTCTTTTAATTATTGTTGCGCTGCTGCTGCCATTGTTGGTGATTGCGGCAAGTGACCACGAACGGGCCAAGGCGCTGCTTGAGTCAGGCGAAATCCTGCCTCTTGAGCAGATACTGAATAATATTCGTGATGAGTATCCGGGGCGCCTGCTGGAGATCAAGTTGGAGCAGAAAAAGAACAGGGTGATCTATGAGGTCGAACTCCTGGACACTGAAGGCAAGGTGTGGGAGCTGAAGCTGGATGCGGCGACCGGTGAACTGCTGAAACGCGAGCTGGATGATTGAGATGCGACTGCTGCTGGTGGAGGATGACGCCGAACTGGTCGCCCGGTTGAAACCGGCCCTGAAGCGGGCCGGTTTTGCTGTCGATGTGGCTGATAACGGCATCGATGGTGAATTCATGGGTGATGAGGAGCCCTACGACGTGGTGGTGCTGGACCTGGGTCTGCCACAGCGGCCCGGGCTTGAGGTACTGGCCAACTGGCGATCGCATGAAAATCCATTTCCGGTACTGGTGCTCACCGCACGGGATGCCTGGCATGAGCGGGTGGATGGCTTTAAGGCAGGGGCGGATGACTACCTGGGCAAGCCGTTCCATGTGGAGGAGCTGGTGGCCCGTCTGCTGGCGCTGGTACGGCGTAGCGCGGGTCAGCCTGCCCATGAGCTGAAGCAGGGTGGCTTGCAGCTGGATGAAGCGCACCAGCAGGTGGTACTACCGGATGGGCGTGCCATTGACCTGACCGGTACCGAATTTCGGCTACTGCGTTATTTCATGCTGCACCCCGGCCAGATACTCTCCAAGACCCGGCTGACCGAGCATGTCTACGAGCAGGATTTCGATCGTGACAGCAATCTGATCGAGGTCTATATCCGCCGGCTGCGCGAACGCATCGGCAAGGAGCGCATCGAGACCCGGCGGGGACAGGGTTATCTGTTTCGGGGTGATGCCGGATGAGGTCCCTCGGTTTACAACTGAGGTTGGAGCTGGCACTGGGACTGGTGCTGCTGTTCGGGGTGATGTGGTGGGGTGGTGTCCAGGCGATACACAGCCTGACCGACCATTTCGTCGCCTCCCGGCTGGAGCACGATGCCGAGGCTGTACTGGCGGCGATGCGGCTGGATGGCTCCGAGCGGCCCCTGGTGCGCTGGCGCCGCATTGATGCCATCTACGACCAGCCCCTCTCCGGTCACTATTACCAGGTCAGCTTTCCGGATGGCAAAAAAGTCAGCTCCCGCTCTTTATGGGACGAGCAACTGGATATTCCGCAGTTTGCCCCCGGCAGCCAGGGGCAGTGGCGCATGCCGGGTCCGGCGGACCAGGAACTGCTGGTCTGGGCTGCCGGTTATAACAAGCAGGGGCAGATCTTCTCGGTTGCGGTGGCTGAGGACATGACGCCGCTGAATCAGCGTGTGGTGCAGTTTGAGTGGTTGTTTGTGGCGTTAACGCTGATTATTACCCTGCTGTTGTTTATCGGCCAGCAGTGGATCGTGCGCAGTGCCATGGGACGACTGGAGCGGGTCAGGGAGGATATGGCCCGGCTGGAACGGGGGGAGGTCGACACTCTCTCCACCGACGTGCCGGCAGAGGTGGGTCCGCTGGTCGATCAGTTCAATCATCTGCTGGAGCTGTTTCAACAGCGGCTGGAGCACTCGCGCAAGGGGCTCGGAAACCTCTCCCACGCCTTCAAGGGCCCCATTAATCTGTTGCAACAACAACTGGACAGTGACGAGATGGCGCCCCACCCTGAACTGAAATCCGCCATGAAGCTTCAGTTGTCCCGGGTCCGGCAATTGATGGAGCGGGAGATGAAGCGGGCTCGTCTGGCCGGTTCGGGGATCTCCGGTGGACGCTTCAATGCCGCCCTGGAGATGCCCCAACTGGTGCGCGTACTGCGACAGATTCATCATGAGAAAGAGTTGCATATTGATTGCCAGGTTCCCGAGTCGGGGCCGCTTTCGGTCGACCGGGAAGATATGCTGGAACTGCTGGGCAATCTGCTGGATAACGCCTGTAAATGGGCCGAGGGAAAGGTGCGCTGTGTGATTGAGCAGCGGGATGCGATTATTATCGAGGTGGAAGATGATGGTCCCGGCGTGTCGCCCGAGGCGCTGGCCCAACTGACCGAGCGTGGCGTGCGCATTGACGAGTCGGTAGACGGGCATGGTCTGGGATTGGCGATCGCCAAGGATATGGTCAAGCTCTATGGGGGTGAGATCGGATTTATGCTGTCGCCGGAATTGGGTGGTCTGAAGGTGCGGGTCAGGTTGCTGCTGTAGTCCTGTTCAACTGCTCGCCTCGCGCGGGGCGCCTTCGCGAAATACCACCCGGTAGCCGCGCTTCAACTGCATGTCGCGCCGTTTGATCAGGGTGCGCTCCGCCGCCTCCCGCTCGTCAAAATGCTCCTTGGTCACCTGGCCCCGCGTGCCCTGGATGCCCGATTCCCGCACCAGGCTCCAGCCGCCCAGCAGATCGGGCTGCAGGTGCAGGTGGTAATAGCGGAGCGGTTGCTCGGGCGAGAGCAGGGTCTGCATGTAGATGCGCATGGCGGTTGAGTTCAGCTGGCTGTTGGTTGACGAGTTGTGTGAGCCTGTTGTAGAGCATTTAGCCGAAAGTTTACAGTTTTTTCAATATCCGCGTTATTTTAAGCCTGGTTTCAGCTGCCGGGCCTAAGCTATTAATCAGCAAGAGAAGTCGATTAAAGGAGCAAGGCAATGAAAACCAACAGACGCGTATTTACACTGGCAGTAGCAATCACCACCCTATTGGGTGCCGGGGCGCTGATGGCGGCCCCGCCTATGCCCGCACCGGGGCCAATTCCTTTTACCGCCTACGACAGCAATGGTGATGGCAGGATAAGCGCCGATGAGTTTTATGCCGCGCGCAATGCCCGGATTGGCGAACGGGCCAAGCAGGGCGGCATGATGAGAAACCTGGGTAATGCACCGACCTTTGAGAAGTTTGATGCGGATGCCGATGGTTACCTGAGTGAAAATGAGTTGCTGAAAGGTCAGCTGTCGCAGATGCAGGAAAATCGCATGAACAGGCCGATGGGGCCCATGGGCGGGGCAGGCCGTGGCGCCGGGGGAATGGCGAGCTTCGCCGACTTTGATAGCAACGGCGACGGGGTGGTGACGGCAGAGGAGTTTGATCAGACCCGCGCTGCACGCCAGGCGGATAAGGCCGCACAGGGCTATCCCATGCGCAATGCCGGATCATCCCCCAGTTTTGAATCTTTTGACGCTAATGGCGATGGCCGCCTGACGCCGGACGAGTTTGTGCCGGGGAACCCCAATCGCATGCGCCAGTAATTCAAGATGCAGCCGCTATAAAGACCGAGCCCGGCTGACGCCGGGCTCTCTGTTTCAGTGAGAACGGCTTTTATCAATCATCCATGACCGAGAGGTAAGCGAAGATATCCGTCAGATCCTGGTCACTGAACTCATTCAGCAACTCTTCGTTGGGCGAATCCTCGTCATGGATGCGCTGTTTGGTGCGTAGCTGTTTTACCTGGCGCCAGAGATAGTTGGTGTACTGGCCGGCCAGCATGGGGCCGGCATTCCTGTGGTTGCCCCAGCCCTCCTTGCCATGACAGGAGTCGCACTCCTTGTTGTAAATTTTCTCCCCCCGTTCGATATCACCTTCGGCCTTGGGGATCTGCATGGTCATCTTCGATTCCAGCAGGCGGGCGTAAGCGTCGAAATCGGGGGCATTCTCGTCCACCGGCGCGAGCTGGGTCTTCAGGGTGATTTCGGAGAGATAGCGGGATATGTCATAGATGTCGCTCTCGGGCAACTGGCGATCATCGATATACTCCACCATGGCGAAGTTTTTCCGCTTGCGATCGCGGAACAGCCTCAGCTGGTTGGCGATAAACTCAATCGGCTGTGAGGCAATCCGGGGATACTCCCCATCCTTGCCGCCCTGGCCGAACTCGCCGTGGCAGCCGGAACAGAGTTCATTGATCTCTTCGCCATTGTCTGGATCATAGTCGTAGGTTTGTGCCTGCAGCGGGGTGATAAGGCATAGCATTAACACAGCTGAAAACGGAATCAGAGCTTTTGGATGAAACATGGATATCGATTTCTCAAAAACAGTCGGAGAACAATTGGGCTGCTGTAACCGGAAGTAAAACCGTATGATACGCAATCTAAAATTCGGCCGTATTGGAACAGAAAACAGGTTGCTGTTATTTTGATCTTGATCAAAATAACGCATTTTACCCTATTTTTATCATCATCGAGTCATCCGGACTCCCACCCCAAAGGTAGTAATAGTGACCCCTCTTCTATCACCAGGTAACTGGCTGAGAACCAGAAGCGAACAAACCTCCCGGACTTCGGCATTATTATCTGGTGGCAGGGAGCTCGACTATGGTCAGCTGGCCGGTGAGGCGGCCGCGCTGGCGAGGCATCTGGAGGAGCGGGGCGTCTGCCGTGGTCAGGTCGTCGCCGCTCAACTAGCTTCGGCACAGCAGCTGGCCCGGTTGCTCTACGCTGCCCTGCATCTGGGTGTGACCCTGTTACCGCTGGATCCCGGGCTGGCGGTTCGGCGACGTGACCGTCTGCTGACCGCTGTCCGGGCGCAGTACCTGGTCTCCCCGCAGGCGCCGGCCGATGCCGGGGTTTGCCGGCTTTTGCCGGAGGCGCTGTTTGCTGACCGGCGCACGGGTGACACTGTGCCGAGCTCTCCCCCGCAGCCGCTGGAAGGGGATCAGGTACAGCTGATCATCGCCACCAGCGGCACCACCGGGGAGCCGAAAGGCGTAATGCTGAGCGCGGCCAATCTGGCTGCCAGCGCAGCAGCCTCGGAGCAACGTTTGGGGCTGCAGGCGGGTGACTGCTGGTTGGCCTGTCTGCCGCTGTTTCATATCGGTGGGCTGTCGATTCTGCTGCGCTGCCTCGCCGCCGGTGCCCGGGTGCAGTTGGAGGAGGGGTTCGATGCGGCACGGGTCTGGCAGCGGATTGAGGCCGGTGCCGTGACCCATCTCTCGCTGGTACCGGCCATGCTGGAGCGGCTGCTGTCGCAGTCGGCGGGGCGAATGTCGCCGGCAACGCTGCGGGTGGTGTTGATTGGCGGCGGACCGCTCTCCCGCGCACTGGCGCAGCGGGCCCATGCCGCCGGTTGGCCGCTCTGTGTCAGTTATGGCATGAGTGAGACCGCCTCCCAGTTTGCCACCGACTGCTCGCCGCAGGCCGGACTGGTACCGGGTCGGGTCGGTCTGCCACTGGCTGGTTATGACGTGACTATCGGCGAAGCGGGTCGTATCCGCGTGCGTGGCCCGGCAGTGATGCAGGGTTATGCCAATCCCCGGAGGATGGCGGGTCTGGGGCTGAAACAGGGCTGGTTCGAGACCGGCGATCTGGGCAGTCTGGATGAGCAGGGCAGGCTGACGGTGATTGGCCGGGCCGATGACCTGCTGGTCAGTGGCGGCAAGAGTATTCATCCGGCCGAGGTGGAGGAGCGGCTGCTGCAGTGTCCGGGCGTGGGCGCGGTGGGGGTGACCGGGCGGTCGGACCCGGTATGGGGTGTCACCCTGGTGGCGTTGTTCACGGGAGAAGTGACGGCCGGGGAGCTGCAGCAATGGGTGCGGCAGCACCTGCCCGGCCATCTGCGTCCCCGGGAATTTATGCGAATCAAAGCCTTGCCGCTTAACCGGATGGGAAAACTTTCCCGCCAGGCGTTGCGGGAGTTGCTGCCGCAGTCAGGATCTGCATCTGAACACCCATCCGACTGAACTGTTTTCAGGTTGGATGGACAGGCCGGTATCTGCCGGATCAATCGGGCTGCAGGGTCAGGATCAGCATGCCTTCGCTGATGGCATCACCAATGTCGATATGCAGGGCGGTGACCCGACCTGCGCAGGGTGTGGGGATATCCAGGGTGGTCTTGTCGGTCTCCAGGGTGATCACCGGGTCGTCACGCTCTATCCGCTCGCCGGGCCTGACCAGAATTTCGCTCACCAACACCGCTGCATCACTACAATTGCCGCAACTGTCCCAGCACTCCGGCATGGCCGGCAAGCGTACTTCGATCGGTTCGCTCATGCGCGCGGCTTGTGTTGACTGGCCGGACGGCCGTTGATGCCCCAGTTCTGTTTGGGCGGTTCATGGATCAGGATCATCACGTCCCCGGGGGCGATGTCTGCCGCCTGCTGCAGATTGGTGGTGATCTGCTGGAACAGTGCGGCCTTCTGTTCGGGTGGTCGACCGGGGAATGAGGCGATTTCGACCGTGAGGAAGTCTTCCGAGCGTCCTTGCGGGTAGAACAGGTATTCGGGGGCGATTTCCACCAGTCGCTGGTTGCGGCTGGTCTCGGGCACATCGAAGGCATTGACCGTTGCGTTATGCACCGCATCCATGATCGCGCGGATCTCGCTGGCGGGGCGGCCGGCCCGCAGGGTAATGGTGACAATCGGCATGGATCACTCCTGTGGGTTGAGTAGTGAGGCGGCATAGGGGGACGGGGCGGGCGCCCCGCCGGTGATCAGTGTTTCGCAACCCTCGGCAATGGCGGTCACGGCCAGATACTTCAGTTTGCGGGTCTTGTTGGCGCCCGGGGCCAGGTCGCTCTGATCATCCCGTTTCATCAGCATACGCGGTCCACCGAGTTGCCGGCTGAGCCGCTGCAGGTTCAACAGCGGCGTGGGGCAAAAACCGAGGGATGCCTTGGGGCGCTGATCCAGTAATGCGTGCATCTGTGCGGTCTCCTCTGCAGCGTCGATTATGCCTTCAGTATAAAACCGGTGCCAGGTTCCGATCCAAGCGTCACCCGGCCGTTGGCGATAACAGGCGGGGTGCCCAGATTGTGGGAAAACCAGTGGCCGGTGGCCAGGCCGTGGACAGCCGGGGTGGTGAGTGCATCTGCCGTGGCGGCCAGGTGACAAAGGGGCCAGAGGCCGGCGCTGCTCTCCAGGGAGCTGGTGATCACGCAGGCGACAGCGGACTGGTGGGCCTGCCCGACCAATGTCAGTGCAGGGACGAGGCCGCCCAGGCAGGCAGGCTTGACGACGATGCGCTTGACCGGGAGCGGCTGCAGTTGCTGCGCCCGGATATAGCGGGGCAGGGATTCGTCCAGGGCCAGGTCGAAGCGGGCCAGGGATTGCAGGGCTTTGAGCCCTTGTGGGGTTGGTTCATGCAGTGGCTCTTCCAGGCACTCGATGGGCAGGTGATTCAGCTTTTCGATCAGGTTGGTGGCCTCATCCAGTTGCCAGGCCCGGTTAGCATCCAGGCGCAGCCTTACTTCCCCGGGCAGTTGACTGCAGAGTCGTTGCAACAGCGATAACTCGGTCTTGATTGGCGAGCAACCGAGCTTCAGCTTGAGGATTGAATAGCCGGCTGCAACGGCAGCAACCGCCCGTCCGCCGGCCTGTTGGTCCAGGGCGCCGATAGCCGCGTTGATCCGGACTGGATGCATATCCCGACCGCCCAGCAGCCGGTAGAGCGGTAACGCCTGCTGTTTTGAATGCAGATCCAGCAGCGCCGTCTCCAGGCCACAGCGGGCGGCAGGGCAGCCGGTTGGCAACTGGCGACAGGCTGACTCGGGCATCGCCCCTATCAGGGTAGTGAGTTGCGCGTCGAGCCAGGGTTTGGCCTCGGAGAGCGTCTCGGTACCGGATGCCGGCAAGGGGGCGGCATCTCCGTAGCCGCAGCGTCCCGACTGGTCAGTGATACGGATCAACCATCCCCGACGCTCATGCCAGAGGCCGGCGGCGCTTCTCCAGGGTGTGGCAAAGGGGAGTCGATAGGGCGTCAGGACGGCATCGACAATCCGCATCAGAGCAGCAGTCCGAGGCTCAACAGTCCGCCGTACAGCAGTTGCAGCTTGGCCGTATTGGCCAGGATGGTGTTAAACCCCCTGCCCAGGGGCTCCCGCGAGAAACGGTGCAGCAGCCAGAGGGCGAACGGCAGGCACAGCACCACCAGCCAGCTGCCGTCGAAGCGGTGATTGAACACAATCGGCAGGGCGAAGGGCAGAATCAGCAGCAGGACATAAAGTTGGCGTGCCCGCTCCCGGCCCAGGTAGTGGACCAGGGTCAGCTTGGCGGCCCGCTCATCGGTCTCCAGGTCGCGATAATTGTTTACCAGCAGCACAGCCGCGGCGAGCAGGCCGATGGCGGCGGCGCAAAACAGGGTTTCGGTAGAGAGCGTGCCTGTCTGCAGGTAGTAGCTGCCGCTCACCGCCAGCAGTCCGAAAAAGATAAAGACGAACAGCTCGCCGCTGGCACTGTAGGCGATCGGCCGGGGGCCACCGGTATAGGCGTAGCCGGCCAGCAGGGAGAGCAATCCGATGACCACGATTGGCCAGCCACCAATCCAGGCGAGGTAGATGCCGATGGCAAAGGCGCCGCCAAAGCTGATCAGGGCCGCCAATTTTACCTGGCGGGCGCTGAACCAGCCCTGGGCGGTGGCGCGCTCCGGGCCGAGTCGCTCGGGCGTGTCGGCGCCGCGCTCGAAATCCGCCGCGTCGTTATACAGGTTGGTGCCGATCTGGATCAGCATTGCCGCCAGCAGGGCCGCCAGGGCCGGCAGCCATGCCATCCGCTCAAGTTCGGCCCAGGCGAGGGCGCTGCCCACCAGCACCGGCACCACTGAGATACCGAGGGTTTTGGGGCGGATGGCGAGCAGCCACTGTTGTATCTGCATGGTGTTAACAGGCCCTGGATAGCGCCGGGATCAGGGGCGGCGGGGGAATTTATTGAAATCGGCCGGGCGCTTCTCCACAAAGGCGTCACGCCCCTCTTGCGCCTCGGGCGTCAGATAGAACAGTCCGGTGGCGTTGCCGGCCAGCTCCTGGATGCCGGCCAGACCATCGGTCTCGGCATTGAAGGAGGCCTTGAGCATGCGCAGGGCGGTGGGGGACAGCTGCAGCATTTCGCGGCACCACTGCACGGTTTCGTTTTCCAGTTGGTCCAGCGGCACCACGGTGTTGACCAGCCCCATCTCCAGCGCCTGTTGGGCATCGTACTGGCGACACAGGAACCAGATCTCCTTGGCTTTTTTCATGCCGACGGTACGGGCCAGCAGGCCGGCACCCAGGCCGCCGTCAAAGCTGCCCACCCGGGGGCCGGTCTGGCCGAAGCGGGCGTTGTCGGCGGCAATGCTCAGATCGCAGATCAGATGCAGTACGTGACCACCGCCGATAGCGTAGCCCGCCACCATGGCCACCACCGGCTTCGGCAGGGTGCGGATCTGGCGCTGCAGCTCCAGCACGTTCAGGTGCTCGACGCCGCTGCTGTCACGGTAGCCGCCGTCGCCGCGGATGGACTGGTCGCCGCCGGAGCAGAAGGCGCGCTCACCCGCACCGGTGAGGATGATGGCACCAATCTTGGGATCCAGATGAGCATGCCGGAAGGCCTGGATCAGCTCCATCACGGTTTCCGGGCGGAAGGCGTTATGTACCTGGGGGCGGTTGATGGTGATCTTGGCGATGCCCTCGGCCTGGTGATAGAGAATGTCGCTGAATTGAGTCCCCTCGGGGACCTGCCATTCGATGCTGCTGCCCATGACTACTCCAATGGTCTGATCACTGAAAGCGGGCATTTTAAACAAAACACCGCGGGTGGGTATAAAAAATGCCGATTAGGATTGTTCATCCGGTTGGCCGGACGTGTAATCCGACCAGCAACTTTGCCGGAAGGCATGGATACCCGGTAAATAGTTGTAGGTCCTGTTAGCCGAAGGCGTAACCTGGCAAGCGGTTTTGGCGTACTTTAATGGAGACCCAATATATTGTCAGATAGATTGCCGCTCTCCTGCACGCATATCAGGTTTTACTATCATCCGCTTCGCCGGCCAGGGCCTCGGCCACGGCACTGCGGTAGTGACGGTGGCGTTCAATGCTGAACGTTCGCTCGATCATCACTTCAATCAGCTGTGGCCCACCGGCCTGCAGCGCCTGCTCGAGGGCCGGGCGAAAGCCCGACTGGCGGGTTACCCGCTGATAACCGAGGTCATACAGCGCGGCACTGTGCTGAAAGTCCAGATTGGTGGCGGTGTTCCAGTAGGGTTCATAACTCTCCAGCGCCGACTGGGGCAGGTAGCCGAAGATGCCGCCGCCGTTGTTGTTGAGCAGGACGATCACCAGGTTGCGTCCGGCCGCTGCCAGCAGGCCGTTCATGTCGTGATAGAAGGCGAGGTCCCCCAGCAATGCGACGGCTGCGGGGTAGTCGCCGCAGCTCATGCCGATGAAGGTGGAGAGGTTGCCGTCGATGCCGCTGACGCCCCGATTGGCGTGTATACGCAGACGTTTCGCGGACGATCCGCTCCAGCTGTCCAGCTGCCGGATCGGCATGGAGTTGCCGCTGAACAGCAGGCTGCCTTCCGGCAGGGTCGCCAGCAGGTCCTGGATCAGGCAGCCCTCGAACGGTCGGTCATCCCGGGTTTCAGCTGACATTATCCTGTGGCTGACCTGCTCAAGCCGCTGGAACCGCTCCAGCCAGCCGGCGGGGCCGGGAGCAGGCGCTCGCGTGTGGATGGCGTCACACAGCAGGGCCGGGTCGGCCGCCAGGGTCAGCGCGGTGTTGGGTGGGGCAACCGGCCACTGCCGATAGGGATCGCACAGGATAACCGGGGCAACGGTCCGTTCCATGAACTGCAGCAGGGGCTTGGAGACCGGCAGGGCGCCGAAGCGCAAAATCCAGCCTGGCTTCAGTTCCACGCTGCTGGCGTCCAGATAGGCGTCATAGCGACAGATCACGGTCTGCCTGTCGTGTGCGCCGAAGCGCAGGTTGCTCAGGGGATCGGTGAGGATCGGGCAATGAAGCTGTTGCGCCAGCCGGGTGACGGCGGCGGCAAAGGACTCGTCGTGGTCCGTGGCGCCGCAGACGATTATCCCCGGTTGGCCAGAGATCAATGCCAGGGTGGTATTGAGTTGTTCCGGGTCTGGCGCTGGGCGCGAGATCGGGAGGGCGGATGCATCGTCCGGTTGGGGCAGGTCAATCCTTGACTCGGGTACTAGCGGCTCCCGCAACGGCAGGTTGATCTGCAGTGGACCGGGATGGGGTTGAAGGGCCTGTTTGGCGGCGCTGTTTCCCAGGCGATGCATACGCCTTCGTGCGGCGCTATCCGCTATGGCCGGGCCCGGATCATGGAAGGCGCGCAGATGGCTGCCAAACAACCGCTGCTGATCGGTGGTCTGGTTGGCTCCCCAGCCGTGCAGTTCGGGCGGACGGTCGGCGCTCAGGAGGATCAGTGGGATGTTGCTGTGGCTCGCCTCGATCACGGCCGGATACCAGTGGGCAGGTGCACTGCCGGAGGTGGCGATCAGGATCACCGGCCGGCCACTGGCACGGGCCTGCCCCAGGGCAAGGAAGGCGGCGCAGCGTTCATCCACCTGAATGCTGATCTCGATGGCCGGGTGGGCATCGCAGGCCAATACCAGCGGGGTGGAGCGGGAGCCGGGAGAGATGACGGCACGGGTTACCCCGGCGCCGGCAAGACCATCAATCAGTGCAAAGGCCCACAGGAGGTTGCTCACTCCCTGTGGCTGGTCAGGCATATTCCAGCGCCTCCAGCATGGTGCCGAATTTCAGTTCGGTCTCCTGGAATTCGGCAATCGGACAGGATTCACTGGTGATCCCGGCGCCGGCAAACAGTTCGGCACTTTCGCCATTCAGCAGGGCGCAGCGCAACAGTACCGCCAGTTCCCCGTCTCCCTGGTGATCCAGCCAGCCGGCCGCGCCGGTATACCATCCCCGGTTATCATTCTGGTAGGTACTCAGCCAGCGTCCTGCGCTGGCGCTGGGAAAGCCGTTGACGGCGGCGGTCGGATGCAGGTCGCTGGCAATTCGCAGCAGAGTGGTGTCACCCCGCAGCTCGCCGCTGATCCCGGTCCAGAGATGTTGCAGTTTGCGCAGCCGCTTCAGTGCCGGGCTATCCGGGGCCGCCAGCTTGTCGCAGTGTGCGTTCAGGCTGGCCAGGATGCCCTTGACCACCAGGGCGTGTTCATGGCGGGATTTGGGGTCATTCAGCAGTTGCCTGCCCAGTTCGTGATCCTCGTTGCGCTCGGTGGCGCGTCGGATAGTGCCGCCGATGGCGTCGCAGCGGATCAGCTGGTTGCTGCGGGTGATCAGCCGTTCCGGGGTGGCCGCCGCGAAGGTGCTGTTGTCCAGGCAGATGGAAAACAGCAGACTGCTGGGATAGAGATCATCCAGCGAGGCCATCAGGCGTGCCGGATTGAGCGGGTGGTCGGCGCGTACACTGATGCGCCGGAACGGGACCACTTTGTCCAGACATCCCTGGCGGATCTGTTGGGTCGCCTCGTTGACCTGAACTATCCACTCATCGTAGGAAGGAATAGCGGCGGTTCTGGCCAGTCGATTGGGACCCCGGCTGGGTTCCGGGTTACGCCCCAGGGAGTCGGTCAGTTCCTGCAGCAGGTGCCGGGCGCGCAGTCTGGCGCGTCTCGGGGCGGCGTGTCTGAAACTGAAGGTCAGGGCGCAGTTATCCGGCGTCTGGTGCAACAGCAGTTCAGGAAAAAAGATCGCGGCATTGGGCAGTCCGGCCCAGTTCTGCTGCATGGGGTCGTTCGGGTCGAAGGCAAAACCGGTAAAAGCGGCGGCGCGGAATCCGCACGTGTCCGGGTCCAGGTGGTGCCAGCTGGCGCGTTGTTGCTCGAATTGATCGGACAATCTGCTGAGCCGATCTTCACCCGTTGCGGTGAGGCGCAGGGCTTCGCCAATACCGAGCAGATAACGTTGTCGGCTGGGCTCGCCCCAGTAAAACCAGTTGCCATCCAGTCGCGGCAGCCGCTGCATATGCAGCTCTGGAGTTGTCAGGGTGATACTGATCAATTCATGGGTCTGTTTGCCGGCTCTGGGCGGCAGCGAGGTCAGGGCGCTTTCAAGGCGGCCCAGTATCGTCTGGATCAGTGATGGCCGATTGGGCATGTGGCTTTGCCACCTCTGGTATTAATGACAGGGCTGATCATACTGCATTCCGGCAGTGTGGCGCATTTCATCAGGCGATGATTTTTCTGCATATGATAATTATCAAGCCGCGCGATGCGCCATCCATACCCGGTGCAGAGGTCGCTGAATATGCTGGTCACGAATGATTTTTATGGGCCAGTATAAGTCGGGTGAATTTGACCCGAAGCGGCGGCATCTGGTATACATGCACGGCTTTTTTCGGTCCCCGGGCGATCCAAGATCGATTCCCGGGGTGTTTGATTTCCGGGGGGTAATCGAATATTGCCGACCGGGGGGTTTACTAACGACTGAAGTGACTCAGTCGACACAGCAGGTTTGACCATGAATAAATGGCTAGTTTCAGTTTCCATCCTTTTGGCTATGGCAGTCGGCGGCGCTCAGGCAGCTGGCGACGCCGAGGCCGGCAAGACCAAATCCGCCACCTGTCTCGCCTGTCACGGCGCAGATGGAAACAGCGCCAACGCGCTCTGGCCGAAACTGGCGGGGCAGCACCCCAGCTACATTAAAAAGCAGTTGCTGGAGTTCAAGGGTGGTGTGCGCAAGAACGACCTGATGTCCCCGATGGCCACACCGCTCAGTGAACAGGATATGGATGATCTGGCCGCTTACTTCAGCAGCCAGACCCAGACTCCCGGTACGGCCGCGGCTGATCAGGTCGAACTGGGTGCGACTATTTATCGGGCCGGTAACGCCGCCACCGACGTGGCGGCCTGCATGGCCTGTCACGGTCCTTCCGGCATGGGTAACCCGGGTGCCAAATTTCCGCGTATCTCAGGACAGCATGCCGCCTATATTGAGAAGATGCTGAAGGATTTCCGTTCCGGCGATCGCGCCAACGATAATGCCAAGATGATGCGCAATGTGGTTGCACGCATGACCGATAACGAGATCGCAGCCGTTGCTCAGTATCTGCAGGGGCTGCGCTGATCGGGTAACCGGCCATTCATGGCCTTCGCGACATAAGTCCATCCCTGGACAAAAAGGGGCAGCGATCAGGCTGCCCTTTTTTATGGCTCTGTCCCAATTATGTGTTGGTCTTGTTTTGGCTTAGCTTGGCGATTCGCCCGGTAGGAGCGGCGCCTCGCCGCGAATTCGGCCCGGGGCGGGCCTCCTACAGGTCAAACCCCTCTCCGGCGGCCAAGCGTAGCGGTAGGAGTGGCTTCAGCCACGAATTTCGCGGATAAATCCGCTTCTACAAAAAGGCCACCCCTCATGCAACAGGGTAACTGGGACATAGCCTTTATTATTGCTGAGTGCGCAGATTGTCCCGGCAGCCGGGAGGACCGTTGGATGTGCTAAGCCCAGGGACTGTTGAACCCCGGGCGTATTGGCGGGTCCGAAAGAATCAGTGGCTTGGATATATGATTGATGCTCAATAATTCAGCCGATTGGCCGCTTAACTCCTACAGAGGTACTAATATGAAGAAACATACGCTTATCCGGGTGCTGTCTCTGTTTGCTCTCCTGTTCCTGGCGCTTGAGGCCCCGGCGCAGACAAAATTTGAAGAAGAAGTACATTATTTCTCCATAATCCCCGCGCAGCCTGGTGGTGAAGGGGACAAGGTGCAGGTGCTGGAGTTCTTCTGGTACGCCTGTCCCCACTGCTACAACTTGGAACCGCACATCAATAAATGGCTGGAGAAGAAGCCGGATAATGTTGAATTCGTCCGCATACCCGCGATGTTTCAGCGGGCGGATGTAGTGCTGCATGCCAAGACCTTCTACGCCCTGACCCTGATGGGTGTGGAGGATGAGTTGAACGCGGCGCTGTTTGATGAAATTCATGTGCGGAAAAACAAGCTGGCCGACAGTGCGCAGATGGAAGCCTTTCTGGCCCAGAAAGGGGTAGATATAGATGCCTACCGCAAGGCAATGAAATCCTTTGCCGTGCAGACCCAGTCGCGCCGTGCAGAGGTACTGGCAAGCCGGTTTGATATTCGGGGTGTGCCGGCTTTTGTGGTAGATGGAAAGTACCGCACCAGCGGGCTTGAAGGCGACCTGCAGATGCAGGCGATTGATTATCTTGTTGATAAGGTAGTCACTGAAAAAAGCCTGAAAAAGCAGTAGACTGATTACAGTGTACCGGGGGAGTTCCAATGGATGACAGTGGTGGCCCGCAGCGTCTGAAGCTACTCAGCTATAACATACAGGCTGGGATAGATACACAGCGCTACCGCCAATATCTGACCCAGAGCTGGAAGCAGGTCCTGCCGCACCGGGACCGGCAGTTCAATCTTGACCGTATCGCCATGGTCATCCACGGATATGATGTTGTCGGGCTTCAGGAGGTTGATTCTGGAAGTCTGCGTAGCGGTTTTGTGGATCAAACTGAATACCTGGCCAAGCAGGCGACGTTTCCCTACTGGTATAAACAGGTCAATCGCAGCCTCGGCAAGTTGGCGCAGAACAGTAACGGCCTGCTATCGAGATTGCGTCCGTCGGAGATTTCCGAGTACAAACTGCCCGGCTTGCCGGGGCGGGGTGTGATCGTGTGCAACTTCGGCGGGTCCACCGGATTGACCGTCTGCATTATGCATCTGGCGCTAGGAAGACGGGCCCGTTTGCGTCAAGTCTCCTATATCCGGGAACTGGTGGCGGATTTGCCGCACGTGGTGGTGATGGGGGATCTCAACTTCGGTTGTGATTCCCAGGAGATGCGCCTGTTGACCCGGGGTGGTGGACTTACCCAGCCGGCCTGTCACATGAACACCTTCCCCAGTTGGCGACCGATCAGAAAGATTGACCATATCCTGGTCTCCGATACACTGCAGGTGGAAAATGCCAAGGTGGTGGAGTATCCGCTTTCGGATCATCTGCCGATTGGCATTGATGTAATTATACCCACCGGTATGCGTTTGGCGGCCTGATAAAAATGAACGAACAAGAAATAACTGCCACCCAGGACTGGAAGGTCCGATACCTGGACCTGGCCCAGCAGCAGTCGATGGAAAAGAGCGAGGCAGCGGAGACGGAAAAACTGCTCTGTCGTATCATTATCCGACTGACCCTCGCCACTAACGGACTGGATCCTGCCCTCGACCCCCATCTCTCGTCGCTTCGCAATGCGGTGAGAAAAGGCGTACAGCCCAATTTGAAGGATCAGCTGGGTGCCATTTCTGAGGCACTGATCCGGGCCAATGATGAGCCCGCGCCCGTCGCATCAGGTGATACCGACCTGCTCTCACGGTTGATAAGCCGGTCCGGCGTGACGGGCAGGAATCTGGCTAAGCTGCGCAAATTGGCGGAGCAGCTTGTAGCCGACGGTGACGGTGCTTCAGATGAGCAGGTTGACCGGTTTCTGCATCTGTTGACCGGCGCGGAAAACCGAAACGGTTCACCGGGCTTTCTACGCCGCTTTTTCCACACTTCTGCGGCCGCATCGGACGCCTCCCCGGATGAGGCTGTTACTCCGAATCAGCAACTGCTTAAATTGCTGGAGACGCTGGATTGGCCCGCCCAGCTCAGTCTGGATATCCGGCGCATGGAGCTGGAACTGGCGGCACAAAAGGATAGTGCCGCCTGGATTGAGGTGCTCTCCTCGCTGTTGTCATTGCTCTCCCGGTCGGTGGGGGAAGTGACGACCGAGATCCAGGACACTCGTGGTTTCCTCAAGGAGTTGACCCAGCGGCTGGAGGAGATTGACAAGCATGTCAGCAGTAGCAAGGAGTTGCGGCAGAAATCGATGGTGGAGGGGCAGTCCCTGGGCCAGAAGATGCGACAACAGGTCGGCGGCATCCGCGACAATATGAACGACGCCACCAGTCTTCAGCAATTGTGCCTGGAGATTGGCCAGCATCTGGAGGCGATCGAGTCCCATGTTGGCACGTTTGTGATCAATGAGGCCGAGCGCCATAAGGCGGCAGCCGAGCTGGAAGAGCAGTTGCGCAAGCGCCTGGAAGAGGTCCAGAGCGAAAGCCGTGAGTTGCGTGCCAAGATGATCGAGGCGCACCGCCAAGCGGCTACCGATACGGTGACCGGGCTGCCCAATCGCCTGGCCTATGACGAGCGGCTGGAGCAGGAGTTCGCCCGCTGGAAACGCTTTGGGGAGCCGCTCACCCTGCTGGTCTGGGATATTGATGACTTCAAGCGAATCAATGACCGTTTCGGTCATCATGCCGGTGACAAGGCGTTGCGTATCATCGGCCAGAGTCTGTTGCTTGGCTTGCGGGAAACCGATTTTGTCGCCCGCTTTGGTGGTGAGGAGTTTGTCATGCTGCTCACCGGTACCAACAGCGATGATGCCATGAAGGTGGCGGAAGCGGTGCGCCTCGAGGTGAAGGAGAGTGGTATCCATTCCGTGGGGAACCGGGTCGAGGTCACCATCTCCTGCGGGATGAGTCAATTTGCCCAGGGCGATACCCCGATGGACGTCTTCGCCCGGGCGGATCGGGCGCTCTATGAGGCAAAGCGGGCCGGCAAGGACTGTATTGTTGTTCACTGATTATCAGGTCATTCAACCCTCAGAGTTCGCCGGGGTTTTGCCCACCCGGCCATAATAACGGTTGCTGTACATAGAAATAATCCCACTCTTCACCTCCCTGCTGCAGGGTTTGCATCAACCCGGCAGTGGGTACCGCCTCGCCAGGGAACACCTGTGAGATGGCGATAAACAGCCGGGCGGCCCCGGCCATTTGCCGCCAGTTGAGATCCCGCCAACTGCTTTCTTGCCCACACTCCGGACAGCGAATCTCCCGGTCTGGCTCAGCGATCTGCTCCTGCCACTCATGGAACCGATGGCGACAGCCGTGGCAGCGGGGTGGCCGGCTGTTTTGACCGGTTATCAATCGTGGGGCCGGATAGGGGCCCAGCAGTCGGATGGAGCAGAGGGCATTGTCACTATTGGTGTTGGCAGTCAATGGCACGCTGGGCGAGCAACCCAGAAAGGTAATGCGCTGCAGAAAGTGAGGGCCGGTCAGAAAGTGCTGCGGCATGCCCGGTAGTGGCTGGCCGGTGAGGCCGGTCTCCGACAGTCGGGTCAATAACTGTGAAACCTCCGGCAGGGGCTGGTCGGCGGTAGGGTGAAAAATCAGATATCCGGCATTCATCGGTGGGTCGGGACCTTGGAAATCGGTTTGTAGGCTGCATGGTAACGGATATCGATGCCAAGTGTCCCTGTTGGATTGTTATGTGATAACATAACAATCCAACTAAATAATTCCGTGTTCCGTCCATGCATTTGATCATACGAACCCTGCTGATATTGCTGTTGCTTGCATTTGGCACAGTGGTCTCTGCCGAACCGCTTTCGGTTTACGTCACTATCCTGCCGCAGAAGTTTTTTGTGCAACGACTGGGGGGGGAGCACGTGCGGGTCTCGGTGCTGGTGGGGCCGGGTCAGAGCCCGGAAACCTTTGAGCCATTGCCCCGGCAGATGGCGGTACTCTCCCGTGCGGCACTGTTTTATCGCATCGGGGTGCCGTTTGAGGATGCCTGGATGGATACTGTTCAAAGCGCCAATCCGCGGATTGCCCTGCTGGATGCACGCCGCGGGCTGACGTTGCGCGAGATGGAGCCCGCGGGTGGTCACCGCCATGATAATGATCACCGCCATGCACACGAGCAGGGGGATCCGCATATCTGGCTCGATCCGGCCAATGTGCGGGTTATGATCGGCCATCTGCGTGACCAGTTGATTGCACTGGACCCGCCACATGCGTCCGCCTACCGGGAGAATCACGCCCGCTTTCATCAGGAACTGCTGGAACTTGAGCAGGAGATCCAGACTCTGTTGAGCCCGTTGAAGGGACGCCGGTTCATGGTGTTTCATCCCTCCTGGGGCTACTTTGCGGATGCTTTTGGCCTGCAGCAGATGCCCATCGAAAGCGAAGGGAAAGAGGTGGGCGCCCGTACCCTGAAACGGCTGATCGAACAGGCCCGGGCGGAACAGATCCGGGTGATCTTTGTGCAGCGGCAGTTCAGTCAGAGCCAGGCGTCGGCGCTGGCGGCCGCGACGGGTGCGCGGCTGGTCTCCCTCGACCCTCTGGCAGAATCCTATATTGAGAATATGCGACAGGTTGCCAGGGCAATCAGCGAGGCCTATCAATGAACCCTTCCCCGGTGGTGTCGCTGCAGGATGTGTCGTTCTCCTATGGTGGCCCCTGTGTATTGGATAACGTCAGCCTGGAGGTCGGCGAGCATGAGTTTATCGGAATTGTCGGTCCCAATGCGGGTGGCAAGAGCACCCTGCTGAAATTGATGCTGGGACTGCTGGAACCGCTCAGGGGCAAGGTGCGGGTTTTGGGTGAGTCGCCCGAGCGCAGTCGTACCCAGATCGGCTATGTTCCCCAGTACCCCCAGTTCAGCCGGGACTTTCCGATCACCGTGGAGCAGACGGTGATGATGGGGCGGCTGGGCATGTCGGGTCTGTTTGGTAACTACCGTCGTCGTGATCGGGAAGTGGCACGGCAGGCGATGGTCGAGACCGAGGTGGCGGATCTCGCCGCCCGGCAGCTCTGCACCCTGTCGGGCGGCCAGTTGCAGCGGGTGTTGATGGCGCGGGCGCTGGCCTGCGAGCCACGCATCCTGATGCTGGATGAGCCGACGGCGAATATCGATATGCGTATTGAAACGGAGATATTCGACTTGCTGAAGCGGTTCAACCGGCACATGACCATTATCGTGGTCTCCCACGATGTCGGCTTCATCTCCGGCTATGTGAGTCGGGTCGCGTGCCTGAACCGTACCCTGATCTGTCACCACACCGCCGCCATCGATGGCGACGCCATCCGCGCGCTCTATGACGCCGATGTAAGGATGGTGGAGCATCGGCACTAGTGGGGTCATGATGGAATTTTTCAGCGCACTTTGGGAACACCCCTTTCTGCAACACGCACTGATCGGCGGCCTGCTGGCGAGTATCGGCTGCGGTATCATTGGTAGCTATGTGGTGGTCAAGCGGATCGGTTTTCTGGCCGGAGGCATTTCTCACAGCGTGCTGGGCGGCATGGGTATCGCCTTCTTTTTCGGCTTGAGCCCCCTGGGTGGGGCACTGACGGCGGCCGTGGCCTCGGCCCTGCTGATCGGCTGGGTACGGCTGACCTGGCGTGAGCAGGAGGATACCCTGATCGGCGCCCTGTGGGCGGTCGGTATGGCGATCGGTATCCTGTTCATCTCCAAGACGCCGGGCTACAGTGTCAGCCTGATGAGCTATCTTTTTGGTAATATCCTGATGGTGAACCTGGCTGATATCTGGATGATGGCAGGTATCGACCTGATTATTCTGCTGACCGTTTCACTCTGTTATCAGCAGTTTCTCGCCGTCTCTTTCGATGAGGAGTTTGCCCGACTGCGCGGTGTGCCGGTCACTTTTTTCTACCTCCTGCTGCTCTGTATGGTTGCGGTAACCGTGGTGCTGCTGATTCAGGTGGTCGGTCTTATCCTGGTCATCGCCCTGCTCACGCTTCCGGCGGCGATTGCCGCCCATCATGTGCGCAGTCTGGGTAAGATGATGCTGCTGGCGACACTGCTGGGTGCCCTTTTCACCGTGCTGGGGCTGATTATCTCCTATACGCCTGACCTGCCGGCCGGCGCCACCATCATCCTGGTGGCCGGGGTCAGCTATCTGGTCTCGTTGCTGTTCAGCACGGCCAGGAAACGCAGAGAGCTGCGCCAGCAACTGGTAAAGGCGGTGCAATGAAACCGGGATCATGTCATACCAACTGTCAACAGACGCTGCGTGTTGCAGAGCGGCTCTGTGAGGGGCGGGGTGCTCGCCTGACGCCGCAACGCCGGCAGGTTCTGGAGATCCTTTGCGCCAGCCCCAAGCCGCTGGGCGCCTACGATATCCTGGACCTGTTGAAGAGCGGGGTGCCGGCCGCCAAACCGCCGACCGTTTACCGGGCGCTGGAGTTTCTGTTGCAACAGGGCCTGGCGCACCGAATCGAGTCACTGAATGCCTATATCGGCTGTGTCCATCCGGACCATCCCCACGCCAGCCAGTTTCTGATCTGCCGTGACTGCGGCGAGGTGCGGGAATTGGAGAGCCGGAGTGTTGATCGCACCCTGGGTAGTGCCGTCAGGGAGTGTGGTTTCAAGGCCGATTCCCGGGTGATTGAAGTGACCGGCCGCTGTCTGCGGTGCAGTGAACAGGGGCGCCCATGAAACGCCTGGTGCTGCAGCTGCTCAAGGGGTACAGCTATCTGGTCAGTCCGCTGTTGGGTAACAACTGCCGCTACTATCCCAGCTGCTCGGCCTATACCCGTGAGGCGGTGGAGATTCACGGGGTGCTGCGCGGACTGTGGATGGGTACCCGGCGTATCCTGCGCTGCCATCCCTTTCATGAGGGGGGCTATGATCCGGTGCCCGGGTCGGAGTGCCGGCATAAGCACTGATACGAGGTTTCCTGATTCCCAGTCCGACTTGGCAAGCGTTCGTTTCTTTAGTCGTGAATGAACGCGAATACACGCAGATAGCGCGATTTATCCTGTTGGGGCCGTTGTGGGTGTAGGTCGCGTTAGCCGAAGGCGTAACCCGACAGATCGAGCCTGTTCGTCGGATTACGCTGCGCTAATCCGACCTACGATCCATATCCACCATCTGTAGAGCCACTCCCGGCCGTCCCTGGCCTCTGCGGCATGGACAAAAAGCCGGCCACGGGGGCCGGCTCGAGTGCCTGAAAGCGGGGAATCAGGCCGGCAGATTGATCAGCTTGAGTCCGGTCATGTCCTGCATCACCCGGATCACCTGGTTGCTGTAGCCGGCCTCATTGTCATACCAGACATAAAGCACGGCGCGGTTGCCATCGACGATAGTGGCGGCAGAGTCCACGATACCGGCCTCGGTGGATCCGACCAGGTCACTGGAGACCAGTTCGGTGGAGGTGGTGTAGCCGATCTGTTCACGCAGGGTGGAATTTAACGAGGCATCCCGCAGCAGGCCGTTCAGCTCCTCCAGGCTGGTCTCCCGGCCAAGATTCAAGTTCATGAGGGCCATCGAGACATTGGGGGTGGGGACGCGGATCGCGTTGCCGGTCAGCTTGCCCGACAGCTCGGGCAGCGCCTTGGCCACCGCCTTGGCGGCGCCGGTTGAGGTGATCACCATGTTCAGCGGAGCACTGCGTCCGCGTCTTTCCGCCTTGTGGTAGTTGTCGATAAGGTTCTGGTCGTTGGTATAGGCATGGATGGTCTCGAGGTGACCGTTATTGATGCCCAGGCTGTCGTTCAGCACCTTGAGTACCGGGACGATGGCGTTGGTGGTGCAGGAGGCGGCACAGAGGATCTGGTCTTCCGGGCTGATCTCGTCGTGGTTGACGCCGTAAACGATGTTCTTGATATCTCCCTTGGCCGGAGCGGTCAGCAGTACCTTGGAAGTGCCTTTCGATTTCAGGTGCAGACCCAGGCCGGCCTCGTCTTTCCAGATGCCGGTATTGTCTACCACCAGCGCGTTGTTAATTCCGTATTGGGTATAGTCGATGGAGTCGGGAGAGTCGGCGTAGATCACCTGAATATAATTGCCATTGGCGATGATTGCTTTGCTCTCCTCATCGATGATGATGGAGCCGTTAAAAGGGCCATGTACTGAATCGCGGCGCAGCAGGCTGGCGCGTTTTTTCAGATCGCCCTCTCGTCCCCCGCGAACCACGATGGCACGCAGACGCATCTTGTTGCCGGCACCGGTACGCTCGATCAGCAGTCGGGCGAGCAAGCGGCCAATGCGGCCGAAGCCATATAGCACCACGTCCTGGGGGCCGGCCAGCGGGCTCTTCCTGCCGGTGTTGATCTCAGCCAGCTGCTGCTCCAGGAATGCCTGCATGCCGGGGCGATCTGTCATGCTCAGGTAGGCGCTACAGAGCTTGCCGAGGTCGAGGCGTGCCGGTGAGAGGTCCATGCCGGCGATTGCCTCGAGCATGGCAAAGGAGGTGGCGATATCCAGCTCCACCCCTACCATCTGGCGGGCGTAGCGATGGGCCTTGAGAATGTCGATAGTGGTGGCATTCATCAGCCGGCGGCCGTACATCAGGATCACCAGGCCTCTGTCACGGTAAAGCTGTCCTACCAGTGGAATCATCTTCTCGGCCAGGTTCTGGCGATCTTTCCACTCATTCAGGTACTGCTCACTTGCATTCAAGCTCATGTCTCAACCCCGCTCCAGCGCGCTGTTTTTTCAGATTAAAGAAGAGTTTACTGCCTAATAAACACCTGTGGTGTGCGCGGATAATAGCAGAAAACGGCTGTTTTGTGCGGTGCAAAATAGAAAAAACGGCAAATATAATTGGATAGTTATACTAATTAACCGTCTTGTTCTGTTTTGCTTGATCGGGAGGTGTGTTGCGCGTGTCAAAATCCGTTTTTTTCGGTTTGGTTATGCTTGGTTGCCTGTGTGTGCAGCATGATGGGAGGCGGATGGCAATGCACGACACTGTCGGATGATATGGGCATGCGGGGTTGATCAACCGGGAGGCGGGCCTCTTGAAGGTTGTTCCCAAGGGCCATGAGGTATTTATTCAAATACATGCACAGTTCTTCAGCTAGATCCTGTCGGCCACGGCCGGGTGCTTGTCCCGTCCGTGGCCTTGCCCTCAATACATGTGCTGACCCCCGTTGATGGAGAGGGTCGAGCCGGTAATGAAACCGGCGCTGTCATCCACCAGGAACAGTACCGAGCGGGCGATATCTTCCGGCTGCCCCAGGCGGCCGACCGGGATGGTGCGGATGATTTTCTGCAGCACCTCTGCCGGTACGGCCCGGACCATGTCGGTCTCCACGTAGCCGGGGGCAATGGCATTGACGGTTATCCCCTTGGTGGCGCCCTCCAGGGCCAATGCCTTGGTAAAACCGTGAATACCGGATTTGGCGGCTGCGTAGTTGACCTGTCCATACTGACCCGCCTGGCCGTTTACCGATCCGATATTGACAATGCGTCCGAAATTGCGTTCGCGCATCCCATCGATCACACAGCGACAAGTGTTGAAGCAGGAGGCAAGGTTGGTCTGTATCACCTTGTCCCACTGCTCAAAGCTCATCTTGTGCATGGTGCCGTCGCGTGTGATACCTGCGTTATTGACCAGTACCTCGACCGGCCCAATGGATGACTCGATGGACTGGATGCCGGCCGCCACCTGATCAAAATCGCTCACGTCAAACTTGACGGCCTTTATTCCGGTGCGTTTGGTAAATTCAGTAGCGGCCTGTTCATTACCACCGTAGTTGGCCACAACCTCATACCCGTTATCTTTCAGAGCGACACAGATCGCTTCACCTATGCCCCTTGTGCCGCCCGTTACCAATGCTACTCGCCCCATGATCTACTCCTTTTGATGCTTTTGGATTGTCAGATGCCGATACTCCTGAGGCATCGCTTGCCTGTCGGGATGTGGCGCTGCCACAGGTGCTCCACAGCACCGGTTGGCACCATTTCTGTCGTAGCGCGTTAACTCGTGTCTGTTTTCTGTTGGGGTCCCGATGGCTGCAGTCCAGACACGATCCAGACCTTCAAGGCTGATACCATACTACCGAAAAAACGGCACTTGTGAATGAGGATCAAAATAGCAGAGAGTTCTAATATGCCGGTATTGATTGAATAGTTGCCATTTGCGGGTAATTCACGTGAAATAGCTCGTTTGGCCAACCCATAAATTCAGCCGGACGACACATTTAAATGAAATTTCTCTCCTTTTTTCATCTCGCGTTGGTCATTGTCTTTGCCGCTCTCAACGGCATCATGCTCTATCTTTTTATGCTGCAGCTCCCTTATGGCCTGGACCCGTTCCTGTTCAGTCTCGCCTCCTGGGATAAGCTCAGTCCGCAGATTGTTTACGTAGCGGCCATTTGCGCGCTGATTGCCGTGGCCGGGGCTGTTCTGGTGCAGCGCTTGCCGGAGCTATGGAAAAATCGCCTGCTCTATGCGCGTAGCCAGTTCCCACACCCGGCCAGCGATGCCTTTCTGACTACCCGCAAACAACCCTTTGAGTCGCGTGATCTGCAAGCCAAATTTCCCATGGTGAAGGACTCCGGCTTCAGTCGCAGGGTGCAGACAGAAGTGTGGCTTGATGCCTACCAGCGGCATAATGGCAAGGCAGTGGTGCTGAACACCCGCATTCATTGGGACATGTTGCGGGATATCTATATCCTGAGTCTTTATTTTCTCGGCTTCTTTCTGGTCGGCTGGATTATAAACATGGGCGTGCCTTTCCAGATTGTCGGCATCTACCTGTTTTTGTATGGAACCCAGACCCTGTTCCTGCTGTTCACTGCGCGTCGAACCGGTTTCCGGGTGGTCGATAACGTACTGGCGTTGGAGTTGGGGATGGAAGAGGACAGTAGTAAGCCGCTGGGACGGGGACGCAAGTAACCCCAGGACTTTTGATTCAGCTCACCACGATCAGATCCTTCAGTCGAGGCGGACGCTTACTGCGCCGATAGGCGGCCTGGGCCAGAAACAGCTCACCCGCCGCCAGGGCATCAGTCAATGCATTATGGGCGGGGTAGCGTGGCAGTCCGTAACGTGCGCGCGCCTTGGCCAGGCGCAGGTCGCCTGAGCGGATCGCCTGATCCTGCATTCTGTATTGGCGCACCTCAAGCGCCAGGGTATCCACTACCGGGCAGAGAAACGGATACCCATAGAGATTCCGACAGGCGTGATTCAGAAATTCGTACTCGATGGCGGCGTGGTGGGCCAGCAAGGCCTTGCCTTTTAGGGCATGCAGAATAATCGGTAGCACCTCTTCCAGCGGCTGGGCCCCGGCTGCCCTGTCATCCAGAATTCCGTGCACCACGGCGGAGGCTTCCGGAATGTCCACGGTGGGCCTGATCAGGATATGCGTGGCGTCACCCAGTATCAGGCGATCTCCCCTGACGGTCGCGTAGCCGACGCTCAGGATCTGGTCCTGGCTGGCCTCAAGTCCGGTGGTTTCGAAATCGATTGCCAGGTAGTCTACCTGCCGCCAATCGGAGTCGCGGGCTGGGAAGGGGGTTTCGTAATAATCACGTAGCGGACCATCGGGCATCTTGCGGGTCCACCAGTTTCGGCGCTCCTCCAGATTGAATAGATACTTCCAGATGGACACCGACTACCTCAGGTATCGCTGGCTGAGCACGTTCTGCATGGTGCGGACGACCGAAAAGGCGTCTTTCAGGTGGCTGCGCTCGAAATGGGAGAGATCATCCGGTGACATGTAGTTGTTGGGTGCCTCGCCCGCCTTGATCTGCCTGGCCTGGTGGCGGATGCGTAGCGAACTGACGAACTCCAGTGCATCGCGCAGATCATGTGCGCCGCCATGCGAGACCTCGCCGCCGGAGGCCACCTCCTTGAGTCGGTCCTGGGTATTGATGGCGTGGCTGCCGGCCGCCAGGGCGTAGACCCGGGCCAGATCGACAATCGGCACGATGCCGGTATGTTTCAGGTCGAAGGTGTGGTCATGCTCGCCGCCGCTGATCAGGACGAAATTACGGAAAAATCCCAGGGGTGGCTTGAAGCTCAGTGCGTTGCCGGCCATGTAGGCCAGGAAGATCTGATTACCGCGGGTCTTGTCGAGCAGGTACTGGCGCAGTTCGCGGAACAGATTTTTCTCGCCATGGATACAGCGCAAGTCAAAAAACACGCAGGTCAGCATCAGCGCCTTGGGCTCCGGCTGATTGATCCATTGATTGAAGTAGCGCTTCCAGCCAGCCAGGGGCTGGCGCCACTTGTCGGTGGTGGCCATCATCTCACCCGGGCAGTAGACGTAGCCGCAGGCATTGAGGCCGTCGCTTACAAACTGGGCGAGCGCCTTGAAGTATTCCCCGTGCGTTTTCGGATCGTAGGCGTCATCCAGTACCAGGCAGTTATCCTGGTCCGACTTCGCGGTCTGTTCACTGCGAGCCTGGGAACCGGCGGCAACCCAGGCATAGGGCACCGGCGGTGGGCCGAAACGCTCTTCGGCAAGCTGTAGCAGGCGTACGGTAATGGAGTCGACAACCGCCGTGATGACGTGGCCGATACTGTTTGCCGTGGCATCCGCGGCGGCCAGGTTGAGCAACAGTTGCGGCAGTTTGGCGCTGATGCTGGCCAGTCCCTGCGCATCGTGCTGTTTGTAGATTGAGCTGACCAGATAGACCGCCGACGTGGTGTGGCGCTGGGCAAAGTCGGTAGCCGTCAGCATGCCTGCCACTTCACCGTTACGTAGAATCGGCAGGTGATGAATGTTGGCCCGGGCCATTTGTAGCATGGCGTTAAAGGCGTAGTCACTTGCATCCAGCGTTTTAGGGTCGGCCGTCATGATGCTGCTGATCGGCAGGCTGGTGTCGAGCCCCTTGGCGACCACCCGGCGGCGCAAATCCCGGTCGGTGACGATGCCAACCAGTTTCGCATCCTGGGTAATAAGGATAGAGGAGACCCGCTCATCGGACATGACACTGGCGGTCTCCTGGATCGAGGCAGTCGGCGGCATGCTGATGGGCTCGCGGCTGATCATGTCACCGATCTGGGTAGCCATCAGCCCCAACTGGCTGCTGCCGTCTTCTCCGGTGGAGCTGATGGCATCGCGCAGCCGGTCACCGCCCGCCGGCTCAAAGAAATAGGAAAACTGCGGATGCTCCCTGCAGAACCGGTCCACATCCGCCGCCGGTAACAGGTAGACCAGGCTATCCTCCATGGCGGTACCTTGAAACTCCGCATGCCCCTCCATGTGAGAGGCGCGGTATCCGAACAGATCGCCTTCACCCAGCTGGGCCAGCAGTTCATCCTGGGTGCCGTGGATCTCCACTGCGCCACTGCGCACCAGGTAGAGATAATCATCAATGCTGCCTGAATCGGGAATGGTGGTACCGCGTCGGAAATACCTGACCTGCAGCATTTCCGGCATCTGGTTGAGGGCCTGCTCCGAAAGCTGATCAAAAGGGTGATGGGCGGAGAGGAAGTCCCGTATTTCTATCAGTTCGATTTCCATGTTTACTCCCTTTCGCAAGCTCGGTTGGTGGGGATAGTCAGTGAACTACGTATTTAGCACTTGACTCAAGTTAGCCGCGAATGAATACGAATTAACGCAAATTGGTTAACAGTTATTTACCGGTGCCCGTAGGCCGCATGTATTGCATCGTAACCGCCAAGCACGCCAAGTGCGCAAAGATTAAGGAAAGGGGTCAGTTTTCCCTGGCGTACTTCGCGTTCTTTGCGGTTACTTGCTTTTAACCGGTTCCCGGTATTGTAGGCCCATGAATTGCATCGCAACCGCGACCCTTTCGTTCTACCTACTCCAGCCCTCAAGTCGTGGCCTCCGCGGTATACGTCCATCTTTAAATACCGCCCCCGGCCATCCGTGGCCTCTGCGGTATACGTCCATCCCTGGACATAAAAAAGGGCCTGCGCGAGGCAGGCCCTATCTTACATCACATTTAACTTATGTGATTAGTGGCCGGTGGCGCCACCTGCACCCCGGGGGGTACGGATGTCCTCGACCATGTGCTGGATATGCTCGGGTGGCGCCTGGGTAACCTTGGATACCACGACTGCTGAAACGAAGTTCAGTATGGCGCCCACGGCACCGAACGCCTCCGGAGAGATTCCAAGGAACCAGTTATCCGGGCTGTTGGCCGCCATCGCGGTACCCGGGATAAAGAACCAGCCCTTGAACCAGAAGATGTAGACCAGGGTAGAGGTGATACCGACCAACATACCCACGACCGCACCGGTGTTGTTCATGCGCTTGTTGAAGATACCCATCATCAACGCCGGGAAGATCGAAGAAGCTGCCAGACCGAAGGCCAACGCCACCACCTGTGCCGCAAAGCCGGGGGGGTGCAGGCCGAAATAGCCGGCCACCGCGATGGCGCCTGCCATCGAAATACGCGCTGCCAGCAGTTCGCCTTTCTCAGTAATCTGCGGATTGAATATACCCTTCAACAGATCATGTGAAATGGCTGAGGCAATGGCCAGCAGCAGACCCGCTGCTGTTGACAGTGCCGCTGCCAGACCACCGGCGGCCACCAGGGCGATCACCCAGTTTGGCAGTTTGGCGATCTCCGGGTTGGCCAGCACCATGATGTCACGGTCAACCTTCAGCTCGTTGGTATCACCATTACGATACTCGACACGGCCGTTGCCATTCTTGTCCTCGAAGGTCAGCAGACCGGTCTTCTCCCAGTTCTTGAACCACTGGGGACGTGCCTCATACTCCAGGGCACCGTCAGCCGCGGCAACCGGGCCAGGCTGTACCGTGTTGGCCAGGTTCAGCATGGCCATGGCACCGACAGCCGGAGCGGTGGTGTAGAGGATGCTGATGAACACCAGCGCCCAGCCGGCGGATGAACGGGCATCCTTGACCTTGGGTACGGTGAAGAAGCGGATGATGACGTGCGGCAGACCCGCGGTACCGATCATCAGTGAGAAGGTATAGAGCACCAGATTCAGGGTGTTGGTCTTCTGAGCGGTATATTGCGCGAAGCCGAGATCCACAATGGTCTGGTCCAGTTTGGCCAGCAGCGGCGTGCCGTCGGCTACGGTGTTGCTGAACAGCCCCAGTTGCGGGATCGGGTTACCGGTCAGCTGCAGGGAGATGAAGATGGCCGGAATGGTGTAGGCCATGATCAGCACGCAGTACTGTGCAATCTGGGTATAGGTAATACCCTTCATGCCACCGAGCACCGCATAGAAGAATACGATCGCCATGCCCGTGTAGAGGCCGGTGTCATAATCCACTTCCAGGAAGCGACCAAAAGCTACGCCGATGCCCTTCATCTGGCCGATTACGTAGGTAAGTGAAGCTACGATCAGACAGATAACCGCCACGATACGAGCGGTCTTGGAGTAGAAGCGGTCACCGATGAATTCCGGCACGGTGAATTTGCCGAACTTACGCAGGTAAGGGGCCAGCAACATGGCCAGCAGTACATAACCACCGGTCCAGCCCATGAGGAACAGGGAGGCGTCATAGCCCTGGAAGGCAATAATGCCCGCCATAGAGATGAAGGAGGCGGCAGACATCCAGTCAGCGGCGGTTGCCATGCCGTTGGCGACCGGGTGTACTCCGCGACCGGCCGCATAGAACTCACCGGTCGTGCTTGCGCGTGCCCATACGGCAATGCCGATATAGAGCGCGAAGGTCAGACCGACGACGATATATGTGAGTGTTTGTAGTTCCATTAATCGAACCCCTTAATTAGTCTTCGTGGACGTCAAACTGACGATCCAGCTGGTTCATCTTGTAGGCGTAGAAAAAGATCAACACCAGGAATACGATCATGGAGCCCTGTTGTGCGAACCAGAATCCAAGGTCAGTGCCGCCAATCTTTATGCCGGCGAGTAAGGGGCGAAGGATGATGCCGAAACCGTATGAACATACGGCCCAGATCACCAGAGAGATTGTGATGAGTCTGACGTTGGCCTTCCAGTAGGCCATTCCAGACGTATTTTGTGTACTCATTTTAAGTCCTCCGGATTATTAGTAGTGCGCGCTCGTCTCGACGCTATGTTCCGGTCAACTACAGATGCATCATAACCGGGGCATAACAAGTCGAATTCCATCTGAACTACAGATACGGGAATCCTCCCCTGGCGACCGCGCTTCATTTTGCATGATTTAGGCCAGAAAACACAATTCCTATTTTTATCAACCAGATAGTGAATGCGGGTTGATTTCTGATGGCGCTCAAGGGTGTCTCACTGTTACCGCAGGTAGCGAAACGGTGTGGCGTCTGGGGTGTGTTTCGTTACGTTAGGTAACAAGTGCAGGCGGGCCGTCACGGTTTTTTCCTGAACGCCAACAGCCCTATAATTCAGCGCAATGATTGCCTTTTTCGATAATGGCCCGGCGTTGGCGCTTGAATCCGCTCCCTATGCTGTTTGCCGGGATCTCCCCCGGTATCGTGTTGATGTTTCTTTTGGCGGACCCGGCCAGTAATATTGCCGGTCTGGTGCTGGTGCGCCGCGAGCTGGCTGGCAAGATGCCGGAGGATGGATCTGTTGCGACCAGGCGTCCGCCCCCAGCCCAATGGATCTTTTTATTTCCAATCGAGTGATATGAGCAACTCTTTATTTGATTCACAGCAGACTTATCAGACCGCCTTTGCTGCCGGTCTGAGAGAGATGCTGGACGGATACGATGAGCTGGGTGTGTTTATCCTGGTGCTGGCCAATGCGATGATCGACCCGGTAATCTGGGACGAATTGTCCGGGCCACTGCGGCGGAAGTTTGAGCGTCTTTGTGCCCGCCATGCCGATTCCCAACAGGGCGGTTCCCTGGATGATGCCAAGGATGACCGGCTGGTGTTTTCCCAGTTGATGGCGCTGGGTCTCGACGCGATAGGGCCGATACGACTGCGCCGCCAAGGGCCTTGGGAACTTCAGTTCAATCCACTCCGCTCGCTGCGGCCACCACGCATGATTCAGCAGCGGGTGTCAGGGCTCTCGGCACCGTTCAATCCCGACGGATTTCATTTTGCCAAACCCTTTCTGCGAAAAGAGATCTTCTGGCGCGGGGCGTTGGAGGGGAGGGATGTGTCGCTGCTGTACAATAAATTTCCCTTTGTCCGGCTGCTCGGCCTGCTGGTACCCGAGGCGCGCGAGGGACGGTCACAGTTTCTGCAACAGGCTGATCATGATTACATCTGGCGGGTGACAGCCGCCCTGCAACAGGGTTTGCCGGGCGTCGGCGTCGGCTATAACAGTTATGGTGCCTGTGCTTCGGTCAATCATCTGCATTTCCACCTGTTCGTGCGGGATGAGCCACTGCCGATTACAGCCGGGCACTGGTCGCACAATGGTGGCCAGGTGGCCTATCCGGCGGCCTGCGAGCGGTTTGATTCGGCACAGGAGGCGTGGCGCCATATCCAGGAACTGCATGGTCGTAAGGTTCCCTATAACCTGATCGCCCGCCCCGGTATCCTGTACTGTTTGCCACGTGCACCGCAGGGGAGCAGGGATCTGCCGGAGTGGAGTGCCGGTTACGGCTGGTATGAGATGGCGGGAGGCTGTGTGCCGTCGGACGAGGCCCATTTCCAACTGCTTGACGAGCGCCAGTTGACGGATGAGTTACGGGCGGTCGGGGCCTGACAGGAACAGGCCATGCTCGGCGCTGACCGACTGTGGAAAAACCGCCTTTCGCTCGTCAGCGATTGATTGAACCCTGCACATTCCCAAGCTATTTTTCCGGCACCTCGATACCGTAGCTGCGGATTCTGGCATTGAGGGTGGGGCGGGAGATATCCAGGATCTGCGCGGCCCGTTTCTTTTCGTAACCGGTAAACCCGAGAATATTTTCAATATGCTCCTTCTCCAGCTCCTGGATGCTTTTGATCAGCAGCGGCAGGCGTTTTTGCGGGGTGCTGCTCTCCAGTTGCAGGGTCTCGGGCAGCAGCACATCGCTGGGTGACAGCAACACCGCCCGCCGCAGGGCATTCTCCAGCTCCCGCACATTGCCCGGCCAGGAGTAGCTTCTCAACTGCGCCATGGTCTCTTCCGGGATCATTTCCACGGAACGCCCCATCTCACGGCGGATCTTCTCCAGGAAATACTGTACCAGCAGCGGGATGTCCTCCTGGCGCTCCCGCAGGGTCGGGAGTTCGATGGTCACCACCTTGAGCCGGTAGTAGAGATCCTGGCGGAACTCGCCCTGACTTACCAGGGTGGCCAGGTCCTTGTTGGTGGCGGTGATGATGCGTACGTCGGTCTTGATGGTTTCGTTGCCGCCCACCCGCTCGAATTCGCGCTCCTGCAGAAAACGCAGCAACTTGAGCTGGATATCGGGTGAGACCTCCGAGATCTCATCCAGAAACAGGGTGCCGCCCTGGGCCAGTTCAAACTTGCCCATCTTCTGCTTGATGGCGCCGGTGAAGGCGCCCTTTTCATGGCCGAACAGCTCGCTCTCCAGGACATTGGGGGCGAGGGAGGAGCAGACCAGCGGAATAAACGGGTGGTTCCGGTACTGGCCGTTGAAGTGAATTGCCCGCGCTACCATCTCCTTGCCGGTGCCGCTTTCGCCATGCAGCAGTACCGAGGCGCGGGTGTCGGCCACCGCGCCGATGGTCTTGTAGACTGCCTTCATGCTCTTGCTGCGACCGACAATGACATTGGGCTGAAAGGTGCACTCGGTGGTATCGCAGAAGGGGATGCCATTTACCGCCAGGCTGGCCATTTCGCTGATCTTGGTGATCACCTCGTCCAGTTGATCCAGGTCCAGCGGCTTGCCCAGGTGATCGATGGCCCCCAGGCGAATGGCTTCAATGGCAGTGTGCATGTCGTCATAGGCGGTGATCATCACTACCGGCAGGGCCGGTTTTTTCTGTTTGATCTGCTGCAATACCTCAAAGCCGTCCAGCTTGGGCAGGCGCAGATCCAGCAGCACCATATCCACCGGTTCGCCCAGCGCCAGCTCCACGCCGCGCTGACCATCTTCGGCTGTCAGGACATCGAAACCTTCCTCGGTCAGGTGCAGCTCCAGGGTTCTGCGAATGGCGCGGTCATCATCGACTATCAGGGCTTTTTTCATTCTGCAAATCCCATGTCAACCGCTAAGGACGCAAAGAACGCGAGGGAAAGCATCGACTTGTAATCTCCTGATCTTTCACCCGCAGAGTTGGACCGAAGGAGTGGTGCAGGAAGGGTGGTGCTGGGATGTACCGCTAACAGAGCCGAGGATGCAGTGCACTGTATACAAACCTGAGGCCGGAAATGGAAATAAGTTATTGTATTTCTTTGCGAACCTTGCGTTCTTCGCGATTGAAACAAGGAGTTTATATTCATATCTCGCTCTCGTTTTGCTGGCGTGGGTCATGCTCCTGTGGGCCTTCCAGTGGCAGCAGCAAGGTGAAGCAGGTCTTCTCGCCCGGCGCGCTGTCCACCGTAATGGTTCCCTGGTGACGCAGTACAATACCCTGCAGGGTCGGCAACCCCAAGCCGCCACCCGAAACCTTGGTGGTATAGAAAGGATCAAAGACTTTCTCACGATCATCCGCGGCAATGCCGTGGCCGTTATCGATCACCTGGAGTGACAGGTAGGGGCGGTGACGCCGCAGGATCAGGGTCAGTTCCCGATAACCGTCACACTCTTCCAGCGCTTCGATGGCGTTGGAGACCAGGTTCAGGATTACCTGCTCGATCTGCTCCGGATCGCATACCAAAGCGAGGTCGTCCCGCAGTTGCAGCTCGGTATGGATGCCGGCCTCCTTGAAGCGCTGGGCGAATAGTTTCATCACCCGGTGAATGATGGGATTGAGGCTGGTCTGTTCCAGCCGCAGCGGGCGGGCCCGGGCGAAATCCATAACGTCGTTGACCAAGCGGTTAAGCCGCAGAATCTCCTCTTCGACAATGCTGAAGTGCTCCTCCAGCGGACCTTCCGCTTTGGTGCGTTTGCGAATCATCTGGATATTCATGCGTATGGCTGAAAGTGGGTTGCGGATTTCGTGGGCGAGGCCGAGCGCCAGATGGCCAACCGCCGCCAGCTTTTTGGACGAGAGCAGTTCGTCAAAAGTGGATTCCAGGCGGTTGCGTGCTTCGGCCAGGTCCAGCGTGCGGCGGTCCACCTGTATGGCCAGGATGTGATTCCATGACAACAGGGCGCTGAGCAGGATGAAGGTGCCGGTGAAGATGATCACCACCAGGGTACCCGAGTAGCGCTCCTGCTGTTGCAGGAAGGAGGAGAGCAGGGCGTCCACTTCCCGGGTCGGGGTGGCCACGCCCAGGGTCCAGAGCCGGTCCTCGATGCGTATCGGCTGGTAACCCACCAGCTTGCTTACCGACTGATTCGGGTCGACCGGATCAACAAAGTCATAGCTGCCGGTGCCTGGCCTGCCGTCCTGCATGGAGATCAGCAGGTTATAGAGTTTTGGCCAGCGCGGCAGAAAAGTCGCAGTGAAGTCCAGGTCGGTTACCCGGCCCAACGGGTCCACCAGTACCGACTGCTGGTTGTTATCCACCAGCCAGGCAAAGCCGTGTTCGCCGATGGTGACCGAAAGCACCTGCCGTTTCGCCAGCTTGTCAAAATTCAGGGTAAACATGGCGACGCCGTTAAAGTCACCCTGTTTGCTGTAGATTCCCTGGGCGACGATCAGTGCCTTGTCGCCCCTGTTCTGGCCCCCTTCCAGGCGCATGAAGGGAGAGAGGTACATCTGTCCGGGGCGACCTTCGTCCCGGGCCCACTGGTAATAGTCGCGCCAGGCGTAGTTGCGACCCAGGGTGTACTCGTCCGATGGGCTGATGGCCACCACAGTACCGGCCTTGTCGAATACCACCAGGTCGATAATATCCGTCTCCATCAGGCTTTCATACATTCGCTGCAGTGTGCCGCCGAGCAGCTGTGCCCGTTCCCGGTTAACCCCGTCTTCCTCGAACAGGCTGGCGACCAGGCTGAGATTTCTGCGGAAGGTGGCGAACGTCTCCTCGATGGAGTGAGCGGCCTGTTCGGCCAGGATCAGCTGCTGGCGATTGTACTGTTCAAAGAAACGCGTTTGCGCCTCCTGACGGACTGCGCTGGTGGTGTGCAGTATGCCGATCAGGGCGGCGGTGCTGACTCCCACCAGCAGACAGATTGCCACCCACAGCCAGAACGGCTTGCGGATGGTGATAGTGGAGAACAGTCGGCTGATCGCGTGCATAGTCGTTCCATCATTCTACACAGTTTCATTTTTTGCTGCGCCATTCCCGGGATCGATCGCAGCGGGGGCGCCGCCTGTAATACATCCCTTTACCTCAAGACCATACTCGTAGGAGTTGCTTTAGCTGCGACCCGTGCCGGTGGTGAAAACCAATTCGCGGCTGAAGCCGCTCCTACGGGTCAGGCAAGGCGATGTGCCCGTAGGAGGCCCGCCCCGGGCCGATTCCAGGCAGGCGTTCCTGCGACCTGCTACACCCCCAGGTACTGCTTGTGCAGTTCCGGGTTCTCCAGCAGCTCCCGGGAGCGCCCGTGATAGACCACCTCACCCTTGTTGATGATGTAGTTGCGGTCACAGATCGGCAGCAGCGCGTTGATGTCCTTGTCCACAATAATGGAGGCGATGCCGGTCGACTTGATGTGTCGGATTACCACCCAGATCTCCAGGCGGATCAGCGGGGCCAGCCCCTCGGTCGCTTCGTCCAGGATGATCAGGTCCGGGTTGGTCATCAGGGCGCGGGCGATGGTCAGCATCTGCTGTTCACCGCCGGATAGCTGGTTGCCCATGTTGGTGAGCCGTTGGCCCAGTCGCGGGAACAGCTCCAGCACCCGGTCCAGATTCCATTCGTCGCGGCCATCCGGGCCGGTACGGGCCGCCATGGTGAGATTCTCCAGTACGCTCAGATTGGGGAAGATGCCGCGGTCCTCGGGCACGAAGGCGATCCCCTGGCGAATCACCTGATGGGTGTTGAGCCGGGTGGATTCCTTGCCGCGAATGGTAATGCGTCCCCGGCGTGGCGGTGTCAGGCCAATGAGTGAACGCAGGGTCGTGGTCTTGCCCATACCGTTTCGCCCCATCAGACTGACCGTCTCACCGGCTTCGATGGAAAGGTCGATACCGCGCAGGATGTGGCTGTCGCCATAATAGGTGTGCAGCCCCTCGGCCTGCAGCAGTGGTGTGGCGGAACTCGTACTCATGCCGCATCCTCCTCGTCATGACCCAGATAGGCGTCCTGAACCGCCTGACTGTTACGTATCTGTTCAACGCTGCCGGTCTCCAGCTCCGCCCCGTCCACCATCACCGTGATGCGGTCGGCCAGAGAGAAGACGGCGTCCATATCATGTTCGATCAGGATCAGAGTTTGCTCCTTGGCCAGCTCTTTCAGTAGTGCGGTGACCTGTTGCGACTCTTCCGTGCCCATGCCGGCCAGCGGCTCATCCAGCAGCAGCAGCTCCGGTTCGGTGGCCAACATCATGGCAATCTCCAGTTGGCGTTGCTCGCCATAACTCATGGTGCCGGCGATCTGGTTGCGCTTGTTGGAGAGGCCGCAGAGTTGCAGCGCGTGATCGGCCCGCCGGTGCACCATCCGCAGGTGCTTGGCTGGACGAAAAAAACGCATCGAGGTGATGAGGCAGGACTGGGCACCGATCCAGCAGTTCTGCAGGCAGGAGAAGCCCGGCAGGATATTGGTTTTCTGGAAGCTGCGGCCGATTCCGATGCGGGAGACCTTCTCCGGGCGCGCATCGGTGATGTCGTAACCCTTGAACAGAATGCGCCCGCTACTGGGCAGCAGCTCTCCCGACAGCAGGTTGATCAGGGTGGTTTTACCGGCGCCGTTGGGGCCCAGGATAGCGTGCACCTTGCCCCGCTCGAATTCCAGCGAGACATCGTCGGTCGCCTTGAGGCCACCGAAATTTTTGCACAGGTGTTCGGTGCGCAGGATGATCTCGGACATTAACCCTCCCTCCCGCTGTTCTCTCTGGAGAAGAAACGGTTGCTGATACTGTAAATAAGTCCGGCGATGCCGTTGGGCAGGAACAGCACCACGAAAATGATAATACCGCCCATAATCAGCTTCCAGTGCTCGGTGAAGTTGGGCAGAAAATCCTGCAGCAACACCACGATAAAGGTACCGATGACAGGCCCGAACAGGGTCCCCATGCCGCCCAGAATTACCATCATGATGGCCATGCCCGACTCATGCCAGCCGAGATAGGCGGGGGTGATGAAGCTGGTGTGCGCCGCTTCCAGGAAGCCGGCCAGTCCGGCGATGGTGCCGGCGATGACGAAGCTGACCAGCTTGTAGTGGGGGGTGGAGTAACCGAGTGCCCGGACCCGCTGCTCGTTGGCTTTGATGGCGATCAGCACATGGCCGAACGGAGCGCGCAGGATCATGCTGAGGAACAGATAGACACCTACCAGCCAGGCCAGCACGAAGTAATAGAAGTCATGTTCATTGTCCAGATCCACCAGTTGCCGTGTGGCCAGGGTGATCTCCGGTTTGTTCATCATGAAAATGCCATCGTCCCCGCCGAAGCGAGGCGACTCGAAGAAAAAGTAGAAGAACATCTGGGCGAAGGCCAGAGTCAGCATGATGAAATAGATGCCCGATGTGCGGATACAGAGCCAGCCTACCAGCAGCGCCGCCAACCCGGTCAGGGATAGCGTCAGGGTCAGGGACCACCAGTAGTTGATGTGCTCCAGGTCGCCGAACAGGATCGCCAGCAGATAGGCGCCGATGCCGAAAAAAGCCGCGTGACCGAAACTGACCAGGCCGGTGAATCCGATCAGCAGATCCAGGCTGATGGTGAAGATCGAGAGGATCATGATCTTGGTCACCAGCCCGGTGTAAAAGGCGCTGCCGACCATCGGAAACAGCAGCAGCAGCGCCAGACAGAGGCAGAGGAAGATAATAATGGGACGTGTAACGGTATGCATGGGTGACCTCGTCTAGACCTTGCCGAACAGCCCCTGCGGGCGCCAGAACAGAACCGCGGCCATCAGTGTGTAGACCACCATGCTCGCCATTTCAGGTAACAGTACCTTGCCAAAGGTGTCGGCCAGACCAATCAGCAGGGCGCCGATAAAAGCCCCCTTGATCGAACCGATACCACCGATCACCACCACCACAAAGGAGATGATCAGGATGTTGTCGCCGATGCCCGGGTAGACCGTGTTGACCGGCGCCGCCAGCATGCCGGCGAAGGCGGCCAGGGCGGCGCCCATGCTGAATACGATGGCGAACAGCCAGTTGATGTTGATGCCCAACGCCTGCACCATCTCCCGGTTGCTCGCGCCGGCACGGATGGTCATGCCCAGGCGGGTCTTCTGAATTACCCAGTACATGACGGCCGCCAGTAAAATACAGGTGGCGGAGATAAACAGCCGGTAGACCGGGTAGGCCTGGTTGTCGGTTAGCTGCACCGAACCTCTCAGCAGTTCAGGGATCGGCACGCTATGCACATCATTGCCCCACAAGATGCTCTGCAGTTCATTGGCTATC
This sequence comes from Sedimenticola selenatireducens, assembly GCF_963675335.2. Taxonomy (NCBI): domain Bacteria; kingdom Pseudomonadati; phylum Pseudomonadota; class Gammaproteobacteria; order Chromatiales; family Sedimenticolaceae; genus Sedimenticola; species Sedimenticola selenatireducens. The sequence continues at coordinate 1,811,154 of NZ_CAXXYC010000004.1, forward strand.
AGGATCAGCGCATAGGTGAGCAGCACCTGATAGAGATGGTCGCGCCGGTACAGGTAGGAGATTGCCAGTCGCTCCACCGCGTAGCCGACCAGAATGCTCAGCGGGATGGCCAGCAGGATACCGGTGAACAGATTGCCGGTGATACCGGTCAGCCAGTAACAGAGGTAGGCGCCGACCATGTAGAAGGCGCCATGTGCCAGGTTGATAATGCCCATGATACCGAAGATCAGGGTCAGTCCACTGGCCATCAGAAACAGCAGGAATCCGTACTGGATGCCGTTCAGCAGCTGGATGAAATAGAAAGAACTCTCCATGGGGCCTCGGGAAATCAGTGTGAGGTCAGGTATGCCCGGCGGCAGTTCGCCGCCAGGCACCAAGGGCCGTACAAGGCCGGTTAGCGATCAGCCGATCTTGCACCCTTCGGCCGGGTCTTCCACCGCTTTCTGCACGGTTCGGATGACCTGATTCTGGCCGTTGACCACTTCACGCAGGTAGATGTCCTGGATCGGGTTGTGCGCCTTGGAGAAGGTGAACTTGCCGCGCGGGCTGTCGATGGTGGCACTCTCCATCGCCTTGATCATCTCTGCCTTGGCCCTGACATCCCCCTCCACGGCGGCCATACCCTGGACCAGCAGGTCACCGGCGTCATAGCCCTGTACAGCGTAGACATCGGCCTGGTTGCCGGTTGCCTTCAGGAACGCCTCACGGAATCGGTGGTTGGCCGGCAGGTCGAGCGTGTCGGCGTAGTGCAGCGTGGTGCGAACGCCTTCGGCCGCTTCGCCCTGGGCTCCGGTCACACCCTCGGTGAGGAAGCCCGCACCGTACAGCGGAATGCTCTTGTGCAGTCCTGCAGCGGCATAATCCTTGACAAATTTCACCGCGCCGCCACCGGCATAGAAGGTGAATACCGCGTCCGGTTTCAAGGCGGCCACTTCGGTCAGATAGGCCTGGAACTCCACCTTGGGGAAGGGGGTGGGAATCTCCTTGACGATATTGCCGCCACCGGCCAGAAACGACTGCTTGAAGGCTGCCGCGGTCTCCTTGCCGAAGCCGTAGTTCCAGTACATCAGCACCACGTTTTTGTGGCCGTCCTCCAGCATGGCAGTGCCGCCCGGGAAGCCGGGCTGATAGCTGGAGAAGGAGGTGCGGAAGATGTTGGGTGCGCAGAGCGCTCCGGTGAGACCGTTGGCGCCGGCGTTGGGGATTACCGCAATCACATCGGTGTTGCGCGCCGCCTTGACCATTGCCATGCCGACCACGGAGTGGACCGGTCCGATCAGGAAGTCCACCTGCTCCTTTTTCAGCAGCTTGTTGGTCAGTTCCGGCGCCTTGGGAGGAGAGGCTTCGCTGTCGATATTGATATATTCCACTTCGCGCCCGCCCAGCTTGCCGCCGGCCTCGTTGATGCGCAGTTGCAGGGCATCCTTGATGTTGGCGCCGAGCTTGGCATAGGTGCCGGTGTAGGGTAGCAGAATGCCGACCTTCACCTTGGCGGTGTTGCCGATGGCAAACCGGGTGGGGATGAGACTGGATGCCGTCACCAATCCAGCCGCCGCCGCACCACCCTTGATAATGTCACGCCGGCTGATGCCGGTTTTTTTCTGATCACTCATCTGCTTCTCCTCTCTATGATTATCATCAGCGCAAAAGATGCTTTTGTGCCTGTGTTCGCGTGCTCGGGTTACCCCGTCCACGCCATGTCACGCTTGGTTTTCAGTGTCTGTTGATTGCCTCACGCCATGTTTTGGTGATTGTTTGATACCCGGTGATGTTCGGGAATCATAGGGCGGGCTGTGCCCGCCCTATGGCCTTGGCCGATTGCTTATGAGTCGTCCAGCTTCCGCAGCTCAAAGCGTTTAATCTTGCCAGTGGCGGTCTTGGGCAACTCGTCGATGAATTCGAGCCAGCGGGGGTACTTGTACGGGGCCAGGGTGTTCTTCACGTACAGCTTGATCTCTTCGGCCAGTTCGTCGCTCGGTTGCTGGCCGGCCTTCAGTACCACATAGGCCTTGGGCTTGACCAGGTCCTCGGCATCGGTGGCGGCCACCACGGCGCACTCCAGTACCGCCGGGTGGGAGATGATGCAGGCCTCCACCTCAACTGGTGAAAGCCAGATGCCGCCTACCTTGAGCATATCGTCGGTGCGTCCCGCATAGAAAAACAGGCCATTCTCATCCATGAAGAACTTGTCCCCGGTGTTGAACCAGGGGCCGAGCATGGTCTGGCGGGTCTTCTCCCGTTTGTTCCAGTAATAGGCCGCGGCACTGCCGCTATTCACCAGCAGGGTGCCGACCTCGCCCTGCGGCACCTCCTCCATGTTTTCGTCGACGATCTTCGCCTCGTGGCCCGGCACCAGTCGCCCGGTACTGCCGGGATGGATATCGCCCGGGTAGTTGGAGATGAAGATGTGCACCAGTTCGGTGGAGCCGATGCCGTCCAGGATGTCGACACCGAAGCGCTCTTTCCAGCGCTTCAGGATGTCCGCCGGCAGTGCCTCACCGGCCGAGACGCAGATGCGTACCCCGTCCAGCGACCCCTCGGTGTCCAGCATGGAGGCGTAGAGCGTGGGCACGCCATAAAAAATGGTCGGCCGCTGCTCCTTGATGGTCTGGTAGACCGCCTCTGGGGTGGGCCGGTCCGGCATATAGACTGCGGTGGCGCCGACGCTGAACGGGAAGTAGAGGCCGTTACCCAGCCCGTAGGCAAAAAACAGCTTGGCGGCGGAGAAGCAGACGTCCCCCTCTTTCACGCCCAGTACCTGTTTTCCGTAGGTCTCGCAGGAGTAGACCATGTCTCGCTGCAGATGCACCGTGCCCTTGGGTTGTCCCGTGGAGCCTGAGCTGTAGAGCCAGAAACAGGCGTCATCCGGGGTAGTGGGTGCCGCTTCCATCTGGTCCGGCTGGTCCGCCCAGAGGCTGTCGAGCGCCAGATCACCGGCCGGCGCCTCACCATTGACTACGATGATGTGCTGTACAAAGCGCAGTTTGTTGCGTATCGGTTCCAGGCTCGGTAGCAGGTGGGCGTCGATCACCAGCACCCGGGCGCGACTGTCATTGAGGAAATATTCATAATCCTTGGGACGCATCAGGGTGTTGAGGCAGATAGGCACGGCGCCCAGCTTGATCGAACCGAAGAACGCCTGGGGGTAGAGCTCGGTGTCCAACATCAGCAGAGCGACGCGCTCCTCCATGCGAACGCCGAGATGGTTCAGGGTATTGCCGAAGCGATTGACTCCCGCCTGGACGTCGGCATAGCTGAGGCTGGTGCTGCCGCAGCGCACCGCGGTCTTGTCACCCCGGCCCTCCCGGACGTTTCTATCCACAAAATAGTCCGCGGCATTAAAGGTCTCGGGTAAATCGAGTTCAAGGGTCATCACATCTCTCCGTCACTTAAATATAGATTGACTTCCGATCTTTGGAGTTTAGGCCTTAATCCGCCATCGGCACTGGTGACCGGTTTATCACCTTGGTATTACAAGGGTTGTGCCAACCTGGAGCAGTAACGGAGGATGATGGGGTTATTTGGATAATGTATTGATATTTCAGTGAAAAAACCACCAGGATTGTAGGTATTTCTGGGGCGGCGGAAACTGAATCGGCTATCCGGTGTAAAAAAAACGGTTTTGGTGTAAAAAATACGTTGTTCCGGATGGGGGCCTGAATGAGCCTGTTCCGCGAAGGCATGGCCCTCCCACCACCCGGCCAGCCCGTGGCCTGCGGATGGGTAGAGGGGCGGCACTGGTGGTGACCATCAGATTGGTGAAGCCCTGCTGTCGCAGATACTGTTCAAATGGGGTGTTCTGCTGCACGGCGATAGCGCTCATCTGGCGTGCCTGATCAAGGTCCGCGTTGTCCGTTCAGTGGGACGAAGACCTGGTGAATTGGCGCCGCTTCAACGGCCCAGTCGAAGTGGGGTTCCCGTTCAGTGGTACGGGTGAGCGGTGAGGATCGGCTGCAGAGGCGATGTTATGCCTTGGCCGGTAATACCACCACCCCGTCTTCATCGGCATAGAGCCAGTCGCCGGGGCGGAAGGTGACCAGGGCAAAGGTAACCGGTACTTCGGCTTCGCCGGCACCTTTTTTTACGCTCTTCTTTGGGATGGTGGCGAGTGCCTTGACCCCGATCGGCATCTCCGAGATCTCCCGGGCATCGCGAATGCAGCCGTACATCAACACCCCGGCCCAGCCGTTATCCACGCCTTTTTGCGCCAGGATATCCCCCAGCATGGCGCAGCGCATGGAGCCGCCGGCATCCACCACCAGAACCCGGCCGTTACCCGGTTTACCCAACAGTTCCCTTACCAGCGAATTGTCTTCATGACACTTGATGGTGACTATTTGACCACTGAAGCGGATGTGGCCGCCGTAATCCCTGAAAATCGGTTCGCAGACCTGGATCGCCGCTTCATGTTCGTCATAAATATCCGCAGTCTTTTCCAGGGTGGTAGGTGCCTGAGTCATCTTTTTTTCTCCTGTGAGTAAAAACGGCCACACCCTTGCGGGTGTGACCGATCGTGCAGTCAGGCCAGGCGTTTAACCTTCGAACTGCTCTTCCTCGGTAGAACCGGTCAATGCCGTGACGGAAGATGCGCCACCCTGGATGGTGGTGGTGACGTCGTCGAAGTAGCCGACGCCTACTTCCTGCTGGTGGGAGACGAAGGTGTAACCCTTGTCGCGGGCCGCGAATTCGGGCTCCTGGACCTTCTCCACGTAGTGCTTCATGCCTTCGCCGCGGGCATAGTCATAGGCCAGGTCGAACATGTTGTACCACATGTTGTGGATGCCGGCCAAAGTGATGAATTGGTACTTGTAGCCCATGTCGGACAGCTCATCCTGGAACTTGGCGATGGTGGCATCATCCAGGTTCTTCTTCCAGTTGAACGAGGGCGAGCAGTTGTAGGCCAGCAGTTTGCCGGGGTTTTTCTCCAGCACCGCCTCGGCAAATTCGCGGGCGAAACCGAGATCCGGAGTACCGGTTTCACACCAGACCAGGTCAGCATAGGGGGCATAGGCGACACCGCGGGAGATGGCCTGCTCCAGGCCGTTCTTCACGTTGTAGAAGCCTTCCGGGGTGCGCTCGCCGGTGACAAAGGGTTTGTCATTGGGATCGAAGTCGGAGGTCAGCAGGGTAGCTGCCTCTGCATCGGTACGCGCCAGCAGCAGGGTGGGGACGCCGCAGACGTCGGCGGCCAGACGGGCCGCAATCAGTTTCTGTACCGCTTCCTGGGTCGGTACCAGTACCTTGCCGCCCATGTGACCGCACTTCTTGACAGCTGCCAGCTGATCTTCGAAATGTACGCCGGCCGCGCCGTTGGCGATCATGTTCTTCATCAGCTCAAAGGCGTTCAGGACGCCGCCAAAACCGGCCTCGGCATCCGCCACGATCGGCAGGAAGTAGTCGATATAACCCTGATCCTCCGGGCCGGTGCCACGGGACCACTGAATCTCATCGGCACGCTTGAACGCGTTGTTGATACGACGCACCATGGTCGGTACCGAGTCATAGGCATACAGTGACTGGTCGGGATACATGGTCTCGGAGGTATTGCCGTCGGCAGCTACCTGCCAGCCGGAGAGGTAGATTGCTTCAATGCCCGCTTTTGCCTGCTGCATCGCCTGACCGCCGGTGATGGCGCCCATGCAGTTGACGTAGCCTTTCTTGGCGCTGCCGTGGACCAGATCCCACAGTTTATCGGCGCCGCGCTTGGCGTAGGTGTATTCCGGCTGGACCGACCCGCGCAGACGGACCACATCCTCTGCCGAATAGCCGCGCTTGACGGTTTTCCAGCGGGGATTCTCTGCCCAGTCTTTTTCCAAGGCTTCAATCTGTTGTTTACGGTTCATAGGACAATCTCCTTCAGTATTGCTGTCATCAAACCTCCTCCGTTCAATCGTTCCTCCGGCTGGAGGAGGGACTTACGGTTTTGGTTATGCGGTTATATCAGGCCAGCGTTTGGTATGCGGGCAGTGTAAGGAACTCAACAAAGCGGTCATTGGCGACAATGTCGCTGAACAGGTCGGCTGCCGCCGGGTAGTGGCTGGCTGCAAATGCCTCATCCCCCACTCCCTGGCGGATCTGCTCCAGTTCTTGCGCAACGCCCTCGCTGAACAGCTCGAAGGTGATGTTGCGTCCATCTTCCATGATCCCTTTGGGGTAGCGTACCCACTGCCAGATCTGGGCTCTGGCGATCTCGGCGGTGGCGGCGTCTTCCATCAAGCTATGCACCGGTACGGCCCCCCGGCCGTCCAGCCAGGCGGCCAGGTAACGCAGGCCTATACTGATGTTGTCGCTGAGGCCGGCCTGGCTGATCAGTCCCTGCGGAATCTGCAGCAGATCGGCTTCGCTGACGGTCAGTTCGTTCAGCTGGCGGTCAAGCTGGTTCGGCTGCGGCATGACCCGGTCGAACACGGCTTTCGCCACCGCCACCAGTCCGGGATGAACCACCCAGGTGCCATCATGGCCATCGGTCGCCTCGCGCTCCTTGTCGCAGCGGACCTTCTCCCGGACATCGATGTCGGCGGTGGGGTCATCCGTGATCTGTGCGGCCATGCTGCCAATGGCGTGTGCGCCACGTCGATGACAGGTCTTGATCAGCAGTTGTGAACAGGCCCGTAAAAAGCCGGACTCCATGGTGATTTGGCTGCGCTCCGGGAATACCCACTCGGGATTGGCGTGGAATCTCTTGATAAAACTGAAGATATAATCCCAGCGACCACAGTTTAGTCCAACCGCGTAATCCCGCAAGGTATAGAGCATCTCCTCCATCTCGAACGCCGCCGGCAGGGTCTCGATCAGCACGGTGCAGCAGATGCTGCCGTGATTCAGGCCCAGGCTCTCTTCGGCATAGGCGAATACATCGGCCCAGAGCTGCGCCTCGATATAACTCTCCAGCTTGGGCAGATAGAAATAGGGGCCGCTACCCTGCTCATGCAGTTGTACACCGTTGTGGAAGATGAACAGGCCAAAGTCGAACAGACTGGCGGACGCCGGCTGACCATCCACATGCAGATGCTTCTCTTCCATGTGCCAGCCACGGGGCCGCATCCACAGGGTGGCCCGCTGAGGGTTCAGTCGGTACTGTTCCCCTTCCGGACTCTGGTAGTCGAGACGACCCCTGATAGCGTCATACAGGTTGATCTGGCCTTCAACGGTGCCGCTCCAGGTCGGTGAGTGCGCGTCTTCGAAATCGGCCACGAAACCGTTGGCGCCGGAATTGAGGGCGGTGATGACCTCCTTGCGATCTGCTGCGCCGGTGGTGATCTCCACGCGGCGGTCCTGCAGGTCGGCAGGTGCTTTTTTTACCTGCCAGTTTGCTGCCCTGAGCTCGGCGGTCTCCACCCGGAAACCGGGTAACTCACCTTTGTTGAGGCGTGATTGCCGATCCGCACGGAGACCCAGCAACTGTTTACGCCGCTTTCCGAAGCGCCGCTCAAGTTCAGCGATAAACTGGAGTGCTTCTGGAACGAGTATCCGGTGGTGATTTTCAGCCAGTGGTGCGTTGACTCGAATGCGCTGGCTGGATGCATCGGTACTGAGCTGAGTAGCTGTCATTTCCGGTATCTCCCAGGATGCTTATTAGGAAAATACCCGAGAATTCAGGTAAAACCTTAGTAATAACAAGCAAATAGATATATCAACGGCATAGAGCATACGCAATTGTGAAGTATTAAGAACGATAAATACTTTAATCCTTTGTATTGAAATTCTTTATGCTGCGTTGCAGAAGAAAATGGGGTAGTAATAATTCTTTAATGTGGCATGCTCTTAATGATTTCGGGCCGCATCTATCAGGAGTAGGGGTACATGACAGATCTCGCGCAGCAGCTTGCCCGCACCATATTTACCGGCTTCGAGCGCCACTTCTCCTTTTTTCAGGAGATCACCCGGCAGGTACGGCAGGGCTTTGAGCAGGCGGACTGGGAGGCAATTCGCCAGGCCTCGGTGGACCGGATCAGCTTCTATGACCGGCGTGTGCAAGAGGCGATCAGCAAGGTCCGTTCCACCTTCGATGTCTCCCATGTGGACGATGCCCTGTGGCAACAGGTGAAGACCCAGTACCAGCAGTTCCTGGTCAATTACCGGCGCCCGGAGCTGGCCGAGACGTTTTACAACTCGGTGTTCTGCAAGATGTTCGATCGCCAGTACTTCGACAATGACAAGATTTTTATCGAGTCCGGGGTGGATCGGGAGGAGCTGACCCGGCGGGATCGGGTCTTCATGTCGTTCCATTTGAAAGACGGCGGCCTGGAGACTTGCCTGCGCGAAATCCTCTCCGGCTTCTATTTCAGAATCCCCTATCAGGATATGGAGCGGGATATCGCCCATGTCGCCGATGCCTTCAGGCGGCGTTCCGCCTTTGGCCAGCTGCCCGATGACGGTTTGCGCATCGATGTGCTGGAGGCGCCTTTTTATCGTAACAAGGCGGCCTATCTGATTGGCCGGGTAGTGAGTGATCAGGGAGTGCAACCGCTGGTGTTGCCTCTGCTGAACTACCAGGGAAGCATTTTTGTAGACAGTCTGCTCACCTCCAATGAGGAGGTGGAGGCGCTGTTCAGTTTTGCCCGCGCCTATTTCATGGCAAATAATTCGATTCCGGCGGCCACGGTCAGCTTTCTGCAGAGCATCATGCCCAACAAACCGCTGGCAGAGCTCTACATGAGTATCGGTTTTCACAAGCAGGCCAAGAATGAGTTTTACCGGGACCTGCTGAGCCATCTCAAGGACAGCAATGACCGCTTTATTGTCGCCCCGGGTGTCCGGGGGCTGGTGATGATGGTGTTCACGCTCCCCTCCTATCCGTTCGTCTTCAAGGTGATCCGGGACCGCTTTGCCCCGCAGAAGAACATCACCCATGCCCAGGTAAAGGAGCGCTACCTGCAGGTCAAGTTGCATGATCGGGTGGGACGGATGGCGGACACCCTGGAGTTCTCCAAGACCGCCTTTCCCCGGGACCGTATCGACCCGGAGCTGATGGCGGAATTGGAGGAGTCGATACCGTCCCAACTGGAGATGGACGGAGACAACGTCATTATCAACCACCTCTATATCGAGCATCGTATGATACCGCTGGATATCTGTCTGGCCGAGGGCTCACCAGAGACGGTGCGAACGATGCTGGATGACTGGGGGCTGGCCATCAAGCAGCTGATGGCGGCGGACATTTTCCCCGGTGATTTGCTGTTCAAGAATTTTGGCGTGACGCACCAGGGTAAGGTGGTGTTCTATGATTACGATGAGATCACCCGGATGACCGAGTGCAATTTCCGACAGATCCCGCCGCCGCGCACCCCCGAGGATGAGATGAGCAGCGAACCCTGGTATTCAGTGGCCGATGACGATGTGTTTCCGGAGGAGTTTCTCACCTTCCTCAGCGCCAGCCCGCTGATCCGCAAAACACTGCTTGAATTGCATCCGGATCTGTTTGATGCACATTACTGGCAGCAGCGGCAACTGGATATTGGTCGTGGCATCCATGCCGATGTGTTTCCCTATCCGCAGGATATCCGCTTTATCAACCTGCACCGCGAGGCGTTTGAGAAGTCCGCCGCCACCGCGTAAGCGCGTGGCACGGTTTTCAGGCTCACCGGCACCCTAAAGGTATTGGCCTTGTAGGGTGCCGCACCAATTCACTTCATTCAATCGAGCGCCTTCTGCATGGCAGCCAGCGCCACGCCCTGATTGATATCGGCCCCCATGTCGGAGAGTACCGCCTCCAGGGCGCCGACACAGAGCAGGATGTTCTCGGCACGGCTGGCGTGTCCCATCAGACCGATGCGCCACACCTTGCCCGCTAGGGCGCCGAGGCCGGCGCCGATCTCCAGGTTATATTCATTCAGCAGGCGGCCACGCACTGTGGCGTCATCCACGCCTTGTGGAATCGAGACGGCGTTGAGCTGGGGCAGGCGGTCCGCTTCATTGACAATGAAGGTCAGCCCCATCGCCTCCAGGCCGGCACGCAGCGCCAGGTGGTTTTTCCGGTGGCGCGCCCAGGCGTTCTCCAGCCCCTCCTCCTGCAGCATCAGCAGTGCCTCATGCAAACCGTACAGGGCGTTGATCGGCGCGGTGTGATGGTAGGCCCGCTTGGTGCCGCCACCCCAGTAGCCCATCACCAGATTCAGATCCATGAACCAGCTCTGCACCTTCTGTTTGCGGCTGCGGATCTTCTCCAGCGCGCGCTCGCTAAAGCTCACCGGCGACAGGCCGGGGGTACAGGATAGGCATTTCTGGGTGCCGGAGTAGATGGCGTCAATGGCCCACTCGTCCACCTTGACCGGTGTGCCGCCCAGTGAGGTAACTGTATCCACGATGGTCAGGCAGTCATGCTGGTGGGCCAGCTTGACCAGGCTTTCGGCATCCGACTGGGCGCCGGTGGAGGTCTCGGCATGTACAAAGGCGACGATGGTGGCGTCCGGGTTGGCCTTCAGGGCTGCTTCCAGCTTGTTCGCGTCGACCGCTTCGCCCCAGGTGTCCTCGACCATGATGGCGGTACCGCCACAGCGCTCCACGTTCTCTTTCATGCGCCCGCCGAATACGCCGTTCTGGCACACGATGACCTGGTCACCCGGTTCCACCAGGTTGGCGAAACAGGTCTCCATACCGGCAGAGCCGGGGGCGGAGACCGGCATGGTCAGCTCGTTTTTGGTCTGGAAGGCATATTGGAGCAGCGTCTTCACCTCCTCCATCATCTGAATGAAAGCGGGGTCCAGGTGGCCGATGGTTGGCCGTGACATCGCTTCCAGAATACGCGGATGGACATCGGAAGGGCCGGGGCCCATCAGGGTGCGAACAGGGGGGTTGAAGGGGCGAAATTGCATATCGGTAATCCTGGCTGATTATTTGAATCGGTGGCGATATCCGGGGGAGTATCGTCCATAGTCAATAAATCGCGAAACCGCGAGCGAACTGCATTCTAACCGAAACCGCCCGGCGCGGAAGCCCCGACGGGGAAAAGTATCCGTGGAGTTTATCGGGGATTATGTGTCGGGTTCACCTGCTTGAGCCACCAGTCGAACAGGTTGTCGGACATCTGCCGCATGGCTGTCAGTTTTTGCGGCAAGTCCTGCAAAATGGCGTTGTGGTCCTGGCGGCAAAGGGTGGGATTGTCGACGCAGGCCTCATAGCGGGCCACCCATTCGCGGACGATCTCCTCGGTGACCTCCGGATGAAACTGGACCGCCAGGCAGCCCCGGTACAGGAAGCCCTGGTTGCCGATACAACCGCCGCTGAACAGGGGCACGGCCCCGGCGGGCAGGGTAAAAGTATCTTCGTGCCACTCAAAGGCGGTGAACTGTGCCGGTATCGGATTGCCGTTAAACAGTTGCCGGCCCTGCTCGGTGATCGTGACCGGATGCCAGCCGATCTGCATGGTGGAGGCCGTGAATACCTCGCCGCCGAACGCCTTGCTGATCAGTTGACCGCCAAAGCAGATACCGAACACCGGGATGTTCCGCTCTGCGCAGTCGCGCACCAGTCTTATCTCCCGTTCAATCCAGGCTTGATCGCTGTTGACGCTCACCGGGGCGCCCAGCAGTACCAGGCCGGACAAACGGTCTGGTGAGGGTAGCGGTTCACCTGATTCGATGCTGAACCGCTGATAGGGCAGCCGGTGCCGGTCCAGGTATTCGCACAGATAGCCAGGGCGGCTGCAGGCGACGTGGCTGATAATGAGCAGGGGTTTCATGAATTCATTGACATCTGTATTGCGGTTGGCTGCCGGGTATGAGGGCGGCATCATTCAGAGCTTGTCCGATAAGCCGCATCATAACAACCTGCCGCGGATGTGGGTATAGGGAGCCGGTCACCCCGCCTGACGGGGCAGCTCTATTCATCTCTCCATGAGTAGATCCTTGCGCTCAGACCACTCCCCATCGCCCCGTCATACAGCCTGACACAATGATTGCCCAGCATGGCATATTCAATTCACCGGTTGAGTGCGGCGCGGTGCCTCCCCCCAACAGTTGTGCTGGGCGCTTCGGTCATAGTCTCCCCCCGTCAGGTGCAACTTTTAAGATGAACCACGCCGCCCGGTTGGGCATAGGTAGCGTTACCGAATAGTAACGACAGCGGGCGGCAATGCGGTGGGTCAGGCCTTTTGGGGTCGTACATCGGGTCTGTTTGTCACTTGCCCGGGGAGGGGGGGTGGCGTCCGTTACGAGAGGGTAACATCTGCCCGTTATCGGGGTGGCGCGTAAAAAAACCATGTAAATCAACAAGTAATGAATGAGTATAAAGGCGCCCGTTACCGATCTGTAACCCTCCTGGGGTAAAGGGATTGGCAAATGGCCGTGTATGGGTGCGGCTGTTGTATAAATTATTATAAATAACAATAAGTTAAAAAACACACTAAAAAACTGTGGTATGGATCATGCTGAAGTGTCTTCTGTCAAGAACGGTGCCGCAAAGCAGACAAGAATGGCCTGAAAGGTTCCTGACAGCAGTCGGTTTTTTGCCGCATCAACACAAAAACTTAAGGAGGATATCCCATGCCCGTTGGTCTTCAGACTGAACCATCCCTGGGCGTGCCCGGTAAAAAACGTTGGGCCATGGTCGTCGACCTGCGTCGATGTATCGGTTGCATGGCTTGCGTTTGTGCAGACAAGGCTGAATACGATGTGCCGCTTGGTGTATGGCGCACTACTGTAAAGGTCAAGGATACCGGTCATTACCCAAACACCAAGCGTCATTTCATGCCCCGCTTGTGCAACCATTGCGACAATCCCCCCTGCGTCCGTAACTGCCCGACCCAGGCGACTTACAAGCATGAGGACGGGTTTGTATTGCAGCGTTATGAACGCTGCATCTCCTGCCGCACCTGTATTGCGGCCTGCCCCTACAATGCGCGCCACGTGCTGCCGAAAAACCGGGACCGGGTGAAGATCGGCGGCGTGGTGGACAAGTGCACTTTTTGCAATCACCGCGTTGAAAAGGGCCTGGCGCCCGCCTGTGTACAGACCTGCCTGGGCCGTTCGCGCATCTTCGGCGATCTGAACGACCCCAACAGCGAGGTCTCGCGCCTGGTGGCCCGGCACAAGACGGTGGTGCTGAAGCCGGATAAGGGTACCCGTCCGCAGGTGTACTACATCAAGCCGGATCGTGCCCAGACCGAGCAGGTGTTCAGCGCGCCGCAATCCTATGCTGCTCGCTCCGATGCGCAGGCGTTCTACCAGCGCAACCGGGGCAGCAAGTTCTTTTCAGGTGTTCTATAGGGGAATGCATCATGTTTGAGTACATGGACTACAACATCGCCCCCTGGGGGCACGAAATCGTCATCTACTTCTTCCTGATCGGCGCCGCCGGTATGACCTTTGTCTACGCCGCGGCACCCGTGGTATTCGGCAATGTTTTTGGCGGTGCGGCGAAGTCGATGGAGCCGTTCCAGAGGGTCGGCCTGATCGCCTCCCTGGTACTGCTGGCCATCTGCGGACCGCTGCTGATCGTGGATCTTGGCCAGCCGGCCAGGTTCCTCTACCCGATTCTCTATTTCCACTGGACCTCGCCGCTCTCCTGGGGCTCGCTGTTCCTGCCGCTGTTCGGTCTTTGTATTGTCGGTTTTTATTACGGATCGATAAAGGATAACCAGGGCCTGATGCGCTGGACCGGTATCCTGGGTTCCTTGTTGGCACTCTCCATGCCGCTCTATACCGGCCTCGATCTGATGGTGAACCAGACCCGGGAACTGTGGAGCAACCCGACCATCCCGCTGCTGTTCGTAATTCTATCCATGAGTTCCGGTACCGCGGTGGTGGCGGTCATCCAGCTGCTGCGCGGTCAACTTGACCAGCGGGCTGCCGAGTTTCTGCACGCGTTTCTCTACCTCTCCCTGGCGGTCACCTTCGCCCTGTTCCTGGCCGAGTGGGTGGTGCTCAACTACGGCACCGGCGAGAAGCAGCAGGCGTGGGAGATCATCAATCAGCAGTTTGCCTTCAAGTACTGGGGGATGACCTTCCTGATCGGGATCCTGGCGCCGCTGGTGCTGGTCGCCATACCGAAGTTGGGTCGTGATCCAAAAATACTGACCCTGGCGGCGGTGCTGAGCGCGGTGGGTGCTTACAGCTTCAGGGAAGTGCTGATCTATGCCGGTCAGCTCACCCAGATCAATTTCTGAGGAGACAAAGATGAGTGACTCTATAAAATTCACCCGCCGCGATTTTATCAAGTTCGGCGGCGCGGTGGGGACTGCGGCCGGCGCCCTGGGCCTGACCAGCAGTCGCCTGGTCGCCATGGAGCAGGAGCTGGGAGGCAAGGACTACTCGCCGACCACCGGTGCGGAACGCCAGGCGGTGCCCTATACCTGCATGGCCTGCAATATCGAGGACGGCGGTGTCGCCTATGTGGAGAACGGCCGTATCGTCAAGCTGGAAGGCAACATGGATCACCCGAACACCCGTGGCAAGCTGTGCGCCAAGGGCAACTCCGGCTTCCTGCATGTCTACGATCCGGACCGCATCATGACGCCGCTACTGCGCACCGGCAAGCGGGGCGAGGGCAAGTGGAAGCGTATCTCCTACGACGAGGCCACCACCCTGCTAGCCAGCAAACTGCGCGAGGTGATCGATCGTGCCAATGCCGAGCACAAGCCGGAAATTCTCAACGAGATGGTGTTCAAGTGGGGGCGTGATCGTACCGGCGGCGCCGTGGGCCGCTTTATGCACGCCCTCGGCTCCAACACCATGCTCAACCACACCAATATCTGCGAATCCTCCAAGAAGGTCGGGCTGGAGCCCACTTGGGGGCCGGATATTGAGTCGTGTGACTGGGCCAACACCAAGTACATCCTCAACTTCGGCTCCAATGTGCTGGAGACCGCCTACTTCATGAATCCCAATGCCCAGCGGCTGGTGGACGGTGTGGTCGGCAACAAGGCAAAGCTGGTGAGCTTCGACGTGCGCATGTCCAACACCTCGGGCTTCGCCGACGAGGCCTACTTCCCCTACCCGGGGACCGATGGCGCCATCGCCCTGGCCATGGCCCACGTAATCATGAATGAGGGTCTGTACGATGCCGACTTCATTGATAACTGGACCAACGTCAGCGCCCGGCAGTTGATCGATCACCTGAAGCCCTACACGCCGGAGTTTGCCGAGGAGGAGTCGGGAATGGCGGCCAAGGACATTCGGCGCATCGCCCGCGAGTTCGCCACCACCAAGCCGGCCACCACCTTCTCCTACCGGGGGCCCTGCAAGCATGTCTGGGGTTCCTACCAGGAAGCAGCCATCAACATGCTGAATGTGATCACCGGCAACGTGGAGAAGAAGGGCGGTTATTGCCTGCCGCGCGGCATGGGCTGGCCGCAGCCGCAGCCGGTACCGCCCAAGGGCAAGACAGCCAGCGTAATCGCCGCGCCGCCACTCTATCCGCTGGCCTCGCATCATGTATCGACGCATGCCCCCTACATGATCAAGAAGGGCGAGGCCAAGGTGTCGGTATGGATGACCTACTATGACAATCCGGTCTACACCTATCCGTCGAGTCATGTCTGGAAGGAGATGCTGAGCGACGAAAACACGGTGCCCTTCTATGCATCCTTCAGTCCCTACATGTCGGAGAGTACCGAGCTGGCGGATCTGATCATTCCCGATGTCACCTACCTGGAACGGCACGATCCCGAGTCGATGCCCGGCGGGCTCTATCCCTGCCTCTCCATCCGGCAGCCGGTGATCAAACCGCTGGGCGGCACTCAGGAGTTCCGCCAGACGCTGATCGATGTGATCCGCAAGGTTGATCCGGATGGCGCCCTGGGAATCAAGAAATACTTCGCCTTCAACAGCGTCGAGGATTGGATGCGGGCCCACTTCGATGCGATTCCGGGCCTCAAGGAGGATGGCGGCTGGGACTTCATGAAGAAGAAAGGGGTCTGGCCCATCTATGGCGAGGTGGACAAGGAGACCGCCAAGATCGTGGACAAGAACGGTAACGAGGTGGAGCCCGATTACGGTCTCTACACCAAGGAGCTTTCCGCGTCCGACATGGCCGGTGCCGAGGTCGATAACGACGGCACCATCAAGAAGGACGGGCAGGCGATCGGTGTGCAGGTCAACGGCCGGAACATGGTCGGCTTCGGCACCCCCTCGCGGCGCATGGAAATCTACAAGGAGAGCTACCGCAAGTACGGCTTCAACCCGTTGCCGGTCTACAAGCGCCTGCCTTCCCGGGACAAGAAGCCGGATGAACTGGTGCTCACCACCTACAAGGTGAATGTGCACACCCAGAGCCGGACCGCTTCGCTGAAATACCTGGCCGAGCTCTATCACAAGAATCCGGCCTGGATCAATCCGAAGACGGCGGCGGCGCGCGGACTCTCCGACGGGGACCTGATCCGGGTCACCTCTCCGCTGGGTTATATCGTGACTCGTGCCCACGTCACCGAGGGAATCCATCCGGATGTGGTGGCCATCTCCACCGCTTGCGGCCACAGTGCATACGGACGTCTGGCGCAGCTGAAACAGCGTGAGCAGGCTGCCGATTACATGCAGGGCGGGGATGCGGATATCGCCAACAATGTCTGGTGGAACGACAAGGGAGTGCATCCCAATCCGATCATCCGCCTGGCGGTGGATCCGATCGGCGGTTCCCAGGGCTGGTATGACACGGTGGTCACCGTCGCCAAGGCCCAGCCCGGGGACAAATACGGTGATACCGATGTCAGCGTCGAGGCCTCGATGAAGGATTACGAGGAGACCCTGCGCTACGCCTATACCGGCGACATCCACCGTGCCAAGCACAAAGAGGTGGATATCGACTGGAACAGCCTCCCGGAACCGGAGCTGCATGGCGGCGGCCACTAACCTGCCACACCCCCCGGTGTCCCGGATGCCGGGGGTGTACTTGCTGACTGGGAGGAGAAGAGATGCAGACAACAACGACTATGGCATCGGAAGCAATAATGGAAAACGGTTTTGAACAAGAGCAGGTGGATGAGACGCAGGCCCTGGCCGGGCTGTTCGGCTTTCTGGCACGCTGTCTCGAAGAGGAGGCGGACGCGGCTCTGATCGACCTGATCCGCGGCGAACTGCGCGGGCCGCTGGCCGCGGCCGGCCTGGGATTTGACGAGGATTTTTACCACACCCCGACCGCGACCCTGGTGGAGGCCCTGGCCGAGGAGTATACCGGGCTGTTCGTGGCGCCGGGCTGTGTCAGCCCTTACGCCTCGGTCGTCGAGACCGGTTGCATGTTCAAGGAGCCGGCGGATCGCGCCGCGGCGGCCTATCGCCATGCCGGCCTGGATTATCGCAACCGCCTGAGCGGGGAGTTCCCTGATCATATCGGCACCATGCTCGGGTTTTATGCTTTTCTGGCCGAAGCCGAGGCGACCGCACGGCTTGCCGGAGATAACGAACGGGCCGAACAGTACCGGACACAGCGTGAGACCTTCCTGCTGGA